>NZ_JCALCI010000004.1:0-730577 GCF_059812245.1 Mycobacterium sp. NGS64 | reverse complement strand
TACGGCCTGCGGGCCTTTCGCTCCTTGACCAACCTCGAACTGAACCCGCTGGTTCTCATCGAGGGTGCGGTAGCCGCTGCCCTGGATCTCCGAGTAGTGGACGAAGAGGTCCTTGTCACCTTCGTCGGGGGTGATGAAGCCGAAGCCCTTGTCCCCGTTGAACCATTTCACAGTTCCCTGTGCCATTTACTTACTTCTCTCATTCAAATATGGATGTACCAAAAACATCCAAGCGACCAGGCTAGCACGCGCTGATGCAGTTGCTGAAAATGATTCCGGCGCTGGAAAATCGGCGCTCAGCTCGAGGCGCTGAGGATCTTGATTGCGAAGACGAGTGTGTCGCCCGGCCGGATTCCCGCACTGGGCTGACCGTTCGGGTACCCATCCGCGGAGGTCATCGCGACCGCGACGGTTGATCCGACCTTTTGCCCGGAGATGGCCTTCTGGAAGCCCGGCACGACTCCGCCAAGTGGAAAGTCGACCGGCGCGCCCCGTTCATAGCTGCTGTCGAATACGGACCCGTCGCGTCCGTTGACGCCCATGTAGCAGACGGAAACCTTGGCCGTGGCCGGGACCACCGGTCCATCACCGGCGCGCAGCGTCTGCACCTGGGTCTGGCCCACGCTGAACGGCGTCGTCACATTCACCCGCGGAGCCGTCGTATCCGTTGATCCGGTGACCGCGACGCTGCCGGTGGTCCCGGTCAGCGTCCATTCAGGCGTTCCGCCACCCGGCGGTGCGGCGGTCGGGCACGAGCCGGCCGCGGTCGCCGTCGCCGGCGCGGCGAGTGGGAGGACGAGCGCCGCGACGCAAGCTGCGAGCGTGATGGAGGAGGACTTCACGGCCGTCACGCTACAGTCGCTTATCGCATTCCTTACCGGTGGCCCACACTTGGTTTCTTCAAGCGAAGTGGCATCAGGAAGCTTGCGGGGAAAGGCACTCCTCGGGTTCGGATTCGCACAACGGCGTGACCCCGCGTAATCGATACCGGTGCGCGGCCACCCAGCGGTAGACCGCCTCCTGCACCGAACGGATTCCCGGCACGCGGTAGATGCGTAGCGGCAATTGCGTTCCCAGAGCCGTCGATATCGCCGCGTTCATCGCCTCCGCGCCGGCGAACACCGCGCCAGATGAATCCAGCCACCAGCTAGTTTCCGACAAGCGCTCCGACGCAACTCCCAGCCGCTCGGACACTCCCGGCTTCTGCATGGGCTCGGTTCGCAGCCGCCCGGTCCTGTCGAGCCGGAGGAGGCCGTTGCGCGCACGCGTGCACACCCCGCAGTTTCCATCGAAAATCAGAACGCCATCCATACTTCGAGTGTGACCCTCTGGCGTCTGGAGCGCGATGTACCGACCGTCACTGGAGACTCTTATCGACGCATAGTATGCTCACAGTAAATAGTGAACGTTTCCGTCTACAATGTGCAGAACGAAGGCGCCATGTACACCGCACCATCGCCTTTTGACGACCCAACCGCGCCAATCGACGTTCAGACCCTGCGGGCGTGGTGGGAACGCCAACGCCAGGAAAGCCAGGTCGTCGAGCGGCGGAGGCGAGAGCGGGTCGCGGTTATCCGTCAGAGATAGCCGCGCTGGGGGATTCGGCCATTTTGCGTGCCACCGCATCGAATGCACGCAACGTGTCGAGCATGTGCGGCTCGTGCGAGTGAGGCTGGGTGGACACCTTGGCGGCAACTATCTCTGCAGCGCGGTTGACGTAGATCATCTGGCCGCACATGCCCAGGCACAGCGCGACGTTGCTGTCGGGGTAAGGCAGCCACACTTGGTTGCGGTACATGCCGCCGGGCAGCTCGGTGTCGTCGGGGCTGGCGGCGAAAGCCTCACGCGAGTCCGGACCGCCGTCGAGGGTGTCGGCGATCCACGCCGCCGGCACCACTTGCTGGCCGGTCAACGACGCGCCGTCGTGCAGGAGTAGCGACCCGAACCGGATCATGTCGGTGAGGCAGGCGCTGACGCCACCGTCGAAGAATCCAGTGCCCGTCGCGTCGACGGCAATCGCGGCGTCGCGTTGGGCGCCGATGCGGCTCCACAGCAGTTCGGACATCAGCTCCGGCATCCGCTGGGCGCCTGCGGCCTCGCAGATCCAGCCGAGGACGTCGGTTTCGCACGAGCGATATTCGAACGGACCGCCGTGAGCCGACTTCTGCCGCAAGGTCAGCAGGAATTCCTGCAGCGTGGTGGGTGCGTCCGGCCGAGTCCTGGGCGCCCAACCCATCGCCTGGTCGAGCAGGTGGATCTCCGCGGCCGGGTCGTCGTAGTTTTCGGAGAAGGCGATGCCGGATCTCATGTCCAGCAGGTGGCGCACCGTCGCGCCGGCGTAGCCGCAACTCGCCAGGGCGGGAACGAATTTCGTGACCGGAGAATCAAGGTCGATCGCGCCGGCGCCATGCAGCGCGCCGACGACGGTTGCGATCAGGGACTTGCTCACCGAAAACAGCAGGTGCCGGGTCTCGGTCCCCATGCCGTCCAGATACTCCTCGGCGATCAGCGCCCCGCGGTGGGCGACGGCCCAGCCGTCGGTGGCCGTGGCGGCCATCACCGCGCCGACGGTGGTGGACGTCCCGTTGGTGTTGGTCACCGGGACCTCGGCCAGGGGAGTGGGGGACGCCGCGATCGTGGCGATCGGTCCGGTCCCACGCGAGATTCGCGCGGTCGGCACGAAGTCTTCGACGTGTTGGAACGACCAATGCGAGTAGGGCGGCGCCAGCCAGTTGTCCAGTGAGATGCCCGCCGGGCGGCTCACGCGCGTGCGACGAGCCGCGAGACGATCGGCGCGGCCGGAGTCAAGGGCGTCGAGGTGAACTTCGCCTTCATCCCTTTGACCCAACGCTGGCAGCGCTCGCTGAGCTGATAGTCGTCCGTCTGCAGGTGTGAGCGAGTGACCAGCACGCCCAGTTGGGCGCCCTCGGAACGTAAGTCACCGGGCGCCGCGACCCGCATGTAGAACGCCTCGGAGCCGTCGAGCAGCGTGGCCCAGTCGTTGGCGGTCCGCGAAAAGGAGACCCGGCCCTCGTCGTCGATGCGCCAGACCCCGGTGCGCGGCGTCGCGGTGAAAATCTCGATATCCGGCGAGGTCTCGGTGAGTATCACCTGGCCCCAGACCTCGTCCTCGCCATAGCCCCGCTCCCAGCGCGAGTTGATCTCGTCGATGTCGAGGTCGTACTCCACGTCCATGTACTCGAGCAGGTGAAAGAGGAACAGCGGCATATCGGCGTAGGCCTCGGTGGTCAGGTTCGTCATCGGGCTGGCGCCGGACAGGCGCGGGTTCACCTCGCCGAGGTAGAGCTCGTCGGAGTCGAGGTCGTGCAAAAGGTCCACCTCGAAATAGCCGAGGTAACCCTCGCGGCGCATGACGTCGCCCAGCTTTGTCACCATTTCTCGGGCGGCGTGCGTCTGCGCGGGCGGCAGCACCTCGTGCCAGATGTCGTTGCCGCACCAGCTGCCCCGGCTCGGCGTCAGCTCCGAGTAACCGACGAGGCTCGTCATCGCCGGGCCGACCACGGTGCCGTGGCGGGTGACGGCGCCCTCCAGGCACACCTCGACGTTGCGGATCCGCTTCATGACCTTGAGTTCCTGCCCGACCAGGTCACCGGCGTGCTGGTCCCAGTCGCGCTGACCGTGCACGAAGAACGTGCCGCTGCCGGCGTTGCCGTAAGCGATCGAGATGACGAGGTCATCGCCCAAGCCGGCGTCTTGTGCGAGCGCCAGCAATTCGTCGTAGGAGCCGGCCCGTCCGATCGTGTTGGGCACGCTGGGTACGCCCGCCTCGTCGGCCAGGCGCGTCATGACGATCTTGGAGCCCAGGCGATTTCGCAGCTCGATCAGCGGATGCATGACCTCGAGACCCGCCGACCGCGCGAGGGCCTGGATCTCCTCGTTCATCATCACAAAGCAGCACTTGCCGCCGGGGCCTTTACCCGCGATGAACTCGAGCGTCTCGGGATCGGACAGCAGATGGCTGCACACTTCGTCCATGGAGTCGAAATCGCGACGGTCGCGTCGCCGGGGCACGAACACGCGCGAGTGCGTGCCCTCGAAAGAGTCAAAGTAGGTCAGGTAGAAGAAGTTTCGTATCCAACGGTCCACGCCCAACAGGTTGAACGGGGTCGGGGAGATGAAAAAAAGCGGCGTCTTATTGGTGTGGAAGAACGCCCGCACGTCCGATAGGCCGTTCAGCTTGCGGCGCGGCTGCGGCTCAGTTGCCATGTTCACGCCACCCATTCTGACGTCTGTGCCGGAGACCCGTGCAAGGACAGCGGCGGGGACAGGGGCGCAGCGGTCAGCGCGCCGGTACTGAGATGACATTCCTCCATTGCATAAGTGTGCGCCACGTCCACAGCCGATGTCGGTGGATCTGCGGGGTGGCGGCTCATCGCGGGAACCAGGTCTCCGATACCGTTTGCCCCTACGGCCGCTCGGAGAGCATAAACCGGTGTCCTTCAGGGGATCGCAGACCCATCTCGCGCCGGCCCCACGGCTCGGTCGTCGGGGGTTTCAGGATGTCGGCGCCTTCGGCGACCGCGCGCCTGTAGTACTCATCGATGCCGACGACGGTCAAGTACGCGATGTAGTTGTGGTCACCGAGGTCCGATGCCGGCAAGGCCGCCGGACACCGGCCGAGCCTGAACGTCACCGACCCGGCCGAGCAGAATGCCCAATTACCTGGGTCAGGCTCGGTCACCGTGCAATTCAATATTCGGGTGAACCACTCCGCCGCACGGTCGAGATCACGCACCGCGAGGACAGGGTCGGCGCCAAGAAGCGTCATGTGTCCAGTCTGCCGCATCGATCGCGCCGAATTCCTTGTCCATTACTTGCCGACGAGGTTGCAATTGATCGACATTTCTGAGCCCGTCGCGGCGCGAATTATCGTACGTCGTTGCCGTGTCGACGATCTCGTTCGCAACGGCCGCCAATTGTCACAAACGCCATTGCCATCCGCGAATCTTCCCCGCGGAGACGTCGTCGCGGAACGGGGCGGATCAGCGGCACCCCGCTCTTTCAAGTCTTGGTCCGACTGCGAATATCGCCCGCGTCGGGTGGACGGTCGTTATCGTAAACGGCGCGACCCGCACACGCCGCTGCGAACGGGGGTGACATGTCGGAGAGCCTGGCGCAGGCACTGGCCGCGTCGATGGACCCGGTGTCTTTGATGGGACGCATCGCTGAGCAGGCTTGTGCGTTTATGCAGAAGGCCGATGGAGCGGCCGTCACGCTGCTTCGCGCCTCCGATAACGCGTACGTGACCGTTTCCGGACACGGCGTGCTCGCGACTACGCCGGGTTTCGTGGTGCCCAAGCAGAACAGCATCCAGGGGCTCGCGGCGCGGGAGAAACACCCGAAGCTGATAGACGACGCCGCTAGCGACCGACGCCTATCGGCACGTGTTCGCGCGATGAATAAACAATGGGGCACCCGGTCGTGGGCGGCGATTCCCCTGATGTACAACGACGACGCCATCGGTTCACTGCTCCTGGCCGCGACCGCCCCCGCCGCGTTCACCGACACAGATGTCGACGCGATGCTCGCCATCAGCGAGTTCGTTTCCGCGGCGATCGGCGCGCAGTCACAACTGTCAACGCTGCTTACCCACGTGATGAGCGACAGCGACGAGCGCGGGCAACGCGCCCTCACAGAGCGATTCATCGCCTCAGTGATGTTGCCGGAGGCAGTGGACACCGAGGCGCTGCAATATCAAGTGGACGAACTGCTGGCACACCCGAACGCTCTCAGCGCCGTCTTTCAACCCATCGTCCATCTGAAAAGCGGCACGACGATCGCCTACGAGGGGTTGATAAGGTTTCCGGAATCGTCGGAGATGACCCCGACGGAATGGTTTAGCGCTGCCCGGCGCGTGGGCCGGGGCATCGAATTGGAACGCGCCGCGCTGTGCACCATCCTCAGCGCTGCGCGCGGCATCCCCAGTGATCGTCCAGTCGCCGCCAACCTGAGCCCAAGCGCTGCGCTCGAGCCAGCGATTCAAGACCTGCTTACCGCCCAGGACCGGGCGTTGGTCGTGGAAATCACTGAGCATGAACCGTTCCCCGACGACCTCGGCCCGAGCCTGAGGCATCTGCGCGATCGCGGGATACGTGTGGCAGTCGACGATGCCGGCGCCGGATACGCCAGCTTCACGCAATTGCTGCGGTTACATCCAGACATCATCAAGATCGACGGCGAGTTGATCGTCGGCATCGACGGCGATCCCGTCAAACGTGCGTTGGCGACCGCACTGAATTCGCTGGCCGCCGAGCTGCACGCCAAATTGGTGGCCGAAGCTGTGGAGACACCCAGCCAGCTCCAGACGCTGATTCGTCTCGGTATCGAATACGGCCAAGGCATTCACCTTGGAGCACCTCAACCGGGCGCTCATACTCCGGCATAGCTGGCGGGCATCACCTGTAATATCGTTCGCTGATCTTCACGCAGTATTGCGTTGAATCGCGGCAACATTCTCAGGGCGGTCGAGGAGGCGTCTCTACAGATGGCTTCGCTGGCCGAGTCGAGAAGTTTCGCGGTGTTTCGCGGTCTTGTCGGTGAATGGTGGAATTCACCGGTCGACTATGCCGCGCAGGTGCAGTACTTCGCCAAGCGGTCGATGGCAGAGGCCATCCGGGTAATGATCGGGGTGGGTAACGGGCTGACGGTCGTGACTGCCCTGGCGATTCTGCTGCCGTGGGCCGGCCCGGATCGTCTCGTATCTCGGATCGTCGTGGCCTCGTTCGCCGCCCTGGTGATGTTTTGGGTGATCCGATGGTGTTTTCGACCATGGCCGACGTTGCCGGTGTCGCGCGCGTTCGTCATCTCCTGCGACATCGGCATCGCCACGCTGGCGTTTTACGAACCAACGTGGCTCGCGGGCCTGTACGGGTTCAACGCGTTTACGCAACTCTCGGTCTATCTGCTGTTCTTTGACGGACCGAGATTCCTTGCGCTGCATACCCTGTGGATCTTCGCGTCGACGGCCGTGTTTGCCGTGCGGGCAGCTGCGGACGCACACTTTGACGGTTTGGTCTTCGTCGCCAGCATCCTCGCCGCGACAACACCAGTCCTTGCCGCACCCGTGGGAATCCAGTTCGGAATCCGGACGCTGCGCAACGACGCAAACGAGTCGGTCACCGATCCGCTGACCGGTCTTCTCAACCGGCGGGGCCTGCACCTGCACTTCGCCGAGTTGTTGAGCGACCATCATCCCTCGGGCGGGCACCTGGCCGTGATGGTCGCCGACCTCGACCGCTTCAAAGACATCAACGACACCTTCGGCCATCCGATCGGCGATGACGTCTTGATCCGCACCGCTCGGCGGATCGAATCTGCGGTGCGCGGCAGTGCATTAGTAGCGCGAATCGGGGGAGAAGAATTCGTCGTCATCGAGGTCACCGAGCCTGGCCACGCACAACAAACCGCCGAACGAGTCAGGCACGCGATCGCCGCGCCGGCCGATCACGCTCCAGTCACCGGCAGCATCGGTGTCACTCATGTCGACCTCGGCATCTTCACCGCACTAGAGGCCGACCGCATTACCCTCCTCGACACCCTCCTTGGTCGAGCCGACCGCGCGATGCTCGATGCGAAACGCAAAGGCGGCAACATCACAGTCCACATAACGCCCGTCGATCAAGGCAATTGAATCGTCGGTCCGGTGCGCGGCACGCTCGCGCGCCGGCATTAAGCGGCGAAACCGAAGCTGCTTTGGCGCTTTCGTCCAACACTCCACGTAGCATCAGCGGTCCGGGCTGGCCGACCAGTTGGGCGCGGCAGCCCAGCCGGGACGTTTTGCTGCGGGGTGACCCAGTTCCGGCGCCGGCGAGCGTGGTTGGCACGCAACGAATCTGTGCTGTGACCGTTAGGGATCGTTACCGCGATCGTGATTTTCACAGTCGTATCTTGGATATACGACAGAAGGCTGATGCCTTCGACACCCACACCACGCCTATCGGCGTCCGCAAGCCTGGGGGGCTGATATGACCACCGCAATCGCCGCGCAGGACCTGGTCGAGAAATGCGCGGCCCAGGGACATGACGATCTCAGTTCGGCGGTCGCACGACTCAACTCGAATGCCTACGGCGATCTCGTCGAATTCAAGCCGCGCTGGCGACTCACCGAAGAAGAGATCGTCCACGCGGCGATCACGGTGATCTTGGTGGCCCTCGTGGTGGTGATCTGCGTCGCGGGCGGCGCCATCTTGACGATGGGTTAGCACCCTGATCAGGACGCGATGAACCCAAGCAGATCCGGGTTGAGGACGTCCGCGTGCGTGGTCAGCATGCCGTGCGGGTAGCCGGCGTAGGTCTTCAACGCGCCGTTCTGGAGCAAGTCGAACGCTCGGGGCACCGAGCTGGTGAACGGAACGATCTGATCGTCGTCGCCGTGCATCACCAGGACGGGAACTGTGATGGTGCGCAGATCCTCGGTGTAATCGTGCAGCCACGAAAGCACGGTCTCATAGTGCGCCTGGGCACTGCCGGACATGCCCTGTCGCCACCAGTTCGCGATCACCGCCTCCGACGGCTCCACCCCTGATCGGTTGAATCCGTAGAACGGACCCTCCGGCACCGCGCGGTAGAACTCCGATCGATTTCCCAAGACCCCCGCCCGCACCGCATCGAACCACTCTTGGGGTTGCCCGCCCGGATTGTCCTCTGTCTGCAGCATATTCGGCGTCGGGGAGGAAACCAGGATCGCCTTGGCGACCCGCTCCTGGTGGCGCGCCACATAGCGGGCCACCTCAGCACCGCCGGTGGAGTGCCCAATATGAACGGCCTCGCCCAGGTCGAGCTGCTCTGTCAACGTGGCCAGGTCGGCCACCCAGTGCTCGATGTCATTGCCGGTGCCGACCTGATCGGATCGGCCATGCCCGCGCCGGTCGTGAGCAATCACCCGATAACCGTGGTGCAGAAAGAACATCATTTGCACGTCCCAGTCGTCGGCCGTAAGCGGCCAGCCATGACTGAAAACGATCGGCTGCCCAGATCCCCAGTCCTTGTAGAAGATCTCGATACCGTCCGACGTGGTGATGGTAGGCACAGTCGTCCCCTCGCCGTCGCCTGTCGCGGGCGCTCGCCGCGATCGAATGACAGTCAACCGCAAGTCACAAGTTTTTTCCTGCGGGCATTACGGCGGTTGAGTGTGCGGCACGGCTCGCGAGGCGCCAAACGTTGGTAGGCCGGCTTGCGCCTCAAGCGGCGACCATTCCATACAAGGCTTTCTGCAGCACAATCAGCGCGTGGGCCTCAGCGGTCCGATCCCGACCGAGCAACCGATTGCAGTGCATGTGGATATGACTGTGCAGCAAGTCATCTCGGATTATCGACTCGCCTTGAGTGATGAAGTTGATGCGGTCAGCCATAGCGTCCAGCTCGTGCCGCCGGGCCGCGAGGACAGTATCGATTTCTGCGTCGACCGTCGACCTCCCAAGCCCGCGGCATAACACGCTCCGCACTTGACGGATCTCGCTGCGCAGCGATGGGTATGGCCGGGGAATGCGGCTGACGATCGCCGATGTCCAGCCAAGTTGGTCGCTGTTTTCGTAGCCGGCGTGCGCGAGCAGATCGTGAATGGTAATTGCGGCGAGGACTACGGGCTCGAGGTCGATTGCTCCTGCGCGACGCAGTGACAGCAGTTTTGCGACGGCGCGACTGTCGGCGCCGAACACCTTCTCCGAGTAATCCATTCCGGCGACACCCTTATAGCGTTCGACTTCTCGGCAGTAGGTGTCGATCGCGGTACTCAGGCACAGATCGCGGTCGATGAGTTGTTGATTCCATGCGCATAACCGCGGCAGCACAGCAGTCATGAGCACCTCAGGTTCGCCGCGAAAACGCAACCGGAGGTGCGGGTCGGGATCGGTGTAGCGAACGAAGAACCAGTCGTGGACCAAACCTGACGCGGTGAGCGGATCACACAGCATGCCGACGGTGTCGCACAGCACCTCTTCCTCGGCGTTGGAGGGGCAGTAAAGCTTGCAGTACAGCCAGTCGCTGCCCGGTGCTCGCAGGCGGTCCGTGGCGTGAACCCTGGTTGGGGCAGTCGGGGCAGCGGCGACCCTGGTCGGTGCCTCGGCCATTCGCATCAGCGGGATCACGATCTCGGCGACGTAGCGGCCACCGGGTCCATGCAGCCACGCTTGTTCGGGTGTCGGCAGCGCCTCCTCGACGATGGGTGGTTCGCGTCGGGTGAATCGCCGTAGCTCTAGCCGCAAACCATTCAGCCCGAATTCCGTCTCGAGATCGACAAAGAGCCGGTGGTCGCCCGAGCCGACGTGGACATACCTGGGGACGCCCCAGCGACGCCGCCACTGGTCGACGGCCGCCGCGAAGTCGGTGACGCTACCAGCGGACTTCGTGATCAAGTCGGCTGCGCGGAACCGTGCGGGGCACAGCACGGTTCGACCGACCCGCACACGCGGCAACGCGGGAAGCAGCGCAGCGTCGCCCCAGTCGAATGGCCGATACGGCCCATGTATGCAACGTTGCGCGTCGACGAGGAAGCGGACGACGTCGGGTGCCACCGTCTCGTTGAGCATGTGTCCCGCGGTAACGCGGACCTCCGCGTTACCGGCGGTCCACCAAATTCGGAATCGGCCCTCGACCGCCTCGACATCAAGCTCGTGGAGTGCGATGACGCGCTGTGGCGGTACGCCTGGAGTCGCTGCGATAACGATTTCGTACTCCGAGAAGTGCGGACGCACGGCCAGGTTCGCCCACCGGGTCTGGGCGGGGCTGTAAACCAGTTCAGCGCACACGATTCCGGTGTGTGGCCGCCGATCGGCGGCACTCACTTGCGCGAGCGCATCGGTAGCCGGCGTACCAAGAAGATCAGCGAAACGCCCGAGGTTGCGGCCGGCGGTCGGGGCGCCCAAGTTGGCGCCGACCACCAGGGTGAACAAGCCATTGTCAATGTCGTCAGCTGACGACGCCAGCACGGATACGGCGACGTCCAGTGAGGAAGGGGGGGTCGTCGTCGAGGATTCGGTGCGCAGTCGAGCCAGCATTTCGCTGTCGAGTACGACTTCAGACCGCTTCTCGATCAAAGCATTAATCGCGATCTCGGTGAGCACGCGGTTCCGGCTGCTGTGATCAGGTACCGGCACATCCGTTGCGGCATAAGGTGACCCGAGACCGAAGTGCGGGTCGAGCAGCTCGAGGAGGGGTATGGGCCGCCCCTGGCCGTACCTCGACTCGAAGCGGGAGCGATATGCGTCGATTTGGCAAGTCTGAAACGGCGTAGGCGACAGCTGCAGGAGGATGTCGGCCGCACGGGCGGCTTCGGCGGCCACCACGCTGCTGATATGGGTGCCGGCCAAGGACAAACCCATGTCGACCTGTGGCGGCTCGGTAGAGAGATCGACGCCGAGCCTCGCGGCACTGTTTTGGAGGGCTCGGTAGTCGTCGATCGTCGCGAGTACTCCAGCGTCGAACGTGGCCATCGCCGAGAGCAGACCTTGGAGGGTGTCGTACGCGGCCGCGGCGGCCGGGATACGTGCGAGTCGATCTGCGACGTGGGCGGCGGGGTCACCGCTGGTCAGCGGAGGAAGTAGGTCGGTCGTAAGGAACTGCCGCGACCACAGCTGCTCGACAAGCTTCTCGGCCTTTTCGACGGTAGCATTTGAATCCTTCGCCAGCCGCTCGACGAGTTCTTGGTGTGTAATACCGTTGCGAGCCAGGAGGATTGCCTGCCGAGCTACGCGAGTTGCCCGCACGGAGACGGTCTCCCAACGGGGCTGGTCGTCGTCCCCGCGGCTCAGGGCGAATATCCGCCCGCTACGCTCGTAAACCGCGGAGTTGGCCCGGTAGGACAGGTGGCGGCGAATTTCGATATCGGCTTCCGCGGAGCCAACGAACTCAGTCAGCCATTTCATGTCGGGGCGGGTGCGGGTTCTTGGTCGGCCGCCGACAAGGACAGCGTCGGTCGTCGCGCCCCAGCCGATCAAACCGACGCCTGCGAAAAGACCAAACGGTGTGGCGCGGCTCGACATTCGAACGAGGTAGTGGTGCAGGGTTCGAGCCAGCCGGGAGTCGGGCTCGACGACGTCGACGCGCTCCAAAGCCGAATGGACGCCGGGATTGGCTATCGCCAACGCAGCTAGCATCAGTTTGTCGTCGAATGCACCACCAAGCGGACGTCCAACGTTCTTCGGGTCCAATCCGACGCTGTCACCGGTTTTCTCGGTCAAATATGTGATGGGCAGTAACGGCGCGCGAAGCATGCCCCAAGGCGCGGGTTCGTAGCGAGGACTGCTCCGCTTCGCGTTGGAATCAGCGACGGACGAGCCGGAGCGCCAGGAATCGTCAAGCAATGGATAACACTCGATCCCAATCCGGAACACGCGGGGCCGATACGGCCATCAACACTGCGGCAATCCCGGCAGTGCCCTCCAGAAAGCTCGGATTGTCGGCGTCGTCGCCCCGTTCAGTGACGCGATAGCCGTAGGGTGCGGTTGAGTCGAAGCGGCCAAGGATCTCGACGGTGAGCGCGCGCACGTGCTCGGCGAATCGTTCATCGGACGTGTCGTTGTAGAAGCGCAGGGCGATCTGCAGTAAGCCCGCCACGCCGTGACATAGTCCGGGTGAATCAATCTGCTGCAGGTGGGCCGGTCGTCGCAGGGCAGTAAGCATGGCGGTGACGGCGGCGTCGCGCCAATCGTCACGACCGAGCGCGAGCGCGGCCTGCCACAGCCCGCGGGCCACTCCGGGGGCGCCGTAGCACCACGCAGCCCTAGTGGGCGTGTGATCACCGGTAGGGGAGTCGGCGGCGATCCCGACCGGCCAGTTCATGCCATATGCGTCGTCGGCGCGATGCTCCAGCAGCCATGTCGAAGCAGCCGTGATCGACGACTCCAGTCCCGGAATCCGCACGCCACGCCGCCATGCGCGCGCTAATGCCGCGAGAATCCCGGGGACGCCGTGGGCCATTCCGCAGTTCAAATACCCTTGGGGGAACTGATCACGCAGTGTCGTCGTCGGGATCCGTTCGACGGGGGTAAGCCACTGTGCCGGTGTGTCCTCGGGTCGGTCTCCGAGGAGAAGCTGCGTCGCGGCCGTCAGTGTGGCCAATCCGCCACCGTGCTCGACGCGCTGGGCGAAATACGAGCTTATGCCTGGCAGGCCGGTGACAGGGTCGACGTCAGGTGGGATGTTCGATGGCGGATCCGATAGCGACGATACGAACGAGGTAAGCGTGTTGTCGATCGACGTAAGGAGCCGCTGGAAGCGACGGCCACCGTCGGAGAGCTGCGCCACGACGAAGCCCAGCCCGGCCAGACCTTCGAACAGACCCGGCGCTGTTACCCCGGACTGCTGGGCGTTCATCACGGCAAGGCGCGTAAGGCGATGCGCGACCTCCGTCCAAGATGGATCCGCCGTGCATTGCCCGATGTAGCTGCTGACGAGTGCGGTACCCGCATCACCTTCAGCTATCGACCACGCGCGCCAATGGCTGGTGGGCTGATCCGACCCGGGTCGGTGAATGATTCGCTGGGCCAACGTCAATGCAAGCGAGCCAGCGCGCTGACGCTGCGCCGGCGTCAGCGGCGAACACCAACCGGAGACCGCGTCGGAAAGATCAGCGTTCAGTGTGGTCGCACCCAGCGTGTTCAGCGGCCTGATGTTCTTCGGTTACTGCGGTGGGCATGCCGCGTGTCCCGACGGGTGCGGCGGGGGGCAGGCCACATGGGTCGGGCATTGTTTGGTCGATGGGCAGAAGTTGTGCGATGGGCATAGCGAGCAGCTCACGCCGAGTGAACAGCCACCGCAGCTCGCACCGCCGCTCATCATCGTTTGGAGAGCGAACTGCTGTGCTTCGATTCGAACATCGAGATCGAAGTCGTCGAGTTCGTCACCGGTGAGTGTGCGCGTGTAGTCCACGGCCGCGTCGGCGCGGATACGCACCGACACGACTTCATGACCCGGAAAGGGGGAAATCTCCGCAGGAATCACCGAGGCGTAGAGGACATCGTTGAGCGCGAACTCTGCGAAGTAATCCAGCGTCGAATTCAAGTACAACCGCTGGTACTCGGACCTTTCCGTGTCGCCGGGAAATCCGACCAACTCGATGGATCGCCGCGGCGGTTCCGACGGATTCGGACGGACGCCGGTCACCAACGGATGTTGTGCGAAGGAGGAGACGGAATCGCCTGAGGAGTCGTTGTCGTCCGGGTCGTTGATGTTTCCCATCTTGGCTCCCTGGATCGTTACGGATTGATCGATATTCGACGAGCCCAACGCCAACTAATTTGAAACATACCGACGGCCGATTGCGCAAGCCAAAACGCGACGCGCACGGAGAACCTTCGAAACGCGCTTACACCGCTGACTGAAACCCTCGATATTCGGTTCCGGCATCTGGGCTCGGCGTCGCTGCTCAGTTCGAGTGGTCTACCTCGTAGTGCGTCCGCTCGTCAACTCGTCAACTGGCGGTGTATGTCCGATCACTCGTGTTTCGCCTCGTAGCGCAGCAGGACAATGCCGCCCGGGAAGGTGCGGTTCTCCAAGAGTCGCAGCGAGATCCATGACGGCAGTGCCGGGAAGAACGGGGTGCCGCCGCCCACGGCGGTGGGTGTGACCACGATCCGATACTCGTCGACCAGTCCGGCTCGCACGATCGGCGCGGCCAGCGTCGCGCCGCCCACCTCCAGCCTGCCGTCGGTTTCGGCTTTCAGCTTCGTTACCACCTCGACCGGGTCGCCGCGTTCCAGGCGCGAGTTCCAGTCGACGGACTCCAAGGTGCGCGAGAACACGACTTTGGGCATGTCGCGCCAGATGTGAGCGAAGTCGACGATCAGGGGGGTGGCGTCCGGGGTCTTGTCGGCGGTCGGCCAGTACGCGGACATCAGTTCGTAGAGCCGCCGGCCGTAGAACGACAAGGCGGTCTCCCGCTCGAAGTCGTTCCAATACTGGTGAAGTTCTTCGCTCGGCTCGGACCAGTCGATGTTGCCCTGTGCATCGGCGATGTACCCGTCCACCGACACGTTGAAGCCATAGATCAGTTTGCCCATACCAATCAGACTGCACCGGAGGGCAAAACTAATCGCCACTCCACCCGTCCGTTGCGGCACTCGACGGACGTAAGGCTTGGGCGGCACGGGAAAACCAGGGAAAGTCGTGATCACATTCCTGCGCGTCGGCGGCCGTACCCGATGCCGGACGCCTTCAAGGCGCCAACGGCAGAAGCCTGTTTCCTCAGGACATTTCGACGACTGGGCCGGTCAGCGAGCGCCCCGGAACCGCCACCGAGGCGGACACCTCGGAGCGGACGTGCGGCAGGGTGAGACTGATGACCACGGTCGCGGCGATGAAGGCGAGCGCCAGCCACCAGCCGAGGTCGAAGTCGGACACCGAGGCGGTGGGCCCCAGGGCGGTCACCAGGATAGCCACGCCCAGTGCCGAGGCCACCTGGCGACCGGAGTTGACCAGCGCCGAACCCGTGGCGGCGCGTGCGGGCGGCAGTGCGGTCGCGCCGGCGGCCATGAGAGTGCTCAGCGTCAGTCCGACCCCGATTCCGCTGAGCAGCATGCTGGGCAGCAGATCGGTCACGTAATGTGGCGCGGCCCCGGCGAAGACGATTCGCCAAACCAGGGAGCCGGCGAACAGCGCGCTTCCGATCGCGGCCACCGGGCCGGGACCGATGCGGTGGACGAGCCGCGCGGACCCGAAGGTGACGACCGGCACCAGGGCCGGGCTGGGCGCCATCGCGAGACCGGTGCGCAACACGCTGTAGTGCCAAATATTTTGACACCAAAGCGAATTCGACAGAAGCATGATGGCGAAGGCGGCGCCGAAGCAGAAGAACGCAACGTTGGCGATAGCGAAATTTCGGATCTTCAGCAGCGGTAGTTCGAGCAGCGGGTGCGGGTGCCGCGCCGTCCGCCACAAGAATCCCGCCGTACCCAGCATGGCGAGCGCCACCAAAGCGCCCGTGCCTGCCGAGACCCATCCCCAGATGGGCGCCTGCACCAGCGCACCGGTCAGGGCGGCCACGGCGACGATCAACAGGGCACTGCCGACGAGGTCGGGCAATCGCTCGTCGCGGCGGGCCGGTTCGAACGGCAGGACACGGCGGCCGAGGAGCCACGCCGCGAGCCCGACAGGCAGGTTCACCAGGAATACCCACCGCCAGCTGAAGGTGACCAGGACCCCGCCGAGCACTGGCCCGCAGACCGCGGCCAGCCCGCCGACGGCGGCCCAGCCGCGGGCCGCGTTGGTGCGACGATGCGGTTCCACCGAGGCCATCAGCAAGGCCAGGGATGTGGGCAGTTGCGCGGCGGCGCCGACGGATTGCAGGACGCGCGCGGCCACCAGGATGGCGAGATTGGGAGCAATGGCACAGGCCAGCGAGGCGACAGTGAATACCGCGATGCCACAAAGGAAAACCCTTCGCTGTCCGAACCGGTCACCGAGGCGCCCCGCCGGTATCAGCAGCGCGGCCAGCGCGATGGCGTACGCGTTGAGCACCCACGAGGCGGCGGACAGCGAGTTGCCGAAGCCGCGCCCGATGTCCACAAGGGCGACGTTGACAATCCACAGGTCCAGGTTCGACATGAACACGGCCGCCACGACCACGGTGGACATGATCCACCGCGTCGCAGCACGGTTTGATTTCCGGACCGTCACAGGCAGCAGACTAGCGGCCCGACGGTTTGATATGCAAACCTAGGGCGTATGTCCGTACGCGCCGCCCAAAACCCGGGACCGTTGCAGACCCCGACGGTCCGGGGTAGGCCCTGCGCGATCGCCGCCGCCTTGGAGATCGTCGGGGACCGGTGGTCCCTGCTGATCATTCGCGAGGTCCATTTGGGGCACCACCGCTTCGGCGAAATCGCGCGGAACACCGCCGCGCCACGCGACCGGCTGGCCGCCCGGCTCAAGGAACTCGTCGCCGCTGGTGTCCTCGAGCGCACAACGTACCAAGCGGCGCCGCCGCGCTGGGGCTATTACCTGAGCGAGGCAGGTCGTGACCTGATACCCGTGCTGCAGGTGCTGCGCCAATGGGGTAATCGGTGGGCGGTCGAGCAGCCGCCGATCTCGATGCGTCATCGCGACCACGAGTTGTCGGTCGGTCACACCTGCGACGCCTGCGGGGAGCCGGTCGACTACGCGGAAGTGAAGCGCGTCCGGGTCACCGGCGAATGTTGATCCGATGTCCGCGCCGTTGGGAATTGGTTGGGACAGTATCGGTCTCCGACACTGCCGGTCGCCGTGGGGGAGAATAAGATGCCAGCCGCAGGAGAAGATCGCACTCTGGCCTATCTCGTCGTGCGCCTTGCCATTGGGGTCAGTCTGCTTGGGCATGGTGTGGTTCGGCTGCCGAAGCTGGGTGTCTTTCACGCTCACTTGATGAGCGAGTTTCACACATCGCTTCTGCCTCGGGCGCTGGTCTCCGGCTGCGGCTATGTTTTGCCGTTTGTGGAGTTGCTGAGCGGATTGCTGTTAGTGGCCGGCGCAATGACGCGTATGGCCGCGGTGGCGGCCAGCTGCGTGATGATGATCCTGATCCTCGGCGCGACGTCGATCGAACGTTTCGACCTTATCGGCGATCAGCTCGTTCACACGATCTTTCTCGCTGCGGTCATTGCGTTCCGCTGCGATAACAGATACTCCCTAGACCGGCTGCTATCGCGACGCCGACAGCTCAACACTGGCCCCTCAGGGACTTAGAGGAGCCGCTCGTTCGCGTGCTGCCTGTTGGCCGCCATGCAAAGGAGTATTCAATTCGTGCGTTTCCCCGATGAGGCGGGGTGCGCGAGTCGAGTTCCTAGCCTTTCCAGACGACCTTGTCGGTGCCTCCGGCGTCCCGGTAGACGACACTGTCGGGGTTCGTACCGTTGCGAACGTCGAAGTAAATCCGCCCCTTGACAGGGGTGCCTAAGGGGAGCGGCCCCTCGGGAAGGCCGTCGGTTTGGTTGCCCTTCATCACCGCGAATGTGGAGCTGTTGACGGCCCGAGCGTTGAAGTCGGCGATGTTCGGAGTTGCGTTACCGCTTACGCCCGTGGCCGTGACGTCGGAATACCAAATGCCGTCGTTGTGGCCACTAGGTTGCAGGTTGCTCACGGTGTAGTCGATGGTGCCGCCATTACTGGAAAGCTCTGCCATCTGGCCGAATTGCAGCACTTGCGGATCGGCGAATGCCGGTGTCGCCGCGAGGATTCCGGCCGCCGCCAATGCAGCTGTTGCTGCCATTGTTTTCGATGCAATGTGTGAGAACGCCACGTCGGGCTCCCTTCGTGATGTGCCGGCTGTCCACCAGCGACAGCTAGTTCACAGGTGAGGTCTATCCAAAGCTCGGAATCTCAAACCAGATGCTTGCTAAATAAACGCATGTCGACCCGGCCCCTTGATCAGCGGACATCGAAGCGATGTACGGAACGAGCGTGCCGAGCCCATGGCGGATTTCATCGAGCATCGGTGATTCCTACTCAGGTGCTCTGCTTCGCCGGTCGCGACCGCGTCGTAGGGTCGTTTCGGAGCCACGGCGACTCCGACCACATGCGCCACTCAAGTGGCTCGGTTGTGGTCCCGGCCGGGCGAGGGGGTCGGCCGCAATTCGACGCACACCACAGCGAGACGCGAGGAGGAACCCGTTGAGAACGATCGCATACCGCCACCCAGCAGTCGTCGTCCTTGCCGCCGTCGCGCTGATTGCTGTCGGCTGCAGCAATAGCAAGAGCGTCGACGCGTCGCCACCGCCTCAGGTCGGGGCGAACGCCACCTCCACGTCTAAAACCCCAGTGCAGCCCAGCGAGGTGAAGCTCATCGGGGAGAGCGACGTCCAGGTGACTCTGACCGGCCCGATCGCTGCCAAGTACTCGTCGGCCACCGAGGATCAGAAGAAGGCTCTCGGCAAGCCGCTGACGGGTGACCGCAACGCGGGGACACGGGACAGTGGCGTGGTGTTCCAGCAGTTCCAGGGCGGCGTGATCACCGCCAAGAACGACGACGCCAGCACGCCCGCGTATATCACCCTGGGCAAGATCCGGGAGGCCTGGAATATCCCACGCGACCCAGACGGCGCGCCCGCGATCACCGGCACTAACGGTTCGGCCGGTCCGCTGGGCTGCCCGACCAGCGACGTGAACGCCGTTGGCGATCTGCTCGTGTCGACCTTCGAGCACGGCAGGATCGAGTACAACCCGACAAGCGGCCAAGTCAGGGTGACGGTAAACGGCAAGGTCGTTCCATCCGGGCTCTAGCCCGAATCAGAAGCATCGGATGAGTTCTTCCGCGGCGATCAGTGTCACGCACGCAAGTCTGGAACTGGGCACGCCAAGCTTGACCGGTAAAGCCGCATATTCGATCCCGTCGTATTGGCAGTGTCACGCAGTCGGCCTTGGCGGTGCCGAGCCCGACATAAGCTGACCGTGCCCCGGGGAAAAATAATGCTGGGTATCTCGGTTGTTGGATCGTCGGGCGCGACCGAACCGCTGGGCGCCTACGGTCGCTTGCGAAGTCCGTCGAAAAGGACTGCAAGAAACTGGCCCTGGTCGTGGTCGCCGGCGGCGGCGGCGCCGTAAAGGGCCGCTGTCATCGCAAGGACACCGGTTGCGGTGGTGTCGGCGCGGACTTGCTGACCGCGCTGAGCGCGCTCAAGCAGCGCACCACACGTTCGGCGCATGGTTTCGCAGGAGTTGAACAGCGGGGATTGTGGGTCCTGCAGGGTGCGGATGACTGAATCGGGCAGGCCCTGATACGTCGCGGCGTCGGCGCCAAAGACTTCGAGCCACTCGAAGAGCGCCGCACCCGCATCCTCGCGGCTAAGCAGGCGCTGACCGAGGTCGGTGAGCCGGGTCATGCGCTCGGCGATCAGGTGCGCGAGAAGATCTTCGCGGGTGGGGAAGTGGGAGTAGACGGTTCCGATAGCCACGCCGGCGGTTTTGGCAATTTTCTCTAGGGATGCGCCGATGCCGTCACGGGTAAACGCGTCATCGGCGGCGGCGATGAGTCGCTCGTAGTTGCGTTGTGCGTCGGCACGCTGCCGGCGAATCGGAGGTGTTGTCAAGTTGAGGTAGCCTCACTATCGTAATTGAGTATGTCTCAAGTTAACCAGATGGCGCGGCAAACACTGGGCCCGTTCGGGATATGGCTGGGCGGCCCCGAACACGTCAGCGACACTGTGACCGCCCAACGCGATGCGCTACGCCGCCTGGACGCCCTTACTACCTACGGTTCGATCTGGACGGGCGAAGGCGTGGGCGGCCGAGATATCTACGCGCAGTTGGGGATCTGGCTGGCGGCCACACAGCGACTGGCCGCTGCGGCCGGGATCGCCAATGTGTGGGCGCGCGCCCCTGAGGCCGCCCAGGCCGCCGGGGCCACGCTGGCCGAGGCCTATCCCGGCCGATTCATCAACGGCATCGGCATCGGACATCCAATCCAGGCCGACCAGGTAGGCGCCGACTACAGCACACCGCTTGCCACTATGCGCAAGTACTTGCAGCGCATGCAGCGGGAAGCCCAGCAGAGTCCGCTGGCGATGCGCCCCTTTCCAACCGTGATCGCCGCCGTGGGACCGAAAATGCTCGAGCTAGGCGCCGAATACGCCGACGGCGCCCACCCCTACTTCGTGCCTGTCGCCCACACCGCCGACGCGCGCCAGCGCCTTGGCCCCCGTCCGCTATTGATTCCCGAAAAAGTGTGCTGGTCGACCCGACCGAAGAAACGCTGGCCGCCTATCGGCAGAGGTTATCTATCGGCACCCAAATCTCGCACTATCGCGCCGGGTTAAAGCGCTTTGGGCTGTCCGATGACGACCTCGACCACCAAACTGACAAGTTCTTCGATGCCGTCGCCGTCGCGGGCACACCAGAACAGGTCGCGCAACGCATCATCGACCACCTCGACGCCGGCGCCGATCACGTCCTGGTCTCGGCGTTCGGAGACCTGGCGTCCGTCACCCACCAGTTGCAGCGCCTGGCACCCGCACTCGACGCCGCTCACGCACACCGCAAAACCGCGGCGAGCGCCGCACGATGACCACGATCCTCCTAGCCAACTGGTCCCCGGCTACCTCGCACTCGACGCTAACGCGGCCCGATGTCCGCAGGCCGGTATCGCCACAGGCGCCATGGGAATGTCCCAGGGCGGGAATCCATGCGCGGATGGTTGCCGAGACACCCGGCTGCCAAGGGAGTTCGCGAACGACTCAGACGAGCAAGGTGCTTGGGGCGCTCTAATGAAGATCTTCGACGCATGTCGGCCAACGCCGAAACCATGCCATGTCAAACGGGATTCGACCATGGGCCACGTTCGCGCCACGCTCACCTCTGACCGGCTGGGCGCCCCGAAGCGTCGACAAGCGGTCGAACGCGCCAGCGAGGCGGCCTCCCATGGCGAATGACTGGAACTCCCAAAACGGCTATATCGTCGAGGAATTCCGCGCGAGCGGTGGTCGCGTGGGAGGCTACTTTGCGGACAAGCCGCTGCTGTTGTTGACGACGGTCGGCAGACGGTCGGGCCAGCTACGGGTCAATCCGCTGGGCTTTCTGCGCGACGGTGCGAGGTACATCGTGTTCGGATCGGTTGCCGGATCGCCGCGACACCCTGACTGGTATCACAACCTGGTCGCGCACCCAGAAGTTCTTGTGGAAGTCGGCACCGAGAGCTTCGCGGCCACCGCGACAGTCGTCGTCGATCGCGAACTTCACGACCTGATGGATCGTTTTGCCGCCGAGAATCCCGGCTGGTCCCAATACCGCGCAATGACCTCGCGTGAGATCCCTGTTATCGCACTGACCCCGCGCAACCAGCAGTGAGCGCTCCCAAAACCGGCGCCGGGGGGACTGGGCCGGGCGCTCAGGCGAAGTGGGCAAGCCTGAGGAGGTTCTGTCAGACGTCACCATCGTCCACGGGCACTGACGTCAGTCCCCCGGCAGGGGACTAGGTTTGCGAGCACCCGGTACGTCTTCACCGCCGCCTCACCCCAGTTACGCACCTGGGCATTGCAACTTGGCCTGCTCGCCGACGCCCCGTCCACCCGACTTGACAATTTGCTCCGCCAAAAGCCGTCCGAATCGTCGAACAGCCTGAAATCCACGCCAGCAAGGGAGCTTCGGCTTCAATCATGGTTCACGATGCGCGTTCGCGCCCTTCCGCCTCGGGACCACACGCGCCAGGATCCAGTCTGCGCACGACCAGCCACGCATTATTGAGATACGCGATCGCCGCGTATAGCCGACTTGGATCGTCGCCAAACGCTCCCAGACCGGCATTGCACGACGGGCAGAGAAGGCCCCGAATGGCACGAGTCTTGTGGTCGTGGTCAACGGCCAGCGGCACCTTGAGCAGCGGCTGGCCGTCGCTGCGCGGACGACCACCTACCCTCGTGAGGTCAATATCGGCCTCTTTAGTGCCGCAAACACCGCAGCGATAGTTCTGCTCGGCCCGGAGCGCGTCATACTGCTCGGGGGTGATGCGGTACTTGGCCCAAAGGTTGGCACGACGGATTTCCGCTGGACTCTGCAGGAGCCGGCGTGCTCGCTGGTAGCACGCCATGCACAACGGGGTCCGCTTGGCCGCACCGCGCCATCTTTGTCCGTGGCTTGAGTTGACCACAGCCATTGGTGGTTGAGCATCGGATGAGTTCTTCCGCAGGGATCACTGTCATGCACGCAAGTCTGGAGGCGGGCACCGACAAGCGTTACTTGACATAGTGTCGCTTATCGGTACAACGGATCAGCATGAGACTTCGAGACGGCGCGCTGTACTGCACAGACGGCCTTGAGCGTCCCGCACTCGGACTGCTCGCCATCGCCCCGACCCATATGGTGGTCGGCACGTCAGGCCAGAGCCGATAGCTCCATCGATGAAGTGATGCGCCGACCTCCAGCATTGCAGCGGCCGGCCGACCGGTCCGGCGACTCAAAAGCCCTTTTTCCCTTCCAGCCCGCTAGCTCAGCAATACGTCACCGTGACGAAACGATCTGTCGCGCAGTGTTATTGACGCACCGCATAGGATGGACCGAACACTGCCCAGAACCATCGCTGCTACGAAGCCGCCGACGAACCCGACCATTCGGCGCCCACGCTCAACGCCCTCGCATCGACAACATTCGCCGTCCTGCTAGCGGACCGCCCACCACCGTCGTCGGCACGCCGGGAGCCCGCTCCCCATATCAAGGATTTCCCGCTCACCACCATCCCCGCGGCAACCAGGCCCGGTCCGCCCAGCCATGGACAATACGTCACTGTGACGAATTGCTGTGTCGCACAGGCTTTTTGGTGCGGATGAGCATCTGAAGAAATGCCGCGATTACGACGCGGCGTACGAAGCCAGCTTTTCAGCGATGATGTTGACCGACATGGTCCCATCGGTCGCGACCGCGTTCACGAACTGTTCGGCGTCGTCGATGTCAAAATCACCCAGTTGGATTCCGTTGATGTATAAGAAAGTCCATGCGGCCGCCCAAGCGGTGCGCTTGTTGCCGTCGGCAAGCGCGTGGTTGCGCGCAAGCGATTGCATCAGCGCGGCCGCCTTGGAGAGGTGGTCGGGATACGCGTCAATGCCGAAGACGGTCGCGCGAGGCCTCGCAACGGCCGCGTCGAGAAGGCCGTAATCGCTGACCGTGAGGACCTCTCCGACAGCCGCCGCGCCGGCGGTGAGGACGTCATCGCGGTCGAGAAATTTTGTCACGCCAAACGCTGGTTGAGTTCAGCCGACCGCGTCGCGACGATCCTCGCGGCCTCAGCGACCCGGCGCTTGTGCTCACTAGCCGCCGACAGAATCGCCTGGTGGGCGAATGCGCGGAGAGACATGTCATCGCCCGCGGCCGCAATGCGGATGGCCTCGAGTTCTTCGTCGGTAAACGGGATGTTCAACGAAGGCATGCGCCTATGGTACTGCATTTGGTACTAATTTCAGTACCGCAGATCGCTGTATGCGTGTGGCGCCTAACCTGACGCGACCACCGAGGCGGAGCTCCATGGCGCCAGCCGCTCCGACGGAGCCGTCGCCTCCGGAAGGTCGTCGCTGACGTCCCAAGTTGCCGAAAGTCGGCCGACGCCTAGCGCGATCGCGCAGTGCACGCCGAGTTCAACGAGCTCGTCTTCGCTGAAGTGCTGGCGCAGCTCGTCGTAAACCGCGTCATCGATGGCGAGATGGTCGGTGGCGAATAGCTCCGCGAAGCGCAGGGCGGATCGCTCGGCGGCCGAGAGGTTTTCGGCCTCGGCCGGGCGTTCGAGCGAGCAGACCGCGTCCTGGTCGAGGCCGTCGTCGATGGCGCTTTGGTAACGCACCGCGATGCAGCTTCGGCATTGGTTGAAGAACGCGATGCGCAGCCGCACCAGTTCGAGCAGCCGGGGCGGCAGCGTGCCATTGGTGCGCAGCGCCGCGGTTAGGGAGCCCAGCGCCTCGGCCACGGCGGGCAGGCGACCCATGATGCTGGCGACGCCGAGGTTGATCCGATCCCCTTGACCGAGATCTTGGATCGGCACCGCGGCGAACGCGCTCGAAGGCTGGATTCGTGTCACGTCATCGTCTCCCGTTCACCGAGCGGTCTGGCCGATCTCCTGGAGTATGGCCGCCTACGATTCCGGATGCCACTCCCCTTGCGCTCCTTGGGGCAATTTCGTCAGCGCCTCAAAGGCTTCAGTGAAGATCGCGGCGATATCCCGGTCGTCGGCGGTGGCGATGGGATCCTTGTTCAGCAGCGCACGCTGCACCCCGATTCCCAGCAGCAGGGCGGCGACCATGTCGGCGCGAAGTCGGGGTTGGTCGGCCTTGATTCTGCGGGAGAGGTTGCGGGTCAGGCCGGTCTCGAGCTGTTCGTTGAGGCGCGCGACGACGTCAGGGTCACCACTGGAGCGCAGCAGCGCAAACAGGGGGGCATCGACGTCTCTGCGTGCGCGCAGCACCCGTTCGATCATGGCGCGAGCTATCACGTCGTCCGGGGCACGCCGCACCGCTTCGACATTGTCCGAAATGTCGGTGGCTTCCGCGAAGAGCCGTTCCTTGGAGCCGAAGTATCGCTTGATCAGCATCACGTCAACGCCGGCTTGGGCCGCGATCGCCCGCAGTGAGGTCGCCCGATATCCGTTGCGCAAGAACTGTTCACGTGCCGCGGCTAGCAGCCGCGCCCGGGTGGCCGCGGCATTGCGCCGCGGCGGGTTCGCGTCGACGCTCTCGTCCTCGACCGTGGGCTTCATCCCGCCTCCGTCCAAATTTATCTACAACTGTAGATATGCCGTCTCCACCGGTCTAGACTTGGTTATGTCTACGACTGTAGACATATGTTTCATGTGAGGGCTTGTGCCACGGCACCGCAAACCGGGTGGGCCGAAGTCCGCGATATCGCAGGGGTTGCCGTGCCCTGAACCATCAGGAGGATGCATCGTGACCGGAGTAATGCTCGTGAAGCAACGAGTCACCAGCGTCGAGCGGTGGAACACCGTCTTCCGTAACCCGGAGCTCGACGCCGTGCGCCGCGAGCACGGCCTGGTGGTCACCGGAACCTACGTCGACGCCGACGATCCCAACGCCGTCATCGTGGTCATGGACATGCACGACGCGGACAAAGCCCGCCAATTCGCTACCTCACCGGAACTGGCCGCGGCCCGCGAACGGGCTGGCGCGATCGGCGCTCCCGACGGTGTCTGGTATGGGGCGCAACAGATCCAGTGAGACCTGGCCTATCCGTCGAAAGGTTCCCCGTCGAAGCGCTCGCGAGTGGCGAACTCGGGGACCGGCCGTCGTCGCAGCTTGGTCACCCGGCGCACTGGTTTGCCCAAGGGGACCACCGCGGCGATCGCATACGAATCGGGCACGCCGAGAAGCTCTTTCACGCGCGGCTCCTCGGCGACGGCCATCGTGGTCAGCACTCCGCCGTAGCCCTCGTTGCGCGCGGCCAGCAGCACATTCCAGACGAACGGGTAGACCGACGCGCCGGGCACCACGCCGATGCGATCGAGGTTTTGATCGGTGGCCGCCACGACTGAAAGGTCCAGACACACCACGAGCACCACCGGAGCCTCGCGAAGCGGGGCCGACATCTGCGCGGGCGGCTCCGTCGCGTCGATCGCCGACGCGTCGATGCCGGTCGGCCGCAACGGATTCCACGGCGTCTCGCCGTTGGCGAGTTGCGCGGTGTACCGGCGCGCGGCGGGAAGTCCGAGGTCGGCCAGCGCGGCCCGGGTGACCTGCTCTCGCAGCACGATGACGCGCACGCCCTGCCGATTGCCGCCGGACGGCGCGAAGCGGGCGTTGTCGAGGATGTGTGCCAGCACGTCGTCGGGAAGGGGATCGTCGGTGTATTCGCGCACCGCGGCCGTCGATCGCATGACATCGTAGAGCTCCATGCACGCCATCGTGCCGCATGCGGTCAGGCGGCGTCGTGAAAGATCAACCCGAGCGTGCAACGGTGACCGGTGCGCACCACCGAGACTCCATGGCGCACGGACGCAGCCGACCAGCCCCGGGTCGAGCGGACCGGCCGTTCCCTGGTGGTGAAGATGTAGCCCTGCCCGTGCGGCAGCGTGGTGGCGGTTCCGCGCGACTGCGCTCGGGGTCGCTGCTCGACGAGTAGGAATTCACCGCCGCTGTGTGCCACGCCCGGCTCGGTGAGATTGATGACGACCTGCAGCGGAAAGACGAGGTCTCCGTAGAGGTCTCGGTGCAGCGCGTTCCAGTCGCCCGGCCCATATTTGAGCAACAACGCGGTTGGTTTGGTTTGGCTGGCGCGATGGCACACGTCCAGCCATTCGTCGAGCGTGTCGGGCCAGGGCGGGTCGCGTCGCAGCTTCGTCCACCAGTCGCGGGCGATCGGCAACAACCGGGGGTAGAGCGCCTGTTTCAGCTCGTCGATCGGGTGCGGGTAGGGCCGCTTGAAATAGCGGTACTCGCCTTGCCCATAACGGTGGCGCCCCATGTCGATGGTGGCGCGGAATCGACTGTCGTCGGGGTAGAGATCGAGCATCGCTGCGCACTCCGTCGCAGTGAGCAGCTGGGGAAGCAGTGCGCCGCCAACCTCGTTCATGTCGGCGGTCACCGCGTCCCAGTCCGCGGCGTTCACCCTCCGATCCCATTTCGACGGCATCAGAACAATCGGCCGGCCGCCGCGGGCACCGGCGCCTCCAGGTCTAGTAGGAATCGTTTTCGCTTCAGGCCGCCAGCGTAACCGGTGAGGACGCCGTTCTTGCCGACGACGCGATGGCATGGGACGACGATGCTCAGGGGGTTGCGTCCCACCGCCTGACCGACTTCGTACGCGGTGTAGCCGTCAGCCAGCGTCGCGGCCAGCTCGCCGTAGGTGGTGGTCTCGCCGTAGTCGATGCTTGGCAACAAATCCCAGACTCTTTTCTGACGCGGATCACCTTTCAGGGCGATGGGGACGTCGAACTGGGTCCGCTTTCCGGCGAAGTATTCGTGCAGCTGATCGGCGGCGCACCGGAAGAGTTCATCGACGACAGGCTGCACGGACCGGCCGAGAGCGTCAGCAGCGGGCGGGTGCCAATGACGCTGGAAGTACACGCCCGTTAGGGCGTCGCCATCCGCGGCCAGTGTCAGCTCCCCGAGGGGGCTATCGATCACCGTGTGTCTTGTTTGCATCGGTCAACCTCCTTTCCTGGTAGACGAGGGCCGGTTGGAAAACGTGAGACCGCATCTGGGTGTCTCACATCTGGGGCCGGCCCCGCGTCTTCACAATGGGAGTCGCGGACTGTCACGGAGGAAATGGCGTCAGGATGAATGTCGATCGGCACGTCAAGCCGCCTTTCGAGGCGGTCGTGGCTCGACACGGCGCCACGGTGTGGCGGGTCGTTCGCGCGGTGATCGGCCACGTCGACGCCGACGACGCCTGGTCAGACACGTTCCTGGCCGCGTTGAAGGCCTATCCTCAGCTGCCGGCCGACGCCAATGTCGAAGCATGGCTGGTGACCATCGCCCACCGGAAAGCCATTGACATCGCACGCGGGGCCGCGCGGCGCGCCGCCCCCGTCGCCGATCCCCCCGACTCCCCCGCTCGCGAGCGGGCCGACGCGCACGATCTCGATCTGGACGCCGCAGTGGGCGCGCTGCCACCCAAACAGCGCCAGGCCGTTGCCTACCACTATCTGGCGGGCCTGCCTTACGCCGAGATCGCGGTAATCCTCGACAGCAGCGTTGACGCCGCCCGCCGGGCCGCTGCCGACGGTATCGCCACCCTCCGCCGCACCTATCCCCGCATCGATACGACAAGGAATCATCAATGACCGCAATGGATCTCACCCAGCACTATCCGGTCGATCGCGATCGGCTGCGACGCCTGCACGCTCGCCTGGAAAGGGACGCCCAGGCCGGCGATCTGCTCGACATCGCCTATCGCACAATTGACTCCGCCGTCGGACCACTGCTGTTGGCGGCCACCCCCATCGGGCTGCTGCGGGTGGCGTTCGCCAACGAAGACCGTGACAGCGTGCTGCAAAATCTCTCGGAGCGCATCAGCCCGCGCGTGCTCGAATCGCGCCCGCGGCTGGATCCCTTTGCGCAACAACTCGATGAATACTTCACCGGCCACCGTCACAGCTTTGACGTCGCGCTGGACTGGTCGTTGTCACAAGGCTTTCGGCGCACCGTGCTGGAACATCTCAACGCCGACGTCGCGTACGGCAACACCGCGAGCTATGCCACCTTGGCCCGACTGTCAGGTTCCCCCAAGGCCGTTCGCGCCGTCGGCACCGCGTGCGCGACCAACCCGATCCCCATCTTCGTGCCGTGTCACCGGGTGATCCGTTCCGACGGAACGGTGGGCGCCTACCGCGGCGGCCCGGCCGCCAAGCGCGTCCTGCTCGACCTCGAGCGGCAGAAATGACCGATACCCCCGCGCGCAACCGGGTCTCCCCGTCAGGCGAGATCATCGCCGCACCGGGTCGCGGCGCGTGGATGGGCAACCGCGGTCGCCTGCACGAGGGTCGCGGCAGTCGCGAAATTGTGCGCAACCATCAGCACAAGACCTGGATCACCTGCGTCTTGTCATTCAGGAACCGTCGGGTCGCGCAGTGGGAGCCCAATCGCTACACGCCGCTGTTCTTCCTCGACGAGGCCGTCTCGATGGCCGCCGGACACCGTCCCTGCGCCGAATGCCGCCGCCGCTCGTATAACGAATATCGAAGGTGCTGGGCCGAAACCCGCTCCGGTCCAATGCCTTACGCCCGGGACATCGACGCGCAACTGCACTTGGAACGAACGGGCCCGGTCGGCCATGGCGCCGATTGGAGCGCCCTGCCCGACGGCGTGTTCGTGCTGACCGAGTCCGGACCCGCCGTCGTCGTCGGCGACCGCCTCGTGGTCTGGGATCGGCGCGACTACAGCTATGGGGATCGGCTGGCGCGGCCCAATACCGGCGCTGCGGTCGTCATCACTCCGCCGTCGAACGTCGCTGTCCTTCGGGCCGGCTATCCAGTGCAACTCGGACCGCGAAAGTGCGACTAGCGATTTCGCGACCAATCAAAGCGGCGACCAGTGCACGACCTTCATGGTGGTCATCTCGTCGAGGAGCTCCGGACCGAATCCGAAGCCGGTGCCGCTGGCCCTGCGCGGCTCGGACGCTCCCCCGGGGGCGCCCCCGAACACGTTGTTGATCTTGACGGTGCCGACCGGGAGGCTGCGCCAGGCCTCCTGCGCGTGCGCCATGTCGCCGGTCAGCACCGTGGCGGCGAGGCCGAAGCGATCGTCGGCGGCTTCGGCCAGGGCCGCGGCGAAGTCCGGGACCATCCGCACCGGCGCGATCGGACCGAACGTTTCCTCACGCAGCACCAGCATGTCCGGCGCGCAATCCGTCAGCACGGTCGGCGGATAGAACGAACCCGGCCCGGGCTGGGGTTCGCCCCCGGCTAGGACGTGGGCGCCGCGCCGCACCGCGTCCTCGACCTGGGCGTGCACGTGTTCGCGGTGGCGCTCGTCCACCAACGGCCCGATCCTTTCGGCCCACGCCAAGGCCTCGTCGACCAACGCATCGACGAACGCCTCGGCGATCGGCTGGACCACATACACGCGCTCCACCGACACACAGATCTGACCCGCGTTGGCGAAGGCGCCAAGTGCCGCCTGGCCGGCCGCCCAGCGGGGATCGACGTCCGCGTCGACGATCAGGGCGTCGTTTCCGCCGTTCTCCAGCAGCGCCTTGGCGCCGCGTTCCACGCAGACCCGGGCGATCTCCCGGCCGGTCGCGCTGCTCCCGACGTGCGCGACCACGTCGACACGCTCCGACTCGGCCAACCGCGCACCGACCGTGCCGTCGCCGTCAACGATTTCGAGCACACCCTCGGGCAGCCGGGCGGCCAGCAGCTCGGCGAACCGCCGACCGGTCCCCGGGCAGCGCTCACTGGGCTTGTGGACCACGGTATTTCCGGTGACCAGCGCCGCGCCGAGCAGTCCGGCGGCCACCGCGACGGGGTCGTTCCAGGGCGTGAGCACCGCGACGACACCGCGCGGCTGCGGAACCATCAGATCGGTTGCCGACCAATCGCCCTGGAGGCTGCGCCCGCGATGTAACGGGCCCAGTTGCGCGTACTGCAATAGGGTGCCCACTCCGGCCTCTACGCCGCCGCGAGCATCGTCGCGCAGTTTCCCGGTTTCCCGCTCGTTCAGTTCGGCGAGTTCGTCGGCGGCGCCACGGACGTCGGCCGCGGCCGCCGCGATCGCCTCGGCCCGTTCGGCGGGCGCCGTGCGCGCCCAGCCGGCGGCGGCATCCGCGGCGCGCCGGACCGCATCGTCACAGTCCGACGGCTCGGTGACGGGCACCTGCGTCACCTGGTCGCCGGTGCGCGGATCCAGGACGTTGATGACCTTGGTCATGGTCGAAGCCACGACCCCGTTTACCCTCTCGGTGCGTAGGCCAATCAGCTAATGCCTACGGACGAAGTTCGCGTCATGTATGGTCGGCGCACTGGAGCGGAGGGCACGCGATGGCAAAAACCCACGCCGGCAACGCCTTCACGTCGCGGCACGCGTTGGACCCCGGCCTGCGCAAGGCGGCCCACTTCCTACCCCGCGGCTACGCCCTGCACCGCGGCTACCGCGTCCAGCGCACGCTGATGAACCTGATGGGCAACGCGGGCCGGCTGCGCAACGTCCCGGTCGCCACCGTCAACGAGCACGTCACGGTTCGCCTGCACCGTCCCGTCGGCCTTTCCAATCCGGCGCCGGCGATGCTGTGGATCCACGGCGGCGGCACGATCATGGGACACGCCGCTCACGACGACAAGTTTCTACGCAAGCTGTCGCACCTCACCGGTGTCGCGGTGGCCGCGGTGGAGCACCGGCTGGCGCCGGAGCACCCCTATCCGATCCCGGTCGAGGACTGCTATGCCGCGCTGCGGTGGCTGGCGCGCCAACCGTGGGTCGACCCGGACCGCGTCGCCGTCGGCGGGGCCAGCGCCGGTGGACATTTCGCGGCGGCGGTGGCACAGCGGGCGCACGATCGCGGCGACGTCAAAGTCGCGTTCCAGATGCTGGTCTACCCGATGCTCGACGACCGCACCGGCGCCCATCACGACGGCCACAAGCGGCTGATGTGGACCGAAACCGACAATCAGCTGGCGTGGCGCTGGTACCTCAACGGCGCGGATCCGCGAGAGGCGGCGCCGGCCCGTCGGGAAGACCTCTCGGGCCTGCCGCCGGCCTGGATCGGCATCGGGACGCTGGACCTGTTCTACGAGGAGTGCTTGGACTACGGGCGGCGCCTGCGGGAGGCCGGGGTGCCCGTCCACGAAGAAGTCGTCCCCGGCGCGTTTCACGCGTTCGACCAGATCGCGGACAAGGCGCCGATTTCGGTGAAGTTCTTCGCCAGTCAGTGCGCACACCTACGCGCGGCCCTGGCTCCGCGAGGCTAGGTGACTGCAAAGTTTGCGTATCGTGCAACGATGAGTGTCATGCGCAACCAGTGCCACCCGATGGGTCTTCGCGAGCGACGTCGTCGCCAGACGAGCGCGGACATCCGCGACGCCGCGGTGCGCCTGGCGACCAGCCGTGGGTTCGACAAGGTGACCATCGAGGAGATCTGCATCGAGGCGGGAATCTCGACGCGGACGTTCTTCAACTATTTCCCCACCAAGGAATCGGCGATCGCCTACGGCCCCTCCGACCTGCCCGCCGAGCTGGCCGAAGATTTCGTCGCGGCCGGTCCGGCCCCGTATCGGGTGGTGCTGGCGGAGCTGATCACGCTCGCGGCGCACCATCTCCGCGACGTGCCGCCACGACGCGAACAGGCCGTCGGCATGCTCGAGCTCGCCAAGACCAGCCCCGCCGTCATGGCCGCGTTTCTCGCCGAGCTGGAGCGGTTCCAGAACCAGCTGACCGACATCGTCGCCCGCCGCCAGGCGATGCGACCGGACGACGAGATACCCGCCTTGATCGCCGCGCTGGCGTTGACGGCCGTGCGGGCCGGCATCGAACGCTGGGCCAGCGGCGAGCCGATGGATTCCGACGACACGCCGATGCCCTACGTCGAAAACGCTGCCGCGCTGGTCAACAGCATCTTCGCCAAATGACGGACGGATAGTTACCTAGATCACCTTGGTTTGCACTGTGTGCAAACTCTGCAGGCGATGTATTATGCTCGGGTGGCATCAGGCGGGGGTTCGGCGATGCAGGGGCAGATTTCCCAGGGCCCGACGGCTCAAACTGCGCAAATCGCGGCGGGTCATGAACTTCGTTGTGGCGCAACGTAATGCGGTGATCACCTAGCGGGCGATGCACCACCGTTGATTGACCAGGAGAGGAATCCACGCAGGTGCAGCTATCCAGGATCGTGCGCAACGCGTGGTTGCCGCTCTTGATCGTCGCGGTGGTGGTGATCGGCGGGTTCACCGTGGCGCGGGTCAAGACGTTCTTCGCTGCCAACGACACCGGCGTCATGACCAGCCCCCGGCAGGACGATTCCAAGCCGTTCAAGCCCAAGGTCGTCAAGTACGAGATCTTCGGCTCGGCCAGCCACGCCAACGTCAACTACCTCGATCTGTCCGCCGACCCGAAACGTGTCGACGATGCGCCGCTGCCCTGGACGCTGGTCCTAAGCACGACGGCCCCGTCGGTCTTCCCGAACCTCTCGGCCCAAAGCGACGGTGACCGCCTCGGTTGTCGCATCACGATCGACGACGAAGTAAAGGACGAGAAGATAACCAACGGCGTGCACGCCCTGACCTTTTGCTTGGTGAAATCCGCATGAGCGCAAGCACCGAACACCCGACCGATACCCTTCCCGTCCCCAGACACGCCGAGCGCCCGGCGATCCCGCGGATCATCCGAAAGTTCGCCCTACCGATCGTCCTTGGCTGGATCGCGATCATCGCGGTGCTGAACACGATCGTCCCGCAGCTCGACGAGGTCGGGAAGATGCGCTCGGTCTCGATGAGCCCGGACGACGCGCAGTCGGTCATCGCGACCAAACACATGGGTGACGTGTTCCACGAGTACAAGTCCAACAGCTCGGTGATGATCGTCCTCGAGGGCCAAAACCCGTTGGGCAGTGACGCGCACGCCTACTACGACCAGATGGTCAAAAAGCTGGACGCCGACACCAAACACGTCGAACACGTCCAGGACATGTGGAGCGATCCCTTGAGTGGGGCCGGCGTCCAGAGCAACGACGGCAAGGCCGCCTATGTCCAGGTCTACCTCGCGGGCAACCAGGGCGAGGCCCTGGCCAACGAGTCGGTCGAGGCCGTGCAGAACATCGTTAAGAGCCTGCCGGCGCCCAACGGGGTCAAGACCTACGTCACCGGGCCCGCCGCCGTGCAAGCGGATCAGCACATCGCCGGCGACCGCAGCCTGCAGGTGATCACGACCGTCACGTTCGTCGTGATCATCGCGATGCTGCTCTTGGTCTACCGGTCCATCATCACGGTGCTGCTCACGTTGGTGATGGTGGTGCTCGAACTCTCCGCGGCGCGCGGCATGGTGGCGTTCCTCGGCTACTACAACATCATCGGGCTGTCCACCTTCGCCACGAACCTGTTGGTGACGTTGGCGATCGCCGCCGCGACCGACTATGCGATCTTCCTGATAGGCCGATATCAGGAGGCCAGGTCGGTCGGCGAATCGCGAGAAGACGCGTACTACACCATGTTTGGCGGCACCGCGCACGTGGTGGCCGGCTCCGGCCTGACCATCGCGGGCGCGACGTTCTGCCTGCACTTCACGAACCTGCCCTACTTCCAGACGCTGGGCATCCCATTGGCCATCGGCATGGTGGTCGTCGTCGCGGCGGCCCTGACGCTCGGCCCCGCGGTGATCTCGGTGGCATCGCGGTTCCGCCAGACGCTGGAGCCCAGGCGGGCGCAGCGGACCCGCGGCTGGCGCAAGGTCGGTGCCCTCGTCGTCCGGTGGCCCGGCCCCGTCCTGATCGTGACGATCGCGATCGCGCTCGTCGGCCTGCTGACCCTGCCCGGCTACCGGACCAACTACAACGACCGCAAATACCTGCCCGCCGATCTGCCGGCGAACGCCGGTTACGCGGCGGCGGACCGGCACTTCTCGAACGCCCGGATGAACCCCGAGCTGCTGATGATCGAAAGTGACCACGACTTACGCAATTCCGCCGATTTCCTGGTCATCGACAAGATCGCCAAGTCGATCTTCCGGGTGCCCGGAATTTCGCGCGTGCAGGCGATCACCCGGCCGCAGGGCACCCCGATCGAGCACACCTCGATCCCGTTCCAGATCAGCATGCAGAGCGTCACCCAGCAGATGAATCAGAAATACCAAGCGGACCAGATGGCCGACATGCTGCACCAGGCCGACATGATGCAGACGACCATCGACAGCATGGAAAAGATGTCTAGGATCACCACGCAGATGGCCGACGACATGCACGTGATGGTCAGAAAAATGCACGAGATGACCATCGACATCGAGGAATTACGCCAGCACATGGCGGATTTCGAGGACTTCTTCCGGCCCATCCGCAGCTACTTCTACTGGGAAAAGCACTGCTACGACATCCCGGTGTGCTGGTCGCTTCGGTCCGTGTTCGACGCCCTCGACGGCATCGACACGATGACCGACGACATCCAGAGCCTGCTGCCCGTCATGGATCATCTCGACACGCTGATGCCCCAGATGGTGGCGCTGATGCCATCGATGATCGAGAACATGAAGGCCATGAAAACGACGATGCTGACCATGTATTCGACCCAGAAGGGCCTGCAGGATCAGCAGAACGAGGCGCAAAAGAACTCCAACGCCATGGGCAAGGCGTTCGACGCGTCCAAGAACGACGACTCGTTCTACCTGCCCCCGGAGACGTTCAACAACGCCGAGTTCAAGAAGGGCATGAAGAACTTCCTCTCGCCCGACGGCCACGCGGTGCGGTTCATCATCAGCCACGACGGCGATCCCATGACGCCAGAGGGCATTTCGCACATCGACGCGATCAAGAAGGCCGCCTACGAATCGCTCAAGGGAACGCCGCTGGAGGGCTCCAAGATCTACCTCGGCGGCACCGCGGCCACCTACAAGGACATGCAGGACGGCAGCAACTATGACCTGCTGATCGCCGGAATCGCCTCGCTGTGCCTGATTTTCATCATCATGCTGATCATCACGCGCAGCGTCGTCGGCTCGGCCGTGATCGTGGGCACCGTACTGATCTCGCTGGGAGCATCCTTTGGACTCTCGGTCCTCATCTGGCAACACCTGATCGGCATCGAACTGCACTGGATGGTGCTGGCGATGTCGGTCATCATCCTGCTGGCCGTCGGCGCCGACTACAACCTGCTATTGGTGGCCCGGTTCAAGGAAGAGATCCACGCCGGGCTGAACACGGGCATCATCCGCGCAATGGGAGGCACCGGGTCGGTGGTCACCTCGGCGGGCCTGGTGTTCGCGTTCACGATGATGACGATGGCGGTCAGCGAACTCACGGTCATCGGCCAGGTCGGCACCACAATCGGCCTCGGCCTGCTCTTCGACACGCTGATCGTGCGGTCGTTGATGATGCCGTCGATCGCCGCGCTGCTGGGCAAGTGGTTCTGGTGGCCGCAGCGAGTGCGGCAACGGCCGCTGCCTTCGCCGTGGCCCACGCCGGCGAAGGAGCGCGAATCGTTCGCGGTGGCGCCCTGAACTAGGGAGCGAGTCGCCGAGCCTGCGCACAGCGCGTGCAGGACCCCAATATTGCAGCGCTGGAAGCAGTTTCGATGTGGGTCTGAGACTAGGTGACCCACTCGGGCTGCTGGCTGGCATCGACCGCGGAGAAGTCCTTGTGTGCCAGGCCCGCGGTGGTGCCGCCGTCGACCACGAACTCCGAGCCGGTCGAGTAGCTGGACTCGTCGCTGGCCAGATACACCACGAGACTGGACACCTCCTTCGGCTCGCCGATCCGGCCCACCGCGGTATTGAAGATGTCTTCGGGGACCCATTCGGTCATCGGCGTCTTGATGAGCCCTGGATGAATCGAGTTGACGCGGATTCCGCTGGGCCCCAGTTCCAGCGCGGCCGACTTGGTCAACCCGCGGACGGCGAATTTGGTTGCGGTGTACCCATGGCAACCGATGGTGCCGGCCATGCCTTCGATGGAGGAAATGTTGATGATCGAGCCCCGTCCCGCTTCCTTCATGGGTTTCACCACCGCGCGGATGCCGAGAAACACTCCCGTGAGGTTGATGTCGAGGATGCGTTGCCACTCCGAGAGCTCGTAGTCCTCAAACGTGCCGATATTGATGATGCCGGCGTTGTTCACCAAGACGTCGACCCCGCCGAACTCGGTCACGGCGGTGGCCACCGCGGCTTCCCACTGCTCGGGTTTGGTGACGTCCAGGTGCACGTAGCGAACGGTGTCGCCGAGCTCGGCCGCGACGGCCTTGCCCTCGTCGTCGAGGATGTCGCCGAACACGACCTTGGCGCCCTCAGCGACCAGGGTCCGCACGTGCGAAGCGCCCATCCCCCGAGCCCCGCCACTGATGAGCGCGACCTTCCCCGCCAACCGTTCTGCCACTGTGCGTCTCCCGTCGTGCCGATGCGTTTTTTGCACCATACAGACGCAGGCAGATGTATGACCAGAGCCCCGCTCGGCCCCGTCGGGAACGCCGTTAGCTGCTGCTCGGCTTGCTCGGCGGGTGCTTTGCGGGGCAGTAATCCGCGGTAGCCGCGGCGACGAACATTTGGGCTTGGGCCTCGTTCAACCGATGCGAGCCCGTCAGTTGGTCTATCTCGTCCTTCTGGCTGTAGCCGGCGTTGAGGTCTTTGCACATCATCTGCGCCGCCTTCACGTCCAGCGCCGGGCTACCGAGGTCGACGCCGTGCGCCTGCAAATAGCTGGTGAAGTCCTGGTCCGTCTGGTCGGCTCGCGCGACGGTCGACGGCGCCAGCATCAGAGTCGCCAGCGCGCCGAGCGCGCAGGCAGAAACCTTCCTTGCCATTCTGTGCTGCATCATCGTTCCCCCATCACTCTCAAGGTTCGATACGTAGTTCGGATTGACCCGAACCGCCGAAATTACACATCGGACTGTTTCTAGCATCCACCGTGTCTAATGTCGATCATTGTCTATAGCAATGATCGTTGCTGGCCAGGTCGCATGCGTCAAGCGCCCACGGGTGCAGGGGCCGGTCGCGGGCGAAAGCTTTACCGACCGTTGGCCGTTAATTCCGGCTGAATTAAATGCCGCGGGTCACCGTATCGAAGATCGCCGCGGCGGAAGTGACGGCCTTGTCCGCGTTTCCTTCGTCGTGCAGGAGCATGCGCACGCCGATGCGTCCGGGCCCGCCGGCATGCGCCGTGCCCTCGACGCGGAAGGGGCCCACCTTGCCGCGGGACATGAACATGACGTGCCAGCTGATGACCTGAAGCTTCCGGGTGCCGGCGACCTCGGCGGCCAGGTCGGTCGCGGCGGTCTCGAGGACCACGTGCTGAGGCCCGATGTGCAGCGCGGCGTCCGGTGAGGCGAGCTCGGCGCTCAGCGCGGGCAGTACCCAATGGCCGTCGTCGCGCTTGTCGGCCCCGAAGGCCCGCCACAGCGGTGGCAGGTCGGGCGAATCCTCGATCACCAGCTCGGTGCCCGAAACATCCATCTTGCCAAGGCCTTCCGGCGGGACACCGATCACGGCTCCCTGGCCCTCGTTGAAGGCGATCACCCGGTCGGGGTTGTCGGCGTCGACGATCTTGCACCGCCCGTAGCCCATGGTTCGGCCCTGGTGCACGATGCCGGACCCGACGATCTCGATCCGTGTGACGTCGTAGCCGGGGTCGATGATCTGTACCGACGCGATGACCGGGTTCGGCACCGCGACCATGTCGGTCTGGCATCCCTCCGGGGACGAGATCGCCAACGGCGCCACCATGAGTCCGCCGGCCTCGTTGCGCATGTCGCGGCGAATGGTGACGGTGTCGTCGGTCTCGCCGATGTTCATCGCCGAGTGGTTGCGGCCGATGTAGCGATAGCTCAGCAGCCCGGTCCAGCGTCGGTACAACTCGTCGCGGTAGGCGCCGGCGTCGTTGGCCAGCTCTCGGATGTCGCGAAGTTGGTCGCTCACCGTTGATCTCCCTTCGCCGCTTTGCCCCGGCGCACCTGGTTGAACGGCACACCGCGGTCGGCGGCGTACTCGCGCGGAAAGTTCAGGACCCGTTCGCCAATGACGTTGCGCGCCATCTCCGTCGTGCCGCCCCCGATGCTGGCGATCTGACGGCCCAGATATCGCGTGCCAATGCCCAGCAGGCCCGCGTCATCGTCGACCACGCCGGCCGAACCGGCAATGGCGAGGGCGGTGTCGTTCTCGACGTCGTGCACCTCGGCCATGTCGAGCCTGATGATCGATCCCCCGGCGGGAGGCAGCGATCCGTCGACGACGGCGTGGTAGACGTGCTCGCTCAGTTGCCCGTGCACGGCCCGGTGAACCAGAACGCGGCCCACCATCTCGCGAACGCGTTCGCTGTCCCCTTGCCTGGTGCTGTCGACCAACGACATCAGATCGATCGAAATGTCCTCGGCCTCAGCGATTCCGGGTCCGCTGGTGTACTCCGAGCCGTCGCCCATGGTGCGGCGCTCGTGGTAAAGCTGTCGTGACGCGACGTCCCACCCCTTGCCCGGTTCCCCGACGACGGCGTCGTCGCCCACGTCGACGTCGTCGAAAAACTCCTCGCAGAACTCGACCGAGCCGTTGACCTGACGGATGCGGTTGATCGTCACCCCGGGGTGTCGAAGCGGCAGCAAAAACATCGTGAGGCCGTTGTGTTTGGGTGCGTCCCAGTCGGTTCGGGCCAGGCACAGGCCGTAGTCGGCGGCGAACGCCCAGGTGCTCCACGTCTTCGCGCCGTTGATGACCCACCGCCCGTCTCGGCGGTCGGCCCGGGTGATCACCCCGGCCAGGTCCGAACCCCCGCTGGGTTCGGAGAGCAGCTGGACGAGCACCTCGTCGCCGCGCAGCGCCGCGCCGATGTGGGTGCGCTTCTGCTCCTCGGTGCCCATGTCCAGGATCGTCGCGCAGCAAATGGCGAACGACGGGATGTTGAGCAGCAAGGGCGTCTCGTATGGGGCCGCCTCGGCGTCGAATGCCTTCTTGTACTCGTAGCTCAGCCCCAGGCCGCCGTACTCGCGAGGGAAGCAAATCCCGGCGAAGCCGCCGTCGTACAACTTCCGTTGCAATTCGCGGGCGCGCCGCCAGGACGCCAGTTCGTCGCGCTCGAGGACCATGGCGTCTTCGGAGTCGAGCCTTGGCAGGTTCGCGGCCAGCCACGCTTTGGCGCGGCCGCGGAATTCCTCGACCGACTCGATGGTCACCGAATTCGCCTGTGCGTCATCGCCGACGGCCTCCTCGGGCTTGTGCTGGGCGACTGTACAGCACCGCTTGATGACTGTACAGGTCGCCTAGGACGCGTTGAGCTCCACAGCGGCGCGAACGAGCGCCTTGAACGCCTCCTCGTCGACCTCGTCGGCCTCGTGGAAATCGATGGCGCGCCGGGTGTTGCCGTCGAGGCTGGAATTGAAGAGGCCCGACGGGTCCTGAAGCGCGGCGCCCTTGGCGAACGTCACCTTGACCACGCTCTTGTAGGTCTCGCCGGTGCAGATCATCCCGTCGTGGTACCACACCGGGACACCTCGCCACTTCCACTCCTCGACCACGTCGGGGTCGGCCTGCTTGATCAATTCCCGTATGCGGGCGAGCATTTCGCCGCGCCAATCGCCCAGCTCTTTGATCCTGGCGTCGATGAGCTTCGAGGGAGAGTCCGTCATGTTGCCTTTCCGGTGGTTTCGTCAGGGGATGGTGATGGCGATCTTGCCGACGTGTTCGCCGGCACGCATCACCGCCAGCGCCTCGTCCAGCTGCTGCCAGTCGAAGACGTGGCTGATGTGGGGTTTGATGCCGGTGGCCGATATCAAATCGCAGAGGGACCGCTGCGACTGCACGCTGCCCACCGTGATTCCGACGATCCGCAGGTTGTTGAGCATCACTTCGGCGACCGAGATGGGCGCCGTGTCGAATCCGCTGAGGACGCCGATCACCGCGACGGTGCCTCCGACCCGCGCCGAGTGCACCGACTTCGCCAGAGTGGCGGGCCCGCCGAGGTCGACGATCAGGTCGGCGCCCCTCCCGGCGGTCAGTCGCTTCACCTCGGTCTCCCAGTCCGGGGTCGCGCGGTAGTTGACGAGATGCGTTGCGCCCAAATCGGATCCGATTTTCAGCTTGTCGTCGGACGACGACGTCAAAATCACCGTGGCGCCCAGCGCTCGGGCGAGCTGCACCGTGAACAGCGAGACGCCGCCGGTTCCCTGGGTGACCACGACGTCGCCGGCACCGATGTTGGCCTCCATCAGCGCACTGAAGGCCGTCACGCCGGCACACGGCAAGGTGGCGGCTTCGACGTCGCTGAGGTGCGCGGGCGTGCGAACCAGACCCGACAGGCCGGCGACGCGGTACTGCTGCAACCACCCGTCTTCGGTGTCGCCGGGCAGCTCCCGTTTCGACTCCGGCGTGGGGGGCCCATCCAGCCAACCGGGGTGGAACGCTCCCATGACGCGGTCGCCCACTTGCAGCCCGTCCACCTCGGGCCCGACCGCGACCACTTCTCCCGCGCCGTCGCTCATCGGCACGCGCGGCCATGGGCCCGGGAGCAGCCCCATGAGGTTGATGTTGTCGTGAAAGTTCAGGCTCGACGCCCTGACCCTGACCAGGGCCTGGCCCGGGCCCGGTTTTTCGACCGGCCTTTCCACGGTCTCGAGGGGCGCGCCGGGCCCCGGCATCACCACCGCGCGCTGACGATCGGGGATGCTCATGCGATTCGGCTCCTCACGTTCGGCGTGGCACCAGCCGTGACCCCAACCCGGCGGCCAAGCCCGACGGGAAGTAGTCTGCCGACGACTCGCATCGGCGTGCGACCACTGCCTGATGCTATGGCGATCAAGGAATCCGCGTGACCGGCACACACCCTTTTGACAACGCGCTCGAGCTCGACGTGATCGACGCCGACGTCAGGCGGGGCGCTACCCATCCGGAGTGGGCCAACATGGTGGGCCCGTTCGGCGGAATCACCGCGGCCGCCATGGTGCGGGCCATCGACACGCACCCCGACCGGATCGGTGAGCCGTTGGCGTTGACCGTCAACTTCGCCGCGCCGGTCGCCGACGGCAGTTTCGACCTGTCACATCGGGTCGTGCGCACGAACCGCACCAATCAGCACTGGAACGTCGAACTCGGCCAGGACGGCGAGGCCAAGGCCACGGCGACCGCGGTGTTCGCCACGATCCGCGAGAGCTGGGCCGACACCGAAGCCCGCCCGCCAAGCGCGCCACCGCCGGAAGAGCTCGAACCCAGGAGCATGGGTCACGTCGTCCGTTGGGCGGACCTCTACGACATGCGGTTCGCCGAAGGCCCGCTCCCGGGCGCCGACGAGCGAGCCAGTCCGTCGTCGACGACCACGCTGTGGGTGCGCGACAAAGCGCAACGCCCCGTCGACTATCTGGCACTCGCCGCCCTCAGCGACGTCTTCTACCCGCGGGTCTTCCTGCGCCGCGGCGGCGTCGCGCCGGCGGGGACGATCTCGTTGACGACCTATTTCCTTGCCACTCAGGACGAGCTTGACGCGGTTAAAGGTGATTTCGTCTTGGCCACCGCCCACGCCAACCGCTTCTCCGGCGGTTACTTCGACCAGAGCGCCCAGCTATGGACCCGGGACGGTGTGCTGCTGGCCACCACCCACCAGATCGTCTACTTCAAAGGGTGAAGGGTTACAGTTTCGGGGTGAAGTGTCACGCTGGGCCGCGATGACCGGGGGCGCCGCAGAAGATCACGCCACCGCGCTCCTGACGATCGAGGCCATCAAACAGCTCAAAGCCCGCTACTGCCGGTACCTCGACACCAAGGACTGGGCGGCGTGGCGGGCTCTGTTCGCCGACGACTTCGTCAGCGACACGTCCGAGGCTGGCGGCAAGCTGATCGTTGGCGCCGACGAGTTCGTGGCGTTCACCCGCAAAGGCATCGGACGCCCCACGCAGGCGACGGCACACCAGGTGCACGCGCCCGAGATCGAGCTGACGTCGGCGACGACGGCGCGCGGGCTGTGGGCGCTGCAAGATGTGGTTCGCTTCGGGCCGGGGGTGACGCTGGTCGGGTACGGCCACTACCACGAGACTTACGAGAGCATCGACGGGCGCTGGCTCATCAAGAGCTCCAAGCTGACTCGGCTGCGGGAGGACATCGTCACCCCGCTGTTCTCGATCTATATCTCCGACCGCATCCGGTGGGTTGCCGCCAAGCTCGCCGGCCGAATGATGGAGCAGTGATAACCCGATGAGTGCTGGCACCATTTTGATCACCGGCGCGTTCGGCCAGGTCGGCAGGCGATGTGCGCAAATCCTGCTCGACCGGGGACGGACCGTCGTCGCCACCGACCTGCGGACCGACAAGACCCTGGCCGCCGCGGCCGAGTTGTCCCAGGGGCCCGGCAAGCTGATTCCCGCCTACATCGACCTGCTGGACGCCGACGCAGTGGGCGATCTGATCGCGACCCATCGGCCCGAAGCGATCATTCACCTCGCCGCCATCGTTTCGCCGCCGTCGTACCGCAATCCCGCGCTGGCCCGACGAGTGAATGTCGGGGGTACCGAGACCCTGCTGGCGGCGGCCGCCCAGCTGCCCGATCCCCCGCTGTTCCTGATGGCCTCCAGCGCGGCGGTCTACGGGTCGCGCAATCCGTACCGCTACCCCGAGCGGATCACCCCGGAGACGCCGGTGCAGCCGATCGACCAGTACGGCGAGGACAAGGTGCTGGCCGAGGCGGCGATCGGGGCCAGCGGCCTGCCGTACGCGCTGTTCCGGCTGGGCGGGGTGATCTCGCCGGACACCCAGGCGAGCATCAGCGGCGACCACTTGCTCCTGATGCGCTCGATGCCCGGCGACAACCGCATCCACATGGTGGACGCGCGCGACGTGGCGCTGGCGTTCGCCAACGGCGTCGATCGGGGTGCCAGCATCGCGGGCAAGGTGCTGCTGATCGGCGGCAACGAATCGTATGTGATGCTGCAGCGCGACCTCGAGGACGACCTGATGACCGCCGCGGGCCTGGGGCGGCTCGGGCCCTCGGCGAGCCTGCCCGGCGACCCAAACGACGACCGCGGCTGGAGCTTCACCGGATGGTTCGACACCACCGAAGCCCAAGCGCTGCTTGACTTTCAGGAGCACGACTGGCACGAGTCGACCGCCTGGGTCGCCGAATCCCAGGGCCGGACACGCATCATCCTGTGCGCGTTGGGCCCGATCCTGCGACCGGTGCTGCGCGCCCTGCTCAAACTGCAGCGCCGCGCCGAGGGCCGGGGCCCGTACGCCGACCCGTGGGCGCTGATCGAGAAGAAGTACGGCCCGGCGGCGCTGGCCGCCTCGGATTAAGGGCTACTTCCGGGAAGCGAAGAAGACCGCGGCCTTGCGAATCGAGTCTTCGACGGGCTCCGGTTTCCACCCGAGTTCGCGTTCGGCCTTGCCGTGGTCGAGCGGCGACATCAGCTCCGCCATGCGAATTCCCGCGTAGGCGAACGGGAGGTCGCGGCGCAGTAGCCGCGCCGCCAAATCGTTGACGCGCGCACCGGCGCGCAGCACCGAAATCGGGATGCCGATGCGCGGCGGGCGCCTGCCGACGGCGGTGGCGGCGATCTGGTGCAGCTCCCGGCCGCTCATGTATCGGTCGGATACGATGTAACGCTCGCCGTTTCGTCCGCGCTCCGCCGCCAAAAGCATTGCCCTGGCGGCGTCCTCGATGCCCACGACTTCCGACGAGTAGCCGAAATAGAACGGGAAACGGCCCTTGGCGACGAGGGCGATCAGGGAGCCGTGCGGCGTCGGCGCCCAATCGCCGGGACCGTAGGTGGTGGAGATGCACATCGCCACGGCGGGCAGCCCCCGCTCTCGGGCGTACGACAGCAGCAGGTTCTCGCCGGCCATCCGGGCCTCGATGTAGGGGCCGCCCTGGTCCCAGTTGTGCGGGTCGTCTTCGGTGACCGGCCGGCTGTCGCTGATCGCCAAAGAGCCCGTGGTGCTGGTGTATACGAACTTTTTCAGGTCGGCATCCAGGGCGGCGTCCAGGACGTGCCGCAGCCCTTCGACGTTGGTGCGGAACAGTGGCGCCGGATCGCGCAGCCACATCCGGGCGTCGACCACGCAGTAGTACACGACGTCACATCCGGCCATGGCGGCGCGCAGAGCGTCGTCGTCGAAGACGTCGCCGTAGCAGCGCTCGACGGGGAGGTCGTCGATCCCCTGGGTGGAACTGGTGCGGCGCAACATGACTCGCACATCGGCGCCCGACGCGACGAGCTGGCGGGTGACGTGCGATCCCAGGAAACCGCTGGCCCCGATCACCAGCTTCTTATTGGCGACCACTAGCGATCGATCCAGCCCATTTGTGCCTCGGCGTGGTGGCCGCCGACGGGTGGGGTGAGTCCGTCGATCCTCGCCAGCTGGTCGGGGGTGAGCTCGACCGCGTCAGCGGCGACGTTCTCTTCCAGGCGGGCGACGCGCTTGGTTCCCGGAATCGGCACGATGTCAGGACCTTTCGCCAGCAGCCAGGCCAACGCCACCTGGGCCGGGGTGGCACCCACATCGGCGGCGATGTCGCGGAGCTCGTCGGCGCTGCGCAGGTTGTGCTGGAAGTTCTCGTCGAAGAAACGGGGGTTGGTCTTGCGGTAGTCGCTGTCGGGAAGCTGCTCGTTGGAGCGGATGGCGCCGGTGAGGAACCCGCGGCCCAGCGGCGAGTAGGCGACGAACCCGATGCCGAGTTCGCGTAGCACGTCGAGCACCCCGTCCTCGGGGTCGCGGGTCCACACGGAGTATTCCGACTGCACCGCGGTGATGGGATGCACCGCCTGGACCCGGCGAATGGTGTTGACGCCCACTTCGGAAAGACCGATGTACCGGATCTTTCCGGCCGCCACCAGCTCGGCCAGGGCTCCGACCGTGTCTTCGATCGGGGTCTCGCGATCGAGGCGGTGTTGGTAGTAGAGGTCGATGTGGTCGGTCGCCAGCCTCTTCAGGGACCCCTCCACCGCGGTGCGGATGCTGGCGGGACTGCTGTCGAGGCCATTACGGCCGGTGTGCGAGATGAGGCCGAACTTTGTCGCCAGCACCACCCGGTCGCGGCGGCCCTGCAGGGCGCGGGCGACGAGTTCCTCGTTCACGTAGGGCCCGTAGACCTCGGCGGTGTCGATCAACGTGACGCCAAGGTCGATGGCGCGATGAATTGTGCGAATGGATTCGGCGTCGTCGGTGCCGGCGCCGGCATAGGCGACGGACATGCCCATCGCGCCCAGGCCGAGCCGTCCGACTTCGAGTTGCGCGAGATGAGCCCGTTTCATGGCCCCCATTGTGCGCCGGGTTCCTCCGGGCCACCGGGCGGGTACCGTTGCGCTCGTGCAGGACACAGCGCGACCGGCCCGCAATCTGGCGGTCGACTTCTACCGCGTGTCGGGTGTGATCCTGATCGTGCTGGGGCATTGGTTGGCCGGCTCGGTGACTTATCACGACGGATCTTTCGGTCGGCAGAACCCGCTCGTCGACATACCGTGGACCCAGTGGCTGACCTGGCCCTTCCAGGCCGTCCCGACGTTCTTTCTGGTCGCCGGCTACGCCGGCGCGTTGTCCTGGACGCATCGGCGCGAAACCGACGGTGTGTCGCGCCAGACCTGGCTTCGGCACCGGCTGGCCCGCGTCTTGGGCCCGACGGCGGTCTACGTCGCGCTGGTGTTGGTGGTGGTGGCGGTTCTCGACGTCGGCCACGTGGCCCGTACGACGATGGAGTACGCGGGTTGGGCCGTGGCCATGCATCTGTGGTTCCTGGCCGTCTACCTGATCGTCGTCTCGCTGACCCCGATTGCGGTTGCGGCACACCGGCGTTGGGGGCTGCTGGCGCCGGCGGCGCTGGGGGTGGGCGTCGTTGCGGTGGACGCCCTCTCGATCGGTGCCCACGTGCACAACCTTGGCTGGGTTAACTACCTGCTGTGCTGGGGGGCGTTCTACCAGCTCGGGATCGCTTGGCGCGGAGGGCTACTGGGCGGCAGCAGAGCGGTGGTGCTGGCCGCCTGCTCGGCGCTCGCGCTGGGGCTGCTGATTGGGCTTCGTATGTATCCGGTCAGCATGATCGGCGTTCCCGGGCAGACGATCGACAACACGACGCCCCCCACCGCGGCGCTGTTGGCGTTCGGATGCGCGCAGGGTGGGCTGGCGATAGCGCTCGCGCCCGCGCTGAATCGCGTGCTGCGCGCCGACAGGGTCAAGCGGGCGCTGGCCATCGGCAACAACAACGTGATGGCGCTTTACCTCTGGCACATGATCCCGGTCGTGATCGTCGCGATCGTGGCGTATCCGGCGGGCCTGCTGCCCCAACCGCCGGAGGGAACGGGGCTGTGGTGGCTGGCCCGGCTGGAGTGGGTGGTCGTCCTCGGCGTGGTGACGGCGGTTGAACTGGTGTTGTTGTCGTCGTTGCGGCGACTTTTCGCGGCCCCGCTGCCCATGCTCGGTGTGCCCCTCACCGAACGCTGGGGGGAAGTGTTCATGCTGGTCGGTGCCGCGCTGGCCGCCGCTGGCCTGCATTTCTTTGCCTACGCGGGGTTCGCGCCGGACGGCCGCCTACCGTGGGTGACCGCGGCGCTGTTCGCCGGCGGCGTGCTGCTGGTGGCGCTTCGCCCGACGAAGACCGGCCGCAGCGCGGCCGATCCGGCACCGGCGACCGGGCGGACTCGGGCGCCCCGGGGATAACGGCCCGGCCTGTTTGGCAAGCGACTTACGACCCCTTGAGAGGGGCCGTAATGCCCTGGTCGGAGGCCGTATCTGGGAGAAACGTCTCTGGCAGGTCCCAACGCCTTAGCTAAGGGAGTACGCAGATGTTAGACAGCCTAGCGGTCACCAACAACCACGGCCCTCAAGGGCGCGCCCAGGATGCCGAACTATTGAAGGAATCCGGCGTGCACAAGCTCGTCGTTCTCGACCGCGACGGCAACTGCTTAGCGTTCGTATTGGCTTGGGATGGTTTCGAATACGACGCGGAGACCGACGCCTACGTGTGCGTCGCCGATCGCGATGGCTCCGAACTTCTGACCGTCTACGCCGCCGGTGAGATCAACTCCGCGCCCGGCGAGAACATGTATGTCGTGAGGGCACCGGACGGGTCCGGCGCGGCACGCCGCGGGCCACGCTGACCAAACCGTTACGTGTATTCGCGTCGCTGAACGCTATGATAGACCGTTCGTACGGTTAGTTATGCCGAAGGGTTGAAGATGCCCAGGTCGCCTGGCAGGCGTGGCGAGATTCTGGACGCGTTCGTCCGCTATGTCGCCGAACGTGGCTATGACAGAACGAATATCGGCGACATCGCCGACGAACTCGGCATGTCGAAGGGCACGATCGTCCATCACTTCGGCACCAAGGCCCAGATGTTGCGGGAGCTCGAAGAGACCCACCTGGCCCTCCAGCTCGACGTGCTGCGGATGGCCTGGGATCGCCTGGCCGCCCCGCACGAGCGGATCGCGGCGATCATTTACGCCTCCGCACTGCTGCAGGTGAGCGCGCGCCACGCTACGGTCGCGAGCCAGCGCGAGGTGGTTCAACTGTCCGACGACCCCGCGATGCAGCAGGTACGCAAGCTGCGCGATCAGTTGCAGACACATGCAATTGACGAAATCCGCAACGGGATCGATCTCGGCGTGTTTCGAAGCGTGGACGTCGAATTGGCGGCGCTGCAGCTGTGGGGATCGCTGGAGTGGATGTGGGTGTGGTTCGATCCGGCCGATTCCCGGACGCCTGAAGAAGTCGGCGCCGCTTTCGTCGACGTGTTTCTCGGCGGGCTGCTGCTCGACCGCCTGGGCCTCAGCAAGTGGGCGAACCCGTCTGCCGGCGTCGTCTCGGTGGTGCGTGAGTGCCTCGCCGCGGTCACGGCCGGGCGACGCTGACGGACGATCGCCGAAACATGTTGCGCCGGAGCCACATTCGACGATAGTCGGCGTGCATACGTGCCGCTGCGCCGGCAGTCGCCATGAGACACAAAAAGCCCTGATAAAACCAGGGCGTTCCGCGGATCGCCCACATGTTTGGGCGAAAGCGGGCGAGATTTGCGATTTATTGACCGCACGTACGGTCTAATGCGATAGTTGCAGCGTGGCGCAAAGGATGGCGGCGTGGGGCCGGAGGGCGGGGACCCGGGCCGCCGCCCGGGAGGACCGCGGAGTGGGTCAGCACCTCGAACGGCGTGATGCGCGACGCCGGGTGTCGCACCGAGCACAGTTGGGCCGGATCGTGACGCGCGGCAGCCGGCAGGCGTCATCACTCGATACGCCGTCGAAATGCATTCTGCCGCGCCGGTTTTCGGAGCGTACGCACCCTACGGGCAAGGCTGCGAATCGGAACCACGCCGGCCGGCTGCGCCTCTCCCCCGCGCCGCCGCGTCGCTCACGTGAACGGCCGGCACTAGAGCCGCGATCCGCCACGCATCCGCCCGGGGGGCCGCGCCGATGACCACCACCACGCACTCGTTTGCCGGCAAAGTGGGCCAACGGATCCGGCCGGGCACCGAAGTCGCCGGCGGGTTCTTCCGGATGTGCGTGCTGACCGCTAAGGCCCTCAAGCAGCCCTTCGAGTGGCGCGAGTTCATCTGGACCGGCTGGTTCCTCATGCGGGTGTCGCTGCTGCCGACGATCGCGGTGTCCATCCCGGAAACCGTGCTGCTGATCTTCACGCTCAACCTGCTGCTGGCCGAGATCGGCGCCGCCGACGTCTCCGGTGCCGGTGCCGCGATCGGCGCGGTCACCCAGCTCGGCCCGATCGTGACCGTGCTGGTGGTCGCCGGCGCCGGGGGCACCGCCATCTGCGCCGACCTGGGCGCCCGCACCATCCGTGAGGAGATCGACGCCCTCGAGGTGCTCGGCATCGACCCGATCCACCGGCTGGTGGTGCCGCGCGTCGTCGCCTCGACGATGGTCGCGGTGCTGCTCAACGGCCTCGTGGTCGCCGTCGGCCTCGGGGGCGGCTACCTCTTCAGCGTCTACCTGCAGAACGTCTCGAGCGGCGCCTACCTCTCCACGTTGACGGCGCTGACGGGCCTGCCCGAGGTGGTGATCGCGTTCATCAAGGCCGCGACGTTCGGGCTGATCGCCGGCCTCGTCGGCTGTTACCGCGGGCTCATCGTCCGCGGCGGGTCCAAGGGTCTGGGCACCGCGGTCAACGAGACGGTGGTGCTGTGCTTCATCGCCCTGTTCGCGGTCAACGCGGCGCTGACCACCATCGGCGTGCGGTTCGGGACCGGGCGCTGATGACCGTCACCGCAGCGGATTCCACGGCGCCCGCCCGCTTCTCATGGGCCAGCCTCAGCCGATACGGCGAGGCCCCGGCCCGGGCACTGGTTGAGATCGGGCAGATGGTCTGGTTCGCGATGACCGCCGTCGGGCAGATCCCCTTCGCCATGCGCCGCTACCGCAAAGAAATGTTGCGGATGGTCGCCCAGATGGGCATGGGCACCGGCGCCATGGCCGTGGTCGGGGGCACCGCGGCCATAGTCGGCTTCATCACCCTGTCCGCGGGCTCGCTGGTCGCCATCCAGGGCTACGCGACGCTGGGCAACATCGGTGTCGAGGCGTTCACCGGGTTCTTGGCCGCGCTGGTCAATGTGCGCTTCGTGGCGCCCGTGGCCGCCGGTCAGGCGTTGGCCGCGACGGTTGGTGCCGGCGCCACCGCGGAACTGGGCGCCATGCGCATCAGCGAGGAGATCGACGCGCTGGAGGTGATGAGCATCCGGTCGGTCGCCTTCCTGGCGTCCACCCGGGTGGTGGCGGGTCTCGTCGTCATCATCCCGCTCTACGGGTTGGCGATCACCCTGGCCTTCGTGTCCCAGCAGGTCACCACGGTTTTTTTCTACGGGCAGTCCGCCGGCACGTACAACCACTACTTCCACACATTCCTGCGCCTCAACGACGTGGGCTGGTCGTTCGCGGAGGTGATCCTGGTCGCGGTGGTCGTGATGACCACCCACTGCTACTACGGCTACACCGCCAGCGGCGGGCCGGTCGGCGTCGGTGAAGCCGTCGGCCGGTCGATGCGGCTGTCGTTGATCACGATCGTTGTCGTCGTCGTGCTGACCGCGATGGCGGTCTACGGCAAGAGCCCGAACTTCAACCTCACGGTGTAGCCGACCATGACGACCCGGACAGCCCCGCCCCCGCAGATCAAGGACCACCCGCCACGGATTCCGCCGTACAAGACGGCGGCCGTGGTGTTCCTGGTGATCGCCGCGGTGGTGTTGTCGTTCGTGTGGCTGCAGTTCCGGGGCCGGCTCACGCCGAAGACGCCCTTGACGATGGTGGCCCCCCGATCGGGTTTGGTGATGGATCCGAATTCGAAGGTCACCTACAACGGGGTGGAAATCGGCCGGGTGGCCAGCATTTCGCAGATCCAGCGTGATGGCGTGCCGGCGGCCAAGTTCGTCTTGGACGTCCAGCCCAAGTACATCGACCTGATCCCGGCCAACGTGGAGGCGAACATCAAGGCGACCACGGTGTTCGGCAACAAGTATGTGTCGTTGACCTCTCCGAAAAACCCGACGCCGCAACGCGTTACCCCGAATCAGGTGATCGAGGCGCGGTCGGTGACGACGGAGTTCAACACGTTGTTCGGGACGATCACCTCGATCGCGGACAAGGTGGACCCGGTCAAGGTGAACCTCACGCTGGCCGCCGCGGCGCAGGCGTTGACCGGGCTGGGCGACAAGTTCGGGCAGTCGATCGTCAACGGCAACACCATTCTTGACGACATCAATCCGCAAATGCCGCAGATCCGCCACGACATCCAGCGGCTGGCGGCCCTCGGCGACACTTACGCGAACGCCGCACCTGATCTGTTGGACTCCCTCAACCACGCGGTGGTCACGGCGCGCACCCTGCACCGGCAGGAGGCCGACCTGGACGCCGCGTTGCTGGCGGCGGCCGGGTTGGGCAACACGGGTGAGGACATCTTCCGACGCGGCGGGCCCTACTTCCAGCGGGGCGCCGCGGATCTGGTGCCCACCGCCCAGCTGCTCGACACCTACAGCCCCGAATTCTTCTGCACCATCCGCAATTACTACGATGAAGAACCCGCGGCCTTCGCGACGACGGGCGGCGGCAACGGCTACGCGCTGAGGACGATGACCGAGCTGACGTCGGGGTTGGGCGGCATCCTGACGCTCCCGGGGCTGGCCGGCACGGTGGCCACCATGGGGCTCCTCGGGCTGGCCGGGCTGGTGGGCGGCGCGCCGAATCCCTATGCGTACCCGGACAATCTGCCGCGGGTGAACGCGCGCGGCGGGCCCGGGGGTGCGCCGGGTTGCTGGCAGGGCATCACCCATGACCTGTGGCCCGCGCCCGAGCTGGTGCAAGACACCGGCGCCAGCCTCGCACCGTACAACCATCTGGACACCGGCTCGCCGTACGCCATCGAGTACGTGTGGGGCCGCCAAGTCGGGGACAACACGATCAACCCATGAAGATCACCGGCTCCGCCATCAAGCTCGGCATCGTCTCGTTGGTGCTGGCGCTGATCACCGTCTCGATCGTGGTCGTGTTCGCACAGCTGCGCTTCAACCGGACCAACAGCTATACCGCGGAGTTCAGCAATGCCAGCGGCCTCAAAGACGGCCAGTTCGTTCGCGCCTCGGGAGTGGAGGTCGGCAAGGTCAAGAAGGTGCGCCTGGTCGACGGTGGCCGCAAGGCGCAGGTGGACTTCGCCGTCGACCGCTCGATTCCGCTCTACCAGTCGACGACCGCCCAGATCCGCTACCTCGACCTGTTCGCGAACCGCTTCCTGGAACTCAAGCGCGGCGACGGTGCGGGCACCGACCGCGTGTTGCCGCCGGGCGGATTCATCCCGCTGTCCCGCACCTCACCGGCGTTAGATCTCGACGCCCTGATCGGTGGTTTCAAACCCCTGTTCCGGGCGCTGGATCCGGAAAAGGTCAACACCATCGCGTCGGCGATCATCACCGTGTTTCAGGGTCAGGGCGGCACCATCAACGACATCCTCGACCAGACCGCGCAGCTGACCTCGCACCTCGCGGAGCGTGACGAGGCGATCGGCGAGGTGGTCAAGAACCTGAATGTGGTGCTGGACACCACGGTTCGGCATCGCAAGGAATTCGACCAGACGATCGACAACTTCGAGCGGTTGATCACCGGGCTGGAAAACCACGCCGACCCGCTTGCCGCCGGCACCGCGAACATCAGCAACGCCGCCGGAACGGTGGCCAACCTGCTGGCCGACAACCGCGCTCTGCTGCACAAGGAGATCGACTACCTGCAGGCGCTCCAGCAGCCGCTCGTGGACCAACGCGATCAGCTCAGCGATCTGGTCCACAAGACGCCGACCGCGCTCAACCTGATCGGGCGCAGCATCGGCCTCTACGGCGACTGGGTGAACTTCTACCTCTGCGACCTGACGATCAAGTGGAACGGTCTGCAGGCCGGCGGCCCGGTCCGGACGGTCAGAATTTGGCAGCAGCCCACGGGCAGGTGCTCGCCGCAATGAGAACGCTGACCGAATTCAACCGCAGCCGTGTGGGTCTCATGGGCATCACGGTGTTGATCCTCGGCGTCGTGGTCGGCCAAAGCTTCACCAGCGTCCCGATGATCTTCGCCACTCCGAGCTTTTACGGTCAGTTCACCGACACCGGCCAACTGAACAAGGGCGACAAGGTGCGGATCTCCGGCGTGAATGTCGGCAAGGTGGAGTCCTTCGCGATCGACGGCGACCATGTCCTGATCAAGTTCAACATCGGCGCCAACACCATCGGCACCGAGAGTCGGCTCGCGATCAAGACCGATACCATCCTGGGCAAGAAAGTTCTCGAGATCGAGCCGCGCGGAAACCAGACGTTAAAGCCGGGCAGCGTCTTGCCGCTGAGCCAAAGCACCACCCCCTATCAGCTCTACGACGCGAACTTCGACATCACCAGGGCCGCCGCCGGCTGGGACGTCGACACCGTCAAGCGCTCGCTGAACGTCTTGTCGCAGACCATCGACCAGACCTACCCGCACCTGAGCGCCACGCTCGACGGGTTGACCAAGTTCTCCGACACCATCGGCAAGCGCGACGAACAGATCAAGCACCTGCTCGCGCAGGCCCACCAGGTGGCCGGCGTGCTCGGTGACCGCAGCGAACAGATCGATCGGTTGCTGGTCAACGCCAAGACGCTGCTGGTCGCGTTCAACGAGCGCGGCCGGGCCATCGACGCCCTGCTGCAAAACGTTTCGGCCTTCTCGACGCAGGTGCAGGGGTTCATCAACGACAACCCGAACCTCAACCCCGTGCTGGAACAGTTGCACGCCATCACCGACGTGCTGGTGACGCGCAAGGAAGACCTGGCCCAAACCCTCACCTATGTCAGCCAATTCGCCGCATCGCTGGGGGAATCCGTCGCGTCGGGACCGTACTTCAAGATCGTGCTGTCCAACCTCTTGCCGTACTGGATCCTGCAGCCGTTCGTCGACGCCGCCTTCAAGAAACGAGGTCTCGATCCGGAGGACTTCTGGCGCAGCGCCGGGCTGCCCGAGTTCCGCTGGCCCGACCCGAACGGGACCCGGTTCCCCAACGGGGCGCCACCGCCGGCACCTCCGGTGCTGGAGGGCACGCCCGATCATCCGGGACCGGCCGTCCCGCCGGGAACGGCGTGTTCGTACACACCACCAGCCGACGCGCTGCCGCGGCCGCGGAACCCGTTGCCGTGCGCGGGCGTAAACGTCGGACCGTTCGGCGGCAGCTTCCCGGCGCCGATCGACGTGCAGGCCTCGCCGCCGAACCCGAACGGTCTGCCCCCGACCCCGGGGATCGCGATCGCCGGGCGGCCGGGCGATCCGCCCCCGGACGTGCCGGGCACACCCGTGCCACTGCCAACCCAGGCACCGCCGGGCGCGCGCACCGAGAACCTGCAGCCCGCCGGCCCGCTGCCGCCACCGTCAACGTTCGCGCCCGCCCTGCCTCCCGGGCCACCCGCACCGCCCGGACCCGGGAATCAACTGCCGGCCCCGTTCATCAATCCCGGCGGCACGGGAGGCAGCGGCATCACGGGAGGTAACCAGAATTGAGTGCCGTCAACACATTTCGTATCCCGCGGGCGCGGAAGGTCATCGGGGTGCTGGTGGTGGCGCTGGCGGTGCTGGCCGGATACCTCGGGTTGCAGCTCTACAACAAGCTGACGACCAACACCGTGGTCGCGTACTTCCCGGAGGCCAACGCGCTCTATGCCGGGGACAAGGTGCAGATCATGGGCGTCCGCGTGGGTGCGGTCGACAAGATCGAGCCGGCCGGCGACAAGATGAGGGTGACGTTTCACTACGAGAACAAATACAAGGTGCCCGCCAACGCGTCCGCCGTGATCGTCAACCCAACCCTGGTGGCGTCACGCAACATTCAGTTGGAGCCGCCCTACCAGGGCGGCCCGGTGATGGGCGACAAAGCGGTGATCCCCATCGAGCGCACGCAAGTCCCGACGGAGTGGGACCAACTGAGCCAGAGCGTCGCCAACGTCATCAACAAGTTGGGCCCGACACCCGAGCAGCCGAAGGGTCCGTTCGGTGACGCCATCGAGTCGTTCGCCGACGGGCTGGCCGGCAAGGGCAAGCAGATCAACACCACGCTGAACAGCCTGTCGCGGGCGTTGACCGCGCTGAACGAGGGCCGCGGGGACTTCTTCGCGGTGGTGCGCAGCCTGGCGCAGTTCGTCAACGCCCTGCACAAAGACGACCAGCAGTTCGTCGCGCTGAACCAGAACCTGGCCCAGTTCACCGACAAGCTGACCGGGTCCGATCGCGAGCTGGCCACGGCGATACAGCAGTTCGATTCCCTCCTGTCCACGCTGCGGCCGTTCCTGAACAAGAACCGCGGGGTGTTGACGAACGACATCGACAACCTCGCCACCCTGACCAACACGCTGGTGCAGCCCGATCCGCTGAATGGTTTGGAGACCGCCCTGCACGTGCTGCCCACGCTGGAGACGAACCTCAGCCAGATCTATCACCCGACGCACGGCGCGGTCATGTCCATCCCGGCGATCCCGAACTTCGCGAACCCAATGCAGTTCGTCTGCAGCATGATTCAGGCCGGCAGCCGGCTGGGCTACCAAGATTCCGCCGAACTGTGCGCGCAATACCTGGCGCCGGTCCTCGATGCGATCAAGTTCAACTACCTGCCCTTCGGGCTGAACCTGTTTTCCACCGCCGAGACGCTGCCCAAGGAAGTCGCCTACTCGGAGCGCCGGCTGCAGCCGCCGAACGGGTACAAGGACACGACTGTGCCCGGGATCTGGGTGCCCGATACCCCGTTGTCGCACCGCAACACCCAGCCCGGCTGGGTAGTTGCCCCGGGGATGCAGGGGCAGCAGGTGGGGCCGATCACCGCGGGCCTGTTGACCCCCGACTCGCTGGCCGAACTGATGGGCGGCCCGGACATCGCGCCCCCGCAATCGGGGCTGCAGACGCCGCCGGGACCGCCGAATGCCTACGACGAGAACCCGGTGCTGCCCCCCATCGGCGTGCGCGCCCCGCAGGTGCCGATCCCGCCGCCGGCGCCCGGGCCGGGCGTGATCCCGGGGCCGGTCGCACCGACACCCCCGCCCGCTGCGGCGGCCGTTTCGGCGGGACTGGGATCGTGAACGCGCTGCGCGCCTTCGGCATTCGCGTCGGGTACCGGGCGCGCCAAGCGGTTGCCCTGCTGGTCGCCACCGCGGCGCTGACGTCCTGCGCGAAGTGGCACGGAATCGCGAACGTGCCGATGCCGGGCGGCCCGGGCAGCGGCCCCGGCTCGTACATCGTCTACGTGCAGATGCCCGACACGCTGGCCCTGAACGACAACAGCCGGGTGCGGGTGGCCGATGTCTTCGTGGGCACGGTGCGCGCGATTGCCCTGAAGAACTGGGTGGCCACGCTGACGCTGCGGGTGGACAAGAGCGTCAAGTTGCCGCGGAACGCGACCGCCAAGATCGGGCAGACCAGCCTGCTGGGCTCCCAGCACATCGAGTTGGCCGCGCCACCCAACCCGTCGCCGGAGCCGCTGCGGCCGGGTGACACCATCCCACTGCAAAACGCGTCGGCTTACCCCACGACCGAGCAGACCCTGGCCAGTCTCGCCATGATCTTGCGCGGGGGCGGCATCCCGAACCTCGAAACGCTGCAGAACGAGGTGTACAACATCGTGCACGGGCGGGCCGACCAGATCCGGGCCTTCCTCGGCAAGCTGGACACCTTCACCGCCCGGCTCAACGAGCAGACCGATGACATCACCCGAGCCATCGACTCGACCAATCGGCTGCTGGCGTACGTGGGTCCCCGCTCGGACGTCATCGATCGGGTCCTCACCGAATTCCCGCCCCTGCTCAAGCATTTCGCCGATAAACAGAACCTGTTGATCAACGCGGTCGACGCGACGGGCCGACTCAGCCAGGTTGCCGACCAATACCTGTCCGCTTCCCGGGGCGACCTGCACCAGGACCTGCTGGCGCTGCAATGCCCGCTGCGGGAGCTGGGCCGTGGCGCGCCCTATCTGATCCGCGCGCTCAAGCTGATCCTGGTGCGGCCGTTCGACGTCGACGCCGTGCCGAAGGCGTTCCGCGGCGACTACTTCAACCTGTCGCTGACGCTCGACCTGACCATGAGCTCCGTCGACAACGCGATCCTGACCGGGACCGGATTCTCCGGAGCGCTGCGCGCGCTCGAGCAATCGTGGGGCCGCGACCCCGAGACGATGATCCCCGACGTCCGCTACACGCCGAACCCGAACGACGCTCCGGGCGGGCCGCTGGTGGAAAGGGCGGACCGAGGCCAATGCTGACCCCCTTCATCAAGCGCCAGCTGATCCTGTTCGCCCTCCTGAGCCTCGTCACCGCGGTCGCACTCGGCGGGTATTACCTGCGGATTCCCACCGCGGCGGGGATCGGCCAGTACACGCTGCACGCGGACCTGCCGGCGTCGGGCGGTCTGTACGAGACGGCCAACGTGGCCTATCGCGGCGAAACCATCGGCAGGGTCACCGACGTCGAGCCGACCAAGTCGGGCGCGCGGGTGACCATGAGCATCGCCAACCGCTTCAAGATCCCGATCGACGCGACGGCGAACGTGCATTCGGTGTCCGCGGTCGGTGAGCAGTACATCGATCTGGTGTCGCTCGGCAACCCGGGCAAGTACTTCCAGCCGGGACAGACCATCACCAAGGGCACCATACCCACCGACATCGGTCCGGCGCTGGACGCCGCGAACCGCGGGCTGGCCGCGCTACCCAAGGACAAGATCTCCTCGTTGCTCGACGAAACCGCCCAAGCCGTAGGCGGATTGGGGCCCGCGCTGCAACGACTGGTCGACGCGACCCAGGCGATCGCCGGGGATTTCAAGACCAACATCGGTGATGTCAACGACATCATCCAAAACTCCGGGCCGATCATCGACAGCCAGGTCGCCTCGGGTGACTCGATCGAGCGGTGGTCGCACAACCTGGACATCCTGGCCGCACAGAGTGCGGAAAACGACCAACACGTGCAAAGCATCCTGACCCAGGGCGCGCCGACCGCCGATCAGGTCAACGCGGTGTTCGGCGACGTCCGCGAATCGCTGCCGCAGACGCTGGCGAATCTCGAGATCGTGCTGGACATGCTCAAGCGCTACCACAAGGGCGTCGAGCAATTGCTCGTTTCCTACCCGCAAGGCGCCTCGGAAGGCCAGACCGTGACGACGCCGTTCCCGGGCTACGCATCGCTCGGCACCTCGCTGACGATCAACCAGCCGCCGCCCTGTCTGACGGGGTTTCTCCCCGCACCGCAGTGGCGCTCGCCGGCGGACACCAGCCTGGCGCCCATGCCGTCCGGAACCTATTGCAAGATCCCGCAGGACGCGCCGGCCAACGCCGTGCGCGGGGCGCGCAACCTGCCGTGTGTCGATGTGCCCGGCAAACGCGCCGCCACGCCGCGGGAATGCCGCGACTCCAAGCCGTACGTCCCCGCGGGCACCAACCCGTGGTACGGCGACCCAAACCAGATCCTGACCTGCCCCGCGCCCGCGGCGCGCTGTGATCAGCCGGTCAAGCCGGGCCTGGTGATACCCGCGCCGTCCGTCAACAACGGCATGAATCCCGCACCCTCCGACCGGATTCCGGGGACACCGCCCCCCGTCAGCGATCCGTTGCAGCGCCCGGGCTCGGGCACCGTCCAATGCAACGGGCAGCAGCCGAACCCCTGCGTCTACATCCCGGGCGGCCCTCCCGCGGCGGTTTACAGCCCGCAGAGCGGCGAGCTTGTGGGGCCCGACGGCGTGAAGTACGCGGTCGAAAATTCGACCAAAACCGGGGACGACGGGTGGAAGGACATGCTGGCGCCGCCCGGTTGAGCTTGCTCCCCATGGATCCCATTGATTTGCAAGGCTTTTGGCCCCATCCCAAGGTTCTGGGCAACGGGAGGGTCGCCCTCCCCCACCTAACCCGCACCCGCACGCCCGGAGACGCGTCGCGCGGCTCCTCCGGGCAGCCTCAGCGTCCTGACCAGGCCATTGACACTGACCGCACGTACAGTCATATACTTGGGCATCGTCGAGTTGGCGCATCACCACGCTCCAGGTCGGTGAAGCTCGGAGATCGGAGCGAAATGCCGGAAGTGATTGGCCTGGGCCAGCTCCGGAGTGACGCGTGCGCCTATCTCGAGCGGGTGGCCACCGGAGAGGCGATCGATGTCGTCCGTCGCGGCAAGCTGGTGGCGCGAATCCTGCCGGTCGGCGACTGGAGGGTGGCTCCCGTCCCGACGCGATCCGTCAAAGCCCCGGCCTCCGACGCGGGCGGCTGGGTTGGGCTCGAGGAATTGCGAACCCGCGCCGGGCGGTGCTTCGACCGGGTCGCGGCCGGCGAGACGGTCTACGTCGTCCGCGGCGGGCGGATATTGGCCCGAATCGTGTCGGCCGTAGCCGGCGCGACGTCCCCGCCGCCGGCGGACGCTGGTCGCCGGATCGAGCTGGACGAGCTGCGTAAGCGCGCGGGACGCTACTTCGACAGGGTCGCGGCGGGCCACACGATTGAGGTCGTCCGCGGCGGCAAGCTGGTGGCCCACATCGTGTCGGCCGCCGGGGACGACGCCCTCAAAGGGGCCTGATCGCCGCCTACGAGGCCGGCCCGCCCCTTATCTGACCCGCAATTCGGCGCGTTTTGCCATCGGCAATGTGGGTAGGCTACCCTAACTAATTTAGATAGGAAGGCTTACTTACTGTGCCGGTTAGGTTCCCGTTGCACCCACACGCCGATGCGTCCCGTCGCGCCTGGCTGCCCTGCCCGAATTGCGGCTGGGGCCGCGACAAGTGCTCGGAGTGCCGTAGCCAGCGCAACTGCGGCGCGCACTGGCAGTACCTGCTGAGCAACCGCGCGACGGTGGTCAACCTGCAATGCCCGGGCTGCGCGAACCTGTGGTCGACCGACACCCGAAACCGCTAGGCCTCGACGAGCGCGTCGTCGGGCAGCGGGCGTTGACACACCGCGCGCGCGTCCTCGGCGCTGAGCCCGAATAGACGCAGAACGCTTTCCGTCACCCTGTCGGCGGCCCGTGCGTCGTCGCGTTCCGGGTCGTCCCGCAACAGCTTTCCCAGCCCGAGTAGGGCACCCCCCGCCATGAAGAGGGCGAGTTCGGGATCGTCGACCGTGAACCTGCCCATGTCGACGCCGGCCTTGATGTCACGCAGCGCCCGCGGGGCCAGGCCTCGATCGGACGACAGCAGCGCCAGCCCGTTGGCCAGCAGGATGTCGCTCTCCCGCGGCCGCCGGCGGAATAGCCGGCCGATCAACCGGAAGCAGGTGGCAAAGGTTTCCGCCGGGTCGTCGATCGACTCGGTTAGCCGGTCCAGCATCGCCCCGTGCGCGTCGAGCACGTCGGCGACCGCGGCCTCGAACAGCTGCTCCTTGCTCTCGAAGTGGTTATAGAAGGAACCCATCCCCACGTCGGCCGCCTGGGTGATCTCCAGGACCGGCACGTTGGTCTTGCCCTCGGCGATCAGGCGCTGGGCGGCGCCGATCAGCGCCGCCCTGGTGCGCTGTTTGCGCCGTTCCAAGCGGCTGGGCTGGTCCTGGGCTTCGGGCATCGCGCTCACCTATAGGAGTATGCATCACTATTGAAGATTTCGTCAGATAGATCTTGACGGCGCGCCCCGGATATGTGACGATTTCGTCAGTTACCTGGAGATGGCGATGAATCTGACGAAAAACCCCCACCAAAATCTGCACAGCGAGAAAGGCGCGCTGCGCGGCGAGCACCCGGGCCGGTCCAGCAATCCGGTGATCAAGGTCGCCGACATCGCCTGGTTGGAGTTCGACAAACCCGACCTGACCCGCGCCGAGGCGTTCGCCCGGGCCTTTGGCTTCCAGACCGCGCGGAACGACCCCGACGACCTACACCTGCGTGGCACCCGCGCGGGCGGACCGTGCGTGATCTTGCGCCGGGGCCCGCGCACGCGCTTCACCGGCGTGGCCTTCCGGGCCTGCGACGAGGCCGACGTGCTGCGGCTCGCCGACGCATCCGGTGCTCCCGTGCGGGCGCTGCCGGAGACCATCGGCGGCCTGTCGGCCGACCTGGTCGATCCCAGCGGCATGCCGGTGCGCGTCGTCGCCGGCATGCACGAGTTGCCCGAGCTGCCCGGCCAGCCGGTCCACGCCCTCAACTTCGGCTGCGGCGTGCGGCGAACCAACGCCGGCCAGCGCCCCCCGCGCGTGCCCGCACGCATCGAGCGGCTGGGGCACCTGGTGCTGCAGTCGACGAAGTATCTCGAGACGCTGAACTGGTACCTCGACAACCTGGGGATGATCGTCAGCGACTTTCTGTACTTCCCGGGCCAGCGCCGCCGCGGACCGACCATGAGCTTCATCCGCTGCGATCGAGGATCGACCCCCGCCGATCACCACACGCTGGCGCTGGCGCTCGGGCCGGCCAACCGTTACGTGCACTCGGCCTACCAGGTCAGCGACCTGGACGCGCTGGCCGCCGGCGGCGAATACCTGAAGGACCGTGGCTATGTCCGATCCTGGGGAATCGGCAGGCACATCCAGGGCAGTCAAATCTTCGACTACTGGCGCGATCCCGACGGATTCCTGGTCGAGCACTTCACCGACGGCGACCTCTTCGACAACACCCTGGACCCGGGCTGGGCGGCCTTCACCGCGTCCGGACTGGCCCAGTGGGGGCCGCCGGCGACCAAGGACTTCCTCGGAACGGACCTGAAATCCGCGCGCCACGAAGTGATTTCGATGATCACCGCGCTACGCGCACGCAACGAATTCGATGTCAACCGCCTCGCCGGCCTACTGAAAGTACCCACCTCATGACAATTTCCGTGCTGCGCACCGCCTCTGAAGCCGGCCCCGCCTGGTGGCTCAAGACCCCGGACGGCGCCGTGAAGATCGACACCGACGCCACCAGTACCGCGGCCCTGCTGGCCGACCGCGCCGCCATCGCGGCCGCCGGCGGCGAGCCCGTCGCGCTGGACAGCCTGCCATTGGTCTCCCCCATCACCCGCCCGTGCCGGGTGATCGCGCAGATGACCAACTTCGCGTCGCACGTCAAGGACGCCGGCATGGACCCGGCGTCCATTCCGCTGACCTTCTTCCGCAAGGCGTCGGCGTCGATCACCGGTCCGTTCGACGAGATCGTCAAACCCCCGCACGTCAGGTTCCTCGACTACGAGGTGGAGATCGGGCTGGTCATCGGCCGCGAAGTCCCCATCGGCGCAACCATTTCCGAGGACAACCTCGCCGAATTCATCGCCGGGCTGGCGGTGACGAACGATGTTTCCGCGCGCGACATCCAGCTTCCCCAAACCCAGTTCTACGAGGCCAAGTCGTACCCGACGTTCACGCCGGTCGGTCCGGAGCTGGTGCTGCTGACCGCCGAAGAGCTCAACCGGTTCGGCGACCTGCGGCTGCGGCTGAGCGTCAACGGCCAGGAGCGGCAAAACGCGCTCGTCGAGGGCGACATGCTGTATCGGCCGCTGGAAGCGCTGCAATCGCTCACCCAGTTTCAGGAACTCGCTCCCGGCGACCTGGTACTCACCGGCACCCCGGTCGGCACCGCGCTCAGTGCCCCGCCGAAGCCGGTGCAGATCATCTCGAACCTGTTGCCGCCCGCGGTGAAATGGAAGATGTTCTTCAAAGGTCAGGCCGGCAACCCCAAGTACCTCAACGACGGCGACGTCGTGGAGGCTTCGGTGGCCACCGACGACGGGGCCATCGACCTCGGCGCACAGCGCAACGAGGTTCGATTCAAATGAGCGACAACGTTGTTCCGCATGTTCCGGTGGTGATCGTCGGCGCCGGACCGACCGGGATCACGGCCGCCACCCTGCTGGCGCAGGGTGGGGTCGACAGCCTTGTCCTCGACCGCTGGCCCGACGTGTACCCGCAACCGCGCGCCGTGCACTTGGACGACGAGATCTATCGCATCATCGCACGGCTCGGCATGGCCGACGAGTTCGCCACGATTTCGCGGCCCACCCTCGGATTGCGCTTGGTGGACAACCGGTTCCGGGTGCTCGGCGAGTTCCACCGCGAGCCCTCCCAAAGCCGGAACGGTTTTCCGCAGGCCAACATGTTCGACCAACCGGAGTTCGAGGCGCTGCTCCGCGCGAACCTCAAGCGGTATCCGAACGCCCAGTTGCGCGGGAACGTCGAGGTCACCGCAGTGAGCGACAGCGGACCGGGGGCCCGAGTCACGTTCACCGACATAACCGACGGCCGTGTGCACCACGTCGACGCAGACTACGTGTTGGGCTGTGACGGCGCCAAGAGCATCGTGCGCACCGAAATCGGCTCGGCCATGCGGGATTTGAAGTTTGAGCAGCGGTGGCTCGTGGTCGACATCGCCAGCGACTCCGACCTGCACCAATGGGACGGCGTCCACCAGGTGTGCGACAAGGTGCGCGCCGGGACCTACATGCGCATCGGAGCGGGCCGCTACCGGTGGGAGTTCCGATTGTTGGACGGCGAAAGCGCCGAGCAGTTCGGCACGTTGGAGTCATTGCGACCATTGATCGCGTCCTGGATCGCCGAGGTTGCCGACTCCGAGATGACGCTCTTGCGGGTTACGGAGTACACGTTCCGGGCGCAGATCGCGGATCGCTGGCGCCGCGGCAACGTCTTCATCCTCGGTGACGCGGCGCATCTCACTCCCCCGTTCGTCGGGCAGGGCTTGTGCGCCGGAATGCGGGACGCCGCCAACTTGGCCTGGAAGATCGCCGCGGTCCACCATGGCACCCTCGATGCAAGCGTTCTGGATTCCTATGAGCAGGAACGCAAGCCGCATACCCGGCACATGATCCACCTTGCGCTGGGCGTCGGCTGGGCGATGACCGGCGGCGGCCGCGCCGGCGATCTCGCGCGTCGCCTGGTGCTGCCCAGGCTGCGGCTGATCCCCGGCCTGCGCGACAAGGTGGTCGACTCGACCACCCCGCCGCTGCGGGCTTCCGCGCTGGTGCGCAAATCCCGCCGGCCGGGCCAGCTCGCCGGCACCCTGTCCCCGAACCCGTTGCTGCCCAACGGTCAGCGGCTCGACGACGTCATCGGCACCGGGTTCGCACTGATCACCACGAGTCTCCCTGGCGCCGAGGAGCAAGCGCTCCTCGGGCGCCGCGGCGTCGCCGTCGTGGTTGCCGAGCCCGGCGGCGGGCTCGACTCGTGGCTGCGCGGTGGCCGAGCCACCGCGGCGTTGGTGCGCCCGGACCGGACCGTCATGCGCGCGGGCCGCGACCAGGCGGCGCTATGTGCGTGGGCCGCCACCGTCCTGCACGCCGACTGAACGCTCGCGGTAAAAGGGGCGGCTAGGACGGCGCGGATTTAATGAGCCGGCTTGGCGACGATCACCGGAATGCGGACCGAGTGCAGGAGCGTGTTGCTGACGGAGCCCAGCAGCATCCCCGTGAGACCGCCTCGGCCGTGGCTGCCCACCACGACAAGCTGCGCGGATTCGGCCGCTTCGATGAGGTGGTGCGCCGGCCGGTCGCGCACGATCACGCGTCGGACCGTCACGTCCGGATAGCGTTCTGCCCAGCCCGCCAAGGCTTCGCCGAGGCTGCGCTGCCCCTCCTCCTCCACGGTCGCCCAATCCAAGAACGGCACCTCGGTCGTGACGTCACTCCATGCGTGCAACGCGACCAGGTCGACGCCCCGACGAGACGCCTCGTCGAAAGCCAGCTCCGTCGCGTGTTCGGACGTCCGAGAGCCATCGATGCCCACCAGGACGGGAGCGTTCAGGTCCGGTAAATCCTCGTCACGGACGACCGCCACCGGACAACTGGCGTGCCGCACCACGGTCGCACTGACCGAACCGAGCACGCCGCGGGCCAGCAAGCCCCGTCCGGAGGTGCCCACAACGACCATTTCCGCGTCATTGGACATTTCGATCAGGGTGGTCGCCGGGGCGGCGTACACCAATTCCCGTCCGATGGCGACCTTTCCGTCCTCCGGCATCGCGTCCTCCGCGATCTTGATGGCGTGTATGATGGCCTTCTTGCCGTCGTCCTCGAGCCGTACCGCCAGAGACTCGGGGTACGGGACCGGCGGCCAGGTCGCGGTGGGCGTCGCCACCGCGTGGACGACGGTCAGCGGAACGTTTCTCATCGTCGCCTCGCGTGCCGCCCAGCACGCGGCGGTGTTCGCTGCGGGCGCGCCGTCGACCGCGACGACGATGCCCAGGCGTTTCACGGATTCAGACACTTGGTTCTCCCTTCGTCACCAGCGACGCTATCGGGAGGCGGGGGTGTCGGTCGTGAGGCTTTAGTCCTCAACAACCTGGGACGGAGGACAGTCAGTGAAACCCATTGGGGCAGTTAGCTGACTTAGCCGACGGAAGTCGTCCAGCGGTAACCGCCCATTCATTCGTTAATCGAGGGCCGTTCAGGTTTGGCGACGCTGAAGCCGCGCGATGATCCAGAAGGGCAACGCCACGAAGACGGTGCCGCCGATCAGATTGCCCACGGTGGTGACACCGATGTTGGTGAGCAAGCCGTCGTGGCCGAAGCCCCAGCTGATGCCGGCGCGCGGTGCGGCGTGATGAAACAGGTTGAGCAACAAGGGAAGCCCGAGAAAGCCGACGTTCGCGATCACGTGCTGGGTGCCGCCGATCACAAACGCGAACGGCCCGTAGAACGCGAACGCCATCCGGGCGACGTCGCTGCGGGCCTTGAAGAACATGCACATGGCGGTCTGCAGGAACCAGGTGCACACCACGGCCAGCAACAGCGCGGTGCCGACCGGTTGGCCGGCCTTCAGGGCGCCGACGGTTGCCGCGCGCTCGGCGAAGGCACCCAGATACGGGCCGCCGGCGGCGCCGCAGAGCGTGACGAACACAAACGCACCGGCGATGTTGCCGATGAGGCCGACGCCAACCAGCCACGCGTAGCCGCGAACGCTCATGGTGCGTTTCAGCACGGCAAGCAGCCCCGCGGCCATGTCCGCGGTGATCAGCGACATGCCCGACACCAGGATCAGCACGAAGGACATGCCGAACGCCAGGCCCATCAGCAGGCTCGCCACGCCCGGGGTCTTCACACCGGTGCTCACGACGAGCGCGAGCAGCACCCCGAAGGCCACCATCGCGCCGCCGACCACGGAACGGACGAAGAACGCCAACGGATGTGCGGCCTTTTCCACCGCCATGGCGGCCACCCGGTCCACCATCGCGCCCACGCTCAGCGGCTCGAACGGATCCTCGGTGGGGCCCTGGGTCGCGGCGCTGGGCGTAGCGGAAGACAAGGAGACCAGCGTGTCTCCCGCCGTGACTTGCCTTTCCAACTGCGGCGCTTGCGTGTCGATCGTCATTCGTGTCGGCCTTTCTTGAAGTCGTGGATCGCGTTGATGACCCCGGCAACGTGCTCGTCGCTGAGCTTCTCCCCCTCGAAAACGTGGTTGAGCAGGATCTTGAGGTCGAGCATCTGCTGCAGATAGACCAGGCACGGGGGGCAGTCCTCGAGGTGCTTGGCGACGATCGGGCCCCATCCCGCGGGATCGGAATCGACGAGTTCGTCGACGAGCCGCACGAAGTCGACGCAGTCGATGGCGGGGACGGTGTTGTCGTAGACGGTCATCGTTGATACCGCCTTTCCAATTCATTTCGGAGGTTTCCACGGGCGCGGTAGAGCAGGGCGCGCTGTGCCTCAGCGGACAGCTGAAGGATGCCGGCCGCCTCTTCGGCCGATGCGCCGACGAGGTCGCGCAGGATGATCAGCTGTTTCTGCCGCTCCGGCAACGCATCCAGCGCGGCGCGCACGAGCCCGACGAGTTCGCCTGCCACCGTTTGGTCCTCGGGCAGGAAGCGATGCGACGGCGGCGAGCTCCAGTGCCCGGCGTCGGGGTGACCGACGGGGTGCATGCGACCCGCCAGTGGATCGACGGCTTCAGCGTCAGCGGCTGCCAGGACCTCGTGGTCGCGGATCCGCGACTCACGCCGCCGGTACCGCGATGCGGTGTTCTTGACGATCCCGAACAACCAGGTGCGCACCGAGGAACGTCCCTCGAACGAACCGGACGACTGCAGGACCTGCACCCATGCTTCCTGGACCGCTTCTTCGGCCACCGTCGTCGAATTGACCATGGTGCGAGCGAAGTTCACCATCGGCCGGTGGAAGTCTCGCACCAAATTGGCCAGCGGAATTCCGCCGACCAGGTGTTCAGACTCGGCGCCCTCGGGGGGCAGCGCGACTGGAGTCACCATCGCCCCTCACTCAGGAGCATCTGGCAAGTTCCCAGCGCAGTTGCGCTTCCGACGGGGACTGCACGGGAATGAACGCTGCTTCCCGGTATCGCCGACTTGCCGAGGTCCTACTGGCGTAGCCCTTGCCCCCGGCGGTCCGGATCTCCAGATCCGCACTGGCGCCGGCAAGTTCGGCCGCGGTGAGCCGCAGCGACAGCAGCTCTTTCTTCGTCGGCGTCTGTGACGCCTCAGCCCCGCCGAGCGCTGCCGCCAACCTGGCCAACGTCGCCTCCGCCGAGGCGAGCTGCTCCGCGACGCGTTCGACCTCCGCGGCGAAGACGGCGTTGACCCCCGTCAGCCCCAGCCTGCTCTGTTCCACCGCGGCTCTCGCCAGCCCCAGGCACATGGCCGACTGCAAGACAAGGAAGGTCGGGCGGACCGTGCGCAGAAACCCATCGAAGTCGCGCGACAACACCTGCTCCGCGGGAACGTACGCGGACTGCAGATTCAGATACGACGACGCCGTGCTCCCCAGTGCCAACAGGTCGAAGTGCTCCCCTACGACGACCCCGGCTGTGCCCAACGGCAGTGCCACGATGAGTTTTTCGCCGGCGTCGGTCCGCGCGGCGGTGACCATCGTCGAGTCCGGGTAGAGGTTGCTGGCCCACCTGATCGGACCGGACAATTCGTAACCGCCGTCGACCGGTGCGGCCGTAAGATCGAGGCCACCGCAGCCCGCCGCTTCCTTGAAGGCCGATGCCATGGCGGTGACCCCCGGCGCGGTTCCGGCCAGCAGCGGCCGCGCCGCCGCGATGCTGAAAGGCGTTGCGGCGGTGAGCAAGTACTCCAGCGCCATCCGATGCGCCCACACCGAGAAACCGGTGCTCATGCACTCCGCGGAGATCCGCCGCACGACGTCCGCCATCTCGGGCAGCCTGCCGTCGGCGTTGCCCGGCGCGCCGATCCCCAGCAGGCCGGCCGCCCCGAGCGCAGCGAAACTGCGGCGCGAGTGGTGCTCGCCGCGGTCCAACGCCCCCGCGTGGGCGCGGATGTCCTCCAACAGTTCGAGGTCCAACCGGCCGGCCGCGGGGTCCAACGTCGCCGTCATTTCACTAAATCCCTTTGTCACGATGCCTATTCGGTGACCAGCGTCGAGTCCACGGTCACCGGGTTGCGGAAGGTGCTGACCACGGGCGACCAGGCGATCGCGTTGTCGTGGATCTGTTTGAGGGTCGCGTCGTCGGCATCGCCGGCGAGGGTGACCTTGCAGCGAACCGCGCTGAAGCCGAGGCGTTTGCCCTCCGGGGTGTCGCCCACCCCCCAGACCGCGGAGATGTCGATGTCGCCCTCCATCTCGACCTCGATCTTGGTCAGGGTCACCCCGCGGTGGGTGGCGTTGGCGAGCAGGCCAACCGACACGCACGACCCCAGGGCCGCCAGGGCCGTTTCCGACGGGTTGGGCGCCGAGTCGTCGCCCAGCAGCGCCGGCGGTTCTCCCACCAGCATCGGCGCGAGACCGCGCACGTAGGTCATGTTGCGGAACCCCGCTTCACAGACCGTCTTGGCCTTCAGCGTCTTCTTGCCGGTGTCGGGGTTGGCCTTGGCATTACACGACAGCCGGTCGAGCCCTTCGGCATCGATGACGAGCGCGTCGGTCATGAACGTCCTCCGTTTCCCGCGGTGTTTGGCTCTCCACGGATTTAGTGCTCTTAGGAACCGATGCGTGACGGCGGGCGCGCTCGCGACCCACCGACGAGGCGGCACTTCGGTTGCCCGAAAAGCGCGGCCACCGACGACCGCGCGCACCGACACGGTGTTGCCCGGATGAACCGACTCTGCCCGGTGTCGTGGGCTTCCTCGGCCGGGTGCCGCCGCGCGGAGGTAGCTAGTCGGTGGGGACCTCAGCATGCGTCGAGCAGGTCGGGCCCGCCGGGCTTGTTCGGCGCGCGAATAAAATCCCGCGGATCTTTTCCGTCGGAAGGTTCAGGGCCCGGGCGGTTGCGTGACGAAGTCGATGAGTTCCTCGACGCGGCCAATGAGCGCCGGTTCCAGGTCGTTCCAGTCGCGCACGCTCGAGCGGATGCGCCGCCACGCCCGGGCGATGTCGGCCTGGTTGTTGTGCGGCAGGCCGAGCGCCGCACACGCGCCGTGCTTCCACTCGATGTTCCGCGGGACCTCGGGCCAGGCCGCCAGGCCGAGCCGCTGCGGCTTCACGGCCTGCCAGATGTCAACGTAGGGGTGGCCGACGACCAGGGTGTCGCGGCCGCCCGGCCCCCGGCGTACCGCCTCGGCGATCCGGGTCTCCTTCGAACCCGCGACGAGGTGATCGACGAGCACCCCGAGCCGGCGCCCGGGGCCGGGCGCGAACTCGGCCACGATGCCCACCAGATCGTCTATGCCACCGAGATGCTCGACGACGACGCCCTCGATGCGCAGGTCGTCGCCCCACACCTGTGCGATCAGTTCGGCGTCATGGCGGCCCTCGACGTAGATCCGGCCGGCCCGGGCGACCCGGGCGCGCGCGCCGGGCACCGCGACGGAGCCGGACGCCGTCCTGCCCGCGGCAGCGGGCGCCGCGCGGCGCGGTGAGGTGAGGATCACCGGGCGGCCCTCGAGCAAAAAGCCTGGGCCGAGCGGAAAGCCGCGGGTGTGACCGTGCCGGTCCTCCAGGTAGACGCGGCCGTATTCGACCCGCACCACCGCCCCGACGTAGCCGGTTTCGACGTCCTCGACCACCAGGCCGGGCTCGGCCGGGTGCTCCGTCGAGCGGGGTTTGCGCCGACCCGAGGCGAGGAGATCCGTTCCGTAGCGATCGACCACCCGGCAATACTAGGAAGCGTTGCGGCCGATCGGGGTTACGGCGCGCCAGCGGATCGCAGGACCACCGCGGACCGCGGCCCGACCTCCAGCTGTTGCCCGGCGGGTCCGGTTCGCCCGGGGTCGAAGGAGTCGCACACGATGTCCCACGGCAGGAGCGCAAGATCTGCCGGAAGGGAGAACGTCAACGGCTCCCACCAGGCGTTGACGAATACCAGGAAATCGTCGTCGACCATCGGCGTGCCATCGGGGGCGACGTCGGGATCCGTTGTGCCGTCGATGAACAACGCGATGCTGCGCGCGAGGGGATCCGCCCAATTCTGGGGGGTCATATCCGCGCCGGCCGGCGTGAACCAGCGCAGGTCCGCGGCGGCCGGGCCGATGAGGAAGCGGCGCCGGCGGAACACGGGGTGACGGCGGCGCAACGCGATGAGGTCGGTGGTGAACCCGATGAGGTCGTCGTCGCGCGCGGACCAGTCGAACCAGGTGATCTCGTTGTCCTGGCAATAGGCGTTGTTGTTGCCGCGCTGGGTGCGGCCGAGTTCGTCGCCACCCAGCAGCATCGGAACCCCGCCGGACAGCAACAGGGTCAGCAGGAACGCGCGCTGCTGGCGCGCGCGCAGCGCCAGCACATCGGGATCGTCGGTCGGCCCCTCCATCCCGCAGTTCCATGACCGGTTGTCGTCGGTGCCATCGCGGTTGTTCTCGCCGTTCGCCTCGTTATGTTTCTGGTCGTAGGAGACGAGGTCGCGCAGTGTGAACCCGTCGTGCACGGTGACGAAGTTGACCGATGCGCTCGGGCGTCGCCCCTCGGCACGATCGCCGTAGATGTCCGACGAGGCACACAGCCGGGACGCGAAGTCCGCCAGAACCCCGTCGTGGCTGCGCCACCAGTCGCGGACGGTGTCGCGGAAGCGCCCGTTCCATTCGCTCCACAGCGGCGGAAATCGGCCCACCTCGTAGCTGTCCATCTGACCGACGTCCCAGGGTTCGGCGATGAGCTTTGCCCGCGAAATCACCGGGTCTTGACCGATCACATCGAAGAAGGCGGACACCGGGTCGAAGGCGCCACCCCCGCGGCCGAGGGTGGCGGCCAGGTCGAACCGAAAGCCGTCGACGCCCATCTGCGACAGCCAATAGCGAAGGGAGTCCATGATCAACCGCAGCGTCGTGGGATTGCCGGTGTTCAACGAATTGCCGGTCCCGGTCGTGTCGTAGTAGCTGCTCGGGTCGCCCGGAACGAGCCGGTAGTAGGCGGGGTTGTAGAGCCCGCGGAAGGACAGGGTCGGCCCGCCCGCTCCGCCCTCGGCCGTGTGGTTGAACACCACGTCGAGAATCACTTCCAAACCGGCGGCATGGAGGGCGTCGACCATGGCGCGGAATTCTTCGACTTCGGCGCCCGGTTGGCCGGCGCGCGCCGCGGCCGAGTAGTTCGCCTGCGGCGCAAAGAACCCGATTGTGTTGTACCCCCAGTAGTTCGTCAGGCCCCGCTCGACGAGGAACTGCTCGGGCACGCAGCGGTGGACGGGCAACAGTTCCACCGCGGTGACGCCAAGGTCGGTCAGGTGTTGCAGTGCCGCATCGTGGGCAAGGCCCGCGTAGGTACCGCGTAGTTCTTCGGGAACGCGCGGATGGCTGGCGGTGAATCCGCGAACGTGAACCTCGTAGAGAATGCTGTCGGCGAGCGCGTGCTGGGGCTTGGGTGCGGTTAGCGGCGGGAGCGCCGCACATACCAGGCTGCGCGGCACATGCTGTGCCGAGTCCAGAGGGCTTGGCGCCGCGGGGGTTTCCAGCGAGTGACCGACGACCTCCGGTCCGAAGCGCACATCGCCCGCGATTGCGCGCGCATAGGGGTCCAGCAGTAGCTTGGCCGGGTTGTAGCGCAGCCCGCGACCGGGGTCGAAGGGGCCGGCGACCCGAAATCCGTAGGCCTGTCCCGGCCCGATGCCCGGCACGAAGCCGTGCCAGACGTCGCCGTCGCGGTCGGGCATCACCAGCTGCGTCTCGGCTCCGTCAGCGTCGAACAGGCACAGCGTCACCTCGTCACCGCCGGAGGCGACCGCGAAGTTGGTGCCCCCGGCATCGGGTGTGGCGCCGAGCGTTTCGGGCCGGCCCGGCACGATTTTCGGTGTCATCATCCACTCCCCTGGGGCTGCCGAACCGCGAGTCGATCGGCACCCACCAACACTCGCGTTACCAGGAAACCGAAGACGAATCCGCCGACGTGGGCGAAGAAAGCGACGCCGCTGCCGCCGGCCTTGGGTTGGACGAGCGAGGAGTTGCCCTCGAAAAACTGGTAGAGAAACCAGCCACCCAGGAACACCCAGGCGGGGATGCCGACCGGGATCCACCCGATGAAGGTGCTGATACGCGAGCTCGGGTAGAGAACCAGATAAGCGCCCAGCACGGCCGCGATCGCGCCGCTGGCACCGAGTGCCGGTACTCGCGCATCGGAGGCCGAGCCGAAGAGCAGGGTCATGGCCGTCTGCGTCATGGTGGCGACGAACCCCCCGGCGAAGTACAGGAGTAGGTAGCCGAGCCGTCCGAAAGCATCCTCGACGTTCTTGCCGAAGATCAGCAGAAACAGCATGTTGCCGAGGATGTGATCCCAGCCGGCATGGAGGAACATCGCCGTGATCCAGCCGAGCCCCCAGGGGACGCCGACGTGACAGGCACCGTCGACGTTGCACGGATAAAACGACGCCCGGTCAATCGCGGCATCCCCGTTCGGCAATTCGTAGAACAGAAACACCGCGAAGTTGATCGCGATCAGCGTGGAGTTCACGATGGGAAACCTGCGGGCCGGGATACCGTCGGAATAGGGGATCATCCGGGCGACTCCCTTTGGCATTCGGCGCGGGTCTTGGCGAGACAATCGTCGCGCTCGGGAGCGCGATAGTCATTGTTTCGGATAACAGCATCCACGCCTCGAATCTGTTAAGGATTCGGCCGTAAGCATGAGAAATCCATAAATTGTCGTAAGTAACTGCGTGGCCTTACCGGGCTGATTGCGTTGCCGCTGCTAGGTTGCTAAGTGCCGCTAATGCACAGCGTGTGGCGGTGAGCGAGGTGGACGTTATGGACCTGTCCCATTGGGTGTCGAGCATTGTCGCTTTTTTGCGCGCCGGGTACCCCACCGGCATGCCGGCGACCGGTTACGCGCCGCTGGCGGCTTTGTCGCACCGGCGCGTCTCGAACGACGAGATCAACACCATCACAAGAGAACTCATCATGCGCAGATGTGCGCCGATCAGCAGCGCCGACGTCGGGGTGGCGATCACGCACGTCACCAACGCGATGCCCTCCGACGATGACATCGCGCGCGTGCAGCGTCGGCTGCACGCGATCGGCTGCGCCAGCGCATAGCCGCTCAACAAATCCTTCGGCCATCGGTGCCGAAGAAGTGCAAGTGCCCGGGTTCGGGGTGTAGGCGCACGCGGCTGCCCTTTTCCGGTGGGTGACGCCCGTCGGCGCGCGCCACGACGGGCTGGCTGATCACCTTGCCCGAACCCGTGATTCGGCCGTAGAGATAGGCGTCCGCGCCGAGCTCCTCGACCACGTCCACTTCCATCTCGACGCCGAGGCCGCCCAGTTCGAAGTGTTCGGGGCGGACCCCGACAACGATCTGGCCGACCTCGTCTGCGGCGCCGCCGATCTCGCGCGGGACCCGGATCGGCCAGTCCCCCAGCGAAACCGAGGAGTCGACGACGGGGAGGGTGAACAGGTTCATCGCCGGGGACCCGATGAACCCCGCGACGAAGACGTTCTCGGGGTTGCGGTAGAGCTCGCGCGGTGTCGCAAACTGTTGCAGCACCCCGTCGCACAGGACGGCGACCCGATCCCCCATGGTCATGGCCTCCACCTGGTCGTGGGTGACGTACACGGTGGTGGTGCCGAGCCGCCGCTGCAGCGCGGCGATCTGGTTGCGGGTCTGCACGCGCAGTTTGGCGTCGAGGTTGCTCAACGGCTCGTCCATCAGGAAGACCTGCGGGCGCCGCACGATCGCACGGCCCATCGCGACCCGCTGGCGCTGCCCGCCGGACAGGTCTTTGGGCTTGCGATCCAGATACGGCTGCAGGTCAAGCAGTTTCGCCGCGGCCAGCACCTGCTCGCGGATCTCGGCTTTCGGGGTTTTGGCGATCTTGAGCGCGAAGCCCATGTTCTGCGCCACCGTCATGTGCGGGTAGAGCGCGTAATTCTGAAAGACCATCGCCACGTCGCGATCCTTGGGGTCGACGTTGGTCACGTCGCGGTCCCCGATCCGGATGCGCCCGGCGTCCAGCGTTTCCAGTCCGGCCACCATCCGCAGCGAGGTCGTCTTGCCACAGCCGGACGGCCCGACCAGGACGACGAATTCGCCGTCCCCGACGTCGAGATCGAGGCCGTCCAGGGCGGGTCGATCCGTGCCCGGATAGCGCCGCGTCGCCTGCTCGAAACTGACCGACGCCATGGCTATCCGTTCATTCCGGTGACGGCGATGCCCCGGACGAAGGAGCGCTGGGCGAAGGCGTAGATGACGACCAGCGGCACCATGATCAGCATGGAGGTGGCCATGATCACCGGCCAGCGGGCGACGTACTCGCCGCGCAGCCTGACCAGGCCGAGCGTCAGGGTCGCCAGGCTGTTGCGCTGAATCATCAGCAGCGGCCACAGGAAGTCGTTCCACACGTTGACCCAGGTGAGCACCGCGAGCACCAGCACCGCCGGCCGCGCGTGCGGCAGCAGGATGCGCCAGTAGATCTGCCATGGGGAACAACCGTCCAGGATCGCCGCCTCCTCGAGATCGGTTGGCAGCGTGCGGAAGAACTGCCGCATGAGATAGGTGCCGAAGGCGCTGCCGAACAAGCCCGGCACGATCATCGCCCACGGCGTGTCCACCCAGCCCAGGGTCCGCATCAGGATGAACTGCGGGATCACCGTGACGGTCAGCGGCACCATCAGCGTGCCCAGGTATAGGACGAACAACGCCTCCCGGCCGCGAAACTGCAGTCGCGCGAACGCGTATCCGGCCAGCGAGCAGAAGAAGACCTGCCCGGCGGTGACGCACCCGGCGTACAGCACGGTGTTGAAGAACATGCGCCAGAACGGCATCAGCGAGAACACCTCGGTGTAGTTGGACCACCGCGGATGGGCCGGCAACAGCCTGGGCTCGGTCACCTCGCCTTCCCTTTTCAGTGAGCCGGACACGGCCCACGCGATCGGGAACAGCCAGCACCACGCGATCGCGGTCAGCGCCGTGTACACGAGGACAGCGCGAAACACGTTGCGCTTGAACACCCGCTCAGCCAAGACCACCGGAAGCCTCCAAAGAACGCTGCCGCGCCAGGCGCAACTGCACGACGGTCAGCACCAGCAGGATCGCGAACATCACCCAGGCCAGCGCCGACGCGTAGCCGAATTCCAGGAACGAGAACGCGTGCTGGAACAGCATGATGCCCAGCACATAGGTGGCGCTTTCGGGCCCACCGTTCGCGCCGTTGAGGACGTAGACCATGTCAAACGCCTGGAACGCGTGGATGATCGAGATGACCACCACGAAAGAGATCGCCCCCCGGATCAGCGGCACCGTGATGAAGACGAATTGGCGTACCTCGCCCGCGCCGTCGATCCTGGCCGCCTCGTAGACGCTTTCGGGAACCCCCTGCATCGCCGCGAGCAGGATGACGGTGGCGAACGGCACGCTGCGCCAGACGCTGACGATGCACAACGAGGCCATGGCCCACTTGGGGTCGACCAGCCATGGGATCGGCCCGATCCCGACCCAGCCGAGCATGATGTTGAGCAGCCCGTTGTCGGTGTTGAAGACGAACTGCCACACGACCGCCATCACCACCGACGAGATGGCCAGCGGCAGGAAGACGATCGTGCGGAAAACACCGATGCCCTTGACCTTTCGGTTCAGCACGCCGGCCACGACGAGGCTGACCAGGATGGTCGGCACGACGGTGCCGAGGGTGAAGATCACGGTGTTGCGGATGGCGATCAGAAACAGCGGGTCAGAGGTGAACAGCTCTTGGAAGTTCTTCAGCCCCACGAATTTCGGCGGCCTGAAGACGTCCCACTGCTGAAAGCTCATGTAGAGCGAGAAGCCGAGCGGAAACAACATGAACACCGCGACCGCGGCGAGGTTGGGCGCGACGAACAGGCGACCGGCGCGGGCGCGTCGCCGGGAGGGACCGGGCGCCGTGGGCGTGTCGACCGATGTCATGAGGTGCGCAGCACCTCGTCGAGCGCGGGCGGCAGCGCGGTCAGCGACGTCGCCGGCCGGGATCCACGCAGCACGGGCCCGAAGTTGCGGTCCATCAGGGCAACGATCTTCTCCCACGCCGGGGTAACCGGCAACCCGTCGGAATACGCCGGTCCCTGGGTGAGCACGGCGAGGTTGCCGACGTTCCGGTGGGCTTTGGCGAATCCGGCCGAGTCGAGCGCGGACCGCAGCACCGGCACGAACAGGCTGGATTCGGCGATCAACGCCTGCCCGACGGGTCCGGTCGCGAACTTCACGAACTCCCAGGCCTGCGCCTTGCGCGGACTGCTCGCGGAGATGGCCAGTCCGGTGGAACCGATGTTGGAGCGCGCCGGCTGCCCTTGCCGGCGCGGGCCAACCGGCAACGAGGTGACGTCGAAATCCAGGCCCTCGGCCCGGATGAACGTCTGATAGCGCCAGTGGCCGCCCATCGCGATCGCCGCCCTGCCCGCCGCGAACAGGTCCGGGGTGGACATCGATTGCACCTCGGATGCATTGGGCCCGACCTTGTGCTTGTTGGCCAGGTCGGCGTAGAACTGCACCGCCTCGATGAAGGCGTCGTCGCCGAAGTTGAAGTGGGCCGGGTTCTTCAGCGGGGTGGCCCACGGTACGCCGTTGTTCATGGCGAACAGCCCGGCCGAGTAGTACGAGAACCACATGTTGACGAAGCCCCATTGCCGGGCTCGCCCCGATCCGTCTCGCTTGGTGAGCGCGGTTGCGGTGTCGAGGAATTCGGTCCAAGTCCAGGGCCGTTCCCAGGTTCCCGGCGGCGGGGGCACCCCGGCTTCGGCAAAGAGCCGCTTGTTGTAGAACAAATAGTTTCCGGACCATTGCTCCGGCAGGGCGTACTGGCCGCCGTCGAACGTGAAGGTGTCGTACAACGCGCCGATGCCGTCGGACCTGAGTTCCGCCGCAAAGGCCTGGTCCCGGGAGAGCATCGTGTTGAGGTCCAGCAACACCCCACGAGCCGCCAGTTCGGCGTAGGTCAGCTCCCACGCCATGAGCACATCGGGGCATTTACCGCCCGCGCAAAACGTCGACAGCTGCTGCATCACGCCCGGCGCGGACAGCACCGCCCGAACCTTGATGTCGGGGTGGCGGCGCTGGAATTCGTCGACGATGCGCAGCCGCGCGTCGCGCTCGTCCGGGTTTGCCGCGAAGAAGAAGGTCAGCGCGTCGTCGTCGGGGGCACAGCCGGCCGCCCAGGGTGCCAGCGACGCCGCGGTGAGCGCACCGGCTCCCCGCAGCAGACTTCGCCGGCCGAACGGCTTATCGAGCATGGTGCTCCCGATGTTGCCCGGCAGCGGCCCCCGCCGCCGGCCGTTTGGGACCTCCCTGGCGCCCGATCGGGCTGAGGTGTTGGCGCGGCGGCTCACTCGGCAGCGCGAAAACGGCCCGGCGCAGCCGGCCGGGGTCGCCGGTGATGTCGATGGTGTGGATGCGGTTGTCCGGGCCGACGCCGATCCGAAGCATGGCCCGCGCGCGACCGCTTGGCGCGAGGACGATGCCCGGGACGCCGTCGATGAGCAGCACCACGCCCGTCCGCGCGCGGCGGGTGAACCGGCGGGTCTCCTCGGCGACCTCCCTCGCCCCCCGCACTTCGGTGGGCACGTCAGCGGGGACCAGCGCCGCATCGACCCGGCGCACCACGTCGGGCGCCAGCAGCTCGAGCAGGGTGGCGATATCGCCGCCGCGGGACGCCGCCAGAAACGCCTCGACGACCGCTAGGTGCTCGGCCGCACGGGCCGGTTCGATCGCCGGACGGGCGTGCAGGCGTGCCCGGGCCCGGCTTGCCAGCTTCTTCGCCGCGGCCGGCGAGCGGTCCAGGAGGCCGGCGACCTCCTCGAACGGCATGGCGAACACGTCGTGCAGCACGAACGCCACCCGCTCCGCGGGTGAGAGCCGGTCGAGCACGACGAGCATGGCGCTGCCGACCGCGTCCGCCAGCAGCGCGTCCTCGTCCGCCGGGGCGGCCGCGGTCCCCGTGAGCCGGTCGAGGTCGGTGGGATCGCCGAGCGGTTGCTCGGCGCGCCGCCCCCGCGCCCGGAGCTGGTCGATGGCCGCGTGGGCGGTGATCGTGGTGAACCAGCCGGTGAGGTTGCGGATGCCGTCAAAGGCCGTGCCGCTGGCCTTCAGCCACGCCGACTGGACGGCGTCGTCGGCGTCGGCCACCGAGCCGAGCAGCTGAAATGCGACCGACCTCAGGTGTCGTCGATCCTCGTCGAACCGTTGCGCGAGATCCGCCAGATCCTTTGGTGCGCTCATGGGTCACCTTTTCCGCGTGGGAGTCGTCAAGACGGTGAACGCATCCATCGAACTCTCTGTCGCAAAGGAGACCAGCACCATGACCCTACCGATTGTGCGCCGCGACGCGCGGCGCGGCCATCCGGCTCGCCGCCGCGGAAAAACCATGTAGGACAAGGGGTTGGAGCAGATGACGAACATCCATACCACGTACATCGTGATCACGCTGACAACCGGCGTCGTCACCGCCGCAATAGCGGTGGCCGACCTGATTCCCGCCGGATTCGTCCTGGCGAACTCGGCCGAGGTCGGGGTGCCGCGCTCGTGGCTGCGGCCACTGGCGGTGATCAAGCTGGCCGGGGCCGCCGGGCTGGTTGTCGGGCTGGTGGGCCTGCGCGCGTTGGGGATTGCGGCCGCCATCGGCCTGGTGCTGTTCTTCGTCGGCGCGGTGGTTACTCACCTGCGGGCGCGCGTCTTCTACAACATCGCGTTTCCCGGCGCCTACCTGTGCCTGTCGGCGGCCACGCTGGCGTTGATGGTGGCGCGCTGAACCCCGCTAGGCGGGCAACCGGTCCTTGATGAGCTGGTCTTGCCTGCGGGCCATGTCGAGCACGACGTCGCGCGGGGCGGGATCGTTGGGGGCGCTGTCGAACTCCAGGTCGACACCCACCCTCCCCTCGGCGAACGTCACATATGTCACCGATTTGGAGTTGTCGGGCGACGTCCCCACCGCGATCAGGCCGTTGGTCCCGACCTCGAACGGCTGCGGGGCCCCGGTCACGTATTTGCCGTAGGACGACGCGCGCTCCTTGGCCTGCTGCGCGGCGGTCGCCGGATCGGTGAACACCACGACGAGGTCGTCGATGCTGCGCGTCCGATCGGGGTTGGCGTACGTCACGCCGGCTCCGGCGATACCGCCGGGGTTCTGCACGGGGGGTGCGATGGTCGCGGTGTCGGGTCCGATGTCGCTCGCCTGCAGCAGCAAGTAGGTGTAGTCGCCCAGCGGCGCAACGCCGGACGGCGTGCTCGACGTGGTGGTCGATGTCGCCGAACTCGACGGCGTCGTGGTGGACGACGTCGGCTTGGACGAGCTCGACGAAGATGTCGTGGTGGTGACCGTGCAGGCCGTTCCCACCGTCAGGACGGCGGTGAATGCAACTCCCACGCCGACGATCCGCACCACATCCATTGCCCGCCTCCATTCAGTGACAGCTATTTCTACGGCAGTATCACTTGCCTGGCAAGACATAGAAGCATCCGGCACTGGCTAACTTCAACGGTCCGAGGAAGGGCGGAGTCCTCAGGCGGGAAAGTACCGGATCCGGTCGATCACGTTTCCCGGCCAGGCCACGTCCACGAGCACGACGCCGCGCCCGTGGGCCGAGCTGACCGAGGCCGCGACGGTGGTCCCGGCGCCGATCACCTTGGCCCAGGCGGCCCCGTCGAGCTGTTCGGAGAGTTCGGCGAGATCGAGCCGGTCGTTGTCGCCCAAAGTTATTGCGGCCCTTAGCGACAGCGCACGCACAGCCGCGGATGTCTCCTTCCGGGCGACCGCGCCGAGGAAGGCCTCCGCCAGTCGCTTGCGCCGCGCGCCGGGGCGGCGGAATCCGGCCAGGAAGCCCGCGGTCCCCCCGAATCCCTGATTGGCCAACAAGTCACGCGACAGCGCCACGGCGGGCGACGCCGCCCGCGACCCGGCCCGCAGGAACTGCAGCATCATCGCCGGCAATTCCCAGTAGGCCCGCAAGTGCGCAATCTTCCACTCGCCGTTGTCTTCTCGGAGGTCGTAACGCAGGAAGGCGGGTATGTACATCGTCACGTTCGAGGTCACGTTCGAGGTCACGCTCGAGCCCATCGACACCTCGAGCTCGAGGTCGCGCAGCACCGCGGTGCCCACCACGACGTCGAGGTCGCGGTGGAACTTGATGTCGCGGGGGCCGATGAAGGTGTCGTAGAAGCGGCCGATCTGCGAATGCCCCACGTGTGGGCGCGATCCCACCGGGTCTTCAATGCGGCCGTCGCCGGTGAACAGCCCCACCCATTCGGCGCGGTCGTGCGCCGCGGCGGCCTGCGGCGAGCGTTCCACCGCGGCGAGCAGGTGCTCGCGATCCAGTGGCACCACCATCACGGGCCGCCAACCAGCTCGATGCCGAGGGTCCGCATCTCCCTCAGCGCTTCCGCTGCCGAGTCCGCCGCCACGGCCGCGGTCAGACCCACCAGCACCCGGGTGGTCAGGCCGGCCCTCGCCGCGTCCTCGGCGGTCCGCCGCACGCAGTGGTCGGTGGCGATGCCGACCACGTCGACCTCGTCGACCCCGCGCCGACGCAGCCATTCGAGCAGTGGGGTCCCCTCGTCGTCGACGCCCTCGAAGCCGCTGTACGCCGCGGCGTAGTCGCCCTTGCGGAACACCGCCTCGATGCGGCGGGTGTCGAGGCCCGGGTGAAACTGCGCGCCGCGGCTGTCCGCGACGCAATGCGGGGGCCACGACGACCGGTAGTCCGGGCGGTCGGAGAAATGGTCGCCGGGATCGATGTGGAAGTCCGCGGTCGCGACGACGTGGTCGTAACCGGGCTCGTCGGCGAGGTACCCGGTGATGGCGGAAGCCAACGCCGCACCACCATCCACAGCCAGCGAGCCGCCCTCGCAGAAGTCGTTTTGCACGTCGACGACGATCAACGCCCGCACGCGCTCCACCCTATCGCCGGGCTTGATCTGGCGGCCGCGAGCAGGACCTTTGACTGGGCGCGGCTCCCGGCGGTTTGCCGCCCGGTCGGCCGGGTAACCCAGCTGCCATGTTGATCCGCAGAATCGCGAGGCCCCTGTTGTCGGCGGTGTTCATCGGCCAGGGAATCGACTCGCTGCTCAATCCCAAGCCGGCGGCCGAAGCCGCGGCGCCGGCGGTCGACGGTCTTCGCGCCCTGCCGGATCCGGTGGGGAGCAGCATCCCCAGCGACCCCCAGACGTTCGCTCAGATCAATGCGGCCGTCCAGATCGGCGGCGGCTTGCTGCTCGCCATCGGCAAGGCGCCCCGCGTCGCCTCGGCCGCGCTTGCCTTCACCGTGCTGCCCGCCAACCTCGGCGCGCACATGTTCTGGAGCGAGAGCGACCCGCAGCTGAAAGCCCAGAAGCGCAAGGACTTTCTGACCGACCTCAGCCTGGTGGGCGGGCTGATCATCGCGTCCGCCGATACGGCGGGCAAGCCGTCCCTGGGCTGGCGGGGCCGTCGGGCCGCGGAACGGCTCTCCGAGCGGGTGTCGTCGGCGCTGCCCGGGTCTGACGACGGCGAACTTGGCGAAAAGATCGTGCACGGCCTGCAGGTCGGCGCCGAGCGCGGGCGCGAACTGGCCAGCACCGCCGCCGAAAGGGGCGCCCCGTACGCCGAGGCCGCCCTCGAACGCGGCCGCGAACTCGCCAGCACCGCCGCCGAACGAGGCGCCCCGTACGCCGAGGCCGCCCTCGAACGCGGCCGCGAACTGGCCAGCACTGCCGCGGAGAAGGGCGCCCCCCTGGCGAAGAAGGCCCGCAAACGCGGCGAAGAACTCGCCAGCACGGCCGCCGAAAAGAGCGCACCCCTGGCGAAGAAGGCGCGCAAACGCGGCGAGGAACTCGCCGAAGAGGCGCGGGACCGCGGCGCGGAGCTCGCCGAGATCGCGCGGCTGCGCGGCATCGAGTTGGCCAACACGGCGGCCGCGCGCGGCAGCGAACTGGCCGACACCGCCCGGGACCGGGTGGGCGACGGGCTCCCGACTCGTCGCCGCCGGCGCCTTTGGTAACCGCATTCAGTTCGGCCAGCGTGCCGACAGCTCCTTCGGTGCCCACTGCGGCCAGTCGGGCGAGCCGACCACCTCGCCGCCGCTGAATTGGGCGACGATGCGTGGGCCGCGCAGGCGAGTGTTGTCGTAGACGGTCGCGATGTCCGATAGGGCGATGGCGCCCGCGACGAGTGCCCCCAACCGGCGGTGCCGCTGACGGACTTTGTCCTCGGGTACGTGGTGTCCGCCGGCCGCCACCCGGTGCCTAACCCGTTCGACGGCAAGGTCTTCCGGGACGAGCAGCGCGTGCAGGACGACGGTGAAGCCCTCGCCGTGCGCGCTGCGGATCAGCTCCAGCTTCGAGGGATGCGAGAAGACGGTCTCCGCGATGAAAGACCTGCCCAGCTCGATCAACTTGGCGCGCGTGCCGGCGGCGATTTCCGCGGCGTCATACGCGTGCGAGGCGGGGTCCTCGGGCCAGCGCTGGCGGGCGATCTCGTCGGCGTTGACGACGAGGCTTCGGGGCAACAGCGGCGAGAGGGTGAACGCGATGAATGTCGACTTGCCGGCGCCGTTCGGCCCGACCACCAGGTCCAGGCGGTTCATCGTCCCGCGCGGTCAGCGCTTGTCCGAAAGCACCACCTCGGTGCCGTCGGGCCGGTGCTCGACGATCTCACCGGCGTCGTTGAGGGCCACCGTGGTGATCCCCTGCCCGGCCAGCGCCGCCCCGTAATTGGTGCGCGCCAGGCTTTCCTCGATGGCGGCCGAGATCTCGGCGTTGAACACGACGCCCTCCTCGACGGTGAGGTCGCCGGTCGCCAAGTGACCGGCCAACGCCGCCTCCACCCGCCGCCGGGAGCTGGTGTGCTGACTGGATACCGCCCGACCGACCCGCGCCCAATGGTCGAGTTGCTGCTTGGCCGAACGGCTCTGGCGGGCGCCCTCGGACGCCGCGCTGTCCATCAGGTCCGCGGCCACGCGCGTGACGCGATCGAGAGCCTCTGCCATGACCTTCCTCCGCCCCTGCAGCACTTCGTAACAGAATGTAGCACAATGCTACACGAGGCGGCGCGGACGTCGCGCTCGCGTACCTGGGTCAGCCACCCGCGACGTAGGCGTCGACGATCGCCTCGACCGGTTGGCTTGCGTCGATGGTTTTGCCCCGCTCGTCGGCGCCGAGGGGTTCGAGCGCGTCGAACTGGGATCGCAGCAACGCGGCCGGCATGAAATGGCCCGACCTCGCGGCCAGCCGGCCACCGATCAGTTCGGGTGAACCGGCCAGATGCAGGAACTCGACCTCGGGGCAGTGGGCGCGGAGCTGGTCGCGGTATTTGCGTTTGAGCGCCGAGCAGCTCGCCACGGCGCCGTCGCGGTGGTCGGCCAACCACTCCCCGACGCGTTCGAGCCAGGGCCGGCGATCGTCGTCGTCCAGCGGTTCACCGGCGGTCATCTTCGCGATGTTCGCCGGCGGGTGCAGGGTGTCGGCGTCGATGAAGGGCACCGCCAACCGTCTGGCCAGCGCCGCCCCCACCGTCGACTTGCCCGATCCCGAGACACCCATCACCACGACGGGTAGCCCGGCCGCTATTCGGCGAGGTTGCGGTTCCATTCCACCCAACCGACACCGCTGCGTCCGTCCGCGGTCTTGACGCCGACCCAGGCGCGCGGGAACTGGCTCACGCGCCCATCCTTGGCGAGCATGCGCACCGGGGCGTGCCCGCGCGCCTCGATGTCCGCGGTGATGTCACCGGGGCGCAGGTCCACGGTCGCGTTCAGCGGTAACCCGTTGTCCGCGAAGGATTCCCGCGAGGCGACGGTGTCCAGCTCGGTCACGTTGTGTGCGGCGTCCTGCACGTAGCCGATGCTGAACGTGGGCGCGCCCGGGATGCGGATGTTCACGCCGTGCAGATGGGTGCCGTCGTCGAGGTGCAGCGCGCTCCAGATCCAGTCCATGCTCCACCAGTCGCGCACGCCCCACGAGTGGTCGCGCTGCCCGGCAACCGAGTCGACGCGGTAGCTGGTGTCACCGATCGTGACGGTTCCCGAGACGCGGCAAGGGATTTCGTAGCGGGTCGTCAGCCGGTATTTGTACGGTGCGCCGTCGGTGGCCCACTCCAAATTCATCGCCATTTCGACTTCAGTGCCCGGCTCGCCGCGCAACAAGGCCGACGGATCCGGATAGGCCTGGGCCTGCGCGCGCACGTCGACCCGATAGGTCTGCAGCGGGACGCCGGTGGAGTGGCCCAGCTCGAAGGCGTCGGTGCGCAACACCCACGGGTCCGCGGGCAGCGGGATCTCGGCGTCGACGGCGACGGTCGCCATGTCGGGGCCGCACAGCAGCACGTGCACCAGGGCGTGCTGCTGGTTGGCGATCAGGCCGAGGCGAAACCAGCCGCCCAATCCCTGTGCCGCGTCGGCGAAGTCGGCGTACCAGCTCTCGCTCCACAACGGCTCGTCGGTCGGATCGTGGGCGAGCTCGTCGTCCTCCGACGGCCGCAGCGGCTCCGGCTTGGTCGCGGCGGGCAGGGTCGCCAACGCATCGGTGTCGAGCACGTGTGCGCAGTTGCGTTGCAACATCGTCATGAACATCCGGTCACCGCGGTCGGTGCGCTCCACCAGCATCGACGAGATGATGGCCATCATCACGCCGAAGAAGCTTTGGCGCCGAACCCCTTCGGCGACCTCGGCCAGGCTGACGGGCGGCTGCGGGCCCAGCGCGTCGTGGTAGGCGCGCAGGAATTCGTCGTAGTGGTCGCGACGATCCTGCGCCCGCAGCGCACAGCCGAGGAAGTACGCCAGGTCCGTGAATGCCGGTCCCCAGGAAACCGTCTGCCAATCGACGACGGTCAGCGCGCGGTCGGCCCCTTCGGTGCCGAACAACATGTTGTCCAGCCGGTAGTCGCCGTGCACCAGGCCCCGGATCCGGTGGGGCTCCGACTCGGCCGCGATGTAACCGTCGAACGCGGCGACCAGGCGCTCGCACACGACGCGGTGCTCGGGCGCGATCTGGTCGCCGTACCGATCGACGAAGCCGGCATACAGCGACGCGATCATCGCCTGGTTGAGCGGCGTTTCGCGGTTGAGCCACGGCGCGTCGGCCAGCGCCGGGTCGCCGAGCAGCGGGCCGTGCAGCCGCCCCAGCTCGACGACGCCGATGCGGGCCTGTTCCGGTGTGGCACCGGCGATTTCGTCGCCCACGACGGCGGGCCCGGCGTCACCGAGCAGCAGGTCGAACACGCCCGTGGCGGTGTCGACGGCGGCGTGGTAGCACGGCGCTATCGGCCCGCCCAGGCGGGGCGCGATGTCGCCGTAGAAGCGGACTTCACGCTCGTAGAGGCCCAGCGCAGACCCCGTCTGCCGGCTCACCGGATCGGAGGCCGCGACCTTCAGCACCACCGACTCCGGCCCCGCGGCTTCGGAATCGACATAGGTGATCCGAACGCGGTAGCACTCGCTCATCTGTCCGGTGCCGATGCGTTCCACGGCGAATTCGGCAATGGGTCCGGAGCCGATCGCGGCGGCCAGCCAGGAGGCGGTGAGGTTCTCGGGTCGCTCGATGACTTGCTCGGTGTCGGCGTGCATGAGGGTCTAGCGTGCCAGGTCAGTTCGCAAGTGAGAAGCCGTCCCAGGCGATCCGGCGGTGCGGGTGCGGGTCGAACTCGATCCGGCTCTTGCGGTCGAACACCATCACGGCGCGGTCGGCGCGGGTGTACGCGGGCCAGTCGTCGCCCGGCGAACCCGTGCGGCTGAAGGACCGCCACCGGCGCTGCACGTGGTTGCTGACCTTCAGCGCCGCGCGCCGGTCGGCGGCGGCGGTCAGCAGCGCACCGAACCGGGTGCGGTAGACGTCGAAGACGGCCAGCAGCTCGGTGGCGTGCGTGGCGCCCAAGCCCGACCAGCGCAGCGTCCGCGGGGCGAAGTCGTAGCGGTAGAGGTAGGTGGGCGCGTGGTTGCCGTGGGCCTCGGCGATCTGCCAGGCCGCCGAGCTGAACGCGAAGTCGCCGCCGAGCTGGATGCAGGCCGACGGCGACGGGTAGTCGGGGTAGGCGGCGGTAATGCGTTCGCGGGCGGCCGGTTCCGTGTCGGCCAGCAGCTCTTCGATCATCGATTGGTTCGTCGGCAACATCTTGAGGAAGCGGGTGAACAGGCGGCCCTCTTCGGCGTTGGTGCCCACGATGAGAGGCACCTTGTGCGCCCGGCCGGACCGCATCGCCTCGACGGGGTCGAGGGGCAGGACGTCGTCGCCGACGACCGGGCCGATCGGGAACGCGCCCAGCCGGCTTTCCATGCCCTGGTCGATCAGCCGGTGCTGCGTTTCCACGAGTTGCGCCGCGGACGCCTGCATCACCGCGTGCGCGCCGTCCTGCGGGCGCACGCCGAGCAGCCCGGCAAAGCGCTTGGCGAACTCGACGGCGATCTCCTGCGACCGCACCAAACCTGACGCCGGGCTTTCCGAGATCGCCTGCGCGAAAAGGCCTTCGGCGGCGGGCACGGCCAACAGCGTGGAGGTGATGCAGGCGCCGGCGCTCTCGCCGAAGATCGTGACATTGCCGGGGTCTCCGCCGAATTCGGCGATGTTGTCCCGGATCCACTGCAGCGCCATCACCAGGTCGCGCAGGTACAGGTTGCTCTCGATTTGGGTATCGCGCGTCGACAGCGACGACAGGTCCAGGCATCCCAGCGCGCCCAAGCGGTAGTTGACCGACACGTACACGCAACCGCGGCGCGCCAGCGCGGCGCCGTCGTAGAGCGGGGTGGCCGAGCTGCCCATGATGTAGCCGCCACCGTGGACGAAGACCATGACCGGCAGCGGCTCGTCAGTCCCGTCCGAGGCCGTGGCCTCAGGGGTGACGACGTTGAGGGTGAGGCAGTCCTCGCTCATCGGCTGGTAGCGGCCGACACCGAGCAAGGTGTAGCGGCGCTGCTGGGGCGCGCAGTTGCCGAAGCCGTGGCAGTGCCGCACGCCCGACCACGGCGGCGCGGGCTGCGGCGCCTGGAATCGCAGGGCTCCCACCGGCGGGCGGGCGTAAGGGATGGACCGCCAGCGGTTTACGCCGTCGCGGGTGAAGCCTTCGACGATGCCGGCGGTGGTGCGGGCGCGAACGATGCGCTCATGCATACCAGTGACGGTAGCCGAGACTGCGCCGGTATTGCGCGGCTAGCGATCGAATCGCCGGGTGTGGCGGCTAGCCTGGCTGGATGCGGATCGCCGCGCTGGTCGCCGTGCCATTGCTGATCGCCGGATGCTCGCATCTCGGCGACAACTCGGGGCAGCCGCAGACCAGCGCGCAGCCCCCCGCGACCACATCGGCCGGAGCGTCGGGCAGCAAACCTCCGGCGCCGTCCGGCGCACCGGCCGCCGGCGCCGCGATCTCCGCCGTCATCGCCTGGATCGAGGCAGCTCACCCGGCGGATCCCGGTCGTTATCACAGCGCCGCCCGGGAGGGCGCGACCACACCGCTCGGCAACGACATCGCCCTGACCGCTCAAGGGGGCAAGGTGTCCTGCATGACCGATTCCAAGCACACCGGCGCCACGCTGGCCTGTCTGGTTGCCCTGACCAATCCCCCGCCCCGCCCGGACACGGCCTACGGCGATTGGAAGGGCGGCTGGGTGGACTTCGACGGGACGAACCTTCAGGTGGGGTCGGCGCGCGCGGATCCCGGTCCGTTCCTCAACGGCAACGGACCCGAATTGGCGAACGGCGATTCGTTGTCGTTCGGCGACTATCGCTGCCGCGCCGACGATTCGGGCCTTTTCTGCGTGAACTACGCCCACCAGTCAGCGGTGCGGTTCGCCGCCGCCGGCATCCAGCCGTTCGGGTGCCTGAAGCCGGTGCCACCGCCGGACGGGGTCGGCGCCGCGTTCGGCTGCTGAATTTGCTGCAACCGCGGTTTCGGCGTGGGACCATTTGCCGATGGACCCCGACGATCCCGAAAAGCGCATCGCCGAGCTGGAACGTCAGCTCGCGGAGCAAAAGCGCATCGCCGAGCTGGAACGTCAACTGGCCGAGGCCAAGGCGGCCGCCGGCCAGAACCCCGGCGCGGGGCAGCCGCCGTCGTTTTTCTCGGTGCAAACGGGCGTGAGCGAGGCTGGCGACGAGCGCGCCCGCCAGTACGCGGAGTCGTTGTGGGAGGGTTTGCGCTCCGGCGGACCGGCCGGCCCCGGCGGGCCGTCCGGGCCCGAGATGGCTCAGCATCGGGCCGCGTTCATGCAAGCCGCGGCCCAGGCGGGTCTGTCGGAGGAGCAGATCGACAACATCTTCAAGCACGGCAAGGCGACGTTCAAGGTGGGGCACTCGGTGGTGTATTCCGGACAGGGCGCCGCACCGGAATACGCCCCGCCGGCCTTCATGGGCCCGCCGACGGGCTTTGCGCAACAGGTCGGCTCGAGGCGCCAAGCCACGTTCGGCGGCCGGCGCGAACGTGACGGACGCGTGTGGGCAAACCGTTTCGGGGCGATCGCCGGGACCATCGGTCTCTGCGTCGGCGGCGCCGCGGCGCTCACCGCATCGATGCCGTCGACCGCGTTGTGGACGAGTCCCATCGTGTGCGACGGCGGCTACCAGCTGACCTACAACACCTCGCACTACAGCTACAAGCCCGGCCAGTCGGGAACCAACGTGGACTTCGAGTGTGTCCGGGGCGCCGACTCGTACGACCCTAATTGGTTCGCGATCGATGCCCTGCAGACCGTGCTGTTCGCTCTGATCGCGGGCGTGGTGGTGGCCATCGGTTTTGTGGTCTGGCGCCAGTTCCAGAAGCCCGCGTGACCCTTAGCCCGGTCGGTCGCTGACGGCCGCGAACAGCTCCGTCATCTCATCCGCAGGCCCGCCGGGGACGGTGTAGCCCGCCTCGTCGCGAATCTCGGCGAGGTGATCGCGCACGTCCTCGACGGACAGCCCGGGACGGTAGAAACCCCTTGTCCTGCCGATGAAGAAGCGGGCGACGTGCCCGGCGCCGACCGTGTAGATCTCGCCCGAAACCGGGCACTCGCGGTGCGTCAGGAAGGCCGCCACCGGCGCGACGAGCGCGGGGTCCAGCTTCTGAAGGTATTGGCCGACAAGGTCATCGAGCACAGCCTGGGCCGCCGCCTCGTGCTCGGCGGGCTGCTGTCCGGTCGCGTGCTCGACTTCGCGCGCCAGCATCCGGGTGTAGGCGATGGGCGCGATGGCGTTGACCTTGATGTCGTGCCCCGCCCCTTCGGCCGCCAGCACTCGGGTGAATCCGATCAGTCCGGTCTTCGCCGCGCCGTAGTTGCTCATGCGTTCGGCGCCAAGGATTCCCGCCGCTGAGCAGGTGTTCAGTATCCGGCCGTACCGGCGTTCGCGCATGAGGTTCCATGCGGGTCGCGTCACGTGGAACGCGCCCTTGAGGTGGACGTCGATGAGCGGTTCGAGCCGGTCGGCGGTCATGTCCGCGAACGGCGCGTCACCGACGATCCCGGCGTTGTTGATCACGATGTCGACCCGCCCCCAGGCGCGCATGGCGGTATCGATGATCGCCTGTCCGCCTTCGGGAGTCGTCACGCTGTGGGCGTCGCCGACGGCATCGCCACCCAGCTCACGGATCTCGTCGACGACAGCTTGTGCCGCCTCACCGTCGGAGCCATCACCGGTCACCGACCCACCGGTGTCGTTGACGACGACGCGCGCGCCGCGTGATGCGAGCAGCAGCGCGTATTGCCTCCCCAGCCCGCCGCCGGCACCCGTGATCACGGCGACCTGCTCGTCGAACCGCAGCTCGTTGGTCACCAACTGACCGGAAGTTCTTTCATGCCGTAGATGTTGGCCTCTTTGAACCTCAGCTGATCCGCGGGTACCGCCAACTTCAGGCCGGGTAGGCGGCGCGCCAGCGTGGCGAACGCGACCTGCATTTCGACGCGGGCGAGGTTCGCCCCGATGCATTGATGCACGCCGTACCCGAAACCCAAGTGCCCCCGAGGGTTTCGGTCGGGGTCGAATGATTCCGGATTGTCGACGAACTCGGCATCCCAGTTCCCCGCGGGCAGGTTCATCAGGACGAACTCTCCCGCACGGATCAGCTGACCGCCGATGATCAGATCTTCGGTCGCGACACGATCGACCTGGCTGTGCACGATGGTGAGGTAGCGCATCAGCTCTTCGACGATGTTGGCGACGACGGCGGCGTCGTCGGTGTGTCCGAGTCGCTCAAATACGTCCGGATGCTGCAGCAGCGCAACCGTTCCCAGCGAGATCATGTTGGCCGTGGTTTCGTGGCCGGCCTGCATCATGATCACACTGTTCATGGCCGTGGTGGCATGGTCGAGTTGGCCCGTCGCCACGTATTCGGTGACCAGACGGCTGATCAAATCGTCCCCGGGTTCGCGCTCCTTGCGTTGCACCAGCTCCTCGATGTAGGCGTACATCGCCCCGAAGGCTTGGCCTTTTTGCTCGTCGGTGGACCTCTGGTCGAGCCCAGTCGTGGTGTGGCGTTGGAAAATCTGGAGGTCTTCGGGCGGCACCCCCAACAGCAACGCGATCACCAAAGATGGCACCGGCAAGGCAAATTCACGGACCAGGTCGGCCGGCGCTCCACCCTCGACCATTCGGCCGAGATAGTAATCAACCGTTTCCTGAATTTGTGGCCGCATCGATTCGCAACGCCTGAAGGTGAAGTTGCTGGTCATCATGCGCCGCAACCGCTGATGCTCGGGATCGTCGGTCCGCGCGAACATCACCGGGACCTTGTTGTCGGCGTCCTTGGGCATGATGGCGTCGGGAATGGTCTTCGCGGACAGGCGGGGATCGACCAGCGCCTCTCTGATGTCCCGGTAGCGGCTGACCACCCAGACCGGGTTGCCCTGGAACATCGCCCGGCGGAGGCCCGGCTCTTCGCGCCAGCCCGCGAATTCGGGTGGCGGCGCGAGGGGGCAGCGCGCGGCCCGGGCCGCAGGTAGCACCGGAAGGTCGACGTCAGGGCGGGATTCGGAAGTTGTTGGCATCACCGGCGTTTCCTGGTAAGTGGCAGCGAGCTGTCAATTTGTGAGCCTAGAGCTACACCTAACTGGCAGTCAACCGTCAGTTAAGCTGTCGGGGTGACCGCCGTTGAGGACCGGCCGTTGCGGGCGGACGCCGCCCGCAATGCCGCGCGCATACTGCGCGCCGCGCGAGCCGTATACGGCGAGCTCGGACCGGATGCACCCGTCGAAGCCGTCGCCCGTCGCGCCGGAGTGGGTGAACGAACCCTCTACCGCAGGTTTCCGGCCAAGGCCGATCTGGTCCGGGCCGCCCTCGATCAGAGCATCGCCGAGGACCTGACGCCGGTGATCGACAGCGCCCGGCGTGCCGACGACCCGCTACGCGGTCTTACCGAACTGATCGAAGCGGCGATATCGCTGGGGGCCCGCGAACACAACCTGCTGACCGCCGCGCGACGGGCCGGATCGCTGACGTCCGACATTTCGGTTTCGCTCAACGAGGCGCTCGGCGAGCTCGCCCGGGAAGGCCAGCGCGTCGGCAGCATCCGCGCCGACCTGGTCGCCGACGACCTGCCGCGGCTGGTCGCGATGCTCTTCAGCGTGCTGTCGACGATGGATGCGGGCAGCGACGGCTGGCGACGCTATGTCGCCCTCGTCATCGATGCGATTTCGGTGGACGGACGTAAGCCATTGCCTCCCGCCGCCGCGCTGCGCTATGACGTCGGGCCGAACAGCTGGCCGCTGTGAGCAATTCAGTTGATGGTCACGCCCGCGTCGACCTTGAACTGCAACCCCGTCACGTACCTGGATTCATCGGATAGCAGATACAACACCGCGTTGCTGACGTCGGCCGGCTCGACGGCCGGCGTCGGCATCGCGTTGACGAAGATCGGGATCAGGTCGGAGCGCTGCTCGCCCAGGAGCGGCCCGAACGACGGTGGAACCATCCCGGTCGGGACACCGGTGGGAAGCACGGTATTCACCCGGATGTTCTGTGCCGCCAGTTCATTGGCCAGGGCCAGCGTCAGGCCGACGACGCCGTACTTCGCCGCGGTGTAGGGCGTCTGCAGCGGAAATCCCTTGAGAGCGCCGGCCGAGCTGATGTTGACCAGGCTGCCGCCGCCTTGTTCGAGCAGGTGCGGTATCGCGGCGGCGCAGGTATTCCACACGCCGATCAGGTTCACGTCGACCACCGTGCGCCACTGCTCCGCGGTGGTCTTGTCCCACGCCGCCACCGTCAACACGCCCGCGTTGGCCACTGCACCATCCAGGCCGCCCAATTCGCCAACACCGTCATCGACGGCCTCGCGCAGCGCCTCATCGTTGCGGACGTCGACGATATGACTGACGCAGCGCCGGCCCGACTCCCGAACCAGCCGTACCGTTTCGTCGAGGTCTTCCTTTGTGGCCAAGGGATATTCGATCTGCGGCAGCGATTGGCAGATGTCGACCAGGATGAGGTCCGCGCCCTCCTCGGCGAGCCGCAGTGCGTGGCTGCGCCCCATGCCGCGGGCGGCGCCGGTGATCAGAATGCGCTTACCGGCAAGGCGCACCTAACGCTCGTTCCACATCAGGCCGCGCATCGTCGCGGACAGCGGGATGTCCTCCACGGCGATCAGCCCTTGCGGCGCGCGGCACACCCAGTCGATCGCATTGACGGCACGGCCCGCGGTCGAGATGCAGCCGGCATCGGTGGAATCGAAAAGAGGATGGGAAACGTGGGTGTTGATTTCCACCCGCGGTTCGCCCTCCACGACGACACGGTGTACGCCGGTGTGACCCTCGGGAGGGAACTCCCAGTCGGGCGCGGCGGCGGTGGTCAGTCTGGTCACGTGCTCGAGGGTGATGACCGGTTCGCCGTCGAGCACGCCCTCGGTGGCGAACCGGACCGCGGCCATCTGCCCCGGTTCCACCGTCATCATCGTGCAGTCGATGCGCTCGGGTGTGTACCACGGTTCGACGCGCTGGCGCACATCGTCGAGTTTGATGTCGAGATGGTCGGCCAGACTGCGTACCTGGCCGCCCCACATCGCGACGATCACCCCGGGCAGGAACATCATCGCCGGCTCGTCGTCCGCCGTAGTTCCGAAACCCATTGCGGCACCGGTGAACTCAGCGTCATCGTAGTTCCCGTAGTCGAAGATCTCCTGCACGGTGATCGACGAGACGCGGGTGGTCAGGCTGACCGCCGAATGCACCAACGTGTCGCCGGAGAAGCCGGGGTCGATGCCGTTGACGTACAGCGAGGTGTTGCCGGCCGCACAGGCGCGCTCCAGCGGCACCCGTAACCAGTCGTCGGCTTGGTGCGGCGTCACCAGCCAGACCAGTGACGTGCCAACCACGTTGACGCCCGCCGCCAGAAACTTAGCCATTTGTTCGATGGCCTCCATCGGCCGGGTCTCGCCCTGCGCCGTGTACACGACGCAATCGGCTCCGAGGGCGACGAGGGCGTCGATGTCGTCAGTGGCGACGATGCCCGTGGGCCGTTCCAGTCCGCAGAGCTCGGCGGCATCCCGACCGATCTTTTCGGTGCCGGCGGCGTGCACCCCGACCAGTTCGAGGTCCAGCCTGCCGATGATGGCCCGCAACGAGTGCCGCCCCACGTTGCCGGTCGAGAATTGAATGACTCTGCGCACTGTTAGCCCGATCCTTACAGCGAGGGATGATGACCGATCATGTCAGGCGAGATCAGTAGTCCGGTATCGGCAGCGGCGAATTGTTCGAGTCGATGCCGCCGTCGACGTGGAACGTCGCGTTCGTCGCGTAGCAATCGCGCGTGCACAGATACACGGTGAGCCGTCCGAGGTCCTCGACGTCGCCCAGCCGATGCAGGGGGGTGGCCTCTTGCATCTTCTCCAGCGACCCGGGCATCAGGTCGAGGCTGCCCTTCAGGCCATCCGTGGCGAACGAACCAAGGGCGATGGCGTTGACGCGAACCTTCGGCGCGAGTTCCTGTGCCATGGCGCGGGTGAGCGCTTCGAGGCCGCCCTTGGCCACGCAGTAGGCGGTCAGCGCGCGAATGCCGAAGCGCGCCGAACCGGACGAGATGTTCACGATGGAACCGCGCCCCGCACTCAGCATGTGCGGGGCCACCAGCTGGCTCATGATGAACGCGGAGGTGACGCACCAGTCGAACGTGTGCCGGAAGTCTTCGTCGGTGATGTCCAGAAACCGCGCGTATGTGGAGCCGCCGACGTTGTTGACCAGAATGTCGATGCGGCCGAAGCGCTCCATCGCGGTGTTGACGACGCGCTCACCGTCGGGACGGCTCATCGCATCGGCGACCAGCGCCAGCCCCTTGCCGCCCGCGGCCTCGATACCCTTAATCGTGCCAACGATATCCGCCTCGGTACGCGCGGTCCCGACAATCGTGGCCCCGGCCTCCGCCAAGACGCGCGCAATGCCCGCCCCGACACCCTTCCCGGCGCCCGTGACGATCGCGACCTGTCCATCCAGCCGGAACTGCTCCAACGCCATGCCGAGCTCCTTTGGCCGCGCGTGAGGTGTGCGTCGTTCAATCTATGAACCTAGCTGACTAAAGTCAACGAATTTCCACGATCGGTATCTGTCGCGGCGCCCCTGTACCCATAGTGATCAAGTTGTGCAAGCCTTTTTGACCGGAACACGGCATAATGATCTGTTAGCCTCGCTGCTCTGGTATGAGTCGGGTCAACCGTGAGGAAAGAAATGGCTGTGACGGACCGGGTGTCTGCGCGGGAAGCCAAGCGCTTGCAGACGCGAGAGCGGTTGATGGGCGCCGCGATCGCGGAGTTCGCCCGCGCGGGAATGGCAGAGGCCGATGTCAGCGCCATCGTGGCCGCCGCGGGAGTCGCCCACGGCACCTTCTTCTTTCACTTTCCCACCAAAGAGCACGTGCTGCTGGAGCTGGAACGCCGCGAAGAGGACCGCATCGCCAAGCAGTTCGCGCAATTCTTGAAGAACGAGCACGATCTTGCGGGCGCGCTTCACGAGGCGGTCCGCGTCGTGGTCGGACTGGAACGCCGGCTGGGCTATCTGCTCTTCAATGACTTTCTCGCGCTGCACTTCTCCCAAACCCGTCCGCCTACCGAAGACGGCAGGGACCACCCCCTGGTCGTCTTGGTCGCCCAGGAGATCGCGCTTGCTCAGGAACGCGGCGAGACGGATCCGGAAGTCAACCCCATGAACAGTGCGGTGTTCTTCCTACTGGGTCTCTACTCGCTCTTGATCACCACGAACCACTGGCCGACTGGCCACGATCTGCTGGAAGACTACGTGGCGAGGACGTTGCGCAGCTTGCGGCCTTGATCCACTGCCCTTACGGCTACGAGCGGACCAGGCCGCGCAACGGCACCAGCCCGAGTTCCTTGTGGGTGAGGAATCCAGGTGCGGCCTCGCACACGGCCGGCACCGTATTCGCCGGGCCCATCGCCGTCCAGGTGTAACCCGGCTTGGGGTAATTGCCGTGCGGATCGGCCGGCGCTTGAAGGATCAACTCGGTGGGCTCATCGCCCTCGATCACGATGCGGTAGTGATAGTGTCCGCCCCAATCAGGCTGCGGCTCAATGGCATCGTATTCGTCCATGGTGTACATCTCATGAAAGGTGATGAGCGGCTTGCCATCGACCCACGTCGTCCACTTGTGATGCTGGGAGGCGACGGTGCCCTTCTTGATCGAGCCCTTAAAGCCCGGCATGTCACTGGTCGGCCCGCCTTCGTACGGAATGTCGCGAATTGCCGTGCCCAGCTCGACGTCCGTCGTGTACTTGTCCACCGTCTTCCCGAGGCCGTCGACCACCATGGCCATCGATTGCGCGAACAGCGGCCAGGCGTTGCCCAGCAGATTCGGGCCGGCCATGAACTCCTCGGGAGTGTTGCCCATCCCCATCTCGTGCAGGTACTTCAAGGTGTCCTTGCCGAAATTCACCACCTCGTAGATGTGGATGGACTCGATGCGGCTCACGATGCGAGCCAGCGTCAGCACGAGCAGGTCCCCGGCGAAGCCCGGGTTGACACCCCCGGCGTGGAATGACGTACCGCCCTCGTGGCACGCCGCGTCGATCTTGTCGATGTCGGCCTGGCTGTGCTCGGTTCGATACCACCACGCGCCGCCCGAGGCGACGACGTTCTTGCCCGCGCGCAGCAGCCTGCAGACCTCGTCTGGATCCGACCACAGCGGCGCGTAGAAAACACAATCTGCGTCAAGCGCTTCGATCGCGGCCTTATCGGTGGTGGCGAGCACCCCGATCGGCGCGACGCCGACGAGTTCGCCGGCGTCCTTGCCCACCTTCTCCGGGCGATTGCAGAGCACCCCGACCACCTCGTACGCGGGATTGTGGGCAAAGTGACGCAGCGCGACCGTCCCGACATTGCCCATGCCCCACTGGATTACGCGATATTTCTTCTCGGCCGGCGATTTGTGCGTCATTGCAACCCCTTTGGCCTCAATGGCTGAGCGCTCGCTGAGCGTAGGCGTTTCGCCGATACCGTGTCAACGGCGATAATCTGACTACTGTCAGTAATTAGATGCGGCATCCGCTTGAGCTTCCCAGCAGATCTGCTGGATATCGATGCGGCTGTCATGTTGCTGCGCCAGGCACGCCGACCTAGCGCGAACCGTCATACCCTTTTGCTGACTGAAGTCAGCCTGTTATAGTGCACCCACCTGGTCACTCGGCGCCGACGACGGGGAGGGTCTGTGAACCTGCCGAAGCTGCAACAGCGCGGCCCGGCCCGACAGGGGCTGACGTTCGACGAGCACACGGAGCAATCGCAGCTCGCGCAGCGTCAGGCCGACAAGTGGCTCATCTCCGGCAGCCTGCTGATCGGAACCGCGGCTTTGGGCGTCTTCGGGCTGCCTCTTTTCCTCTGGGGTGTGCGGTCGTTGCGCCGGGCGCAAACCGCTGGGCTCTCCGTCCGGCCGATGCTCGTCACGTTGCTCGGTTATCTCGTGATCATCGACGCCGCCATCAACACCGTGGGATGGGCGCTTGACCTGGTGGCGAACCACACCCTGCTGGCCCGCGTTCTGCTGAACGGCTGGGGCAACATGTTCGACGCCGGCTACTTCTGGCACTACAACGAGCTGTGGATCGGCGGCGCGGCGGGCCCCGGCGAAAAGGGCTGGGAGGTCGGGCTCATCCTGACCGTCTTCACGATGCGGATCGCCGCGGCCATCGGCTTCCTGCAGATGAAACGGTGGGGCCATCAATGGATGGTCGTCACCTGCTGGATGGGGGTCGTGATCTGGATCGGCTACGTGTTCAACATGACGATGTTCGCCGATGTCCGCTTCGCGGGTGTCGTGCTGCCGGTGGTCGGCTGGTGGCTGTACGACATCTTCTACATCACGCCGTTCCTCGCCATCCCGTATCTCCACACCGTCAACCGCGAAATCTTCACCGACTGAAAGCGACATGGAGGACAGATTGTGGGTTATCTATGGGAGATCCTTCGCTATGTCGCCGCTTGGGGCGGCACCGGCCTGATCATTTGGTTCTGGTATTGGCTCTTCTCCAACATCGGTACGTTCTAAGCGGTTCGGGGCACATATGGTTGAACTCGCCGATGCCCACGCGCTGGCGCTCGAACGAAGTTGCGCCGTCACGGCGGTCGCGCTGAGTGAGCAACGCCGCGAAGGTGTCCGGCTCGTCACCGGTGACCGGCGCGCCTTCGGGCTTAACGGGAAGCTCACCTTCGTTCACGTCCCCTACCCCGCCCTGTCCGACTGGACACGCAGAACACTCACATGCGGTGTGGCCCTGCAATGTTCGCCCTCAAAGGAGCGCGTCACCGGATATCGACTGAACGAGCTCTCCGACCGCGAATTGCGGGCGCTCACGCTTGTCGAAGCCGGCGTCGCCGTCGGCTGGATCGCGTCGCGGTGGCCAGGGCTGCTGCCCGAGATCAGACGAGTGCTACCCGAGCTCCCTACCGAAGCCGGTGACATGGACGCCCCCGAGATGCTCAACCGAGCGGTTGCGTTGGCAGCGACAGGTCAGGCGCTGACGGTGCACCCGCTGCTGGGTAACCTGCCGCTGGCCTACACGATGCCGCAGGGTTTGGCCGACAAGTTGCGGCGAAGCTTTGGCAGGATGCCATGGACGACAACGCAGAAGCGTCTGCCGCGGCCGTACTCGGTTCCCGTCGGCGGCGACGGGGGTGTCCGCAATCCCAACCTGCCGCCGCCGAGCCGACCGCAGGACAACGACTTCGACATCACCCCCGACCATCGACCCGGCATTCCCTATCCGGAGTGGAATGCGTGGACGAAGAGTTTTATGCGAGACCACGTGGCGGTTCTCGAGCGGCCACATACCAGCCGCGATCGCCAACCCGGCTCCATCTCCGCCGACCTTCGAAAATGGTTCGAAGAACACACGCATCGCGCGATGCAGAATCGCCTCGAAGACGGCTCCGACCTGGACGTCGAACAATACGTCAGCTACTACGTCGACACGGCGACCGGCGAGGCGAGCGAACCCCGAATCTTCCGCGAACTGCTACCCAGCGGCCGAGACGTCACCACTGCGCTACTTCTCGACGGTAGTTCATCGCTGGGAGTGCACGGTGGCCGGATCTTCCGATTGGAATTGGCTTGTGCCGATGCACTTTCGCGTGCGATGAACCGTGCTCGCGAGCGCCACGGAATCTTCATGTTCACCGGAAACACCCGACACCGCGTCGAAGTTCGGTGCCTGAAGGACTTCGATGACCCGCGATTTGTGCCGCCGAGCGGCCTCGGACTTCAGACCAGCGGTTACACGCGACTCGGCGCGCCGCTTCGCCATTTGACGAACCGCCTTCTGGAGCAGCCCTCCGAGCGGCGCCTACTCATCGTGATCGGCGACGGACTGATCTCCGATGAAGGTTATGAGGGCCGTTATGCCTGGGCAGATGCCGCACACGCGGTCGAGGAGGCCAGCGACGCCGGGGTTTCGATGTACTACGTAGGCGTTGGACCGACCCGAGTCGATCCCCTCCCGGAGGTGTTCGGTCCCCGTCGTTCTCAACGAATCCGGCGTGTCGAGGAGCTGCCGCGGGTGCTGGCCCATGTCCATCGAGAGCTGGTCGCCGCATGACGGATACCTACCTTGCAAACGGCAACGAAGTCCAGCTGTTCGAACAGGCCTTCCGCCAACGGATCCCGGTGATGCTCACCGGGCCTACCGGGTGTGGCAAAACGCGGTTCGTCGAGCACATGGGCCTGCTGTTGGAGCGGCCGGTGGTCACCATCAGTTGCCACGACGATCTCACCAGCTCCGATCTCGTCGGGCGCTTCATGGTGACCGGCGGCGATGTGGTCTGGACCGATGGGCCGTTGACCCGAGCCGTCAAAGCCGGCGCGATCTGCTACCTCGACGAAGTCGTCGAGGCTCGCCACGACTCGCTGGCCATCCTGCATTCGCTCACCGATCACCGGCGATCGCTATACCTCGACCGTGCCGGCGAAGTCGTGCGGGCGCCCGACACCTTCATGCTTGTCTGTTCATACAACCCGGCATATCGCAGCTCGCTGAAGGAACTCAAACCCTCGTTCCGCCAGCGTTTCGTCACGCTTGCGATGACGTACTTACCGCCCGACCGCGAGGCCGAGGTGATCGTCGGCGAAGCCGGGATTCCCCTGGCCACCGCGCAGCGGCTGGTCGCATGCGCGGTCGCGATCCGCACCGCCGACGAAGCCTTTCACTTCGAACCGCCGTCCACCAGGGTGCTGGTCACCGCTGCCCAGCTGATCGCAGCCGGCGCAACCGAATTGGACGCGGCCGACGCTTGCATACTCGCGCCACTGAGCACGGACGGCGCCATCACCGACGGTCTACGTGAAGTCGCGGCAGCCAGCCTGGCCACGTCGCCTTAGAAAGCCCTAGAAAAGGAGCAATCGGCATGGATCTCAAAGAGCAGAAGCGCAAGCGGGCGCTCATCGTCTTCCAGATCGTCATCTACGGCTACTTGCTGGTGATGTTCGGAATCCAGCTTTACATGTCGTTTGCCCGAGGCTGGTGGGATCTGTGAATCTTCCTCTGCTCAACCGTCATTCAGGCGACGGCTCCGTCAGCCTCGAGGGCCACCACGACGAATCGCGCCAGGCGCAGCGCCGCGCCGACAAGTGGATGATTGTCGGCGCCGCCCTGATGGGCATGTGGGCCCCGGGCCTGATCGGGTTTCCCATTTTCATGCGCGGGGTGTGGTTGCAGCGTCAGGCCCTGCGCGCCGGCCTGTCGGTTCGGCCCATGATCGTGACCCTGATCGGCTACCTGGTGCTGATCGACGGCATGCTCAACAGCCTGGGCTGGGCCCTGGACCTGGTCGCCAACCACACGTTGATCAACCGGGTGCTGATGGTCGGCTGGGGCAACATGTTCGACGCCGGCTACTTCTGGCATTACAACGAGCTCTGGATTGGCGGCGCGGCGGGGCCGGGCGAAAAGGCCTATGTCGCCGGGCTCATCCTCACGGTCTTCTCCATGCGGGTGGCCGCGGCGATCGGGTTCTTGCAGATGAAGCGGTGGGGCCATCAATGGATGGTGGTCACCTGCTGGATGGGCGTAGTGATCTGGTCCGCGTATGTGTTCAACATGACGATGTTCGCCGACGTGCGCTACGCCGGTGTGGTGTTTCCGGTCATCGGCTGGTGGCTCTACGACATCTTCTACATCACCCCCTTCCTCGCGATCCCCTACCTGCACACCGTCAACCGCGAAATCTTCACCGACTAGAAGGGACAGTGCCATGACCGCACCGTCAAGCGCCGACGAAAAAGAACCGGCTGCAAATCTCGAGCCGGGAACGACACCGTACTACGCGCGAATGCACAAATGGATCAAGCGCGCGGTCCTGGTATGCCTGGTGGCCTTGGTCATCGAAGGCGCATTCACGTTGCCGTTCATGGCGGTCTATTACGGGTACCCGACGCTCAGCCTCACCGAAATCTGTAGCGAGCTCCTGAAGATTCGCTACTCCAACGACACCCTGGAGTGCAAGTACCCGTACCCGCCGTTCGGACCGCCCGAGGGCGCGGAGGGCAAGGCCACCGCCCAAGACGTGTGGGGCATCCAGCCGATACCGAAGTACCACCGGCTCGGGTTCCGAGAACTGGTCAGGATTCACGACGAACGACTCGCCCGCCAGGCCGCCCAACAGCATGCGGCGCCACATTGACGTACCGGGTGGTTCAGTGGACGACGGGCAACGTCGGCAAGAGCTCGGTGCGGGCGATCGCCTCGAACCCCGGCCTGGAGCTCGTCGGATGCTACGCGTGGTCGCCGGAGAAGGCGGGCCGCGACGTCGGCGAGCTGTGCGGGATCGAAACCCTGAACGTGAAGGCCACCAACGACATTGAGGCCTTACTCGCGCTTAAGCCGGACTGTGTCGTCTACAACCCGATGTTCGCCGACGTCGACGAGCTGGTCCGCATTCTCGGGGCGGGCATCAACGTGGTGGGGACGGCCGGGTTCATCACCGGCCACTTCCTCGGTGCGGGACGCGAGCGGGTCGCGGAGGCCTGCGAACGGGGCGGATCGACCATCTTCGGCAGCGGCATAAACCCCGGTTTCATTCAACTGTTCGCCATCGTGTCGGCGGGGCTTTCGGACCGAGTGGACAAGGTGTCCATGCTGGAATCCGCTGATACGACGATCTACAACTCGCCCGCGACCGAAATCCCCATGGGCTTTGGCTATCCCATCGATCGGCCAGACCTTAGGGCTATCACCGAAAAGGGCTCCGGCATCTTCCGCGACGGCGTGCTCCTGATCGCCGACGCCTTAGGGGCCGAACTCGACGACGTGCGCTGCGAGGTCGACTACGCGCAAACCACCGAGGACCTTCACCTTCCGGGCGACTGGACGATCGCGAAAGGCTGCGTCGCCGGCGTAGACGTCCGGTGGAAAGGGATTATCGGTGATCGGGAGGTTATCGAGATCCGTGGGCGATGGCGCAAGGGCCAAACGTTGGACCCGGACTGGCCGCTGGACATGGGCTACACGATCGAAGTTCAGGGTCAGCCGACGATCAAGACGACATTGAGCTTCCTTCCGCCGCCTGACTTTCAAGGCGAGACATTGGACGACTACATCATGTTGGGCCTCACCATCACCGCGATGCCGGCGATCACCGCGATACCCGCTGTTGTCGCCGCTGCGCCCGGCATCGTCACCTACAACGACCTGCCGCTACTCCTTCCGCGTGGAGTACTTTGCGCGGATGCATAACTGTCGATTGGGAGACGTCCATGCCTGAATCGCCGCTGCTTCATCACGTCGTGTTCGCCGTGGCGCTCGAGCGGCATGCAACCGCCGCGCAAATGTTCACCGACCTGGGGTTTGCCTTCGAGAATTTTCAGCTGCCAGAACTCGGGTTGGACATCCACCTCGACTGGAATCGCGGTATCGAGCTGATCAGCCCCATCCCGGGATCGCCCGGGGAGGTCGCCGCTTCCGTGAACGAGTTCCTCGAGCGCCACGGCGACGGGGTGTACACGGTGGTAATTGGAGTCGCGGCGGCCTCCTCCGCTGAAGCCGTCGCCGAACGCTACGGCGCGACAACGCGATTCCGGCAGCACTTCGAGGGTGACGGCTCCTACCTCGACGAGGTCGACCTGTCGGTCTGCGGCCTGCCGCTGACACTTCTGGCCACGGACATTCCATGACAGCCCAGCAACCCCTCGGCACGGCGATGCCGAGCATCTTCGACGCCGATCTACCGGTGCTGAGCTACGACATCACCGACACACCTCAAGAGATCTACCCACAGTTTCGCGCCGCCCAGCAGATCGCACCGACCGCGTTGGGGCCCGTGGGACCCGAAGTGCTGTCCTACGAACTCGCCAGAACTGTGCTGGGTGACCCGCGATTCGGGATTCCCCCGGGCATTCACCTCACCGCGCACGGCGTGACGTCAGGTGAACTGTGGGACCGGGTCGTCCGCAGCATCCTCTGTATGGAAGGCGCCGAACACCGTCGGTTGCGCGGGCTCGTGTCGAGGGCCTTCACGCCGCGGGCAACCGCGAGGATGGACGATACGATCCACGCCGTCATCAACGAACTCGCCGACGCCGTTGTCGCCGAAGGGAGTTGCGAGTTCGTCGAGGAGATCGCACGACCGTACCCCATCCCCGTCATCTGTGCCCTGCTGGGCGCGCCGCGGCAAGACTGGCAGCTGTTCTCAAAGTGGGCGGAGGACATCTTCAAGATCGTCAGCTTTGACTGCGATCTGGCCGAGGAAGAACCCAAGGTCCTCAGAGCCTGGGACGCTTTCGACGAATACATCGACGGGATGATCGCCGATCGGCGCAAGACCCTGACCGACGACCTGCTCTCCGAACTCATCCGGGCCGAAGATCGCGGCGACCGACTCGACGCCGGTGAGGTTCGGATGCTCGCGTTCAGCATTCTGGTGGCCGGAACCGACACCACGCGGACGCAATTGGCGGCTTCGATGCAAGTCCTGTGCGAGCATCCCGACCAGTGGGCGTTACTTCGCGACCGTCCCGAGCTCGGTATGAAAGCCGTCGAAGAAACCATGCGCCACTCGCCGTCGATGTGCAGCACCTTGCGCAGCGTCACCGATGACGTCACGATCGGCGATCACACCTTCCCGGCCGGCACCTTCATCATCGTGAACACCTATGCCGCCAACCGTGATCCGTCGATCTACGAAGACCCCACCCGCTTCGACATCACCCGCGACGACCCACCGCCCATCCTCACCTTCGGCGGTGGCGCGCACTACTGCCTCGGCGCCAACCTTGCCAGGCGAGAACTCTCCGAGGCGCTCAAGATCCTTTCCCATCGCCTGCCGCATCCGCGGAGCATCGAAAATCCGCCGTGGCGGCCACTTCTCGGCATGAGTGGGCCCACGCGCCTACCGCTCGAGTTCGATACCTGATCCGCCGCTTCGTAGGACACGCTGCCTGTACAGCAGGCTCGCATTGAAATAGGTCAGGTAGACAACTGTGGCGACCACGGCGGCTCGACGAGTGCGAAAATTGAAAAGCGCTAAGCCCAAGCCCGCTTCGATGCTGCCGTTGATGAGCACGTGGGCCCGAATGCGGTCCGTGAAGGCCATTCGATTCACCGATTCGAACGCACTCGGGCACAGAAGGTGCGCGATACCGGACGCCATGAGTCCCAGTCCCCCGAGCAACGCCCATCTTTCGGATTGTGTGCGTCCGGGCTTCATGGGGTCGACCTCTCGTGAAGAACGACGGGAAGGTGGGTGGGGCCACGCAGCGAGCTGTTAGTGGACCAGGTTGTCGGTCCGGTGAGCGAGATTCGGGACACGCGGTTGACCAGTTCACGGAGAACGGCTTGCGCCTCCATCCGTGCCAGCGGCGCTCCCAGACACAGGTGTGGACCGTAACCAAAACCGACGTGGGTGCGTGGATTTCGGTCCGCGCGGAAGGTGTTTGGGTCGTCGAAGGCAAGGGGATCGCGGTTGGCCGCTCCAAATGACATCAGCACGCGTGAACCCGATGGGATGGTGACATCGCCTACTTGATAGTCGGCACGAGTGTATCGGTAGAGGTTTTGAATGGGACTGGTGTAGCGCACGTGTTCTTCGATGGCCTGAGGGATGAGGTCGGGGTTGGCGCGGATCATGTCGTATTGATCGGGGTAGTGGGCGTAGGTGTGGAGCATCCCCCCGAGAAGGTTGGTTGTGGTCTCATTGCCGGCGATCAAAAGCAAGATTGCGATATAGAACAACTGGTTGTCGGTCATCGCACCATCGGCGCTGTGCGCCAACAGGCGGCCGAGGACGGTGTCCGATCCCTTAAGGTGCCCCTCCGCCAGATGTTTCAAGAAATAGCGGCGCAGCGCTACTGCGGCCCGCATCGACCGGGCCGTACTCGCAACGCCTTTCACCGAAGGGGTGAAGTTGATGATTTGGGTGGCTTCGTCTGACCACCGGCGGAAGTCGGCGATGTCGCTCTCGGGGACGCCGAGGATGGCGGCGATGACGCGAAGAGGCATCGGGATTGTCAGCCGCTGCACGGCATCGCAGTCGCCAGCAGCGATCATGTCATCGACGAGTTCGGCGGCAAGCTCATCGATGATGCTGCGCCAACTCTCCAGTGCACCTTTGGTAAATGCCGGCTGGACTTGTTTGCGCAGGCGGCTGTGCTGTTCTCCGTCGGTGACCACCACAAGATCGGCGACCATCCGTACTCGGGTCACTCCATGGCTGCTGGTCACCTGATCTGTGTCGCATAGGGCTGCGCGGACGTCGTCGAGTCTGTGCAGAATCCATGTGGCACGCCGAGGGTTGTAGTGAACACGTCCGCTGCGGTGCAGGGCGTCGTAGGCAGCGTGGGGCTGCGCCGCGACGGCCGGGTCCAACGGGTCATAGTCGGTATTGATCGCACCCGTCCAGCCCGTGTAGCCCCGACTGCGCGTGCGGAGCGCCGCGGCGACATTTAATCGCCCCGCTGCAACGATCGGCGACAACAATGCGATGGAACCGTCAGCGGCCTTTCCGAGCTTCAAGATGAGCGCACCTTCCCGACAGCAGTGGCTTTAGAGTCAGTCCCGGCCGCGAGGCGGTCAATACCTGGCAGCGAAGTTGAGAAGGCCCCGCACACGGCTGAGAAGCACTTCTGTCCGCAAAATCATCAGGAGCTGCGCATGCCTATGAGACATCGAGCCCAATATGTCTCGCGGTGATAAAACGGATTTGTTGTGACCCCGCCTGACGTAGACCATCGCCGGTACGCCAAGGAGACCCCAGCCTGCTAAGGCGTCGCTTAGAGCACTTGTATTTCGCCAGTCGTGCCGTCGACCTCGACAAGCGCGCCGGGCGGCAAAGTCTTGGTGGCGCCCGCAACGTCCACCACACACGGGAATCCGAACTCGCGGGCCACCACCGCCGCGTGCGACATGGGGCCGCCGAGTTCGGTGACGACGGCCGCGGCGTAAAGGAAGGCGGCGGTGTAACCGACGTCGGTGACCTCGGCGACGAGGATTTCGCCGGGCTGCAGGTCGTCGATGGTCTCCGGCCGCACGATCCGTACGCGGCCGCGCACCCGGCCGCCGCAGACACCGACCCCGTGCAGGGTGTCCCCGCTGGTGAGTGCCGCCGACGTCGTCTCGGTTGGCTGCCAGCTGCCGCTGAACACCGTCGGCGGAACGACGGTGGCCAACCTGCGCTGTTCGGCTCGGCGCCGGGCCACCAGGCCCCCGACGTCGGCCGGGAGGGCATCGAGCTCGTCGACCAGCAGATAGAACACGTCGTCGGCGGTCTGGAAGATTCCGGCCTCGACCAACCGGCGCCCGTACTCACGCATCAGGTTGCGCAGCACCCAGTTGGCCCGCACCACTTTGTCGCGACGGACTTCGCGATCGCGAAGTTGGTGTCCGGCCAGGCGGGCAATCGGCTTGGCCCGCAGCGGAATCCGGGTACGCTCCGGCTGCGGTGCGGGAGGTGCGCTCATCGCCCTGGCCACCATGCGCACGAGCAACTCGGGGTCGTCGGCGTAGCTGGTCGAGCGCATCTCGAGTTCGGCCGGGCCGCGATGCCCGATCAGCGCCAGCTCGGCCAGCACCGCGGCGTGAAACTCCGGCGCCTCGACCGCCAGCTTGCCCAGCCGCTCCCCCGGTTCGGCAAGCAGCGCCGTCACTTTCGGGTCCCGCTGTGCGGCGAGCACCAACCGCTGCATCGCCTCAACCGATCGGGCGCTCACCAGTTCCGGTCCCGCGGGCGCGGCGGTGTCTCGCCCACACAAACCGCGCAACAACACGTTGAACGCGGCGCACAGCATGAACGAAGCCGAGGCCAGAACCCAGCCGTGCACCACCTCGTCGCGCGCCAGCGCAATCAGGCTCAGCAGCCGGCGATCGTCGAGCCGGCTGACGTCGTCGCCGGCCAGCCGCTCCAGGCGATCGACATCGGCGACGAACTCGTTCGTGTCATCGGCCGATCCGGCGGACAGGCCGATCAGGTTCACACCGAACACCCCGATATTGCGCACAGTCCGCAGTTGCCTTCGCAGCCGGCTGGTTTCGGAGCGTGGGCGCTCCGCACCGAAGACCGGCAACGACGCCATACTGGGGCCGAAGAATCCGCTGTTGCTGACGATCGTCGCGGGTTTGGCGAAGGGCACCGTCTCCGCCATGAAATGCGCCGAGGTGATGGCGCCGTAGAGCCGGTGGGCGAACACCGCCACCGTGCGCATCGCGATTTCGCGCTGGATCACCCCTCCCGGCCGCAGCCGCTCGGCGATGGCCACGCCGCCGGCGCGCAGCCCGCGCACAGTCACCGAGGCCGATGCCGGGGAGAACGGGCCGGGCAACGCCTCCGACAAATTGGTGGCCAGGAAGGTGGGAAAGCGCGGGTCGATCGGGGTGTCGAACTCCCCGTTATCCCCTGCCGGGCCGGCCCAATTGGGCTTCACGCCGTCCTCGCTCGGGGCGTCGACGGTGGGCAAGTCCTGGATGTTGGTCATCCGCCAGGGCAGCGATACCACCCGCTTGCCCACGCTGACCCGGCCGCGCACCGCGACCGCGAAATCCTCGATGCACTCGGCGGAGTTCCAAGCCGGCCGGAACTCCCACTGGTGGCGCAACCGCGCGGTATCCATGAACGGGGCACTCTGCACGAGTCGCAGCTCGGCGGGTCGGATGCCCGAGCGCACGATCGGGCGTCCGAGCGCCGCGGCCACCCGCCGGAAGGTCAGCTCACCCGGTGCGGCGAGATTGATTGGGCCACCGCCGACTTCGGTGTCCACGATCGCCCGGTTGAACAGCCGGAGCGCGTCGTCGAGGTGGACGACCTGGATGCGACGATCGGCCGCCGCGCCGGGAAACGCCGGTAACGCCAACGCCCGGCGCACCCAGTTGTCGACGCTCCGGCCGAGGATCAGCGCCGAGCGGATGACGACCCATTCCAGGCCCGAATCCTCGAGCAGCCGTTCGACGCGGGCCCGGTGCCGGCCGTCGGCGCTGACGGGGGTTCTCGGGTCATGCTCGGTCTTGGGCGCGTCCCCGCCGCCGTAGACGTGCGCCGACGACGGGAAAACGATTCGTCGGGTTCCGGTTTCGGCGATCGCCTCGAGAACGTTGAGCGTGCCGCCGATGTTGACCTGCTCGCTGCCGGTTGCCCACGCGCAGTGCGCGACGACGTCCGCACCGGCGATGGCGCGCTTGACCGCTTCCGCGTCGCGGATGTCCGCCTCGACGAATTCCGCCGCGCTCGACCAGCTTTCGGGGCGGCGTCGGGCCATGCCGACGACGTCATGGCCCTGGCTGAGGAGGCGGGCGGCGAGGCCGCGGCCGAGCACACCACTGGCCCCGGTGACCGCAACTCTCACGCGGCGCCCTTACTCATCGTCGTCATCGTCGCTCAAGGCCGCGTTGACCAGCGCGTCGAGATCCATGTCGGCGATGTCCTTTTCGCTCGTCGCCGCGGGGGCCGACGGACCGCTGCCGTCGGCCTCGTTCGCCAACGCGAGCAGCAGCTCCAGCACCCCCGCCTGGCGCAGGCGCTTGACCGGAATGGACCCGACGACGCGTTGGATCTCGGCCTCACCGGGCGCGGCGGCAGGGGCGCTTTGCTCCGCCGTGCCGACGAGTTCGCGGTAGATGTAGCCGGCCAGCGCCGCGGAGTTCGGGTAGTCGAAGATCAGCGTCGGCGAAAGCCCCAGCCCGGTGGCCGATTTGAGCCGGTTGCGCATCTCGACGGCGGTCAGCGAGTCGAAGCCCAACTCCTGGAACGCCCGATCCGGATCGATGGACTCGGGGCTGGAGTTGCCCAGCACCGTGGCGATGTTCGAGCGGACCAAGTCCAGCACCACCGCCTGCTGTTCGTCCTCGGGCAGCCCCTCGAGGCGCTGCAGCAGAGCCGATTTCGACTTCGCCGCCGCCAGCGAATCGTCAACCTGACGCCGGGTCGGCGCGTTGATCAAATCGACGAACATGGGCGGCAGCGTGCCGTTGTCGAACTTGACGCGCAGCGCCGCGAGGTCGATGTGCGCGGGCAACATGAACGGCTCGTCGACGATCAACGCGGTGTCCATCAATTCCAGCGCCTCGTCGGAGGACATCGCGACGATGCCGTCCCGGCCGAACCGGGCCCGGTCGGCGGCGCCCAGGGCACCGGTCATGGCGCTGGCCTGGTCCCACAGGCCCCATGCCAGCGAGATCGCCGGCAACCCCAGGTTGCGCCGGTGCACCGCCAGCCCGTCCAGGAACGAGTTGGCCGCCGCATAGTTGGCCTGGCCCGACGCTCCGGCCAGCCCGGCCATCGACGAGAACATCACGAACGCGGACACGTCGAGGTCGCGGGTGAGCTCATGCAGGTTCCATGCCGCATCGACCTTGGCGCGCAACACCGCGTCGACGCGTTCCGGCGTCAGCGACGAGATCACCGCGTCGTCGAGCACCCCGGCCGCGTGAATCACGCCGGACAGCGGTCGCTGCACCGGGATATCGGCCAGCACCTTGGCGACGGCCTCGCGGTCCGCCGCGTCGCAGGCGACCACCTGCACCTGGGCCCCGGCCGCGGACAGCTCGGTCATCAGCTCCGCCGCGCCCGGTGCGTCCAGGCCGCGCCGGCTCATCAGCACCAGATGACGCGCGCCGTGCCGGGTTACGACGTGACGTGCCAACGCCGAACCCGCCATGCCGGTCGCGCCGGTGATCAGCACGGTGCCCGCCACCCAGGCGTCCGGCATGCTCATCACGACCTTGCCGACGTGGCGGGCCTGGCTCAGGTACCGCAACGCCGCCGGCGCGCGCCGCACGTCAAACCTGGTGACCGGCAACGGTTGCAGCACGTCGTCCCCGAACAGCGCCGCCAGCTCGTCGAGCATCTCCTGGATGCGCTCGGGTCCGGCCTCGAAGAGGTCGAAGGCGCGGTAGCGCACACCCGGGTGGTCGCGGGCGACGACCTCCGGGTCGCGAATGTCGGTCTTGCCCATCTCCAAGAACACCCCGCCGGGGGCGACCAGCCGTAGCGACGCGTCGACGAAATCGCCGGACAGCGAGTCGAGCACCACGTCAACGCCGCGGCCCCCGGTGATCGTGCGGAACTTCTCCTCGAAATCGAGGCTGCGCGAGTCGGCGATGTGGTCGTCGTCAAAGCCCATGGCCCGCAACGTGTCCCACTTGCCCCGACTGGCCGTCGCGAACACCTCCAGGCCGAGGTGGCGGGCCAGCTGCACGGCGGCCATGCCCACCCCGCCGGCCGCGGCGTGCACGAGGACCCGCTGACCCGGCTTGACGCCCGCGAGGTCGACCAGCGCATAGCGGGCGGTGGCGAACACCACCGACGCCGTCGCGGCCGCCGTCAGTGACCAGCCGGCCGGCACCTTGACCAGCAGCCGCTGGTCGGTGGTGGCGATGGTCCCGGTCCCGTCCGGGAACAGGCCCATGACCCGGTCGCCGACGGCGAAACGGCCGTCGCCCGGGGCCGTTTCGAGAACGACGCCGGCCGCCTCGATGCCCATGACCGCGTCCGGATCGGGGTAGAGGCCCAGCGCGATCATCACGTCGCGGAAGTTGGCGGCGATGGCCGACAGGGCGACCCGGACCTGGCCGGGGCCCAGCGGTGCAACGTGCTTAGAGGCGTCGGGGATCCGCTCCAAGCGCAGATTCTCGATGGTGCCGTAGCTGCTCATGCCCAGCCGCCACGGGCCGTCGTCGGGCGGCACCAACAGGCCGCCGACGGCGCGGCTGCCGTGCACCCGCGCGGTGAAGACGGTCCCGTTGCGCAGCAACACCTGCGGCTCGGCCGGCGCCAAAACGGCCGCCACAGCGTCGGAATCCAGCGGCACATCGGTGTCGACGAGCACGATGCGGCCGGGGTGCTCCGTCTGCGCCGAGCGCACCAGGCCCCACACCGCCGCGCCCGCCAGATCGGTGACGTCCTCCCCCGGCAATGCCATGGCGCCGCGGGTCGACACCACCAGCGTTCCCGCCCCGTCGCGCGAGAGCCATGACTGCAGCACCGGCAGCACCGCGCGCGTCGCCGCGTGTACCTCGGTGACGACGTCCCCGGCGACGGGTGCCGATTCGAAAAGCACCGCCGCGGTGTCCTCGAATTCCTCCAAACCCTCAGTACCCCAGGCGCACACCTCCACCGGCTGCACCGCGGACAGCGGCTGCGCGGACCAGACGACCTCGAAGAGCCGGTCGGGTCCGGAACTCGACACCGCGGCCAGCAGCTGCTGATCGGTCACCGGTCGGGCCACCATCGACGCCACCGAGAGCACCGGCAACCCCAAGCCATCGGCCAATTCGATCGACACGGCCGACTCCCCCACCGGCACGATCCGCGCCCGCACCGCCGCCGCGCCCGCCGCGTGCAGGGACACCCGCTGCCACGAGAACGGCACCAGCATCGACCCTTGGGGGAGCTCGCCGCTATCCGACGCCAGGATCACCGCGTGCAACGCGGCGTCGAGAATCGCGGGGTGGACACCGAATCCGGCCACCGACAGCCCGGCGTCCTCGGGCAGCGCGACTTCGGCGAACACCTCGTCGCCGCGGCGCCACATGGACGTCAGGCCGCGGAACGCGGGCCCGTACCCGTAGCCACGCTCGGCCAGCCGCTCGTACCCGTCGCCGATATCCACCGGCACCGCGCCCACCGGTGGCCACGCCGACAGATCCGTGTCCGGTTGCACGGACCCCGCGCGCAGCACGCCCTCGGCGTGCAACGACCAGCCGGACCCCGACTCGGCGCGCGAAAAGACCGATACCGAACGGGCGCCCGAATCGTCCGCGCCACCGACGACGACCTGAACCGCGACCGACCCACCGGCCGGCAACACCAGCGGTGCGGCCAGGTTCAGCTCGTCGACGACGCCGCAGCCCACCTCGTCGCCGGCCCGGATCGCCAACTCGACGAATCCCGCACCCGGGAAAAGCACGACACCACCGACGGCGTGGTCGGCCAGCCAGCCTTGCACGCTCGGCGACAACCGACCGGTCAGCACGACGCCACCCGAGGCCGGCAGCTCCACCACCGCGCCCAGCAGGGCGTGTTCGCCGGCCGCCAGCCCCAGCCCGGCCGCGTCCGCGGAGGCGCCGTCGGCGGCGAGCCAAAAGCGCCGCCGTTCGAAGGCATACGTGGGCAGCTCAACGAAGTTGGCCGCGCCGAGCGTGCCGCGCCAGTCCACGTCCATCCCGGCGACGAACCCCTGCGCGACGGCGTTGATCAGCGACGCCGGCTCCAGGCGTTCCTTGCGCAGGGCCGACGTGGTGGTCACGACGGCGTCCGGCAGCGACTCCTCGATCGACGCTGTCAGCCCGCCGCTCGGCCCGACTTCGAGGAACCGGGTGGCGCCGGCGGAGTGCGCGAACCGGACGCTGTCGGCGAATCGCACGGCCTCGCGGACGTGCCGCTTCCAGTACGCCACCGAACCAAAGTCGTCGCCGGCCAGTTGCCCGGTCAGGTTCGACACGACCGGGATGGTGGGCTTGCCGACGACGAGCCCGCCCGCGACGGTTCCGAATTCGTCGATCATCGGATCCATCAGCGGGGAGTGGAACGCGTGGGAGACGGCGAGTCGATGGACGCGGCGGCCGTCGGCGCGCAGCCGGTCGGCGACCGCGGTCACCGCGTCGTCGGGGCCGGAAATGACCACGGAGGCAGGCCCGTTGACCGCCGCGATGCCGACGCCGGCCGTCAGCAGTGGCCGCACCTCGTCTTCGGTGGCCTGCACGGCGATCATCGCTCCGCCGGCCGGCAGCGCCTGCATGAACCGGCCTCGGGCGGCGACCAGTACCGCCGCGTTCTCGAGCGACAGGACACCGGCGACGTGTGCGGCGGTGATCTCGCCGACCGAGTGGCCCATCACGAAATCGGGCCGTACACCCCAGGATTCGAGCAGCCGGAACAGGGCGACTTCCACGGCGAACAGGGCCGGCTGCGCGAATTCGGTTGTGTTAAGCAGGTTTTCGTCCTGGCCCCACATGACGTCGCGCAGGGGCCGCAGCAGGTGCTGGTCCAACTCGCCCAGCACGGCGTCGAACGCCTCGGCGAACACCGGGTACGCCGCGTGCAACTCCCTTCCCATGCCGAGGATTTGGGAGCCCTGGCCCGGGAAGACGAAGACGGTCTTGCCGGCGGACGTTGCCACGCCACTTATCACCGAGCCGGCCAGGTCGTCGCGGGCCAGCTCGTCCAGCCCGGCCAGCAGGTCGTCGCGGTCACCGCCGACGACGACGGCCCGATGCTCAAAGTTTGACCGGCCCGCCAGCGACCACGCCACATCGGCGACGTCGAGTGCGGCGTGGCTGCGAAGGTGCGTCGCCAGCCGGGTGGCCTGCGACGTCAGGGCCGTCGCCGATTTCGCCGACACCACCCACGGCACCACCGGCAGCTCGGGGCGCTGCACGACGCGCTCCGACCCGGCGGGCGCGGCTTCGATGATCACGTGTGCGTTGGTGCCACTGATGCCGAACGAGGACACCCCGGCGCGCAGGGTCTTGCCGTGTGCGGGCCAGGGCCGGGCTTCGGTCAGCAACGACACGGCCCCCAGCGACCAATCCACGTGGGGGCTGGGCTCGTCGACGTGCAACGTGGCCGGCAACATCTCGTGGCGCATCGCCAGCACCATCTTGATCACACCGGCAACGCCGGCCGCGGCCTGCGTGTGACCCATGTTCGACTTGATCGACCCCAGCCATAGCGGTTCGGCGCGGTCGCGTCCATAGGTGGCCAACAACGCTTGGGCCTCAATGGGATCGCCCAACATCGTTCCGGTGCCGTGGCCTTCGACCGCGTCGACCTCGGCCGCGGACAGCCCGGCATTGGCCAGCGCCGCCCGCACCACCCTCTGCTGCGACGGACCGTTGGGCGCGGTCAAGCCGTTCGAGGCGCCGTCCTGGTTGATCGCCGAACCCCGAACCACCGCCAGCACCTGGTGCCCGAGGCGCTCGGCGTCGGACAGGCGCTCCACCACGAGCATGCCGCCGCCCTCGGAGAATCCGGTGCCGTCGGCCGCGCCGGCGTAGGCCTTGCACCGGCCGTCGGCGGACAGCCCGCGCATGCGGCTAAACTCGACGAAGATGTCCGGGGTGGCGTTGACCGTGACGCCGCCGGCCAGGGCCAGATCGGATTCGCCCGTGCGCAGCGACTGCACCGCCATGTGCAAGGCCACCAACGACGACGAGCACGCCGTGTCCACCGAGACCGCGGGGCCCTCCAGGCCCAGCGCATACGAAATGCGGCCCGACGCCACACTGGACGACTGCCCGGTCAGCCGGAAGCCCTCGGCGGCCGCCGGGGCGCCGATTCCGTAGCCCTGCGTGTACACCCCGGCGAACACGCCGGTGGCGCTGCCCCGCAACCCGCCGGGCTCGATTCCCGCGCGCTCCAACGCTTCCCAGGACAGCTCGAGGAACAGCCGCTGCTGCGGGTCCATGGCCAGCGCCTCGTTCGGCGTGATGCCGAAGAAGGCGGGGTCGAAGCCGGCGACATCGTCGACGAAGCCGCCGGTGCGGGTGTAGCAGGTGCCCGGAACGTCGGGGTCCGGGTTGTACAGCCCGTCGAGGTTCCAACCGCGATCGGTCGGGAATTCCGAGAGCACGTCGCGGCCCTCGGTCAGCATGTCCCAAAGGTCCTCGGGGGAATTCACCCCACCGGGATACCGGCACGACATGCCGACGATGACGATCGGGTCGTCGTCGGTGGCGCGGACCACCGGGGCGTGGCTGACCTCTTGCGGCGCTCCGGCGAGCTCGGTGCGCATGTAGCTAGCCAAGCCGCTGGGCGTCGGGTAGTCGAAGATCAGCGTGGGCGAAAGCGCCAGTCCCGTGGCGGTTTTGAGCCGGTTGCGCATTTCGACCGCGGTCAACGAGTCAAAGCCCAACTCCTGGAACGCCTTGTCCGGGTCGATCGCCTCGGCGGTGGTGTTGCCCAGCACGGTGGCGATGTGCGAGCGCACCAGGTCCAGCAGCACCGCGTGCTGCTCGGCCTCGGGCAGCCCCTGCAGGCGATGCGCCAGCGCCGATTTCGACTTCGCCGCGGCAAGCGAGTCGTCGACGCGGCGGCGAGCCGGTGCGTTGACGAGGTCGCTGAACATCGGCGGCACCGCGAGGGCGTGGGCGCGCAGCGCGCCAAGATCGATGCGGGCGGGCGCCATGAACGGTTCGTCGACGATCAGCGCGGTGTCAAACAATTCCATCGCCTCGGCCGACGACAAGGCCAGGATTCCGTCGCGGCCCAGCCGGGCGAGGTCGGCCTCGTCGAGCCCGCCGGTCATCGCGCTGGCCTGATCCCACAGGCCCCACGCCAGCGATATCGCCGGCAGCCCGTGTGCGCGCCGATGCGCGGCCAGTCCGTCCAGGAATGAGTTGGCGGCCGCGTAGTTGCCCTGGCCCGACGAGCCCACCAGCCCGGCCATCGAGGAGAACATCACGAACGCCGACAGATCGAGGTCGCGCGTCAATTCGTGCAGGTTCCACGCCGCGTCGACCTTGGCCCCCAACACCGCATCGACCCGCTCCGGCGTCAGGGAGCTGACCATCGCGTCGTCGAGTACGCCGGCCGCATGAATGACGGCCGAAAGCGTTGGCACAGTGGCGATCACCGCCGCCAGCGCGGCCCGGTCGGCCGCATCGCACGCGACCACCGCGACCCGCGCACCCGCGGCCTCCAGCTCGGCGACCAGTTCGGCCGCACCCGGCGCGTCCGGGCCGCGGCGGCTCAGCAGCGCCAGGTCCCGGACGCCGTGGTGCGCCACCAGGTGGCGGGCCAGCGTGGCACCCGCCATGCCGGTGCCGCCGGTGATCAGCACGGTGCCCGAGGCCAGCCCGGCACCAGGCCCAAAAGGCATGGTCATGACGACCTTGCCGACATGGCGGGCCTGGCTCAGGTAGCGCAACGCGGTGCGCGCGCGTCGCACGTCAAACGTCGTCACCGGCAACGGCTTCAGTACGCCGGCGTCGAAGAGCCCGGCCAGCTCGAGCATCCACTGATGCATTCGGGGGCGGCCCGGCTCGAAGAGGTCGAAGGCGCGGTAGCGCACGCCCGGATATTCCTGCGCGATCGCGTCGGGGTCGCGGATGTCGGTCTTGCCCATCTCGAGGAACATGCCGCCGGGGGCGACCAACCGCAGGGAGGCGTCGACGAATTCGCCTGCCAGCGAGTCCAGCACGATGTCCATCCCGGCCCCGCCGGTGGCCGCCCGGAACTTCTCCTCGAATTCCAGGCTCCGGGAGTCCGCGACGTGGTCGTCGTCAAGGCCCATGGCCCGCAGGGTGTCCCACTTGCCGCGGCTGGCGGTCCCGTACACCTCCAGGCCCAGATGCCGGGCCAGCTGGACGGCGGCCATCCCGACTCCGCCCGCCGCGGCGTGCACCAACACCCGCTGGCCCGGTTTGGCGTCGGCCAGGTGGATGAACGCCATGTAGGCGGTGGTGAAAACGGCGGAGATGGCGGCGGATTCGGGGTAGGACCAGTCTTCGGGCTTGTGCACCAGCAGGCGGACGTCGCCGGCGACCAGGGTGCCGCTGCCGTCGGGGAAGAATCCGTACACCGAATCGCCCACCGCGAACTCGGTGACGCCTGGCCCGACTTCGACCACTACGCCGGACCCTTCACCGCCGAGCAGGGCGTCGTGGGTGAACATGCCCAGGGTGATCATGACGTCGCGGAAGTTCGCGGCGATCGCGCGCAGGGCCACCCGCACCTGCCCCGGCTGCAGCGGCGCGCCGGCGTCGGGCACCGGCTCCAGGCGCAGGTTTTCGAACGTGCTGGCGCTGCTGATGCCCAGCCGCCACGGGCCGTCGGCCGGAGGTACCAGGAGACCGTCGACCGCGCGGCTGCCCTGCACCCGCGGGTGGTAATGCGTTTCGCCGCGCACCAATACCTGCGGCTCGCCGAGCGCGAGGACGGCGGCGATCGCCCGATCATCCAGCGGCGCATCGGTATCCACGAGGACGATCCGGCCGGGGTGCTCGGTCTGCGCCGACCGCGCCAGCCCCCACACCGCGGCGCCGGCCAAGTCGGTGACGTCGTCCCCCGGCAATGCCATCGCACCGCGGGTGGCCACCACCAACACACCGGAGTCATGCTCGGACAACCACGACTGCACGGCGGCCAGCGCATGATGCGTGCGCTCATGGGTCTGCGTGACCGGATCATGCGCGGCGGCAAGGGATTCGAACAACCGGTAGGACGGCGTATCCCCGGCCGAGGCGGTCGCCGTCGCCGGCGACCAGTTCACCTCGAAGAGCCGGTCCGGGCCCGCGCCGGACACCGCCGCGCGCAGCTGCTGCTCGCTGACCGGCCGGGCCGCCATCGCCCGCACCGACAGCACCGGCAACCCGAGACCGTCGGCGAGTTCGATGGAAACCGCCTTGGAAACCGCCTTGGCCGCCGACGTACCGGCCGGCGCGATGCGCGCGCGCACCGCCGACGCACCCGCGGCGTGCAGCGACACACCCTCCCAGGAGAATGGCAACACGACTTCGTCTGCCCCGCCGGCGATTTGGTGGCCCATCACCAGCGCGTGCATCGCCGCGTCCAGCAACGCGGGGTGCACACCGAACCCGTTGACGCCCCCGGCGGCGTCGGGCAGCCGGACCTCGGCGAACACCTCGTCGCCGCGGACCCACGCCGCGGTGAGGCCCTGGAACGCGGGGCCGTAGCCGTAACCGCGCGCCGCCAAGCGTTCGTAGCCCTCGGCCGGGTCGGCGGCGACCGCCCCCGCCGGTGGCCACACCGACAGGTCCGCCGTCGGCTCGACCGAGCCCTTGCCGAGCGTGCCCTCGGCGTGGCACACCCAGCCGGAGCCGGCGTCGTGGCGCGAGAAGATCGACACGCCGCGCCGGCCGCCCTCGTCCTCGGCCCCCACCACGACTTGCACGGCGACCGAGCCCGACCCGGAATCCTTGGCGGGCAACATCAATGGCGCCTGCAGCGTCAGTTCGTCGACCGTCGAGCAACCGACTTCGTCACCGGCGCGGATCGCCAACTCGACGAACCCCGCTCCGGGGAACACGGCCACCCCGGACACCGCGTGATCGGCCAGCCAGCCCTGCAGGCCGGCCGACAACCGGCCGGTCAGCAGCACGCCGCCGGAGGACGGCAGCTCCACGACCGCGCTCAGCAACGGGTGTTCGCTGGTTCCCAGGCCCAGGCCCGTGACGTCGGCCGCGACCCCTTCGCCGGACAGCCAAAACCGGCGTCGGTCAAAGGCGTAGGTCGGCAGCTCCACGAAGCCCGCCCCGTCCAGCGCCCCGCGCCAGTCCACGCCCACCCCCGCGACGAACGCGGTGGCGGCCGAGATCAGGAACCTCTCGAGGCCGCCGTCGTCGCGGCCCAGCGTGGGAACGACGATCGCCTCACTGATTTGCGGGCTGTCGCCCGCTAAGCAGCTGTTGGCGGTGTCTTCGATCCCGGCGATCAACGCGGGGTGCGGACTGGATTCGATGAACGTCCGGAATCCGTGCTCGCACGCGCTGCCCACCGCCTGGTCGAACTGGACGGTCTGCCGGATGTTGCGATACCAGTAGTCGGCGTCCAATCCCGCCGTGTCCAACCGGTTTCCGGTCACCGTCGAGAAAAACGCCGTGCGCGAGGACCGCGGCTCGATGCCGGCCAGCACGTCGGCGAGCTCGCTTCGGATCGCCTCGACCTCGACCGAATGCGACGCATAGTCGACGTCGATCCGCCGGGTGCGCAGCTCCAGGTCGCCGCAGAACCCGACGAGTTCGTCCAGCGCGGCCCCGTCCCCGGACACCACGACGGCCGATCGGCCGTTCACGGCGGCGATGCTGACGCGATTTCCGTAGGGCGCCAACAGCTCCCGGGCGCGCTCGGTGCTGCATGCGATGGACAGCATGCCGCCAGGGCCGGCCAGCGACCTCAGCAGCTTGCTGCGCAACGTGACCACCCGGGCGGCGTCGGCCAACGACAGCGCACCGGCGACGTAGGCCGCGGCGATCTCGCCCTGCGAGTGCCCGATCACCGCGTCGGGATTGACCCCCACCGACTTCCACAGCTCGGCCAGCGACACCATCACCGCAAACAGCACCGGCTGCACCACGTCCACCCGGTCCAAGCCCGGGGCGTCGGGGGCGCCGCGCAGAACGTCGGTCAGCGACCAGTCGACGAACTCGGCGAAAGCCTCCTCGCACGCCTGGATCTGTTGCGCGAATACCGGTGCGGTGTCCAGCAATTCGACGCCCATGCCCAGCCATTGGGAGCCCTGACCGGGGAAGACGAAGACGGTCTTGCCCGCGGCAGCGGCGGTTCCCCGGATCACCGATACGGGTTCGTCTGCTGCCAGCTCATCCAGCCCGGCCAGCAACCGGTCCCGGTCACCGCCGACAACCACGGCACGATGCTCGAAGTCCGACCGGCCCCCCAGCGTCCACGCCACATCGGCGGCATCGAGATCGGCATGGGCGCGCACGTGCGCCGCCAAGCGGGCGGCCTGAGATCGCAACGCCGAGGCCGACTTTGCCGACACCGCCCACGGCAGCGCCGCCGGCGCCGGGTCAGGCTCGCGTTGCGGGGCCTCGGGCACCGCCTCGACGATCACGTGCGCGTTGGTGCCGCTGATCCCGAACGACGACACACCCGCGCGGCGCGCGCGGCTCGCCGGCCAGGGCTGGTTCTCGGTGAGCAGCGACACCGCGCCCGCCGACCAATCCACGTGCGGGCTGGGCACATCGACGTGCAGCGTCGCGGGCAGCGTCTCGTGGCGCATCGCCTGCACCATCTTGATCACCCCGGCGACCCCGGCGCCGGCCTGCGTGTGACCCATGTTCGATTTGATCGATCCCAGCCACAGCGGGGCGTCGCGGTCTTGGCCGTACGTGGCCAACAACGCCTGCGCCTCGATCGGATCACCCAGCGTGGTCCCGGTGCCGTGACCCTCGACGACGTCCACGTCGGCGGCCGAAAGCCCGGCATTGGCCAGCGCGGCGCGCACCACCCGCTGCTGCGATGGGCCGTTGGGCGCGGTCAGCCCGTTCGACGCGCCGTCCTGGTTGACGGCCGAGCCGCGCACCACCGCCAACACTGGATGTCCGAGCCGTCGCGCGTCCGACAACCGCTCGACGACCAGCATGGCCCCGCCCTCGGACCAGCCGACGCCGTCGGCGGCGCCCGCGTAGGCCTTGCAGCGGCCGTCCGGCGCCAGGCCGCGGTGGCGGCTGAACTCGACGAAGACCGTGGGCGTGGCGTTGACGGTCGCGCCGCCGGCCAGGGCCAGGTCGCATTCGCCCGTTCGCAGCGACTGCACCGCCATGTGCAGGGCCACCAACGACGACGAGCACGCCGTGTCCACCGACACCGCCGGGCCCTCCAGCCCGAGCACATACGACACCCGGCCGGAGGCGACGCTGGAGGTCATGCCGGTGAGCCGGTAGCCCTCGATCTCCTCGGCCAACATGCCGTAGCCCTGAACGATGAGCCCGGCGAAGACGCCGGTGGCGCTGCCGCGCAGCCCGCTGGGATCGATCCCGGCCCGCTCCAACGCCTCCCACGACAACTCCAGCAGCATCCGATGCTGGGGGTCCATCGCCAGCGCCTCGCTGGGCGCGATGCCGAAGAACGCGGCGTCGAAGTCCGCGACACCGTCCACGAAGCCGCCGGTGCGGGCGTAGGTCTTGTGACGCGCGTCGGGATCGGGATCGAACAACGCCGCCACGTCCCAGCCGCGATCGGTGGGAAAGTCGGTGATCACGTCGCGACCGTCGGCGACCATTTGCCACAGGTCCTCTGGGGTCTCGACCCCGCCGGGGAAGCGGCACGACATCCCGACGATGGCGATCGGCTCACTCGACCGCTCCAGCAACGCACGGTTGGTGCGCTTCAGGCGTTCCACCTGGACCAGCGCTTTGCGCAGCGCTTCGGTCGCATGCTGGAGTTGATCCATCACTAACCTCGCCTAACCCTCACCTGGCAGGTGGGCGATCTGGTAACCGCCGGATGCGGCGTGTGCCGAGCGCCCTTGCCGAGTCACAGAAGTTGCTGCACGAATCGGTCTCGTGGATTTTTCGACCAGCTCCAACAAGCTTCGTGCTGCTCTCCGACCCAGGAATGTCGCTCGTGAGTATGGCCAACTCCGGCAGGATTTCAAAACGTCCGATGCTCCCGGCTGCTAAAAGAGGAACGGCGTCGACCTCTAAACCCGAGTGAAAATGGTCCGCCGCCCATGGCGCGACTGTACTCGGCAACCTATCGGTGGTGGTCAAGCCGGGTTAGACGCCCGCCCGGCGCCAACCGTCGGCGGCCCGGGCGGCCCGAATCAGCAGGTCGCACAGCTCACGAAGCTCGGCCGGGGCGGCCCCCTCGTCGAGCGCCGTGGCGACGTCCTCCGCCGCGCAACGCACCTGGTAGACGCGATCCGACAGGTCGGCGGCGTCCTCGGCGGACAGCACCACCGCGTCGGCCGGCACGGCTCCCGCATCACCCCTATTCAAAGAGGCGCGCTGCTCGTAGGCGCGTTGCCGGCAGGACTGCCGGCAGTACTGGCGGCGGCGGCCCATCCCGGCGTCCGTCACGTCGCGACCGCACCACCGGCACGGGTGGGGGCGGGCGCGGCGGGTCACGCCTGCCGAGGATAGTCGGCCGTCGTCGGCGATCCCGTATCATCGAAGGTCGCGTCGCGTATGCCGCGTGTCGGCCTGGGAACTACGCGGGCCGTCATTACGTTTGCTAAACGGAAATTGCACCACAGCCCACAGGATCTAAAGGAGTAGCAGCCATGGCCGATCGCGTCCTGAGAGGCAGTCGCCTTGGAGCCGTGAGCTACGAGACCGACCGCAACCACGACCTCGCGCCGCGCCAGATCGCGCGGTACCGCACCGAGAACGGCGAGGAGTTCGAGGTTCCCTTCGCCGACGACGCCGACATCCCCGGCACCTGGCTGTGCCGCAACGGCATGGAAGGCACCCTCATCGAGGGCGACCTGCCCGAGCCGAAGAAGGTCAAGCCGCCGCGCACGCACTGGGACATGCTGCTGGAGCGCCGCTCGGTCGAAGAGCTGGAAGAGCTGCTCAAGGAGCGCCTCGAGCTGATCCGGTCGCGCCGCCGCGGCTAACCGCGGTTGTCGGCGCGGATCGCGCGGGGATGGGTGGTTCGCCCCTCGATGCCCCACCGGGTGACCTTGACCAGCGCCTCGCGGATGTTCGATCCGCTCATCTTGGAAACGCCGAGTTCGCGCTCGGTGAAGGTGATCGGCACCTCGGCGATGACGAACCCGTTGCAGACCGTGCGCCAGGTCAAGTCGATCTGGAAGCAGTAGCCCTTGGAGTCCACGCCGTCCAGGCCGATCGTTTCGAGGACTTCGCGGCGGTAGGCGCGGTAGCCGGCGGTGATGTCATGCACGCCGATGCCGAGGGCGACCCGCGCGTAGGTGTTCGCCGTCCAGGACAGCGCCCAGCGCCGCCACGGCCAGTTCCGCACCGCTCCGCCCTCGACGTAGCGTGAGCCGATCGCCAGATCGGCGCCGGCGTCGACCGCGTCCAGCAGCAGGTGCAGCTGTTCGGGCGCGTGGCTGCCGTCGGCGTCCATCTCGACGAGCACCGCGTAGTCCCGGCTCAGACCCCAGGCGAAACCCGCCAGGTAGGCCGCGCCCAGGCCGTCCTTGGCGGTGCGGTGCATGACGTGGACGCGGTCGGGGTCGGCCGCCGCGAGGTCGTCGGCAAGCTGGCCGGTGCCGTCGGGGCTGTTGTCGTCGACGATCAGCAGGTGCACGTTCGGGCACGCCGCCTTCAACCGCCGCTGGATCACCGGGAGGTTCTCCCGTTCGTTGAACGTCGGGATGATCACCAGGACGCGCTCGCTGGGACGGTTGCCCGGGACCCGGGGCGCCGGCTGGCCGGTGGTCATGTAGCTCCTCTGTCTCGCCCGAAATCAGGTAGGCCGCCATCCTCGGGCGGATTGTCGTCATCGCCCGCGTCCGGCGCAGTGCCTTGCGCTCTCTCCGCGTCGCCCTCGTCGGGCGGGGGTCCGCCCGGGGGCGTACCGGCGTCTTCCGATTCACCGCGAGGCCTGGACCTCCGACGAATCGGACGCGCGAACCATCCATTGTGCCGTATCCCGACCAGAATGACCGCTCCGGCCGCTACGACCAAAACCCACTGCACTATCGGGCCCCACCGGGTCGCCGGCGTCAGCTTTGTCTTCAGGCGCACCTGTATGTCCAGGTAGGCAGGCTCGAAGAAGTCGGTGCGGACCAGCTCGGCGCCGTCCGGGGCGATCACCGCGCTGATCCCGGTGGTCCCGGCGACCACGACGTAGCGGTCGTGCTCCACCGCCCGGACCTTGGCGAACGCCAGCTGCTGTTCGCTCATCGTCTTGTTGAAGGTCGCGTTGTTGGCCGGGACCGCCAGCAGTTGGGCACCGTTCAGCACGGCCTTGCGCGGGGCCCGGTCAAAGATGACTTCCCAGCACGTGGACACCCCGACCGGCACCCCGGCGATGTGCACCACGCCGCTGCTTCGGCCGGGCACCATGTGACCGGCCCGGTCGGCATAGCCGGAGAGGTGCTTGAACAGCCACGGCATCGGCAGGTACTCCCCGAACGGCTGCACGATTTCCTTGTCGTGGCGGTCGGCCGGCCCGCTGACCGGGTTCCACACGATCACCGTGTTGGTGTACTGCGCGTTGTCCGGCGGGCGGCCGGGCACGTCGAGCACGGTGCCGACCAGTATCGGCGCGCCGATCGCCGCGACGGCCCGCGCGACTTGCTCGGCGGCGTCGGGGTTGGCCAGCGGGTCGATGTCCGAGGAATCCTCCGGCCAGATGACGAACTGCGGTTGCGGGGCCAGGCCGGCGCGCACATCCTCGGCCAGCTGCTGGGTCTCGCGCACGTGGTTGTCCAGCACCGCTCGGCGTTGCGCGTTGAAGTCCAAACCCAGCCGGGGCACGTTGCCCTGCACCACGGCGACCGTGACCGAGGGTTCGCCGCCCGCGCCAGCGCCGGCGTGCCGCACCTGCGGCCAGATGATGACGGCGGCGAACAACACCAGGCAGATGCAGACGCCCGGCAGCACGACGGCAGGCGGCGGCGCGGGCTCTTTCGCGGCTGCTGCGCCGTCCGGGTGGCCGGTTTTCCACCACTTGACGATCTCCAGCGCGATCGCGGTCGCGCTGAATCCCACCAGCACGACCGCCAAGGACAGCAGCGCGACCCCGCCGAGCTGGACCAGCGGCAGCAACGGGCCCTGCGCTTGGCCGAACGCGACCACGCCCCAGGGAAAGCCGCCGAACGGGAAGATCGACTTCAGCCACTCCTGGGCCGCCCACACCAGCGCGAACCAGATCGGCCAGCCCGGCAGTCGTCGCACGATGACGGCGCACAGGCCGAACAGTGCGGGAAACAGCGCGCAGACGGCGGCCAGCACCAGCCACGGCACGGCGCCCACCAACGTGCTGATCCACGGCAACAGCGGCACATAGAAGGCCAGCCCGAACAGGAACCCATACCCCAAACCGCCCGCCGGCGTCGTGGCCGGGTGCCGCAGCACCCAGGCCAGCAGCGCGGCGGCGACGACGGCCGCCCACCACCAGTTCACGGCGGGGAAGCTGGCGAACAGCAGCAAGCCACCCGCGAGGGCGAGCGCCAGCCGCGGCAGGCGGGGTCGCAGCGCGGCCCACACGCCGGGGAGCTTTGCGATCACCGCCGCGCCAAGCCACGCCGCCCTCCCCTTTCGGGTGGCCGTGCCCGCAGCGTCGGGCGATTCGGGTTCGGGTTCGGGTTCGTCGGTCGTGGCCGGTTCGATCTCGGCGGCGTCTTCATCCCGCTCCGATTCGGCCTCGTCGCTGATCGGGTCCTGGTCGGGAGGCTGGTAGCCGCCGAACCACTCCCTAGCCATGGATGACAGCGCCTCGATGCACCGTCCGGCGGCAACGCGGCAGCGCGTCGGTGGGGCCCAGGCGCGGCAACGCCGGCACCCGGGAGCGGGGATCGGTAGACCAGCGCTGGACGGCGTCGCGGGGTGCGTGGACGTCGAGGGCCCCGGCGTCCCACACGGCGTAGGACGCGGGCGCACCGGGCACGAGCGTTCCCGCCAGGCCGTCGCGCGTGCCGCTCGCCCGCCAGCCGCCGCGGGTGGCGGCCGCGAACGCGGCCCGCGCCGACACCGCGCTGCCCGGGGTGCGGTGATTGACCGCCGCCCGCACGCTCGCCCACGGGTCGATGCCCGTGACGGGGGCGTCGGAACCGAGCGCGAGGGGCACGCCTTGGGATGCTAACAGCGCAAGGGGGTTGAGCCGGCTGCCTCGTTCGGCGCCCAGCCGCCGGGCGTACATGCCGTCGGCGCCACCCCACAGCGCGTCGAAATTGGGCTGCACGCTGGCGATGACGCCCCACGCGCCGAGTTTGGCGGCCTGCTCGGCGGTGATCATCTCCAGGTGTTCGAGGCGGTGCCCGCAGCGGGCGACGGCGGCCACCCCGAGGTCGGCGACGACCCGTTCCAACGCCGCGACCGCCGCCGAGACGGCGGCATCGCCGATGACGTGGAAACCGGCCGTCACCCCCGCCTCGGTGCACGCCCGCAGATGGGCCTCGATGGCGTCGGGGTCCAGGTAGCAGGTGCCGTGGCGGTCCGGGGCGTCGGTGTAGGGCTCGTGCAACCAGGCGGTGCGCGACCCCAGTGCGCCGTCGACGAACAGGTCACCGGCCAGCCCGCGGGCGCCGGTCTCGTCCCGCAGCGCCCGCGCCTCGGCGGCCGTGGTCACCGCCTGGCCCCAGTAGCCGACGATCTCGACGCCGCCGTCGAGGTCACGCATGCCCAGCCAGTCGTCGAGGCCGCCGATCTGGGGACCCGCGCATTCGTGCACCGCGACGATGCCGGCCGCGGCGACGGCCCGCAGCGCTTCCGTGCGGGCCTCGGTCAGCTGCTGGGGCGTCAGCAGGTCGCGGGCAACGGCGCGGACCAGGTGGTGCGCGTCACCTACCAGCGGGCGCTCCGGGTCGAAGCCGGTCGCCGCGGGGAGATCCGCGACGTGACGCCGCAGCGCGGTGGAGGCCAGCGCGGAGTGGACGTCAATGCGGGTCAGGTAGGCGGGCCGGTCACCGAGGACGGCGTCCAGATCGGCGGTGCTCGGCGGCGCGTTCTCCGGCCACGACGATTCGTCCCAGCCATGGCCCCACACCGGCCGGCCCGGGTGGGCGGCCGCGTAGTCGGCGACCATCTGCAGGCACTGGTCGCGCGACTCGGCGGGTTGCAGGTTCAGGCCGCTGAGCGTCAGGCCGGTCGCGGTGAGGTGGATATGGCTGTCCACGAACGCCGGCGCCACGAAGCCGCCGTCCAGGTCCGCGATGTCGGCGCCCGGGAACTGGCTGCGGCCGACGTCGTCGCTGCCCAGCCAGGCGATGACGTCGCCGCGGACCGCCATGGCGGTGGCGTCCGGGTGGGTCGGGCTGTGGACCCTCCCGTTGACCAGCAGCGTGATGTCGTCGGTCACAGGCCAAAACTACGTGTGGCTGTGCCGAGGGCAATCAATCCCAGCGCGGCGACGATGCGCGCCGCGCAGCGGCGGGCTGAGGAGCCGGGCAAATTAGTCCCACGCGGGGTTTCCGGGATATCCGCCGCGCGTCTCACTGGGCAGGGCCGGCGCGCGGAAGTCCCGCACGTCAACGACCTCGCCGTCGATGTAGTCGCGCTGGGTATCGCGGGCGTCGGTTCCGAACAGCGTCGCGTCGGTGATCAGCGGCGCCCGCCGCCGCAGGCCGCGCATGCCCAGCGCGGTCAGTCCCGGCCCGGCGACCTTCCGTATCGGCGGCACCAGCAACAGCAGCCCGACGGCAGTAGTGACCAGGCCGGGGACCAGGACCAAGGCGATGGCCAGCGTGACCAGCGCCCCGTCGCTCGCCGCGGTGCGCGGCTCGGTCAGCCCGGATCGCAATTGCCCGATTTGTCGGATGAGCTGTGATCCCGCCATCGGGGCCAGCACGACCCACCCGAGCATGAAGGTGGCCAGCAGCGCGAGCAGCGTCCAGCCCCACCCGACCGACGAGACCAGCGCGATGACCGTCGCGAGCTCGACGACGGCGTAGATCAGAAACAGCCGCGACATCATGTGAGGCCAACGTCCGCGGCCCACCGGGGAGTTCCCCTGGTGGCGCCCGACACGGCTGCAGTTAGATGACGCTATGGGAACGATTCAGATCGACACCCCGGACGGATCGATTGATGCGCTGTTGAACCTTCCCCCGGGCGATGGCCCATGGCCAGGGGTGGTGGTGATCCACGACGCCTTCGGCTACGGCCGGGACAAGCAGGCGACCAACGAGCGCATCGCCCAGGCCGGCTACCTGGCCCTGACGCCGAACCTGTACTCGCGGGGCGGCCGCGTCCGCTGCATCACCAGGGTCATGCGGGACCTGCAGACGAAGCGGGGTCGAGCCGTCGACGACATCCTGGCGGCCCGCGATCATCTCAAGGCAATGCCCGAGTGCTCAGGGCCCGTCGGCATCGCGGGCTTCTGCATGGGCGGGCAATTCGCGATCGTCATGTCGCCCAAGGGTTTCGACGCCTCCGCGCCGTTCTACGGCACTCCCCTGCGCCGCGACCTCGACAAGACCCTGGAGGGGGCGTGCCCGATCGTGGCGAGCTTCGGCAGCCGCGACCCGCTGGGCAGGGGCGCCGCGGACAAGTTTCGCGAGGTGACCGCCGCGAAGCAGATAACTACCGATATCAAGGACTATCCCGGCGTCGGGCACAGCTTCGCGAACACGCTGCCCGCCCAGCCGCTGCTTCGCATCGCGGGTTTCGGTTACGACCAGGCCGCCACCGACGACGCGTGGAGCCGCGTCTTCGCCTTCTTCGGCGAGCACCTGAAGGCGGGCTGAAACACGTTGGGTCACTTCAGCTTCTGCGACAGCACGGTCGCGAACGTGTGCGTGTCGCCGGGCCAGCGCGCCGATACGTAGCGGCCGTCGTCGACGACGAAGGCGGGCCGCGAATCGGTGGCGGTGTCACGCACCACGCCCGATGACTTCAGCCACCGGTGCGGCGTTCCGCTGCCGACGTCTTGGAAGTCCGACGGATCCTTAAGCGCGCGAGTGACTTCCGACTGCACCGACATGTACCCGACGGGCTGACCGGGCTCCTCGGTGTAGGTTCGGTAGTAGTGGCGATCCCGCCATCGAGTCAGCCGCGTGAGCCGCCAGGCCAGGCCTTCCATCGCCCACGTCAGCGCGGTGGTCTTGCGTCCGTAGAGCACCGAGCGCCCCGTGGCGGGATCGATGCTGCGGGCGGCGAGCAGCACGCCGTGACAAATCGCGGCGACGATCAGCCCTCGCGCGAAGGCGTCCACGACGAGCCGCTGCAGGATGTTGCTGTCGATGTAACTGCGCATGCCCCGGGCGCGATGGCCGCCGGGCAGCAGCAGCGCGTCGATGCCGTCGAGGCCGGCTTGTGACCAGGTGACCGGGCGCTGGAATTCCGACGAGCGCAGCATGTCCCGGTACGCCTCGCGGCCGTCTTTGTTGGCCCGCAGCATCAGCCCGACGACCGGGAGGCTGCCCAGCACCGGCAGCGCCGACCAGATGTCCAACCCGCGGCCGGTGACCATGATGTCGTCGGCGACGCCGGGCGCGCCGCTTTCGGTGGCGAACACCACCCGGTGTCCGTTGTCGGTGAGGACCCGCCAGCTGACCGCGACCTCGGTGGGGTCGAAGTCGCGGTCCGGGATCGGGATGAGGACGGTCCCCATTTGCCTTAAGCTGGCGCCACTTTCAGCTCGAGGCCGACGTTGTTGTCCATGCCGCCGCGCAGCTTGCTGAAGAAGTTGAAGACCTTGCCGACGATGCCGTACCGCTTGCCGATGGCGTCGTAGACGGCGGCGGTCTGCGACTTGTCGAGGATCGCCGCGGTGCCCTCGACCGCCTCGCTGGTCGGCCGGCCCTGCATGGTGCAGGTGGCCAGCGTGACCCGCGGGGTGTTGCGGATCCGCTTGACCTTCCACGACTTTTCCTGGGTGATGACCAGCAGCCGGTCGCCGCGCTGCTCGTCCAAAGCGGCCCAGACTGGCACCGGCTTGGGCCGGCCGTCCTTGGTGAAGGTGGTCAGCAGGAGGTATTGCGCCTTGGCGAGATCGGCGAAAGTGGGCGTCACGGGTGTCAACTTACCCCGCGAGCAGACGCAGAGTCGTACGCGAACAGCGCTTTTTGTGCGATTCCGCGTCTGGTGGCCGGGCAGGGCCCGGCGAACACCGCTGGAGGATCAGCCCTCCAGGTCGCCCTCGGTTTCCAGCAGCGCCTGGCGCAGCCCGTCGAGGGTTTCCGGCTGCGGTGCCGCCCACATGCCGCGGCCGGCGGCCTCGAGCAGCCGCTCGGCCATGCCGTGCAGCGCCCACGGGTTGGATTCGGCCATGAACTTGCGGTTTTCGGGGTCCAGCACGTAGCGCTCGGTCAGTTGCTCGTACATCCAGTCGGCCATGACGCCCGCGGTGGCGTCATAGCCGAACAGGTAGTCCACCGTCGCCGCCATCTCGAACGCGCCCTTGTACCCGTGCCGGCGCATCGCCGCTATCCAGCGCGGGTTGACCACCCGGGCACGGAAGACCCGGGTGGTCTCCTCCGACAGGGTCCGGGTGCGGATCGCGTCGGGGCGGGTGTTGTCGCCGATGTAGGCGGCGGGCGCCTGCCCGGTCAGCGCGCGCACCGTCGCGACCATGCCGCCGTGGTACTGGAAGTAGTCGTCGGAGTCGGCGATGTCGTGCTCGCGGGTGTCGGTGTTCTTGGCGGCCACCGCGATGCGCCGGTACTGGCGGTTCATGTCGTCGGTTGCCGGGCGACCGTCCAGGCCGCGCCCGTAGGCGAACCCGCCCCACGCGGTGTACACCTGCGCGAGGTCGGCGTCGTCGCGCCAGTTGCAGCTGTCGATCAGCTGCAGCAGCCCGGCGCCGTAGGTTCCCGGCTTGGATCCGAATATCCGTGTGGTGGAACGGCGTTGGTCACCGTGCTGGGCGAGGTCGGCCTGGGCGTGGGCGCGCACGTAGTTGTCCGCGGCGGCCTCGTCGAGATCGGCGACCAATTGCACCGCGTCGTCGAGCATGGTCACGACGTGCGGGAAGGCGTCCCGGAAGAAGCCCGAAATCCGCACGGTCACGTCGATGCGGGGGCGGCCCAGTTCGGCCAGCGGAATGGGGGTCAGGCCCACGACCCGCCGCGAGGCGTCATCCCAGACCGGTCGAACACCGAGCAGCGCAAGGACTTCGGCGATGTCGTCGCCGGCGGTGCGCATCGCCGACGTGCCCCACACCGACAGGCCGACCGACTGCGGCCATTGCCCGTGGTCGGTCCGGTACCGGGCCAGCAGCGAATCCGCCAGCGCCACACCGGCCTCCCACGCCAGCCGGGACGGCACCGCTTTCGGGTCGACCGAGTAGAAGTTGCGACCGGTCGGCAGCACGTTGACCAGGCCGCGCAGCGGCGACCCCGACGGGCCGGAGGGAATGAACCGGCCGTCCAACGCCCTGAGCACCTGGTCGATTTCGGATGACGTGCCGGCCAGCCGGGGCACCACCTCGGTGGCCGCGAACCGTAGCACCGCCGCGACGTCGGCGTCGTCGGTCAGGCGCTCGGCGGCGCCGGGATCCCAGCCGCTGGCCTGCAGCGCCGCGACCAATTCGCGCGCCGCGGCCTCGGTTTGGTCGACCGTGACGCGCTCGTCCGTGCCGTCCTCGGCGAGGCCGAGTGCTTGCCGCAAGCCGGGAATGGCATGCTCGCCACCGAACAGCTGGCGCGCCCGCAGGATGGCCAGCACCAGGTCGAGTTCGGCCTCCCCCGTGGGCTTTTGGCCGAGGATGTGCAGCCCGTCGCGGATCTGGACGTCCTTGATCTCGCACAGCCAGCCGTCGATGTGCAGGATCATCTCATCGAACGAGTCCTCTTCCGGTCGCTCGGTCAATCCCAGATCATGGTCCATCTTGGCGGCCCGGATCAGCGTCCAGATCTGCTGGCGGATGGCGGGCAGCTTGCCGGGATCCAGGGCCGCGACGTTGGCGTGCTCGTCGAGCAGCTGCTCCAAACGCGCTATGTCGCCATAGGTTTCGGCGCGCGCCATCGGCGGGATGAGATGGTCGACGAGCACGGCGTGCGCCCGCCGTTTGGCCTGGGTGCCCTCGCCGGGGTCATTGACGAGGAACGGGTAGATCAGCGGCAGGTTGCCCAGTGCGGCATCGGATCCGCAGGCCGCCGACATGCCGAGGGTCTTGCCCGGCAGCCACTCCAGGTTGCCGTGCTTGCCCAGGTGGACTATCGCGTCGGCGTGGAACCCGGTGTCCAGCCAGCGATACGCGGCCAGGTAGTGGTGGCTCGGCGGCAGGTCCGGGTCGTGGTAGATGGCGACCGGGTTTTCCCCGAATCCGCGGGGCGGCTGCACCATCAGGACGAGGTTGTCCGCTTGGATGGCGGCGATGACGATCTCGCCGTCGGGGTCTGCTGTGCGGTCGACGAAGAGGTCGCCGGGCGGTGGGCCCCAGTGTTCGACCACGGCGTCGGCGAGCTCGGCGGGCAGCGTCGCGAACCACGCGCGATAGTCCTTGGCGGACACCCGAATCGGGTTGCCGGCGAGCTGCCCTTCGGTGAGCCAGTCGGGGTCCTGTCCCCCGCGTTCGATCAGCGCGTGGATCAGGGCGTCGCCGTCGTTGGCCTCGACGCCGGGCAGCTCGCCCACCTGATACCCGCGTTCGCGCATCGCGCGCAGCAGCGCGACCGCGCTGGCCGGGGTGTCGAGCCCGACCGCGTTGCCGATGCGGGCGTGCTTGGTCGGATAGGCCGAAAATACCAGGGCCACACGCTTTTCCGCCGCCGGGACGTGCCGCAGCCGCGCGTGCCGGATGGCCAGGCCCGCGACGCGCGCGCAGCGTTCCGGATCGGCGACGTATGAGATCAGCCCGTCGTCGTCGATCTCCTTGAACGAAAAGGGGACGGTGATGATGCGCCCGTCGAACTCGGGCACCGCGACCTGGCTGGCGACGTCGAGCGGGCTGAGGCCGTCGTCGTTGTCGCGCCATTGGTCGCGGGGGCTGGTCAGGCACAAGCCCTGCAGGATCGGGATATCCAGCGCGGCAAGGTGTTCTACGTTCCAGCTGTCATCGGAACCACCAGCCGCCGCTTCGGCGGGCCTCAGTCCGCCGGCCGCCAGCACGGTGACCACCATTGCGTCGGCGTCGCCCAGCCGTTGCAGCAGTTCGGGTTCGGCGGTGCGCAGCGAGGCGCAGTAGACGGGCAGCGCTCGGCCGCCGGCGTCTTCGATGGCCCGGCATAGGGATTCGATGTAGGCGGTGTTGCCGGCCAGCTGCTGCGCGCGGTAGTAGAGCACCGCGATGGTGGGGCCGTCGCCGTTGGCGGCGTCCGGGCGCGGCAGCTCTCCCCAGGTCGGCGTCACCACCGGCGGGGTGAATCCGAAGCCGGTCATCAGCACCGTGTCGGAGAGGAAGGCGTGCAACTGGCGCAGGTTCTCCACGCCGCCGTGGGCCAAATAGATGTGCGCCTGCACCGCGATGCCGGCCGCCAGCGTGGACAGTCCGGTCAGCTCGGCGTCGGCGGCCTGCTCGCCGCTGACGAGTACCGTCGGGACGCCGCTGGCGATCACCGCGTCGATGCCGTCCTGCCAGGCGCGGTAGCCGCCGAGGATGCGGACCACCACGATGTCGGCGTCGGCCAGCAGGTCCGGCAGTTCTGTGTCCAAGAGCCGCGACGGGTTGGCCCACCGATAATTCTTGCCGCTGGACCGGGCGCTGATCAGGTCCGTGTCGGACGTCGACAGCAGCAGGATCCTCGGCTCAGCCACCCGTCATTCGTACCGCAGCGTCGCCGCGATGCGCGCGGCGACCTCGTCGGCCACCTCGAGCGCCCGTCCGCCCGTCGCGGGAACGTAACGATCCGCGACGGAGTCGTAGTCGGCGCCGGCGATCGAGCCGTGATCGGCCGCCAGCTCCACCAGCTCCACCGGCCAACCGGCCTGCTGCAGGTCGGCGGCGAACGCCCTGCTCGCCGCCACCGGCACCGCGTCGTCGGCGAGCCCGTGCAGCAGCGTGAACGGCGAGGGGGCGCGGTCGGGCGACAGCATGTCCGTCGGTGGGCGGCCGGAGATCGGGTCTGGAGCCATGAAGGCCCCGGCCAGGCAGACCGTATGGGCGAGGGCGACGTCGAAGCGCGCCGCGTCGAGCGTCAGGCCGGCGGCGGCGCAACCCCCCAACGACCACCCGACCAGGACCAGCGGGCCGTCGGCGCGGTCGCGGGCGAACTCGAGCGACCGCAACAGGTCCGCGCGGCCGCCGTCGTCGGCGTGGGAGTTCCAATCCGGCGCCACCACCGCGGCGCCGCGTTCGGCGAGCAGGCCGGCAAGCGGCCCGACGGCGGCGCGGGCGTCGGTCTGCATGCCGTGCCACAGCAGGATCGCGGGTTGCGCCGAATCGCCGTAGACGTCGGCGAAACGTCCCGGGGCGTACTCCACCGTCCTCACGGGCAACAGAGTGCCCACACCAGCCCGCGCCGAACCTGCGCAACGGAGGCTTGGAGTCGTACCGTGGGCGGATGGTCCGAGCGCGCGACACCGACGCCTGCCCGGGTGCGCTGCAGGTGCATCAGGCGGCCGACGGCCCGCTGGTGCGGGTGCGCTTGCCCGGCGGCCGGATCAGCGCCGCCCAGCTGGCGACGCTGGCGGGCCTTTCCAGTCAGCATGGTTCGGGAACGCTCGAGCTGACCGCAAGGGGCAATGTGCAGCTGCGCGCGGTCACCGACGTGGCGGCCGTCGCCGAGGCGCTCGCGCAGGCCGGGTTGCTGCCGTCGCCGACGCATGAGCGGGCGCGCAACATCGTCGCGTCGCCGCTGACCGGCCGGGTGGGCGGGCTCGCCGACGTCAGTGGGTGGGTGAGCGAGCTGGACGCGGCGATTTGCGCCGAGCCCAGGCTCGCGGACTTGGGCGGCCGGTTCTGGTTCAGCGTCGATGACGGCCGCGCCGACGTGTCCGGGCTGGGCGCCGACGTCGGCGTGCATGCCCTGGACGACGGCGTCGCGCTTGTGTTGGCCGGGCGGGACACCGGCGTCCGGCTGGCCGTGGCCGACGTGGCGCAGTCGCTGGTCGCGCTCGCGCTGCGGTTCATCGAGGTACGCGGGAAGGCTTGGCGCGTAGGCGAATTGGCTGACGCTGCGGCGCTATGGCCCGGCGCCGAACTCGGTGCGGCGTTTCCGGCCGTCACCAAACCCCAGGTGGGCTGGATCGGCCAGGATGATGGCCGGGTGGCGCTGGGCGCCGCGGTGCCGCTGGGCGTGCTGCCCGCCCGGGTCGCGGAGTACCTGGCCGCCATCGAGGCGCCGCTGGTGGTCACGCCGTGGCGATCGGTGCTGGTGTGCGATCTCAAAGAGGAGGTGGCCGACGTCGCGCTGCGCGTGCTGGCGCCGCTGGGCCTGGTTTTCGACGAGCACTCCCCCTGGCTGACGGTCAGCGCCTGCACCGGCAGCCCCGGCTGCCAGCACGCGGCGGCCGACGTGCGGGCCGACGCCACGATGTCGCTGGAACCGGATTCCCCGGTTCACCGCCACTTCGTGGGCTGCGAGCGCGCGTGCGGCAGCCCGCCCGCCGGGCAGGTTCTGGTCGCGAGCGGACAGGGCTATCGGCTGCTGCGCGACCAGCCCTTAAGGTGAGCGGGTGCTCGACTACATCCGCGACGCGGCGGAGATCTATCGCCAGTCGTTCGCGGCCATCCGCGCCGAAGCCGACCTGACGAGATTTCCGGACGACGTCGCGCGGGTGGTGGTCCGGTTGATTCACACCTGCGGCCAGATCGATGTCGCCGACCACGTCGCCTACACCGACGACGTGGTCGCGCGGGCGGGTGAAGCGCTGCGCGGCGGCGCGCCGGTGTTGTGCGATTCGTCGATGGTGGCCGCCGGGATCACCACCGCGCGGCTGCCCGCGGGCAACGAGGTCGTGTCGCTGGTGGCCGATCCGCGCGCCCCCGAGCTAGCCGCGCGCCGGCAGACCACCCGTTCGGCGGCCGCCGTGGAGCTGTGGGCGGGGCGGCTGGCCGGCGCGGTGCTCGCGATCGGTAACGCCCCCACCGCGCTGTTCCGGCTGCTGGAGCTGATCGACGAGGGCGCCTCCCCGCCGGCTGCGGTGCTCGGCGGACCGGTCGGATTCGTCGGTTCCGCGCAGTCCAAGCAGGAGCTCATCGAGCGGCCGCGGGGCATGTCGTATCTGGTGGTGCGGGGACGTCGCGGGGGCAGCGCGATGGCCGCGGCCGCCGTCAACGCGATCGCGAGCGACATCGAATGAGCGCCCGCGGCACCCTATGGGGAGTCGGGTTGGGGCCCGGCGATCCGGAGTTGGTGACGGTGAAGGCCGCCCGGGTGATCGGCGAGGCCGACGTCGTGGCCTACCACAGCGCCCGGCACGGCCGCAGCATCGCCCGCGGAATCGCCGAGCCGTATCTGCGGCCCGGGCAGATCGAGGAGCACCTGATCTACCCGGTGACCACCGAGGCGACCGACCATCCGGGCGGCTACGCCGGTGCGATCGAAGACTTCTATGCTGACTCGACCCGGCGCATCGCCGCGCACCTGGACGCCGGTCGCGACGTGGCGCTGCTCGCCGAGGGCGACCCGCTGTTCTACAGCTCGTACATGCATTTGCACACCCGGCTGACGCAGCGGTTCGACGCCGTCATCGTGCCGGGTGTGACGTCGGTGAGCGCCGCCTCGGCGGCCATCGCGACCCCGCTGGTGGCCGGCGACGAGGTGCTGTCGGTGCTTCCCGGCACCCTGCCGGTGGCCGAGCTGACCCGGCGCCTTGCCGACGCCGACGCCGCGGTGGTGCTCAAGCTGGGTCGTTCGTATCACGCTGTGCGGGAAGCGCTTTCGGCGTCCGGACAGCTTGACGACGCGTTCTACGTCGAGCGGGCCAGCACGTCGGGACAGCGGATACTGCCCGCCGCGGAGGTCGACGAGGCCGGCGTGCCCTACTTTTCGTTGGCCATGCTCCCCGGCGGCCGCCGGCGCGAAACGCTTTCGGGCACAGTCGCGGTCGTGGGCCTGGGGCCCGGTGACCTCGACTGGATGACGCCGCAGAGCCGCCGGGAACTGGCCGCCGCGACCGACCTGATCGGCTATGCCGGCTACCTGGACCGCGTGCCGGTCCGCGACGGCCAGCGGCGCCATCCCAGCGACAACACCGACGAACCGGCGCGGGCTCGGCTGGCCTGCGCGCTGGCCGAACAAGGCCACGCCGTCGCCGTGGTGTCGTCGGGCGACCCGGGCGTGTTCGCGATGGCGACCGCGGTGCTGGAGGAAGCCAAACAGTGGCCGGGAGTGCGGATCCGGGTCATCCCGGCGATGACGGCAGCGCAGGCCGTCGCCAGCCGGGTCGGCGCTCCGTTGGGTCATGACTACGCCGTGATCTCGTTGTCGGACCGGCTCAAACCGTGGGCCGTGATTTCCGAGCGACTGGCCGCCGCCGCGGCCGCCGATCTGGTGCTGGCCATTTACAACCCGGCATCCAAGGCGCGGACCTGGCAGGTCGGCGCGATGCGCGACGTGCTGATGGCCCACCGCGAACCCGGCACGCCGGTGGTTATCGGCCGTAACGTGTCCGGGCCCGACGAAGACGTCCGCGTGGTGCGACTGGCCGATCTCGATCCCGCCGACGTCGACATGCGCTGCCTGCTGATCGTCGGCTCGTCGCAAACACAGTGGCACTCAGACGATTTCGGCGACCGAGTGTTCACGCCTCGGCGGTATCCGGGGTGACCGCTCACTCGTACGGCGGATAGGGGCTGCGCCGCAGCGCACCGGCCAGGTGCACCGCATTGCGGGCCGCGGATTCGGTGGTCGTCGCGACGGCTTGCGGCACGTCGTCGAGGTCGCTGAAATCCCCGCCCTGCATTGCCTCGCCGTTCCAGTACGTGCAGCCCTGCGCCGGAATCGAGAATCCGATGTCGTTGAGGGCTTGGAATAGGTCAGCGACGATCTTGTGAGCGCCGTCCTCGTTGCCCACGACCGCGGCCAGTGCGACCTTGCCAACCATCCTGGGCCGGCCGGCGTCGTCCTTTTCGGAGATCTCGGCATCCAGTCGCTCCAGGACCCGCTGGGCGACGCTGGACATGTGACCCACCCACGTCGGCGTGGAGAGCACGACGATGTCCGAGGCTTGGACCTTTTCGAGCAGCTGCGGCCACTCGTCACCCGGCCCCATGTCGGATTCCGTTCCCGGCAAGAGGTTCAAGTCGACGCAGCGGACCTTCTCGCCTTCGGCGCCGGCTTTGCGCAGCTGCTCGAGCACCTGGTCGGCCATTAGCTCGCTACTCGAGGTTGCGGGACTCTTCTTCAACGTGCAGATCAACGCAACGGCGCGCAGCCGTTGCTGTGTTGCCGTAGTCATGGTGGCCCAAGTACCCGCGTGTCGCGGCGGCAAACGATCCAGGACTGGGTCCATACGTCGGCCAACCGCCGAACCGCGCTCCGCGGACCGCAAATACAGACCTGCACAGTGCATTTCCCGGCTAGCCATGTGACGCCAGCCGAAGGCGATTGCGGTCAGTCAGACATATCGGGCTAGTGGACGCCCCAGCTGCGGGGCAGCATCGGCAATGCCGGGCCGTCGTCGTCCCCTGGACCGGCAATCGTCGCCAACCCGCCGGGCCGGGGCGCGCTGGATTTGGCTGCGGCCCCCGCGAATCCAACCCGTTGTGCGCCCTGTTCCGAGGCGCGGGTGGGGTGGGCGTCCGCCTCGCCAAAGCCGCGGTCCGCGTCCTGCTCTGCGTCCATGAATTCGTAGCGGTACGCGCGGTCAGCGGATCTTGCGCCGCGGCGCCGGCGAGCACGGGCCCGTTTCGCGTCGGCCGCCGCGACCACGCCCGGCGCCTCGACGTCGTCGGGTGCGGGTTCCTCGGCTTTACGACGAGTGCGGCTGGTGGCGCTGCCGCGTGCCGACAACCCGGAAAGGCCGACGGCGTAGAGGACGTCGGACAGGCTTGCGCCGATGCCCGTCGTCGCCGACGGACCGAACCCCACCCCCGGCCCGCCACCGGCCGGTCCCCCGCCGATGGCGGAGCTTGGGCTCGGCGCCGCGTGCCCGGGCACGGTGGCGGCGCTGCTCACGCTGGCCGGGCCGGCGGCGGGCGCGGGGGCGGGCATCGCGCCTACCGGCGCCGGCGCTGCCACGGCGGCCGGCACCGCGGTGGCCACCGACACCGGGACCGCGATGCCGGTCGCGGCCGCGGCCCCCGCCGCCACCCCCGCGGCACCGGCGGCCGGAATCGCGACCAGCGCGGGGGCGAGCGAAATGGCTAGCTGGATCGCCTGCTGCCCGAAGGGCCAGAAGATCATCAACGTGTGGAAGGTGGCCCACGCGAGGGCGCTGGCGAGGGCCGGGGACATTCCGGGGATCTGCATCAGCGCCGAGCTGAGCCCGTTGGCGAATGGGACGGCGGGAATGGGCCAGCCCGCGGGGTTGAGATCCTTGGACACCGGCCACGCGAAATTCTTGGTGTACTGCTGGATGAGCGCGGCGAGCTGATCCTGCCACGATGGGGCGGTGCCGGCCGCCGCCGCTGCGCTTGTCTCCCCGCCCGTCACGACGATCTGCGGCGCCGGCGTGGCCGTCGGGACCGCCGCCAGGGCCGACTCGGAGACGGCTTGATACGCGGTCATGGTCTCGGCGGCCTGCAGCCACATGCGGACGTAATCGGCTTCGTTGACCGCGATGGGGATGGTGTTGATGCCGAAAAAATTGGTTGCCACGAGCGCCGCGTGCGTGGCGTGGTTTGCGGCGAGTTCGGCGAGCGTCGGCATGGTGGCCAGTGCGGTGGCGTAGGCGGCCGCCGCCGTTCGGTGCGACGACGCGGCGACCGCGCTGCGGGAGGCGGTCTCGAGTAACCAGCTCAGATACGGCGCGTGGGCGGCCACGTACCGTTCGGCGCTGGGACCATCCCATGCGCCCTGGACGGCGCCCAGCACCCCGATGAGTTCGTCTGCCGCGGCGGCATATTCGGCGCCCATCGCCGACCACGCCTGCGCAGCAGCGAGCAGCGGCCCGGAACCCGAGCCGCTGCTGAGCAATGTGGAGTGCACCTCGGGCGGAAAGGCGATCCAGATCGGGGCGGTCATCTTCGGGGGCCTTCGGGCAGGAACACGAATACCTCTTCGCTGGGCGTTGTCACGGACGGGCTTGCCTTCAGTGGTCGGTTTGCCGGACGGTTTGGTTCCCGTCGGCCGCAGTTCGACGCCTTTGCGCGGTGACCGAGCATGCGCAACGATGCAGGGATGCGGTGTGACGTTGCGCGTGAGGCGCTTTCTGCGCGACTTGACGGCGAGCGTCCGCAGGTGCTCGCGCAACAGGTCGATGCCCACCTGGAATCGTGTCGGGGTTGCCGCACCTGGCTGATCGGCGCGGCGGTGCAGACGCGCCGGCTGTCCTCCATTGAACCGGGCGAAGGACCGGACCTGGTCGACAAGATCATGGCGAAACTCGATCAGCAGTCGCCCGCCTATCACCGCTCGGTGCGCTGGTTGCGGTCGCGCTACCGGCGTTGGGGGCTGATCGGTGTCGGCCTGTTCCAGGTGGCGATCGCGGCCGCCCAGATCAGTGGCATCGATTTCGGCATGGTGTCGAGCCACATGCACGGCGCGATGTCCGGCGAGCACCTGATGCACGAGTCCACCGCGTGGTTGCTGGCGTTGGGTCTGGCCATGATTGCAGCGGGCGTTTGGCCCGCCACCGCGATTGGGGTGGCCGCGATTACCGGTGTGTATTCCGTCGCGCTGTTGAGCTACGTCGTCGTCGACGCCTTCGCCGGCGAGGTGACCGCGACACGCATCGCGAGCCACATGCCCCTGCTGTTGGGGCTGGCGTTCGCGTTCCTGGTGGCGCGCGAACATGTGCGGACCCGGGGGCGGGGCACCTCCGGCAAGGACGGCGACTACCCCGAGTGGCCGTCGGACGCGCCCGGCGGTCGGCGGCATCGGCATCTCTGGCCGATCAACCGCTCGGTCTCTACGACGACCCGTCGTAGACCGATCGCACCCGTCCAACTAAGGTGGTTGGCTATGACCGCGTCAAGCGACGACGAGGCCGTCACCGACCTCGCGTTGGCGGCCGCACGCGGGAACGAGCGAGCGCTCGAGGCTTTCATCAAAGCGACCCAGCAAGACGTTTGGCGTTTCGTCGCCTATCTTTCCGACGCGAATACCGCGGACGACCTGACGCAGGAGACCTTCCTACGAGCGATCGGCGCGATCGAGCGGTTCTCCGGACGATCCAGTGCCCGAACCTGGCTGCTGGCCATCGCGCGCCGTGTCGTGGCCGATCACATCCGCCACGCTCAATCGCGGCCGCGTACCGCCTCCGGCGCGGATCCCAATCACTTCATCAGCGGCGACCGCCATGCCCGAGGGTTCGAAGACCTGGTCGAGGTGACCACGATGATTGCCAAGCTCACCACGGAGCAGCGGGAGGCGCTGTTGCTCACGCAGCTGCTCGGGCTGCCCTACGCCGACGCCGCGGCGGTCTGCGGGTGCCCGGTCGGCACCATTCGATCTCGCGTTGCCCGGGCCCGCGATGCGCTGCTGGCTGACGCGGAACGCGAGGACCTGACCGGCTAGTCAAGCGCCGCAACCCATTCGGCGGCCTCTTCGGGGGTGCCAACAGCTGCGACTCCGGCCGGAAGTCTCGGTCTCGCGACCATCACCACCGGAATGTCCAGCGCGGCGGCCGCGTCCAACTTGCCGCGGGTCATGTCGCCGCCGCTGTTCTTGGTGACCAGCGCGTCGATGCGGTGTTCGCGCAGCAGCGTCAATTCGTCGTCGTAGTGATACGGGCCGCGCGACAACAGCAGCTGGTGCTGACGCGGCAGCGACGCGGGGTCCGGCGTGGTGACCGCGCGGATCAGAAACCACGCGTCGCTGTCGGCGAAGGCGTTGACACCCGAACGCCCGGTGGTGAGGAAAACGCGTGAGTAGCCCTGCTTGGCAACGGTTTTCGCCGCTTCCACGTCTGAAGGGACGACGATAGCGTCGCCGGGCGTCCACGCGGGGCGCGCCAGCACCAAGTGCGGTATCCGCAGTGCGGCGCATGCTTCGGCGGCGTGCGCGGTCATGGTCGCGGCGAACGGATGGGTGGCGTCGACGACGGCGCCGATGTGTTCCTCTTGCAACCAGCGTTTTAGTCCGTCGACGCCGCCGAAGCCCCCGATGCGAACCGGACCAACCGGGAGGGCGGGATCGGGGACGCGCCCGGCCAGCGAGCTGATGATGTCGACCTGCGGGTGCAGGGTTTTCGCCAGTGCGCGGGCCTCCGATGTGCCGCCGAGCAGCAGGACGCGCATCAGTGCCGGCTCCCCCGGATCCGCTCGGTGGAATACAGGTAGCTATCGGTAAACCCCTCGGCGGCCAGGACATCGCCGACGATGATCACGGCGGTCTTGGTGATGTTGGCGTCGTGCATCTGGCCGGCGATGTCGGCCAGCGTACCGCGCAGCACGGTCTGCTGTGGCCAGCTCGCGAAAGCCACCACGGCGACGGGGGTTTCGGCGCGATAGCTCTTGAGCAATTGCGGGACGATGGCGTCAATCTGGGCAGCGGCCAGGTGCAGCACCAAGGTGCCCCCGGATAGGGCCAGCGTGCTCAGCTCCTCGCCCGGCGGCATGGGTGTCGATAGGGTGGCCACCCGGGTCAGCGTCACCGTCTGGGCCACCCCGGGGACCGTGAGCTCACGCTTCAACGCGGCTGCGGCAGCGGCGAAAGCCGGTACCCCCGGGACGATTTCGTAGTCGATGCCCAGCGCGTCGAGTCGCCGGCACTGCTCGGCCAGCGCACTGTACAACGACGGATCACCGGAGTGTAGCCGCGCCACGTCATGGCCCGCCGCATCGGCGTCGGCCATTTCGGTGACAATCTGTTCGAGCGTAAGCGGTCCGGTGTCAATGATTTTCGCGTCTTCGGGGCAGAGCGTCAGCAGGTCTTCGGGCATGATAGAGCCGGCATACAGGCACGTTGGGCAGCTTTCGAGGAGCCGCTGGCCGCGGACCGTGATGAGGTCGGCGGCGCCGGGTCCCGCGCCGATGAAATACACCGTCACTTGGTCACCGCCCATTGGGTGACCGGATATTGAGGGCGCCAACCGGTGAAGCCACCCAGCGGCTCGCCCTGGTAGTGCTGAAAGCGTCGCAATTGGCCGCCATAGCGCGAATGTGACTGTGCGAGAAGTGATTCTGATTCAGCTGTGACCGCGTTGGCCACCAGCCGTCCGTCTCGGGGCAGGTGGTCCAGGCACGCGTCGAGCAGGCCGGGCTGGGTCAGGCCGCCGCCGACGAAGATGGCCGCGGGCGCTTCGGCGCCATCGAACCCCTCCGGCGCCTCGCCGAGGACGTCGATGCCGACGCCAAAGGACGCGGCGTTGGCTTCGATGTTGCGGCGGCGCCGTTCGTCGCGCTCGAACGCCACCGCGCTGCAGCCCCGCCAGCTTAGGCACCACTCGACGCTGATGCTGCCCGAACCCGCGCCGATGTCCCACAGCCGCTCCCCCGGCCGCGGCGCCAGCGCGGCCAGGGTCGCCGCCCGGACCCCAAGTTTGGTGATCTGGCCGTCGTGGACGAACGCGTCATCGGGATACGGCGACATGCGTTCGTCGGGCAGGTAGCGGACGGCGACCAGGTTGAGGTCGTCGACGTGTTGCGGTGGGTCGTCGGCCCATTGGCGGGCGGTGCCGTCACGGCGGCGCTCGGTTGGGGCGCCGAGGTTTTCGAGAACCGTGAACTCGGAGCCGCCGCGCCCGTGCGCGGCCAGCAGTGCAGCCAATTCCTTCGGTGTGGCCGCGCTTTTCGACAGCACGATCGCCCGGCCGCCGCGGCGCACGGCGGTGTGCGCCGGCGCAGTGACGAGGCTGATGACCTCGGTGTCGTGGACGTTCCAGCCCATCCGCGCGCACGCCAACGTCACCGAGGACACGTGCGGCAGCACCCTGACTTTCTGGGGACCGTACAACCGGATCAGGGTACCGCCGATGCCGTGCAGGAGCGGGTCTCCACTGGCGACGATGTGGATTTCGTCGTCTACGGGTAGCGCTTGCAGCGCGGGCAGCATCGGTGACGGCCACTCCCGGCGGGGCGCGGTCACTGTGCCGTCGAGCAGGTCGAGCTGTCGTCGGGATCCGTAAATTACTGTGGCCCTGTGCAATTCGGAGCGCGACGATTCCGCGAGCCCAGCCATGCCGTCGGCGCCGATACCGACAACGATGATCATCGGGGCATCCTGCGCCAGATGAACTGCGGCAGCAGCCGCATCACGAAGAACATCGGCCGCAGCGACCACGGGATCCACACGGTGCGTCGGCCCTTGACTAGGGCCCGTGCCGTTGCGGCGGCCACTTGCTCCGGGGTGCTCGACAGCGGCGCGGGCCTCATGCCCTCGGTCATACGTCCGATGACGAAGCCCGGGCGCGCGATGAGCAACCGCACGCCGGTCCCGTGCAGCGCGTCGGCCAGGCCGCTCGCGAATCCGTCCAGGCCCGCCTTCGCCGAGCCGTAGACGTAGTTCGCGCGGCGCACCCGTATTCCGGCGACCGAGGAGAACACCACCAGCGAGCCGCGGCCTGCCGCGCGCATGGCCGCGGCAAGGTGGGTGAGCATGCTGACTTCGGCGACGTAGTCGGTGTGGACGATGGCGACCGCGTGGGCGGCGTCGGTCTCGGCGCGTGATTGGTCGCCGAGGATCCCGAAGGCCAGGACCGCGGTGCCGATGGGCCCATGGTCGGCGACGATCGAGGCGACGAGCGGTCCGTGCGACGCCAGATCGTCGGCGTCGAATTCTGTGGTGTGCACCGCTGTGGCGCCGGCGGCTTTGAGGGTGGCGATCTGGTCGTCGAGCTGATCGGACCTGCGGGCGGCAAGCACCACCGTCGCCCCGGGCGCCAGCCGCCGCGCCAGCTCGATGCCGATCTCGCTGCGGCCGCCCAGGATTAGTACCGGACCTGCGCCCGTGTCGTCCACGGCTGCGATTATCGCCTGCGCTAGCGTGGGCGGTGATGGCGAATACCACTACCCGGCTCACCGACGATGCGCTGGCCTTCCTGTCAGAACGTCACCTGGCCATGCTGACCACGCTGCGAGCCGACAATTCGCCCCATGTGGTCGCCGTCGGTTTCACCTTCGATCCCAAGACGCACATCGCGCGGGTGATCACGACCGGCGGCTCGCAGAAGGCCGTCAACGCCGACCGCGCCGGGGTAGCCGTGCTCAGTCAGGTCGACGGCGCGCGGTGGCTGTCGCTGGAAGGTCGGTCGAAAGTGAACAGCGACGCCGAGGCCGTGCGCGACGCCGAGCTGCGCTACGCCCAGCGCTATCGGACACCCCGGCCCAACCCGCGGCGGGTGGTCATCGAGGTGCAGGTCGAGCGAGTGCTGGGTTCCTCGGATTTGCTGGACCGGGGCGAGTAGGTTCGCGCTCAGTCAGCTCCGGATGTCACGCCACAGCGTGAAGAGCGGCTTGCCGTCTTCGGCCAGGTAAGAGCGCCTGATGGTGTCGATAGATGCGTCCAGATAATGCGATAATTCGACTAATCTGTCGTGGGCTCCAATTGCGACAGTATTGCCACTGCGATCAATGAGAGTACGTCGCTCCCGCCCAGCAAATTCCTGCTTGCCAATTTGATATCCCTCTCGCAATTCTTCTCGCTCAAAAGGGGCTCGTATGGATGGAAGTTCGTCGCCGCGAACCGAGCCGCCGAATACTCCATAGAGATACTTCTCTATGACCGGCATGGAATTTGCTGCGAACTCATAGTACTCCGGGCCCAACCGGTCAGAATCAGTAATAACATACCAGCCGTCCATGGTGGCGATAAAATATCGAACTTCGCCGCCTGTGTTCCATATAATGGTCCGGCCATCATTCGTTTGTGACCCCTGGATCATATCGAGTCCAGCGAGCTGAATCCACGCAATTAAATCGGGCGAAAGATCCACAGCGGTCGTCACTTCAGCAGCACCCCTTTTTGTACTAGCTCGTCGACAGGGCGTGGGAAGCCCTCGTCGTCGAATACTCGAACCTGGATCGATCCCCCCGGTTGTCCCACACCGGGTGCAACCTCCGACACCTCGATGGTCCATCCCTCAGGCAACTTACCGAATTCATATGCGTTATATGGGTCGCGTAGCGAGTCGACATGAAGGGCGCGTTGCTCCCACGATGCAGGTTGACCATCTTCCACGACGGCCAGATATTTTCCATTAGTCCTGCCAACACGGTCAAGTTGCGAACCATAGTCTCTCAAGAACTTTTCAGGGTCAGTGTAGGCGATCTTTGTCCCCGGTACAGCACCATCGTTAGGCGGAAAATTGACCCAGTGCTCATGCATATCACCGATTTTGTTAAAGCGCTCAGCGTATTGTTGCTCGCTATAAGGGTGCCCGGCCGGATCCCGGCCGAAAGGCGCCTCAGGATCCTTAATCAGTTGAGCAATCGACGGCTTGATCTGGCTTGGATCAGCAGGATTATCCGCAAAGTCCCAATGCTCCGGCAAGGGTTGGCCATAAACCGGGTCAATCGGTTCATCTGGCAACCGATGCCATCCATCACCGGATGGCTCGTGGGAATGTATGGGATCGTGACGCTCACCGTCTGAGAAGCTGCCATGACCAGGACCGGGCGAACCATCGCCTCCCGGCGGGAGTCCGGGCGGGCGATCACCCGGCAACCCTCCATCGGCGGCGCGGTGCGGACCGCCACCGTCGCCGGAGTGACCACCGCGCGGACCACTGTCGCCGGGCGCGTGCCAGCCCCCGCCCGGCAACTCAGTCGCACGACCTTCCGGCAGCGTGGAATGCGGCGCTGCAGAAGAGAGCGACGGCGCCGATGGATGAGACGCGGCGGCTGCGGGTTCGACGGGAGCGCCACTAGGCGCTGCTTGCACCGGAGCAGGCGGATGATTACCCAGCTCCGGCACAGTTGCCGGAACACGTTCGCCCGCGGCAGCAGGAACGGATGGCGGATGCGATGCAGGTGCGGTTGCCGGTATCGGCTCACGCGGGCTCCCGGCCGGCACTGAATCAGGTTCATGCGGACTACCTGCCGGCGCTGACACCGGTTCATGCGGTTGACCACCCACAGGATCGTGCGGACCGCCCGGCGAAGCATGCGCCGGCGCTGGCGCGGTACCGGCCGGATCGCGCGGACCGCCCGCCTCGCCCGGCCTGGGCTCGGCAGTTGGCCCGTGAGGTGCACCCGGCGCCGCATCGGACGCACGTGGCGCCGGACCGACCGGCGCCTCAACCAGCTTAGGAGGCAACGCAACGGGCTGGCCGCTGACCGGAGGCTCGATCTTGGGCAGCTCTCCGGTCACGCCTTCGAGGTCTTTGGTCAGGCTGCTGCCCTTCCCGGCGATATCGGCCAGTGCACCGCGAGGACCCACCACACCCGCGAGCCCATCGGCCGCTCTGCCGGCGGCGCGCTCCGCCTGGACTGCCGCCTCGGCGCCCCGCGCGGCCGCCCCGGCGCCATCGGCCGCCGCAGCCGCTTCACCGCCTCCCGGAATGAACAGCGTCGCGACATCGAAAGCGTTTTCCCCGAGCCCCAATCCCGGGCGAGCCGTACTCCAATCATCAAGGTGCAGAACGCCTTTCAGCTGCTGCAATTGAGCTTCGCCGGCCTCCTGCGGGTTGATCACGGCGTTGAAGAGGCTTCCCTTCCAGAGGCTTTTTCCCAGCCCCGCCCAGGTCGACGCCGCACCTTGGGGATCTATGAGAAACCAGCGCGGGTCGAGGTCCGCCATGGACGTCGCCATCCCGACGGCGCCCTTCAGAACTCCCTCGTTGGCGTTGGCAAAGACATCGAAAACCGTAGCCACCTGGTTGCCGACCGCGTCGCCCAGAAACTCTTTGAGTTCGCCCCGCACGTATTTCTCCAGCTTGACGACCAGGCCGTCGACGACCCCCATACCCAGCTTGACCGCCTGTTCGGAGGCCCGGGCTTCCCGCCCCAAGTTGTGCAGCACGTCGTTGACGTCCTTGGCGATCTTCTTGATCTCGTCGAGCGCATCGCCTTTGACGATCAACATCAGGTCGTGCCCCAGGTCGGTCAATGACCCCAGCCGGTTCAGCAGGTCGCGGATCGCGTTCTGCGCCCGCCCGACGTCGTTGGCGAAATTGTCGAGCGCTGTCGCGATCTTCGAGGAAGCCTCGAAGATTTGTCCCATCCCGGTGGCGATGTGCGACAACGCCTCGTCGATCTTGCCGCCCTCGGGTATCTGCTGCGCGGCCAGCAGCGACTTCGAGGCGTTGAGTGCGCCCTGCATCCCAATGACCGACGTGGCGAAGCCCCGCCAACTCGCCGCGGCCGCGTGCATCCCGGCCACGTCGCCGTCCGGCCACACAGAGTCCACGAACGACTGCACCACCGCCCACAGCAGCGGCGGCGGTTCCCCTTTCCCCCAGGTCCCCGGCGGGCCGGGCGCCGAGATCTTGGCCGGCTCGGCCGGGGCCTGCAGCGCGCCGTCACCGCCACCCAACGTGGACGCCGCCTCGGCCTTCGAATAGTTCGACGCGCCCTGCTGTATCAGGGCCCCGCTCTGCCGGCAGGCGTTGACCGCGGCGGCCGCGGCCTTCAACAGCGACCCGGCCGCGTCCTGGTAGCCGAGGCCGAACACCTCGCCGGCGGCATCTATGCCGGTATGGGCCGCAAAACCCGCCGTCAACACGGTCAGATTCGCGGCCAGACCATCACCGGCGGCAGCCACGGCGCTGCCGGCGGCGAACAGCGCCTCAGGATCAACCGCCAACGGGCCCACGCGCGAAATTCTCGCCGACGGCCCTGCGCGACGCTATTCACCCAGGTCGCAGGGCGAGAAGACTCACCTAGCGACGCGCAACGTGATGCGGTGCCGCCCCGCCGGCACGGCGACAGTCGTCCCGGCCGGCTCACCGTCGAGCTGCACCGAGGCCCCGTCGGGCAGCCCGCCGAGCGTGATCCGCGCGGCCTTGTCGGTGGTGACGGTGATCGTCGACGACGGCAACGCGGCCAGCCCGGCGCGCGCAACGTCGACCGTGAGGCCGGCGACGCCGTTGAGACGCAGCGTCAGGTACGGCAGCGCGCCGACGGGCCGGCCGACTTGCCAGTCCAGCTCGCTGTACAACCCGGGCGTCGGCTCGAAGTTCAAAAGCACGCCGCGGTGGTGGCGAATCGTGTGCGTCGGGTCCGGACGGGCATACGACCGCGCGTCGACCTCGGCGACGGCCCCGCGCCGCGCGGTTACCGAGGGATCGGCGGTCAGCTCCGAGAGCCACCAAACCTGGTGGGGCCCGATACCCAGATCCGCGCGCACCAATTGCGGATACCACGCGAACGTGATGTGTCCCGGATCCGCTTGGCGCAGACCGGTTCCCATGTGAGCGATCGGGTCCTCGAACTTGTCCTGCAGCACCCAGGCGAGGTGGTCCTCGAGCGGATAGACGGTGAACCGATGGCGGTAGCCCAGCCGGTCGAGTTCGAGCACCTGCTCGGCTGCCGACGCGAACGGTACCAGTTCGTCGACCAGCCCGTGGGCGATTACGTACGGCAGCCAGCGGGCGTTCACCAGCAACTTCCAGGTGTCACCCTCCCGGGCGCAGGGCGAGTCCAGGTCGAGGTCGGCCGGGATGTCGACGTCGGGCAGCAGCCGCACCCCGCACGCCGGCGGCCCGGCCAGGACCACCGCCTGCGAGAAGACCTGCGGATAGCTCAGCCCGAGCTTGTAGGCCGCATACCCGCCCATCGAATAGCCGGATATGACAGTGCGATTGGGGTCGGTGCCCAGCTGTTCGGCGACCCGGGCCCACACCTCCCACACGTCGAGTTCCCCGGTGTCGAAGTACCAGGTCGACGGGCCCCGGGCCAGCGGGGTGATCACCACCGAGTCGCGGCCCTCGCACACCTCGTGCAGCAGCCGCGGGTCGATCGCCGCGAACTGGCTCTGGCCCAAGGCAAGCGAGTGCAGCAAGAGTGTCAGCGGCAGCGCACGACCCGGGGTGTAGCTGGACGGCAGGCAGACCGAATACGGCTGCACGCGCCCGAGGAATTGTGGCTTGGTGCTCAAGATGTCGTCGCCCGACAAGCCCTGACCGAGTTCCACCGAGGACACGTACCAGCGGGTCGACGGGCCGGTGAGCACCGGCTCGGGCTCGGTTTCGCGGGCCGCCAGCCGGGCCCACGGCACCGTCACCGCGAACGCCGACACGTCGCCGCGCGTCAAAGCCGCGGCCTGGGCCGCGTCCGACCAGAAGTTCAGGTGCGGCGGCTCCTGCTCGTTGGTGCGAAACGCGACGTTGTAGACGTTGGGCTGCCCGGGCAGCGCACCGTGTTCGGCGGGCACGTCGCCGAACCCGTCCCCCGCCGCGTTGGCCAGCCCGGCCGCCAGCCGGACCGTCCAGCTCCCTTCCGGTTCCACCAGCGACCGCGGGACCTGCGCAATAAACGACCGCGACTGCATATCCACGCTGTGCTCGACCGGCGTCGTCGCCTGCGTGGTCAGGTCGATCAACGTGGCGCCGCGCCCCGAGAGCAGCAGGGCCGTGTCGATGCCCGCCGAGCGCACGCCCGCCCCGGCCGGCCAGTCGGCGGCGGCCGTGCGGGCAGGGTCGGTGTCAAACGTGAACAGCGCGACGGGCACCGAGGCGTCCAGCAGGGTGTTCCAGTCGACCCGCCACCAGGTGTGGGTGTCGGTGAGGCCGACGGCGACGCGGAAGATGTCGGCGCCGTTGCGGGCGGCGGGCCCGCCCGGATAGACGTAGGTGCCGCGCGGCGGCGCCTGGATTTTCAGGTCCCCGACCGGGATGCCCGTCGCGCCGTGGTCGTCGTAGAGGAAGTCCGTCCAGAACAGGGCGCCGCCGGCCAGCCGGCCCGCGCCGCAGGTGCGCGGAAACTCCTCTCCGAATGGCCAATTCGACGGCACGGGCAGCCGCGGCTCGGGGCGCCGCGCGGCCGGCGGCACGCCCTCGGGCATGCCGTCGACGACGACGAGTTCGCCGGGCGGCGCCGGCGCGGGCGCCGCGGGGTGCAGCAGCGCGTCGGCGACATGGCGCGCGATGCGCAGCGGAAGCAGCGTGAGGTCCAGGATCGACACGTCGCCCAACCTACGCGGCGCCACCGTCATGCCAGCTAGGGCGCGGGCACCACGATCAACTCGTGCGGCCGGTTGTTGACCGCCAGGGCGCCGTCCTCGGTGACGACGACGATGTCCTCGATCCGGGCGCCCCACCGGCCGGGGAAGTAGATGCCGGGTTCGACGGAGAAGGCCATGCCCGCCGCCAACGGCAGGTCGTTGCCGGCGACGATGTACGGCTCCTCGTGCACCGACAGCCCGATGCCGTGCCCGGTGCGGTGCACGAAGAACTCCGCGAGCCCCGCCTCGGCCAGCACGTCGCGGGCGGCGGCGTCGACCTGCTCGGCGGTGACGCCGGGACGGACCGCGTCAAGCGCGGCGCGCTGGGCTCGTTGCAGCACCGAATACTGTTGTGCTACATCGGATCTCGGCTCGCCAATGCTGTAGGTGCGGGTCGAGTCGGAGTGGTAGCCCGGCTCGTAGGCACCGCCGATGTCCACGACGACGACGTCACCCACCTGCAATTCCCTATCCGAATAGCCGTGATGCGGGTCGGCGGCGTGCGGGCCCGAGCCGACGATGATGAACGCCACCTCCGAATGTCCTTCGGCGACAATCGCTTCGGCGATATCCGCGGCGACGTCGGCCTCGGTGCGGCCCGGCCGCAGGAACTCCGGCACGCGGGCGTGCACCCGGTCGATGGCCGCACCGGCCTTGCGCAGCGCGTCGACCTCGCATTCCTCCTTGACCATCCGCAACTCGCGCAGCAGGTCGGTGGCCAGCACCGGCAGCACGCCCAGGACCTCGGCCAGCGGCAACAGGTGCAGCGCGGGCATGGAGTCGGTGACGGCGGTCGCGGCGGGTGCGCCGCCCAACGCCTCGCTCACCAGCAGGTAGGGGTCGTCGCCGTCGACCCAATCCCGCACTGCCATGCCCAGTTCCGCAACGGCGGACTCCTTGAGGGAGGCCAGCTCCAGTCGGGGCACCACGATCGTCGCGTCGCCGGTGGCCGGCAGGACCAGCGCGGTGAGCCGCTCGAGGGTCTGCGCCCGCGAGCCGACGAGGTAACGCAGGTCGTAGCCCGGGGTGATCACCAGGCCGGCGAGCCCGGCGTCGGCGGTCGCCGCGGCCGCCGCGGCCAGCCGGCGCGCGTACACCCCCGCGTCGAATCGATGCGAGTCCATGGCAGCCAGATTAACGGCGCTGGCAGGATAGCCCGCATGCCCGAACCGCTTGTGCTCCTCGACGGCGCCAGCATGTGGTTCCGTTCGTACTTCGGCGTGCCGTCGTCGATCAAGGCGCCCGACGGTCGGCCCGTCAACGCCGTGCGCGGCTTCCTCGACTCGATGGCAGTCGTGATCAGCCAGCAGCGGCCCGGCCGGCTGGTGGTGTGCCTGGACCTGGATTGGCGGCCACAATTCCGGGTCGACCTCATCCCGTCCTACAAGGCGCACCGGGTCGCCGAGCCCGAGCCGCAGGGCCAGCCCGACATCGAGGAAGTGCCCGACGACCTGACGCCGCAGATCGACATGATCATGGAGTTGCTCGACGCGTTCGGGATCCCGACGGCGGGCGCCGAAGGTTTCGAGGCCGACGACGTGCTGGGCACGCTGGCGGCGCGGGAACGCACCGACCCGGTCGTCGTGGTCAGTGGCGACCGCGACCTGTTGCAGGTGGTCGCCGACGACCCCATCCCGGTTCGGGTGCTCTACCTGGGCCGCGGGCTGACCAAGGCCACGCTGTTCGGGCCGGCCGAGGTGGCCGAGCACTATGGCGTGCCGCGGGAACGGGCCGGGCCGGCCTACGCCGAGCTCGCGCTGCTGCGCGGCGATCCGTCCGACGGCCTGCCCGGCGTCCCGGGTGTCGGCGAGAAGACGGCGGCCACGCTGCTGGCCCAGCACGGCTCGCTGGAAGGCATCCTGGCCGCCGCCCGCGACCCGAAGTCCAAGATGGCCAAGGGTTTACGGGCGAAGCTGCTGGACGCGATCGACTACATCGAAGCCGCCGGCAAGGTGGTGCGGGTAGCCACCGACGCGCCGGTCACGCTGTCGACGCCCACCGACGCGCTGCCGCTGGCCGCGGCCCATCCGCGACGCACCGCCAAGCTGGCGACCGAGCTGGGGGTCGGGTCGCCGGTGGCCCGGCTGCAAAAGGCGCTCGACGGCCTGCCCGGCTGACGGCCCTACTGGGGCCGGCCGACCTCGTAGGTGCCCTTGTTGTCCTGGAAGGTCACCGTCACGTGCTTCTTGGCGCCGTCGATGCTGACGTCGCAGTCGAAGGTGGCGCCCTTCTTGACGACGGGGTCCTGGCCGTGGTTGCAGGAGACGTCCTTGACGTTCTTGGCGCCGTAGCCGTTGGTCTCGTCGGTCAGCACCTGCTGCACGCCGGCCTGCGCCTTGTTGACGTCCAGCTTGGTGGTGACGAAAAACCCGGGCTGCCAGAAGCCGAGCACCAGCACGACGGCGATCACCAGGAACGCAATGACGCCGACCACGCCGCCGATCAGCGCCATCGAGCGCTTCTTGGCGGGCTGCTGGTCGTAGGGCGCGTACTGCTGCGGGTATTGGCCGGGCTGGCCGTACTGACCCGGCTGACCGTATTGGCCGTACTGGCCGGGCTGGCCCGGCGCCGGCTGGCCGTACTGGCCCGGCTGGCCGTACGGGGCGTACTGGCCGGGCTGGGCGTATTGCTGGGGCTGTTCGCCGTACTGCGGGGGTTGGCCGTAGCCCGGCTGCTGGGGGTACTGCTGCGGGTACGCCTGCTCGGCCGGTTGCTGGTATTGCGGGTAGTCGGCGGGCGGCGTGTAGGCCGGGGCCTGCCACGTCTGCTCCTGGCCGGGCTGCTGCTGCGGCGGCTGCCAGTGCGTTGGCGCCACCTGGGTGGGCTCCGAGGACTGATCGCCGCTCTGACCGGGCGGTTGCCACTGGTGACCCGGGTCCGACCCCTGCGGTCCGCTCATTCCTTCTCCTCAGTTCCCTTGTGTCTCGCGCTATTAGCGCCATGTAACGGTAGCTCGCGCCCAGCCTACCCGGCGTCAACTGCGACGACGCCGCGCCGGACGTCATTGATGGCCCGCTTGGCGGCCGCGCGGAGCTCCGGATCGGGCGCGGCGTTGCGAACCTGGTCCAACAAGTCGAGCACCTGGCGGCACCACCGCACGAAGTCGCCCGCCGACATTCCCTGTTGGAGCGAGCCGCCGCCGGACACATCGGCGACGGCCAGTGCCGCGGCCAGGTCTCCCGTCCGGGCCCACCGGTAGATGACGTTGACGAAGCCGTCGTCGGGTTCGCGGCTCGGGGCGATCCTGTGTGCCTGCTCGTCGGCGCGCAGCGCGATCGACAGCCTCGAGGTCTGCTGCAGCGCCTGCCGCAGCCGCTGGGTGGGCACCTCGGCGGCCAACGCCGCGCCGGCACCGTCACCGCCGCGGGACTCGTACAGGACGGCCGAGACCACCGCCGCCAGCTCGGCCGGTTTCAAACCCGCCCACGCGCCGGTGCGCAGGCATTCGGCGACCAGGAGGTCGCTCTCGCTGTAGATCCGGGCCAGCAGCCGGCCGTCGTCGGTGACATGCGGATCGGTGGCCGGGCCCTGGATGAAGCCGCGTTCGGTGAGCAGCCCGACGATCCGGTCAAACGTGCGCGCCAACGAGTTGGTGGCCGCGCCGACCTTCTTCTCCAGCTGCGCGTTGTCGCGTTCGATGCGCAGGTACCGCTCGGCCTGGCGCATCTGGGGCTCGAGGTTGGGGGCGTTGTGCGCGGGGTGCCGGCGCAGTTCGGTGCGCAGCGACGCCAGCTCCGGGTCGTGGAACGCGCCGTCCCCGTCGCCGCGACCGCCGCGGCGCGCAGTTGGAACGGCCAGCCCGTCGGCCGCCGACCGCAGGGCAGAAGCCAGGTCGCGGCGCACCCGCGGCTGACGATGTTCGACGCGCTTGGGCAACGGCATCGAGCCGACGGGTGCCGTCGCGCCCGAATAGTCCGCCGACGAAATCCTTCCCGCCCAACGGTTTTCGGTGAGGACCAGCGGGCGCGGGTCGGAGCTGTCGCGCGCCGACTCCAGCACCACCGCCAGCCCGCCGCGCCGGCCGTGGGTGATCGTGATGATGTCACCCCGGCGCAGCGCGGCCAGCGCATCGCTGGCGGCCTGCCGTCGGTGCAGCCGCGACGCGCGGGACTGCGCACGCTCCATCTCAGAGATCCGCGCGCGCATCCGCGCGTATTCGAAGATCGGCGCGTCGTGGCCGCCGAACTCGGCGGCGATCTCGTCGAGCATCCGCTGGCCGCGCTCGATGCCGCGGACCAGGCCGACCACGGAACGGTCGGCCTGATACTGGGCGAACGATTGCTCGAGCAACTGGTGCGCCTGCTCGGGGCCCATCTGCTGCACCAGGTTGATCGTCATGTTGTACGACGGCGCGAACGAGCTGCGCAGCGGAAAGGTGCGGGTCGACGCCAGCCCAGCCACCGCCGACGGTTCGGTGGTTTCCTCGCTGGGATTCCACAGCACCACCGCGTGGCCCTCGACGTCGATGCCGCGCCGGCCGGCGCGCCCGGTCAGCTGGGTGTACTCCCCCGGCGTGAGCGGCACGTGCTGCTCGCCGTTGAACTTGACCAGCCGCTCGAGCACCACGGTTCGCGCGGGCATGTTGATGCCCAGCGCCAGCGTCTCGGTGGCGAACACCGCCTTGACCAGGCCCGCGGTGAACAGCTCCTCGACCGTATGGCGGAACGCCGGCAACATCCCGGCATGGTGGGCCGCCAGCCCGCGCAGCAATCCCTCGCGCCACTCGTAGTAGCCGAGCACCGCCAGGTCGGCGTCGGCCAGGTCCCCGCAGCGGTGCTCGATCACCTCGGCGATCTGCGCGCGCTCCTCCTCGGTGGTGAGCCGCAGCGGCGATCGCAGGCACTGCTGGACGGCGGCGTCGCAGCCGGCCCGGGAGAACACGAACGTGATTGTCGGCAGCAGGCCCTGCGAATCCAGGATGCCGATCACGTCCGGCCGCGGGGGCGGCCGGTAGAAGCGCGGGCGGGAAGGTCGCGCCGTCCGGCCGCGCCGCGGCTGCCAGTCCGATATGCGGTCCGCCTCGCGGCGATGGGCGATGTGGCGCACCAGGTCCGGGTCGACGCGCGGCTTGCCTGCGGCGTCCGGCACGGCGTGCGAGTAGTCGAACAGGTCGAACAGCCGCTTGCCGACCAGCACGTGCTGCCACAGCGGAACGGGCCGGTGTTCGTCGACGACGACGGTGGTGTCGCCGCGCACGGTCTGGATCCAGCCGCCGAATTCCTCGGCGTTGCTCACCGTCGCCGAGAGGCTGACGACGCGCACCTCGTCGGGTAGGTGCAGGATCACCTCCTCCCACACCGGGCCCCGCATCCGGTCGGCGAGGAAATGCACCTCGTCCATCACCACATACGAAAGGCCTTGCAGCGCAGGCGAATCGGCGTAGAGCATGTTGCGCAGCACTTCGGTGGTCATCACCACGACGGGCGCGTCGCCGTTCACCGACATGTCGCCCGTCAGCAGCCCGATCCGGTCGCGGCCGTAGCGCTCGCTCAGGTCGGTGTGCTTCTGGTTGCTCAGCGCCTTCAGCGGCGTGGTGTAAAAGCATTTGCCGCCGGACGCCAGGGCCAGGTGCACGGCGAATTCGCCGACCACGGTCTTGCCGGCCCCGGTCGGCGCGCACACCAGCACGCCGTGGCCGCGTTCCAGCGCCTCGCACGCGCGCCGCTGAAAGTCGTCGAGCGTGAAGCTCAGTTCCGCGGCGAAGCGGGTGAGCTCGGGCAGCTCGGTCACGCCGCTGCCGGATCGCGCGAGGGTCCGCAAATGTACGTCGACATCGGCGTGTCGGTGTGCAGACACGCGCTCTCGCGCAAGGGGGGCCTAGGTGACGTCGTCATGCTGCCCGGCCGTGAACGACGGCTCCGGTATCGGCCCCGGTATCGGCTCGGGCGGCTCGATGACCGACGCCTCGTCGTCGGGAATTGTGACCTGGGCTTCGCGCTTGGCCTTGCGCCGGTCGTGCAGTCGGGAGATCTGGATGGCGAGCTCGAGCAGCACCGACAGCGCGATCCCCAGCGCCGTCATCGAGAACGGGTCCGATCCGGGCGTGAAGATGGCCGCGAAGGCGAACATGCCGAAGATCAGGCCGCGCCGCCAGGACTTGAGCCGCTCGTAGCTCAGCACGCCCACCGCGTTGAGCATGACGATCAGCAACGGGAACTCGAAGCTGACCCCGAAGACCACCAAAAGGTTGATCAGGAAGCCGAAATACCGGTCCCCGGACAGCGCGGTCACCTGCACGTCGCTGCCGACGGTCAACAAGAACCCCAGCGCCTTGGACAGCACGAAGTAGGCCAGCACGGCGCCGACGACGAACAGCACCGCGGCGGGCACCACGAACCCGACCGCGAAGCGGCGCTCCTTCTGGTAGAGCCCGGGCGTGATGAACGCCCACAGCTCGTAGAGCCAGACCGGGCAGGCCAGCACGAGCCCGGCCGTCAGCCCGACCTTGAGGCGCAACATGAACTGGTCGAACGGCGCGGTGGCCAGCAGCCGGCACTGCCCGTCGGCGCTGATGCTCGCCCGCGCCGATTGCGGCAGCGAACAGTACGGGTGGCGCAGCCATTCGCCGAGGCTCTCCAGCCCGAAGATCCCGTGCGAGTACCAGAAGAACCCGAAGATCGTCGTGACCAGGATCGCGGCCAACGAGATCAGCAGCCGGGTGCGCAGCTCGGTCAGGTGGTCGACCAGCGACATCGTCGCGTCGGGGTTGGTGCGGCTGCGCCTGTTGCGCGGGTTGAGCCGTTTCAGCAGGCCCGCGGTGCGCGCCGAAACCTTGAAACCTTTCACGGTGGTCTTTGCGGTCGATCAGGGGCGCTCGGGCACCGCGGCGGCGCGGCTAGGCCGGGCGCGCTTCGGTGTGCCCCTGCTCGGTGGTCGCCGGCGGGTCGACCCGCTGCGACTGCACGGGCTGGGGGGTCTCGATGGAAGGCGCCTCGGACTTGCCTTCGGTCTGCATTTCCCGCATCTCGGACTTGAAAATGCGCATCGACTTGCCCAGCGAGCGCGCGGCATCGGGGAGCTTCTTGGCACCGAACAACAGGATCACTACGACAGCGAGGATCGCCCAGTGCCACGGACTAAGACTGCCCACTTTGATTACCTCCAGACGTCCACCCGATGCTACCGCAGCAACGGTCGCGGCTATTGTGGCCGCGCCGCGACCTGGTAGGACTCCAGGGCGGCCGCGGCGGCATCCCGTACACGACGGGCCAGCGACTCCGGTTCGAGCACCCGCACCGCCGACCCGAAGCCCAGCACCAGCCGGGTCATCCAGTCCTCCGAGGCGTAGGTCATGACGGCCTCGCACGAGCCGTCGGCCAGCTCGAGCACCTCGCGCATCGGGTAGTACTCGAACATCCACGAGGCCGCGGGCGCCACCCACAGCCGCGCCGACGGCAGCGACGGGTCGCCGTCGAACAGCGACGTGTCCGGCGGCGCGTGCAGCGCCGGTTCCGGCGGGGCCGCCGGCTCGCCCAGCTCGGTGGCGTCCACGATCCGGTCGAAGCGGAACAGCCGGACGCCTTCGGCTTCGCGCGACCATGCCTCCAGATAGCTGTGCCCGCCGATCAGCAAGACCCGGATGGGGTCGACGACCCGGCTGGTCAGGGTGTCGTGCGAGGCGGAGTAGTAGTCGATGGCCAGCGCGCGCTTGTACTGCACCGCCGTGCGGACGGCCGCCGCGGCGCGGCTTTCGACGGGTGCGGGCTCGTCGACTGCCGCCACTGCAGCCGAAGCGTCGTGCCCGACGGCGCCGGCGGCGGCCTCGATCTTGGCGATCGCGCTGCGCGCGGCCTCCGGGTCGACGACGCCCGGGATGTCGGCCAGCGCCCGCAGCGCCACCAGCAGGCCGGTGGCCTCCGGCGACGTGAGCTTGAGCGGCCGGTCGATGCCCGCCGAGAACGTCACCTCGATGGTGTCGCCGGAGAACTCGAAGTCGATGAGGTCCCCCGGGTAGTAGCCGGGAAGACCGCACATCCACAGCTGGTTGAGGTCCTCCTCCAGCTGCTTCTCCGACACCCCGAGGTCGGCCGCGGCCTTGGCCCGGGTGACCTTCGGGTTGGCCTGGAAATACGGGACCATGTTGAGCAGCCGAACGAGCCGGGTGGACACGGGGGTCATGAGCTGTGCACCCCCGCATGCGCACGCAGCCGCGCCAGCACCTCGTCGCGCAGCGATTGCGGCTCGAGCACGACGGCGTCGGCCCCATAGCCGGCGATGTCGCGGGCCAGCTGATCGCCGGATCCGATGCCGAGCTCGATCACCTCGCCGTCGCGGCCCGCGAGCTGCTGCGCCCCGGTCGACCTGCCGGCGCGGCGCAGCGCGGTGGCCCGCCCGTCGGCGACCCACACCCGGGCCTGCCCGACGGCCGGCCACTCGCTGACCGTCTGGGCCACGATCTTGCGCAGGTCGAGGCCGTCGGGCACGGTGACCGCGCCGGGCGGGCCGATCGGCGCGACGTCGGCCCCGATCCGAGACAGCCGGAAGGTGCGGGTGGCGTCGCGGTCGCGGTCGTGGCCGACCAGATACCAGCGGCCCTTCTCGGTGACGACGCCCCAGGGCTCGACGGTGCGCGTCGTGTAGGGCTCGGCCCGCGATGGCCGGTGCGGAAATTGCACCGCCTGACGGGAAGCGATGGCGGACAGTAGGATTCCGAGCACCTCCTCCGACCCGCGCAGGCCCGGCACGCCCGCCGGGGACGCGATGGCCACCGGCGCGTCCGGGTCGACGTCCACGCCGGCGGCGCGCAGCTTGAGCAGGGCGCCCTGGGTGGCGGTGATCAGTTCGGGCGACTCCCACAGCTGCGTGGCGACGGCCACCGCGGCCGCCTCGTCCGGGGTGAGGTCGACCGGCGCCAGCGCGTAGGCGTCGCGGTTGATCCGGTAGCCCTCGGTGGGATCCATGGCCGACACCCGGCCGACCTCCAGCGGGATGCCGAGGTCGCGCAATTCGTTCTTGTCGCGCTCGAACATCCGCGAAAACGCCTCGGCGCTAGGGCTGTCGGAGTAGCCGGCGACGCTGGACCTGATCTTTTCGGCGGTGACATAGCCGCGGGTGGACAGCAGGGCGATCACGAGATTAACCAGCCGCTCGACTTTCGAGGTCGCCATTTGTCCCAGGTTATTCGATGGTCCCCGCGCGGCGCTTACGCCGGCGGGCCGCGTCGCACGATTCACGGCGGCCACACCGGTCGCGAGCTGGCCGGGGGCACTGACTCTGAAACTTGATGGCGCCGGCGCTATCACGTTTGCGGTTCAAAAATGGGGTGCCGCAACGGTGCCGATGTGACTGATGTGACTGGCCGTGAACCGACCACCCGGCTACATGCTGGCGATCAGCCGCTTGACCCGCTCGTCGACCGCCCGGAACGGGTCCTTGCACAGCACGGTGCGCTGCGCCTGGTCGTTGAGCTTCAGGTGCACCCAGTCGACGGTGAAGTCACGGCCCGCCGCCTGGGCGGCGCTGATGAACTCCCCGCGCAGCCGGGCGCGGGTGGTCTGCGGCGGGTGGTCGACCGCCTCCGCGATGTCCTCGTCGGTGGTTACCCGGGCGGCCAGACCCTTGCGCTGCAGCAGGTCGAAGACGCCGCGGCCGCGCTTGATGTCGTGGTAGGCCAGGTCCAGCTGGGCGATCTTCGGGTCGGACAGCTCCATGTTGTAGCGGTCCTGGTAGCGCTGGAACAGCTTGCGCTTGATCACCCAGTCGATCTCGGTGTCCACCTTGGCGAAGTCCTGGCTCTCGACAGCATCGAGCTGTCGGCCCCACAGGTCGACGACCTGCTCGATCTGGGCGTTGGGCTCCCGGGTCTGCAGGTGCTCGACGGCGCGGCTGTAGTACTCGCGCTGGATGTCCAGCGCGCTGGCCTGCCGCCCACCCGCCAGTCGCACCGGCCGCCGTCCCGTGACGTCGTGGCTGACCTCGCGAATCGCGCGGATGGGGTTGTCCAGCGAGAAGTCGCGGAACGGCACGCCGGCCTCGATCATCTCCAGCACCAGCGCCGCGGTGCCCACCTTGAGCATGGTGGTCGTCTCGCACATGTTGGAGTCGCCGACGATGACGTGCAGGCGCCGGTACTTCTCGGCGTCGGCGTGCGGCTCGTCACGGGTGTTGATGATCGGGCGGCTGCGCGTGGTGGCCGAGGAGACGCCCTCCCAGATGTGCTCGGCGCGTTGGGAAAGGCAGAACGTCGCCGCCTTGGGGGTCTGCAGGACCTTGCCGGCCCCGCAGATCAGCTGGCGGGTGACCAGGAACGGCAGCAGCACGTCGGAAATCCGGGAGAACTCGCCGGCCCGCACGATCAGGTAGTTCTCGTGGCAGCCGTAGGAGTTGCCCGCGGAGTCGGTGTTGTTCTTGAACAGGTAGATGTCGCCGCCGATGCCCTCGTCGGCGAGCCGCTGTTCGGCATCCACCAGCAGGTCTTCCAGCACCCATTCGCCGGCCCGGTCGTGCGTGACCAGCTGCACCAGGCTGTCGCACTCGGCCGTGGCGTACTCGGGGTGGCTGCCCACATCCAGGTAGAGGCGCGCGCCGTTTCGCAAGAAGACGTTAGAGCTGCGGCCCCACGACACCACCCGCCGGAACAGGTACCGGGCGACCTCGTCCGGAGACAGCCGGCGATGGCCGTGGAACGTGCAGGTGACACCGAACTCGGTCTCGATGCCCATAATTCGTCGCTGCACGTTATCGAGGGTACTGGTTGTCGCGCCGCAAAGGTGCAGAAGCCGCGCCCACGGATGTTATCTGGCGGATCTAGTCCGAGGACTCGCCCTTCGTTTCCGACTCTTCCCCGCCGGATTTTGCGTCCTTGGATTTCGGGCCAGCCGACTTCTTCAGCAAGTTTTCCAGGGTGGGGCGATTGATCCGCCGGAACGCCCGCCGCGGCCGGTTGGCATCAAGGATGGCCACCTCGAGGCTGCCCACATCGAGTCCGGGCTGGTCGCCGTTGGACGCGTCCGAGCTGCCCGCCCGCAGCGCCGCAACCGCGATGCCCAAAGCCTCACGCAGGTGGGCATTTTCGGCGTAGGAGTCCTTGAGCGCGGTGACGATCGGCTCGGTGGTCCCGCCCATCACCACGAAATGCGGCTCGTCGGCGATCGACCCGTCATAGGTAATGCGGTACAGCTCAGGCGGTTTCGTCTCACCGTGGTGCGCGACCTCGGCGACGCACAACTCGACCTCGTAGGGCTTGGCCTGCTCGGTGAAGATGCTGCCCAGCGCCTGCGCGTACGCGTTGGCCAGCTGCCGGCCGGTCACGTCGCGGCGGTCGTAGGCGTAGCCCCGCGTGTCGGCGAATTGGATGCCGCTGCGGCGCAAGTTGTCGAACTCGTTGAATCTGCCCGCGGCCGCAAAGCCGACGCGGTCGTAGAGTTCGCTGATCTTCTGCAGGGACCGCGACGGGTTCTCCGCGACGAACAGCACCCCGTCGGCGTAGGCCAGCGCCACCACGCTCTTGCCCCGGGCGATTCCCTTGCGCGCGAGCTCGCTGCGCTCGCGCATCGCCTGTTCGGGCGAGATGAAATACGGGAAGCTCACTTCTTCTTACCCCGCGGTTCGGCGTCGGGCCCGAAAGTGTCCGCCCGCGAGCGGCTTTCGATGACCTCCCGGGCCAGTTCGGCGATGCGGCTCTCCGGCACCTCGGCCGCCCCCTCTGCACCGATGGTGACCGCGGTGGGGTAGATGCCGCGGACCAGGTCCGGCCCGCCGGTGGCGGAATCGTCGTCGGCGGCGTCGTAGAGCGCCTCCACGATGACCCGCAGCGCGGAATCGGCGTCGGACACTTGGGAATACAGCTTCTTCATCGAGGACTTGGCGAAGATCGAGCCCGATCCCACCGCCTGGTAGCCCTCTTCCTCGATGTTCCACCCGCCGGCGGCATCGAAAGACACAATGCGGCCGGCGCTTTCCGGATCCGCCGCCTGGATGTCGTAGCCGGCCAGCAGCGGCAGGGCGACCAGCCCCTGCATCGCCGCGGCCAGGTTGCCGCGCACCATGATCGCCAGCCGGTTGACCTTGCCGGCAAACGTGAGCGGCACGCCCTCGAGCTTCTCGTAGTGCTCGAGTTCCACGGCGTAAAGCCGGGCGAACTCGACGGCGATCGCGGCGGTCCCGGCGATGCCGGTGGCCGTGTAGTCGTCGGTGATGTACACCTTCTTCACGTCGCGCCCGGCGATCATGTTGCCCTGCGTCGAGCGCCGGTCACCCGCCATGACGACGCCGCCCGGGTACTTCAACGCGACGATCGTGGTGCCGTGCGGCAGCTGGTCGCCCGCGGCAAGGGTTTGCGCGCCGCCGCCAAAACTCGCCGGCAGCAACTCCGGCGCGTGGCGGCGGAGGTGGTCAGCAAACGAGGACAGGTCTACAGCCGGATTCCCGGGAAGTGGGGAGTTAAAGGACAGTCGATCGGCGAACGGCCAGGTCACTGTCCGCCCTTTTGGACATACGCGCGGACAAAATCCTCGGCGTTTTCCTCAAGGACGTCGTCAATCTCGTCAAGCAGGTCGTCGGTGTCTTCGGCAAGCTTCTCGCGACGCTCCTGGCCCGCGGCCGTGCCGTCGGCGAAATCGTCTTCGTCGCCGCCGCCACCACCACGCTTGGTCTGCTCCTGAGCCATCGCCGCCTCCTGCTTTGTCATCGGCTCGTGTTGACCGGCGTCACGCGCCCGCCGGTTCTTCTACAGTACCGGTCAACGCCGACGTTGCCCGATCCAACGCCACTTAGCTGGTCAGTTGTTCCACCAGTTCGACCGCGCTGTCCACGGAGTCCAGCAAAGCTCCGACGTGGGCCTTGCTGCCGCGCAGCGGCTCCAGCGTCGGGATGCGCACCAGCGAATCGCCGCCGAGGTCGAAAATCACCGAGTCCCAGCTGGCCGCGGCGATGTCGGCGCCGAACCTGCGCAGGCATTCACCGCGGAAATATGCGCGCGTGTCAGTGGGCGGATTGTCGACGGCATCGAGCACCTGGTGTTCGCTGACGAGGCGCTTCATCGAACCGCGCGCGACCAGCCGGTTGTACAACCCCTTGTCCAGCCGCACGTCGGAATACTGCAGGTCGACCAGGTGCAGCCGCGGCGCCGACCAGTTCAGGTTCTCCCGCTGCCGGAAGCCCTCGAGCAGCCGCAGCTTGGCCGGCCAGTCCAGCAGCTCGGCGCAGTCCATCGGGTCACGCTCGAGCTTGTCCAGCACATCCGCCCAGGTCTCGACGACGTCGGCCGCACGCGGGTCGGGGTCGCGGCTGTCGACCAGCTTCGCCACCCGGTCGAGGTAAATCCGTTGCAGCGCAAGGGCGGTCAGCTCGCGCCCGTCGGCCAGGGCCACCGCCACCCGCAGCGACGGATCGCGGCTGATGGCGTGGACCGCGTGCACCGGACGCGCCAACGCCAGGTCGCTCAGGTCGATCCCGTGGGCGGGGCCCTCCTCGATCAGATCGAGCACCAGCGCCGTGGTGCCCAGCTTCAAATACGTCGACGTCTCGGCCAGGTTGGCGTCGCCGATGATCACGTGCAGCCGGCGATACCGGTCGGCGTCGGCGTGCGGCTCGTCGCGGGTGTTGATGATGCCGCGCTTGAGCGTGGTCTCCAGCCCGACCTCGACCTCGATGTAGTCGGAGCGCTGCGACAGCTGGAAGCCAGGCTCGTCGCCGGCGGGACCGATGCCGACCCGGCCGGAACCGGTGACCACCTGCCGCGACACCAGAAACGGGGTCAGGCCGGCGATGATCGCCGAGAACGGTGTCTGCCGCGACATCAGGTAGTTCTCGTGGGACCCGTAGGAGGCGCCCTTGCCGTCGACGTTGTTCTTGTAGAGCTGCAGTTTCGCGGCGCCGGGCACGCTGGCGACGTGCCGCGCGGCGGCCTCCATCACCCGCTCACCGGCCTTGTCCCAGATCACCGCGTCCAGCGGGTCGGTGCACTCGGGGGCGGAGTATTCCGGGTGCGCGTGGTCGACGTAGAGCCGCGCCCCGTTGGTCAGGATCATGTTGGCCGCGCCCACCTCGTCGGCGTCGACCACCGGCGGGGGCCCGGCCGAGCGGCTCAGGTCGAAGCCGCGGGCGTCGCGCAGCGGCGATTCCACCTCGTAGTCCCAGCGGGTGCGCTTGGCGCGCTGGATGCCGGCGGCGGCCGCGTAGGCCAGGACCGCCTGCGTCGAGGTGAGGATCGGGTTGGCGGTCGGGTCCGACGGCGACGAGATGCCGTACTCGACCTCCGTCCCGATAATCCTTTGCATTACTTCAAGATAGGCCGGGTGACGATGTAGACCCCGAGGCGGGGTTGTGACCGGCCAGGCGACCGACCCCGGGCCAGCGACAATGAAGCCCGAATCGGGGGCGATTAGCGCCAGCTGGCGGCGCGGTGCCGCTAGGTTTGCCGGCATGGAGCTTTCCCCTCGCCCCGCGCGCGGGACGGCGAATGCCGCGGCCGAAAGCTGGTTCCTGAACCGGGGTTTGCCGTCGGTGCTGACGAGGCGGTCGCGCTGGCGGCGGCTCTGGCCGCGGTCGGCCCCGATGCTGGCGGCGTACGCGACGTTGCAGGCCTGCGTCCTGCCCATCTACCTGATCACCGGTGGCCGCGACGTCCATATAAACGGGGAGCCGACGACCTCCGAAGTGATCCTGCTGACCATCATCGGGCTCGCCCTTCCGCTGATGGCCGTCGTGGGCTGGCTGGTCTCGCGGTCACACAGCGGCCGCACCCGCGCGGCCGTGTCGACGGTCGCCGTGGTCCTCGTGGCGTGCGTCGGAACCATCGTGGGCGGGCCCGCGCAACTGGCGCAGGAAACCGTCGTGGTGGCCGCGGTGCTGGTCCTGACCGGCTGCGGCGTCGGATCGGTCGTCGGGTGGGCGGTGCGCATGATGCTGTCGCACCTGACGACGGTCGGGGCCCTGGCGGTGCGGGCGCTGCCCGTCGTGCTGTTGACCGCCTTGGTGTTCTTCAACACCTACGTCTGGCTGATGGCGGCGACGATCAGCGGGGAACGGCTGGTGCTGGCAATGGCATTCCTCGTCTCGATCGCCGCGGCCTTCGTCATCTCCGCCACCCGCGACCGGGCCCGGCCGATGCTGCGGTCGACGGCGACGCTGCCCACCGACGCCGCGGTTCTCGCCGACACGCCCTTCGCGGCCATGCCGGATACGCCCGATTGCGCACCGCTGAAGCGAGCCGAACGCCTCAACGTCATCTTCGTGCTGGCGGCCTCGCAGCTGGCTCAGATTCTGGTGGTCGCGGTGGTCACCGCCAGCATCTACCTGATCCTCGGGCTGATCGTGCTCAGCCCGTCGCTGCTCAACGAATGGACCCACACCTACACGAGCACCGCGACGGTGCTGGGATTCACGCTGCCGGTGCCCGATTCGCTGATCCACATGTCGTTGTTCCTCGGCGCGTTGACGTTCATGTACATCAGCGCCCGCGCGGCCGGCGACGCCGAATACCGGTCGACGTTCCTCGACCCGCTCATCGACGACTTGCACACGACCCTGATCGCGCGCAACCGCTACCGCGGCGCCGTGGCCGCACCGGCGTGTGAAGTTGACGCCAACCGGGGCAGTGATTAATTTCACAGGGTGTCTCGCCACCGCGCCGAAGAGGAAGTGGACGAACCGGTAGGTGACCTGGCCGGGAAGCGTTACGGGGAAGTGCTTCTCGTGACTCCCGGCGAGGCCGGCCCGCAGGCCTCGGTTTACAACAGCTTCCCGCTCAACGACTGTCCCGCCGAGCTGTGGTCGGCGTTGGACCCCCACGCGATCGCCGCCGAGAACGGCGCGGCCGCGGCCCTGCTCAACGGCCCCCGCTATTGGCTGATGAACTCCATCGAAAAGGAGCGGCAGGGTCCACAAGTGACGAAGACCTTCGGGGGCATCGAGATGATCCTGCAGGCCACCGTCCTGCTGTCGTCGATGAACCCCGCGCCGTTCAGCGTGAACAAGGTCAGCCGCCACACGGTTTTCGTGTTCAACGCCGGCGAAGAGGTCTACGAACTCATCGATCCCCACGGGAAACGCTGGGTCATGCAGACCTGGAGCCAGGTCACCGACCCCAACCTCAAGCGGGAAGACCTGCCCGGGCTGGCGAGTCGACTCGAGTTGCCCGACGGGTGGAGCTACAAGCCGCGCGTGCTCACCGAGGAGCTGCGCGTGGACACCCGAACCGAGGCCGCACAGGTGCTGCAGGACAACCTGACCAACAGCTACTCGCTCGAGACGTAAGCCGCCGCGCCGAGACGTGCGCCGGGGCGCGGCCGCACGGCCTCGCTACAGGTACTGGCCCAGGTTTGACTCGGTGTCGATGGCCCGCGACGCGCTCGACGACTTGCCCGTGACCAGGGTGCGGATGTAGACGATCCGCTCGCCCTTCTTGCCCGAAATCCGCGCCCAGTCATCGGGGTTGGTGGTGTTGGGCAGGTCCTCGTTCTCGGCGAACTCGTCGACGATCGAGTCGAGCAGGTGCTGAATGCGCAGGCCGGGCTGACCGGTCTCCAGCACCGACTTGATCGCGTTCTTCTTCGCCCGGTCGACGACGTTCTGGATCATCGCCCCGGAGTTGAAGTCCTTGAAGTACATGACCTCTTTGTCACCGTTGGCGTAGGTGACCTCCAGGAACCGGTTGTCGTCGATCTCGGCGTACATCCGCTCGACGACCTTCTCGATCATCGCCTTGATGCAGGCCGTGCGGTCGCCCTCGAACTCGGCGAGGTCGTCGGCGTGCAGCGGCAGCGTCTCGGTCAGGTACTTCGAGAAGATGTCTTGCGCCGCTTCGGCATCCGGGCGCTCGATCTTGATCTTCACGTCGAGGCGACCGGGCCGCAGGATCGCGGGGTCGATCATGTCCTCGCGGTTGGAGGCGCCGATGACGATGACGTTCTCGAGGCCTTCCACGCCGTCGATCTCGCTGAGCAGCTGCGGCACCACCGTCGTCTCGACGTCCGAGGAGACCCCGGTGCCGCGGGTCCGGAAGATCGAATCCATCTCGTCGAAGAAGACGATCACCGGCGTGCCTTCCGAGGCCTTCTCGCGGGCCCGCTGGAAGATCAGGCGGATGTGCCGCTCGGTCTCGCCGACGAACTTGTTGAGCAGCTCGGGGCCCTTGATGTTGAGGAAGTACGACTTCGCCTCGCGGGCATCGTCGCCGCGCACCTCGGCCATCTTCTTGGCCAACGAGTTCGCGACCGCCTTGGCGATCAGGGTCTTACCGCAACCGGGCGGGCCGTAGAGCAACACACCCTTGGGCGGGCGCAGCGCGTACTCGCGGTAGAGCTCCTTGTGCAGGAACGGCAGCTCGACGGCGTCGCGGATTTGCTCGATCTGGCGCGTCAGGCCGCCGATGTCCTGGTAGCTGACGTCGGGCACCTCTTCCAGCACCAGGTCTTCGACCTCGGCCTTGGGGATGCGCTCGAAGGCGTAACCGGCTTTGGTGTCGACCAGCAGGGAGTCACCCGGACGCAGCTTGCGCGGGCGGCTGTCGTCGTTGAGCGCATCGGGGTGCCCCTCCGGCAGGTCTTCGGCGACCAGCGGCTCGGCCAGCCACACGATGCGCTCCTCGTCGGCGTGGCCGACGACCAACGCGCGGTGACCGTCGTTGAGCACCTCGCGCAGCGTGGAAATCTCGCCGACCGATTCGAACGTGCCGGCCTCGACGACGGTCAGGGCCTCGTTGAGCCGGACCGTCTGGCCCTTGCGCAGCGAACCGACCTCGATGTTGGGCGAGCACGTCAGGCGCATCTTGCGACCCGAGGTGAACACGTCGACCGTGTCGTCGTCGTGCGCCCCCAACAGAACGCCGTAGCCACTGGGCGGCTGACCAAGCCGGTCGACCTCTTCGCGCAGCGCCAACAGTTGCTGACGCGCCTCTTTGAGGGTTTCCATTAACTTTGAGTTTCGCGCCGCGAGGGAGTCGATGCGAGCCTCGAGTTGATGCACGTCGCGTGCAGATCGTGTGCCGCCTGCCGACCCGACCGCATGGTCCAGTTGCTCGCGCAGCACCGCTGCCTCACGGCGTAACTGTTCCAATTCGGCAGCATCGCCGCTGGACATGCCAGTTTCACGGGCATTGCCGAATGCTTCAGAACGCTCTGAGTCACCCATGTTGCGCTCCTTTCCCGCCCCGAAATGTGCGGTGGTACTTCAACGCTACCGGCGATTGCCGGTTGATGTGCGGAGTCAAATGCTCACGAAAAGTTAAGACTTTGGTTCCACTGGTAATCTCTGCCACGAATCTTGCCGAGCGAAAGGACAGCCGTGGCCCCAAAAGCCCTTGCCACCGGCTCCGCCGGCACCGCCTTCTCCGGCGTGCCGGGCCCGGTGTGACTTCCGTTGCACCCGTTGGCCCGACGGCGGGCCCGATCGCCTAGACACAGAACGAACCTTATGCACCGATGCTTGACCGTTGCGCTGAGTGCCGTCGCGGCGGTGGCGGCGGTCGGGCTGGCCGGCTGCGCGCACACCGGAACCAAGGTCGTCGCGTCGTCCTCCTCGGCGGTCCCGGTGACGTCGACCCCGCTGATCGTCGCGGCTCCCCCGACCGCGCCGCTGCCCCCGCCCGACGCCCTGATCGACGTCCTGAACCGGCTCGCCGACCCGAACGTGCCGGGCGTTAACAAGGTGAACCTTGTCGAGGGCGCGACCCCCGACAGCGCGGGCACCCTGGACAAGTTCACCAACGCGCTGCGGGACAACGGGTATCTCCCGATGACCTTCGCGGCCAACGACGTCGCCTGGTCGGACAAGAACCCGTCGCACGTGATGGCCACCGTGACCGTCAAGACCGCCCAGCCGAACAACGGCAACTTCACCTTCCCGATGGAGTTCACCCCGTTCCAGGGTGGATGGCAGCTCTCCCGCCGGACCGCGGAAATGCTGCTGGCACTGGGCAACTCGGCTACCGGGACGACGCCGCCCGCGCCTGCCCCCAGCCCGGCACCCCCTCCGGCCCCGCCCCCGTCGACTCCCACGGGCTAGCCGCCATGTGGATCGGCTGGCTCGAGTTCGACGTGTTGCTGGGCCCGGAGCTTGGGGTGCGATCACTCAAACAGAAGCGGTCGGTCATTCGGCCTGTCGTGGCGGAGCTGCAGCGCAAGTTCGCCGTGTCGGCCGCCGAAATCGGCGCGCAGGAGCTGTACCGACGGGCGGGCATCGGCGTGGCCTTGGTGTCCGGTGACCGCCGCCACGCGGTCGACGTGCTGGACGCGGCCGAACGCCTGGTGGCGGCGCATCCCGAGTTCGAGCTGTTGTCGGTCCGGCGGGGCCTGACCAGGAGTGACGACTAGTCCTAACCGTCGCGGCCCGGGCGCTTGCGGCCCAGCGGCGCCGGGGCGACGACGCCCGGGGCGAGCCGTCGGCTGAATATCAGGAACGCCGTGTGCCCCCGCATCGAGTGCTGCGGCCGCACGGCCAGCCCGACGACGTTCCAGCCGCGTTGCAGGGTCTCCCACGACCGCGGCTCGGTCCAGCACTGCTGGGCCCGCAGCGCCTCCACGGTTCGAGACAGCTGGGTGACCGTGGCGACGTAGATCATCAACACCCCGCCGGCTATCAACAGGCGCGCCGCCGCGTCGAGCACCTCCCACGGCGCGAGCATGTCGAGCACGGCGCGGTCGAAGGAGCCGTCGGGCAGGTCGGAGTCCACCAGGTCGCTGACGATCAGTTGCCAGTTGTCCGGTTCGCTGTCGAAAAACACCGAGACGTTGCGGCGGGCGTGTTCGGCGTGGTCGGCGCGCTGCTCGTAGGAGACCACCCGCCCGTCGGGCCCGACGGCGCGCAGCAGCGAGCAGGTCAACGCACCGGATCCGGCCCCGGCCTCGAGCACCCGGGCACCCGGGAAGATGTCGCCCTCGTGCAGGATCTGGGCGGCGTCCTTGGGGTAGATCACCTGTGGACCGCGGGGCATCGACATCAGGTAGTCGATGAGCAGCGGGCGCAACACCAGGTAATCGGCGCCGTTGCTGGATTTGACCACGCTGCCCTGCTCGAGCCCGATCACCGCGTCGTGCGGGATCGACCCGCGGTGGGTGTGGAACTCGGCGCCGGGGGTCAGCGACATCGTGTAGTGCCGACCCTTGGCGTCGGTGAGTTGGACCCGTTCGCCAACGGTGAATGGGCCGGTCGCGGACACGCCGTCTAGCGTGCCAGCCGACGCGCCGCGGCGGGTGCTTGGGGGTTGTCGGGGCCCGGTCCTAGGCTGCGCACATGACGGACCAGCCGGAGGGACGCGCCAGGCCGGCACTATCACCGTCGCGCGCGGCCGACTTCAAGCAATGCCCGTTGCTCTACCGCTTCCGGGCGATCGACCGGCTGCCCGAGGCGCCGTCGACCGCGCAGCTGCGCGGTTCGGTGGTGCACGCCGCCCTCGAGCAGCTCTACGGCCTGCCCGCCGAGCTGCGCGGCCCCGACACCGCCACGTCGCTGGTGGAGCCCGCGTGGGACCGGGTCGTGGGCGCCGAGCCCGAGCTGGCCGGCGACGTCGATCCCGAACAGCGAACCGAACTGCTGGCGGAGGCCCGCGCGTTGCTCACCGGCTACTACCGGCTGGAGGACCCGACCCGGTTCGATCCGCAGAGCTGCGAAGAGCGCGTCGAGGTCGAACTCGCCGACGGCACGTTGCTGCGCGGCTTCATCGACCGGATCGACGTCGCGGCCACCGGCGAGCTGCGGGTGGTGGACTACAAGACCGGCAAGGCGCCGCCCGAAGCGCGGGCGCTGGCCGAGTTCAAGGCGATGTTCCAGATGAAGTTTTACGCGGTGGCGCTGCTGCGTTCCCGCGGCGTGCTGCCCACCCGGCTCCGCATCATCTACCTGGCCGACGGCCAGGTGCTGGACTACGCGCCCGACCACGACGAGCTGCTGCGCTTCGAGAAGACGCTGATGGCGATCTGGCGCGCCATCCAGTCCGCGGCGCCGACGGGCGACTTCCGCCCCAGCCCGTCGCGGTTGTGCGAGTGGTGCCCCCACCAGCAGCACTGCCCGACCTTCGGCGGAACGCCACCGCCCTACCCGGGTTGGCCGGATGCTGCTGCGACGCAACCGATCTCGCATCCGACCGAACCGGCCGCGTGAGGCATCGGGCGGGCGAAAAACCGTCCGAAACGCGGATTCGCCCGCAGGTGCGGTACCCTGTCTAAAGCGTCGGCGACCCACTGGGTTGCCGGCGAGTCGTGATCGATTCTTTGTTTTCTTTTGCTCAGATCCCCTCCGGGGCGCCGAGTCCAAGACGACCAGGCGCACCTGCGGAAGCTCGAGTCGCGGCGACCGATATTGCCACACCGGCAATCTCGCCTCCATCGAAGCTTTAGGGACATCAAAACATGCTGGAAGACAACACCTTTGCTCACCTCGGCGTGAGCCCGCCACTGGTCGACGCGCTCGCCGCGCGGGGCGTCCACCACGCGTTTCCGATACAAGTGCAGACGCTGCCGGACACGCTCGCCGGCCGCGACGTCCTGGGCCGCGGCAAGACCGGTAGCGGCAAGACGCTCGCGTTCTCGATTCCCCTTGTCACTCGGCTTGATCCAGCCAACCGGCAACCGGGCCGGCCCACCGGGCTGGTGCTGGCGCCCACCCGCGAGCTGGCGACCCAGATCGCCGCGACCATCCAGCCGCTGGCCAAGGTGCGAGGCCTGCGCGTTGCCACGATCTTCGGCGGGGTCTCGCAGAACAGGCAAGCGGCGGCGCTGAGGGCGGGCATCGACATCGTCGTGGCCTGCCCGGGCCGCCTCGACGACCTGATGAAACAACGCGTGGTCAGCCTGGACGCCGTTCAGGTCACGGTCATCGACGAAGCCGACCACATGGCCGACCTCGGTTTTCTGCCGACGGTCACCCGCATCCTGGCGGCCACCCCTGCCGTCGGCCAGCGGATGCTGTTTTCGGCCACCCTGGACGGCGCCGTCGACACCTTGGTCAAGCGATTTCTCACCGATCCGGTGACGCGGTCGGTGGTCGAAGCGACGTCGTCGGCTCCGGAAATGACGCATCACCTCTTCTGCGTCGACGGGGCCCAAGCCAAGAAGGAGTTGGTCTACCGGTTGGCGGCGGGAGACTCCCGGCGAATCCTCTTCATGAGGACCAAGCATCAGGCGCGAAAGCTGGCCCGCCAGCTCACCCAGTCCGGTATCGCGTCGGTGGAGCTGCACGGCAACCTGTCGCAACCCGCGCGCGACCGCAACCTGGCGGCCTTCGCCGCCGGACACGCCCGGGTGCTGGTGGCGACCGACATCGCCGCCCGCGGCGTGCACGTGGACAACATCGAACTGGTGGTACACGTCGACCCGCCCGCCGAGCACAAGGCCTACCTGCACAGGTCCGGCCGCACGGCCCGCGCCGGCGCCTCCGGCGACGTCGTCACCATCGTGTTGCCCGAGCAGCGCCGGGAAACCGAGTCGATGATGCGCAAGGCGGCCATTCGCGCGGTGCCCCAAACGGTCAGCGCGGCCTCCCCCGCCATCCACGCCCTCGTCGGCGAGGACAGGCCCCGCAGCGCAGTCACGGTGCCCTCCCACCGCCCCTCCGGCGCGCGTAACAGGCGCCGCCGGTCTCGACGCCCCGCAACGACTACCCACCACTAGGGGACTCATGGCCGAACAGCAGATTCATCCTTCGAAGGTTCGTGTCGGTGACGTCATCGGCACGGCGAACCGCACCGAGCTTCGGTATACGGTCAAGATCATCAGCGGGCCGCAGACGAGCCCGCAGCGGTGGACATTTTTCGGCCGCGACGCTCAGGGCCAGCAGCACACAAGCTCGTTCGGCGAGGACGACGTCGTGCGCAGGTACGCCAAAGCGCCGTAGACCTGCTAGTCGAGCGGCGACATCTCCTGCAGCATCGTGGGAATCAGCTCGCTGACGGTCGGGTGGATGTGCATCGTGCGCGAGAGCGTCGTGTAGGGCGCCTTGGCCGACATGACGTCCAGAATGGCGTGGATCGCCTCGTCGCCGCCGACGCCGAGGATGGCGGCCCCCAGGATCTCGTCGGTGTCGGCGTCCACCACCACCTTCATAAAGCCTTGCGTCTCACCCTTTTCCACCGCCCGGCCGACGCGCGTCATCGGCCGCTTGCCGACCAACGCCTTGCGGCCGGACGCGCGAACCTGGCTCACGGTCATGCCCGCGCGCCCCAGCGGCGGGTCGATGTAGAGCGCGTAGGTGGTGATGCGGTCGCTCACCCGGCGGGGGTCGTTGTCCAGCAGGTTGGCGGCGACGATCTCGAAATCGTTGTACGACGTGTGGGTGAAGGCGCCCTTGCCGTTGCAGTCGCCCATCGCCCAGATGTGGTCGACGCTGGTCTTGAGCTGGTCGTCGACGACGATGTAGCCCCGTTCGGTCTGCACCCCGGCGGCCTCGACACCGAGGTCGTCGGTGTTGGGGCGCCGCCCCACCGCCATCAGCAGATGGCTCCCGGCGATGGGCTGGGCACCGGCCCGCGGAGTCAGTTCAAACCCGTTGGCGGTCTTGGTGATTCGCACATCGTCAGCGCCAACGACGATGTCGATGTCCTCCGCTTGAAGGATCTCCCTGACCGTGGCGGAGACGTCCTCGTCCTCGCGGGACGCCAGCCGCGGGCCGCGCTCGACCACGGTCACCTGGGCCCCGAAGCGCCGGTACATCTGCGCGAACTCCAGCGCGATGTAGCTGCCGCCGAGGATGACGAGATGCGTTGGCAGCGTGTCGAGTTCGAGGATCGACACGTTGGTGAGGTAGTCGATGTCGGACAGTCCCGGGATGTCGGGCACCACGGCGCGCCCGCCGACGTTGAGGAAGATTCGCTCGCCGTGCAGCAGGTCGCCGTTAACGCTGATCGTGTGCGGGTCGGTGAAGCGGGCGTGACCGCGAATGAGGGTGCAGCCCTCCATTCCCTCGAGCCAGCTTTCGACGCCCTTGCGGTCGCTGAGCATGATGTCGTCTTTGCGCGCCTTGACTTTCGCCATGTCGACGCTGATCGACCCCGTCCCCACGCCGTATTCCGCGCCGCGCCTGGCCAAGTGGGCGGCGTGCGCGCTGGCCACCAGGGTCTTGGTCGGGATGCATCCGGTGTTGACGCAGGTGCCGCCGACGAGCTTGCGCTCGATGATCGCGACGCGCTGCCCGGCCGCGGTCAGCCGGCCCGCCAGCGGCGGCCCGGCCTGCCCGGCGCCGACGATGATGGCGTCGAAATGCTCCGTCACTTAACCGCCGTCAGGATGTATTCCGTCAGCACGTGGCCCGTCACCGCGACGATGGCGAACCCTCCCAAGATCGCGACGGCGTCCTCGAGCAGCGCGATCGGCAGGTCCTTACCGGCCACGGCGGCCAGACGTTTGCGCGCCTGATAGCCGCCGAAGGTGCCGAGCACCGCCCCGATGATGCCCGCGCCGAGCGCCGAGAACGTCCAGTGCGGCCACGCGCCCAGCACCGCGCCCGCCAGCCCGCCCGTGATGATCCGGGCGGCGAAGATGGGTGGCGCCGTGCGGGCCGGCGTTTTTGGCAGCTTGTCGTTGACGAGTTCGCCGATGGCGAGAAGGGTGAAGACGATCGCGGTGATGATGTTGCCCATCCAGGACGCCCAGGTGCCGTGCAGGTCGATCCAGGCGAGGTAGGCGCCCCAGGCGACGACGGCGGGAGCCGTCAGCGAACGCAACCCGGCGACGACACCAATCAGTAAAGCCAGCAGCAGAATAAGCGCGTGTGTCACGGAGACCCTCCTGGGGGACGAACAGCGCGGCAACGGTAAGGGATGACAGCCCATGGAGAAACGGGCGTTGGTAATTCATCAGCCCTAGAGCGGACGCTAACACAGCCGCGGTCGCGGCACGACGATCAGAACCGGCAGAACCTGATGTCCGAAGCCAGAATCGCCTTGGCGCCGATGGCGGCGAGCTCGTCCATGACCTCGTTGACGCCGCGGCGGGGCACCAGCGCACGGATCGCCACCCAATCCGGATCGGCGAGTGGCGCGATAGTCGGCGATTCCAATCCCGGCGTGATCGACGTGGCCTTGTCCAGCACCGAACGCGGGCAGTCGTAATCGAGCATCAGGTATTGCTGGCCGAAAACCACACCCTGGACCCGCGCGACGAGCTGCTCGCGGACGGCCTTGGCCTCGCCGTGGCCGTCGTCGTCGGCGCGCTCGATCAGCACCGCCTCCGAATCGCACAGCGGCTCACCGAACGCCACCAGGTCGTGCAGGCTCAGGGTGCGCCCGGACCCGACGACGTCGGCGATGGCGTCGGCCACACCGAGCTGCACCGAGATCTCCACCGCGCCGTCGAGCCGGATGACTGTCGCGTCAATGCCCTTTTCCGCCAAGTCTTTTCGGACCAGGTTCGGGTAAGCGGTGGCGATCCGTTTGCCGGCCAGGTCGGCCGTCGTCCAGTCCCGCCCGGCCGGCCCGGCATAGCGGAAGCTCGACGAACCGAAACCCAACGCCAGGCGTTCGCGCACCGGTGCGTCGGAATCGCGCACCAGGTCCCGACCGGTGATGCCGAAATCCAGCTCCCCCGAACCCACGTAGATCGCAATGTCTTTGGGCCGCAGGAAGAAGAACTCGACCTGGTTGACGGGGTCGACGACGGTGAGGTCCTTGGCATCCGTGCGGCGACGGTAGCCGGCCTCCGAGAGGATCTCGCTGGCCGGCTCGCTCAGCGTGCCTTTGTTGGGAACCGCAACGCGCAGCATGCTCACAGCTTCCGGTAGACGTCGTCGAGGGACAGTCCGCGCGCGATCATCAGCACCTGCGTCCAGTACAGCAACTGGCTGATCTCTTCGGCCAGCGCGTCGTCGGGTTCGTGTTCGGCGGCCAGCCACACCTCGCCGGCCTCCTCCAGGATCTTCTTGCCCAGCCCGTGTATGCCGCCGTCCAGCGCCGCGACCGTGGCGCTACCGGCCGGCCGGGTACGCGCGCGATCGCCGAGTTCGGCGAACAGATCCTCGAAGGTCTTCACGGCCAGCGATTGTTCCACGTGCCGGCCAGCGAAGTCACGGCGGTTTCGCGGGAAGGAGCGACAAGTTAGGCCAACTAATGTAGGTTAGCCTAACCATATTGATCGCGTGTCGAAGGAGCTGGCCGTCCGTGACCTTCCCGATCTGGTTCGCCGTTCCCCCGGAAGTGCACTCGACGCTGCTCTCGACGGGCGCGGGACCCGGCCCCCTGCTCGATGCAGCCGCTGCGTGGCGCGCACTGGCGAACGAATATGACTGCGCCGCAGCAGAACTCACCGGGCTGCTGGCGGCGGTGCGAAGCGCCGTTTGGGCGGGGCCCAGCGCCGAGCGATTCGTCGTCGCCCACCAACCGTTCCTGTTTTGGCTCGGTGAGGCCAACGCGGTGGCGACGGCCGCGGCGACCGGGCACGAGGCGGCCGCCGCAGGGTATGCGTCCGCGTTGGCCGAAATGCCCACGCTCGCCGAGCTGGCGGCCAACCACGCGGTGCACGCCGTTTTGGTCGCCACCAACTTCTTCGGGGTGAACACCATTCCCATCGCCCTCAACGAAGCCGACTACCTGCGCATGTGGGTGCAGGCGGCCACCGCAATGAGCGTCTACCAAGCGGTCTCGGCGGAAAGCCTCGCGGCGACGCCCGCCACCTCGCCGGCGCCGCAGATCGTCAGCGCGGCCGCGACGCCCTCCGCCAGCAGCTTCCCCGACCCGACGAAGTTGATCCTTCAGTTCCTCATGGATTTCCTCACCGGCCTGCAAAGCGCGGCCGGGCATATCCTGCCGGGTCCGCTGGGCGGCGTCGTCACCCAGGCGCTGGACGCGTTGGTGTCCCTGGTGTCCAGCGAGGTGTTCACGATCCTTGCCTACTCCGTGCTGGACCCGCTGATCTACTTCGGGCCGTTCACCCCGGCGCTCGGGCCCTTTCTGTTGCCCATCGGGCTCGCCGGGCTGGCCGGTCTTGCCGGACTCGACGCCACCGGCGCCGCCGGGCCGCCGGTGGTGGGCGCCGCCGCGCCCGAGCGCCAAAGCTGGCCCGCGACCGCCGGTGTCACGCTGGCGGCCGCCGGCACCGCCGCGCCGGCCGCGGCCCCGGCCGGCGCGTCGACCACGCCCGCTGCCGCTGACGCTTCGGCTCCCGCCGCCGCGGACACCCAAGTGTTTTACGTTGTGGGTGGGGACCCCGACGGCGAGGGGTCTGCACCGAGCGCCTCGGCCAACGCGACCCTGGCTGCCGCCGCCGGCACCGCCGCGCTGGCCGGAACGAAGCTGGCGGCCGGCGAACCAGCGGGCGCGCAGCGAGCCGCCAGAGGACACCGGCGCGTTCGAAAGCATCGGTTCGAGTATCTGGAAGACGACGGGCAAATGACCTCATCGGCCGGGATCGGCGCGTCCGACGTCGGCGCTGGGACAGTCGGTTTCGCCGGAACCTTCCCGAAATCGGCTGTGCCACATGCGCAAGGGTTTGCGCACCTACGCGGACGTGATATCGGCGACGCCGTGCGGGAGCCGATGCTGCCGCAGACGTGGAGCGACGAAGCGCCTTAGTGTCGACTTGACCTAAAGCAATGTTGAAGTTTTAGCCTCGGGCGCATGGACATTGGCATCAAGAGCGAGATCGCCGAATTGGTGGACCGATACCTGTGCTCACTGGACGAGCGCAACTTCGACGACGACTGGGCGCGTGGATTTTTCACCGACGATGCGGTCGTCTCGTTTCCCATCGGGAACGCCGAGGGGATTGATTCGATCGTGGCCAACACGCGCCGCGGCGTGCTGCAGTTCGCCCGGACCCAGCACCTCGGGCTGAACTACCTCGTCAACGCCGGCCCTGGGGGCGTCGGAGCGTCGGCGCGCTGGAACCAGGTCAACCATCACGTCCACCCCGAAGGCGATCTGTTCACCAGCGGCACCTGGTGTGAAGCCGATTTCGTCCGCGGCCCCGCGGGCTGGCGCATCGCCCGGACAGCCATGCACGTCACCTGGACTTCCGGTCGGCCGCCGGCACGGCCGTCCTGAAGGTTATTAGGTCAGTCCTCCGGGTTGTAGCCGAGGTTGGGGGCGAGCCAGCGCTCGGCTTCTTGCAGGGTCCAGCCCTTGCGCTTGGCGTAGTCGGCGACCTGGTCCTGGGCCATCCGGCCGACCACGAAGTACTGCGATTGCGGGTGCGAGAAGTACCAGCCGCTGACGGCGGCACCGGGCCACATCGCCATCGACTCGGTGAGCTCGATGCCGGTCCGCTCCTTGACGTCCATCAATTTCCAGAGCGTCACCTTTTCGGTGTGCTCCGGGCAGGCCGGGTAGCCGGGGGCGGGGCGGATTCCCACGTACTTCTCGTCGATCAGCGCCTCGTTGTCCAGGTGCTCGTCCGGCTGGTATCCCCAGAACTCCTTGCGGACCCGTTCGTGCATCCGTTCGGCGAACGCCTCCGCCAGCCGGTCGGCGATCGACTCCAGCAGGATCGCGCTGTAGTCGTCGAGGGCCGCCTTGAACTCCGCGATCTTCTCTTGGCTGCCGAGCCCCGCGGTGACCGCGAAGGCGCCGATATAGTCCCGGTGCCCAGTTTCTCTGGGGGCGATGTAGTCGCCCAGCGACCGGTTCGGGATGCCCTCGCGGTGTTCGCCCTGCTGGCGCAAATTGTGCAGGGTGGTCAGCACCTCGGTACGGGAGTCGTCGGTGTAGACCTCGATGTCGTCCCCAACCGCGTTCGCCGGGAAGAAGCCGATGACCCCGTTGGCCGTCAGCCACTTCTCCTTGATCAGGGTGTCGAGCATCTGCTGGGCGTCGTCGTAGAGCTTGCGGGCCGCCTCACCCGAGGTCGGGTTGTTGAGGATGTCGGGGAACCGGCCCTTCATCTCCCAGGCGTTGAAGAACGGCTGCCAGTCGATGTATTCGCGCAATTCGGCGAGGTCGTAGTCGGGGAATTCGCGTACTCCGAGGCCCTGGGCCGGGACCGGCGGCGTGTAGCCGTCCCAGTCGATCGGCGTCCGGTTGGCGCGGGCCTTCTCCAGCGTCAGCGTCGGCCGCTCGTTCTTCTGGGCGTGCCGTTCGCGCAGCGATGCGTAGTCCTTCTCGGTGGCCTCCAGCAGCGCCGGACGCTGCTTGTCGTCGAGCAGCGCGGCGGCGACCGGCACCGAGCGGGACGCGTCCTTGACCCAGACCACCGGACCGCTGCGACGCGGCGCCACCTTCACGGCCGTGTGGGCGCGCGAGGTCGTCGCACCACCGATCAGCAGCGGGATTTCCATCCCCTCGCGCTCCATCTCGGCGGCGAAGTTGACCATCTCGTCCAGCGACGGGGTGATCAGGCCGGACAGCCCGATGATGTCGGCGTCGTGCTCCTTGGCGGCGTTCAGGATCTTTTCGGCCGGGACCATCACGCCGAGGTCGATCACCTCGAAGTTGTTGCACTGCAGGACAACTCCGACGATGTTCTTGCCGATGTCGTGGACGTCACCCTTCACGGTCGCCATGATGATCGTTCCGTTGGTGTCCTTCGCTGCTGCAGTGCCGTTCTGCTCTTTCTCCGCCTCGATGAACGGCAGCAGGTACGCGACGGCCTTCTTCATGACCCGTGCCGACTTCACGACCTGCGGCAGGAACATCTTGCCGGAGCCGAAGAGATCGCCGACGACGTTCATGCCGTCCATCAGCGGGCCCTCGATCACCTCGATCGGGCGACCACCCGCGGCAGCGATCTCGGCGCGCAACTCCTCGGTGTCCTCGTCGACGTGGGCGTCGATGCCCTTGACCAGGGCGTGCGTGATCCGCTCGCGGACGGGAAGGCTGCGCCACTCGGCCGCCTTGGGGTCCTCTTCCTTGCCCTTGCTGTTGAACCGTTCGGCGATCTCCAGCAGCCGTTCGGCCGCGTCCTCGCGGCGGTTCAGGACGACGTCCTCGATGCGGTCCCGCAGCTCGGGGTCGATCGAGTCGTAGGGCACCAGCGCGCCGGCGTTGACGATGCCCATGTCCAGGCCGGCCTTGATGGCGTGGAACAGGAACACCGAGTGGATCGCCTCGCGGACGGGGTTGTTGCCCCGGAACGAGAACGACACGTTCGAGATGCCGCCGGAGATGTGCACCCCGGGCAGGTTTTCTTTGATCCAGGCGCAGGCCTCGATGAAGTCGAGCCCGTAGGACGCGTGCTCCTCGATACCGGTCGCCAGCGCGAAGCAGTTCGGGTCGAAGATGATGTCCTCGGGCGGGAAGCCGACCTCTTCGGTCAGGATCCGGTAGGCGCGCGCGCAGATCTGCTTGCGGCGCTCGAGGTTGTCGGCCTGACCCTGCTCGTCGAAAGCCATCACGACGACGGCGGCGCCATACTTGCGGCACAGCCGCGCCTCGCGGACGAACTTCTCCTCGCCCTCCTTCAGGGAGATCGAGTTGACGATCGGCTTGCCCTGCACGTTCTTCAGGCCCGCCTCGATGACGTCCCACTTGGAGGAGTCGATCATCACCGGGACGCGGCTGATGTCCGGCTCGGCCGCGATCAGCTTGGTGAACCGGTCCATCGCGGCGACGCCGTCGATCATGCCCTCGTCCATGTTGATGTCGATGACCTGCGCACCGACCTCAACCTGCTGCAGGGCGACCGACAGCGCGCTGTCGTAGTCCTCGGCCTTGATCAGGTTGCGGAACCGGGCGGAACCGGTGATGTTGGTGCGCTCACCGATGTTCACGAACAGGGAGTCCCCGGTGATGTTGAGCGGCTCCAGGCCCGACAGGCGGGTCGCCGTCGGGATCTGCGGCACCTCACGCGGCGCCTTGCCCTCGACAACCTTGGCGATCTCGGCGATGTGCGGTGGCGCCGTCCCGCAGCAGCCCCCGACCAGGTTGACCAGGCCGGCCTCGGCGAAGTCGGCGATGTAGCCCGCCTGACGGTCCGGGGTCTCGTCGTACTCGCCGAAGGCGTTGGGTAGGCCGGCGTTCGGGTAGCAGGAGACGAAGGTGTCCGCGATCCGCGACACCTCGGCGATGTAGGGCCTCATCTCTGGGGCGCCCAGCGCGCAGTTGAGGCCGACCGCGAGCGGCTTCGCGTGCCGGATCGAGTTCCAGAACGCCTCGGTGACCTGACCGGACAACGTCCGCCCGGACGCGTCGGTGATGGTGCCCGAAATGATCACCGGCCAGCGGCGTCCCCGCTCCTCGAACAGCGTCTCGACGGCGAACACCGCCGCCTTGGCGTTCAGCGAGTCGAAGATCGTCTCGATGATGAGGAGGTCGACACCACCGTCGACCAGGCCGTTGGCGGCTTCGAGGTAGGCGGCGACCAGCTGGTCGTAGGAGACGTTGCGGGCGCCGGGGTCGTTGACGTCGGGCGAGATCGACGCGGTCCGCGTCGTGGGCCCGATGGCGCCGGCGACGTAGCGGGGCTTCTCCGGGGTGGTGTACTCGTCGGCCGCCTTGCGGGCCAGGGCGGCGCCGGCGTAGTTCAGCTCGTAGGCCAGTTCCTGCATGCCGTAGTCGGAGAGCGAGATCGCGTTCGCGTTGAAAGTGTTGGTCTCCAAGATGTCGGCGCCCGCCTCGAGGTACTCGCGGTGGATGCCCTCGATGATCTGCGGCTGCGTCAGGTTGAGCAGGTCGTTGTTGCCCTGCAGGGCGGTCGGCCACTCGGTGAAACGGTCGCCGCGATAGCCAGCCTCGTCGGGCCGGTCCCGCTGGATCGCCGTGCCCATCGCGCCGTCGATCACCATGATCCGCTGGCGCAACGCAGCCGTCAGTGCGTCGGTGCAGTCGGGGCGGATGTTCGGCGCGAAGTCTGTCTTAACGGCGTTCACGTACGTTCCTTCCGTAGCGGAAGGCGTCCTTGACTCTGCCGAGCGTGGCGGATACCAGGGGACCCCGAAGTATCCGTTGCAACGCCTCTCGACCAGAAAAGTCTACGTTGTCACCCGACCGACGTCTGGACGCCCAACTCGTCGCCCGATCGATAGCTCGCGGATCGTGTCGGCGACGTGATAGTTATCAAGGTTAACCAGTTTGCAGCCGAACGCATTTCCGAGCGGTGTTCGTTGGCGGCAGTCACACCCATAAGGATAGTCGTCCTATGCAATGCAGCCGGCTGAACAGATCTCTGCCGAGGAAGCCTCGCGGAACGGCGCGGGCGGTTTGCAGCAGGCCGTACGCTGATTTCTGTGACCCTGCCGGATCGTGGCCCGGAAGCCCGTGCGCTGCCCGAACTGCACAACACCATCGTCGTGGCGGCGTTCGAGGGCTGGAACGACGCCGGCGACGCGGCCAGCGACGCGCTCGAACACCTGGACGCCATCTGGGAGGCCGACCCGATCGTGGAGATCGACGACGAGGCCTACTACGACTACCAGGTGAATCGGCCGGTCATCCGGCAGATCGACGGGGTCACCCGCGAGCTGGTGTGGCCGGCGATGCGGATCACCCACTGCCGGCCCCCGGGCAGCGACCGCGACGTCGTGCTGATGCACGGCGTGGAACCAAACATGCGCTGGCGCACGTTCTGCGCCGAGTTGCTGGCCATCGCCGACAAGCTGAACGTCGACACCGTCGTCATCCTCGGGGCCCTGCTCGCCGACACGCCGCACACGCGGCCGGTTCCGGTGTCGGGCGCCGCGTACTCCCCGGAGTCGGCGAAGCGCTTCGGCCTCGAGGAGACCCGTTACGAGGGCCCGACCGGGATCGCCGGGGTGTTCCAGGACGCCTGCGTGGCCGCCGGGATCCCCGCGGTCACGTTCTGGGCCGCGGTGCCGCACTACGTGTCGAACCCGCCGAACCCGAAGGCGACCGTGGCCCTGCTGCGCCGCGTGGAGGACGTCCTCGACATCGAGGTTCCGCTGGGCGACCTACCGATGCAGGCTGAGGAGTGGGAGCAGGCCATCACCGAGATGGCCGCCGAGGACGAGGACCTGGCCGAATACGTTTCGTCGCTCGAGCAGCGCGGCGACGCCGAGGTCGACATGAACGATGCCCTGGGCAAGATCGACGGCGACGCGCTGGCCGCCGAGTTCGAGCGCTACCTGCGCCGGCGTCGCAAATAGCCCGCCGACTAGTCGCGCTACTCGGGCACTGAACCCCGCGTTTCGCGCAATGACTCGACGTTGAACGCCGACAGCGAGCGGCCGAGCGCGGCAGCCTCGGCGTCCATCCGGGGCAACAGCTTGTCGGTGACGCTGCGGACGGGGAATTCGCCGGCCGGGCTGGACAGCACCGGCTTGAGCCAGCGCAGCAGCCCGACCCACGGCGGGCAAAAGATCCGGCGCCGACGGCCCTCGATGCCCTTGACGATGGCGTCGGCGCACTCGTCGACGGTGGTGGTCTTGTTGAGGGGCCACGGCAGCTTCGCGATCATCTCGCCGAAGGCGGGGATGTCGGCCTTGCTGTCGCGGACCAGGGCGGTGTCGATCCAGGACATGTGCGCCGAACCGACGCTGACGCCGAGGTTGGCGACCTCGAGTCGCAGCGCGTTGGCGAGGATTTCGTTGCCGGCCTTCGTCGCGTTGTAGGGCGCCAGCCCCGGGGCCGCCGCGTAGGCGGCCAGCGACGAGACCACCAGCACGTAGCCGCGCCGGTCGATCACGGCCGGCAGCGTGGCGCGCATGGTGTGGAAGACGCCGAGCAGGTTGACGTCCAGCACCCGCTTGACCGCCTCCGGGTCGACGTGCAACAGCGAGCCGTAGCTGGCGATGCCGGCGTTGGCCACGACGACGTCGATGCCGCCGAAGCGTTCGACGGCCTTGGCGGCCGCGGCCTGCATGGCCGGCAGGTCGCGCACGTCGGCGACCGCGGTGAGCACCCGTTCCTCGCCGAGTTCGGCGGCGACCGCCGCCAGTTCGGCCTTGTCGAGGTCGGTCAGCACCAGCCTGGCACCCTTGTTGCGCAGCCGACGGGCGACCTCGGCCCCGATTCCGCGGGCGCCACCCGTAATGAAGACGACTTTGTCGTGCAGCGACATCATGGGCGAAACGTACCCCTTCGGCACGCCCGCGTCGATTACCGACTTCCACTAGCAATATCGGACGCGCCCAATCATCAAGCGCGGCAACATCCCTGGGCTTACGACCTACCGTCTTCTGCGTATTTCGCGATGAGCTTTCGCTTGTAGAGCTTGCCGGCGTCAGTCCGCGGCAACTGTGCCTCGAAATGCAGGGCCCGCGGACACTTGTAGTGCGCCAGGCGATCGCGAAGCCACGCTATTAGTTCGTCGGCGAGTGCGGTGGACGCGAGGGCAGGATCCGCCAACTGCACCACGGCAGTCACCGACTGACCCATCACTGGATCCGGCACGCCGAACACGGCGGCGTCGACCACGAGTGGGTGGCTGACGAGAAGGTTCTCGGTCTCCTGCGGATAGATGTTCAACCCGCCGGAGATGATCATGTGGTTGCGGCGATCGGTCAGATACAGGTAGCCCTCGTCGTCGAGATAGCCGATGTCGCCAACGGTGACCCAGCCGCGTGGATTTCGAGCCGCCGCGGTCTTCGCTTCGTCGTTGAGGTAGTCGAACGGATAGCCGCCCTCGTAATAGATTTCACCGATCTGGCCGGGTCCGAGCTCGACGCCGTCGTCGTCGAGGATGTGCGGCGTACCAAGCATGGGTTTGCCCACCGAACCCGGGCGGGCAAGCCACTCCTCGGCGCGGATGAACGAGATACCCGCCCCTTCCGATGACCCGTAGTACTCGTCGACGATCGGCCCCCACCAGTCGATCATCTGGCGTTTGATTTCCGGTGGACAAGGTGCGGCGGCGTGGACCACGCGTCGCAAAGTCGATAGGTCGTAGCGGCTCCGCGTTTCTTCAGGAAGCCGCAGCATCCGCACAAACATCGTCGGCACGAACTGGGCGTGCGTCACACCGTAGCGCTGGATACAGGCTAGGGCATCTTCGGCGTCAAACTTCTGCATGAGAACCGTTGTCGCGCCGGCGGCTTGCGCGGCCATGGTCCACATGGCGGGCGCGGTGTGGTAAGTAGGGGCGGGACTCAAATAGACCGAGTCGTTTCTCACGCCGAGCGCCTCAAAGACGGGTGTCGACGAACCCGACACCCCGGAGCCGCGCGGATTCAGCGGGCGGCGGATCCCCTTCGGGCGGCCGGTGCTGCCCGCGGAGTACTGCAGCAGCTGGCCGTCGCACTCGTCGGCGACAGGTGTCGACGGCTCCTGGGCGACGCATTCGGGATAGCGCCGCCAGCCGGCGAGGTCGTCGTCGGCGATCAGCGCGATCGCCGGCAACCCGGCCGCGAGGTGGTCGGAAAGTTCCCTGCAGGCATCCCGCATCGCCTGTGAGGAGATGATGGCCTTGGCCGCACTGTCTGCCACGATGTAGGCGATCTCGGCGTGGCTCAGATGGGTGTTGACCAGCGTGTAGTACAGGCCGCTCCGCTTGGCCGCCCACATCGCGGCGTGGATGTGTTCGTTGTTCTCCATCAGAACCGCGATGGTGTCCCCGGCGACGAGCCCCGATCGTCGCAGGAAATGCGCGAGTCTGTTCGCGCTGGCTTCTAATTCGGCGAAGCTGACGCTGATACCGGAGGGATGAAGCAGGACAGCGGGTTTCGCGGAGCTGGCGTGATCACGTAATTGCATGCTGAGCGCCGTTAGCGGCTCACCGGGTAACGTCGCGGAACGCCTTCACAAGCGGCGACAGCACCTCCACCGCTTGATCGCCGTCCTCAGGCACCGCGACGGTGAAGCGGACATCGGTGACGCCTGCGGCGACCAGTGCCGGCACCGACGCGACCGATGCTGAATAGTCGAATGTTCCGTCATCGCCCTTCACGGCACGTGCGGCGCCTTGGATCTGGAGATGGCTGGGGTCGCCACCATGGGCGATAATCTTGTCTTTCATCTCCGCGATCGCGGTTGGTAGGTCGGCGAACGCCGAGCCCCACGGAATCCAACCGCTGCCGAACCGCGCGATTCGCCGTGCGACTGCGTCGTTCACCGTTCCGCTGATCCAACACGGCACGCCGCCGGGTTGCACCGGCTTCGGCATCTGGTGGATCGCGTCGAAGGACAGTTCGGGCGACTCATAGGACGCGCGTTGCTCGGTCCACAACGTCGTGCAGACTTCCAGCGTGTGATCCAGCAGTCGCCCGCGACGAGCGAACGACAGTCCAGCGGCGACGTATTCCTCTCGTTGCCATCCCACCCCGACCCCGAGGTCGACGCGGCCCTCGGAAAGCACGTCCAGTGTGGCGAGTTGTTTGGCCAGGACCGCGGGTCGCCGCAGGGCCGCCAGCAGTATCGAGGTCCCGAGCCGGATTCGCTTGGTGGTTGCCGCGATCGCCGTCAGGACCACCAGGGGTTCCAGCCAGCTTCCGTCCGGGCCGGTGGGCTGGCGACCGCCGGCCGCACCACCCACCGACGGGTCGGCGTAGGCCCCCAAGTTCTCGCCGAACACCACATGGTCGGAAACCACGACGCGGTCGATGCCGGCCATGTCCATCGCCTGTGCCGATACAAGCATCGCGCGCCAATCATGTTGCGGGCCATCGGTGAACGTTCGCAGATATAGGGAGATTTCCGGGCTGCGGGTCCTCACTCTGTTGCTTTCCTCCAAGGCTGATCCCAATGATCGGTCGCCGCCACTTGGTCGAGCGGCTTGCGCCGCACCGGGTGGTGGCGGCCCTTCGGCCAGCCCACCGTAAGCAGCGTCGCGATCTTCCAGTCATCAGGAACTCCGACCATCGCCCGCAGCTGGTCCTCGCAGGACCCGTGCCACAGGGTGATCGCCGCCCCGAGGCCTTGCGCGCGGGCGGCCAGCAGAAAGTTCTGCACGGCGGGAAAGATCGAGCCCCCCTGCTGTAGTTCGGTGGTTCCCCGCTGGGGCTGGACACAGAACAGCAACAGCACCGGCGCGGCCCCACCGACGCGCATGTGCTCGGCCATCGTTCGCAGCACGCGCGATTTGGGGTCGTCAGCCGCGTCCTCCGGCATCGAAAACCGATAGAACTCCGTCATCACGTCCCACGTCCGGTGGGCCGCCGCCGTGATCACGTCGCGCACGCTACTTGATCTGAGTACGACGAACTTCCACGGTTGCTGATTACCGCCGGACGGGGCCCAACTCGCCGCGCGCAGACAGGCATCGATCACCTCGTCGGGGACGGGTTCGTCGCGATAACGCCGGACGGCCGACGCGGTACGCATGACCTCCCAGAGGTCCGCCGACGTCCGCGCGACGTGCTGCGCACTCACGAGTTCACCCTCGAAGGCATTACGCCCCGCCAGGTTCCGCCGCGCACCGGACCGGTGACCAGAGGCAGATCGAGGGAAGAGAGCAAGCCGGGCGGGGCGGCCATCACGGCGGGGATGGCGTTGAGTTCGCGCATGACCGTCGCGTAGGTCAGGCCTCGCATGTTGTACCCACGGCCGTGCATGTCGATGTCGACGGTGTAGGTGGGCAGACCCTCTATGACGACCCGGTAGCCACCGTGCGGTGATGGGTGCCGCGGCCAATCCGGCGCGGAAGCTTCGCCCATGCGGGTGATGTGCTCCAGCACGACACGCTCTTCGCCGCCGACGATGCCGGCAAGCTTGAAATGCATACCTCCCATCGTGCCCGGCTCGATCCAGCCCGATGCCACCTCGTATCGCTCAGTGGCCAGCCATTTCTCGATGGATGTGTCGACGTGGTCCAGTGGAAGTCCGACGCCGTCGCCGACCAGATGAACGACGGGTGCCCACAATGCGGCCAGTCGCTCCGGGTTGAATAGCGGCGCCGGATGGTCCGGCGCATGGCCAAACCCCATGAAATCGAACATGATGTCGGGTTGGTTGATCGGCCCGTAATCGAGGATCTCGAGCATGGTGATGGTGTCGACGCGGCTGCTGAATCCCGTCATCGTCAGCGCGATCACGTCGTTCGCCCAACCGGGGTCGACGCCGCTATTGAAGAAGCTGGAGCCGCCCTCCGCGCAAGCCGCCTCGAGCAGTTCGACGGTTTCCTTGTCGGCCGCCGGTGGGTAACACATGGGCACCAGGGAGGTACAGACAACATCCTTTCCCGCGCGGAGGCAGCGCGCTATGTCCTGCGCCGCTTCGCGGTAGCGATAGTCACCCGAGGCGAAATAAGCCACCACGTCCGCGTCCGCCGACAACGCGGCATCGATATCTCGCGTGGCGATGATGCCGGTCGCCGGCATTCCGCACAGCTCTCCCGCGTCCCTGCCGTCCTTCGCTTCCGAGTGCACCACCACGCCGGCCAACTCCAGGCCCGGGTGTGCGATGAGCGCGCGCAACGCCCCCACACCCACCTGCCCCGGGCCCCAAAGAATTACCTGCGGCTTTCGCTGACCGACCGCCATCCGCACCCCTTCCGGCCGCCATCGGCCACCGCGTGAGAACATATCTTCTCATATAGAGATAACACCATTACCGGGCACGGCCGAGAAAGCAGGAGTCAGTGGTGAGCGATTACAAATTCTTGAAGTGGGAGAGCTTCGACGACGGCATGATCATTCGTATCTCGCTGAACCGGCCCGACCAGCGCAACGCCCAAAACCGGGGCATGCTCGTGGAACTCGATGATGCGTTTGCCCGCGCCGAGGCCGATGACACCGTCCGCGTCGTCATCCTCGCCGGCGAGGGGCCGATGTTCTCGTCCGGCCACGATATCGGCTCCAAACAGGCGCGCGCCGAGTTCAGCCCGGGGCCGGAACAGCACCGCACTGTGACGATCAACGGAGGCACGCGCGACGGCGCGGAGAGAACGATGCTGCAGGAATGGCACTACTTTTTTCAGAACAACCTGCGATGGCGCAATCTGCGCAAGATCACCGTCGCGCAGGTACACGGCGACGTGTTCTCGGCAGGACTGATGCTGATCTGGGCGTGCGATCTCATCGTCGGAAGCGAAGAGGTGCGCTTCGCCGACGTCGTCGGCACGCGGTTGGGGATGTGCGGAATGGAGTACTTCGGCCATCCTTGGGAATTCGGGCCGCGGCGCACGAAGGAGCTGATGTTGACCGGCGACGCGATCGGGATCGAGGAGGCCTACCGGCTCGGCATGGTCAGCAAGATCTTCAAGCGCGACGAACTCGCCGAGCGCACCCTCGAGCTGGCGCGACGAATCGCCAAAGTGCCGACCATGGCGGCCCTGCTGATCAAGGAGTCCGTGAACCAGTCCGTCGACAACATGGGCTTTTACAACGCGCTGCAATCGTGTTTCGCGTTGCACCAACTCAATCACTCCCATTGGGCCCAGATCCGCGAGGACAAGCTTCCGGCCGCCGGCGAGGAGCAGGGCGTCCCCAACTGGCGCACCGCTCCCCCGGTTGTCCTGGCGGTCAAAGACCAGGTCCGGTCCGACGCATGACTGCTGTCGCATCGTCTGGTCAATCGGCGCCACAACCCATGCCGGTGACGATCCCCGGTCACCTCTTCGGTCAGCTGCCCTTCTACGACGTCGTCGACAACGACGAGTCGGTCGTCGTTGACCTGCACAACCGACCGGACCTGGTGAACTACCGGGGCGCCCTACAGGGTGGTTTGGTCGCCACCCTGATCGATGTGGCCGGGGGTCGACTTGCGGTCAAGTACGCCGGTGAGGGCAGCGGGGCGGGCACCGCGGACATGTCCATCCATTTTTTGGCGCCGATCGTGCAGGGCCCCGCGCGCGCGAGCGCATCGCTGGTCCGCGCGGGAAAACGCATGATCGTGGTCGCCGTCGACGTTTTCGATGTGGGCCGAGACCGGCTCGCGGCACGAGCGACGCTGAGCTTCGCGATCCTTGAGCGCCGCGATCACCCGGCGGCCGGCCCGTAGCGCGCATCGGCCACCCGGTCCAAAGCGCCGACGGGATCACCGAAGACCATGGCCCAGCCCCGGACCCGGCGGTAATACAACTGAATGTCACTCTCCATACCGAATCCGTACCCACCGTGGATATGCAGGCTGCGCCGTGTCGCGTCCCGCGCCGTTTCGTAGGCGAACCCAAAGGCCATGGCGGCCAGTTCGCGAACCCGATCGGGCTCGTCGGCGAATGCGCACGCCGCCTTCAGTCCGAGCAGGCGGGCCCCGTCGGCCGCGGTGGCGCTGTCCGCCAGTGGGTGTGACACCGCCTGAAACGAGCCGATCGCGGTTCCGAACGCGTGCCGTTGTTTGGCATAGTCACCGCCGATCTCGACGGCTTTCTTGGCCGCACCCGCCAACGCGACCGCGGTCAGGGCGAGCCATAAGTCCAGCGCGCCCGAGAACATCTCGAGCGCCCGCAGTCCGTCGGCGAGCACAACGGCGTCATCACCAATTATGATGTCCGCCAGGGGCATTGATGCGAGGTTTGCCACCACTGTGCGGTTCGTGCCGATCGGCACCGCGAGCAGCTGCCCCTCCGCCAGGACGATGACCTCCTCCGCCACCGCCCCGGCGGGCGCCAGCCCCACTCGCCGGCCATGCCCCGCGCGAGGCGCGAATGCGATCAGCCGTTCGCCCGCGAGGACGGTGCTCAACAACCCCGCTCCAGCCTCGCCTGACTGGGCCAGCAGCCGCGCGGCGACCTGCGCTTCGATAACGGGTGCGGAGGCGATCGCGCGGCCGAACTGTTCTGCGATGAGCGCCAGTTCCAGTTCCGAGGCGCCCCACCCTCCGGCCGCCTCGTCGACCGCCATCTGTATCGCCCCAATGTCCAGCAGCGCCTTCCAGAGCTTGGGGTCGAATCCCACCGGCTCGGCTGCCCGGACGCGCTCGGGGGTGGACTCTCGCGCAAAGAGCGCGGCGAACGAGTCCGCCAGCTGTCGCTGCTCGCCGGTCAAGCTCAGGTCCACGATCGCCAGTCCCGTCACGTGCGGATATGGTTGCTCTCGAAATTGAGAGTATCATTACCGACCGGCCCGGCTGGGCGTGTGAGACGACAGATTGGCGTGCATAGATGCATTTTCAGCTCGATGGAGATACGGCGGCCTACCGCAACGAGGTCCGCGCCCACCTCCAAGACGTGCTGACTTCCGAATTCGAGGAACGCATCTACCGCAGCGGCGTCTCACACGACGAAGGGTTCGCCAAAGGCCTAGTCAACAAAGGCTATTTCGCGCCCGCCTGGCCCGTCGAGCTCGGCGGGCAGAACCGCAACGCATGGGACGACCAGGTCGTCAAAGAGGAGCTGATGCGCTTCGACGCGCCGATGTACCTCTCCGAGACGACCAGAATGGTCGCGTCGATCATTCGAGAGATCGGCACCCCAGCGTTGAAGGACCGCATCCTTCCCGGTGCGATCAACGGCGACATCACCATTGCCTTCGGTTTCACCGAACCGGAATGCGGGTCCGACGTCGCGGCGGCCGCCACCAAAGCCGTTCGCGACGGCGACCACTGGGTGATCAACGGTTCCAAAATGTTCACCACCAACGGTCACATCGCGGACTTCGTGTTCCTGCTGGCGCGCACCAGCCCCGAAAAGCCGAAGCATAAGGGGCTGACGATGTTTCTGGTGCCGCGCGACTCCAATGGCTTTGAGGCACAAGCCGTGTGGACCCTGTCTGGCGAGCGCACCAACATCACCTTTTACAGCGACGTCCGCGTCGGCGACGAGTGGCGAATCGGCGAAGTCGACGGCGGCTGGGCGGTGCTTGGGCTGTCCCTGCGCGATGAACACGCCTCGGGCTGGGGTCCGCACCTAGTCAGGCTGTTACAGCATGCCGAACATTGGGCCACCACCACCATTTCCGACGATGGCTCACCGCCGATCGCCAATGTCGACGTCCGGCGCCGGCTCGCCCGGGTCGCGATCGAGACCGAGGTATCGATGCTGTTGCAGCGGCGGTGCGTGTGGATGCTCGAACAGGGCGACACACCGGTGGCCGAGGGTTCGATGTCGAAGGTATTCAGCACCGAGGCGCTCCAACGCGCCAGCGAGGACGTCGTCGAGCTCGTCGGCGCGGACGGCTTGCGCAGCTATCTCGAGCCGACCGCGCCAGAACGCGGGCGGTTCGAGCACTCACTGCGGTTCTCGCTGGGCACCACGATTTATGCGGGGACGAGCGAAATCCACCGGTCCATCATCGCCCAGCGTGGGCTCGGCCTACCCCGTTAGCTTCTTGGTCCTGCGCCCCGACACGCCCCGGGGCGCTGCCTTGCGCGCCGGCCTGACCTCGACTTCGGTGACCGGCGGTGTGACGGCCTGCTTGCACCACGCCCACAACTGGTCCTCGGTGAGCCTTGGGCTCTTGCCACCCAGATGAAAGACCCCAATCTGGGCAAGCGCGGTGAGCGTGGTGTTAAGCAACGTGGTCAGCTGTGCGGGCGTCAGATCCGTGCGCACCAGGCCCGCCCGGGCACATGACGTGAGGATCTTCGTCAGCAGCTTCAGGTGAGGCTCCCACACCTTGGCGAAGTCGTCCGGGCGCTCGATCTCGAGGCTGAGGTTGTAGATCGTCATGACCCGGCCACCGACGGCCTGCGACGACTCCGCGCGGGACAACACGCCTCGGCAGAAGGCCTCGAGCTGCTCCATCGGGCCGTCGGCCGCCGCAACGTCCTGCCGGATGTCCTCGGTGAACTGACTCGTGACGTTCTCATAAAGCGCCAACATGAGTTCTTCTTTGCCCGCGAAATGTTGGTAAAAAGCCCGCAGGCTCAGATTCGACCTGTCGATGAGCGTCTGGATCGTGAAGTCGGCCTTCCCCGACTCCTCGACCAGCTCCAGCGCGGTGGCAAGAAACCGCGAACTGCGGGCGAGAGCACGCGCTCTCGCGGTGCTCAGGCGCCGCTCGATCGTGCGCTGCTGCCACGTGCTGGGCGCCTCGAGGTCGTTTTCAACAAGTTCCAAGCCGGTTTCGCTATCGCGACCGGCGGTCTTCTTCGCAGCCATAGTGCCGTTTAGAATACGCCCTCGACGCCCGAAGCGTGGGATCTACCTACACGCGTATGTCGATCGCCGTCTGCGGCAAGTCCTGATTTCCACCGGATAAGCTCGTCAACGGACCGCACGGCCAACGGCGCGTTTGGATTTCGAGCACAAGTGCGCCTGAGCGAGCGGATGGGGTACCGTGTAAACGGTGATTCTCTTTTTCGACTCAGTGCGCCGCCGGCTGCAGCCGCAGGCGGCCGCCGAAGAGGTGCAGCGTTGAGTGCAGACATTCTGATCGTCTCCCCGGACGACCACCTGGTGGAGCCCGCCGATCTGTGGACGAGCCGCCTGCCCCAGCGCTATCAGGACATCGGGCCGCGAATCGTTCGCACCCGCGGACGCATGGACCCCAGCGTCACGTCCGACGTCGCGTTCGTCGAGGACGACGAGGGCCGCGAAGCCGACATCTGGCACTACGAGGATGCGGTCATCCCGATCCCGCTGATCAGCGCGGCCGCCGGCTACGACCTCGACGAACTCACCACCGACCCGATCACCTACGACGAGATGCGCCCGGGCTGCTTTCGTCCCGCGGACCGGCTCGCCGACATGGATATCGCCGGCATCGAGGCCTCTGCGTGCTTCCCCAACACCCTCGTCCGATTCTGTGGGCAACGTTTCCTGTACGGCAAGGACAAAGAGCTCGCCAAACTCTGCGTCGAGGCCTACAACGACTTCCAGATCGACGAATGGGGCGCTAGCTCAAACGGTCGGCTGATCCCGCTCGGCATCATCCCGCTCTGGGACGTCGAACTCGCGGCCAAGGAGGTCGAACGGGTCGCCGCCAAAGGGATGCGCGCCGTGTGCTTCTCGGAGCTACCCAGCCGTCTCGACCTACCGTCCATCCATAGCGGCTACTGGGATCCGTTCTTCGCCGCCTGCGAGCGAAACCACGTGGGCATCATGCTGCACATCGGGTCGAGCTCCTCGCTGACCAAGTCCTCCCCCGACTCTCCGCACGTGGTTACCAGCGCGCTGATGGCCGTCAACTGCACCATCGCCTTGGTCGACTGGCTGTTCTCCGCCAAGCTCGTCCAATTTCCCGACCTCAAGCTCGCATTCGCCGAGGCGCAGGCCGGCTGGATCCCGTACTACCTGCAGCGTGTGGACGAGGTCTGGGAGGACCGTCGGGCCTGGGGCGGCATCCATCCCCTGCTGACCGAACCGCCAAGCAGCCAGGTGCCCGGCCGCGTCTACTTCTCCACCTTCGGCGACCCGGTCGCCTTCCGCATCCTCGATCTCGTAGGGCCCGACCAGCTCATGTTCGAGACCGACTACCCCCACAACGACACCAACTGGCCCAGAAGCCTCGAAGTGGCCAATAAGGCGACGGAGGGCTTGGACGAGGAGACCAAGCGTAAGGTGTTGTCCACCAACGCGAAAAGATTCTTCGGGCTCGCGTAGCGCTGGTCTCTTGTAGCGCTGGCCCCATCTAGCGCTACAGCGCCTTCCAGTCCGGTTTCCGCTTTTCGAGGAAGGCGCGCGGTCCCTCGACGGCGTCTTTCGTCAGGGCAACCTTCATGCGGTAGTTCTCGGCGAGCAGCTCGGCCTCGTAGATGGGCAGCGTCAGGCCCTTGCGCACAGCCATCCGTGAGCCCCGGACCGCAAGCGGCGCATTGGAATTCACGAGGTCGGCGATCTCCCAGGCTCGCGGCATCAGTGCGTCGTGCGCGACCACCTCGGTGAAGACACCAAGGTCATAGGCGCGCTGCGCGTCGAGTTGTTCGTGTTTGCCCATCAAGATCAGTCTCATCGCGACGGGCAGCGGCAGGATCCTCGCGAGCCTGACCCCTTCGCGTCCGGATGTCACGCCGATGCTGACATGCGGATCCATCAACGTCGCACGCTCCGAGGCGACGGTGATGTCCGCGGTGGTCACCAGGTCCATCCCGGCACCGCACGCGATGCCGTTGACCGCGCAGATGATCGGCTTGGTCATCTGCAGCCACGGGGGCGTCGCCTCCTGCGGTGCGTCCCACTGCCGCAGCGAGCTGAGGATGGGCTCTCCTTGATTGTCGATTCCCGCCGCGTTCTCCATGTCGTGGTCTGCGGCCTTGTTGACGTCCGCTCCGACGCAGAGAGCACGACCGGCACCGGTGATGATGACCGTCCAGATGTCCTGCGATCGTTCGATTTCTGCGTAAGCGACCGTCAATTCGGCGATCATTTCGTCGTTGATCGCGTTGAGCACCTCGGGGCGGTTGAGAGTCACACACGCGGTGCGGTCCCTGACCTCCACCTCGATCGTGTCGTATTGCGTCACCGGGCGCGGCCTCCTTTCTCCAAAGCCGTTGTGGCGCTTGGGCGGAATCCGAAGATGTCCTTGAATCTGTCGGAGTAGCGAGGCCAGACATCGGGATTCAGCAAGCGTGGCGGCAGGGCGCCGGCGAATATCGTCTGCCACTGCTTGGCGGTGGCAATGGCGAGGTCGCGCGTGGCCTCGACCGTGATTCCCGCTGTATGCGGCGTCGCGATCACGTTGTCGAGATGCAGCAGGGGGTTGTCGTGGCGGGGCGGTTCTTCGTGGAACACATCGAGGGCCGCTCCCGCGATGCCTCCGCTGACGAGCGCTTCGAGCAGCGCCGCTTCGTCGTGGACGGGTCCGCGCGCAGTGCTGATGAAAAATGCCGTCGGCTTCATCGCCCCGAACTGCGGCTTGCCGATGAGCCCCTGCGTCTCAGCGGTCAACGGGCACGTCACCTGTACGAAATCCGAACGCCCCAGGAGTTCGGCGAGTGTGACGACTCGCACCCCGCGCAAGTGTGCGCTCACCTCGTCGAGGTAGGGGTCGAAAACCAGGACCTCCATCTCGAAAGGCGCGCATAGCTCGACGAGGCGACCCCCGATGGCCCCGAGCCCGATGACGCCGAGGGTCTTGCCCAGTAGTTGACTCCCCCGCAGGACCAACCGGTCACTCAGCGGGCCGGCCCGGAGCCTCCGGTCGGCGACCGTGATCTTCTTGGCCAGGTCGAGCATGAAACCCAGGGCGTGCTCGGCGACCGCTTCGGCGCCGGGGCCGGAGTTGTTGCACACCGCGATTCCGGCCCGCGTACACGCGTCGACGTCGATGACGTCATACCCGGCGCCGGCCGAGCACACGGCGAGCAGCTTCTCACAACGTCTCACCAACTCCGGCCCTACCAGCCACTGCGCACCATGGGCGTATCCAGCCACATCGGTGCGGGTTGCTACTTGGTATCCGTGCGCGGATTCCAGTGCAGCCCAGCCCTTCTCGTCGTCCGCGTCCAAGTCGAGCTTGACCAGATCGATGTCACCGACATTGAGGATGTCGCCGGCGACGGGATCGGTCCACCGTTCGTAGACCAGACGAGCGCGTACGCTCACGTGTTCTTGACTTTGGGTTTCGCCTGCGCCGCCTTGAACATATCGGCCAGTTCGGCGTTGACGTTCTTGTAGTCGTTGCGGGCAATTGTCCCGTCTCGGCCCTCGACGACGTCATACCCGAGACGCAGGTCCTTGTTCTCCATGTGGAAATACTCACGGCCGATCGGCAGCCGGCGGTCTTCGCGTGGCACCTCCATCCATGCTCGCAGGAAGCAGCGCGCCTTCTTCGGGTCGTTGCTGCTCACAAAGTCCGAGCGCGAATGGCACATCGCGAAGTTGTTCGCCACTGCGGCCTCACCGGATTCCAGCCGGAACTCGACCTGTTGCTCGACAAGAATGGTGCGCAGCAGTTCCACTGCCTCCGTCTCCTCCGGCGTGAACTCGCGGCCGAGCGCGTGCATGGCGGGAAGGATGCTGCTGTAAGTGAAGTTGATGCAGATGCGTCCGTCGATCTGGGAGAAGACGGGCACGTCATAGGGTGTCACGTCGGGCTGGTCGTCGGGTTGCTCACTGCGCCGATGGTGCGGAAAACCCCGGTAGAGCACGTCGAGCAGGTCCGGGCGTTCCGCGAGAATCCGGTTGTGGGCTGCGGGCCCGCTGGCGAACTGACTCTCTCCGCCCTGCGCCGCCGGATACACGCACAGCAGCGACAGGATGTCGGCGGCATCGTTGTGCATTGCCAGCTCGGCGCGGGATTTGGTTCCGCGGGCGGGTTGCACGCCGCCGGGCAGGATTTCCTCCTGGACGCGCACCATCCGGTGCCCAAAGGAGTTGTTAGACACGAGATATCCGAGGTGGGTGCAGAACGCCCAGTAAATGCGTTCCAAATCCTCTATCGAGTGCTGCTCTACGGGGAAGCCGCGTACGCACGCCAGGCCCTTGCCGAACATCAGCTCCCGGTAGAGCCGGGCCAGATCGTCGTCGAGATCGGGGTGTCGAGCGTCCTCTGCCGTGATGTCATCCCGATCCTTATTCGCGGTCTTGGCCAAAATCGATTCCAGCGCAGCCACATTGCGGGCCGACAGGTCGAAGGCGAAGTCTTCCTTGCTCGTGAAGTCGGCGCCTGTCCACGCCATTGGGTCTGTGACGGGCTCGGTGTAGATGGCTGTCGGCATCCGGTCCTCCTGATGTGTTGGCGTCGCTTCCGCTCTCGGTTTCGTTCGTCAAATCGTTTTCCGCGGTGACTTGTCCAGGCCACGAAGCGCTTGTGCTCGCGCCGTGGCCGCCTCGGTCATCATCCCGATGTCAGTCCCCGCCGAGATAAACCGCAATCCCAGTCCCACGAACCGATTCAGCAGTTCAAGGGACTTTATTCCGGCAATCCCGAGCGCCACGCCGTGACTACGACAAGCCGCCGCTACCGATTCTACTGCACTTTGGAAATGTGGATTCTCGTACTGCCCGTGAATGCCCATTTCGGCGGTAAGATCGCTCGGTCCGACGAGGATCATGTCGATGCCCTCCACTGAGGCGATGGCATCGGATGCATCGACAGCTTCCGGCGTCTCGATCATCACGGCCACGACCGTGCGTTGTTCGAACAGCTCCACAAGTTGCGGCGCGGTCAGTGGCCGATATCCACTGACCGCGTTGAAGCCCGATATCGACCGGTGGCCAATCGGCGGGAACCTCGCCGCTTGCACGACGGCCTTCGCCTCATCTCTCGAATTGACGTGCGGGACAATGACTCCCACTGCTCCACAATCCAATACTCGCGAGATTAGGCCGGGATCGTGCGACGGCACCCGCACCAGGGCGGAGATGCCCGCCCCCAGCGCGCTTGCGCAGAGCAGCTGCGCCGTGTCCAGCGAGGTTGGAGTGTGTTCGAGGTCGACGTAAACGGCGTCGTACCCGCATGCCGCAGCAACCGCAGGCACGTCGGGGGTGCGTGAGTTGAGCAGCGCGAGACATAGCACCAGCGATTGCCCCCGCAACGCGTCGCGCAACGCCGCCGTCATAGGCTCACCGTAGCGGACCGAGAATACGGTTTCCATGCTTTTGCGAGCGGCCATTATCAGCGAGACGACAATGTGATAACCATGAGCTATGCCGTCGAACCGCGTCGCCATTGTGGGTGCTGCCCTGTCCGACTGCGGCCGGGTCCCGGATAAGACCGCCATGGCGCTGATGGCCCAATCCTCGCGGCGGGCGGTCGCCGATGCCGGCCTGACGAAGGAGGACATCGACGGTTTCGGGGGGCACGGGACGTTGCTGCCGCCGGTGGAGGTCAGCGAATACCTGGGTCTGCGGCCCAAGTGGGTCGATGCGACCAATGTCGGCGGATCGTCGTGGGAAGTGATGGCCGCTCATGCCGCCGCCGCGATCGCGGCCGGGGAAATCGAGGTCGCTCTATTGACCTACGGGTCCACCGCGCGCTCCGACGTCAAGCGCCGGGTACGAGCCTCCGCTGCCGCCATGGGAACGGGCGGCGCACTGCAGTACGAGGCACCCTACGGCGCGACACTGATCGCCAAATACGCCATGGTGGCCAGGCGTCACATGATCGAATTCGGTACCACGATCGACCAACTGGCTGAGGTCGCCGTCGCCGCCCATGAATGGGCGGCCATGAACGAGAACGCATTTGAGCGCGACCGCATCACCGTGGCCGACGTCGCAGCCGCGCCGATGCTGGCCGACCCGTTCACCTCCAAGCATGTGTGCCTGCGCACCGACGGCGGCGGCGCCGTCGTGCTCGCCAGCGAGCGCGTGGCCAAGGATTGTGCGAAGGAACCGATTTGGATTCTCGGGGCCGCCGACGCGACGTCCCACGTAAGCATGAGCCAATGGGCCGACTTCACGACGTCGCCCGCCGCGCGCTCGGGCCCGCGAGCCTTCGCCCAGGCGGGCGTCAGTCCGGCCGACATCGATGTCTGCCAGCTCTATGACTCCTTCACGTCCACCGTGCTGCTGACGCTGGAGGACCTCGGCTTCTGCGCCAAGGGCGAAGGCGGGCCGCTGATCGGGTCCGGCGCCCTGCGCCCCGGTGGAGCGCTTCCGACCAACACGGACGGAGGCGGGCTGGCCGCGTGCCACCCCGGCATGCGGGGAATGTTCCTCATGGTCGAAGCGGTGCGCCAGTTGCGCGGGGAATGCGGGCCGCGCCAAGTCGGCGGGGCCCACCTGGCGTGTGTCCACGCGATGGGTGGGTTCTTCACCCACAGCGCCACGATGATCCTCGGGAGGCTGTAGTGACGGCTCCAGACCGGCCCACGATCGACGCCGACGGGCAAGCGTGGTGGTCAGCGACGCAGGACCGCAGGCTGATGGTCAACGCCTGCCGCTCCTGCCGTCAGACGTCGTTGTACGCGCGGCCGTTCTGTCCGCTCTGTTGGAGCGAGGACGTCGAGTTGGTGCCGGCCACCGGACGCGCGCGGCTTTACACGTGGACCGTCATTCATCAGAATGGCGCTCCCTTTGACGCGCGGACTCCCTACGTGCTGGCAATGGTGGATCTCGAGCAGGGACCGCGGCTGATGACGGTCGTGGAGCGCTGCCGCGTCGATGATCTGCGCGCGGACATGGAACTGGTCCTTGCCTTCCGCGACGACGAGGACGGATTCCTAGTCCCGGTTTTCTATCCGGCTACCGGGTAGTGGCGACTCGGTCGGCCAGGAGCCGCCGGCGCCCCGCGGATCGTGCGTCGAGCTTGGTGCGGTCGACCTTGCCGTTCGCGTTGACCGGAAGCGGCTCGTCCCAGAACACCAGCTCCTCCGGCAGCTTGTATTTCGGCAGACCTTCAGCGACCAGTGCCCGGCCGACCTCTGCCAGCGAGATCTCGATGTCGGGTTCGAGCACCACTGCCACGGCCAGCCGCTCACCGGTGGTGTCGTCGGCGACCGAGTAGGCGGCACACTCGCGGACCCCATCGATCCGCGAAACGGCCTCCTCCACTTCGGCGGACGGAATCTTCAACCCGTTGCGAATCACGATGTCCTTGATGCGACCAATGATCCGCACCCGCCCGTCGATGACCTCTGCCACGTCGCCGGTGCGGAACCACTCACCCTCGAACCCGTGCTCGTCGTCCGCGGCGTCGGTATACCCGAGAAAAGTGTGCGGGCCCTTGACGCAGCACTCGGTGGGTTCGGCCATCGACCCAACCCGCACGTCGACGTCGCCGAGCGCGACTCCGTCATCCGCATGACGCACTTCTCGGGATTCGGTTCGCAGGCCAGACGTGCTGACCGGGATCTCCGAGGATCCGTAGGCGCGCATGACGACGATGCCGAATTCGTCCTCGATACGTTCGACGATCTGCCGATCCAGCATGGTCCCGCCCAGATACACCGCGCGTAGCGTGACGTCAGCGCCGCGCGCCGCGGCCTCGTCGAGCATTTGGGCCAGCAGCCGGTCGGGGCCGCCGTACCACGTCGCGCCGGAGGTGGTCAGCAGGTCGGAAGTCGCCGACCGATCCCAACGATCCTCGAGAATTACCGGTATCGCCAGCATCGGAGCGATGAACAGCGCTTGCAGCACCCCGGTGACCGACGCGAGTGGACTTATCAGAAAGATCCGGTCGTCCGACCCGAGGCCCGCTGCGGTGATGTAGTTCGTCGACGCCTTGGCCAACGTGCTCAGCGAATGGATCACGCCCTTGGGTCGAGATGTAGTGCCTGAGGTGTAGAGCACGAAGGACGGTTCGTCCGCCGGCCGCACCGGGCGGGGCGGGTTGGCGTCGACGCGCTCGTGGTCACCCAGTTCGATCCAATGACAACCCTCGGATAGTTCCGGCTGGTTGATCGCCGTCCAGTTCGGCGCCGCGCCGAACCGCGCGCCGGTGCGTGTGAGGATGTCGGCCAGTTGCTTGGGCCCGGCGCTGCGCGGCACGATCAGCACCACCGCATCGACTCGCAGCGCCGCGTGAACGGCCACCACCGAGTCCACGTCGTTGCCGACGACGAGACAGATCACGGTGCCCGGGGCTGCGCCGGCATCGACCATGGCCAGTGCGGCCGAATCGATGCGCCGGTCCAGCTCACCGTAGGTGAGTTCGGCGCCGCGGTCCGCCACGGCCGGCCGGCCGGGATGTAACGCGGCGGCCGATCGCACCATGTCAACCGGCTCCCCGACCCAGGATCCGGCCGCCCGGTACCGGGGCCGCAGCTCCTCGGCTCGCCGGTGCGCATGCCGCAGCAACTGCGTGGTGCCAGTCAACAGAGTGCCCTCCGATGCAAATGCTCGCTCTCGATTTAGTAAATGTAACCTCTCACGCATGCAGTCAATGACTTTCGATGACCAGGTAGCGATCGTCACCGGCGCCGGCGGCGGGCTCGGCCGCTGCCACGCCATCGAGCTCGCCCGCCGCGGCGCGCGTGTCGTGGTCAACGACCTGGGAAGTTCGGTGGACGGCAGCGGCGCGTCGACGTCGGCGGCTCAAGCGGTGGTCGACGAGATCAGGGCCGCGGGGGGCACCGCGATCGCAAACGGTGAGTCGGTTGCCACCGAGGAGGGCGGTGCGGCGATCGCGGCGGCGGCGATCGATGCCTTCGGGCGGATCGACGTTCTGGTCAACAATGCCGGGATCCTGCGCGACGCCGCGTTCAAGAACATGACCGCCGAGCAGGTGGACGCGGTCATCGCCGTGCACCTCTCCGGCGCCTTCAATGTGACGCGGGCGGTCTGGCCGGTCATGCGGGAGCAGAATTACGGCCGAATCGTTCAGACGACCTCGGGCACCGGGCTTTTCGGCAACTTCGGTCAGGCTAACTACGGTGCGGCGAAAATGGGTCTCGTCGGCATGATGCATGTTCTTGCGATCGAGGGCGCCCGCAACGGCATCGCCATCAACGCCATTGCACCCATCGCGCGGACGCGGATGACCGAGGACATCATGGGTGAGGCCGGCAAGAAGATGGACCCCGAACTCGTCACGCCCGTGGTCATCTACCTGGCACACCGCAGCTGCGACCGCACTGCGCACATCTACTCGGTAGGCGCAGGCAAGGTGTCGCGGGTGTTCATCGGTGTCACCAAAGGAATCGAGGACCCGTCGCTGACCGCGGAGTCGGTGGCAGCGTCGATCGACGAGATCGACGATAGCTCCGCGTTCACCATTCGTGGTGGCCCCCAACGGGTTGAGCAGGGTTGAGCGTCAGAAACCCTGGAACCGTGGGGGGCGCCGCTCGGCGAAAGACCGCAGGCCCTCTTGCAGGTCAGCGGTCCGCGACACCACCTCCTGCGCCCAGGCTTCCTGTTCGAATGCGCGATCGCGGCCCGACTCCGATGAAACGGACAACAACCGCTTGGTGAGTGCCAGCATCACGGTCGGCCCCGCAGCGAGCCGTCTGGCAAGCTCTTCCGCCGTGGCGTCGGTGTCGCCGGCTGCGGTCACCCGGTTGACAAGTCCGAGCCTTTCACAGGTGGCAGCGTCGACAGGCTCGCCGAGCATCAGCAGTTCGGTCGCCTTGCGCAGCCCCACAATTCTGGTCAGCAGGTGAATGGCGCCCGAATCCGGCAGGATCCCGCGGTGCACGAACGCCTCGACAAGCTTTGCCTCCGTTGACATGACGACGAGGTCGCATGCCAGGACCAGGCTGGCCCCGGCGCCCGCAGCGGTGCCGTTGACCGCGGCGACCACAGGTTTGTCGCAGTCCAATACCGACGCCACCAATCGCTGCCAGCCCTGCTGGAGCATGCGAGCGATGTCGCCGGGTCGTTTCTCGGCGACGGCTTTCGATTGTGCAACTGCGTCCCCCGTCTGCGGCGCCAAGCCCGCGCCGGTGCAGAAGTGCCGGTCACCCGTGGCGCCCAACAGCACGGCGCGGATGGCGGGATCGTCGTTCGCCCGCGTGAACGCCTCCGTGAGCGCGTCACGCGCCAAGGGCGACAGCGAGTTTCCGACATCGGCGCGGTCGATGGTGATTCGTTGCACCCCGCCGTCGGTGACGCCTACCACGATTCCCGATCGTTCTTCACTCATCTGGTTCATCCCTGCGTTAACGGCGTTTCCGCTTTTCGGGTATCTTAATTTCCATGCCGGAGACCGGTCAGATTACCGACGAGGGACTGGCCCGGTTGCGCGCCACCATCGGCATCGCCGTTCCACACACCCAGCCCCCGCACTACTACCGCCCGAACGAGGACTGCTTCCGCCACGTGGCGGAGAGCTACGGCGACGCCAACCCGCTGTGGGCCGATCCTGAGTACGCCGCGAAATCCATCTGGGGTGAGTCGATCGCGCCGCCGGCCCTCGTGGGGGGCGACACGCTGATCGGTGAGGACGAGGTGACCACGCTCTCCGACGAGGACCGTGCGCTGACCAAGGGCGACCCGCTGCGCGGCGTCCACGCCTTCTACGCCTCCTCCGCGCGGGAGTGGTGGGCGCCGCTGCGGGCGAATCATCGGGTCTTCCGGCGCAACGCTCTGGTTGCTGCACTGGACAAGAGCAGCGAATTCGCCGAGCGCGCCGTGCACGAATGGTCAGCGCAGGTGTTCCGCGACGACGAGGGCGTCATTCTGGGTGGGCAGTACCGCAACATGATCCGCACCGAGCGCGGCAAGGCCCGCGGACGCAAGAAGTACGAGACCGTTGAACTGAAGTCGTGGACGCCGGACGAGATCGCCGAACTGGACGAAAGATACGCGCGCGAGTCGCCGCGCGGTGCCGAACCGCGGTGGTGGGAGGACGTCGACGAGGGCGACGAGGTGGGACCCTTGACCAAAGGCCCGCTGACGGTCACCGACATGGTCTGCTGGCACGTCGGCATGGGCACCGGGATGTACGGCGTGCGGCCCCTGCGGCTGGCGTGGCGCAACCGGCAACGCATTCCCCGTTTCTACACGCCCAACGAACACGGCGTCCCGGATGTGCAGCAGCGCGTGCACTGGGAACCGGACGCGGCCCGCAATGCGGGCAACCCCACCACTTTCGACTACGGCCGCATGCGCGAGACCTGGCTGATCCACCTGTGCACGGACTGGATGGGGGACGACGCCTGGCTGTGGAAGCTCGACTGCGAGTTCCGGCTCTTCAACTACGTCGGCGACCTGCACACCATCACCGGAAAAGTGGTGCGCAAGTATCTTGCCGAGGACGACCGGCCCGCCGTCGACCTCGAATTGGCGGCGACGAATCACCGTTGCCAGGTGACGGCGCCCGGACATGCCACGATCCTGTTGCCGAGCCGCGAACGCGGACCCGTCCGGCTACCCGATCCGCCGGGCGGCGCGACCAACCTCGCCGACCTGCTCACCGCGGTGTCGGCACGGTTCGCCGAGCGCTGAGGCCATGAGTTACGACAGCGTGCCCGGCCTCGGCGCCGAACAACACGGTCAGGTCCTGCACCTGACCTTCGACCGTGCCGAGCGCCGAAACGCGGTCAACGACGTGATGCTCGACGCGATGATCACGCATCTCGCCGCGGCCGGCACCGACGAGTCGGTGCGTGTCATCCGGATCGACGCCCAAGGACCGGACTTCTGCGCCGGCTCCGACCTGATCGCCAACAACAGTCGCTCGGAGCGCAAGCCAAGGGTGGGCAGCACACAGCGGAGGCTGCCAAACAAGGCCAACCGGCTCATCCCCTTGATGCTCGAGACGCAGGTGCCCATCGTGTGTGTGGTACGCGGCTGGGCCGCCGGCCTCGGGTTCCACATCGCACTGGCTTCCGACTTCTGCGTCGCCGCCGGAAACGCGCGGTTCTGGGAGCCTTTCATGGCCCGCGGTTTCACGCCGGACAGCGGCGCCGCCTGGCTGATGCCCCGCCTCATCGGCATGGTGCGCACCCGGCAACTGTTGATGCTCGGCCACGAGATCTCCGGAACCACCGCGGCCGAGTGGGGCATCATTCACGCCGCGGCCCCCGCCGACGAATTGGACGCGGTCGCGAGCGAACTGATCACGGGCCTCGGCGACGCACCCACCGTGGCGCTGGGCCTCACCAAGTGGCTGCTGCACAGCGGTAACGGGCTCGACCTCGACCGTCACCTGCAGAACGAGGCGATGGCGCTCGAGTTGTCGAGCCGCAGCGAGGATTTCAAAGAGGGGTTGGCGGCGTTCCGCGACAGGCGCGAGGCGAAGTTCCAAGGACGCTAGACGATCATGACACCGCTGCCGATCACCGAGGCCACCGCCACCGCAGACGCCGTCGCGGCCGTCGAGCGATGGGTCGACGCCGAGGTACCGATCTCCTGGCGCACGGCAGCCGCTGAGAGCCCAGCCGCCCTCCGAGCCGTGCGGAGTCAGGAGGAGTACCGGCAGTGGTATCCGGCCTTCGCCGCGTCCGGCCTCGTCGTGCCCACGTGGGCTCGCGAATACGGCGGTCTGGGAATCGGCAACGAGGTGGCCCGGGCGATCGATCAGGTGCTGCGTCCGCTGCGGCTGGCCCGGCTGAACCCGTTGGGGCTCAACAACGCTGCCGCAGCGTTGTTCAGCCACGGCACCGAAGAGCAGCGGCTGCGTTTCCTGCCGCCGATCGTGCGCAACGAGGAAAAGTGGTGTCAGCTCTTCAGCGAACCGGGCGCCGGGTCCGACCTCGCCTCGTTGGCGACGCGAGCCGTCCGGGACGGCGATGAGTGGGTGATCTCGGGCCAGAAGGTCTGGACCACGTGGGCCGACGAGGCCGACTTCGCGATCCTGCTCGCCAGAACCGACCCAGAGGCACCCAAGCACAAAGGCATTACGTACTTCCTGCTCGATATGCATCAAGTCGGCGTGGAGGTGCGTCCTCTGCGCCAGATCACCGGTGAGGCGGAGTTCAACGAGGTCTTCATCGACAATGCGCGGATTCCCGACGCGCACCGTGTGGGCGAGGTCAACGACGGATGGCGTGTCAGCGCATCGACGTTGTCCAGTGAGCGGCAGATGGTTTCGGGTTCCGGGTCGGGAGGCATGGGCCGCCTCGGCGGCTCCGGCGCCGACCGCCTGATAGCGCTGGCGCGCGAGACCGGCCGATGGCACGACCCGGTCGTCCGGAACAAAGTCATGCGGTTGTGGGCCCAGGAGCAGATCCGTGGCTGGACGAATGACCGTGTCCGCGCGGCACTTTCGGCCGGTCAGTCGCCGGGGGCCGCGTCCTCGATCGGCAAAGTGCACCAGGCCACCCTGAACCAGCAAATCCAGGACCTCATGGTGGATCTGCTGGGCACCGACGCGGTCGCCTGGCCGGCCACCGACGACCCGGACGCCCTGCCGCGGGACGTCCACGGAATGCTGCGCAGCCTCGCCAACGGCACCGAGGGCGGCACCACCGACATCAACAAGAACATCCTCGGCGAGCGTGTGCTCGGGTTACCCAAGGAACCGGACCCATGGAAGGGCAAACCCTGGAAGGAAATTCCGCGCTCGTGAGCAGCTATCAGCGCCTGGTGGTGGAGAAATCTGATGGTATCGGCTGGCTGATCCTGAACCGGCCGGACGCGGGCAACGCCTTCGACTCGCTGATGCTCGACGAGCTCGAATCCGCCTGGGCCGACCTCGAGGCCGACCCCGCCGTCCACGTGATCGTCAACACCGCCAACGGCAAGGCCTTCTGCACCGGAATGGACGTGGTGCAGGTGGCGCGCGACAAGGCGGCAATGCGCAGGCATTCACGCCGGACCAGGGACGCCGAACTGAAGATCTCGTCGTGGCACTGCGGGGTGTGGAAGCCGGTGATCGCGGCGGTCAACGGTGTTTGCGCGGGCGGCGGACTGCACCTGGTGGCCGACGCCGACATCGTGATCGCGGCCGAGCAGGCCTCTTTCGTCGACCCGCACGTGTCGCTCGGCCAGGCCGTCGCCTATGAGGCGATCACGCTGCTTCGCAAGTCTCCGATGGAGGCGATCACCCGAATGGCGTTGAGCGGCAAGGGCGAACGCATCTCGGCGCAACGCGCCTACGAGTTGGGCATTCTGTCCGAGGTGGTGGCCGCCGACCAGCTGCGCGCGGCGGCCGGGCGCCTCGCCGCCGCGATCGCGACGAATTCGCCGACCGCGATGCGCGCCACCAAGAAGGCGCTGTGGCATTCGCTGGAGGTCGGGATGACGCAGGCCCGCCGGGATGCCGCGGATGAGATCTGGCGGCTGCGCAATCACCCCGACCACGGCGAGGGCGCCAGGGCGTGGCGCGAAAAGCGCCGGCCGCAGTGGCAGCCGCTGTCGGACGCGGCGGCGGAGGTTTCATGACCTACCAGAGGCTGATCGTTGAGCGGCATGGGCCCGTCGGCTGGATCATCAACGACCGGCCGGAGCGCCTCAACGCCTACGACGTGGTGATGCGAGAGGAATTCCCGAGAGCCTGGGCCGAATTAGACGCCGACCCCGACGTTCGGGTCATTGTGCACACCGGTAATGGTCGAGCCTTTCAGGTGGGCGCCGACGTCGCGGAGCTCGACGGTGAGGCCGTGCTGCAGTTTCAGGAGACCATGCGCACACTGGACCTCAAGCTGACGGCGTGGCACTGCAACGTCGACAAGCCGGTCATCACCGCCGTCAACGGGGTGTGCGCCGGCGGCGGCCTGCACTGGGTGGCCGACGCCGACGTCGTCATCGCGTCATCGGACGCGAGCTTCGTCGATCCGCATGTGTCGATCGGTCAGGTCAGTGCGCTCGAGACCATCACGCTGATGCGCAAGATGCCCGCCGAGGCCGTGCTGCGGATGGCCCTGGTGGGCAGCCATGAACGGCTCAGCGCCCAGCGTGCGTATCAGCTCGGCATGATCAGCCAGGTCGTCGACCCGCCGGAAAAGCTGCGCGAGGTCGCCCAGGAGCTGGGTGAAAAGATCGCCAGGAACTCGCCCGCGGCGATGCGCGCCACCAAGCGTGCACTGTGGGGCGCACTCGAATACGGCCTGACGGATGCGTGCCGCGCGGGTGCTAAGCACCTGACGTCGATGTGGGGGCATCCGGATCAAAACGAGGGTCCGCTTGCCTTCGCGGACAGGCGAGCTCCGAACTGGGCTCCGCTGGAGGCCGATTCGTGAGCCTGGTGGATCTGCTGGACGGCCTGCCTGAAGTCGCAGTACATACGCTCGGCGCTGAGGTGTCGCGCGACGAGCTGGCTGCCAGCGCCGACCGGCTCGGGACGCTGCTCGGCGAACGCGGGCTGACGACGGGACAAGTGGTCGCGGCGATGCTGCCGAACGATGCCACGACCATCGCCGCGCTGTTCGGCACGTGGCGCGCCGGCGGTGTGTACACGCCGCTGAACCCCAGGGCCGCCGATGCCGAGATCGCGACCCAGCTGGAGACGTTGCAGCCCGTTGCCGTTATCACCACTCCCGCACTTGTGCAACGGTTCTCGGCGTTCCACCTGCCGGTCATCACCGGCGACGCGCTGGCGTGGGCGATTGCCGCCTCGGCGATGCATTCGGGCGATGCGCGGTCCTACGATGGCGACGTTGCGCTGCTGCAGTTCACGTCGGGCACCACCGGCCCGCCGAAGCCGGTGCCGCTTCGTCACAGCACGGTGCTCGATCTGATCGATCGACTACTCGACAAACTTCGTGGCGCGAAACCCGCTGGGGGCAAGCCTAAGCAGTCGCCGATGCCTAACCTTGTTCCGCTGTCGTTGTCGCTGTGGGCTGGCATCTATCAGGTCCTGTTCGCCTTCCGGGCCGGCTCGGGCGTGGTTCTGATGGACCGTTTCTCCCCCGGTGACTTCGCCGCGCTTGTCCGGCGGCACCAGCTGCGATCAACGGTGCTGCCGCCCGCGGCGCTGACCATGGTGCTGCACGACGATTCGGTCACGGACCTGTCGCCGCTGAAGATCGTGCGGTCGATCACCGCTCCGCTATCGCCCGTCCAGGCGGCGCGATTCCGCGACAAATTCGGTGTGATCGTGCTGAACTCCTACGGCCAGACCGAATTGGGCGGCGAGGTGGTGGGCTGGTCGGCTGCCGACGCCCGCGAGTGGGGCGAGACCAAACTCGGGTCCGTCGGCCGACCCCTGCCGGGGATCGACGTCAGGATCATCGACGATGAGGTGCTGGTGCGGACACCGACGACGGCCGCGCGCAAGATCGATCCGGCCTTCCTGGACCGGCTCACCGATGACGGTTGGTTCCACACCGGCGATCTCGGCTGGTTCGATGACGACGGATTCCTGTGGCTTGACGGCCGAGTGTCGGACATGATCAACCGCGGCGGGCTCAAGGTGTTTCCCGGAACCGTCGAGGACGTCCTGGTCGCCGCAGACGGGGTGCGCGAGGCCGCCGTGGTCGGCGTGCCCGACGAGCGGCTCGGGGAGGTCCCCTGGGCATTCGTCGTCCGCGGCGATGAATCGGTATCCGAAGACGGGCTCGTGGCGTGGTGCCGCGAACGCCTGACGCCGTATCGGGTTCCAGTGCGCATCGTGTTCGTCGAGCAGCTCCCGCGCAACGATGTCGGCAAGGTCGTCAAACGCGAGCTCGCCGCGCTGGCCGTCGGCTGAGGTTTCTTCCCGTGTCGACTGTTGTTCTCGGATCCACTGACCCGCTGGCAAGCGCGCTCACCGACGGACTCGGAGCCGTCGCGGCAGCGCTTGATGCGCCGCTGCCACCTGCGGTCGACGGCGTCGTGATCGTCGTCGGCACCGGCTCGGCGACGACGGTCGACGCCGGTGAGGCCATGTGGCGCACGCTTGTCGCTTTGCAGCACGCGCATACCGCGATGGCGCAGCGCAGCGGCCGTATCGTTCTCGTCGTCCCCACGATCGGCATGACGGGTGCGGCCGGCGGGGTGGGCTACACCACGGCGATCGAAGGCATCCGGGCGATGGCGAAATCGGCTGCACGGCAATGGTGTTCCGACGGAATCGTGGTCAACCTCATCGCGGCGCCCGCGACCCTGTTCGCGCCAGCGTTGGACGCGTCCCACCTGACCGCGGCCGCGTTAGCCGATGACGGCACGCTGATCCACTCCGTCGTGGAGACCACGAAGTTCCTGCTCCGTCACGACATCGATCACCTCGTCGGGACGACCATTGTCGCGGACGGGGGTTCGGTGATGCTGCCGTGAGACTTGACGGTCACACGGTCCTGGTGACCGGTGCAGGCGCGGGGCTGGGACGCGGCATCGCGATCGCGCTGGCCGCCAACGGTGCGCATGTCGTGGTCGCATCCCGTTCCGAGACCGGATGTGATGTCGTCGCCGGGATCTCCGCACGGCGGCACCGAGCGAGCTGGGCACGCTGCGACGTGACCGTACCCGAACAGGTCGCCGAAGCAGTGGGCATCGCCCTCACCACCACCGGCCGGCTCGACGCGGTGGTGCACAACGCGACCAGCAATAGTTCCAGCCAGCCGCATCGGCTGGAGGAGGTGAGCCGGTTGCTGTGGGACGACCACTACTCGGTGTCCGTCGGCGGCGCCCAACACTGCGCCGCCGCGGCATTCGAAGCGCTCAAGAGGCAGGGCGGTACCTTCCTGGTCATGACATCGCCTGCGGGTATCGAGGGCAGCGCGACGCTTCCCCTCTACGCGACGATGAAGGGCGCACTTCGCGGCTTCGCCAAGAGCCTGGCCCGCGAGTGGGCACCCCACGGGATTACCGTCAATGCGGTTTCACCACTTGCCTATTCGCCTGCGATGACCGCCGCGATCGAAGCCGAACCGGCGATGGAGCAGCGCCTTTCACGGCGGGTGCCGCTCGGACGAATCGGTGATCCCGAGCGCGATATCGGATCGGCCGTCGCGTTCTTGGTCGGCCCCGCAGCGCGCTATATCACCGGACAGACCCTCGGTGTCGACGGTGGCCACTTCATGAATCTCTAGGCCAGGCCACACCCGGATACGGCTGTTTGCTATATTTGAGAACACATATTCTCTCACATGTTGGAGGCGAAAAGTGAACAAGACATTGGAAGTCTGGGACGCCGACAACCACATGTACGAGACGATCGACGCCTACACGCGCTATCTGCCGCAGAAGTACTCCGAAGCACTGAAATTCGTCGACGTCAACGGTCGCAAAAAGCTGCAGATCCTCGGCGTCATCACCGAGACAATTCCCAACCCCACCTACGAGGTGATCCCCACTCCCGGCGCCTGGGCCGACTACTACCGCGGGATAAACCCGGAGGGCAAGACACTGCGGGAGCTTGCCGAGCCGATCCGCTGCCCGGACGAGTTCCGGCGTCCCGACCTGCGCCTGGCGTTGATGGACCGCCAAGGGGTCGACGGCGCACTGATGTTCCCGACCACGGCGGGCATGCTCGAGGAACGGACCAAAGGCGACGCCGAACTCACCCACGCGGTTACCCACGCCTTCAACCGCTGGCTGCTCGACGACTGGACGTTCAACTTCAAGGACCGCATCTTCCCGGTCCCGGCGATCTCGCTGAACGATCCCGCAAAGGGCGTCGCAGAACTCGAGTGGTGCCTGGAAAACGGGGCCAGGACGGTGCTGATCCGACCGGCGCCCGTGCCGAGGGAAGACGGCACGTCCCGCTCGCCGGCGCTACCCGAGTTCGACGACTTCTGGCGGCTGGTCGAGTCATCGGGTATCTCGGTCCAGATGCACAACTCCGACTCCGGTTACGACCGCTACCTCTCCGACTGGGAGGGCGGCAACGAGTTCCAGGGCTTCCAGCTGACGAAGTTCCGCGGCTTCATCTACGAGGAGAGCCGCCACATCTTCGACACGCTGGCGGCGTCTATCGCACACGGCGTGTTCGAGCGGTTCCCGGGCCTGCGCATCGGCGTGGTCGAGAACGGCGGGTCGTGGGCGAATCGCCTAATGGATGCATTCGATCGGGTCTACCGCAAGAAGCCGCGCGATTTCAGCGAGCACCCGGGCGACGTCTTCCGCAGGCACGTGTGGGTGAACCCCTTCCACGAGGAGGACATGTCGCACCTCATCGACATTCTCGGTGCAGACCGGGTGATGTTCGGCTCGGACTACCCGCACCCGGAGGGATTGGCCGCGCCCGGGGACTTCGTCAAGGAACTCGAGAACCTTCCGGCGGCCACCACAGCGCGAGTGATGGGCGGCAACCTCAAGGAGCTTATCGGCCTGTAGCGGCCGGGCGCGCCAACGTTCCGAACTTGGCGCGCAGTTCAGTCTTGAGCACCTTGCCGGTGAGGTTGCGGGGCAGCGCATCGACGATTTCGAGTCGTTCGGGCGTCTTGTGCTTGCTCAGCCCCCGGGCCTGGCAATGCTCGAAAACCGAGGAGAGCGTCACCGCCGCGCCTGGCCGGGCAACGACGACAGCGCATACCCGTTCGCCGGTCCGCTCATCGGGCACGCCGATGACCGCGACGTCGGCGACCGCAGGATGGCTCGCCAGCACGCCCTCGATCTCGAGTGCCGAGATGTTCTCTGCGTTGCGGATGATCGCGTCCTTGATGCGCCCCGTGACCACGACGTTGCCCTGGTCGTCGATGCGCCCCAGATCGCCTGTGCGAAACCACCCCTCGGCGTCGAACGCTTGGGCATCCAAGGAGGCGTCGACGTAGCCGAGGAAGCATTGCGGGCCCTTAAGCCGCAGCTCCCCCTCCGCCCCGGGCATAACCGGCCGCTCGGATTCGTCGACGACTCGCACTGATACGCCCGGCACAGGTTTGCCTACGGTGTAATCAAGCAGTTCCGGCGGGCCGTTCGGCGCTTGAGAAGTAGCGACCGGAAACTCGGTCAGGCCCCAGGAATTGGCCACGCCGTCGACCGAGAAAGTCTGCCGCACTTGACGGCCCAGCTCCGAGGTGATGGGGGCACCGCCGCCGACGCAGCCACGCAGATCGGGATAGAGCGGTTCGTCACCGTGCTTGGCCTGCGCCGCCATGAAGGCGACGAAAAACGGGGTGGCGCTGCCCAACAGTGTCGGGCGGTGCGCAGCGATGGCGAAGGGAGTCTCAGCGGCATCGAAGGCGTCGAACAGCACCAACCGCATGCCGGTATACAGGGCGGCGGCGAGCATGGCCGCTCCCCCGATGTGCGACACCGGAAAAGCGATCGGGTTGACGTCGCTACTGGAGGCGCCGACGATGCCGATGACGCCTGCCGAGCCGGCGATGACCGAGCGGTCGCAGTGCCGCGCGCCTTTCGGAGCCGCCGTGGTGCCCGACGAATAGTAGATCCAGCGCGTGTCCTCGCCGGAGTGCAGCGGTGGGGGCAGCGCCGCCGGATCACCGGCGGGCAGTCTAAGTGCATCGGTGATGGGCGCATCGTGGTCGATGACCACCACAGACATGGACTGGTCACCGTTGATCTTGTGCGCGAGAGCGGTGTGGTCGAAATTGCGCCACAATCCGGGCACGATGATGACATCGGTCGCGAGTTGCGTTGTCACAAAGCGCAGTTCACTCTCCCGCCAGATCGGCAGAACTGGGTTTTGGACTGCACCAAGGCGCGCCAGCGCCACCATGACGACCATCGTTTCCAGCGTCGTCGGCAGTTGCCACGTCACCACCGTCCCCGCACCAATTCCCTTTTGCGCCAGTGCCGCTGCACACGTCAGCGCGGATTCGCACAGCTGTCCGCACGACAGGGTGCGCCCGTAGTCGTCGGCGAGGATCACTCGATCGGGATACGCCCGCGCTGCCGTTTCGACGAGCGACCAGTAGGTCTGCCCGGCTGGGTGGGCGGTCATCGGCTCGGCAGGTGCAGTCGCCGCTTGGCCAGAATGTTGCGCATCATCTCCGAACTACCACCGGATATCGTGTAGGCCCGCGACCACAGCCAGCATTCCCGCAGGCGTTGTTTGGCCTGTTCCACATCGGGATTCGCGGCCCCCACGGCAACCGTCGACGCGGCCAGCTCAGCGCCGTAGGCCGCGATTCGATGATATGTCTCGGCGAAGCTCAGCTTCGCGATCGAACCGTCGCCCGGTCGTTCCTCACCCGACGTCAGCCGCTCCACATGGTCGTCGATGAACGCCTTGGCCACTTCGGCCTCGACAGCCAACTCGGCCACTTGCTGGCGGATGTCGGCGGAGTCCAACGCGGGCGCGCCGTCGATGAGCGCGTGACGCGCCACGGTGACCAGATCATCGATCAAGAGTTCGAGCAAAATGACGTTGCCGCCGATGCCGAATCGTTCAAAGTCCAGGCCGGCCATGATGATCGACCAACCCTGGCCCACCTCGCCGATCAGGCTCTCCGCACCGAGCCTGACTCCGGTCAGGAAGACCTCATTGACCTCAATCGCGTCGCCGATCGTGCGGATCGGACGAACTTCGACACTGTCCGCCGAGAGCGGCACGGTGAAGACCGACAGGCCGTGGTGGCGCGACGACGCCGGGTCGGTGCGGATCAGGGCGAGGCCCATGTCGGCCCAGTGCCCGTCCGTGATCCAGGTCTTCTGCCCGTCGATGACCCAGCCGCCGTCGGCTTGCCGCACGCCACGGCTGCGCACGGCGGCGATGTCGCTGCCCGCATCGGGTTCGCTGAGCAGTTGGCACCAAACGTGCTCGCTGCGCCGGATCGGGGGCAGCAGCCTCTGCTTCTGTTCTTCGGATCCGAAGTGCAACAAGACGTGCGCGGCGAGGTTGACCTGGTCGACGGGCCGTGGCGCGCGGGCGCGCAGGATCTCCTCGCTGACGATGCGATCGTGCAGCGGGTGGTGGTCGTCGCGACCGCCGTATTCGGCCGGCCAGTCCGCACCGACGAACCCGGCCTCGAACAGGCCGGCGAACCACGCGCGCAGCTGGGCCTCTTGCTCGGCGGTCTCAGGCGCCCGGTGCCCTTCGCGCGCTTCGATCGCCGGTGCATGCTCGGCGATGTGTGCCCTGACCCGCTGCCTGAACGCGGCCAGCTGCGCATCGGTGGGCCGGTTCGCGGCGACGCTCACCAACCCGACACCTCCGCCACCAACGCCCGACTCGAGCGCGCCGTGCCGATCAGATGGCCGTTCGTGAAGACACGACGCAGCTCGTGGTGCAGCGGATACTCCCAGGTGAAGCCGATGCCGCCCGACAGTTGCATGCACTCGTCGACGGCTGCGGTGGCGTTCGCAGCTACGAACGCGTGCGCCGCCGCCGTCAGCACGGTCGCCCTTTCGTCGGCTGACGCGATTGCCCGCGCCGCCCTCATGACGACGGCGCGCGCTTTGACCTCGAAGACAAGTAGTTCGACGAGCCGGTGCTGAATCGCTTGAAAGCTCGCGATCGGCGCACCGAACGCGACGCGCTCCTTGAGGTATGCGGTCAACCGTTCCAGGGTCATCGACACGGCGCCCACGGAGTCGGCGGCAACCAGCAGCCGCGCAACGGCGATCAACTGGTCGGCCCGTTCGGGAGATCCGATCAAGGCGCTGGGCGCGTCCGTCACGTCGAAGCGCCATACCGTCCTGGTGACGTCAAGCAGGTCTACATCCAGCTCGAACCGGTCGCGATCCAGGTCACGCAGCAGGTGAATTCCGTTGCGTCCCAACAGAAGGACGATGTCGACCGCATCCCCGCGGATGACTCGCGCGGGCTCGTCGAGGACCGCGAAGCCCGCCGCCACCGTGCCGTCGAGCAAGCCGGCCAGTAATTGTTCCCTGACCTCCTCGGGCCCGCAGGCAAGCGCGGCGGCGCCCAGCGTTGTTCCGAACCACGCCGACCCGTCCTGCGCTCGCCCGAGCTCCTCGGCCACGACGCACGCCTCGACCGGACGCCAACCCGCGCCACCCATGACCTCATCGACAAGCAGCCCGGTCCAGTCCATCGCCGCAAGGTCCTTGACCATTCCCCTCTCCCCGCGTTCGGCCAGGAACTGGCGCGCCGACGCTCTCAACAGGTCGAGCTCGACGGCGGACGAGTCCTGGTCGGTCATGCCCCGGTTAACTGCGGGAGAGCAGCTGGTCGGCGTTGTCGCGCATGATCCGCCGCTTGGTGGCGTCGTCGAGCGGATCGAGCAGCTTGGCGAACTCGGCCGGCACTGCCAGGCCTTCGGCGTGCGGGTAATCCGAGCCCATCACCAGGCAGTCGTCGTAGCCGAGACCGGCGACGACGGCAGGGATGTCGTCCTCGGGATAGGGCACCACACGGACATGACGGCGAAAGATCGCCGACGGTCGCTCCGTCAACTTGCCGCCGATCCACGGGCCGTTGCGGCCCATGCCGCGGCTCTTGTCCATGTGCCGGACGAAGAACGGCACCCACTCCGCGCCGTGCTCGGCGACAAGGACGTTCAGGCCCGGGAAGCGACCGAACAGGTTGTCGAAGATGAGCGCGGACAACGTCTCCTCGATCGGGCGCTGCCCATAGATGTTCATCCACTGCCACGCCGACATGTGCCAGGAGGCGGGGTCGGGGTTCTGTCCCCAGGCGGGCGAGATCGCGTTGAAGTACCAGAACGGCATGATGTGGAACACCAGGACGCAGCCGGCCTCCTGCAGGCGTGCGTAAACGGGGTCGAAGTACGGGTCGCCGGGCGACCGGCCATAGGCCGGCCCAGTCGGCAGCAGCACGAACTTCGCCCCCTGCGCGATGATCGCCTCCGTCTCCGCGATCGCAGAATCCAAGTCGCGCAACGACATCAGCGCGGTGGCGTAGATTTTGTCTTTGTAGTTGAAACCCCACTCCTCATCGAACCATCGGTTGAAGGAGCGCAGATTCGCATACAGTGCCGCTGTGTCATCGACGTAGTGCTCGGCGGCCAACGCCATGCCACTTGGATAGATGACCATGCGCTCGATGTTCTGGTCGGCCATGACGGCCAGGCGTGCCGCACGCTCGATGAATTCCGGCTGCATGGGCTGCGGCTCGTAGGACTCCTCGGGGTTGCCCGATCCCATCTGCTTGAGCATCTCCTTGAGCGAGCCGGGCCGGTAAGCGACGTCGAGACCCAGACCGCCCTCGCTGTTGAAGGTGGCGACGCGATGCCCGGCAAGGATCACCTCGACGCCGTCCGCCCCGCGCACGGTGGTGATCGCCCGGTCCCTGAACTTCTCCGGCAGATAGCGGGTGAACGCGTCCCGAGTCTCGTAGCAGTGGGTGTCGCAGTCAAAGATGCCGTAATCGAGTTTGGTCGTCACCGCGTCGCTCCTTAAGCGAGAATGTAAATTCTCTATTTCCAGAAAACATACTATCCTGATGCGGCAATGGCTATCCCGGGCTGGATGGCCGAGGCGCCTGAGTAGCACGCGAAGCCGGCACGGCCGCGACGGCACAGAGGAGACATGGCACCTTCACAATCGCTGGCGCACAACGGGATCGGGCAGGCCCGTGCCCCTGAGTGAGCTCGACGAGCTGCGCGGCGTCGTACGCGACTACCTGACTGCCACATCACCCAGCGAGACCGTGCGCAAGCTGATGGCGACGGACACCGGCTACGACGAGGCGTCGTGGCGTCAGATGGCCGGCGAGTTAGGCCTGCACGGCATCGGCGTTCCCGAGCAGTTGGGCGGCGCGGGTGCCGGTATGGCCGAACTCGCCGTGGTCTTCGAAGAAATGGGGCGCGCGCTGCTTTGCTCGCCGTTCTTCGCCACCGTGGCGCTGGCGACACAGGCCGTTCTCGCCAGCGGCGACAAGGCAGCGGCCGAAGAATTCGTCCCCGGCTTCGTCGACGGCTCTGCCACCGCGACGCTGGTCCTCAACGGCCAACTCGGCGCCTGGGACCCCGCCGCCGTGACGTTACGCGCGGAGCGCCACGGTGCCGCGTACCGGATCCACGGGGAGGCACCGCTCGTGATCGATGGTCACACCGCGGACGTCATCCTGGTCGCGGCCCGCACGGGCGCCGGCATCTCGCTGCTGGCGATCCGACCCGGGGCCGAGGGTGTTAGCCGCACACCGCTGTCCGGCCTCGACCGCACCCGCAAGGTGGCCCGCCTGGGCTTCGGCGGGGCACCGGCGGCGTTGATCGGAGCCGACGGCGCCGCCGCCGAGTTCCTGGCGCGCACCTCGGACCTCGCCATCGTGGCACTGGCCGCCGAGCAGGTGGGCGCAGCGCAACGCTGCCTCGACATGGCCGTCGACTACGCCAAGCAGCGAATCCAGTTCGGTCGGCCCATCGGCAGTTTCCAAGCGATCAAGCATCGGTGCGCCGACATGCTGGTCCAGGTCGAGGGTGCTCGTTCGGCCGAGGAACATGCGGCGGACGCGGCCGGCACCGATGACCTGCCGACAGCGGCGTCGGTAGCGAAAATGGTCTGTTCGGAAGCCTTCCTTCAGATTGCGCTCGACAACATGCGCATTCACGGCGGCATCGGGTTCACCTGGGAACACGATGCCCACCTGTTCGTGCGGCGCGCCAAAGCCAGCCAATTGATGTTCGGCGACCCCGACTACCACGCGCAACGTCTGGCCGCACTCGTCTCCGGAATGAAAGGACTCTCGTGACCGTCTGCTTCTCCCTCGAACTGCCCACCCAACGCGTCGAGGCGGTCGAGGAGTTCGTGACCGCCGACGCGATCGCCGACATCGCGCGAGCTGCGGAGACAAGCGGATTCGCGGCAGTCCACGTGACCGACCACCCCGCGCCGGACGCGAAATGGCTCGACCACGGCGGCCATCATGCCCCTGATCCGTTCGTCGCCTTGGCCTTCGCCGCCGCCGCGACGACAGAAGTCAAGCTGCTGACCAATGTCTACATCGCGGCGTACCGCAACCCGTTTCTCGGCGCCAAATCGATTCAGAGCCTCGCCGCGCTGTCCAACGGGCGGCTCATCCTCGGGACCGCCGCGGGCTACCTGAAGCCCGAATTCAAAGCCCTCGGAATCGATTTCGAAAACCGTGGCGCGCTGCTCGACGAGGCACTCGACGTCCTCGACAAGGTGCTCACCGGTGCGGACATCGCCTACGAAGGAACGTCGTTCGCCGCACGAGGCGTCCGGCTGCGGCCACTGCCCGCCACTCCGCCACCGGTGTGGGTCGGCGGCAACAGCAAGCCCGCGGTCCGCCGGGCGGTGTCGCGCGCTCAGGGGTGGGCACCGTTCAATACCTTCGGCTACGCCGCGGCGTCGCGCACGGCGGAGATCTCGACGATCGACGAGTTGGAGCTCGCCATCGACTGGGCCAAGCAATACGCGGCCGAAATCGGCCGCACCGAGCCGCTGGACATCTGCTTCTCCGCCGGAAAGCTGTTGGACGACAACAGGTCAAACGACGAGCGTCACGCGACCATCGCGCGGCTGGAGGCGGCGGGGGTCACCTGGCTGACCATCGCGCCGGCGGGCGCCGACCGCGCCGAGGTCATCGACCGGTCGCGCGCCTTCGCCAAGGAATTCATCGCCGCCTGATTGGCCTCATGCCATCAGGCTGCCGGCCGCGAATGCATCCACGCTGATGCGGCGATGCGCAAACAACCAGCGGCCGCGCACGGGTACCAGCACGTCGCGGTAACGGCCCCAATGGTCAAGGCCGATGTCGGTGTGGACGGCGAAGTAACTGCTGACCTCGACGCTGTCGCGAGCGACCGCACCGAAGCGGATGCTGGAGACGTGGTGCCGGACGTGCGTCGGCGCCGGCCGCCCCGAACTCGAAGGCTGGGTTACCGCGGCGCCCAAACCGGCCTCGATTTCTGCGGGTCCGGTGAGCGGTCCGGCACCTCCGGTGAACTCCAAGACGCCCTCGTCGGTGAAGCAGGCTGCCAGCGCCCGCAGATCGAATCGATCTGTGGCCGCGGTGTAGTCGGCCAGGGTCTGGCGTACCGACTCCCGCACCTCGAGCTCCCACGTCTGCATCGGGCCTCCTCGTGGAAATCGAATCGTCACGCACGATAACGTGTATTCTCATGCCGCAACCAACGCTGACGAAACTGCTCGATCCGGGTATCACCGCCCTCGTGACGCAGGAGTGTCAGGGCGGCGTTATAGGGCCGCAGGCCGGCCTTCCACTGCTCGCCGAAGAGGCCCGCCGCGAAGCCATCCCCAACATCGCGAAGCTGCTCGACGCCGCCAGGGCGGCCGGTGTGACGGTCGTGCATTGCCTGATCCAGCGGCGCGCCGACGGTCGTGGTTCGAATACGAACGCCCGATTGTTCGCGGCGGGGAAATCCTTCACCGTCGACCTCACGCCCGGCAGCCCGGGCGCCTCCGTGCTCCCGGAATTCGGCCCGCTCGACTCCGACCTCGTCCTCACTCGCACCCACGGCGTCGGCCCGATGTGCGGCACCGATTTGGACTCGGTGCTGCGCAATCTGGGGATAAAAACCATTGTTGGAGTGGGTGTCTCGGTGAATATCGCCATCACCAACTTCGTCATGGATGCGGTCAACCGTGGCTATCAGTTCGTACTACCGCGGGATGCGGTGAGTGGGTACCCGCGGGAGTATGCCGAATCGATCATCGACAACACCCTGTCCCTGCTCACCACTGTGACCTCGTCGAGTGCGGTTGTTGACGTGTGGAATGCGGTGGTCTGACCCGTCTCACGCCGCTGAGATGTGGAGGTTAAGGACCGATGATGATAACGTCGTTCTCAGATAGCGTAAATGATCATATTCGCTGATCAGGAGGAAGTCCCATGTCTCGCCGTTCATTGCCGTACCCGGTTTTCGACATCGACAACCACATGTACGAGACGACGGACGCGCTCACGAAGTACCTGCCGAAGGAGCACCGCGGAAAAGTCGGCTACGTCGAGGTCAACGGCAGACCCAAACTGGTTGTCAAGGACCACATCAGCCACATGATCCCCAACCCAACGTTCGCGCGTGTTGCCAGGCCGGGCAGCGCCGAGGACTACTTTCTGGGCAACAACCCCGAAGGACTCAACTTTCGCGAGTTCGTCGGCGAGGCAATGGATGTCATCCCCGCATACCAGGCGCCCGCACCCCGACTGGAGCTGATGGATGAGCTGGGCCTGGACCAGTGCGTGATGTATCCGACCCTTGCCAGCCTCATCGAGGAGCGCACCACCGACGACGTCATCCTCACCCACGCGATCATCCACGCGCTCAACGAGTGGATGCACGAACACTGGACATTCAACTACCACGAGCGGATCTTCCCGACCCCCGTCATCTGCCTGCCGATCGTGGACGAAGCCATCAGAGAATTTCACTGGTGCCTCGAGCGCGGTATGAAGACATTCCTGGTCCGCCCCGCGCCCGTGCCCAGCCGCTTCGGCGGTTCGCGGTCCATGGGCCTGCCCGAGTTCGACCCCTTCTGGGAAGAGGTCGTCAACGCCGGCATGCCGGTCACCATGCACGCATCGGACAGCGGCTACCAGAAACACCTCATGGAGTGGGAGGGCGGCGAGGAGTATCTGTCCTTCAAACCGAGTGCCCTCCGGGAGGTCGTGATGGGGCACCGGGCGATCGAGGACACGCTGGCAGCTATGATCTGCCACGGCGCGCTCTCACGGTTCCCGGACCTGAAGATCCTGTGCGTGGAGAACGGGAGCGGCTGGGTGCGCAACCTACTCGAGCAACTCAACACCGCATACAAGATCATGCCGAAGGAATTCGACGAGCATCCCGTCGAGGTGTTCAAGCGAAACATCTACATCCACCCGTTCCTCGAGGACGACGTCAAGGGAATCGTCGAGATCATGGGCGAGGACCACGTGATGTTCGGCTCCGATTTCCCGCATCCGGAAGGCATCGGCGACCCGCTGAGCTTCGTCGACCGGCTGGACGGCCTCTCGGATGACGTCAAAGCAAAGATCATGGGCGGCAACGCGATTGAGCAATTGGGGCTCAAGGTTCCGGCATGACTCAGGCGCCCACGTCTCCGAAGGAGTACGACGGGATCGCCGATTTCGAGGCGCATGTCGGCGAGCACCTGGGGTACAGCGACTGGCTTCGGGTCACCCAAAAGGAGATCGATCTGTTCGCCGAGGCGACCGGTGACCATCAGTGGATTCACGTCGACCCCGAGAAAGCGGCGGCCGGTCCCTACGGCAAGACCATCGCACACGGCTATCTGACCTTGTCGCTGGTGCCCGTTCTCGTCAAGCAGATCTACCGGGTGACCGGGCTGTCGATGCAGGTGAACTACGGCTCCGACAAGCTGCGGTTCCCCGCGCCGGTACCGGTCGACTCCCGCATCCGGGCCGGAGCCGAGCTACTCAAGGTCGAACGCAGCGACCGCGGGGGGCGGGCCACGGTTCGTGTCACCGTCGAGGTCGAGGGAAACGACCGACCGGCTTGCGTCGTCGACACGATCGCAGCGATGGTTGACGACAGCTAGGCGTTGAGCAGGCGTTGCCCGATCACATGTTGGTCGCGCAGCGCGGCGATCTCCGCGTCGGAAAGTCCGAGCGCTCCCAACACCTCGGCGTTGTGCTGCCCCAGCGTCGGGGCTGCGGTCCTGTGATGGTGTGCCGGACCCGGCGAAATTTGAAATGGCCAGCCCGGAAACCTCTGTCGCCCAGTAATCGGGTGGACCAGATCCTGATAGTAACCACGCGCATCGAGCTGCTCGACGTCATACATCTCGTCGGCTGCAATTAATCGCGCGGCTGGAAGGCCATGGCGGACAAGCGTTGCCACCAGCTCCTCGGCGGGTTGCGTACACGTCCAACTCGCGACAATCTCGTCGAATTGGTCATGATGATGCCGGCGCGCCTCTGCGGTCACGAATTTCGGGTCGCCTCGCAGGTCAGCGCGGCCGAGGGCGCCCAGCAGTGCAACCCAGTCAGCGTCATGGCGCACCGACAGCGCGATCCACTCGCCAGCGATGCTGGTCGGATAGACACCCTGGGTGTATTCGCGGTGGCGGTTTCCCTCTCGTGGTCGCACCGTGCCCGTTAGCGAGTACTCGATCACGGGCTCGGCGGTCACCGCCGCGCCAACCTCGATCTGCGCGACCTCGACGAGCTGGCCCGCACCGGTGGACCGCCTGTGCTCGAGCGCGGCCAGCAGCGCCACACCTGCGTGTACACCGGCGATCGGATCGGCGGGCCCTTGTAGATTGCACGGCGGGCCGTCTGGGTAACCGGTCATGGCCGACATACCGGACACCTGTTCGATGTTCAGTGCCCAGCCCACGTAGTCGCGCCACGGCCCCTCCAGCCCGAAGCCGGGCATCCGCACCATGATCAGTGCGGGGTTAATCTTGGCGAGCGACTCGTAATCGAGGCCGAACTGCTCAACCACGCGCGGGGAGAAGTTCTCCACCACCACGTCGGCTTCTGCGGCCAGCCGCAGAGCCAACTCGCGGCCGGCTGTCGAAGTGAGATCAAGCGTGATGTCGCGTTTGTTGAGATTGGTTCCCTGCCAAAGAGGCCCGCGTTCATACCAGTCGTCTCCCTCCCGCAGCAGCGAGCCGGAGTAGCGGTGGCCGTCGGGGCGCTGAATGGATTCGACCTTGATCACGTCAGCCCCGAACGCGCCGAGGTAGCACGTCAGATACGCCCCGGCCCAGAAGGTGCTCAAGTCGAAGACCTTCAATCCGGCGAAGGGCACGGCGACATCCGGCACTGTCTCGACGCGGCCGTCCGAGCGGCGCGCGCCGCGCTCGCTCCAGGCAGCCTGGGAGGCTTTTCCGCGGGCCGGGGCAGGAAGCGGCGAAGGAACCGGTGTCTTCGAAAACCGAAACGGCGCTCCGGGTCTGGTGAATCGCCATGCGTCAGCCGCCGCCTCGATGAAAAATCCTCGCTCGGCGTACTGCGGACAGTCCAGTATGGTATTGCCTTCGGTGACCGGCGCCGCGGGTATCCGCATGGCCTGGCTCAGGTCGACCAGGTCGGCGACGGTCATCGAATCCAGGAAGGGCTGGGCCTTGGCGAAAAACTCGTCGCGCTCGGGGCCGCCGAGCATGATCGCAAGTTGGTGCTCGCCGAACTCGGGCAACCCGACCATGGCGCACACGTCCAGCCAGTGCTGGCCGGTCAGGCAGTTGATTCCGATCCAGCCATCGGCCGCACGCACGATGCCCAACATCGGTGCCGCCTTCGAATTAGTCGGTAAACCAAGGCTTTTCAGTCGCGCTGCCATCAGCATGGGATAGGGCAGCGTCGACAGGAGTGTCTCCAACATCGAGACGTCCACCTCCACCGGGCGGTTCGTCCCCGCTGCGGCGATCCGCAGCGCCGTGAGCGCCCCTAGGGCCGCATACGCGCCGGCTATGTACTCCGGAATCCGTGCACCGGCTTGCACCGGCGCCCTCCCGGGGTCGCGCGCATTGACCCAACCCCCGGCCGCCTGCAGGGTCAATGGAGTCGCCACCCGGTCACGCAGCGGCCCGCCCTGGCCAAAGCTCGATATCCGGACCACGACGAGGTCGGGGTTGATCCGGCCAAGAGCGTCCACGTCCAGACCCCAGTCCTGCCGCTCGGGCGCGCAGGCGTCCAGGTCTTCGATAAACACGTCCGCCTGCGCGATGAGCTCGTGAAGGTGCGCGCGCTCGCTATCACCTGCCAAGTCGACTGTGACGCCGGACTTTCCGGCGTTGAGATACGCGAACAGCCCGCTTCGTTCCGGATCAGGATCGGCCGACGGAAAGGGACCCCATAGGCGCAACGGGTCACCCGTTGGGGGCTCGACCTTGCAGACGTCGGCGCCAAGGTCGACGAGCAACTTGGCGCAGTACGGACCCGCAATGTCGGAGGCCAGCTCGACAACACGCAAACCCGCAAGGGGCCCGTTCACGCGGGCACTCCGATGGCCTTGGGCTCCATATAGGCCCGCAATCCCATCACACCACCTTCCCGGCCGATACCACTCTGGTTGAAGCCCCCGAACGGTGCGTCTCCGGGAATCGTCCCGTTGATCGAGACCTGCCCGGTCCTAATCCGGCGGGCGATCGCCACCGCGCGGTCGACGTCGCTTCCCCACACCGCGCCCCCGAGCCCATACGCCGAATTGTTGGCGATGTCCACCGCGTCATCGTCGTCGCGGTACCGCAACACTGTCAGCACGGGACCGAACACTTCCTCTTGCGCGATATACGAATCGGGTGAGACGTCCGTCAGTATCGTTGGCTCGAAATAGAATCCGTGGCTCAGATCTTTCGGGCGCCCTCCCCCGGCGACCACGGTTGCGCCGTCGGCCTCGGCACGTTCGACGAATCCCTCGACCCGGTCCCGATGCTCGCGGCTGATTAGCGGGCCCATCGTTACCGCCGGGTCGGTGGGATCGCCGATCACCACCCCGCGAGCCAGCCGCGCAAGTCGATCCACCACTTCGTCGTGGATCGCATCGGGCAACAGCAGCCTGCTGTTGAGGATGCAGGCCTGCCCGGCATGCATCGTGCATCCTTCGAACAGCAGCCGCTCCAACAATTCGTCGGTGATCTCGACGTCAGGCAACAGGACGGTCGCGGACTTGCCACCGCACTCCAGCAGAACGCGTTTCATCGTGGTCGCTGCGCCGGCCATCACGTCGCGGCCGACGGCCGAGCTGCCGGTGAAGCTGACCATGTTGACCCTGGGATCCAGGGTCAGGCTCCTGCTGGCCTCGACGCTGGTCGGAGTAACCACGTTGACGACACCGGCGGGGATGTCCGTCTCCTCCTCGACGATACGAGCCAGCGCCAGCCCGGCCAGGGGCGTCAACGGCGATGGCTTGAGCACGAGCGTATTTCCCGCCGCCAGCGCCGCACCCAGCTTCATCACGTTAATGGTGTGCGGGAAATTCCACGGGGTCATGGCCGCCACCACACCAAGCGGTTCGTAGCGCAACAGCGTGGTGCCCGCAGCGCCCCACGCGTCCATCGGTTCCTCGGCGGGCTCCATCGCGAGCTCTGCAGCGTGACCGACCATGAATGCCGGGCCTTCGACGTGGATCAAGCGCTCGTTTGCCGAACAACCCCACTCCGCCTGCGCGAGGGCGTAGAACTCCTCGCTGTTGGCCAGTAGCGCATCGCTGAGCTGTTGCAGGCATCTGGCGCGCTCCGCCGGCGCCGCCGCCGGCCAGGGACCCGAATCGAATGCGGCCCTGGCCGCTGCGACCGCCTGTTGGACCTGCGCAACGCTGGCGTCCGGCGCAGAACCGATCACCGCCTCGGTCGCGGGGTTTACGACGTCGTAGCGCCCGCTGTCCGGATCGGCCCATCGGCCGTCGATGTAATGCCCGTAGGCGTCGCGGAGAGACCGTGAGCCAGCCATCATCTGCCTGCCTTCCTGACCGCTGATCGGGGCACGGCCCGGTGACGTAGCCATAACATACACTCTCTGAGCGTGTGTACACGGCGCGGAAGAAGCCGTCAACGGCAATCCACCTTTATTTAAGCCAAATAGCCGGTGTTTGACAGACAAGTCGGCTCTACTGTAGACACCTTGGAAACGGACATTCTTTATTTATCTGTCCGAACAGCTCTCAGCGTCGAGGAAGGCTGCGGTGCCCACTACCACGGTTCCTTTGCACTCACCGGACTTCTACGCCGGCGATCCCTACCCGGTCTACCGGGAACTTCGCAACACAACGCCCGTCGTCTGGAACGACGTCACGAACTTCTGGGCGCTGTTGAAGTACGAGGACATCCGCTACGTCTCCGGTCACCCATTGACTTTCTCCTCGACGAAGGGCATCTCGATCCCGGACCCCGCCCAGCCCGAACCCGTTCAGGAGGGGAACCTGATCTTTACCGATCCGCCGCGGCACCGGCAGCTTCGCAAGCTCATCAACTCGGGCTTCACCCGCCGCCAGGTGCAGTTGCTCGAGCCCAAGGTGCGCCAGATCGTGAAGGGCATCGTGGACAACGTCGACCCATCGCGTGAGTACGAATTCGCGGAGGAGATCGCGGCGCCTCTTCCCACCCGGCTGATCGCCGAGATGCTCGGGGCGCCGCCCGAAGACTGGGAGCAGTTCCGCGCCTGGTCGGACGCAGCGGTTGGCACCGCCGACCCGGACATCGAACTGGACTCGGTGGTTGCGCTCGGGGAGCTGTACGAGTACTTCACCAAGCTCATCGCCGCGCGTCGGTCCGGCGAGGTCAGCGGACAGGACGATCTGCTGAGCATTCTTGCCGCGGCCCAAGTGGACGGGGAGCAACTCACCGACGCCGATCTACTCAACTTCTCCTTCTTGCTGTTGGTTGCCGGCAACGAAACGACCCGTAACCTCATCGCGTTGGGGACGTTGGCGTTGATCGACCATCCCGACCAGTTCGCGCTGCTGCGAGCGAACCCGGCGCTGCTACCCTCCGCGGTCGAGGAGATGCTGCGATTCACCAGCCCGGTCACCCATATGGCGCGCTGCGCCACCCAGGACGTGGAGATCCGCGGCCAACAGATCAAGGCCGGCGACACCGTCGTCATGCTCTACGGCGCCGCCAACCGCGACGAGGAAATCTTCGGACCTACGTGCGAAGAGTTCGACATCACCCGTAACCCCAACCCGCACATTGCTTTTGGCGCCGGTGAGCACGCGTGTCTTGGCGCGCAACTCGCCCGGCTGGAGGCCCGGGTCATGTTCGAGGTGCTGCTGGGCACATATCCGACGCTGGAACTCACCGGTGACGTGTCACGACTTCGCGCCACCATGGTGCCGGGCGTGAAACGGATGCCGATTCGACTGGGAACGGGCGATTGATGGACTTCGACTACACACCCGAACAGGAACAGCTCCGCAAGGACTACCGGACCCGGCTCGAGGCGGTGATGACCCCGGAGCGCCGCGCCGCTGTTGCCAACCTGCTCGAGGGAGGCGCCGCGATCGCCGAATGCCGGCGCGCGCTCGGCGAAGCCGGGCTGCTCGGCGTCGCCTGGCCCGTCGAATACGGCGGCGGCGGGCTGACAGCGCTGGAGCAATACATCTTCTCGGAAGAGGCGCGCCGGGTCAACGCGCCGTTGCCGATGATCACCCTGAACACAGTGGGCCCCACACTCATTCAGTACGGAACCGAGGAGCAAAAGACGAAGTTCCTCCCCGCAATTCTCAAGGGAACTGTTGAATTCGCGATCGGCTACTCGGAGCCCGGGGCCGGAAGCGATCTCGCGTCGCTGCGCACCACGGCAGTTCGCGACGGCGACGAGTTCGTGATCAACGGTTCGAAGATGTTCACCAGTGGCGCCGAGTTCGCCGACTACATCTGGTTGGCCGCACGTACCGATCCGACCGCCAAGAAACACAAGGGCATCACGCTTTTCATCGTGCCGACCGACTCACCGGGGTTCTCCTGGAAGCCGCTGCACACGATGCCGGGAGTGTCCACGTACTACACGTTCTACGACGACGTCCGAGTACCAGAAAATGCCATCGTGCTCGGCGAGAACCAAGGCTGGACCTTGATCACCAACCAGCTGAACCTGGAACGCGCCGCCCTGGGCAACCTCGGCGCGCTGGAACCGTTGTTCACGAAGACGCTCAAATGGGCGTCGACGACGTCGCTCGACGACGGGTTGGTCATCGACAAGCCCTGGGTGCAGCAGGCGCTGGCGCGGGTGGAAGCCCAAGTCGCCGCCTACCGGCTGCTCAACCTGCGGGTCAACGCGACCATGAGCTCCGGGGCGCTCGGCATGGGTGAGGCCTCGGCGGCAAAGGTATTCGGCACCGAACTCACCCAGCAGGTAGCACGCGAACTCCTCGAGGTCGTCGGGCAGGCCGGTGTGCGTAAGGACTCGGCGGCCCCCCTCAAGGGCGAGCTGGAGAGCGCGTATCGGATGGCGGTCATCAACACGTTCGGCGGCGGAGCCAACGAGCTTCAACGCGACATCATCGCTATGGCCGGTCTCGGGATGCCCCGCGCGCCCCGCGACATGCGGGCCAGCGCATCCTAGGAGGAAGGTGCTTAGCCGTGACTGAGACAACGAAGGACCCACTGCGCGAGCGCCTGGATGCGCTCATCGGCAAACCGATCAGTTCCGGGCAGCCCGTCAAGGCGCCAGATCCCGTAAATGCGGCGATGATTCGGCACTGGGCCTACGCGTTGGACGACATGAACCCGGCGTATCTGGACCCCGAGTTCGCCGCCTCCTCCCGCTATGGCGGCCTCGTGTCGCCTCCGGTGATGCTGCAGTCGTGGACCATGGCGCCACCCAAGCTTGTCGGCATCCACGAGCGCGGCGGAGTCCCGGTCGAGCTCAAGGAGAATCCGCTGCAGTTCCTCGCCGATGCCGGCTATACGGGCACGGTCGCCACCAATTCCGAGTTCGAGATCGAGCGATACCCGCGCGTCGGTGACGACATCACGGCCGAAACTGTTTTCGAGACCATCTCCGACGAGAAAAAGACGGCGATGGGCAACGGCTACTTCGTCACCTGGATCACGACCTACCGCGATCAGAACGGTGAAGTGATCGGCCGCCAGCGGTTCCGCACCCTGCGATTCAAGACGGGTGGGGCCCCCGCCGGAACGGCAGGGGACTGATGGCCAACAGACTTGCTCCATCGATCAGCCCGGACACCGAGTTCTTCTGGTCGGGCCTGAAGGACCACAAGCTGCTGATCCAGCGGTGCAATGACTGCAATACTTTGCGCGTGCCGCCGCGGCCGATGTGCGGACATTGTCAGTCGCTCAACTGGGGCTCCGTCGAATCGACCGGGCGCGGCGTCGTTTACAGCTTCATCATGCCGCAATATCCGCCGCTGCCCTTCCTCCAATATCCCTACGTGGTGGCGCTGATCGAACTCGACGAAGGAGTCCGCATCGTCTCGAACCTCTGCGACATCGAGCCCGAGGCAATCGAGGTGGGGCTCCCCGTTGAGGTCTTCTACGAAAAGTTCGAAGCAATCCCGAGCGGCGAGGATCTGGTTCTGCACCAGTTCCGGCCGGTGCGCTGACCGACGAGAAATAAGGGCGAGCATGGACTTTTCCTTCACCGAAGAACAGGAGACCGTCGGCAAGGTGGCACGTCAGCTCTTCGAGCACCGCGCCACCCCCGAACGTCTCACGGAACTGGAATCAGGCGAGGTTCGCTTCGACGAAGCGCTGTGGCGCGAGTTGGCATCCTCGGACTTGCTGGGCATCGCGATGCCCGAGTCCGTTGGCGGCAGTGGCGGCGGCTTCCTCGAGCTCGGCGTGCTGCTCGCCGAGGTCGGCCGGAGCGTTGCGCCTGTCCCCGCCTACGCGACCCTCATGCTCGGCGCGGATACTATTGCGCGGCACGGTGATTCGGGAATTCAGCAGCGCTACCTGCCAAAAGTCGTGGACGGCGGCGTGATTCTGACCGCCGGACTCGCCGAACCGGGCAACTCCGATCCGACCGCGCCACGCACCAGGGCACGCGCCGACGGGGGCACCTGGATCCTGGATGGCAGCAAGGAGCTGGTGCCGGCCGCCCAGCTTGCCGACGCCATCGTGGTTTCAGCGCTGGCCGATGACGGCCCAAGCCTGTTCGTTGTCGAGACACCAGGCGACGGTGTAACGGTGACGCCGGCAAGCACCACCAACGGAGAGCCCTACGCGGACGTCGAACTCACCGGCGCCGCCGGACACCGGCTCGACAACACCCGCGGAGCGGACGCGGTCGGTTCCCTGTACACCAGGGCGCTCGTCGGGCTGTGCGCAATGCAGGTCGGCGTGGCCGAACGAGCGCTGAAGTTCGCCGCTTCCTACACCAGCGAACGCGAGCAATTCGGCAGGCCGATCGGCTCGTTCCAGGCGGTGCAGCAACGGCTGGCCGATGCGTTCATCGACGTCGAGGCGATCCGCTGGACCACCTGGCACGCGGCGTGGCTGATCGATGAGGGCCGGCCCGCCAGCCGCGAAGCGGCGATCGCCAAGTTCTGGGCCGCCGAGGCCGGCGCTCGGGTCGTCGCATCGGCCCAGCAAGTACACGGCGGGATGGGCATCGACGTCACCTACCCGCTCCACCGGTATTTCCTGTGGGCCAAGCAAATCGAGCTGTCGCTCGGCTCCGCCTCTCAACAACTCGCCCGCCTCGGCGCCGCATACCCGGAAGGAAGCCAATGACCTCCACCGTCGACCGCACCACCACACGGGCATGGAACTCCATCAATGTGGGCGACGAAGTCACCCCGCTGGACGTACCGGTGACCACCACGTTGATCGTCGCCGGCGCCATCGCGTCCCGTGACTACATGCCGGTACACCACGACCGCGACTTCGCCAATTCCCAGGGCTCCAAGGACATCTTTCTAAACATCCTGACGACCAACGGACTGTGCGTGAAGTTCTTGCACGACTGGGCGGGCCCCGAGGCGATGATCAAGAAGCTGTCCATTCGTCTCGGCGTACCGGCCTACCCGAATGACCCGCTGCGATTTACGGGATCGGTGACCGGCAAGTCGTCGGCCGACGGTGAAGGGCTGATCGAGGTCATCTTCAAGGGCACCAACAGTCTGGGCGACCACGTCTCGGGAACCGCGGTGCTCAGCCTGCTCCAGGGTGTGGATGTATGAGCGACGGTATTGGCGGCAAGGCAGCGATCGTCGGTATCGGCCAAACCGAGTTTTCCAAGGAATCGGGCCGCACCGAGATGCAGCTCGCCTGCGAGGCGGTGCTCGCCGCGATCCGCGACGCCGGGCTAAAGCCCGCCGACATCGACGGCATGGTCACCTTCAGCGTCGACGAGAACGAGGAAATCGAGGTCGCCCGTAACGTCGGAATCCGTGACCTGACGTTCTTCACCAGAGTCCCGCACGGTGGCGGCGCGGCCGCGGGAACCGTGATGCAGGCGGCGATGGCGGTTGCAACGGGCGCGGCGGAAGCGGTGGTGTGCTACCGCGCGTTCAACGAGCGCTCCGGCTTTCGCTTCGGCGGTGCCGGACGCCAGCCCGGCGTGACGCCCTTGTGGATGGCGCCCTATGCCCCGTTCGGCTTCATGACACCCGCCGCCTGGGTCGCGCTGCATGCGCAGCGGTACATGACGGCGTACGGGGTCAGCAATGCCGATTTCGGCAAGATTTCCGTGATCGATCGCAAGCATGCCGCCAAGAATCCCGACGCCTGGTTCTATGGCAAGCCGATATCCATTGAGCAGCACCAGCAGTCGCGCTGGATCATCGAGCCGGTGTTGCGGCTCCTCGACTGCTGTCAGGAAAGCGACGGCGGCGTCGCGATGGTGGTGACCAGCGTCGAGCGAGCGCGAGACCTGGCCAAGCCGCCCGCCGTCATCACAGCCGCCGCGCAGGGCGCCGCCTACGACGGCGAGGTGATGACGAGCTACTACCGCGAGGACATCACCGGCCTGCCCGAGATGGGTGTGGTCGGTGACAAGCTGTGGCGCGATTCCGGCCTTAAACCGCAGGACATTTCGACCGCGTTCCTCTACGACCACTTCACGCCCTTCGTCTTCACCCAGCTCGAAGAGCTGGGATTCTGCGGCCGCGGGGAGGCCAAAGACTTCGTCTCGGTCGACGAGTTGTCGCTCGGGGGCCGAATGCCGATCAACACCAACGGTGGGCTGCTCGGCGAGGCGTACATCCACGGCATGAACGGCATCACCGAGGGCGTCCGTCAGGTTCGCGGCACCTCTTACAACCAGGTCGATAACGTCGAACACGTGCTCGTCACGTCCGGCACGGGCGTCCCGACGAGCGGTCTGATTCTCGCGCCGGATCGCTGAGTTCGCCGATGCAAGGGAGCCTGATGACCCGCGCGACCGCCGTTGACACCCGCGCGGTGCTCATCTCTGCCGCCTTCGCCTGCTTCCGAACGCACGGGCTGCGAAAGACGACGATCGTCGACATCGCGCGCGCCGCGGAGGTGTCCAGGAGCACGTTCTACGAGTACTTCCGGGACAAGGAAACGATTGTCGAGGCCTGTGCGGAGGCGGCGTCGCAGGGCTTCTACCGCAAGCTGGCCAGGGCGATCGAACGCGATGGCGGCAGCACCCTCGAGGACAAGCTGGTCCGGGCAGGCGTTTTCGTCACCCAGGCCCGCCGAGTGGTGGAATCCGAGTTGTATTTCGACCAAGAGCAAGTCGACCTGATGTTGACGAAGAATGCGTCGACGCTTCTGCGCGAATGTGGCGAATTTCTCGCGCCGTACATTTCGGCGGCGAGGCTGACCGGTGAGGTGCGCAGCGACCTCGACATTCGGTCGGCGTCGGAGTGGTTTGCGCGAATCTTGTTCTCCTTGTTCACAACCCCGTCGCCGTATCACGACGGTAACGACGTCGCGGTGGGCGACTTCGTCCGCGCGTATGTCGTGCGGGGATTCGTCCATGACCGACGCAAGAGGTAGCTGCGCACGTCATGGCGCTCTGAGGCCTCCCAGTCGGTCGATCTCGCGCAGCAGCGGTTTCGCCGCAGCACGGATTTCGCCCATCGTCATAACGCGTAGCGGGTGGAGCCCGAGAATGAGTCGCACATGGCCTCTCTCGTCCAACACGGGCGCAGAGATTGTGGCAACCGGGAGCGCATCGCGTGCGCTGTCGCCGGATAGCAAGTTCGCAGAAATGAACTCGACGCGCAGTTGGTCGACCACGGAGCGCAGATTGTGCGGCACCGTCTCGTTCGACAACGTTTCGATCGCATGAGCCGCCTGCGCCAGCGCCGGCGTCATCCAATCGATGTCATAACCGCGGTCTCGCGTCTGGGCCAACACCGTGCGAAGGCGCTCTGCCAGCGACGAGTCACCTGCCGCGCCGCGCTGAATCCATGATTCTTGTTCGCTTGGGATATCCCAAGCGGCGCAGGCGATCCCGAACGGCGGGGCATACGGGATTCGCTCATGTGAAGCGACTGGTTTAGTCGACCCGTCAGGAGTTTCGAACGCGGTAATCACCAGCTCATCTCCGGTGCGCTCGACTACCGAGGCCGGTGTACGGGTCGTCTCTGCGAGACGGCGGATGGCCTCGCGAGCGAGGGCCAGAAGTGGGCGTTTGGCTTCCAACCTCTCCGCGATGACGGCCACGGCCAGGCCGAGGTCAAACTTCTTGGAAATGGGATCCCTGGTCGCCCAACCGCGGTCGCACAGAGTCTTGAGTATGGAGTGTGCCGTCGCCTGAGAAAGACCGAGCTCGCGAGCGACGTCGGAAAAGCGGTGCCCGCCACTTTCCGGCCGGCTGAGCAACTCGACGACATCGAGGACACGCTCGGCGGGCGCTGAAGTGACTCCGCGCATCTTGACTCCCTTCGCGCCGCATCCTACGGTCGACTCAGTAATCAGATAAAAGTTTCTCTAATAATAGAGAATATCCCATGAGGATGTGAGAGCCAGTGCGGGCCGTGGTGCTGCGAGGCGGTGAGCTTACGGTTCGCGAGACTGCCGATCCCATCCCCGGGCAGGGTGACCTGCTGCTCAAGACGCTCAGCACCGCGATCTGCGCGTCCGATGTGCACTACATGGACCATCCCGACTTGGCGATCGACGATCCGACGGGCCGGTCGCTCTACGACCCCGACCGCGACATCGTCATGGGGCACGAGTTCGTGGGCGAGGTGATCGGCCACGGCCCTGGATGCAGCGATGCCTTCCCGATCGGGGCCAGGGTGACGTCGATGCCTATCCGGTTGGTTGACGGCGGCGCCGGCGGTTTACGCATCATCGGACAGCACCCCGAGGCCCAGGGCAGTTTCGGTGAGTTGCTGGTGGTACCCGAGGCAACGGCGAGGGTGGTAGAGGGTGCGGTCTCCAGCGATGCGGTCGCCGTGGTCGACGCCTTCGCAGTCGGCGAGTTCTACGTCCGCGCCTCGAACTTGCAGCCCGGCGAGATCCCGATCGTCCTAGGCGCGGGCGCCATCGGGCTGTCCGCGGTCGCCGCGCTGAGCGCGCGCGGGATTGATCCGATCATCGTGTCCGACTTCAGTGCCGACCGACGCGAACTGGCCCACACGGGGTTCGGCGCGCATATTCTGGTCGACCCGGCACAGCAGTCGGTGTTCGAGGTCTTCCGCAAGGTTCGTGCCGAACGCCACCTCGCCGGCTCCGCCGTGGTATTCGAATGCGTTGGTGCTGCGGGTCTCATCGACAAGATTGTCGCGGAAGCGGAGTTCTCGTCGCGCATCTACTGCGCGGGTGGCTGGTACACCGGCGACACCCTCGACATCACCGCAGCCACCCGGAACGGCCTCACGCTGCAGTTCGGTGGAGGGCCGCTGCCGCAGGACTGGTACGGCGTTCTGGATGCGGTGGTCGAGGGGAAGCTGGACCCACTGCCCAGCGTCGGCAAGATCATCGGTCTGGACGAGGTGCCAGCGGCACTGGAGGCGGCGCGGCGGTCCGCAGGGCCACCGCGCGTCGTGATCCACCCGAACGGTGACCTCTGATGTCGGACCGCGACGACGTTTTCGACCTGACGGTCCGCTACGCAACCGCGATCGACAGCCGGCAATACTGGCTTCTGACGACAGTCTTCACCGAGGATGCGCGCGTCGACTACGGTGTGGTCGGCCAGTGGACCGGCGGCGCAGAGGTTGCACAGTTTATGGAGGCAGCCCACGTCGGCGCGGCGCATACGATCCATCGAATGACCAACCAAGCCATAGCAATAGACGGGGATACCGCGACGATCCGCACCTACGTCGACGCGCTGATCCTGATGGAGGACGGCTCGGGCGCGAACCCCGTCGGTTACTACGACGACCACGCCGTGCGGACGCCGGATGGCTGGAGGATCGACCGTCGTACCTACACCTCGGTTCGGCTCGCTGCAGTGACGGGCGCCCATGAGTGACATCGCACAGAGATACGGACCGTGGGCGGTGGTCGTCGGCGCGTCCGACGGATGCGGCGCGCTGTTCGCCGATCGGTTGGCGCAGGAAGGCGTGAACGTTGCGCTCGTCGCTCGCCGCCAGCACCTTCTCGACACGGTGGCCGAGGCGATTCACGAGCGCACCGGTGCCGAAACTCGGACGCTCGCCATCGATCTCACCGAGGCCGACGCTTCGCAGTCCATCATCGACGCCACCGCAGACCTCGAGGTCGGCATGCTGGTGTACTGCGCCGGCGGCGATCCGAATTACCAACCTTTTCTTGCCAATCCGGTATCGGCAGCCGAAGCCCTGCTGCAACGCAACTGCCTGGTACTGATGCGGTTGTGTCATCACTTCGCGGGCCTCATGGTTGAGCGAGGACGCGGCGGCATCGTGAACTTTACTTCGGGTGCTGCGCTCGCCGGTGGCCGAAACATGGTGGCATACGGAGGAACCAAGGCCTTCGACATGGTTTTCACCGAGGGGCTGTGGGCGGAGTTGCACGACAAGGGCGTGGACGTCCTGGGTCTGGTCCTCGGCATGACCGACACACCGGCTTTGCGGCAACTGGAGTTCGAGCGCGGCCGACTCAAATCTGTCGACGAGATTCCCGCTGGCGCGGTGACCGCCGCGAGCGTGGTGGAAGAGGCATTCGCCAACCTTGGCAACGGACCGACGATCGCCACGGGCGATGACGTCCGGATGGCGTCTGAACTCTTCAAGTCCATGTCACGCAATGAAGTGGTTCGGCTGATCATGCAGGCAAGTGCCGAAGTCATGGGTTCCGATGCACGGCAGCGGGATTAGACAGGTATGTTCACCCTTCGCTTCGACATGCGAGCGCCCTCCATCGGGGCGCCGGCCACCGAGTTGTACGCCGCGGCCAGTGAGATGTCGGCATGGGCCGAGCAGCATGGCTGTATCGCCGTCGTGCTGTGCGAACACCACTGCGCGGACGACGGTTATCTGCCGTCGCCGTTGCTGCTCGGCGCGGCCATTGCCGCTCGCACGAAGCAACTGATGCTGAACCTGACGATTTTGCTGCCCTTCTACGATCCGGCACGGCTGTCCGAGGACATCGCCGTGCTGGATCACATCAGCGCGGGCAGAGCCACCTACGTATTCGGAATCGGATATCGCGCTGAGGAATACGATCACTTCGGCCTCTCGATGTCCGACCGCGGCAGGCTGGCGGACGAGAAGCTCGGCGTGCTGCGCCGCCTCCTCGCCGGCGAGGAGGTCGAACACGGCGGCAGGCGAATGAAGGTCACCCCACGACCGCGCACGCCGGAAGGTCCCATGATGAGCTGGGGCGGCGCCAGCCTGGCAGCCGCCCGGCGTGCTGGACGCAACGGTCTCGGGTTGCTTGCCAACGGCGGGGTGCCCGGAATGCGGGAAGCCTACGAAAAGGCATGCCGCGACAACGGGTTCGAGCCCGGTTTCGTCCTCATTCCCGACCGTGACGCGGCGACCAACTGCTTCGTCGCCGACGACGTCGACGCGGCGTGGGACGAGATCGGCAAGTACCTCCTGCACGATGCGATGGCCTACTCGGAGTGGAACCCCGACAACGCCGTGTCCGCCAACATCACCACCGCCACGACCATCGAGGAGCTTCGCAATACGTCGTCACACGTAATCCTCTCGGTCGACGAAGCGCGGAAGCGCATCGCAGCAGGTGAAATGTTCAACATCTCGCCACTCTGCGGCGGGATACCACCCGCGATCGCATGGCCCTATTTGAAGAGATTCGCCGAGCTGCACTAGCCGAAAGGACATGAGATGAGCCGGGACCGCGTGGCGCTACACGAGAGGATTGCCTTCGCGAAGTGGGAGGGCTATGCGAAACCGATTGAACGCGGCCGACATGTCTCGTTCGGCGACGAGTTCATCTGGGCACCCGATTCCGTGATGATGAGTCCCATGTTCAACGACGGTGTCCCGCAGTCGGCCACCGATATGCTCTCCGGCGAGGTCGCAGCGGCGATCGCCAAGTATGCGCCCGACGGCGATATTCTCACCCCGGAGTGGCGCATGTGGTGGAAGCACATGCCGGACTACCGGCTAGTCAGCCCGTTCGAATGTGTGGCCGGCGATTGGGGCTTCTCTTCCTGCGACACCTATGCGGGGACCCTCCCCGACGGGACGCGGTTGGAGCTGCGGGAGTGGGACTATATCTGGACCAACGACGAGGGGCATATCACGCGCTGGGACTGGTTTGTCGACTCGGCGAAGTGGGAATCGTTGCTGGCACTGATCGGGCTCGAGCCCGACGGGCTGACGAGCCAGGAGTACACCCTCAACTTCCTGAAGGAGGGCGGCGTGGGGGCCTAGTGCTCCAGCCGATGCGGGGGCGGAGAAAGTGAGGCGCTGAACGGATCGGCCACATGACCCAAGATCACGTGGCGCACATCGAAACGTAAAGGAGGGCAATGGACGATCATTCCGGCACGTCTCCGGGATCCGTTCACTTCGATCCCTTCTCAGACGAGTTCTTCAACGATCCGTTCGAGACTTACCGCCAACTACGCGATCGTGCGCCGGTCTACCACAGCACGCAGTACGACTTCTGGGCCCTTTCCCGCTATGAGGATGTCGCGCCCGCGATGCGTGATCACGAAACGTATTCCTCGGCGAAGGGTGTGACCCTCGATCATTTCATCGATCCCGACGCGATGGTCCCGCACGGGGTGATCATCATGATGGACCCTCCGCAGCACACCAGAATGCGGTCGCTGGTGAACAAGGTATTCACCCCGCGTGCAATCGCCAAGCTCGAGCCGATGATCCGGAATGTGATCGACACAATCACGCAGACCATCGATGTGACGTCGTTCGACATGGTCGAGGACTTCTCGGCGCTGTTCCCCGTCGAGATCATCACCACGATGTTGGGGGTGCCGCCGGACGGTCGCCAGCAGATCCGGCACTGGCTCGACGCGCTGCTGGAACGCGAGCCGGGAAACATCAGCACGACACCGCACGGCCGCGAGTCGGCGGTGACCATGTGGAGGTATTACTACGACCTTGTCGTCGAGAAACGCGCCAACCCGCAAGACGACATGATTTCGCGGCTCACCGAGGTCGAGATCGAACGCGATGACGGCACCATGACCCGCCTCGACGACACGGAGATTTCGGCCTTTGCGTCGATGCTCGGCGGTGCCGGCGCCGAGACGGTGACCAAGCTGGTCGCCAGCGCCGCAGTGGTGTTTGCGCGACACCAGGACCAATGGCAGGCACTAAGGCGAGACCGAAGCCTTATCCCCGCGGCATTCGAAGAGCTGCTGCGTTACGAGGGACCGTCGCAATACGACATCCGTTGGAGCAATGTCGATGTCGAGCTTCATGGCACGGTGATACCCAAGCACAAGCCGGTGATGCTCATCAATGGTTCGGCCACCAGGGATGAGCGTGCGTTCGTCGATGCTGATCGCTTCGACATCAATCGTCGGCACTCCGGCCACAACCTCGGATTCGGCTACGGAATACACAGCTGTCTCGGCGCGGCACTGGCGCGCATGGAGGGACGCATTGCCATCGATGTCCTGTTGGACTTGATCCCCGAGTTCGAGGTAGACGTCGCGGGACTGCAACGGGTCAAGATGCCGAATGTCTTCGGCTGGGGACGCGTACCCGTGCGTGCGGTAGCGCAATGATCTGCGCCGACGACGAATTCACTGCTGTCACATAGGAGATTGAGCGATGCCGACTGAGAAATCCAGAAAGTATCGGGTTGTTCACGTAGGTACGGGACTGACCGGCAAGGAGGCACTGCGGGCAGTCATCGACGATCCGGCACTGGAACTCGTCGGAGTCAAAGTGTCCACGCCCGAGAAGGCCGGAGTCGACGCGGGTCACCTGTGTGGCGTCGCGGAAGTGGGTGTATCGGCAACCGACGATCTCGACGCGGTGCTGGCTCTCACGCCGGACTGTGTTACCTACTGTGCCACCGCCGTCCGGCGCGAGAACGACGCGATTGCCGACATCGTCACGTACCTCGAGGCAGGGATCAACGTTGTGACGATCTCGACGATCCCGATGGTCTACCCGCCTGCGGCGCCGCCGGAGTGGCGCGCGGCCCTAGAAGCCGCAGCGGCAAAGGGTAATTCATCTTTCTACGCCACCGGCGCCGAGCCGGGCTTCATCAGTCTCAACATCCCTACCGCCCTGCTTGCCGGCGCCGGCATCGTGGAGTCCTATCGCATGGACGAATATGCGATCGACCTCGACAAGTCCTATCCCATTTGGGATGTCCTGCATGAATCCATGGGATTTGGAAAGCCGGACGGGCACGTGCCCGCTCGGATCGCGTCAGGCAAGGTCAACCACGATTGGGAGACCGTGGTGCGCTACATCGCCGACATCCTCGGCCTGGAACTCGACGGAGTTGAACTGGATTGGGAAACGTTGCTCGCACCAAAGGATCTGGAGACCGCAATCGGCGTGATTCCGGCGGGGACGATTTGCGCGCACCGGTGGCAGCTCGCCGGCGTCATCGATGGCCGGCCAGTGGTCGCGGTGCAGTATTTCGCAACGGTAAGTTCCACCCCCTGGCCGCAGCGATGGCCCAGGCCGTCGAGGGAAAACCAAGGTGGCATGGTCATCCGAGTCGAGGGACAGCCCAGTATGTGTTTGGAACTGTACTTCGGACAGTCGCCGTCAGGCCGGGCCAATCCGGGTGTGTCCGCAACAGCGCTGGCAGCGGTCAACTCGGTACCCGAAGTCGTCGACGCCGCACCCGGTGTGCTCGCGAATCCCTTGGCGGGTCCGACAATCGTGACCAGGCAATCGCGAACGAGCCCAAAGTAATTCGAAGCGGATCAGCCTTTTTTGCGCACCGGAACGTTGGCCCAGCCAAAAACATTCGACATGGCCACTCGGCGCAACCCGCCGCGGTCGACTTCGTACTCGGGGATGAGGTCGAGCAGCGCGTCGAGTGCGATGCGGCTTTCCATCCTCGCCAGCGCCGCTCCCAGACAGCTGTGGATGCCGTAGCCGAAGGCGAGATTGAAGCCCATCTTGCGCTCACGGTCGATGTCGAGGCGATCGGGATCCGGGAACATCCGTTCGTCGCGCGTCGCTGACCCGGTGACGAGCAGCACGGCACTACCTTCGGGAATCGCCTTGCCGTGCAGCATCACATCGCGGGTGGCAGTGCGAACCTGATACTGCGACGGCGCCTCGTAGCGCAACAACTCTTCGATCGCCGCGGGAATCTTGCTGCGGTCCTGTCGCAACTTCTGCCACTGGTCGGGAAAGTCGGCGAAGGCCACCATGGCGTTGCCGATCAGCTTGGTCACGGTCTCGGCACCAGCGCCTCCGAGCATGGTCGCGAACCCGGTGATGTCCACGTCGCTGAGTTTCTCCACCTTCCCGTCGCGCTCGATCTCCGTCTCGATGAGCCTGCTGATCATGTCGTCGCGGGGTTCGGCGCGCCGCTGCTGTACAAGGTTGTAGTAGTAGATACCGGTCTTCGTCGATGCCTCGAAACCTTCTGGGGGGACTGCGATCTGACCGGGACGTCGTTCGAGCAGCAGGTCGAGCCAGTGCCGGATCTGGTCACGATCTTGCTTCGGCACCCCGAGCATGGCGGTGATGATCTCGTTGGGAAACAGGGCCGAGAAATCGGCCACCACGTCGAACGAAGAGGGATCGATAGCGTGGATACGTTCGTAAACCTTCTCGCGCACCATACCTTCCAGCGCGGCAATGGCGCGCGGGGTGAACACGCTACTGACCAGCCCGCGCATCTTGTTGTGCTCCGGTGGGTCCATCGAAATGATCACCTTCGGCACCGGTAGCGCATCGTCATGCGCGTGCACCATGTCCAGGGTCGCGCCCTTGGCCGACGAATAGGTTTCGTGGTCCTTGGTGGCGGGCGCCACGTCGGCGTAGCGGGTCAGGGCCCAGAAATCCCACTTGGCGTTGTAATAGACCGGAGCCTCGTCGCGTAGCCGCCGATAGGTGTCAAACGCGCCGTCGAAGAAGTCCTGAGAGAACGGATCAAATTCAACCGGATCACCGACAACCGCCTTCGGTGCCGCCGCGCTCAAAGAATCGCCCCATCCTCTTTGTAGCTTGCGATGGTGTCCCAATCCATGCCTGCGTCCATCAAGACCTCTTCAGTGTGTTGGCCGTGTTCGGGGGCCCCCGGCGGGACTACGGCCTGTTCGTCGAACTGGACGGGGTTGGTTGGCAGTGCGTACGGCGAACCGTTCATCGTCGTCGTGTTGGCGATATAGCCATTCGCGGTCACGGCCGGGTCGTGGCACACCTCCCCCGGCGTCTGTACCACGCCCCAGGCGCCGGAAAGGCCTGCAAGCGCCTCACGCCATTCGGCGAGCGTACGTTGGGCAAACGCTTCGTCCATCAGCGCGATGAGTTCCGCTCGGTTGGCGAATCGCGTTGCTGCCTCGGCGAATCGCGCATCATCGACGAGTTCGGGTAGGCCGATGGCGCGCATCGCTTCCCCATAGAACTTGTCCAGTTGCAACATCATCAGCTGGACATAGCGATCGTCTTTGGTGCGGTAGGTCCCAACCAACGGATTGGGTGCGTCGGCGTGGCGCCAGTTCGGGACCGCGCCGCCGCCGTGGATCTGGCTCACGGCGATGTCGGGGCTGAGGTTCCAGGCCGCCAGCCCGAGGAGAGAGACATCCACCACCGATCCCTGTCCGGTGGTCGCCTTTCGGTACAACGCGGCCGCGATCCCACCGGCGATGGTCATTCCTCCGAGCAGGTCGCCGAAGGCGGGTCGCGAGCGCACCAGTTCCTCGGCGTCCTCGGTGAGCATGGTGGCGATGCCGCCGCGCGCCCAGTAGGAGACGCCGTCATAACCGGGCTTGTCGGCATCGGGCCCCTTCGGACCGTGGCCCGACCCGCGTACGTACACGATGGCAGGGTTGACGGCCTTAATGTCGTCGACGTCGATGCCCATTTTCTTGCGCCGGCTGGGCAGGTAGCTGGTGAGGAACACGTCGCAGGTCGCGGCCAGCTTGCGGATAACGTCTTGGCCGCCGGGAGTACTGAGATCGACGCCGATCGACTTCTTCCCCCGATTGGGTATCTCGATCATGTAGTTGACGGTGCCACCGCCCTCGTCCACGATGCCCATTGTGACGAGGCCGCGTTGTGGGTCACCTCCCTCACGCGGCTCGACCTTGATGACCTCGGCCCCCCATTCCGCCAGGACGGCGCCGGCCGACGGCACGAAGGTCCACGCGGCAACTTCCAGCACACGAACACCGCTGAGTACTTTGTCGGCGGAAATGACGGCCTCCATTGGTCGCGGTGGGACAGGTGCGAGCGCACCAATAGCCTAGCAACGGCGGAAACGCCTGCTTACACCAGTTGAGAATGTCAGTTTCCGCCCAGTTTGTAAACCAAGGGGCTGACCATGGGGAACGGCCCTACGGGCACGCCGACAGCCGTTCGGGCAGTGACGGATCCCCGTCGGCCCAAAATGCCTGCCAAGTCGGCATGCGTTGGGGCATGGCCGCGCGCAACGGAACGTCAGTCGGCCAGCGCATGAAATCCGGCCCCGGCCGCTCCGTCACATCGACCGAATACCAGGGATGCTCCCGCCGCTTCACGAAACACCACCGGCCATCGCGGCGCTCGTAGACGTCGTCATAGCGCATCGTGATCACGTACCACCCGTCACCGTCCTCGTGTTCGGCGCGGCAATAGACCGATCCGACCGCGTGTTCGGCATCGACGAAGTCAAACTGGTGACCGCAGATCAGATGAATGCTGCGGTAGAACCGCCGAAGCACCCCGTCGTACCAACGTTTCAACGCATCCCTGCCACGGCCCTCCGCGCCCGCGCCGACATCGTCGACGAACAGGGCCACCAGGGCGTCGAGGTCCCGGGCGTCGAGGGCCATCGCATATTTGCTGGGCAGCTGACTGATCGCGAGGCTCGACTCGACACGGTCCAATCTGTCGCCGGCTGTCGAGGTCCGCAGTTCGGTGGCCATGGCGGATAGTGTATGCGCGGCCCGGTGGGTGAGAACGGGTGTTACCGATTTATGGAAATCCTACTATCCTTCGCTCATGCCCTTCCCGAAGATCTCACCCACGATCCCCGCACTGGTGAGATTTTGCGCAGCACGCTTCGGAGACAAGGCTTTCCTCATCGCCGACGGCCAGTCATTGACCTATGCCGATCTCGATCGGCGCTCGGCGGCATTGGCGACCACCCTGTTGACGCAGGGCATCGGCAAGGGCGACCACGTCGGAATCTTGATGCCCAACAGCGTCGACTGGGCGCTGGCCTGGTTTGCCTCCACACGCATCGGCGCGGTGGCCATTCCGCTCAACACCTTCTACAAGGCGTCCGAACTGGCCTGGACTGCGCGTCATGCCGACCTGAAGGCGATCCTCTCCTGGTCACGATTCCGCAATCAGGACTTCCTCGCCCTCCTGGAGGAGGCGCTGCCGGGATTGGCCGATCAGCGCGAGCCGGGCCGCATCGCGGTGCGCATAGCCCCGTTCCTGCGAACCGTCGCGGTGTGGGGAGCAGCATCCGACCGCACCTGGACGACGACGATGGACGCCGATCGCCCGATGTCGCTTTCCGACACCGACTTTCTCGTCGACGTCGAATCGTGTGTGACACCGGCCGATGACGCGATGATCATCTACACGTCAGGCAGCACGGGCGACCCCAAGGGACCCGTGCACAGCCAGGGGACACTGGTGCGCCACACCTACAACCTCACGTTCATGTACACCGTCACCCGCGACGACGTGATGTTCACCTCCATGCCCTTCTTCTGGGTGGGCGGGCTGATCACCGGATTGCACGCGGTGATCCACCACGGCGCGACCCTAGTCACCCAGCCCGCGTTCGACGCGGCAGAGGCGTTGGAGCTCATGGAACGCCACCGCGCGACCATCGCGCTGGGCTGGCCGCAGCAGGGCAAGGCGCTGGCCGAACATCCCGATTTCTCGGCACGCGATCTGAGTTCGGTGCACCGCACGAGCATGCCCGCGATCGTGCCACCGCAGCGTCAGCCCAAGGGCTCGAGCGGCCTGGGAATGAGCGAGCTGTGCGGCAACCACCTGGGCATCGACCCGTATCTGCCGCAGTCGCCGGATCGGTCCGAAATCGGCGGCCCACCAATTGAAGGGCTGCACCATCTGATCGTCGACCCCGATACGGGACAGCTAGCCCCCGTTGGCGCGCAAGGCGAAATATGGGTTCGGGGGTACTCGTTGATGCAACGCTTGCACAAGCGCGAGCGCGAGGAGGTGTTCACCCCGGACGGCTACTACCGGACCGGCGACTGCGGCGTCGAGTACGACGACGGTTGGATCAGGTTCACCGGACGCTTGGGCGACCTGATCAAGACGAGCGGGGGCACCAACGTCACACCCGGCGAAGTCGAACTGGCACTGGCCGAGTGCGACGGCGTTCTCGAGGCCTACGTGGTCGGCGCCGAGGGCGATAACGGGACGGTGGTCGCCGCGGCAGTGGTGCCCCGAGGCGAATCGACACTCAATGGCGAATCTCTGCGAGAGCAACTGCGCGCGCGGCTCTCGGCGTACAAGGTGCCGAAGTTCATCTGGGTCACCACAAAACAGGACCTCCCTTTCACCGCGACCGGGAAGGTGAAGAAATCGGAATTGGCGCGGCAGCTCAGCGGGCTGTTGTCGGCCCGCTAAGGGCCGAACTCATCGCTTCCGATCCCCGATCTGTAGCCAAGAAGCACCGAGTGAAGGAGCAAGGCCCTTGTCAGACAAAGTGTTACGCGTAGCGGTCATATCGACGGGCGGTGTGGGCAGCATCGCGGTGCGGGCGATTCACCGCCGAACGCACCTCGACCTTGTCGGGGTGTGGGTGCACAGTCCCGAGAAGACGGGCCGCGATGCCGGTGAGATCGTCGGCCTTGGCCCCATCGGCGTGACAACCACATCCGACCTCGACGACATCATCAAGCTCAGGCCAGACTGCGTGGTCTACGCGGCGTTGGGTGCCGACATGGATGCGGCCGCAGTTCCCGACTATGTCCGTTTTCTGAAGGCCGGCATCAACGTCGTCACCACCAACACACCCGGAATGATGTTTCCCGACAGCTGGATTCCCGATCTGGCAGATCAAGTGCGCGCGGCGGCGCTCGCCGGCGGCGTCACGATATACACCTCGGGTATCGAACCGGGTTTCGCCGGTGATCAGTTCGCCGTCATGCTGTCGACGCTGTCCAATACCATCCGATCGGTCCGCGCGCAGGAGATCATCGACTACTCGGCCTACCCCAATGAGTACTCGATGTTCGACGCGATGGGCTTTGGTCGTCCACTCGACTTCACGCCGCTGCTCGAGCTGGAAGGCGCACAGCGGTTCGCCTGGGGACCACCGATCGGTCTGGTGGCACGAGCCCTTGGTGTCGAGCTCGACGAGGTGACCGAACGCTACGAGCGGGTGGTCACGCCGCGCGATCTCCACGTGGCGTGCGGGCTCATCCCTGCCGGCACCTGTGGGGCGGTGCGCGCCGAGACCACCGGTGTCGTCGGCGGCCATCCGGTGATCACCATCGAACACATCAACCGCATGGCCCCGGATCTCGCACCCGAATGGGCGTCGGCGCCGCACGGCACCTACCGCATCGTCATCGAGGGTGAACCGCACATCCACTGCGATCTGCGTTTCGGTACCGAACCGACCGCGAAGTCAGCCAACGACGATGCCATGGAAGCGACTGCCATGCGCGTGGTCAACGCCATCCCCTACGTCGTCGATGCCGCCCCCGGCATCGCCACCTCGCTGGATCTGCCGATCACCGCGCCCCGCGACGCGTTGGACTTCGGCTAGACGGTGAACATCGGGCCACGGGGCGCGCCCCTCACCTCGTTGCCGCCGTCGATCGCGAAACTCTGCCCGGTCATCCAACTCGACTCGGGGCCGGCGAGGTACCGGACGCCGGGCGCGATATCGTCGGACACCCCAAGCCGGCCCAACGGGACACGTTCGAGGAAGGCGCTGGTCAACTCCTCCAGATGAATGTAGCCCTGGGTGGTGGCCGCCTCGGTCAAGCCCGGCCGGACGGCGTTGACGCGAATTCCTTTCGGCCCCAGTTCGGATGCCGCCACCCGGATCATCATCTCGAGCGCGGCCTTGCCGGCCGAGTAGTGCCCCAATCCCTCCATCGGGATCTTCGACGACGTCGACGAGATGAAGACGATCGACCCGCCGTTCGTCATCAGCGGCGCCGAGTAGCGCATCGCCAGGAAATTGGACCGCAGATTGCCCATCACGAAGTTGGTGAAGGTCTCGAGGTCCTGCTCGATCAACGGACCTGTGCCCCCGACGGCCACCGTACCGACGACGATGTCCAGCCGCCCGTTGACGTCGAAGGCCGCCTGGGCGGCTGACGCGACGGTCGCCTCGTCTTCCGGATCGCCCTTCTGGAGTACGATTTCGGCCTTCGGAGCTACGGCGAGGATACCCTCGCGGGTCGCTTCCAGGCGCGTGCTCGACCTGCCGAGCAGGTATAGCGTGGCACCGTCGACGGCCAACAGCCTGGCACTCGCCTGAGCGATTCCAGCCGAGGCGCCAAGAATGAATGCGGTCTGTCCGTCAAGTACACCCATGCGATCGTAGAATACTCATTCTCAACCAAAGATAAAGGATGTTCTCATAGGCGGCGTGCTGATGTAGCGTACCTGTGTGCCAGACATGACCGGCAAGGTTGTATTCATCACGGGGGCGGCCCGCGGCCAGGGCCGTGCCCACGCCGTCAGGTTGAGCGCCGACGGCGCCGACACCATCCTCGTCGACATCGCGGGCCAACTGCCGCCAAGCGTCCCATACGATTCGGCCACCCCCGAGGAGTTGGCCGAAACCGCCGACCTCGTCACTGCGAACGGCAGACGGGCCGTCACCGCCATCGTCGACACCCGCGATTACGACGCGTTGTGCGCCGCGGTCGACAAGGGCGTAGCCCAATTGGGCCGGCTCGACGTGATCGTCGCCAACGCCGGCATCTGCTGCCCGGCCGCTTGGGATCAGGTCTCCCCCAGCGATTTTCAGGACACCGTCAACATCAACCTGGTCGGCACCTGGAACACGGTGATGGCCGGCGCCAAGCACATTATTGCCGGAGGGCGGGGCGGGTCGATCATTCTCATCGGATCGGTGGCGGGGGTAAAGATGGAGCCCTTCATGGTGGCCTACACGGCGAGCAAACACGGTGTCACCGGGCTCGCGAAATCCTTCGCCGTCGAACTCGGCCGCTACGACATCCGGGTGAACAGCCTGCACCCGGGATCGGTCGCCACGCCGATGGGCAGCGGCCGGATGATGGAGGCGATGCAGCAGGCGGCCGATTCCTACTCTCATCCTCAATACGGCTTCAGTAAGCAGCTTCTACCCAACGCGGTGACGATGCCCGAGGATGTCGCGAACGCGGTTGCGTGGCTGGCCTCCGATGAGTCGAAATTCGTTACCACAGCTGCGATCTCAGTAGACGTCGGGGTTGCCCAGGCATAGCGAGTCGAGTAACGATTTCGGGGCCGGCCAGCGGTAATTCGTGGCTCACTTGTAGAAGGGGCCCGGCTTGCCCGATTCCCGGAGATGCCCGTATGGGTCGTACACCTTGATATTCGGATACGGGTTCTGCTCGTAAGCGGGTTCGGACAGCCCGGCGGCCCGCAGCCCGGACAGCACCGCCAACGGCGTCGCGAACGACACGAGACCTATTGCAACCGAGATGAGGAGCTGTCGCGTCAGCGTGGTCCTGCTAGCGTCCCGACGCGCCGGCAGCCAGCGGGCGATCCGGTTGATCAGCACCAGCTCGCCGTCTTCCTTGCGGACGCACATGACGGCGACCATGCCGAAGATTATTGAGTCGTACACCGCCATGATCAGTGGGAAATAGACATGGCCTATTCGCAATACCGGCCCGACGGCTTCGGTGTAGAAGAAAATGCCGAAACGCATCCAGGTGAACTGGATCAGCCCATTGATGGGGATTGCGACCAGTGTTGCGCCGAGGAACACCGCGACCAGTCGATGGCGGGCGAGCCAACTCGTGCGCCGCAGCAGCGGGTCGACAAACCGGTCGTGCAGCTTCAGGAAAGCCAGACCGTTGAGGAGGTAGTACGCGGCGTATCCGCCGAGAAAGGCCAGCGCGGGCTCCAGGTCCGGCGAAATGTTCACATACGGCCAGGACAGTGGAAAGTGCAGCATGCGCGGGTCGAAGATCGCGAATGTCGCCCAGTTGGCCAAAGGATCCAGCGCCCCTGTGATCAGGCCGGCGAACGCGATCACCACCGTCCAGTGCACCTTGCGCTGTCGCACCGAGAGCCACACCAGCGTTCCGATCAGGCCGATCGCCATCGGAACTGAGCTGAGACCAACCGCCAATGGCCAGTTGTCGAAGCCGAGGAACGGCGGATACGGTGCCGGACCCGGGTTTGGGTTGGTAATCCTGGGATCTTCGTGAGTGCCCGATTGGATGTTCGCAACGGTCACGATTGCGAAGACCAGGTAGGCCACAATAAAAAGCCCCCACCCAACCCTGCACAACGAACGCCCGCCGCCCGGCCCAACCGGCTCGATGAAAGCCGAATCGGTACTGTAGTCAACGGGGTTCGTCATGTGACAGCCCGACAATCCCTTCTTCCACACGCCGAGAAAACACGTCCGACCGGTTGAGAATAGGCGTTATCGTGAGCCGCGAACAAGGTTTGACAGGATCGTCTGGTATCAGCCCACCGTCTCCGCGGGTTTCCCGCTGTTGCCTTTGATGACAGGCATGTTTGTCCACGTCCCCTGATCGTCCCGATACCACCCCGCGGCGGCCAGCGCTCCGCCGTCGGCATGCACCACAGTCCCCGACACCCAGGCGGCTAGCGGGCTCGCCAGAAACAGAACGCAGCCCGCAATGTCCTGCGGGGTCCCGAAGCGGCCCAGCGGAATCCAGCGCGGAATATGATGCCGGTGCGATTCGTGAATCATGCGGTTGAGCGGCACCTGGGCGCTATCGGTTGTCTCGGGCGCCACGGCATTCACCCGGATGCCCTCCGGGCCCAATTCGAGGGCGAGGCTCATCGTAAAGCCCGTCACCGCCGCCTTGAACGCGCCGTATACCGCAAACCGAGGTATCCCTCGGAAGCCCTCGATCGACGAGACGTTTGTGATGCTCGCGTTCCCGTCAGCGGCGCGCAGCAGGGGCAGCATGGCGCGGCTGACCAGGAAGATGTGCTTGAGATTCACCCGATAAATGTCATCGATCTGCTCGTCGGTGAGCCGCTCGAAAGGCGTCGGTCGCGTCACGAAATGGCCGACGTTGTTCACCAGCACGTCAAGACGTCCATACCGCTTGCCGATCGTCTCGGCGAGCGCCGTCACGTCGGCGGCGGCGGTCGCGTCGCCGGTGACGACGAGCCCCCGCTCGTCGAGCAGGCTGCGCAGGTCCTCCGACCGCTCCGGGTCGACCTCGAGTGCGACGACCGACGCACCCAGGTCGGCGAATGCCGTCGCCGTGGCGCGTCCGATGCCCGCGCCCGCGCCGGTGACAAGCGCAACCTTTCCCTTGAAGTCGATCATGTCGCCTCCTGTTTCCACGACGGAGCAATGGTTGCTCCACGCTATCGATAATGTTAATTCTCATATGCGAGAATCGCGGTAACCTCAATCATCAGTTAATCAAAGAAGCGGGGAAATGAACGACCGGCACTCCAACATCGCTGGGACGCGGATGCTGATCATCGGAGCGTCCTCCGGCATCGGGCAGGCGTTGGCGAATGCCGCCCACGCCAGGGGCGCCAAGGTGGCACTCGCCGCTCGGCGGTTGGACCGGCTATCGAAACTTGCCGATCGGCTCGACGGCTCGGCATACGAGCTCGACGTGTCCGACCCGCGAGCCATCGAATCCGTCATCGGCGACGTCGCCGCCAAGTTCGGCGGGCTCGACGCGGTGGTGTTCACCAGTGCCGTGGTGCCGTTCGCGCTGATCGAGGACACTGACGTGCAGACTTGGCTGCATGCGTACTCCGTTAACGCCGTCGGCGCCTCCCACGTGCTGCGAGCGGCCCTGCCACACTTGGCGGACAACGCGGTGGTCGTCGTCGCGTCGAGCCACGACGTCGGCCGGCCCCGCGCAGGCGTTGCCGCCTACCACGCGAGCAAGGCCGCGCTCGACGAGATCCTGCGGTCCTGGCGGGCCGAGCATCCCGACCTCGCGGTGATTCGGGTGAGCGTCGGTCCCACCGAAGACACCGAGATCCTGCGCGGCGCCGACCGCGACCTGCTGGCCGGTCTGTACCGGTCCTGGGCGCAGAAAGGCCAGATTCCCGCCAAGATGTCCGCCGTCGTGGACGTGGCCAACGCAATGCTTTCCCTGATCGCCGTTTCGCGTGCGAACCCCACTGTGGTCAGCGAAATCGTGCATCTTGCTCCCCGAATCGTAAAGGGCCAGTAGCGCTTCATCGGCAACTGTACGAAAGGACAGGTCAATGGACCTTGGCTTCGAGGGTGCGACGGCGGTCGTGAGCGGAGGCAGCAAGGGGATGGGCCTGGCGATCGCCGAGAGCCTCGGGGCCGAGGGCGCTTCGGTGGCAATCATGGCACGCGGTCGGACCACGTTGGACGCAGCTGCAGAGCAAATCCGGCGGGCGGGCGCCCCTGAGGTGCTGGCGATCAGCGTCGACATGGCCGACGCCGAGTCCATCGCAGCGGGGTTCGCAGCCGTTGGTGATGCCTGGGGCCGCCTGAATGTCCTGGTGCACACGGTCGGTCCTAACGCCGGCGCGTTCGAGGAGCTTGACGACGACGACTGGCACGCGGCATTCGATCTCGGCACGCTCTCCGCAGTGCGCTCGGTCCGCGCCGCACTGCCATTGTTGCGATCGGCCGACTGGGCTCGCATCGTTACCCTCTCGGCACACTCGATCCAGCGCCAGAGCCCGCGTCTGGTCGCCTATACGGCTAGCAAATCGGCACTGTCGAGCTTTACCAAGAACTTATCTAAAAGCCTTGGCGCCGAAGGTATCCTGGTTAACTGCGTATGCCCGGGCACCATCGTAACGGCTAGTTTCACCGAGATACTTCGCGATGTGCTGGCCGCAGATGGGCTGGACTCGTCCGATCCGAAGGATGTGATGAGGTGGGTCGAGAAGACCTACGGGCATCCCTGTGACATCGGTCGTGCCGGGTTGCCCGAAGAGATTGCGTCCGTCACCGCATATCTGGCGTCACGGCGAAACGGCTACGTGACCGGAGCCACCGTCAACGTCGACGGCGGGTCGGACTTCATCTAGCGGAGCTGAGGACGCCCCGGGTTGAGAACGTGACCCCACGCAACGTGAGAGTAAAGATTACCGGCACGGCTAGAGTAAGGGCCCTCACCAGGGTTTGAAGGGAGTCCAGAAATTGACCGCGAGATCCCGACGGCTTCGAGTCATCCAGTGGGCCACCGGTGCCGTCGGCACCGAGATGATCAAGACGATCCTCGACCATCGGCCCGATCTCGAGCTGGTCGGGGCGCGAGTGTATTCCGAGGCTAAGAACGGTGTCGACGTGGGCACGCTGGTTGGCCAAAGCCCAATTGGCGTCACCGCCACCACTGATGTCGCCGAAATCCTCGCGATGGACGCCGACGTCGTGCTCTACGCGCCGTCGTTCACCAGCCTCGACGATGTGTGCGCGCTTCTGGAGAGTGGGAAAAACGTTGCGACCGTTTCGTTTCTGTTCCACCCGCAGCGCATCGGCGAAGCCGACCGCCGGCGGCTGCTCGCGGCCTGTCAGAAGGGCAACAGCACGATCCACGCCAGCGGTCTCAACCCGGGCAACCTGTCTGGTGTCCTGCCGTTAGCGCTGTCGGGGATGAGCCGCTCGATCGATCGGTTCACACTGCAGGAGCGGGCCGACTGGTCACTATGGGAGAGCACCGACATCACTTTCGACGGAATGTGGTTCGGGAGACCGACCGAGGACATCAGCCCGACGGCCAACGAGTTCCTAACCTTCAACACCGCCCTGTTCACCCAGCAGACCTGGTTCATCGCCGATACTTTGAACGCCGCGATCGACGATGTCATCGTCACCGTCGACGCGGTGCCGGCCACCAAGGACTTCCAGATCTTCGACCATAAGATACGCGCGGGCACAACTGCCGGTCAGCGCTGGAATTTCGTCGGGCAGCGCAACGGCGAGCCGCTCATCGAATTCGAGACGCTATGGACGGTGGGCGGCGAGTACCCGGAACATTGGCCAAAACCGGATGACGGGTGGACACTCACGCTGGAAGGGGACCCGTCTATGCGCGTGCACTTCTTGTGCCTCGCCAGCTTCTCGCGGCCGGCGTCGGTCGCGGAGCATGTGCGGGCAGGCCTCGTCGCTGTTGCGCTGCAAGTCGTCAATGCGATACCCGCAATATGTTCCGCGCCCGCGGGTTTCGCAACCATGGCGGATCTGCCACTGATCCGCAGCTACACGGGTTTTGGCGGCGGGCCCGTCATCGCACACTGACGCGTGGAGGCGACTGTGCTCGCTGTTACGCGGTGCACACCTTTTACGTCGTGGGCACGGCGCCGCACTCGGTCCAGTGCGCAACGAACGGGGCGATTGTCGAGAGGTCGTAGAGCCCCGGCTCGGCCGCAATCACGGCCGGGATGGCGTTGATGGCATGCATGGCGGTTGCCAGGCAACCCTGCTCGGCGTGATCCTCGTCGTGCGAGCCGATTACGAGATGGAAACTCATGTTGGGCCTGCCCTCGAAGGTCACCGCATAACCGATTTCCGTCGGCCAGTCGGGGGCCAGATCGTCGGCCATTCTGGTGAGATGTTCGACCGCAATCGTGGTTTCGCCGCAGTCGACCACCACACCAAATCGCATGGCCCCCACGGTTCCCGCGGGGATCTCCCCGGCCGCCACCGTCAGCGCCCTCGGTGTCGTCGCGACCTCACGGAAGCCCTCGATGGAGCGGATTTCCAGCCCGAGGGCCTGCGCGAGCACCGTCGCGCTGCCGATCCATGCGCTCGCGGCGTAGTCGGTGTTAGTCAGCAAGGGCGTCGTGTCGTCCGGTGCATGACCAAAACCCATCGCGTTGAAAATCAGGTCGTGGCTGGCGTAGGTCGAGTAGTTCAGCACCTCGCGCACACTAATGCGGCTGGTGCGCTCGGTGAGCCGCGACAGGATCGGCGCCAGCGACTCACCGACGAAGCCCGGGTAGAGGCCGAGCCCGAGAAAGGATGAACCGCCCGCACTGCAAGCCTTTTCGATGCCGTCGGCCAGCGATTCGTGCAGCGAGCGGGGATGGATGAACCGGCTGCCGGTGGCCACCACGTTCTTGCCCGAAGCCAGCAAGTCGCACACATCGGCGAAGCAGCCGGGCGTGTCGGTTTCGACCTTTCCCATGTACAGCACGACGTCAGCGTCGGCGGCGATCACGGCGTCGCGGTCGGCAGAGGTCAGCACGCCCGCCTCGGGAGCCCCGCACAGGGTGCCCGCGTCGACGCCGGCTTTGGCCGGGTCGTACACCCGCACCGCGACCAATTCCAGGTCCGGCCGGGCCAACACGTGGCGCAGCGACATCATGCCGGTCACCCCGGTCGCCCATTGGATCACACGCGTCATGTTCAGGCGAACCTCAATCCCATACCACGTCCAGCCGCGGCGGCGAACGGAACATCGTGCCGCTCACATAGGGCGGCGGGGCGTCGGGATCGAGGCGCAGGCCCGGAAGTTGGTCGAAGAGCGCGTTGAAGAACTTGGTGCTCTCCAACCGTGCCAAGTGCATTCCCAGGCACAGGTGCGCCCCGTGACCGAACCCGATGTGCGGCTTGCGCTCCCGGAAGATATTGAATGACTCGGCGTCCGCCCAGCGCGTCTCGTCATGGTTGGCGCTGCCGAGGTTCACCATCATGGTCGATCCCTTCGGGATGTCCAGCCCGAAGAATTCGGTGTCGGTGCTGACCTCCCGGATGAAGTTCAGCAGGGGCGTCTCCCACCGGATGCCCTCCTCGATCGCCTGCGGCAACAGACTGCGGTCGGCGCGCACCGCGTCGAGCTGGTCGGTGTGGGTCAACAGTGCCAACGCGAGGCTCGCTGTCGATCGCGACGTTGTCTCCGCTCCGGCGGGCAGAAGATTGCGCATGAATCCGTAGATTTGCTCGTCGGACATCTTGACGCCGTCGATCTCGGCCTGCGACAGGATGGTCACCATGTCGTCCTTCGGCGACTTGCGTCGGTCGGCGAGCACGCCGACGAAGTACTCCTTCATCTCCGCCGACGCTTTCATGGCAGTCTCCATGTCGGCACGAAAGCCGAGCAGGTCGATCGCCAGCCGGTGAAACTCTCCGATATCGGATTCCGGCAATCCGAGAAGCGCCGCGATGATCCGCACCGGGATCGGCATGAACACCGCGTCGACCAAGTCGGCACGCTTGTCGTCGCGGAACTTCGCGACGGTGCAATCCACCAGCGGCCCTACCAGTTCGGAGTCCCAGCGTTTCATCGAGGACTTGGCGAAAGCGAACTCGTGCAACCGGCGGTAGGTGGCGTGCTCCGGCTCCTGCATCTCCAGGATGGTCGGTCCCTGCAGGGGCCGCACCATGTCTTCGTAGATTCGGGTGCTGAAGGTGAGATTGTCCGTGAAGACGGCTTTGACGGCGTCGAACGAGTACGCCGTGAAGGTCTTCTTGCCCCCCGGCCCGTCCTCGGGGACGCCCATCTCCGGCCAGCCTGGGTGGACGGGCGCCTTCTTGCGCAGCTCCCGCAGCAACGGATAGGGGGTCGCGTCGCCGTCGGCGCCCATCCCGGCGTTGAACTTCTCCTGTGCCTCGCGGATGCGCTGCGCCCGGATCGTCTCGAAGTCGTCAGTAACCGCCGGCTCGACCACCTGCCACCTCGCGCCCGTTTGATCAACCTACATGCTGTCGGTTGCAAACGTACATCATGTAGGTTGAACGAACCAGAAGACGGGCAAACTGCGAAAGCACAACCTGGAGCGTTCGATTGGTTACTCGAGTCGTGCAATGGGCGACGGGTGCGGTTGGTCGCGCCGCGCTGCAGGAGCTCATTGAGAATCCTCATTATCAACTGGTCGGTGTGCTCGTGTACGACCCGGCAAAAAGCGGTCTTGATGCCGGCGCGCTGTGCGGGCTGCCGCCGACAACGGGCGTGATCGCCACGGCGGACAAGGACGAGATCATCGCGCTGGGCGCCGATGTCGTCGTGCACGCGGCCAGCAAGGCCCACGCGATCGAGACGAACGCTGAGGACATCTGCCGGCTACTCGCGGCGGGCAGCACGGTCATCACCACGACGTCGTACAACCATTTGCCCACCTACGGCGCGGAAACCGAGTCCGCGTTCGTCGATGCCTGCCGACAGGGCGGGTCACGGTTTCACGCAGCGGGCGAGAACCCCGGGTTCATGTTCGAGCGCCTGGTCGCCACGGTGACGGGGCTGAGCAAAACCATCGACCGGATCGACCTCTATGAAGCCACCGACGTGTCGGCCGTCGACAGCCGCCCGATGCTCGTCGACCTCATGGGCATGGGCAGACCGCCGGAAGACGTCACCGTCGATTCCCCGATCATCAATAAACTTGACATGGCCTACCGCCAAGCGCTCAACGCCACGGCCGACGTCCTCGGGATCACCCTGTCGCACATCGACGTGACCGTCGACGCGACCACGCTGCCCCATGACATCGAGGTCCTCGCGGGGACGATCGAGGCAGGAACGGTTGTCGGGCAGCGGTTCTCGTGGACCGGTCACTGGTCGGGGCGCCCGTTGCTGGCCATACACGAGGAGTGGGTACTCACCCGCGACCTTCCCCAGTGGAATATGGCGCCGCTGGCGCCCGGCGAGAAGGCGCCGCTCATCCGCGCGGTCATCAAAGGCCAGCCGAACTTCGAACTGCAGCTCGACGTCGGATCTGACGCTTCAGCGTCGCCGGGCCAGCACGCCATCCCGGGTCACCTGATGATCGCGATGGGCGCGGTTCGCGCCATCCCTTACGTGCTTGCCCAACCGCCCGGCATCGTGACCGCGCCGGTGTTCGGTGCGATCCAACTAGCGTGAGGGTCGGGTGACCGCGCGGGCAATGTGGTCACTGGGAGCCGCATGGAAGACATGCGCACTGCCGTCCGGGAGCACCCGGCGAGCCACGAGATAATCGGACCCCATCCAGCCTTGTCGGATGAACCGGCCGAACCGCAAGAACGTTCCGGGAGCGCCGCTGGCCGACGGGACCAGCTTCACCTGCTCCATCCCGTTCTTCACGCCCTCTCCGGTCAGCGGGCGCGCCGCGGCGATGGCGCGCACGATCACGGTGGCCGCGTCGTGCGACAAGCCCGGCATCGAATGTCCGGGCCGGCGTCCGTATCGGGTCTCGAACCGGTCGAGGAACGCCTGCCCGACGGTATTGCGCTCGTCGTAGCTGTCCAGACCGATCCAGCCGGACAGGTGGCGCATCCACTCCGCGCTGATGTGGGCCATTTCGAAGGCGGTTGTCGTGTACCGCGGCGGATCCCAGCCATTAGCCAGAAGCGCATCCGTAAAGCCCCACAGACCGTGCCCGAACCCGACGTGCACCAGCGCGTCGGGTTCCGACGCGCGCAGCGCTGCCACCGCTTCGGTCTTGTCGTCCTCCACTTGCGGAATCGCCACGGTTGCAACGACGTTCAAGCCGGCGGCGTCGTAGGCTTTCTGAGCGAAGGCGAGGTACTCCTTGCCGATCAGCGATGACTCGTAGGCAATCGCGATCCGCGACCGGCCGTCGCCGATCATCACCGCGGCCAGCATCACCGGCTCCTCGGCCATCGAGCCGTTGTTCAGCGCGAAGCACCACTCCCCGAGCGCACCCTCCGAACCCGAGAGGGTGACGATCGGAACGCGAGCGGTGGCCTCGACATGCGAACGCAGCGGCACCACGTTGTCCGACACCCACGGCCCGTAGATCGCCAGACAGCCCTCGGCCACAAGCTCGTCGAAGGCCCGCTCGACCGCGAGGTAGGTTCCATTGGGCAGGCCAACCACGTTGCGGGTGACGAGTTCGATCGGCCGGTCGATGAGCCCCGAGGATCTGGCTTCATCCATCACCAGCCATAGCGCATCGATGCTGTCGTTGTCGGTGTCGCCGGTGGTCGGATAATCGTTGAGCAAGCCAACTTTCAACGGAGCGACCGAACCATATGCGCGAACCTCGTCGTCTGCCATAGCGGCAACATACCGGATGAAGGTTGCTCAGGCCGTCGAGCACCCGCACCCCGTGGGCGGAAACATTAGTTTCCGAAATCTGCATACCTTGATTTCGCGGGTGTACCTTTCCAGTGGGGGCCGCCCTAAGGAGACGCAATGACGCTCGCATCACCGCTGGAATCATGCTCGCCCGCGGCCGAGCGAAGGTATCGCGTGATCCAGTGGGGCATGGGAAATGTCGGCACGTTGGCGCTGCGCCACTTCGCACACAATCCTCTCTACGAAGTGGTCGGAGTGCTCTGCAACCGTCCAGAAAAGGTCGGCAGAGACGCGGGCGAGCTAGTCGGGGTGGAGCCGATAGGCGTGCTCGCAACCACGGACAAGGCGGCCCTGGAGGCTCTCGACGCCGACTGCGTGTTCTACGCGCCGCTCTGGTCGGACGTCGACGAAATCTGCCGGCTGCTGCGCGGAGGTAAAAGCGTCGTCGCCTCGGGTGGCGCGTGGTGGCATCGTACCGAGACCAACAGCGCGGACATCGACAAGATCGAAGCGGCGTGCCAAGAGGGCGGCACGTCGTTTCATGGCGGCGGCATCCACCCCGGCTATGCGGCGGACCTGCTCGTCCTGACGCTGGCCCGGATCGTCGGCAAGACCGACCACATCCACATCTATGAGGCGGTGAACTTCAACCGGGACACCCTGAAGTATCTGGACGAAATGGGTTTCGGAAAAACCCCGTCCGAGTTCGCGAAGGGCAATCTCTTCCAGGACGCGTGGTCGTTGTTCGCGCAGTCGCTGACGATGGTCGTCGAAGGACTGGGTAAAACGGTGGAAAAGTTCACCAGGGACGTGGAATTGGGCACTGCCACCCGCGATATTCCCTATGAGGGGACCCCGGACATGGACATGCCGGGCCTTAAAGGTGTGATCAAGAAGGGCACCGTCGCCTCCCAACATCACCTGTGGACGGCGTGGGTGGACGGCCGGCCATTCATCACGTTGCACGAGTTGTACTCGTTCGTCGAACACGACGCGATCGAACCGAAGCCTGATTGGGAGCCGTATTACCACTACCGCGTGGTGATCGAGGGCGACCCGGGAACCGAGCTGATCCTGCGGGGCAGCCAGGAAGCCCGAGAGCACGCGAAGCCTGGCTATGTCGGCTACGCCTGGACCGCGATGGAACCCGTGAACTCGATCCCCGCAATCTGCGACGCGCCGCCGGGTTTCAAGTCGCACGCCGAGCTCGGCCTGATGACCGTTCGCGGGATCGTGCGCTGAGGAAAAGAACAGGCCGGGCCACTCAACATTCAACTTGAATGTTGCTACGATCGCCGGCATGGCGAAGCGCGGTGGGGCGGACGACGAACGGAGGGCCCGAGGGGAGCAGACTCGTCTGGACCTGATCGACGCGGGTCGCGAACTCTTCGTGGAATACGGATTTTTCAACACGAGCATCAGCGACATCGTGACCAAGTCGGGCGTCGGAACTCGGGGCGCGTTCTACCACCACTTCAAGGACAAGGCCGAGCTGTTTCGCGCCGTGTTCGAAGACGTCGAGAACGACCTCACGCTTCGGTCCATCGCCGCTCCCCCGCCGGGGGCGGACCCCTGGGAGCGGCTCACGAGGGGTCTGCACGGGTTCCTCGAAGCGGCACAGGAGCCAGCAGTGCAGCGGGTGATACTCCTCGACGGACCGGTGGTACTGGGCTGGCAAACGCTACGCGAAATCCAGGAGGGCAACAGCATTGCACTCATCAACGACGTGGTCCGCGAAGCGATTGCTCAAGGGATCATCGACGATCAGCCCGTCGGGGAACTGACGCACATGATCGTCGCCGCGCTCGAGGAAGCGTCGCTTCTAGTGGCGCATGCCGCAAACCCCAGCAGGGCGCGCAGGCGGGCCGCCAAAATCCTCGACCGTCTCCTGCTCTCGTTTGCCGTCGAACCCCAAAAAGTCCTGCGGCGGTGATCGGTGCAGCCGCTGGTTGCGGACGCTCGCTGCCGCGGTGGAAATGTATATTTCCATAAATCGAAATAGTGCCTCCGCTTTGCTGATAATGTCGTTTTCAACCTCTGCCCAAGGAGACCCATGCAGCCCGAAGACATGATCCTGGTGAGCGTCGACGACCACCTGGTCGAGCCCCCGAACCTGTTCGAGGGCAGGGTCTCAAGCAAGTACGCCGACCAGATACCGCGAGTCATCCGCCAACCTGACGGGTCCGAGGTCTGGACGTTCAACGGTGCGATCATTCCCAACATCGGCCTCAACGCCGTGGCCGGGCGCCCGCGCGAGGAGTACGGCATCGAGCCCACCGCCTTCGACGAGATGCGACCGGGCTGCTACGACATCCACGAGCGAGTCAAGGACATGGACGCGGGCGGCGTGCTCGGGTCGATGTGCTTCCCGTCCTTCCCCGGCTTTGCCGGCCGGCTGTTCGCGACCCACCCCGACAAGGACCTCGCGCTCGCCGTCACTCAGGCGTACAACGACTGGCACATCGACGACTGGTGCGGCTCCTATCCGGGACGCTTCCTACCGATGGGACTGCCCGTGCTCTGGGACCCGGCGTTGTGCGCCAAAGAGATCCGTCGTAACGCCGATAAAGGCTGCCACTCCGTCACTTTCACCGAAAACCCCGCCACGCTCGGATTCCCGAGCTTCCACGACGAGTACTGGGACCCGATGTGGCGGGCGCTCTCGGACACCAACACGGTGCTCTCGGTCCACTTGGGGTCCTCGGGCAAGATCACGATGACGGCCGACAACGCCCCCATCGACGTCATGATCACGCTGCAGCCGATGAATGTGTGCTCGGCGGCCGCCGACCTACTCTGGTCGCGCGTCATCAAGAAATTCCCCGACGTCCGCTTCGCGCTGTCGGAAGGCGGGACGGGTTGGATTCCGTACTTCATCGATCGGCTGGACCGCACCTACGAGATGCATCACCTGTGGACCGGCCAGGACTTTGGCTCCAAGTTGCCCAGCGAAATCTTCCGGGAGCGTTTCCTGACCTGCTTCATCGCCGATCCGATCGGAATCAAGCTCCGCCACGACATCGGCATCGACAACATCGCCTGGGAGTGCGACTACCCGCACTCCGATTCGTCGTGGCCTTCGGCGGCCGAGGAACTCGCCCTCGTCATGGCCGGGCTGCCCGACGACGAAGTCAACAAGATCACCTACGAGAACGCTTGCCGGTGGTATTCGTTCGACCCGTTCGAACACCGCACCCGCGAGCAGTGCACGGTGGGCGCCCTGCGCGCCGAGGCGGGTGACCACGACGTCGAGATCCGCAGCTTCGACCACGCCCGGTTCGAACGCACCATAGGCGCAACCCTCGGCTCCGTGAGCGCGAAGCTCGATGTCTGACAACGAACCACGCCCGTTGCGAGTCGCGGTCGTGGGCGCCTCCTCGGGTCTGGGCCGATGCATCGGAATCGGGCTCGCACAGCGGGGCGCGCACGTCGCGCTGTTGGCGCGCCGATACGACCGGTTGGTCGACGCGGCCAAGGAAGCGGGCAACGGTGCGGTGGCGGTCGCCTGCGACGTCACCGTAACCGACAGTTGCCAGAAAGCGATCTCCGAGGCGGTCGGCGCGCTAGGCGGCCTTGATGCCCTGGTGTACACGACCGGTATGGGCGTGCTCGCACCGCTGTCCGAGGTGACGGCGGAACAATGGGCGCAGCTGTTCGCCACCAACGTCACCGGCGCTTCGCTCGTCACTGCGGCCGCTGCGCCACACCTGGCTGCGACGGCCGGCTCGGCCGTGTACCTATCGTCGCTGAGTGCGTCCTATACGACTCCGTGGCCACTGCTAGGGGCGTACGCGGTTTCCAAGGGTGCGTTGGACAAACTCGTCGAGGCGTGGCGCATCGAACATCCGGAAATCGGCTTCACCCGTCTTGCCGTTGGCGACAGCCTCGGCGGCAAGGGCGACGCGCAGACGGAGTTCAACACGAGCTGGGATCCCGACGCGTTGGAGGCAGCCATCCGGTTCTGGATGGAGAACAAGTACATGCTTGGCGGGCTGGTTGACCACGAGCATCTGACCGAGGTTGTCAACTCCGTGATCCGTTGCGGTAGCAGCAGTTTCATCCCGTACCTAACCCTTGCCCCGCGCACCTCCGACGCAGTGAAGGAACTTCGCAAATGGTGAACCACGAAGCGCGAATGCTGATCGATCGCAAGCTCGTCGAGTCCGAGACCGGGCGGCAGTTCGAGATGAAAGAGACACGATGAAGTCCAAGGCAGCGGTGTTGCGCGGTGTCGGCGTGGACTGGGAAGTCGCCGAAGTAGAGCTCGACCCACCCCACGCGGGTGAAGTCCTGGTCAAGATGGCCTACGCGGGAATTTGCCACTCAGACGAGCACTTCTACACCGGCGACAGCGTGCCGACCCCGGAGATGGAAGAAATGATGCGGGCATCCGGCCTTTCCGTGCCCGAATGGTTCCCCATGCTCGGCGGCCACGAGGGCTCCGGCGTCGTCGAAGTGGTCGGCCCCGAGGTGAAGACACTCAAACCCGGTGACCACGTGGCGATCTCGTTCCTGCCTGCTTGCGGCAGCTGCCGATGGTGCGCTACCGGCTACAGCTACCTGTGCGACATTGGCTCCGACATCTACAGCAAGGCAATGACCACCGACGGCACCCGGCGTCGCCACCTCGGTGACGAGGACCTGATGGCGATGATGCAGGTCGGCACGTTCTCCGAGTACGTGGTGGCGTCCGAGCGTTCGCTGGTGAAAGTGAACGACTGGATCCCCCTGGAGGCCGCGTCACTGGTGTCCTGCGGTGTGACAACGGGATTCGGGTCGGGATCCGTCGCGGCGGGCACGGGAGCGGGTGACACCGTCGTCGTGATTGGTGTCGGCGGAATCGGCATGAACGCGGTGCAAGGCGCCAAGATCGCGGGCGCCAAGCACATCGTCGCTGTCGACCCCAACGAATTCAAGCGTGAGATCGCGCCGACGTTCGGCGCCACCCACACCGCCGTCGACGCCGGTGCGGCAGTGGAACTGGTCAAGGAGATCACCTGGGGGGTCATGGCCGATCGCGTCGTGCTCACACCCGGGGTCGTCCCCGCAGACCTGATCTTTACGGCGATGATGTTGTTGCGCAAGGGCGGAACCTGTGTGCTGACCGGAATGGCCAAGATCACCGACATGATGGTCCCGATGATGCTCGGCGACATGGTCAACTCCTGCAAGACCTTCAAAGGAGCCCTCTACGGCGAGATGAACCCGCGCGAAGCCATGCCCAAGCTGCTATCGATGTACGAGGCGGGGCTGATCAAGCTCGACGAGCTGGTAACCCAGAAGTACAAGCTGGACGACATCAACGAGGCCATGAAAGACCTTCGCGCCGGCAAGAACATCCGGGGCGTCATCGCCTTCGAGTAGTTGCAACGCTTCCTAGAGCTGCACCCCGAGCAGCGCGTCGACGGCGGTCGCCACAGACACCGGCGCCCCGGCGTCATGGCCACCGTACTCGAGCGCATCCGTCGTCCAACCATCAAGCGCGGCAAGGGCTTTCGGGGTGTCGAGGTCGTCGGCAAGGTACTGGCGCACCCGGGCGATGACGTCGGCGGCGTCCGGGCCGGCGGGCAGGGCGGTCGCGGCCCGCCAGCGCCCCAGCCGCTCGGTCGCCTCGTCGAGCACCTGGCGGCTCCAAGAGCGGTCGGCGCGGTAGTGCCCGGCCAACAGCCCCAACCGGATCGCCGCCGGCTCGACACCTTGGGCGCGCAGCTCCGACACCAGCACCAGGTTGCCGCGGCTCTTGGACATCTTGTGCCCGTCCCAGCCGATCATCCCGGCGTGCACGTAGTGGCGGGCGAATCTGCGTTCGCCGCGGACACATTCGGCGTGGGCGGCGGTGAATTCGTGATGCGGGAAGATCAGGTCGCTGCCGCCGCCCTGGATGTCCACGGGACTGCCGATTCGGCTGAGCGCGATCGCCGCGCACTCGACGTGCCAGCCGGGCCGGCCGGCGCCGAACGGCGAGGGCCAGCTGGGCTCGCCGGGCCGCGCCGCCCGCCACAACAGGGCGTCGAGTTCGTCGGTCTTGCCGGCGCGGTCCGGGTCGCCGCCGCGCTCGGCGAACAGCTGCAGCATGGTGTCGCGGTCATAGCCGGACTCGTAGCCGAACTGCACGGTGGCGTCCGCCCGGTAGTAGATGTCGGGATAGTCGCCGTCGAGGACGTACGCCGCACCCGACGCCAGCATCTTCTCGACGAGCTCCACCACTTCGGCGATCGCCTCCGTCGCGCCGACGTACTCGCGCGGCGGCAGTATCCGCAGCGCCGTCATGTCCTGGCGGAAGAGGTCGACCTCCCGATCGCCCAGCTCGCGCCAGCCGACGCCGTCGCGCTCGGCGCGTTCGAGTAGGGGGTCGTCGATGTCGGTGACGTTCTGCACGTAGTGCACATCGTGACCGAGGTCCAGCCACTGCCGGTGCACCAGGTCGAAGGCCAGGTAGGTGGCCGCGTGACCGAGGTGGGTGGCGTCGTAGGGGGTGATGCCGCAGACGTACATGGTGGCCTTGGACCCGGCCGCCACCGGGCGCACCTGCCGGTCGGAGGTGTCGTACAGCCGCAGCTCCGGGCCGCGCCCCGGCAGCACCGGGACCTGTGCGGAAGACCACGTCTGCATAACGTCGACTCTAAACGCGCACGGGATCAGCGAAATTCCTGGCGGATGGCGCCGAGCAGAATCGGCGCCAGCTCAGCGCGGCACATGACGAAGTCGGGCAGGTACGGGTCGAGCTGGTTGTAGCGCAGCGGCGAGCCGTCCAGCCGCGACGCATGCATGCCGGCGGCCATCAGCACCCCGGCCGGGGCCGCCGAGTCCCATTCCCACTGCCCCCCGGCGTGCACATACGCGTCGACGTCGCCGTCGATGACGGCCATCGCCTTGGCGCCCGCAGATCCGATCGCCACGGGCTGAATGTGCAGCGTCTGGCGGATGCGATACAGCACCGCTGGTGGCCGGGTGGCGCTGACCGCGATTCGGATGGTCCCGGGGATGCCGGTGCGCGCGGCGCCGGCGGTCACGGTGTCGCTGCGGTACACCGTGTTGCCACGGGCGGGCAGCGAGACGGCCGCGTCGGTGATCTCGCGCTGCCCGTCGGTGGGCCGCTGCCACAGCGCGATGTGGACCGCCCAGTCGTCGCGTCCCGGCGTGGAGAACTCGCGGGTGCCGTCCAGCGGGTCGATGATCCACACCCGGTCGTGATTGACCCGGGAAAGGTCGTCGTAGGCCTCCTCGCTGAGCACCGCGTCGCCGGGCCGCTCGGCCCGCAGCCGGCGCAGGATCAACGCGTTCGCCAGGCTGTCCCCCGCGTCGCCGAGGGCCCAGGGATGGCCGAAACCGATTTCGTCGCGCACCTTGAGCAACAGCTCCCCCGCGTCTGCGGCGAGATCGGCGGCGAGGGCGGCGTCCGTCATCTCACCCGGCGCGGAAGTCACCGGTTCAGTATCGCCGACGACCTAGGCCGCTTTAACCGGTGGCGGCGACCCGCTGCGCCCGGCTCCGCCGCGCTTGCGATCGCCGCACTAGAACGCCGGCCAGGGAATGGGGCGGTGCCGGTTGGGCGCCGGCATGACCGGGTTGTCCAGCAGCCGGCACGCGCGCCGGCGCAGCGCCGCAATTTCCGCGCTGGTGATGTGCCCGGCCAGTTCGTCGGCGAACGAGCCGGCCAGGGACTCGGCGAGCCCGGCGATCGCCTGGCACGTGTTGTCGTCGATCGGCTTGCCGGCCCAGCCCCACAGCACGGTCCGCAGCTTGTTCTCCACGTGCAGGGACACCCCGTGGTCGACGCCGTAGATGTGGCCCTCGAGGTCGCGCAGGACATGGCCGCCCTTGCGATCGGCGTTGTTGATCAGCACGTCGAACACCGCCATCCGCCACAACCGGATGTCGTCGGCGTGCATCAGGACCACCTCGTCACCGGCGTAGTCGTAGGCCCGCAGGACCGGCAGATAACCCGGCTCATGTTTGTCGGCGGGAAACAGGTCGACCAGGTCGGGCAGGTTCGTGGGGGGCGAATCCACCGCGTCACCGGGCTGCTGTATCCACAGCTGCAGCATGCCCGGGCCCGCCGGCCCATGCCGAATGATGGTGTAGGGCACGATGTTCCAGCCCAACTGCACCGACACGAGGTACGCCCCGAGTTCGCGCCCGGCCAGGGTCCCGTCCGGGAAATCCCACAGCGGCGCCTCACCGGAGATCGGTTTGTAGACGCAGTGCACGCTGACCTCGCCGAGCGTCGACTCGCACAGGAAGGTGGCGTTGCTGGCGGAGCGGATGCGTCCGAGGACCGTCAGTTCGCCGTCCCGCAGCACCTCCCGCTCGTGCGCCTCGTTATTCCTCGGCGTCATCGTCGGGCCCGAGAAGCGCGCTGCGCTTGTAGCCGTTGGTGCGCGCGCAGATGTGGCCCTCGGGGTCCAGCGGTTCGTCGCACAGCGGGCACGGCGGACGGCCGGCCGAGATGACGCGGTTGGAGCGGGTGGCGAATTGGCGTGCCGACTCCGGCGTCAGGAAGACCCGCACCGCGTCGGGGCCTTCCTCGGTGTCGTCGAGCACGACCGAGGCGTCGAACTCGGCGTCGGTGACGGCTAGCAACTCGACCACCACCGTCTGCGCCTCCGAGTCCCAGCCGAGGCCCATGGTCCCGACCCGGAACTCCGCGTCGACGGGCGTGATCAACGGGCTGAGGTCGTCGATCTCGGCGGGCTCCGGCGGAACCGGCGTGCCGAACCTTCGATTCACCTCGAGCAGCAGCGCGCCGATGCGCTCCGCGAGCACCGCGACCTGTTGCTTCTCCAAGACCACCGACACCACCCGCGAATCGCCCACGGCCTGTATGTAAAACGTGCGATTTCCGGGCTGGCCGACGGTCCCGGCCACGAAGCGGTCGGGGGTGCGGAAGACGTGAATTGCGCGGGCCATGGCACCTCCAAAATACCGGCTGTTGCCGTTGCCGTGCGATTCGATTGCCCCGCCGCAGCGAAACTAATCAGTCGACCCGCCGACCACCGCGTCGCTCGTCGGCACCGCTTCGGCCGGCCCGGTTTGCGACTCCCCTTTCGACTCATCGTGAGCCTCATCACCCTTGGACTCGTCCTTCGGCGGGGGCCCCGCCCGCAGCGCGGCGGACAGCCGGGCGCCCGTGTGGTTGACGTGCAACACGAATGGCCGCAGCGGGGTGTAGCGGATCACGGTCACCGACCCGGGGTCGGCGGTGACGCGCTGGAACCCGTCCAGGTGCATGCCGTACGCGTCGGCGACGACGGACTTGATGACGTCACCGTGGGTGCAGGCCACCCAGAGCGCGTCGGCGCCGTCTGCTCCGCCGAGTTCTCCGCCAATTTCTAAGGCCAGCCGCCGGTCATGCGCGCGGATGGCCGCCACAGCGCGGGCCTGGACCTGCGCCAGGCCCTCGCCGCCGGGGAACACCGCCGCGCTGGGGTGGGCCTGGACCACCCGCCACAACGGCTCCTTCGTCAACTCGCCGATCTTGCGGCCGGTCCAGTCGCCGTAGTCCACCTCGGCGAGCTCCTCGTCGATCAGCGGCTCGAGGCACAGCGCTTCGGCCAGCGGCTCGACGGTGCGCCGGCAGCGCAGCAGCGGGGAGGTGACCACCGCGCGGATCGGCAGGTCGCCGATCCGGTCGATCAGCCCGGCGGCCTGCTCGCGGCCCTTGTCGTCGAGGTCGACGCCCTCCGACCGCCCAGCCAGCACACCGGCGGTGTTCGAGGTGGAGCGGCCGTGCCTGAGCAGGATGACGGTCACGACGACGACCGTACTCGGTACGGGCGGGCGCGACTGGTTCGCTAGCGGGAGACCGGCACGGCGTGCGCGATCGAGTCGCGTACGGCGGCGGTCAGGCTGCGCTCGTCGGTGAGGTCGATGTCGACCAGGCCGCGGATCGCCCGCGCGACCACGTCCTCGGCCTGCGGAACGGGGCCGGAGAGGCGTGGGCGGTAGATTTCGACGACGAGCGAGCGGTGCTCGATGTGGAAGGAGAAACTGCGCCCATCACCGAGCTGCCCGTACCCGCTGGCAAAGATTCCCGTCGAGATGTCCTCGACAGCAAACTCTTTGTCTGCGACATGCCGGTCAACGATGACGGTCATGACGCGACCATACCTCTCCAGTCCGACCCCATGCAGGCAACATGGCCATATTGGATGCGAAACCGTTCCCTAAAATTTGAATTTCACATTGGTGACGCGAGGGAAAATAATTGCTGCGACGACATACGGGCGACAAACCGGCAGTCCAGGGCGCGTTCCTTGCGCTGGCGTTTTTGCTGGTAGCCGCCGTGGGTTGCTCGGGCGATCCGCTCGGTAGTGCGCCGCCCACGATCGAACCCGCCCAGCCGGCAGTCTCCCCGCCGGCGTCGCAACCCGCGGCCGGCAAGGTGCGACAGCTGGCCGGCCACGGCGCCGCGGCAATCTTCGACGGGGCCACCCGTCAACTGGCCGTCCTGGCCCCCGGGACCGACCCGGAGGCGCCCGCCAGCCTCACCCAGTTCGGTGACCCGCAGGCCCCGCCGCGGGTGGTCGACCTGCCGGGCCCGGCGACCGCGTTGACCGGCGACGGCCGCGGCACGGCCTTCCTGGCCACCCGGGGCGGCTACTTCGTCGTCGACCTGTCCGCCGGCCGCGCGACCCGCGTGCCCGTCGCCAACGCCCAGCAGGTCGACTTCACCGCGGTCGCCCAGCGAGCCGACGGAACGCTGGTGCTGGGCAGCTCGGACGGCGCCCTCTACACCTTCGCCTCCCGGACACCGGCCTCGGTACGCAGCGCCACCATCAGCAGCCGCAATAAGATCTTCGCTCGTGTGGATGCGATTGTGGCACAAGGGAATACGATAGTGGTCCTGGATCGGGGCCAGACCTCGGTGACGACGATCGGCGCCGACGGACGCGCCCAACAGGCGCTGCGTGCCGGGGAGGGCGCGACCACCCTGGCCGCCGACTCGCTGGGTCGCGTCCTGGTCGCCGACACCCGCGGCGGGCAGCTGCTGGTCTACGGCGTCGATCCGCTGATCCTGCGGCAGGCCTACCCGGTGCGGCAGTCCCCGTACGGCCTGGCCGGTTCCCGGGGGCTGGCCTGGGTGTCCCTCACCGCGGCGAACGTCGTCATTGGTTACGATCTGTCAACCGGAATTCCCGTCGAAAGGGTGCGATACCCAACCGTGCAGCAACCCAACTCGCTGGCTTTTGACGAAGCGTCGGGCACCTTGTACGTGGTGTCGGGGTCGGGTGCGGGTGTCCAGGTCATCGAGCACGCGGCGGGCACGCCGTGACGAGCCGTCAAGCGCCGCGGTGGAGCCGGCTGCCGGCGGGCTGGGAAGCGGAGATGTCCGACGAATACGAATGGATCCCGCTGCGCCTGCCGCCGGAAGTGACGCGGCTCAGCGCGTCCATCCGGCTGTCCATCGAGGCCGAATATCGCGGCTGGGAACTCACCCGGGTGCGCCTCTACACCGACGGCAGCCGACGGGTGTTGTTGCGCCGCAAGAAGACTCGTCTGGACAGCCGGCGGCCCGACCAACCGGAATTGTGATGTACCGGCTTACCCGCCGGCTGTTGTTCCTCTTCCCGCCCGAACGCATTCACACGCTGGTGTTCGCACTGCTGCGCGCCGTCACGGTTCTGCCCGTCGCGCGGCGGTCGCTGCACCGACGGCTCGGCCCGACCGACCCGGTGCTGGCCAGCACGGTGTTCGGGGTACGTTTCCCCGGACCGCTGGGCCTGGCCGCCGGCTTCGATAAGGACGGCAAGGGGCTGCTCACCTGGGGCGCGTTGGGTTTCGGATACGCCGAGGTGGGCACCGTCACGGCGCAACCGCAGCCCGGCAACCCCGGCCCCCGCCTGTTCCGGCTGCCCGCCGACCGGGCCCTGCTGAACCGGATGGGGTTCAACAATCGCGGCGCCGGCGCGCTGGCGATCCGCCTCACCCACCGCCGCCCCGAGGTGCCGATCGGGGTCAACATCGGCAAGACAAAGGCGGTCGCGGCCGCCGACGCCATCGGCGACTATCGGGCCAGCGCCCGGCTGGTGGGACCGCTCGCGTCGTATCTGGTGGTCAACGTCAGCTCGCCGAACACTCCGGGGCTGCGCGACCTGCAGGCGGTGGAATCGCTGCGGCCCATCCTGCAGGGCGTCCTGCTGGAGGCCTCGACGACGTCGACGCCGGTGCTGGTCAAGATCGCACCCGACCTTTCCGATTCCGACGTCGACGACATCGCCGACCTGGCCGTCGAGCTGGGTCTGGCCGGGATCGTCGCGACCAACACCACCGTGTCGCGGGAGGGACTGAACACGCCGAGAGTGAAAAAGCTTGGCGCGGGCGGTATCTCGGGGCCGCCGGTGGCGCGCAGGGCGGTCGAGGTGCTGCGTCGGCTCTACGGCCGGGTGGGTGACCGCCTGGTGCTCATCAGCGTGGGCGGCATCGAGACGGCCGACGACGCGTGGGAGCGGATCACCGCGGGCGCGTCGCTGCTGCAGGGCTACACCGGTTTCATCTACGGAGGGGGCTTGTGGCCCAAGCACATTCACGACGGCATCGCCCGACGCTTGCATGACGGCGGGTTCGCCTCGCTCGGCGACGCGGTGGGGTCCGCGGCCATCGACCCGGGTCGACCGACGGGCGACTCAGAACGGCTTGGCGAGCCGGGATAGCCGTCCTATTTGGCGCGTGTCAATTAAAGCGGTTGAACGCCTTGCCAATACGCTCTCCCGCCATGCGGGTTGTGCATTTGTGGAACTAACTGCTAGAAACAGCAGAACTCGGGTTTAGCGCGTCACAAATTGGTTAACATTGTGACCGGTATCTCAGTTGGCTAATCGGGAGAGCCTTCGAGGGGAGACGGCCATGTCTTTTGTAATTGCTGCGCCAGAAACGGTCGAGGCAGTCGCCGGAGATTTGGCCGGCCTCGGTTCCACATTGCGAGAGGCCACCGCGGCCGCGGCGGGCCAGACCACGGCCATCACCACGGCTGCCGCGGATGACGTGTCGCTCGCCATCTCGGAGTTGTTCGGCACATATGGGCAGCAATTCCAGGCGATGAGCGCTCAGGCGGCGGCATTTCACAACGAATTTGTGAGCCTGTTGAACGGCGGGGCGGCGGCCTACCTCGGCGCCGAGATCGCCAATGCGCAGCAGATGATGACCGCGAGCGGCGCTGCAGCGTCCGACCCACTGCTCGGCGGGCTTCTCGGCGGGGGCGGCCTGCTCGGCGGGGGCGGGCTGCTCGGCGGTTCGTCCGGCGGCGGCGGCCTGCTGGGCGGACTGGACGGACTGCTCGGCCTGGGCACCGGTGGGGGTGGGCTGCTCGGCGGCCTGAACAGCAGCTTGAGCCAGCTCTTCGGCCCCTTCAACAGCATCGGTACTCAATTCGCCAACGGGTTGGGTTCACTATTTCTCAACCCGGCGATCCTCAATGCCTTCCCCACCCTCAGCGACTTCTTCGGACCGTTCAACCTCGGCAACTTAACGCCTGGCCTGAGCCTCACCTCGGGTCCCCTCGGCGCCTTGCTGGGGCCGACACTCAACGGCGTCGGACTGGACGTCGGTAACTTCTTCTCCAACGAGCTGAGCAACGGGGTAACGCTCTCTAACCTTGCGGGCGTTGGCACCGGCCTCTTCCAAGACGTGCCGCTACTGCAGGGTCTGGTGAATTCGTTGTTCCCAGGGCTGTTCGCGCCGGTGCCACCCGGCAGCCCGGCCCCCTACCCCAACCCGTACACCGTCCTCTTCCAGCACACGGCGACGAATTTGAGCCTGATGGGCGCGCAATTCGCGAGCCATCCGTTCCCGATCGTCAGTCAGATCATCGCCAACCAGAGCCACTACGCGCAGCTCATCGCGAGTGCGATCACCTACGACCTGCCCGGGTTCCCGGCGAACGTGCCGGCGAACGTCCAGATCGCCGTGCAGGGCGCTGCGACCTTCAACCCGGCGGCCATCGGACAGGATTTCGTCGGCGGCACCACCGGCTTCTGGGGGACCGTCGGCTCGTCGCTCACCAAGATGGGCTCGGACCTGCAGGGCACATTGCCCGCCGCGCTCCGCGACATGTCGGAGGCCCGGGACGCCGTAGCCGTCGGCAACTACTTCGCGGCGGTGCAGGACGCGGCGCACGCGCCGATCGACCTGTTCATCACCGGATTCGATACCAGCCACTTGGCGATCAGCGGCAGTGTCACCAGCCTCCTCCCGCCGGTCTTCGACGTCACCATTGCGGGACCGGTCGGGTTGGAGGGCCCGGTGGCCGACTTGCTGCCGATCCTGACAGCGATAGGACAGCAGCCGGTGGGCGTGGCCAGCCTGGCCCCGCACGGGTCCATCCCGGGAATGATGTTGGGCAACTTCGCCAACGCGATCGACACACTCGTCAACGCAAACGTCACAGCGAATTTCGCCCTAACCACGACGGTCTTGCCTCTAGGCGTCACCCTTGCGGGCCAGGCCGTATTCGGGTTGCCGTTGCAGCTGGGCTTCGCAATTCTGGGCCCGCCGTTCGCCATGGCGAACGGAATCGCCTACGGCGCGACGGCCTTCGGTGCGGCTGCGCAGACAGGCAACGTCCTGGGAATGTTGAACGCAATCGGGGACATGCCTGCCTTCGCCCTGGACGGCCTCCTCAACGGACAGCTACTCGTGGATCTGCCGCTGCCCATCACGGTGTCGGCCCCGGGGGTGGGCTCTGTCACGCTGCCGGCCATAGCCCACGTGCCGTTCGACGGGCTTCTTACTCCGCCCGAGCCGCTTACGGTCACAATTCCGTTGGACCTTCTCGGCATCAATATCCCCATAAACCAGACCCTCGGCGGCACGGAATTCGGCGGCCTCTTCCCGACGCTGTTCATCACCATTCCGGACGCGATAGCCGCGGCGATCACCCCCACCGGCTAGCCGGATCGCTCGGACTGCGGTCAAAACCCAGCATTCTGGGTGCGTGTGGGCCCCGCATTTGCGAATATGGTCGCGTATGCGGAAGGGGTGTGAGTCGAGGGGGAAGGTATGTCCTTTCTAGTCGCCGAGCCGGAAATCGTGTCGGCGGCGGCCCAGAGTTTGGCAGGGATCGGCTCCAGCCTCGACGAGGCCCCCTCGGCGGCGGCGGGCTCCACCACCAGCCTCGCCGCCGCGGGCGCCGACGACGTGTCGACCGCGATCTCGCGCCTATTCGGCTTGTACGGTAAGCAATTTCAGGCTTTGAGCGCCCAGGCGGCGGCGTTTCACAACGAATTCTCGAACCTGTTGAACGGCGGGGCGGCCGCATACCTCAGCACCGAGATCGCCAACGCGGCCAACGCAATGAGCGCGCCCGCCGCGGCCACCGATCCGATCCTCGGTGGCCTGGCCCCGATCCTCGGCGGTGGCAGCGGCGGCGGGGTTCTGGGCGGCCTGCTCGGCGGAAGCCCCGTGGGCTCGATCTTCAGCGGAGCCGGCCAGCAGATCGGTTCCTTCTTGACCGCTCAGTGGGACGGGATCGAGGTCAGGCTGCTGCCGGGACTGTTCGCGGCCGGCACGACCGCCTCCCAAGCCGGCGGGCCGTGGCAGACGCTCTTCGCCAACACCGGCGCCAACCTGCAAACCATCTACAACGACTGGATGTCCGACCCGTTTCCCGCCCTGCGGCAGGTCATCAGCAACCAGAACGGCTACGCGCACACCGTCGGCACGGTGGTGGCCAGCCAGCTGCAGAACTTCCCCACCACGTTGGCCAACATTCCGGCCAACATCCAGATCAGCATCCAGGGGACATCGACCTTTGTGCCCGCGATGGAATCGTTCATCAACCAGCAGAACAGCTACAACCAGGCGACCAACGCGGCCCTGCAACAGTTCGGCGCGGACCTGCAGAAAACCCTCCCCGTGTTCGAACGCGACCTGGGCACGGCCGGCAATTCGGTCATGACGGGCGACTACCACGGCGCCGTTCAGGCGGTCCCGCGCGCATTCCTGGATCTGTTCCTCAGCGGAATCGACATCAAGGCGATCGGGGTCGACCCCAGCAACCCGTCGCTGCTCAGCGCGCCTTCGTACACGATCGAGGGCCCGGCGGGGGACCTTCTTCCCCTGGCCTCGATCTCGGCCGAACAGCAACAGTCCCTCGTCAACCTGCTCCCGCCGGGCTCGATCCCCCAACAGATGGCGCAGAACTTCGTCAACGCCTTCAACACATCCACCCTGCCGCTGGGCTTCGCCATCATCGGCCCGCCGATCGCCACCCTGGACGGACTCGCGACGGGCGCCACGGTGTTCGGGGCGGCACTTCAGACCGGAAACGGAGTCGCGGCGGTCGGCGCACTCGTAGACATGCCCGCCTACGCCCTGAACGGCTTCCTCAACGGCCATACCGTCATCGACCTGACAATCCCGGTCGCCGAGACGGTGACGATCGGCGCCTTCCCGCCGCTCCTCCCGGGCATCACGATCGTCCCCGCCAACACGCCGATCGTGGTGCACATGCCTTTCGATGGGATTCTCACTCCGCCACAACCGATCTCGGCGACCATGGAGGTCTCCCCGGGTATCGGCCAGCCCCTTCAGGTCGTCACCGTCACCTTGGGCGGAACGGAATTCGGCGGCCTGATCCCCGAATTGGTGAACTTCATGCCACGGCAGATCGCCGAGGCTATCGCACCGTAGGCGGCCTGTGGCGCACCCGTGCCGCGAAGGTGCAACTACCGACGCGTTGCCCGACTGGGCCTGTCGGCAGTTGCACTTTCGCGAATGTGCGGCCTACTTCTGCTCATACGTCCCGTAGATGTAGGCGCGCGCGATCGCGTGTTGGAACAGGTTGAACCCGAGGAACGCCGGGCTGGCGTCTTCGGGCAGGTCGAGCTTCTCGACGTCCACGGCGTGCACCGCGACGTAGTAACGATGCGGGCCGTGCCCCGGCGGCGGCGCGGCGCCGACGTAGCGGCGCATGCCGGCGTCGTTCACCAAAGTCAGTGCGCCGCCGGGCAAATCGCTGCCGTCGCCGGCGTTGTCGGGTAGCTCGGTGACGTCGACGGGCAAGTTGGCCACCGCCCAGTGCCAGAACCCGGACAGCGTCGGGGCGTCCGGGTCGTAGACGGTGACGGCGAAGCTGCGGGTCTCCTGAGGGAACCCCGACCAGCTCAACTGCGGGCTGACGTCCTCCCCGCCGGCGCCCATGATCCCGCTGACTTGCGGGGTGGCCAGCGGCTGCCCGTTGGTGATCGAATTCGAATTCAGTGTGAACGACGGCAGTTTCGGCAGCGCGTCGTACGGGTCGGCCGGCAGGCTCATGGGCGATCCTCTCTTTGGTTGTCTGCTAGCAGTGTGTCAGGAAGTGTTCCAGCACCTCGGTGCCGAACCTCAGCGCATCGATGGGTACCCGTTCGTCGACGCCATGGAACAGCGCGGCGAAGTCCAGGTCCGGCGGCAGCCGCAGCGGGCTGAAGCCGAAACAGCGAATCCCCAAGCGCGCAAAGGATTTCGCGTCGGTGCCACCGGAAAGCATGTAGGGCACCGTCCGGCCGTCCGGGTCGACCGCCAGCACGGCGGCGTTCATGGCATCGACCAGCTCACCGTCGAAGCTCGTCTCGTACGACGGCAGGTCCCTGATCCATTCGCGGGTCACGCTGGGGCCGATCAGCTGGTCCACCTCGGCCTCGAACGCCGCCTTGCGGCCGGGCAGGATGCGGCAGTCCACCACCGCCTCCGCCGTCGCGGGGATGACGTTCGCCTTGTACCCGGCCTTGAGCATCGTCGGGTTGGCGGTGTCGTGCAGGACGGCCTTCAGCATGCGGGCCATCGGGCCGAGCTTGTCGATCGTCCCCGCCAGGTCGTCCGAATGGATGTCGAAGCTCAAGCCGGTCTCCTCGCTGACGGCGGCCAGGAACTGCTCGACGGTGTCGGTCACCACCAGCGGAAACTGGTGCCTGCCCAGCCGGGCGACCGCCTCGGCGACGGCAGTGACGGCGTTCTGGTCGTGCACCATCGACCCGTGTCCGGCCGGGCCCTGGGCGCTCAGCCGCATCCACGACATCGCCTTCTCGGCCGTCTCGATCAGGTAGAGCCGGCGCTCTCCCCCGTCGCGGCGCGGCACGGTCAGGGAGAACCCGCCTACTTCGCCGATCGCCTCGGTGACGCCATCGAACAGCTCCGGCCGGTTGTTCACCAGCCATTGCGCCCCGTAGTGACCGCCGTGCTCCTCGTCGGCGACGAACGCGAACACGAGATCGCGGGGCGGCACGATGCCGGCCCGCTTCAAGTGTCGGGCGACCACGATCATCATGCCGACCATGTCCTTCATGTCGACCGCGCCGCGGCCCCAGACGAAGCCGTCCCGGATCGCGCCCGAAAACGGGTGCACAGTCCAATCGGCGGGCTCGGCGGGGACCACGTCGAGATGCCCGTGGATCAGCAGGGCGCCGCGCGAGCTGTCCGCGCCCGGTAGGCGGGCGAACACGTTGCCGCGGCCGGGGGCGCCGGACTCGACGTACTGCGGCAGGTAGCCGACCTCTTGGAGCTGCTCGGCGACCCATTGCGCGCACTCGGCCTCGCCCCGCGTGGTCTCGGGTTCACCGGTGTTGGTGGTGTCGAACCGGATCAGCTTGCTGACGACCTCGACCACGTCATCGAAGCGATTGGACGGCAGCTCGGTGTGATCGGTCACAACCACCTTTCCTACCACTGCCGGCGCCGCCGGGCTCGGCCCGGAACCCCCGCCCCGCGGCGAGCTAACTTGGGTCCGCGCGGGCCGATCCGATAGCCTTAGCTGCCAACTCTCGTTGGTCTTGTCCGAGTGGCGGAATGGCAGACGCGCTAGCTTGAGGTGCTAGTGCCCTACTAATGGGCGTGGGGGTTCAAGTCCCCCCTCGGACACACGACTGAGGCGAGCGAAATGAACGCTCGCGTTCATTTCCGAGCCGATGGAGTCTGTTGAGCGGCGAAGCCGCGCCGCGATCACACATCCAGGCTCGCGTACACCTCGGCGTATCGGCCCGTGGTCACCTCGCATCCGGCTTGCGCGGTCGTTGCCGCAGCCACTAGTGATATGTACAAATCAGGGTTAAGTGAGTGTACAGTTCAGGGTGTGGATGTATCCGTGACCGAGTTGCGTGCGCACCTCAGCGATTGGCTCGATCGAGCTCGGGCTGGTGGTGAGGTCGTCATCACCGACCGCGGGATTCCGGTCGCGCGACTCGCTGCGCTGGACAGCACGGGCACCTTGGAGCGTCTCACGGCCGAAGGCGTGATTGGCAAGGCCACCGCGCAGCGGCCTGTCGCTGCCGGACGGTCCGGACCCCGATCGCGGCGGCCGGTGTCTGACCACGTCAGCGACCAGCGGCGCTGACCAGTGCCGCTCGTCTACTTCGACGCCAGCGCCTTCGTCAAACTTCTCACAACCGAGACAGGGAGCTCGCTGGCGTCCGCGCTATGGGACGGCTGCGACGCCGCGTTGTCCAGCCGCCTGGCCTACCCCGAAGTCCGCGCCGCGCTCGCCGCCGCAGCCCGCAATCACGACCTAACCGAATCCGAGCTCTCAGCAGCCGAGCTTGACTGGGAGGACTTCTGGGCCGCTACCCGCCCGGTCGAACTCACCGCGACGGTTGAACAGCACGCCGGCCACCTCGCCCGAGCCTATGCCTTACGCGGAGCCGACGCTGTCCATCTGGCCAGCGCGTTGGCACTCGGCGACCCCGGCTTGATCGTCGCCGTCTGGGACCGACGCCTGCACACCGGAGCCCAAGCCGCCGGGTGCCGAGTCGCTCCCGCCCAACTCGACCACCAGCCCGACCGCCTGACATTAGAGTGAGTCGACCCGAGCACGGACGACGATCAGGTGCCGACTCGCCAGATCTCACCGATGGCGTGTGTTGAGCGGCGAAGCCGCGATCACACAAAAGATTCGCTGTAGAGACAAAAACCGCTTCTGAGGGTGGTCGGAGTGGGTTTTCTGCATTTGCTGACATCGTGGCAGGCGATCAAACATCGCGGTGGCCCACGCAGCGCTGGGCACGTCACTGAACGCGGACCAAGGAAACATCCACGGTGATGATCGCGAGGCGTTGGTCGGCGATGCCGTCGTCGCCGCGCCGGTAGACGCGACGGCGGGTCGGGAAGACGAACTCGTCGAATGTCTTGGGGTCATCGGTGTAGTGCGCCACGGGAGCATTACCGGTCACATCGGGGGCGTAGTCCATCCGACGCAGCATGAAGTGCTGGTCGTAGTAAAAGACCTGATCGGAGTTGTGGTTGGCGTTGTTCGGCGGAAAGTGCACTGCGAGGCGCCGCCAGGTTTCGTCACCTTCCCGCCACGGCCGAATTTCGCTGACCCGCACGCCGGGGTAAGTGAAGCTGAACGGCTGGGTGAAGTAGTTCCAGTTTGCCGCGCTGGTGAAGTAGGCGGTCTGGATCCCATCCCACTTCGTGGATTGCAGGTCAAACGGGGGAAAGCTCGTCCGCGGATCGGTGCGCTCCTCAACGACCTCTCCGCTGGTGGTCCGAACGCATAGCCGTTCTGGCTCCACGTCGAACACTGAACACTGATCGGGCCCAGGAAAAGGCATCGTCGTGATGTGTTCGCGGTGGGCGTCTAGTGAGATCGTCAGCATGGGCGCCAGGTCCGGCTGGCCTCGCAGGGCCCAAAACGGCCCTCCGACCGCGATCTCGGCGGTGACCGCGCTGACGCGGTCCCAGTTCGCCAGCCCGCCGTGGGCGTCCAGCACACTGTCGAGAAGCTCGTTGCTCATCTCAATCTCCTAACTATTGGGGGTCGGCGTTACGGGCGTGGCAATGGATCGCTTGATGAGATCGGCGACCACCTCGGGTTGATCCCATTGGGGCCAGTGGGAGGCGCGATCGATCAGGTGCACTTCAGAGTTCGTGAATAGTGCGCAGATGTGTTGTGCCACATCAGGAGTCAGATTCGGATCATCGCGGCCGAATATCACCGACACCGGCACTTCGACGGTCTGCAGCCTGGCGGATGCGATCACCGCGTCCTGGCGGTCTAGGGCCGCGGGAAGACCGCCGGTCCATGACCGGATTTCGGCAAGCGCATCGGATTGGCTGTTGTCGCCGAAAAATTGCGGCACGATGGAGCTGACGCCGATGCCGTCGGGGGGAAGGCTCCCATCGAGGCCGAAGCGACGGCCGGTGTAGGCCAACAGCCACAACCGCTGATCGGGGTCGTTGACCAGAGCGTCGGTCAACGGTGTAAACGCGGGATCGGCCATCAGAGCGATCATTTCGGGCAACCGAAGGTTCGGCCGCCGCCCGTAGTAAGTGTTCAGTAACACCAGCCGGGCAACGCGTTCCGGACGGGCCAGGGCGAACTCGATGGCTTCCGGTCCCGATGCGTCATGTCCGACCAACACCGCCTGCTCGAGCTGTAGGGCGTCGCAGACGGCCAGCAGCTCTTCTTGACGGTTGATGACGCTCGATTCCCGCGAATCGCGCCGGCTTGAACGCCCGTAGCCGATCCAGTCGAATGTCACCACCCGCTGCGGGTAGACCGGACCGATGAGGCGGTCATAGATACGGGAGTCGTCGGGAAATCCGTGCATCGCCACGATCGCCGGAGTACGGCCCGGATGGTCGCGCACATACAATTGACCACCGTCGTGATCGAGGAGTCGTTCGGTTGGTTCATGCATGGTGCTGGACTTCGTTGTCGCGGCGTCGATCTGGATGGTTTTGCCCGAGTTCGACGGGCACCGGCAGCCTGAGTAGCGACAGCAACTCGGCGAGCTTGGCATCGAGCAGGCCGCCCACCTCGGTGATGCGGGGATCTCCGAAGCTGGCGAAACGTGTCGAGGGTTGGTCGATGCTGAAATGGGTTGCGCCGGATGAATCCTCATAGATTGCGGTGCGCAGCGGGGCATAGAGCATGACCGCCGGATTGTGGCGGTACATCGTCTCCACGACCACGTTATTGCCCATCATGTAGGTCATCACCCGGGTCTTGTGCCCCAGTAGCCGCATCATCGGCGTCGGATCCAAGGACCAAAACCGGGCAAACGTGTGCGGTGTGCGTGCGGCGGTGTAGCGCACCACTTCATCCAGGTCGCCCTTTTTCAGCAGGACCCTCAGTTCATCTGGCCCGATATCGGGGACGAGTGCCTCGTAGCGCTGGCACAGATCGTCGAAACCGCTATCGGAGTCGATCACCAGGCGATTGACCTGGTGGGCAACGATGCGGGTCCCGGCGGGGCCGGCAACAGACGGCGTCACGGATTTAGTCATGGCGGTTCCTCCAACACACCAAGGCGGCGTTTCGTGGACGGCGTCCACTTTTATGTGGACGGCGTCCACTTTATTGCATTACGTGGACGGTGTCCACTAATTTGTGGTGATGGCGAACAAAGCGGCGGATGAAGTGACCGAGGCCGGTCGGCGGCGCCCACGAGGCGCAGTTCGCGACGGAATGCTCGCCGCGGGCGTCGAGCTGGCCCGCGCCGGCGGCCCGGGCGCGGTGGTGCTGCGGGAAGCCGCACGGATGGTCGGGGTGGTGCCCAACGCGGCTTATCGGCACTTCGCCGATCGTGATGAGCTGCTAGCGGCGGTGTGCGCGGAGGCCTTGGGCGAGCTCGCCGCCCGCATGGCAGCTGACGTGGCCCGGGTGCGCGGTGCCTACGGCGATGCCGGTGCCGCGCGCCGTCGCTTCCGCGCGATCTTCCGCGCGTATCTGGAATTTGCCCATGCCGAACCGGGGTTGTTCGCCACCGCGTTCGCCCTTCCCCATCAGCACGCCTACGGAGCCGGGGACCTGGAGGCGCGAAAGGGCCCGTTGCCGCTGGATCAGCTGCGCGTGGCGCTCGACGAGCTGGTTGACGCCGGCGTGCTCGATCCGGCACGCCGCGCCGGGATCGAATACCCCATCTGGGCCACGGTGCACGGGCTGGCAGTGCTCTCCGAGCAGGGTCCACTGCGCGAAGTCCCCGACGCGGCCCGGCGCCGTCTGGAGGAAGCCACCCGCGCATTCATCGAGTCGCGCCTGGCGTGACCCAACCGCTGGCTGATCAGCGGCTCAACTCAAAGACCTCGTGTCGCAGACGGCCAAGTCCCCCCTCACACCCGGTTTTACGACCCGATGCCCCGCTTCGGCGGCGGGTAGACGGCCCGGGCGATCGTCGCCGACAGCCAGCCGATCCCCCATCCGAAGCCAACCAGCAGGAACGTGCGCCGGGTGTCGGCGCCCGCCACCGCCGAAACCCCGATCAAGATGACGGCCCACACCACCGCGCAGGCGATGCTGTAGGACGTGTAGGTGCGCCGACTCATTTCGCTGTTCCTCTCGTGTCGCCGCCAATTCCCCTCGCGCACAAGGCTATCTGAGTGAGGAAACTCACCGCGAGAATCCGTCCCCATAACCTTCTTCGCGAACCTCGACGCCGCACGTAGGCTAGATAAAGGCCAAGCCTGGCGAATGCGACCAATGAACCCACCGAGCGGCTTTCTTCGGCGAACGGCGACGCGCACGTTCCGCGACCGTCGCGAGGCCGGCCGCGTGCTCGCCGAGCAATTGGCGTGTTACCGGGGCGAGGACGATCTACTGGTTTTCGGGCTCGCCCGCGGCGGCGTCCCGGTGGCGTGGGAAATCGCGGCGGCGCTGCACGCCCCGCTCGACGTGTTCCTGGTCCGCAAGCTCGGGGTGCCGCGCTGGCCGGAGCTCGCGATGGGGGCGCTGGCCAGCGGCGGTGCGGTGGTGATGAACGACAACGTGGTTTCGAGCCTGCACATCACGAACGAGCAGGTCCGCGAGGTGATCGCCAGCGAGACGGCCGAACTCCACCGGCGCGAGCAGGCGTACCGGGGCGGCCGCCCCATTGCCGACCCGCGGGACAAGACCGTGATCCTGGTCGACGACGGCATCGCCACGGGAGCCAGCATGCTGGTCGCCGTCCGCGCCCTGCGGGCCGCGGGCCCGCGGTCGATCGTCGTCGCGGTCCCGGTCGGCCCCCCGTCGACGTGCCGCGAGATCGGGCAGGAAGCCGACGACGTGGTGTGCGCGACCATGCCGCCGGGGTTCGAAGCCGTCGGGCAGGTGTACGCCGACTTCCACCAGGTCAGTGACGACGAGGTCCGCGAGCTGCTGAATACGCCGACCCGCTGACGACTACGTGGTGCGGTCCTCGCCGCGGCCGTCGGCGGGCACCGCGGACTCGTCGCTGGTTTCGAGCCCCTGTGACGACTCGCCGACGGTGGTGTCCTCGGCGGCGGTTCGTTCGCCCTCCTCCGGGACTTCCTCGGGGTAATCGACCGTCGCGTCCTCGCCGTCCCCCGCAGCGTCTTCGGCGACTTCGCCGCCGGCGTCGCGCCGCTGGCGTTCCCGCAGGGCGTCGATGATCAGCAGCACCACGCCCAGGACGCTGGCGCCGATGCACACCCAGGCGACCAACTCGTTGCTGGTGACGACCGCGAACACCAACGCGACGAGCCCGATCAGGGCGAGTACCAGCGCAATGATCAGCATCGGCCATCCTCCAGGCGACGAGCGGGACTGCCAGGTCTAGTGCAGTTAATGTGCCGCGTCGTGGCTAGGCGCGGCTGCCAGGCTAGTTATTACCCCGATTGAACTGGTCGAACCCACCGGCGTCGGCGCTGGAGTCGACGGGTGCCGCCGACCCACGCTGGCCGAGTTCCTCGAGCTGAGATTCGAGGTAGGTCTTGAGGCGGGTGCGGTACTCGCGCTCGAACGTGCGCAGCTGCTCGAGGCGGCCCTCCAGCACGGTGCGCTGCTGGTTGATGGTTCCCATGATTTCGGAGTGCTTGCGTTCCGCGTCGGCCTGCAGGGCGTCGGCCTTCTCCTGGGCCTGCCGCAACTGGGTCTCCGAGCGGCTCTGGGCGTCGGCCAGCATCGCGTCGGCACGTTGCCGCGCCTCCGCGACCGTGGTCTCGGCGGTGTGCTTGGCCTCGCTGAGGATCTGGTCGGCATTGGCGCGCGCGTCGGCAAGCATCTTGTCGGATTCCGCCTTGGCGGTGCTGGTGAGCCGGTCGGCGGTGTCCTGGGCCAGGCTCAGCACCCGGGCGGCCTTGAGGGCCTGCTCCTCGTTGGTTCCCGCGGAGGCCGCGGGGGCCGCGGGCGGCGGGGGTGCCACGACGGGCGCCGGCTTGACCGGCTCGGGTTCGGGCTCGTAGGTGGGGATCGCCTGGGTCGGCTGGGCGGCGCCGCCGCCACCCCCGGCGGCCAGCTCGCGGTCCAGCTCCTCGATGCGTTGACGCAGATCGGAGTTCTCCTCGATGAGCCGCGTCAGCTCGTTTTCCACCAGGTCGAGGAAGGCGTCGACCTCGTCTTCGTTGTAACCGCGCTTGCCGATCGGCGGCTTACTGAACGCCACATTGTGGACGTCGGCTGGTGTAAGCGGCATTGTTCGTCCCCTCGAGTTCCTGTCAAACGATCTGGAAAGTGTAGAACGGAGTGGTTGCCGTCGTGCAACTGCCGTCCATCCTGTCACACCAGACCCGGCGGTAGCCGATTAGCCCAATAATTAAGAACCAATTTCAAACACTAAGACCAATAAAATCCAAACCCTTAAAGTTTTTAAATCGCGGCCGCCGAACCGACGCTAAAACGTGGCCGAACCGTCTCCGGGCTCCGTCGGCGCGCTCACGGCGCGGCTCCCGCCGCGGCGCCGAACGCCAGTTGCATGCCGATGAACGCGACCAGCAGCAGCACCATGATCGACAGGTCGAAGCGGACCGCCCCGATGGTGAGCTGCGGAATCAGCCGCCGCAGCAGTTTCACCGGCGGGTCGGTGATCGACATGATGATCTCGAGAACCACCACGGTGATGCCGGTCGGATGCCAGTCGCGGCTGAACGAACGGATGAACTCGACGACGACCCGGGCGATCAGCAGCAGCCAGAAGATGAACAGCGCGAACCCAAGGATCTGAAAGAACAGCACCAACTCCGACGCCCCGACCTAACCGATGAGATGACCCGAATATCAGCCGCCAGCGTACCGAGTCAACGGTGCGGGCACACATCTCACGGCCGCCGACCTGCTAGCCGGCGGCCGGGGAGCGCCTATTGGTAAGCGTAAAAGCCGGTTTCGGCGATCCGGCGACGCTCCTCGGGTGACACGTCGACGTCGGCGGGCGACAGCAGGAACACCTTGGTCGCGACCTTGTCGAACGAGCCGCGCAGCGCGAAGGCCAGGCCGGCCGCGAAGTCGACGAGCCGCTTCGCGTCGGCGTTGTCCATCGACACCAGGTCCATGATGACCGGGGTGCCGTCGCGGAACCGCTCGCCGATGGTGCGCGCCTCGCTGTAGTCCTTGGGCCGCAGCGTGGTGATCTTCGACAGCGGGCTGCCTTCTTCGAACAGCATCGCCATCCGGCGCGGGTCCATCGCCAGCGCGCCGCGCGTGGAGTTCCGCAGCCACGACCCGAGGCGCGGGCGGCCCATCTCCGGGCGGTCGAATTCGCGGGGGCTGTAGCCCCGCTCCTCCGGGTAGCCGCCGCGGTAGCTCGGCGGGTAGTCGGCGGGCTCGCCGCGCGGGTCGTCGAAGTCGCGCCCGTCATAGCGCCCGTAGCCGTCGTCGAAACGCGGGCGGGGGAATCCGCGAGAGGGCGCCCGGTCGTCGTAGTACTCGTCGTCGTAGTCCTCCATCGGAGCCATACCGAAGTAGGCCTTGACTTTGTGCAGTGTGCTCATCGCTTAACCCTTCTAGCCCCTGGGATTATTGGTGTCTGTGATGAAGGTGTGACTACAGTGACTAATTACGGTGACGGTAGCCGCCGCGGACCCAATAGCGCGGTACCGACACGCACACATGTCGAACCATGTTTGACGGCGATTTCGAAGTCGCTGGACATGCCGGCGGACAAGCCCACCGCATCCGGGTGCGATTCGAGCACCCGGCGGTGCTCCGATCGCAGCAGGCCGAAGGCCCGCTCGGGGTCCCAGTCGAGCGGCGGGATGCCCATCAAGCCGAGCAGCTTCAGGCTTTTGGAGTCCGCGACCTGCCCGCAGACCTGATCGAGGGCGCCGGGCCCGGTGATGTCGACGCCCCCGCGGGACACGTCGCCGTCGAGGCTGACTTCGACGTAGACGCGCAGCGGCTCGGACCGGCGTCCCTCCGACAGCGCCGTCGACACCGCCCGATCGAGCGCGGTCACCAGCCGGGTGCTGTCGACCGAGTGGGCGGTGTGCGCCCAGTTGGCCAGCGACCGCGCCTTATTGCGCTGAATGCGGCCGACCATGTGCCAGTGCATATTCGGCAAGTCCGCAAGCGCCGAACTAGCGGCCAACCGCGCGACTTCGGCGACCTTCGCCGCGGCTTCCTGGTCGCGGGATTCGCCAACGCATCGACAACCCAATCGGGACAAAATCGCTACATCGGTTGCTGGAAAGAATTTGGTAATGGGGAGAAGTTCAATTTCGCTGACATTGCGGCCCGCCGCTTCCGCGGCCGCCGCAAGTCGGGAACGCACCGCGGCCAATGCGTGCGTCAATTCCGTTTCGCGGTCTTGCCCGGCCGCCATGTCCCCCGCCATGAAGGTCACTCCATCCAGACCAGCGACGCCAGCCGACCGGTCGGCGCGTCGCGGCGATGACTGAACAGGGTCGGATCGGCCACCGTGCAGCGGGGGTCGACGTCGATCGCCGTGACACCCAAATCCCTTAGCTGGCAAGCGATTCCGGCACGAAGATCCAGTCCGGGGGTGCCGGATGACGTGGTGGTCCGGCTGCCCGGCAGCGCCGCCTCGACCTCGTCGGCCATCGCGGCGGGCACCTCGTAGTTGCGGCCGCTGACCGCCGGCCCGAGCAGCGCCGAGATGTCGCCGGCCTGCGCGCCGAGCCCGAGCATCGCCTCCACCGTGCGCGCCACCACACCGCGCTGCGCGCCGACGCGACCGGCGTGCACGGCAGCGACCACGCCGGCGCGCGCGTCGGCCATCAGCACCGGAACGCAGTCGGCGGTCACCACCGCCAGCGCCAATCGCGGGGTGCTCGTCACCAGCGCGTCGGTGCCGTCGACCGCGGAGCTCCGCGGACCGTCGACCACCTCGAGCCGATCGCCATGGATTTGGTTCATCCACACGAGCCGATCGGCGCCGAGCCCGAGGGCAGCGGCCAGCCGGGATCGGTTGGCGGCCACCGCGGCCGGGTCGTCACCGACGTGGTCACCCAGGTTGAAGGTGTCGAACGGCGGCGCCGAGACACCGCCCGCGCGGGTGGTGGTCACCCGCCGGATGCGAACGCTCACGTGACCAGTATCCGGACGGCCGGGCCGTTCCCGTGTCACGCGCACGGCGTCAGCGGCGCATGAACGGCGGCACGTCGACGTCGTCGTCGTCGCCGCCAATACTCAACGTCGCGCCGTTGGTGTGCACCGGCACGCTCACCGCGTCGACGGGTTCGAACAGCGTCGAGGTGAGCTTGCCGGCCTTCGCCGACTCGATCCGGTGCGCCCCGGCCTTCTCCCCGGCGCCGATCACCGGCTTGCGTCCCGGCCCGCTGGCCTCGAACCCGGCGGCGATGACGGTGACGCGCACCTCGTCGCCCAGCGAGTCGTCGATGACGGTGCCGAAGATGATGTTGGCGTCCTGGTGTGCGGCGTCCTGGACCAGCGAGGCGGCCTCGTTGATCTCGAACAGGCCCAGGTCGCTGCCGCCGGCGATCGACATCAGCACGCCCTGGGCGCCCTCCATCGACGCCTCCAGCAGCGGCGAGTTGATCGCGATCTCGGCGGCCTTGAGCGAGCGGCCCTCGCCGCGGGCCGAGCCGATGCCCATCAGGGCGGTGCCCGCGCCGGACATGATCCCCTTGACGTCGGCGAAGTCGACGTTGATCAGGCCGGGTGTGGTGATCAGGTCGGTGATGCCCTGCACGCCGTTGAGCAGCACCTCGTCGGCGCTGCGGAACGCGTCCATCAGCGATACCGCGGCGTCGCCCATCTGCAGCAGCCGGTCGTTGGGGATCACGATGAGCGTGTCGCAGCTCTCCCGCAGCGCGGCGATGCCGCTTTCGGCCTGATTGCCGCGCCGCTTGCCCTCGAAGGAGAACGGCCGGGTGACCACGCCGACGGTCAGCGCGCCGAGCTTGCGGGCAATGCTGGCGACGACGGGCGCCCCGCCGGTGCCGGTGCCGCCGCCCTCGCCGGCGGTGACGAAGACCATGTCAGCCCCGCGCAGCAGCTCTTCAATCTCGTCCTTGGCGTCCTCGGCGGCCCGGCGCCCGACCTCAGGGTCGGCCCCGGCGCCCAGCCCGCGGGTGGAGTCGCGCCCGACGTCGAGCTTGACGTCGGCGTCACTCATCAACAGCGCCTGGGCGTCGGTGTTGATGGCGATGAACTCCACGCCCTTGAGGCCCTGCTCGATCATCCGGTTGACGGCGTTGACGCCGCCGCCACCGATACCCACAACCTTGATGACGGCCAGGTAGTTGTGCGGGGGGGTCATCATTACTTCTTCCTCCCTGGTGGGACTCGGTGTGTCCGCTTGGCAAACCCTCAACCTCAACCATAGAGTTAGAGTTATGTCAAGTACTTCCGCGCAAACAGAACGGTATGGGTCAGGCGGGCGCTAATCCCGCAGGCGCGCCGACGCGCGGCACGCAAATTTTTTGTGACGTCGAGCGTGCGGCTGGCCGCACGTTGGGCGACGAGCGTGCGGCTGGCCGCACATTCCGGGCCCGCTCAGCTACTTCACGGTCGGCAGATCGGGGCTGGACACGTCGTACGTCCGCCCGGGCTGCGTCAGCAGCGCGGCCAGTTTCTCGGCCTTCTCCTCGGTGCGGTCGGTGGTCCCCCAGATCACCACCCGCCCGTCATTGAGCGTCAGCGTGATCGAGGCGACCGACGGCGCCGCGATCCGGCCCACCTGGCCCGAGACCTCCGGGCGCAGCGCGATCAGCACCTGCAGCGCGGCCTTGGTCGCCGGGTCGCTCGGGCCGGGGTCGGCCACGTCGATGTAGGGCAGCGCAGGGGGCGGCGGGGCGGTCGCGAAGTCGACGCCGTCGCGGTCGAACAGGTGCGGGCCGTCCGGAAAGTCCTTCACCACCAACGGCACCCGCTCGACGATCGTGATGCGCAGGGCCGACGGGTACTGCCGCTGCACGCGCGCGCTGGCCACCCGCCGGATCGCGGCCACCCGCTCGGCGACCTGGTTGGTGTTGATCTGCAGCAGCGGCGTGCCGGGCCGTACCCGCGCCGCGTCCAGCACCTCCTCGCGCGTCACCGTGCCGGTTCCGGTGACGACGATCTCGCGCGCCGACATCGCGGGCGTGAAGTACAGCACCAGCCCCAGCCCTACACCGACGACGGCCACCACCACGCTGATCAGCAGCATCTTCAGCCCCCGCACCACGCCGCGGGCGGGTCTGGGTTGGTTGACGATGCGCCCGCTGGCCTGGCGTTTGGCCTCGCGGCGGGCCTCCTCGATGGCCCGGGCGCGCGCCTGTGCCGCCCGGCGCTCGGCCCGTTCGCGGCGGGCCCGCCGGCGTGGCCCCTCGAACTCGGCCCGATCCTCGGCTGCGGCCTCGCCTTGCTGGCCCGTCGCGACCGGTTCGGTGATCACGCCGTCGGCGGTGTCGGCGCCGGGATCGGGCGGGTTGGGCGGGTTAGCCTCGTTCGGCTCGGTCATCGCGGCATCCCCGGTTGGCCCGGCGCGCTGCGGTTGGCCCGCAGCCGCAGCGCGGTCACGATCTCCGGACCCAGCAGCGTCACGTCGCCCGCACCCATCGTGACGACGACGTCGCCGGGGCCCGCGGCCGCGGCGACCTCCCCGGCGACCGCGGAGAAATCCGGCAGGTAGCGCACCGGCACGCTGACGTGCTCGGCGACGCTGGCCCCGCTGACGCCGGTGAGCGGTTGTTCGCGCGCGCCATAGACGTCCAGGACGAACACCTCATCGGCGGCGTCCAGCGCCCGACCGAACTCGGCGGCGAAAGCCTTTGTGCGCGAATATAAATGGGGCTGGAACACCACGATGGAGCGGCCGTCGCCGCTCTGCTCGAGGACGGTGCGGACCGCGGCCAGCGTGGCGGCGATCTCGGTGGGGTGGTGGGCGTAGTCGTCAAACACCCGCACCGCCTCCAGGCCGGTTCCCGAGGTCCCGACCAGTTCGAAGCGGCGCCGCACGCCCTCGAATCCGGCCAGCCCGTCGAGCACCTCGTCGGCCGACGCGCCGATCTCGAGCGCCGCCAGCAGCGCGCCCAGGGCGTTAAGCGCCATATGCCGCCCGGGCACCGACAGCCGCATCACGCGCGGGTGCTCCTCGCCCGCGAGCTGGATGTGCGCGACCGCCTCGATCCCCTGCTGCTCCCACGACAACAACCTGGCGGCCAGGTCTTCCCCCGCGGAGCCATAGCGCAGCACCCGGATGCCCAGCTCGGCGGTGCGCTCGGCCAGCGCCGCCGCCCCAGGGTCGTCGGTGCACACGACCAGCGCTCCCCCGGGCGCAAGCCGCTCCACGAACGCGTCGAACACCTCGACGTACGCGTCAGCGCTGCCGTAGAAGTCCAGGTGATCGGTCTCGATGTTGGTGACCACCGCGACGTTGGGCGTGTACTCGAGCAGCGAGCCGTCGCTCTCGTCGGCCTCGGCGACGAAGCAGTCGCCGCTGCCGTGATGGGCGTTGGTGCCGGCCTCGCCGAGCTCGCCGCCGACCGCGAACGACGGGTCGCGCCCGCAATGCTGCAGGGCGACGATCAGCATCGACGTCGTCGTCGTCTTGCCGTGCGTGCCGGTGACCATCAGCGTGGTGCGCCCGGCCATCAGCTTGGCCAGCACGACGGGCCGCAGGACCACCGGGATGCCGCGCCGGCGCGCCTCGACGAGCTCGGGGTTGGTCTTCGGGATGGCGGCGTGCGTGGTGATGACCGCCGTCACGCCGCCCGGCAACTGATCCAGCGACGACGCGTCGTGGCCGACGCGGATCAGCGCGCCCCGGGCGCGCAGGGCGTGCAGGCCGCGCGACTCCTTGGCGTCCGACCCGGAAACCAGCCCGCCCCGGTCCAGCAGGATGCGGGCGATGCCCGACATGCCGGCTCCCCCGATGCCGACCATGTGCACGCGCTGCAGCTCGGGCGGCAGCTGGTCGCCGGTCACCCTCGCCTCCGCGCCGCGATGTCCAGCGCCGCCTGGGCCACCCGTCGCGCCGCGTCCGGGTGTCCCACCCGCGCGGCGGCCGTCGTCATCGCCGCCAGCCGCGCCGGGTCGTTGAGCAACCCGCCCGCCTCGCGGGCCACCAGGGCCGGCGTCAGGTCGGCGTCGGCGACGACCATGCCCCCGCCGGCGTTGATCACCGGCAGCGCGTTGAGCCGCTGCTCGCCGTTGCCGATCGGCAGCGGCACGTAGATGGCCGGCAGGCCGACGGCCGACACCTCGGCGACCGTCATCGCCCCCGAGCGGCAGATGGCCAGGTCGGCCGCCGCGTAGGCCAGGTCCATCCGGTCCAGGTAGGGCACCGCCACGTAGGGCGGATCGCCCGGCCCGGGCGTGCGCAGCTCGAGGGTGTTCTTGGGGCCGTGGGCGTGCAGCACCGAGACACCCGCGGCGGCCAGGTCGGCGGCGGCCGCCGACACCGCCCGGTTCAGCGAGACCGCGCCCTGCGAGCCGCCGAACACCAGCAACACCCGCGCGTCGTCGGCGAAACCGAAGTGCTGGCGGGCCTCGGCGCGCAGCGCGGCGCGGTCCAGCGCGGTGATGGTCGCCCGGACCGGCACCCCGACCACCTCGGCGCCGCGCAGCCCGGAATCCGGCACCGCGGAAAGGATCCGGTCGGCCGTGCGCGCGCCGACGCGGTTGGCGATCCCCGCCCTGGCGTTGGCCTCGTGGATCACCACCGGTACGCGGCGACGAAGGCCGGGGATGCCGCGGGCGGCCAGGTACGCCGGCACCGCCACATACCCTCCGAAGCCGATCACCACGTCGGCGGCGACGGCGTCGAGCACCGCGCGGGTCTCGCGGACGGCGCGCCACACTCGCGGCGGCAGCCGGGCCAGGTCACCGCTGGGCTTGCGCGGCAGCGGGACCGGGGTGATCAGCTCGAGGTGATAGCCGCGCTCGGGCACCAGCCTGGTCTCCAGCCCACGGCGGGTACCCAGGGCGGTGATCCGGACGCGCGGGTCGAGGGCGCGCAGTGCGTCGGCGACGGCCATGGCGGGCTCCACGTGGCCGGCCGTCCCGCCGCCGGCCAGCACGACCGATAGGGAATCACGGGCCGATGATGCAGCACCGGCGGGCGAGGGGCTAGCCCCCAGCCCGCCGGCCGGCTGTTTGATCGTGCCGTTCACCCGTAACGCTGACCTTCCAATGCGCGAGTTCGCCGTGTCTTACGCTGGCCGGCTCCCTGAGCGGCGTAGCGCTGGCCTGATCCATGATGCCCTCCCCGCCCACGGGCGCCGCCCCCAGACTGGCGCGTCGGGCGGGCGGCCCTTCGCCCCGCGGCTCCCCGCACCGGCGCGTCGGCGGCGCGGGGCGCCTTGCGCGCCGGCGCCTTGGGCCCCTTGCCGGCGGCCTGCGGTCCCACCTTCTTGCGGTCGCGGAACGCCTCGATGCGGCTGGGCACGTACGGCTGCGGCAGCGGCAGCCGCAACAGCCGGGTCACCTTGTCGTCACGACCGGCCCGCAGCGCGGCCACCGCCTCCGGTTCGTGCCGGGCCGCGTTGGTCATGATCCCGATCATGAAAAGCGTTGCGGCCGTGGATGTTCCGCCGGCGGAGATGAGCGGCAGCTGCAGGCCGGTGACGGGCAGCACGCCGATCACGTAGCCGATGTTGATGAACGCCTGCCCGAGGATCCACATGGTCGTGGTGGCGGTCAGCAGCCGCAGGAACGGGTCGGCCGAGCGGCGCGCGATCCGCATCCCGGTGTAGGCGAACACCCCGAAGAGGGCCAGCAACCCGAACGCGCCGATGAAGCCGAGCTCCTCGCCGATGATCGCGAAGATGAAGTCGTTGTGGGCGTTGGGCAGGTAATTCCACTTGGCGACGCCCTGGCCGAGGCCGTCGCCGAAGATGCCGCCGTGGGCCAGCGCGAACTTGGCCTGCCGGGCCTGATAGCCGGTGTCCTGCGGGTCGTTTTCGGGGTTGATCCAGGACCGCACCCGGTCCGAGCGGTACCCCGCGGACATCGCCAGGACCGCGCCGGCCATGAACACGGCCAGCAGGGAGGTGACGAAGACCCGCAGCGGCAGCCCCGCGTACCACAGCAGGGCCAGCAGGATGATGCCCAGCGACACCGTCTGCCCCAGGTCGGGCTGGGCGACGATGAGCGCCAGGGCGATGACCGCGGCCGGGACCAGCGGGATCAGCATCTCGCGCAGCGAGGCCCGCTCCATTCGCCGGGCCGCCAGCAGGTGGGCGCCCCAGATGGCGAACGCGATCTTGGCCAGCTCGGACGGCTGCATCGAGAAGCCCGCGATCACGAACCACTTACGCGAGCCGTTGGCCAGGTTGCCGATCCCGGGAACCAGCACGAGCACCAGCAAGATGATCGTGACGAGGTAGCCGGTGAAGGCCACCCGCCGGATGAAGCGCACCGACACGCGCATCGCGACGTAGGCCGCGACCAGCCCGATGATTGTCCACAGCACCTGCTTGCCGAAGATCACCCACGCCGACCCGTCGGCGCCGTACGAGCGCACCCCCGAGGCGGACAGCACCATGATCAGACCGAGCGTGGTCAGCAGCCCGGTGACGGCGATGATCAGGTGAAACGAGGTCATCGGCCGCCCCAGCCAGGCGCCGAACCGGCCGCGCAGGCCGGCTGGCAGCGCCGCGACCCGGGCCTTCACGCCTCCTGCGCCCCCCGCCCTGGCGTCCGGCGGGTCGGCGGTTTCGAAGGCGTCCGTCGTGGCGTCGATGTCGTCGGCGTCGGCAGCGTCGTCGGCGACCTCGTCCGGGACGGCCGCCTCGGCCCGCTCGGGGGTGGCGGCCTGTTTACTGCCCTTGCCCCGGCGCAGCCGCCGGGTCAGCGCGTTTCGCACGGCGGCTACCGGATCGCCGCGCGGACGGCGGCGGCGAACGCGTCGCCGCGGGCGGCGTAACCGGCGAACTGGTCGAACGACGCGCCGGCCGGGGCCAGCAGCACCGTGTCGCCGGGCTTGGCGAGGTCCCGGGCCGCGGCCACGGCCGCGGTCATGACGCGAGCGCCGAGGTCGCCGTCGGAAGGTCTCACTTCTGTCACAGAAGCATCAGGAACCACAGCAGTCGCATCCATATCAGCATCCTCGCCTGTCACAACGTGGACGACGGGGACATCCGGCGCGTGTCGCGATAACGCCTGTGCAACCTCCGCGCGATCTCGGCCGATGAGCACCGCGCCGACCAGCCGCGATGCGACGCTGGCGACCTCGGCGTCCACCGATGCGCCCTTCAGCAAACCGCCGGCCAGCCACACCACCCGCGGGTAGGCCAGCACCGACGCCTGCGCGGCGTGCGGGTTGGTGGCCTTGGAGTCGTCGACGTAGGTGATCCCGTCGGCGACGGCCACGACCTCGGCGCGGTGCCGGCCGAGCCGGAAGGACGCGACGGCGCCGGCGATGGCCTCGGCCGGCACGCCGACGCTGCGGGCCAGGGCCGCGGCGGCCAGGGCGTCCAGCACCCCGACCGGGCCGGGCACCGGGATCGATTCGGCCGGCAGCAGCGCCAGGTCGTCGGCGAAGGCGCGGTCGACCAGCATGCCGCCGCGCACACCGAGTTCGCCCGCGGCCGGTTCGCCGAGCCGGAAACCGGCCCGCACCGGCGCGGCCGCGGTGTCCAGCAGCGCGGCGGCCCGGGCGTCGTCCAGCCCGACCACCGCCACCCGGCCGTCCAGCACCCGGGCCTTCGCCGCGGTGTATTCGGCCATGGTGGCGTGCCAGTCCAGGTGGTCCTCGGCGATGTTGAGCACGACGCCGCCCTCGGGCCGCAGCGAGGGCGCCCAATGCAACTGGAAGCTGGACGCCTCGACGGCCAGCAGGTCGGCGGGCCGGTCCAGCAAGTCAAGGACCGGGTCGCCAATGTTGCCGCACAGCACGCTGCTCTTCCCGCCGGCGACCAGCATCGCGTGCAGCATCGACGTCGTCGTGGTCTTGCCGTTGGTCCCGGTGACCACCAGCCAGCGGCGCGGCGGGCCGTAGTGGCCGGCGGCGTCGAGCCGCCAGGCCAGCTCGACGTCGCCCCAGATGGGCACGCCGGCCGTCGCGGCGGCGGCCAGCAGCGGCGTGGACGGCGAGAAACCGGGACTGGTCACCACCAGGGCATAGTCGGAGACCCTTTCGGCGGCCGTCGACGTCGTCGCGGTCGCGACCCCGCCGTCGGCGAACCGGCGCAGCGTTTCGGGGTCGTCGTCGCAGAGGGTGGGGACGGCGCCGAACCGGGCCAGGGCCGCGAGCACGGCCTTGCCGGTGACGCCGCCGCCGGCCACCAGCACGGGCGCGCCCGGCGCGAGCGGGTCCAGCACGTCAGGCTCCGATCGTGGCCAGCCACTCACCGTAGAACAGGGCCACGCCCAGCCCGCAGGTGATCGCGGTGAGCAGCCAAAAGCGGATGATCACCGTGGTCTCGGCCCAGCCGACCAGTTCGAAATGGTGGTGGAAGGGCGCCATCCGGAACACCCGGCGCCCGGTGGTGCGAAAGGCCAGGATCTGCAGGACGACCGAGGTGACCTCGGCGACGAACAGCGAGCCCAGCACGACGGCGAGGATCTCGGTGCGGCTGGTGACCGAGAGCCCCGCGATGATGCCGCCCAGCGCCAGCGAGCCGGTGTCGCCCATGAAGATCTTGGCCGGCGCGGCGTTCCACCACAAAAAGCCGATGCACGCGCCGGCGGTGGCGGCCGCGACGATTGCCAGGTCCAGGGGGTCGCGCACGTTGTAGCAGCCGAGGCCGGGCGCGGTGACGCACGCGTTGCGGTACTGCCAGAAGGTGATCAGCACGTAGGCGGCGGTGACCATGGCCATGCACCCGGCCGCCAGCCCGTCCAGGCCGTCGGTGAAGTTGACCGCGTTGGACCAGGCGCTGACGACGATGACGCAGAACAGCACGAACAGCCCGGGAGCCAGTGTGACGGTGGCGATTTCGCGCACATAGGACAGGTTCGCGCTGGCCGGTGTGAGGCCGTTGGGGTTGCGGAACTGCAACACCAGCACGCCGAACAGCACGGCGGCGACGATCTGCCCCACCGTCTTGGCCGTCTTGTTCAGCCCGAGGTTGCGCGACCGGCGGATCTTGATCAGGTCGTCGAGGAAGCCGACGAAGCCCAGCACGGTGGCCAGGCCCAGCACGAGCAGACCCGACGCGGAGATCCCCTCGCCGTCGAACGCCAGGCCCGCCAGGTGGGTGCCCAGGTACCCGGACCAGATGCCGGCCAGGATCGCCACGCCGCCCATCGACGGGGTGCCGCGCTTGGTGTGGTGGGTCGGCGGGCCGTCCTCGCGGATCTGGTGGCCGAAGCCCTGGCGGGTGAACAGCCGGATCAGCGCCGGGGTCAGCAGGATGGACACGGTCAGCGCGATCGCGACCGCGATGAGGATCTGTCTCACGGGCGCGCCCCGGTGTCGGCCGCCAGCGCGTCCGCGAGCGCGCCCAGGCCGGCGGCGTTGGACGCCTTGACCAGGACGACGTCGCCGGGCCGCAGCTCCGCGCGCAACAGGGCCAGCGCCGCGTCGCCGTCGGGCACGTTGACCGTCTCGGCCCCCCAAGAGCCTTCCATGACCGCCGCGTGGTGCATGGCGCTCATCGACCTCCCGGTTCCGACGACAACGAGTCGAGACACATCTAAGCGCACGGCGAGCCGGCCGATGCGGTCGTGCTCGGTGATCGCGTCGTCGCCGAGCTCGGCCATCTCGCCCAACACGGCCCAGCTCCTGCGCTTTTGGGCCGGGTCGGGCCCATTGGCGATCCAGGCCAGCGCCTGCAGCCCGGCCCGCATCGAGTCGGGGTTGGCGTTGTAGGCGTCGTCGATCACCGTGACGCCGTCGGCGCGGGTGGTCAGCTGCATGCGGTGGCGCGACACCGGCCCCGCCCCGGCCAGCGCGTCGGCGACCTGCTCGATGCCGGCGCCGCATTGCAGCGCAACCGCGCCGGCGCACAGCGCGTTGGTGACCTGGTGGTCGCCGAACACGCTGAGTTGTACCGGGGCGGCGCTGTCCATCGCGTGCAGGGTAAAGCGCGGCCGGGCCAGTTCGTCCAGCGACACTCCATCGGCCCACACGTCGCTCGGACCGGCATCCGTCTGGCTCGCGCGGCTGACCCGGACAACCCGGGCGGTGGTGACGTCGGCCATCGCCGCCACGGCCGGGTCGTCGACGTTGAGGATGACGACGCCGGTCGACGGAACAGCTTGTGGCAGTTCGGATTTGGTTCGCGCGATGGCCTCCCGCGAGCCGAATTCGCCGAGATGGGCGGTGCCGACGTTGAGGACCACGCCGATCGCCGGGGTGGCGATCTCGGCCAGCGCGGCGATGTTGCCGGGGTGCCGCGCCGACATCTCGAGAACGAGGTAGTCGGTGCGCCGCGTCGCGCGCAACACCGTCCAGGGGTGGCCCAGCTCGTTGTTGAAAGACCCCGGCGGGGCGACCACCTCGCCGAGGGGCGCCAGCACGGCGGCCACCAAGTCCTTGGTCGAGGTCTTGCCCGACGAGCCGGTGATCCCGATGATGGTCAGCCCGCCGGCGACCAGTTCGGCCGCCACCGCCCGGGCCAGCTTGGCCAGCGCGGCCAGGACCGCGGCGCCCGATCCGTCGGCGTCGTGCTCGAGCACCCCGGCCCGGGTGTCGTCCTCCCCCGTCGGGCCCACGACGATGGCGGGCACCCCGACCGGACGCGCGGCCAGCACCGCCACCGCCCCGGCCGCGATGGCCGAGGGCGCGTGATCGTGGCCGTCGGATCGCGCGCCGGGCAGCGCCAGGAACAGCCCGCCCGGGCCGACGGCGCGCGAGTCGAACTCGACGGTCCCCGTGACGCGCAGTTCGGCGGCGTCCTCCGGTGTGATGTCGGCCAGTGTGCCGCCGACGATTTCGGCGATTTGGGCGACGGTCAGGTCGATCACCGGAGGGCCTCCAGCGCGCGGGCCAGCTCGACCCGGTCGTCGAACGGGCGGGTCTCGGTGGCCCCCTGCTGCCCGGTTTCGTGGCCCTTGCCCGCGACCAGCACCACGTCGCCGGGGCCGGCCCAGGCCACCGCGTGTTCGATCGCGTCCCGGCGGTCGCCGATCTCGACGACCTGCGCCGAGCCGCCCGCCGTCCCGGACAGGATCTCCCGGCGGATGGCCGCCGGATCCTCCCGGCGCGGGTTGTCGTCGGTGACGACGACCAAATCGGCCAGCTCCGCGGCGATTTCGCCCATCGGCGCCCGCTTGCCCGGGTCGCGGTCGCCGCCGGCGCCGAACACCACCGCCAGCCGGCGCCCCGGACCCGCCAGCGCGGTCAACACCGCGCGCAGCGCCTCGGGCTTGTGGGCGTAGTCGACCAGCGCGAGGAAACCCTGGCCGCGGTCGATCTCTTCCAGCCGCCCGGGGACGCGGGTTTGCAGCAAGCCCGGGGCCGCCTGCTCCGGGGAGACGCCCACGGCGTCCAGGATCGCGAGCGCCACAAGGGCATTCGCGACGTTGTAGTGGCCGGGCAGCCGGATGCCGACGCGGTGGTGCACGCCGGCGGGGTCCACCGCGGTGAACTCTTGGCCCCCCGGGCCTATCGGTGCCACGTCCACGGCGCGCCAGTCGGCGGGTTCGCCGGCGGCGCTGACGGTAATCGGTTCCTCAGCGCGGGCGGCCATCGCGCGACCGGCGTCGTCGTCGATGCACACGACGGCCCGGCGGGCCCGCAGCGGCGACTCGGGGTCGAACAGCGCGGCCTTGGCCTCGAAGTAGTCGGCCATGGTGGGGTGGAAGTCGAGGTGGTCGCGGGACAGGTTGGTGAACGCGCCCACCGCGAACCCGGTGCCGTCCACCCGGCCCAAGGCCAACGCGTGGCTGGACACCTCCATGACCACCGTGTCCACCCCTTGTTCGGCCATCGCCGCGAGCATCGCCTGCAGCGCGGGGGCCTCCGGGGTGGTCAGCGCGCTGGGGATGTCGGCGCCGTCGACGCGGATGCCGATGGTGCCGATCAGCCCGGCCGTTCGCCCGCCCGCACGCAGGCCGGACTCCACCAGGTAGGTCGTGGTGGTCTTGCCGGACGTTCCGGTGATCCCGATGACCGTGACCCTCTCCGACGGGTTGCCATACACCGCGGCGGCCAGGCCGCCCAGCACGCCGCGGGGCGTGGGGTGCACCAGGGTGGGCACGGTCGCGGCCGCCTCGCCCATCTCGGCGACCCCGGCGGCGTCGGTGAGCACCGCGACGGCGCCGCCGTCGATCGCGTCGGCGGCAAACCGGGCGCCGTGCGTGGCCGAGCCGGGCAGCGCGGCGAACAGGTCACCGGGCCGCACGTCCTGCGCGCGCAGCGTCACGCCGGTGACCGGCACGTCGGGCACCGCCACCCCGTCGGCCATCACCGCGCCGACCTGGGCCGCCAGTTCCGGCAACCGGGCGCCCGCGCCGGCGCTGGGGCGCAAACCAGTGGGCACCGACACACCTCCCGTCCACCCGCGTGGTCCTTTTGATCGGCCATGACACCCTACCGAGGGGCAGCGGCCGACCGGGTGGGCTCGTCAATTGAGTGCGCGTTGGGGGCCTTCAGTGTGCGCCGAGGCCCTGATTCGGGCCCGGATTCCGCCCTGCGTTCCCACCGAACGCCTACGTGGCCTGCAGCGTCAGCGGCGGGCCGGGGTCGGGCGAAAGCGGCACGTTCTCGCGCTGCATCAGCCAGCCCGCGATGTTGTGGAACAGCGGGGCCGCCGAGTGCCCGGGCGTGCCGTCCGCGTTGCGCTGCGGGTTGTCCATCATGATGCCGATGACGTAGCGGGGATTGTCGACGGTGGCCATGCCGGCGAAGGTGATCCAGTAGACGTCGTCGAAGTAGCAGCCGCAGCCCGGGTTGATCTGCTGGGCGGTCCCGGTCTTGCCGGCCATCTGATAGCCGGACACGGCGGCCGACGGCCCGGTGCCCTGCTGGTAGCCCATCGGGTCGCTTTGCACGACGGCGCGCAACATGCCGCGAACGGTCTGCGCGGTCTGCGGCGACACCACTCGGACACCGTCCGGGTGCGGTTCTTCGGTCCGGGTGCCGTCGGGTGCGATGGTGGCCTTGATGATCCGCGGCGGGACCCGCAGCCCGTCGTTGGCGATCGTCTGGTACATGTCGGTCATCTGCAGCAGGGTCATCGAAAGCCCTTGGCCGATAGGCAGGTTCGAGAAGGTGCTGCCCGACCATTGGTCGATGGGCGGCACCAGGCCCGCGCTCTCACCGGGCAGCCCGACGTTGGTGCGCTGGCCCAGCCCGAACTTGCGGACCATGTCGTAGAAGCGTTCCGGGCCGACACGCTGCGCCAGCATCAACGTGCCGACGTTCGACGACTTTCCGAACACGCCGGTGGTGGTGTAGGGCATCACGCCGTGGTCCCAGGCGTCGTGAATGGAGACGCCGCCCATCTGGATCGAACCGGGCACGTGCAATACCTCGTCGGGGTTGGACAGGCCGTACTCGATGACCGACGACGCGGTGATCACCTTGTTCACCGATCCCGGTTCGAACGGCGACGACACGGCCAGGTTGCCCAGCTGCCGGTCGCCCTGGCGCCCGATGTCCTGCGACGGGTCGAAGGTGTTGTCGTTGGCCATCGCCAGCACCTCGCCCGTCTTGGAGTCCAGCACGACGGCCGAAACGTTGTGCGCCCCAGACAGATTCTTCGCCTGTTGGACCTGCTGCTGGACGTAGAACTGGATGTCGTCGTCGAGGGTTAGCTGGACGGTCGAACCGTTGACGGCCCGGTGCCGGTTGCGGTAACTGCCCGGGATGACGACGCCGTCGGATCCGCGGTCATAGGTGACCGAGCCGTCGGTTCCGGAAAGGACGGAATCCAGCGAGTCCTCCAGCCCGAGCAGTCCGTGGCCATCCCAGTCGATGCCGCCGACGATGTTGGCCGCCAGCGATCCGCCCGGGTACTGGCGCAGATCCTGGCGTTCGGAGCCGACCTCGGGAAACTTGTCCGAGATCGCGCTCGCGACGGCGGGGTCTACGGCGCGCGCCAAATAGACGAAGTTTTCGTTGCTTTGCAGTTTCTTCAGCACGGTCGCGTAGTCCGGCTTGTTGTTCAGCCGGGTGGAGACCTCCTTGGCCATGTCGCGCAGCCGCTCCTGCGGATCGGGGGCGGCGGGGTTCTTCTTTTTCGCCTCCTCCAGCTGCTGGTGAATCCGCTTGGGCTGGAACGTCAATGCGCGGGACTCGATGGTGAAGGCAAGCTGTTGGTTGTTGCGGTCCACGATGCTGCCGCGGACCGCCTTCTCGACGTCGGTGACCTTCAGCTGTCCGGCCGCCTGGGCGCGCAGCTTCGGGGCGTCGGTGACCTGCAAGACGAACAGCTGCGCCGCGGCGACCGCCATCAATACCACGATCACGACGTTGCCGGCCCGATGCCGGAAGACGAACGACGCGCCACGCGTCCCCGCCTCCACGATCTGGCGGGTGCGCCGCTCGCGCGCCGAGTGTCCGACGCCCGCCGCCTCGGCCGGACGGGTTTGCTTGCCCGGCTTGGCTTTACGGGGGTTCTTGGGTTGCCGGAGGTCCTTGGGCTCCTGCGGTTTACGCGGCCGGCGCGTCGGGCGCACCGACGGCGACCGGCGTGCCCGCCTGTCCTCGCCGCGGCTCACCGGGGGGCACCCGGCGTCGCGGCGGTGAGGGGCCCGAACTGTTGGCCGTTAGCCAGCGCGCCCGGTTGCGGGGCCGCAGGGGCTTGCGCGGCCGGACCGGGCATTGCCGGGCGCACCGGGACCGGCACTTCCGCGGGCAGCGGGGCGGCCACCGGCGCGGGGGCCGGGATCGGCAGGCCGCCCATGGGAATCGAGACCTCGGCGGGCACCGGAGGCTGCGCCGGGCCCGCCGGGGACGGCAGTCCCGGCGTCGGCAGCACCGGCACCACACCCTGGAAGTGCCCGGTTGCCGGGCCGCCCGGCATCCCCGGCAGCGGCGCGACGGGCAGCTGTGCGGGCAGGTGCTGGCCGCCCACGGTCGACGAGCCGTCCGGGGCCCGCAACAGCGCCTCAGGTCCCGACCGCGTCGGCACCGGTGGGGCCCCGGGCGCCGGCATCACCCGGACCGGGACCTCCGGCGGAAGCGGCGGAGGCGGTGGGGCCGGTGGGGGCGCGTCGGAGATCTTGCTGTTCAGCGGCGGCGGCGGAACGCCGTCGGCGGGCTTCGGGCTGCCGACGACGACCCAGTTACCGGTCGGGTCCTGGACCAGGTGCGCGGTGTCCCTCGTCGGGATCATGCCCTGTTTGCGGGCCGCTTCGGCCAGCGCGGGCGCCGATTCCGCCTCGCGCACATCACGTTCCAGCGACTCCTTCTGCTGCTGCAGCATCCGGTTCTTCTCGCGGGCGTGGCTCAACTGGTAGGAACGCTCGGCGGAGTCGGTGGACAACCACAGAGTCAGGCCCAGCCCCAGGCCGAGCGCGCCGATGATCAGCACGACGAACGGAACCTTGCTCGCCAGCGTCCGCGGCCGCAGGTCGATCGACGCGAGCCGGGTGGCCAGCCGCTCGGTCAGCCGAGGCCGGATAGCCTTGGGCGCCTTAGCTTTCCGTGCCTTAGCCCGCGCCTTGGCCTGGCTCGCGTTCTTGGGCCGGCCCGGCCGCTCGACCGGCCGGGCGATCGGGCTGGTTTGCGGCCCGGAGTGATGCGACCGGCCCTCGCGGGCGTTGGCCGAGGCGCTCCCGGGCCGGGTGCGGCGAGCCGACGGCGAGTCGGTCGCGGCGCGCCGGCCCTTGCGGGCGGATCCGTCGCGTCCGCCCCGCCGCTTGGGCGTCTGGCGCTTTACCTTCATGCGTCGCCTTTCCCACTAGCCTGCCGTGATTGCCCGTCTGCCCCCAGCCGTTGCACCGCCCGCAATCGCACCGCGGCGCTGCGCGGGTTGCGTTCGACCTCGGCAGCGTCCGCGCGTTCGGCGCCACGCGTCAACGACCGGAATCTCGGCTCGTGGCCGGGAAGTTCGAACGGAAGATCTACCGGCGTGCGCGACGCGACCGCGTCGGCGAATACGCGCTTGACGATCCTGTCCTCCAGCGATTGGTAGGCCATGACCGCGATGCGCCCGCCGACCGTCAACGCGTCCAGCGCGGCGGGAAGGGCGTCGCGCAGCGAGGTCAGTTCGTCGTTGACGGCGATCCGCAGCGCCTGGAACGTCCGCTTAGCCGGATGTCCGCCGGTGCGCCGGGCGGGTGCCGGAATCGCTTGGTACAGCAGCTCTACCAACTCCGCGGTCGAGGTGAACGGGGCGCGGGCCCGCCGGCCGACGATCTGCTTGGCGATGCGGCGGGCGAACCGCTCCTCGCCATAGCGGTGCAGGATGTCCGCCAGCGAGGCCTCGTCGTAGGTGTTGACGATGTCGGCCGCGGTCAACGGCGACGACGGGTCCATCCGCATGTCCAGGGGCGCGTCCTGGGCGTAGGCGAAGCCCCGTTCGGCGCGGTCGAGCTGCATGGAGGACACGCCGAGGTCGAACAGGATCCCGTCGACGGATTCGGCTGCGGCACAGCCGGATTCGGCCAGCGCGTCGGCGAGGCCGTCGTATCGGGCGTGCACCAGGGTGACCCGGTCGGCGAACCGGCCCAATCGGCCTCGCGCGATGTCGAGGGCGGTGGGATCGCGGTCGAGCCCGATCAGCCGCAGGCCGGGCAGGTCGGTCAGGAATCTCTCGGCGTGACCGCCGGCGCCCAGCGTGGCGTCGACGAGGACCGCTCCGCTGCCGTCCGGGTGCCGGCGCGTCAGGGCGGGGGTGAGCAGCTCGACGCAGCGATCCAGCAGGACGGGCACATGCCCGAAGTCGTCCGAATTCTCAGCCACCGCAACGCCTCCCCGGAGGGCCGCCCTCGCGCCCCCGTCGGCCCGGCGGGCCGCCCTCGCGCCCCCGTCGGCCCGAAGGGCCGCCCTTGCACCCGGGTCTCTGTCCGAAGATACGAACCTGGCGTTGGGGAAGTACGCCAGGGTCGGTTCGGGCAGAGGCCACGATGCACGGGCATGCGCCTCAGATAATGTCGCCGAGTGCTTCATCGCTGGCCGCGGAGAAGTTCTCTTCGTGGGTCTGCTGATAGTCGTGCCAGGCCTGCGCATCCCAGATCTCGAGGTAGTCGACCGCCCCGATCACCACGCAGTCCTTGGTCAGGTTCGCGTAGCGGCGGTGGTCGGCCGACAGGGTGATGCGGCCCTGCGCATCGGGATGCTGCTCGTCGGTGCCGGCGGCGAGATTGCGCAGGAAGGCTCGGGCTTCGGGGTTGCTGCGTGAGGTCTTGCTGGCCCGGCGCGCCAGCGCCTCGAATTCCGTCCGCGGGTAGACCGCGAGGCTGTGGTCCTGGCTCTTGGTGACCATCAACCCCCCTGCCAACGTGTCGCGGAACTTGGCGGGCAACGTCAGCCGCCCCTTGTCGTCGAGCTTGGGCGTGTAGGTGCCGAGAAACACCAGCTCACCTCCCGTGGAGACCCGGCTCTCGCCTCACCCAAACGCTTCAGCCACCATACCCCACCATCCCCCACTTCGCCCCATTTCCAGGGTGTCGTGGCCGAGTTTTCCCGCTCTTGGGCCACCACGCACGCTCCAGCCGCTGGCTGATCGCTCCCGACGTCGCCTTGCGGCCCGATGGTCGGGCCGGAAAACCGCACCTCAGGGCCGTGAAATCGCCGGGTGGGGCGCGGTGGGGCGACCTGGTGGGGCCCAGTGGGGTGTCTCGCGCGTGCCGGGCTCGATTTGGGCTCGATTGGGAGTCGAAATGAACTACGCCCCGCGCATCGCTCGCTCGAGCGCAAAAAAAGAGGTAGCCATGATGGCTACCTCTTACGACGCGTTATGCCCGCTACTCGTCGAAGCGCCGGCGGAAGCGATCCTCCATGCGGCTGGTGAACGAGCCGCCGCTCTTGTTGCGACGCTGGCGCGCCGATCCCGGAGCCGATCCGGAACGGTCCGGCCTGCCCGCCAGCCGTGGGCCGGTGATCGCATAGACCACGCCGCCGAACATCACGATGAAGCCAAAGACGCTCAGAATTGGGAAGCTTCCGATCATCGTGGCTTTGAACGCCACCCCGGAGACCAACATCGCCAGGCCGATGACGAACAGCGCCGCGCCTTGCAGGCGCCGCCGCGCGGTCGGCGCGCGCAACCCTCCGCCACGGACGCTCGACGCGAATTTAGGGTCCTCCGCGTAGAGGGCGCTCTCGATCTGATCGAGCATCCGCTGTTCATGATCGGAGAGTGGCATTCGTCCCTCCTTGCCGACAGTTTGGCACGTAACTATCGATAGCACGCGGATGCCCGTTAAGGGCAACTACCACAAATGATACGAGGTCAATCTGTGGCGTACCACTGGTTCGGCAGCGATTCTATCCCGGGCGCCCTCGCGCGTCGGTCGACCTCGCAACGCCGGTGCGCCGCAACCCGCTTGCCGAACCGGCCCGATTCGCCGCGCTGCTACCCGAAGCCGCCGGGTGCGCGGGGCCGCGGGGGTCGGATAATGGCGACAGCGCCACGGGACCGAACTCACACCTGAAGCCACCCGATGAGGAGGACACCGCGAGTTGGCGATATTCCTCATCGATCTGCCGCCGAGCGATATGGAGCGCCGCCTGTCCGACGCCCTCGGCGTCTACGTCGAAGCGATGCGATACCCGCGGGGCACCGAGAACCAGCGCGCCGCCATGTGGCTCGAACACATCCGCCGGCACGGCTGGCAAGGGGTGGCCGCCGTCGAGGCCGAGGCGCCCGAGGGTCCCGGCGCCCAGCCCCCGTCGGCCGCCGAACTGAGCGACGCCCCCCTGCTCGGCGTGGCCTACGGGTACCCCGGCGCGCCCGGGCAGTGGTGGCAGCAGCAGGTGGTCTTGGGCCTGCAACGCGGCGGCTCGCCGCCCCAGGAGATCGCCCGGCTGATGAACAGTTACTTCGAGCTGACCGAGCTGCACATCCACCCCCGCGCGCAGGGCCGCGGCATCGGCGAGGCGCTGGCCCGCCGGCTGCTCGCCGGGCGCTCCGAGGAGAACGTCCTGCTCTCCACCCCGGAAATCAACGGGGAACCGAACCGGGCCTGGCGGCTGTATCGGCGGCTGGGCTTCACCGACGTCATCCGCCGCTACCACTTCGCCGGGGACCCACGCGCGTTCGCGATCCTGGGCCGCGCCCTTCCGCTGTAGCGACACCGCCCGGGGCGCCACACCCGGCGCGCCGGATCTGGCACGATGACCCTCGTGCACGCCAGCCCCGCCCCGGTTCGGCCCCGCGGCTTCACGCCCCGGCGGCGCCGCGCGCTGGCCATCGCGATGCTGCTGCTGATCGTGCCCCTGGCCAGCGGGTGCCTGCGGGTCCGGGCGTCGCTCACCGTCTCCCCCGACGACCTGGTGTCCGGGGAGATCATCGCGGCGGCCAAACCGAAGACGCCGAAGGACACCGGCCCGCAGCTCGACACCAACAACCTGCCGTTCGGCCAGAAAGTGGCGGTGTCGAACTACGACAGCGACGGCTACGTGGGGTCGCAGGCGGTGTTCTCCGACCTGACCTTCGCCGAGTTGCCGCAGCTGGCGAACATGAACTCCGACGCCCAGGGGGTGAACCTGTCGCTGCGCCGGAACGGCAACCTGGTGATCCTCGAGGGCCGGGCCGACCTGACGTCGGTGACCGACAACGACGCCGACGTCGAGCTGACGGTCGCCTTCCCCGGCGTCGTGACGTCCACCAACGGCGACCGCGTCGAGTCCGACGTGGTGTCGTGGAAGCTCAAACCGGGCGTGGTGACCACCATGAGCGCCAACGCCCGCTACACCGACCCGAACACCCGTAACTTCACCGGCGCGGGTGTGTGGCTGGGCATCGCGTCCTTCGCGGCGGCCGGGGTGGTGGCGGTGCTGGCCTGGATGAGCCGCGACCGCTCGCCGCGGCTCACCGCGCCGCGCGACCAGCCGCCGAGCTAGGGCGATCGCAAGCGCGGCGTATTTCGCCGGGCGCTGCGGGTCGCCCGTGGGCAGCCTAGGGCGACCAGTAGTCGAGCATCTCCGCGAAGGTCTGGAACGCGGGCCCGGAAACCCCGTAGGTCGCCTCGAAGTGGATGCTCAGCGGAAAGCCGAGCTCGGCGACCCCGTCGATCACGCGCTTGTACAGGTCGACCATCAGTCGGCGCTTTTGGTCCGGCTCGCTGCCGGCCAACCGTTGGACGAACTCTTGCTCGCGGGCCACCGCGGCGTTGCCCGGGTCCTGAATCAGCCAGTTGATCAGGCCAACGCGGCTCTCCACCTTGGGCACGAACCCGAAGGACAGCAGAAGCTCGGGGCGGTGATCGGTGTTGTTGGCGAAATCGGTCAAAAAGCCGACGATGGCGTCGGAGTACAGCAGCTGGGTCATGCCGTACGTCGCGCCCTGGTTGCACTTGAAGTTCAGCCGGCCCTGCTCGCCCTCGCGGGTGGGGATCACGATCACGCCGCGGTTGGTCACCAGGTCGCGGTAGATCGACAGGGCGTCCGTCGGCGCGACGCCGGAGCCCTCGCCGTCGTTCATGGTGCGCGGGACGCCGACGAAGACGACGCCCTCCATGCCGGCGGCGCACAGGTCGGTCAGCCGGCCGCGCAGCGACACCTCGTCCATGAACGCGGTCACCTGGGTGCACAGGCCCTGCAAGCCCGGCAATTCGGGTTTGATGATCGACCAGAAGTCCAAGACGTCGAGTTTCTGCTTCATGGCGACGGGCCGATCGTCGTCCTCGGCGATCATCCCGGGGATCATCACGTGCCGGATCCGGCCGTCGAGGCCGAATTCGCCCGAGTACCGCACCACTTTCCGCGCGTCTTCGAGGGCCCGTTCCTTACCGTCTTCGACGTTGGGGGGCACCAACTCGAGCGCGATGGTGTTGAGGGTCACGCGGCTCCTATCGATCAGATCCACCAGACGACTTGCTTCCCAGATCGCCAGCATAGGGGCGGAATAGTGAGGCAGTCGAAGCAACTGGGGTCCCGGAAGCGACATACACTGTCGGGCCTAGAACAAATGCCCGCCAAGCCGAGCAGAAAGGGGCGCCGCGCTGAGCCTGAATGCTTCAGAGGCAGCGGCAACCGGCGAGTTGACCGGCGCGATCACCGAGCAACTCCGGCGGTACCTGCACGAGCGGCGCGAGCGGACGGCCTACATCGGCGCCGACTACGACGTCCTGGTCGCCGCCCTGGAGGACTTCGTGCTCAACGGGGGCAAGCGGCTGCGGCCCGCGTTCGCCTACTGGGGCTGGCGGTCGGTGGCAAGCGGTGAGCCCGAACCCGAAGTGTTGCTGCTGTTTTCCGCGCTCGAACTGCTGCACGCCTGCGCGCTGGTGCACGACGACGTGATCGACGCCTCCTCCACCCGTCGCGGCAAGCCGACCGCGCACGTGCGCTTCGCCGCGCTGCACCGCGACCGGGGCTGGCGCGGCTCACCCGAGCAGTTCGGGACGTCGGCGGCCATCCTGCTCGGCGACCTCGCCCTGGCTTGGGCCGACGACATCGTCTTCGGGGCCACACTGTCGCCCGACGCGCGCGGTCGCGTCCAGCGGGTGTGGGCCGACATCCGCACCGAGGTGCTGGGCGGGCAATACCTCGACATCGTCGCCGAGAACAGCGGCGCCGAGTCGATCGCGTCGGCGATGAACGTCGACACCTTCAAGACCGCGTGCTACACGGTCGCGCGACCGCTGCAGTTGGGCGTGGCCGCCGCCGCCGACCGGCCCGACGTGCAGGGGGCCTTCAAAGAATTCGGGACCGACATCGGTGTCGCGTTCCAGCTGCGCGACGACGTGCTGGGCGTGTTCGGCGACCCCGTGGTGACGGGCAAGCCGTCCGGCGACGACCTGAGGTCCGGCAAGCGAACCGTGCTGCTGGCCGAGGCGGTGGAGCTGGCCGACAAATCGGACCCCTTGGCGGCCAACCGGTTACGCGGCTCGATCGGTGCGCAGCTGACCGATGCGCAGGTCGCCGAACTGCGTGACGTCATCGAGTCGGTGGGCGCGCTGGCCGCGGCGGAGCAACGCATCGCCGCGTTGACCGAACGAGCGCTGGCCACGCTCGCGGCTGCCCCCATCAATGCGGCGGCCAAGGCGGGGCTGGCCGAGCTCGCCAGGATGGCCACGAATCGGTCCGCCTGAGCAAATGACGAGTCCCGCCCAGGCCCCTGCCGCCAAACATCCTGTAGCGCAGCACTTTTCACGGCTTGTCGCGTTCGGCGCCACGCCAGAGGCCGGGCCGGCGAAGCTGGGCTTCCTGGGCTCGGTACTGATCACCCTGGGCGGGCTGGGCGCCGGCAGCACCAAACCGCACGACCCGCTGCTGGAAGCGCTGCACCTGTCCTGGCTGCGCTTCGGCCACGGACTGGTGCTGTCCTCGATCGTGTTGTGGACGGGCGTGGGCCTCATGCTGATCGCGTGGGTGACGCTGGGCCGGCGCGCGGTGGGCGGGCACGCCACCGAGTTCACCATGCGGGCGACCACCGCCTTCTGGCTGGCGCCGTTGCTGTTGTCGGTGCCCGTCTTCAGCCGCGACACCTACTCTTACCTGGCACAGGGCGCGCTGCTGCGCGACGGCTTCGACCCGTACGCCGTCGGCCCGGTCGCGAATCCAAACCCCTTGCTGGACAACGTAAGTCCGATCTGGACGATCACGACGGCGCCCTACGGGCCGTTGTTCATCCTGATCGCCAAGCTGGTCACGATGGTGGTGGGCAACCACGTGATCGCCGGGACGATGCTGCTGCGCCTGTGCATGCTGCCGGGCTTGGCGCTGCTGATCTGGGCCACTCCCCGGCTCGCCCATCATCTGGGCACCAACGGGGCGCTGGCGCTGTGGATCTGCGCGCTCAACCCGCTCGTGCTCATCCACCTGATGGGCGGCGTGCACAACGAGATGCTGATGGTCGGCCTGATGGCCGCCGGCATCGCGCTCACCTTCCAGCGCCGCCACGTCCTGGGCGTCGTGCTGATCACGGCGGCGATCGCGGTCAAAGCCACCGCCGGAATCTCGTTGCCTTTCATGGTGTGGGTGTGGATGCGGCATCTCCGCGACCGGCGGGGATACCGGGCGCTGCCGGCGTTTCTGGCGGCCACCGCGACGTCCCTGGCGGTGTTCGCCGTCGTGTTCGCGATCCTGTCCGCGGCGGCCGGCGTCGGGCTGGGGTGGCTGACCGCGCTGGCGGGGTCGGTGAAGATCATCAACTGGCTGACGGTGCCCACGGCGGTCGCCAACCTGATCCACGCCCTGGGCAGCGGCTTTTTCCCGGTCGACTTCTACGCAACGCTGCGCATCACCCGGTTCATCGGCATCGCGATCATCGCGGTCTCACTGCCGCTGCTGTGGTGGCGGTTCCGCCGCGACGACCGCGCCGCGCTGACCGGGATCGCGTGGTCGATGCTGATCGTGGTGCTGTTCGTCCCGGCCGCCCTGCCGTGGTACTACTCCTGGCCCCTGGCGGTGGCGGCCCCGCTGGCCCAGTCCCGGCGGGCGGTCGCGGCCATCGCCGGCCTGTCGACCTGGGTGATGGTGATCTTCAAACCCGACGGGTCGCACGGCATGTACTCGTGGCTGCATTTCTCGCTGGCCACCGCCTGCGCGCTGGCCGCCTGGTACGCGTTGTACCGGGCGCGGGAATCGGCTACTAGTACGCCATAGCCTGCGCGCGCCGCACCACTTCGCGCGCCTGGTGGCAATGCAGGGCGTCGACGGGGCGGGCGTTGGTGACCGCGTCGCGACTGCCGTCGCGCGTGATGGTCAGCGACGGGTCGGGGGTGAACAGCCAGCGCACGATCTCCGTCTCGTGATAGCCACCGTCGTGCAGGATCGTCAGCAGCCCGGGCAGGCTCTTGACCACCTCACCGGACTTGGTGAAGAACACCCGGGGCACCACCACCCCGCCGCCGCGCTTGACCGCGACCAGGTGGCCCTCGCGCAGTTGCTGGGCTACCTTGCTGACCGGTACGCCGAGTACCTCGGCCACCCCCGGCAGATCGTAGGTCGGCTCGTCGGGATCCAGGACGTCGTCGCCGGCCGGAATACTGCTCACGGCGCCAGTGTAGGCCCTGCTTAGCGCCTTGTACCCAGGTTTTCGCGACCCGCACCTACGATGGCCCGGTGAGCGAAGCCGGGATCCGCGACCCCTTGGAGGGCACGCTGCTGGACGGCCGCTACCTGGTGGAGTCCAGGATTGCCAGCGGCGGCACCTCGACGGTGTACCGCGGCCTCGACGTCCGGCTGGACCGCCCGGTCGCGGTCAAGGTGATGGACTCGCGCTACGCGGGCGACGACCAGTTCCTGACCCGCTTCCAGCTCGAGGCGCGCACGGTCGCCCGCCTGAAAAATCCGGGGCTGGTCGCGGTCTATGACCAGGGCATGGACGCCCGGCATCCGTTTTTGGTGATGGAGCTCATCGAGGGCGGGACGCTGCGCGAGTTGCTGGCCGAGCGCGGTCCGATGCCGCCGCACGCCGTGGCGGCGGTGCTTCGCCCGGTGTTGGGCGGCCTGGCCGCCGCGCACCGCGCCGGCCTGGTGCATCGTGACGTCAAGCCCGAGAACGTCCTGATCTCCGACGACGGCGATGTCAAGATCGCCGACTTCGGGCTGGTCCGCGCCGTCGCCGCCGCCGGAATCACCTCCACCAGCGTCATTCTCGGCACCGCCGCCTACCTGTCGCCCGAGCAGGTGCGCGACGGCAACGCCGGCCCCCGCAGCGACGTCTACTCCGCCGGGATCCTCACCTACGAGCTGCTGACCGGGCACACGCCGTTCACCGGCGACTCGGCGTTGTCGATCGCCTACCGGCGCCTGGACGCGGACGTGCGGCCGCCCAGCGCCGCAATCGACGGCGTGCCAGCGCAATTCGACGAGTTGGTGGCACGGGCGACCGCGCGCGACCCCGCCGACCGCTACGCCGACGCCATCGAGATGGGCGCCGACCTGGCGGCGATCGCCGAAGAACTCGCGCTGCCGGACTTCCGGGTGCCCGCGCCAAGCAACTCCGCCCAGCACCGGTCGGCCGCGCTGCACCGCAGCCGGATGAGCCAGCGCCCGTCCGCCGCCCCGCAATCACGCCCGCCGGCCGCGGCACCGGTCCGCAATCCCACCCGGCAGCTGCCCCGCCAACCCGACGACCGGGAGAACGAATACCAGCCGGTCGCAGGCGAATTCGCGGGCATCGCGATGAGCGAGTTCGTCTGGGCCCGCCAGCACGCGCGGCGGATGGTGCTGGTGTGGGTGGCCGTCGTGATCGCGTTCACCGGGCTGGTCGCCACCGTGGCCTGGACGATCGGCAGCAATCTCAGCGGACTGCTCTAGCTTTCTTCCCGCGAGCGTCCGTGTTTGTACGCCTTCCACGGCGTGTCGCCGTACAAACACGCGCGCTCGCGCCCAGAAGAACTCAGTCGCGCAGCATCTCGGCGACGAGGAACGCCAACTCCAGCGACTGCTGGGTGTTCAGCCGCGGGTCACAGGCGGTCTCGTAGCGCCCGACCAGGTCGGTGTCCGAAATGTCTTGCGCCCCACCCAAACACTCGGTGACGTTCTCGCCGGTGATCTCGACGTGGATGCCGCCGGGATGGGTGCCCAGCGCGCGGTGCACCTCGAAGAACCCCTGCACCTCGTCCACGATGCGGTCGAAATGGCGGGTCTTGTAGCCGTTGGACGACTCGTGCGTGTTGCCGTGCATCGGGTCGCACTGCCAGATCACCTGGTGCCCGGCGGCCTGCACCTTCTCGACGATCGGCGGGAGCAGGTCGCGCACCTTGTTGTTGCCCAGCCTGCTCACCAGCGTCAGCCGTCCCGGCTTGTTGTGCGGGTCGAGGCGCTCCACGTATTCGACGGCCAGCTCGGGGGTCATCGTCGGGCCGATCTTCACGCCGATCGGGTTGGCGATCACCTCGGCGAACGCGATGTGCGCGCCGTCGAGTTGGCGGGTTCGTTCGCCGATCCACACGGTGTGCGCCGACAGGTCGTACAGCTGCGGCTCGCCGCCCTCGACGTCGGACAGGCGCAGCATCGCCCGCTCGTAGTCGAGCACCAAAGCCTCATGGCTGGCATAGATTTCGGCGGTCTGCAGGTTGCGGTCGGCGACCCCGCAGGCGCTCATGAACTTCAGGCCCCGGTCGATCTCGCTGGCCAGCGCCTCGTACCGCGCGCCGGCCGGCGAGGTCCGCACGAATTCGCGGTTCCAGTCGTGCACCAGGTGCAGCGACGCCAGCCCCGACGACGTCAGCGCCCGCACCAGGTTCATCGCCGCGCTGGCGTTGGCGTAGGCGCGCACCAGCCGCGACGGGTCGTGCTCGCGCGCGGCGGCGTCCGGGGCGAAGCCGTTGATCATGTCGCCGCGGTAGGACCTCAGGCCCAGCGCGTCGATGTCGGCCGACCGCGGCTTGGCGTACTGGCCCGCGATGCGGGCCACCTTGACCACCGGCATGCTGGCGCCGTAGGTCAGCACGACGGCCATCTGCAGCAGGGTGCGGATGTTGCCGCGGATGTGGGGTTCGGTGTTGTCGACGAACGTCTCGGCGCAGTCGCCGCCCTGCAGCAGGAAGGCCTCGCCCCGGGCGACCTGGGCCAGCTGGTCCTGCAGCCGCACGATCTCTGACGGCACCGTCACCGGCGGCACGCTCTCGAGGACCGTGCGCATCGCGGCGGCCTGTTCCGCGTCCCAGCTGGGCTGCTGGGCGGCCGGCTTGGCCAGCGCGGCGTCCAGCCGCGTACGCAGCTCGGTCGAGAGCGGCGGCAGCGGCGGCAGCTGGTCGATCGGTATGTCGACGGTCCAGTTCATCGGTCCATGGTAACCGGGTCCGAACAGTGCCTGATCACGACTGATCAGGGCGAACGTCGTCGCCGGAGGTGATCAGCCGGAATCGGCGGAGCTGATCGCGGGCGTCGACCAGGGCGTCGTGGGCGTCTCGCGGCCGCGGCGGCATCCGGGGGGATCCCCGCTCCTCCCACAGCTGACGCACTTCCCTGGTGAAGCGGGGTATCGCCTGGGGTAGCGCGGGCATCGCGCCCCACAGCTGGCACAACGCCACGTGGTCGTAGGCGCCCACCCAGGCCCACAGTTCGATCGGCTCGGTCCCCCCCACGCCGAAGAACTCCTCCAGGTCCTGGCGGATCTGCTTGCGCGAGCGCCACAGCTGCGACGACGGGGGCGGCAGCTTGGGCAGCACGTTGGCGCGCACCCAACTGCCGGCGCGCTCGGGATCGAATTCGGTGGACACGGCGTAGTACTCGCGGCCGTCCTCGGCGACCACCCCGATCGAGATCAGTTCGATGGTGCGGCCGTCCTCGATGAATTCCGTGTCGTAGAAGTACCGCACCCGCGAAAGCCTAGGACAAGTCCCGGCGGCAACTATCGGCTGATCAGGATGGGCCCCGTCGGCGGCGGTGCGGCGTGCACGTCGTGGTCGAGCGTTGCGTCGACCAGGCGCTCGTCGGGCAGGCGCGGAGTTCCGGCGATCGCGCACTGCACCCACAGCTTGACCCGCACCACCGGGCGGCGCAGCCGCCGTTCCCGCTGCAGCGCACGCCGCATCTTGTCCGGCTGGGTGGTGTAGCGCCACCGGGCCCACGGGGCGTGCGGACGCGACAACCGGATCGCGCCGATGACCAGCAGCACGACGATGAACATGCCCAGCAAACCGGTCCACACCTTGCCCTTCAGCACCACCACCACAGCCAGGGGCAACGTGAACACCAGCTCACCGGCCACCCCGGCGCGCAGCACCACCGCGTCGGCGCCGTGCCAGAACGGAAGGAAGAACATCAGCGGGTGCAGGCCCATCATCAACAGCCCGGCCACCGCCACCGCCGCGAACACCGCGTCCACCGACGTGCGGCCGTCCTCTTCCCAGTAGACGTCGGACAAGTGCAGGATCAACGCGTACTCGTCGAGGACCAGCGCGGCGCCGATCCCGAAAAGGGTTGCCGCCAAGGTGAATTCGGGCTCCTGCCCGCTGACGGACAGGGTCACCAACGTCAACCCCGAGAGCATCACCAGCACCACGCCGAACGCCACGTGGTGGATATGCACCTCCCCGATGTGAACGTTGCGCGGTTGCCACCATCGCGCCGAACGACCGGTTTGGGCGCGGTGGCGGATCACCCGCACGCACGTCCGCGTGACGAAAAAGGTCAGGATGAACGCGACCAGGCAGCACAGTAACGGGAGCCGGCCGCGGTCGATGATGTCGTGCGCGAACCAGTGGGCCACCCCGAACACGAACCAGTGGAGCACTCCAGAAACCTACGCCTGCATTTCCGGGCAACGCGGGAGCCGCGCTGCGACACGTCGGAGGTGCCGGCACCCATTACGCTGTTTTCCGACATGAGTAGATGGCGGGCGCCCGGCGCGGGCTTCGTAACGAAACGTGGCCCCGGGCGGGTATTGCTGTGGTGCCTGGCCTGGCTGGCCGCGGCCGCAGCGACGATTTACGTGGCCGTGGACCTGTTCGGGCACACGCCGTATCGCATCGACATCGACATCTATCAGATGGGCGGGCAGGCCTGGCTGGACAACCATCCCCTCTACCGCGGCGACGTGAAGTTCCACACACCGATCGGGCTGAACCTGCCGTTCACCTATCCGCCGCTGGCCGCCATCGTGTTCTGCCCGTTCTCTTGGCTGCACATGCCGGCGGCCAGCGTGGCGATCACGGTGTTGACGCTGGTGCTGCTGATCGTCTCGACCACGATCCTGCTGACCGGCCTGGACGTGTGGAGCACGTCGGCCGTGCTGGGCGGCCCGGCGTGGCTGCGGAGGCTGTGGTTGGCGGTGCTCATCACGGCCGCGGCGGCCACCTGGCTGGAGCCGGTGGTTTCCAACTTCGCGTTCGGCCAGATCAACGTCGTGCTGATGACGTTGGTGATCGCCGACTGCGTGCCGCGCCGCACGCCGTGGCCGCGCGGGGTGCTGCTGGGCCTGGGCATCGCGCTGAAACTCACCCCGGCGGTTTTCCTGCTCTACTTCCTGCTGCGCCGCGACAACCGCGCGGCCCTGACGGCCATGGCGTCGTTCGTGGCGATGACCCTGCTGGGCTTCGCGCTGGCCTGGAGCGATTCATGGGAGTACTGGACCCGCACCGTCCACCACACCGACCGGATCGGTGAGGCCGCGCTGAACACCGACCAAAACATCGCGGGCGCCCTGGCGCGGCTGGGGCTCGACGAGCACGAGCGATTCCCGCTGTGGGTCGCCGCGTGCCTGCTGGTGCTGGCGGCGACGATCTGGGCGATGCGGCGGGTGCTGCGGGCCGACGAGCCCATCATGGCGGTGATCTGCGTCGCCCTGTTCGGGTTGGTGGTCTCCCCGGTGTCGTGGTCGCACCACTGGGTCTGGGCGCTGCCGACGGTGCTGGTGACCGGGGTGCTGGCCTGGCGGCGCCGCAACGTCGCGCTGGGCGTGCTCAGCGCCGTCGGGGTGGCGCTGATGAGGTGGACGCCGATCGACCTGCTGCCCAAGCACCACGAGACCGCCGCCAACTGGTGGCGCCAACTCGTCGGGGCGTCCTACGTGTGGTGGGCGCTGGCGGTCATCGTCGCGGCCGGGTTGACCGTCACCGCGCGGGCGACAGCGCGGGATTCGGCCGCGCGCCCGCTGACGCCGGTATCGGCCGCGAGCTAGCCGACGGCCGTCTCGGGGATCCGCGCCGCCTCACCGGTCGATCCGTCGCCGTTGCTGCGCTCCTTGATGCTGGCCGCGTAGATGTCGACGTACTCCTGCCCGGAGAGCCGCATCAGCTCGTAGATCACTTCGTCGGTGACGGCCCGCTCGATGAAGCGGTTGCCGGCCATTCCCTCGAACCGGGAGAAGTCCATCGGCTTGCCGAACCGCACCGTGACGCGCCCGAAGCGCAGCATCGTGGTGCCCGGCGGGTTGACCACATTGGTGCCGATCATCGCCACCGGGATCACCGGGACACCGGTGTGCAGCGCGAGGCGCGCCAGCCCGGTCTTGCCCTTGTACAGCCGGCCGTCGGGCGAGCGGGTGCCCTCGGGGTACATGCCCAGCAGCTTGCCCTGCTTCAGCACCTGCTCCGCGGTGTTGAGCGCGGCCTGCGCGGCGTCGGCGTCGGTGCGGTCGATCGGCACCTGCCCGACGGCGGTGAAGAACCACCGGCTGAACCAGCCCTTCAGGCCGGTGCCGGTGAAATATTCGGACTTCGCCAGGAAGGTGATCCGGCGCCGGACCACCAGCGGCAGGAAGAAGCTGTCCATCACGGCGAGATGGTTACTCGCCAGGATCGCCGGTCCGGAAGTCGGAACGTATTCCAGCCCTTCAACTTTCGGTCGGCCAAGCAGAGACAGCGGCGGGCCCAGCAGAACGTACTTGAATAGCCAGTACCACATGGCCCTCCCTCTCGCTCCCGCCACCCGCAGTGTTCTGGCCAACTGTACCGATCCCCGGCGAAAGGGACCACCTTGTCCGCGGGCGGGTCACTCCTCGACGGTGACCGGGATGGGCTGGTATCGGGTCTTGACGGTGCCGTCACCGTCGGGGGGCTCCGCGCCGGGGCCGCCGGGCGACCCGTCAGGTGGCGGCGTCGGCGAACGGTCGATGTCGTTGACGTCGTTGACGATCCCGCGGATCACCTCCAGCAAGGCGATGCTGTGGTCGGCGATCACGGTGAGCAACGGGTGCTGCTCACCGGTCGCCAACGCGGCCAGCGCGCACACCGGGCACCACACCTGCTGGCACTTGCCGGTCCCGACGCCGCCGCCCGCCGTCAACGCCGCCGCCGTTCGCACCGCCGGGTCGATCCCGTCCAGGATCGCCTGGGCGAGCCTGCGCAACTCCGGACCGATTTCGGAATGAGCCCCACTCACTTAGGCCACACCTCCGGATCCGGTCGAAAGCGAACAGTCAGCTCACCGCCCCGCAGGTGCGCGTCGAGCACCGTGCAGCGCCGCAGCACCGACGCCAACCGGACCCTGCGCCGCAACCCTCCAGCGCTGATGATCAGGTCGTCCTCGACTCGGCCCAACGAAAGCCCTCCGGGATCAAGTTGGGGCAACGTTAGCCGCATACGGTATATCGACCCAAGCCCCGACCCGGATTCGAGGTCCACGACGGGCCGCAGCGGCCCCGGCGGCGGCGCCCCGCCGCGTCGACGGGCGCTGTCGAGCAGCGCACCCAGCGCCTTGGGGCCGATCGGCTCGCCGGGCAGGTGCGGGGTCAGCACCAGCGCCACGTCGCCGATGGTGGCGTCGAGTTCGTCGAGCACGACGCGTTGTTCGGCGATGCGCTCGGCGTACCAATAGAACGCCGGGTGCTCGGGCAGGTTGCGGTACTCGTAGGACTCGTCCTCCGTCAGGACCTGATTGACGATCAGCTCCTCGACCCGCACCCCCATCAATGCCAGCGAACCCAGCGTGCGCACCGCCTCGGCGGCCACCACCCGCTCGGGAGTGAGCACCAGATGCGCGGTGACGAGATCCCCGTCGGTCAGCAACTCGCTGAGGCGATCGACCCTGGCGCTGATGCGCTCCAGCAGCTCCACCATCGCACCCGAGCGGGCGTCGTCAGCGGCGATGGACAGCCGGCGATGGCGTGGCCACGCGCGTTCCACGTAGAGCCCGAAGGTGGCGGGCAGGGTCAGCATGCGCAACGCATCCGCGGTCGAGGCGCAGTCGACGACGATGCGATCCCAGCGCCCCGAGGCCGCCAGCTGCCCGACCGCGTAGAGGCCCAGCACTTCCTGGACGCCCGGCAACGCCGAAAGTTCTTCGGGCGCAATGGTGCTCAACTCGGAGTCGGGAAACCGGCCGTCCAACGTGCTGACCACGTCGTGCCACCGGGCCTCCAGCAGTGCCAGGGTGTCCAGCGCCAGCGCGTCGAGGAAGCCGCCGCCGGCCTCCGCGTCATCGGCGAGCACCCGCACCAGCTCGCCCTCACCGCTGGGCGGGACCGGGACACCGAGCACGTCGCCGAGCGAGTGCGCCTGATCGGTCGACACCACCAGCACCCGCTGCCCCGTGGCCGCGTCGCCGACCGCGGTGGCAGCTGCCAGGGTGGACTTTCCTACCCCGCCCTTCCCAACGAACAGGCTGATCCGGGCCGGGGTGGCGCTGGACTCACTCAGCCTCGACTCGTTTCTTTAGATCCTTCAACGCGGTGTCGGTCAGGCGCCGCTCGGCCTTGCGCTTGAGCAGTCCGATCATCGGGATGGCCAGGTCGACCGAGAGTTCATAGGTGACGTCCGTACCGGATCCCTTGGGCGCCAAGCGATACGAGCCTTCGAGCGAGCGTAGCAGGGAGCTGGAGACCAGGGTCCAGCTCAGCGACTGGCGGTCCTTGGGCCACTTGTAGGACATGACCATGGTGTCCTTGATGACCCCGGCGTCCATCACGAATCGCACCGTCTTCGGGTAGCCGTCGGCGCCCCGCTCCTGCACCTCGGCTTCCTTGTACTCCGAGATCCACTCCGGGTAGGAATCGATGTCGGCGATCACCTCCAGGACCGTGCCCGGATCGGCGTCGATGTGGATGGTCTGCGTCGTCTTTTCCGCCACCTGGCTGATGCCCTCTCTCCCGCAAGCGAGTAAGCCCCGTACGTACAGGACTACCCCGGCCTTCGGGGCGAAACGGTACTCCTACCGCCCAACCTTGATCCGGTTAAGCTACCGGAGAAACGCCGACCGGACGCGAACGTTCCGCCGTCCTTTTGACCTCGAACGCCATTTTCTTTCCCGCCACCCGACGGCGGTGCGTCATCTTCGCCAAGTTCAACTTTGCCAGCTGCCAGGCCGCCACGCCGGTCGGTTCGGCGTGCAGGAAGTAATGCAGCACCACCCCGTCCAGCGACGGCTCCAGCCAGATCTCCATGGTGCCGGTCAGCGCGCCGGTGACCGTCCACCGGATCCCCTTCTCGGCGCGGTCCTCGACGACCTGCAGCCGCAGGTCCGGCCACCACCGGCGCCACGACGACGGGTCGGCGACCACGGCGCCCACCCGCGCGCCGTCGGCGGCGACGAACGTCTGGTCGGCGATCTGAATGCTGTTCACCGCCATAGCTTCACACACCGATCCGGATCGCCCGCGTCTAGGCACCCGGCGGTACGCCGAAAGCTTCGCGGCGGCCCGGCCGACCTCAGCCATGCTGCGCAAATTCGCGGATTAGGCTGGGCAACAGCAAGCCGGCCCCGCAACGGGGCGGGCAACTTCACGAGCCAATCGAGGTCACCAGAGTGCGTGAGTACAGCGTCCCCGCCCGCTTTACCGTCGGCGAGCACGAAAACGTCGCGGCCATGGTCTTCGAGCACGAGCGCGACGACCCCAGCTTCGTCATCTTCCAACGGCAGATCGACGGGGTCTGGACCGACGTCACCTGCGCCGAGGCGGCCAAGGAGGTGCGTGCCGCCGCGCTGGGGCTGATCTCCCTCGGGGTGCAGGCCGGCGACCGGGTGTCCATCTTTTCTGCCACCCGCTACGAGTGGGCGATCCTGGACCTCGCGATCCTGGCGGTGGGTGCGGTCACCGTGCCGATCTACGAGACGTCGTCGGCCGAGCAGGTGCGCTGGGTGCTGCAGGACTCGGGAGCGGTGGTGGCCTTCGCCGAGACCGACGCCCACGCCGCCATGGTCACCGAGCTCACCGCCGAGCTGCCCGAGCTGCGCCGGGTGCTGCACATCGACGGTTCGGGCCCCAAGGCGCTCGAGCAGCTTGTCGAGGCCGGCGCCGACGTCGAGCCGGCCGAACTGACCGCCCGACTCGACGCCCTGCGCGCCGACGACCCGGCGACCCTGATCTACACCTCGGGCACCACCGGGCGGCCCAAGGGCTGCCAGCTCACCCATTCCAACCTGCTCTACGAGAGCCGGGGCGCCAAGGAATGCCTGCCGACCCTGCTGAACGAGGGTCAGCGGCTGCTGGTGTTCCTGCCGCTGGCCCACGTGCTGGCCCGGTCGCTGACCCTGTCCGCGTTCGCCAACAAGGTGACGGTCGGTTTCACCAGCGACATCAAGAACCTGCTGCCGATGTTCGCGGTGTTCAAGCCGACGGTGGTGGTGTCGGTGCCGCGGGTGTTCGAAAAGGTGTACAACACCGCCGAGCAGAACGCCGCCAACGACGGCAACGGCCGGATCTTCGCGATGGCCGTGCAAACCGCGGTCGACTGGAGCCAGGCCCACGCCGACGGCGGGCGACCGGGCCTGCTGCTGCGGGCCCGGCACGCGCTCTTCGACCGGCTGGTCTACCACAAGCTGCGCGCGGCGCTGGGCGGCGACTGCCACGCCTCCGTGTCGGGTGGCGCTCCGCTGGGCGCGCGGCTGGGCCACTTCTACCGCGGGGTGGGCCTGACCATCCACGAGGGCTACGGCCTGACCGAGACCAGCTCGGCCATCACGGTCAACCAGGTCGGCAACGTCAAGATCGGGACCGTCGGAACGTTGTTGCCCGGCAACAGCATGCGCATCGCCGAGGACGGCGAGCTGCTGGTGCGCGGCGGCGTGGTGTTCAGCGGCTACTGGCACAACGAGCAAGCCACCCGTGACGCGTTCACCGACGGCTGGTTCAAGACCGGCGACCTGGGCGCACTGGACGAGGACGGCTTCCTGAAGATCACCGGCCGCAAGAAGGAGATCATCGTGACCGCCGGCGGCAAGAACGTCGCTCCCGCGGTGCTCGAGGACCAGCTGCGGGCGCACCCGCTCATCAGCCAGGCCATGGTAGTGGGCGACGCCAAGCCGTTCATCGGCGCGCTGATCACCATCGACCCCGAGGCGTTCGGCCCCTGGAAGGAACGCAACCAAAAGCCAGCCGACGCGTCGGTGGGCGATCTGGCCACCGACCCCGACCTGTTCGCCGAGATCGACGCGGCCGTCAAGAATGCCAACCTGGCGGTGTCGCACGCGGAGTCGATCCGCAAGTTCCGCATCCTGCCGGTGGACTTCACCGAGGATACCGGCGAGCTGACGCCGACGATGAAGGTCAAGCGCAACGTGGTGGCCGAGAAGTTCGCCTCCGACATCGAATCGATCTACGAGAAGGATTAACCGCCAGCAGACGTAAAAGCCCCCATTTCGGCGCGGAAATGGGGGCTTTTACGTCTGGTGGCCGGGCCGGGCCCGGCGAACACTGCTGTTAGCCGCGCAGCAGGTCGCCCAGCCGCGTCGCCAGCGTGTCCCAGCGCCACTGGGACGTCACCCACTCGCGGCCGGCCGCGCCCATCGCGGCGGCCCGCTCCGGATCGGCCAGCAACTCCCCGACGGCCTCGGCGACCTCATCCACCGAGCGGCCGTCGACCACCAGCCCAGTCTTGTTGTGCCGCACGGTTTCCGGGGCCCCGCCCGAGCGGCCGGCGATCACCGGCACGCCCGTCGCGGAGGCCTCCAGGAAGACGATGCCCAGGCCCTCGACGTCCATGCCGGCGCCGCGCGTGCGGCACGGCATCGCGAAGACGTCGGCCAGCGCGTGGTGGGCCGGCAGTTCGGCGGCCGGCACACCACCGGTGAACGTCACGTGCTCGGCCACGCCGCAGTCGGTGGCCAGCTTGCGCAGCGCGTCCAAGTACGGTCCGCCGCCGACGATGACCAGCGCCGCCCCGTCCACCCGCCGCCGGATCGAGGGCAGCGCCTTGATCAGGGCGTCCTGACCCTTGCGCGGCACCAGCCGCGACAGGCACAGCACGGTCGGCCGCTCGCCGAGCCCGTAGCGCGCACGCAGCTCGGCCCGGGCGGCCGGATCGGGCCGAAACCGGTCGATGTCCACGCCGGGCGGCAGGTATTCCAGCCTCGCCTCGGGGCCGAACGCCGACGCGAAGCGCGACCGGGTGTAGCGGCTCACGAACGTGACGACGTCGGTGCCGTCGCCGATGCGACGCAGGACCGACCGCGCGACCGGAAGCATCGACCAGCCGACCTCGTGGCCGTGCGTGCTGGCCAGCACCCGGGTCGCCCCCGCCTGCCGGGCGCGCGGCGCCAGCAGCGCCAGCGGCGCGGCCGCACCGAACCAGACGGTGTCGATCCCGTGCTCCCCGATCAGCCGGCGCATCCGCCCGTCCACCGCCGGGCCCGGCAGCATGAGGGTGCCCGGGTGGCGCACCACCCGGTACCCGGCCGCCTCGGCGGCGTCGTCGAAAGCGTCGGCGCCCTTCCATTGCGGCGCGTACACCAGCACGGAGTGCGAGCCGGCGCCGGCCAGCCGCCCGACGAACTCGCCAAGGTAGGACTGGATGCCGCCCGGGCGGGGCGGAAAGTCGTTGGTTACCAGCAGGACCCGGCTCACCTGCGTAGGCTAGCCTGGCGACGATGCAGACCGTGTCACGGTCTGAGGAGGAGTCAGGCAATCCCGCACTAGCGGGCCGCCCACTGGTGCCAGTGCACCAGCAGCCCGGCGGGGTCGATGTCGAGGACCGCGTGCACGGCGGTGGGCACGTCGGTGTGCCCCACACCGCAACTGGCCAGGTACAGGTCGCGCAACTTGGGCGGCCCGTAGGTGTCGGCCACAAACCGGGCGAACCACCACGCGCGGTCATACGCCAGCGAGCGCTGCGGCCCCGGCGCCTCCAGGTCGGCATCGGTCGGCAGCGTCAGCGGCACCGGCAACGCATCGGCGGGCACCGGGGTCTGCGGCCGGGCGACGAAATCGGCCACCCCCTCGGTGAGCCACTCGGGCGCATCCGACGTGGTGTAAGGGCGGGCGGCGTAGTGAAAAAGCTCGTGCGTCAAGACAATTCGCAGCGCACCCTCGTTCATGTTGGCAGCGCCCGGCGCGAACACGATCCGTTGGCCGAGCACCACCCGGTGGACGGGGTCGACGCGCTCGGCGACCGTCACGGCCGCGATGTCGGCCCACTGCGACGGCGGTCCACCGCCGGCCGCGGCGCGAAACTGTTCGTCGGAGCCGGCGGCGAGCACGGAGATCTCGCGCGGCCAGTCGACACCCCAGAAGGCCTCCACCGCCTTGATCGAGGCGCCGATGTTGGCCGCCACCCGGGACAGCAGCCGGTCGCTGGCCGGGCCGCCCAGTCCGACCAGCCGAACGGTGCGGTCGCCGACCACCAGCGATTTCGCCCCGGCACCGGCCTGGCTGCGCGCGGGCGTGACCAGTTGCGCGTGTCTTGCCTGGCTGTCGGCGGCCTCGTCGAAGGGCACGGCCGCGGCCACAATTAGCTCGAGGGCAAACACCCAAGCCAGCAGGATCGGCAGCCGCCGATGCCAGGCAGGACGGTCAGTAGCGGCGGACGTCGTGGACTGGGCCTGCAGCATTCATCGGAACCACCCGCACCGGCTGGCCGTAGGTGGAGGAATGGATCACCATGCCGTCACCGACGTAAAGGCCGCTGTGTGACGCGTCGTTATAGAAGGTCACCACGTCGCCGGGCTGCAGATCCGACATCGCCACCGGCTGACCGCCCTGGGCCTGCGCCTGGCTGGAGTGCGGCAGCGAGATGCCGGCCTGCTGGAACGCCCACATCACCAAACCGGAGCAGTCGAACCCGCCGGGTGCGGCACCGCCCCACACATAGGGCGAGCCGACCTGGGTCAGCGCGGCCTGCACGACGGTCGCACGGTCACCGCCGCCCACACCGCCGGGGGCCATTCCGGGCACCCCGGGACCGGGCATTCCGGGCATCATCGCGCTGAGGGGCGGGGCGTCGCCCGGCGGCGCGCCGGGTGGCGCCGCGTCCGGCGCCGGCGCGCCCGGAGCCGGGAGACCCGCCGGGACGGGCCCGGGGTCGGCGAGCGCGGTGCGCTGTTGCGGCGTCAGGGACACGTACTGCGATTTGACGACGGCGATCTGCACCTGCAGCTGGCTCTGCTTGGACTGCAGGCTCGCCCGTACCGCGGCGGCCTGCTCGGCCGCGCTCTTCGCGTCGGCGGCGGACTTGGCGGATGCCTGCTCGGCCTTGGCGGCCTGCTCACCGGCGATGCGGTAGTTCGTCATCTGTGTGCGCATCTGGGTAGCCATCAGCCGCTGCACGGCCAGCTTGTCGATCAGGCCCTGGGGCGACCCCGCGGTCAGCATCGCCTCCATGCCGTCGACGCGGCCGCCCATGTATTGCGCGGCGGCGAGCTTGTTGACGGCTCCCTGGAAGGCGGCCAGGCGCGCCTTCGCCGAATCCACCGCGGCCTGGTCGTCGGCGTGCTTCTTCTCCGCCGCCTGCTGGGCCGCCAGCTTTTGGTTGAGGTCGAGCTGTGCGGTGTGCATCGCCTCGGTGGTCTGCTCGGCCTGACGCGACAGCTGGTTGAGTTTCGCCAGCGCGTCCTCGGCCGGATCCGCCGAGGAATTCGCGGCAAAAGTCCCCGCGAAGACGGTCAAGCCCGCTAACGTCCCGAGGGCAGTACGTGTAATGACACGCGCACGCGGGTACCTACTAGCGAAGCTCAAAATTGCATCCTTAAACGGCCTAGGACGGCTTATGCCTGGCACTGCCGGTGCGCCGTCGGACGAGTTTAGGTCTCAAACAGGTTACGAAACGATATCGACGTTTGTCCAAGCGGGATCGTTAAGAAATCGGAAAGATTTCTGGCCTTACTTTGTGAATGATGGCAATCCCCTAAGACGGTCCAGCGGTTTTGGCGCACAAGGCAATTAAGCTACACCAGACCCGCGGCCGCGATGAATCGGCACCAGACGCAACCGCGGCGCCAGCCCGACCTCCGCGAGCACCTCGAGGGCCTCCCGCTCGTCCTGCAACAACGTCTCCGGCACCCCGAGCAGGACGCTGACCACGCAGTCGCGGCAGCCCGGGCCGCGCACCGCGCAGTCGTCACAATCGATCACCACCGGCGCACCCCCGTCGGGGTGCGCCTTGCCGTTGCCGTATGCCATCAGGTGCCGTCCTCTCGGTCTGGCCTCGTGAAGCTCATACCCGCACGCTAACGACGGCCACCGACATGTATTGCCCGCCGCGTCCCTCCCGGCGTGGGAACCCCACCGCTGTCGGTGGACATGCCTAACGTCACCGCCATGGGTGCGAGCGGTGCGACTCAGCTGAGTTTCGCCGACTTGGGCCCGCGCTGGGACCCAGCCGCCTCCCCCGTCGACGAACTCCCTTTGCGCGAAACGACTTTCGTCGTGGTGGACCTGGAGACCACCGGCGGGCGCACGAAAAGCGCCGACGGCGCGCCCTGCGACGCCATCACCGAGATCGGGGCGGTCAAGGTCCGCGGCGGCGTCGTGCTGGGCGAGTTCGCCACCCTCGTCGACCCGCAGCGCAGCATCCCGCCCCAGATCGTCCAGCTCACCGGCATCACGACGGCGATGGTGTGCGACGCCCCGACCATCGACGCCGTGCTGCCGATGTTTCTCGAGTTCGCCGGGGGCGCGGTGCTGGTCGCGCACAACGCCGGGTTCGACGTCGGATTCCTGCGGGCCGCCGCCCGGCGATGCGACATCGCCTGGCCCCGGCCGCCGGTGCTGTGCACGGTCCGCCTGGCCCGCCGGGTGCTCAGCCGCGAGGAAGCCCCCAGCGTGCGGCTGGCCGCGCTGGCGCGGCTGTTCGCCGTGGCCGCGCAGCCGACGCACCGCGCGCTCGACGACGCCCGCGCCACCGTCGAGGTGTTGCACGCGCTCATCGAGCGAGTCGGCAACCAGGGCGTGCACACCTACGCCGACCTGCGCTCCTACCTGCCCGACGTGACGCCGGCCCAGCGCCGCAAAAAAGTGCTGGCCGAAGGGCTGCCACACCGGCCCGGGGTCTACCTGTTCCGCGGACCGGCGGGCGAGGTGCTCTACGTCGGGACCGCCGTCGACCTGCGGCGACGGGTGGGCCAGTACTTCACCGGCGCCGATCCCCGCGGCCGGATGAAGGAGATGGTCACGCTGGCCGGCGCCGTCGACCACATCGAGTGCGCGCACGCGCTGGAGGCCGGCGTGCGAGAGCTGCGGATGCTGGCCGCCCACGCCCCGCCCTACAACCGGCGGTCCCGGTTCCCGCAGCGGTGGTGGTGGCTGGCCCTCACCGACGAGGCGTTTCCGCGGCTGGCGGCGGTGCGGGCGCCGCGCCACGACCGCGCCGTCGGGCCGTTTCGGTCCCGCGCCGACGCCGCCGAAACGGCGGCCGTGTTGGCGCGGTTCACCGGCGCCCGGACCTGCACCTCGCGGCTGGGCCGCTCGGCGCTGCACGGGCCGGCCTGTCCGGAGGTCGAGGTGTCGCCGTGTCCGGCGCAGCGCGGCGCCACGGCCACCCAGTACGCCGCGGCGGTGGCGCGGGTCGCGGCGTTGATCGACGGGCTCGACGACGGCCCCCTCGCCGCCGCCGTACACCAGGTCACGGCGCTTGCCGAGCAACGACACTTCGAGAGCGCGGCGCGGCTGCGCGACCGCGTCGCGGCCGCCATCGAGGTGCTGTGGCGCGGCCAGCGGCTGCGGGCGCTGGCCGCGCTGCCCGAGCTGATCGCCGCCGCGCCCGACGGCCAGGGCGGCTACCACCTGGCCGTCGTTCGCTACGGGCAGCTCGCGGCGGCCGGCACGGCCAGGCGCGGGGTGCCGCCGATGCCGGTGATCGACGCGATTCACGCTGGCGCACAGGCGATCCTGCGCGCGGCGGCCCCCCTCGGGGGCGCGCTGGTGGAGGAGACGGCCCTCATCGCGCGCTGGCTGGCCGCGCCCGGCGTGCGCATCGTGCGGGTTTCGGGCGCCACCGACGACGGATGGGCCTCGCCGGTGCGGGCGGCCGGCGCCTGGTCGGCGTGGGCCGCGCTGGCCCGCTCGGCGCGGCTGGCCTCCCAACAGGATCTGGCGCAGGTCGAGTCAGGGCTGCTGGCCGAACCGCACCCATCGCGCGAGCAGCTTTTCGGCCGCCCCGGAGTCGATGGCCGTGCAGGCCCGCCGCAGCCCGTCCTCCCAGGCCGGCAGCCATTCGGCGCGGCTGGATAGGCCGGCGTGGGCGACGATCGCCCCGGCGGCGTTGAGCACGACGGCGTCGCGGACCGGGCCCTTGGCCCCGCCCAGCACCGCACGCGCCTCGGCGGCGTTGGCCTGGGCGTCGCCCCCGACCAGCTCGTGCAGCTCGGCGCGGTCGAACCCGAAGCCGGCCGGGTCGAACGTCAGCCGGTCCACCGTGCCCGCCTGCACCCGCCAGATCGTGCTCGTGGTGGTGGTGGTCAGCTCGTCGAGGCCGTCGTCGCCGTGCACCACCAGCACGCTGGACCGGCGCGACGCGAACACCCCGGCCATCACCTCGGCGAGATCGGCGAACGCGCAGCCGATCAAACCCGCCCGCGGTCTGGCCGGATTGGTAAGGGGCCCAAGGAGATTGAACACCGTCGGCACCCCGATCTCGCGGCGGACGACGGAGGTGTGCCGGTAGGACGGGTGAAACAAAGGCGCGAAGCAGAACCCGATCCCGACTTCGGCGACGCTGCGCGCGACCTCGTCGGGTTCCGCGTCGATGCGCACCCCGAGCGCCTCCAGCGTGTCGGCGCCCCCGGACAGCGACGACGCCGCCCGGTTGCCGTGCTTGACCACCGGCACCCCGGCGGCGGCCACCACGATCGACGCCATCGTGGACAGGTTGACCGTGTTGACGCCGTCGCCCCCGGTGCCCACGATGTCGACCGCGTCGTCGGGAATTCCCGCGGCGGGCATCGCGCGGGCGTGGCTGAGCATGACGTCGGCCAGCTCGCTCACCTCGGCGGCGGTGGGTACCTTCATCGTCATCGCCACCGCGAAGGCGGCGATCTGGGCGGGGCTCGCGTCGCCGGACATGACCTGGTCCATCGCCCAGCCGGCCTGGCCCCGCGCCAGGTCCTGCCCGCCCGTCAGGCGGCCGAGGACCCGGGACCACGACGGCGGCTCACCGGGGGTCTCAGCGGGTTCGGGTGACGCGGGCACGCGCCGATGGTCCCACGAGGATCACCGCGCCCCCAACCGTTGCCGGACGGGGGGCCGCTCAGGGTGCCGGAAACGCCGATTCGCGAAATTTCCGACCCGGGTAGAGTTCGACAACTACAAAGCGTCATACTTGCGGATGTGACCAGCGCTGTGGGGACCTCGGGTACTGCGATCACGTCGCGAGTGCATTCGCTGAATCGGCCCAACATGGTGGCCGTCGGCACCATAGTTTGGCTTTCCAGCGAACTCATGTTCTTTGCTGGCCTGTTCGCGATGTACTTCACGGCGCGGGCACAGGCCGGCGGGAAGTGGCCGCCGCCGCCCACCGAGTTGAATCTCTACCAGGCCGTGCCGGTGACTCTCGTGCTGATCGCGTCGTCGTTCACGTGTCAGATGGGCGTGTTCGCGGCCGAACGCGGTGACGTGTTCGGCCTGCGCCGCTGGTATGTGATCACGTTCCTGATGGGCCTGTTCTTCGTCCTCGGCCAGGGCTACGAGTACTACCACCTGATGTCGCACGGGACGACCATCCCCGGCAGCGCCTACGGCACCGTCTTCTACCTGGCCACCGGCTTCCACGGCCTGCACGTGACGGGCGGCTTGATCGCCTTTATTTTCCTGCTGGCCCGCACCGCGATGAGCAAGTTCACGCCCGCGCAGGCGACGGCCAGCATCGTCGTCTCCTACTACTGGCATTTCGTCGACATCGTGTGGATCGCGCTGTTCACCGTGATCTATTTCATCCGATGAGCCGGCGCTAGACCTAGACGGACAGGAGTGCTCGGTTGAAGAAACTGGGGTCTACCCGAAACGGTGCGCGGCGCGGTCAGCCGCGAAAAGGGCAGCGTGATCGCTCGCGACGGCGCCTGCGGCGCCGGCTGTCGGGGGGCTTGCTGCTGCTGATCGCGCTGACCATCGCCGGTGGCCTGGCGGCCGTGCTGACCCCTACCCCGCAGGTGGCCGTCGCCGACGAGTCGTCGTCGGCGCTGCTGCGCACCGGCAAGCAGCTGTTCGAGACGTCCTGCGTGTCCTGCCACGGCGCCAACCTGCAGGGCGTGGTCGACCACGGGCCGAGCCTGGTCGGCGTCGGCGAGGCGGCCGTCTACTTCCAGGTGTCCACCGGCCGGATGCCCGCGATGCGCGGCGAGGCGCAGGCACCGCGCAAGGAACCGATCTTCGACGAGGCTCAGATCGACGCGATCGGTGCGTACGTGCAGGCCAACGGCGGTGGACCCACCGTCGTGCGCAACCCCGACGGCAGCCTCGCGATGCACTCGCTGCGCGGCGAAGACCTGGGGCGCGGCGGCGACCTGTTCCGGCTGAACTGCTCGTCGTGCCACAACTTCACCGGCAAGGGCGGCGCGCTGTCGTCCGGTAAGTACGCGCCCGACCTGGGTCCGGCCAACGAGCAGCAGATCCTGACCGCGATGCTGACCGGCCCGCAGAACATGCCGAAGTTCTCCGACCGCCAGCTGTCCTTCGACGCCAAGAAGGACATCATCGGCTACGTCAAAGCGGTCAGCGAAGAACGGCAGCCGGGCGGCTATGGCCTCGGCGGATTCGGACCCGCACCCGAGGGCATGGCCTTCTGGATCATCGGGATGGTGGCAGCCATCGGGTTGGCACTGTGGATTGGGGCGCGAGCATCATGAGCGACACCGATAAGGACCCGGTGGGCCGGGAGCCCGACGAGGCGGCGCTGGCCGCGATGTCGCAGCAGGAACTCGTGACGCTAGGCGGCAGGCTCGACGGGGTCGAGACCGTCTTCAAGGAGCCGCGCTGGCCCCTCGAGGGCACCAAGGCCGAGAAGCGTGCCGAGCGATCGGTGGCGCGTTGGCTTTTGCTGGGCGGCGGGTTCGGGCTGGCGCTGCTGGTGGTCTTCCTGTTCTGGCCGTGGGAATACCGGCCCAAGGAGGCCTCGGGCAGCTTCCTCTACGACCTGGCCACCCCGCTGTACGGCTTCACCTTCGGGATGTCGATCCTCTGCATCGCGATCGGCGCCGTGCTCTACCAGAAAAGGTTTATCCCGGAAGAGATCTCGATTCAGGAGCGCCACGACGGCGCCTCGCGCGAGATCGACCGCAAGACGGTCGTGGCGAACCTGGGCGACGCCTACCAGGGTTCGACGATCGGGCGGCGCAAGCTCGTCGGGCTGTCGCTGGGCATGGGTCTGGGCGCGTTCGGCCTGGGCACCTTGGTCGCGTTTGCCGGCGGCCTGATCAAGAACCCGTGGAAGCCCGTCGTGCCCACCGCCGACGGCATGAAGGCCGCGCTGTGGACGTCGGGCTGGACCCCGCGCTATCACGGCGAGACCATCTTCCTGGCGCGGGCCACCGGGTCGCATTCGGGAGCGCCGTTCGTCAAGATGCGCCCCGAGGACATGGACGCCGGCGGCATGGAGACCGTCTTCCCGTGGCGCGAGTCCGACGGCGACGGCACCACCCCCGAGTCGCACGAGAAGCTGACCGCGATCCAGATGGGCGTCCGAAACCCGGTGATGCTCATCCGCATTCGACCGACCGACATGCCACGGATGGTCAAGCGTCAGGGTCAGGAAAGCTTCAACTGGGGCGAATTCTTCGCCTACACCAAGGTGTGCTCGCACCTGGGCTGCCCCGCGTCGCTGTACGAGGAGCAGTCCTACCGAATCCTGTGCCCGTGTCACCAGTCGCAGTTCGACGCACTGCATTTCGCCAAGCCGATATTCGGCCCCGCCGCGCGTGCGTTGGCGCAACTGCCGATCACCATTGACTCCAACGGGTATCTGGTCGCCAACGGTGACTTCATCGAGCCCGTCGGTCCGGCATTCTGGGAGAGGACGACAACATGAGTCCCAAACTGAGTCCCCCGAAGATCGGCGACGTCCTGGCCCGCCAAGGCGAGGACATCGACACGCGCTATCACCCGTCGGCGGCGGTGCGTAGGCAGCTCAACAAGGTCTTCCCCACCCACTGGTCGTTCCTGTTGGGCGAGATCGCGTTGTACAGCTTCGTCGTCCTGCTGATCACCGGCGTGTACCTGACGCTGTTCTTCGACCCGTCCATGGTCGACGTCACCTACAACGGCATCTACCAGCCGCTGCGCGGCGTCGAGATGTCGCGCGCCTACGAATCGGCGCTGAACATCTCGTTCGAGGTCCGCGGCGGCCTGTTCGTGCGCCAGATCCACCACTGGGCCGCCCTGATGTTCTCCGGGGCGATCATGGTGCACCTCGCGCGCATCTTCTTCACCGGAGCGTTCCGCCGTCCCCGCGAGGCCAACTGGGTGATCGGCTCCCTGTTGCTGATCCTGTCGATGTTCGAGGGCTACTTCGGCTACTCGCTGCCCGACGACCTGCTGTCGGGCATCGGCCTGCGCGCCGCGCTGTCGTCGATCACGCTGGGCATGCCGGTGATCGGGACCTGGTTGCACTGGGCGTTGTTCGGCGGCGACTTCCCCGGCACCATCCTGATCCCCCGGCTCTACGCGCTGCACATTTTGCTGCTGCCGGGGATCATCCTGGCCCTGATCGGTCTTCACCTGGCGCTGGTGTGGTTCCAGAAGCACACCCAGTTCCCCGGCCCCGGCCGCACCGAACACAACGTCGTCGGCGTGCGGGTGATGCCGATCTTCGCGGTGAAGTCCGGCGCGTTCTTCGCGGCCATCGTCGGCGTGCTGGGCCTGATGGGTGGCCTGCTACAGATCAACCCGATCTGGAACCTGGGTCCCTACAAGCCATCTCAGGTTTCCGCGGGCTCCCAGCCCGACTTCTACATGATGTGGACGGAGGGCCTGGCCCGCATCTGGCCGCCCTGGGAGTTCTACTTCTGGCACCACACCATCCCCGCCCCGGTCTGGGTCGCGCTGATCATGGGCGCGGTGTTCATCCTGCTGATCATCTACCCGTTCCTGGAGAAGCGGTTCTCCGGCGACTACGCGCACCACAATTTGCTGCAGCGGCCGCGTGACGTTCCGGTGCGGACCTCGATCGGAGCCATGGCGATCTCCTTCTACATGGCGCTGACCCTGGCCGCGATGAACGACATCATCGCGTTCAAGTTCCACATCTCGCTGAATGCGACGACGTGGATCGGGCGCATCGGCATGGTGATCCTGCCGCCGTTCGTCTACTTCATCACCTACCGGTGGTGCATCGGTCTGCAGCGCAGTGACCGCGACGTGCTCGCGCACGGCATCGAGACGGGCATCATCAAGCGGCTGCCGCACGGTGCCTACATCGAGCTGCATCAGCCGCTCGGACCGGTCGATGACCACGGCCACCCGATCCCGCTGGAGTACGAGGGCGCGGCGCTGCCCAAGCGGATGAACAAGCTGGGCTCCGCCGGCACACCGGGCAGCGGCAGCTTCTTGTTCGCCGATCCGGCGTCCGAGGACGCCGCGCTGCGCGAGGCGGCGCACTCCGGCGAGCAACGCTCCCTCACCGCGCTGCGCGAATACCAGGAGAGCATCAACGGCTCCAACGGCTCCACCAACGGCGAGCACTAGCGTTCGCGACACTTACACCACGCACCCGACACGCCGAAAACCGTAGCGGTGGTTTAACTTTCGCGGTGCCCTCGGCGCGCCAACGCGGCCCGAACGCGATGCACGACGTGTTCGGGTTTGTCCTCAGCGATCACCCGGACGACGATCCAGCCGGACGTACTGGCGACATACTGGCGACGGTCGGTGCGATGTTGGTCGCCGTCATACTCGGCCGCCACGAGGCTTAACTGGCTGCGACCTGCTTCGGCGTGTCGTCGCACACGTTTAAGTGTCGCGAGGCGGGCGGCTAGTGCCCATCAGCGCGGTGGCGCAATTGGCGAACGTGCAGCCATTCCACCACCGGCATCCCTGCGACGATGACCCCGGCCAGCCCGTAGCCCACCCAGGACCCGCCGTCGTGCCCGACGGCCATCAGGTACGTCGCCGTGGCCGCCGCGATCAGCGCGGCGCCCATCGTCCCCGCCAGAAGCACGGTGCCGCGCAACCAGATCCGGTCCACCGCCGCGCCCGACCACTCGGCGGCCGGCTCCGCCGCCCGCGGCTGGCGGGCCCGCTCGGCCGCAGTGCGCGGCGCGGGGGCCATCAGCCGCACCGGAGGCCGGCTCGGCGGGCGCGCGGGCGTCCGGGCTGCCGGCTCGATCAGACCCATGCGACGAGCCCGCACCAGCACCGGGATCGCCCCCGCGATGATCAGCGCGGAAACGATGATGACGGCGTACAACACCCACGAGGTGTGCGATCCTCTGGCCGCCTTGTGAAAGCCCCGGCCCAGGTCCACCAGCGCGACGGCCGCGGCCACGCTCACGCCCAGCAGCACCAACCAGACGGCGGCGCACGCGCCCATCAGTATGCGATCGATGACATCCGGCGGAATGGTGTCCGAACCCCGCCGATAGGCGGAATACCTGCTGACCATCAGCAACTCGTCTGCGGCGCGTCGCTGTTGTTCGACGACAGCACCGTCCCGTCGCTGGTGGTGATCGAGCAGTTGAGCCGGCTGACCCGGAAAAGGCTGGACGCCTGGACTGATCCGACGTCGGACGTCGAGATCGGTGTCACGGTCATCGACCAGGGAATGTACACGTTGTGCTGGGTGCGCGACCGGCCCGACGCGTCGACGTAGGTCACCGAAATGATGTCGCCGGGGGCCTTGGTGCCGGTCACCGAGTAGGTCACTTGCCGCGGGCCGGTCGGGGTGGTGGTCGCCGGCGGCGAGGCCGCCGCGGACGACGTGGTCGCCGGCGGGGGCGCCGGTGTGCTCGTCGCCGGTGGGGGCGGCGGAGGCGGCGGAGGCGGCGGGCTGGGCGTCACCGTCACCGTCTGGGTTTCGGTGGGCGGAGGGGGGGCCTCGGTGGTCGGCGGTGGCGGCGGAGGAGGCGGCGGCGGCTTCGTGGTCGTTATCTCGTCCTGGATCGGCGGCGTCGACGGGACGGTGGTGGTGGCGGGGTTGGCGAGCTTGTTGGTGTCGGTGCGCGTGACGAGCAGCGACACCGAGACCACGAGCGCGATCGCGGCCACGATCGCGGCGATGCCGACCACCCACGGCCAGCGCGGGGCGCGGTGTTCGTCGTCGGGGTCGACGGGCTCGTCGTAGCTGTCGTAGTCGTACAGCCGCATGTCGGCCGGCAGGTAGGGGCCGGTGACGAAGTGCTCGGATTCGGGAGCCGAATACGCCCGCGAGTAGGCGTCCGTCTGGCCCGTCTGGTCCGCCGCCGCGATCTCGGCGCTGTCGGCGCTGTCGTCGATGGGGCCCAGCTCGTCGTGGGGTTCGACCGCGTCTTGTCCCGCGTCGAGGCCGGAATCCGATTGGTGGGTGAGGTCGCTGCCGGAATCGGGTTCGTCAGGTTCCCATCCCGGAGGATTCGGCCCGCTCATAGTTGCCTGCCCTGTCCAACTGCATCACCAGCGCGCGAGGCCCCGCGGCTGCATCGGTGCGCGCGCGCTTGGGAGTTTCTCATGTTGCCTGGGCAAACCCTACCGAACGGGATAGAGCAAAGAAGTCGCGGAAAACGGGCCCGGATCAAGTGATGCCCTGATTGTGACCTTTGAGTCGCAAATCAGTGCTTCTCGGGGCCCGTGTAGTACTCGAAGACCAGTCCGGCCGCCGTCGCGAGGATGAACACCACCCCGGCGACGATCAACCAGGGCAGCCACAGCGCGATGCCGACCGCCGCGACCGATCCGGCCAGCGCCACCAGGATGGGCCACCAGCTGTGCGGCGCGAAAAAGCCCAATTCTCCTGCACCGTCGCTGATCTCGGCGCCCTCATAGTCCTCCGGCCGGGTGTCCAGCCGACGCGAGATGAACCAGAAAAAGCTTCCCGTGATGACCGCCAGGCCGCCGGTCAGCGCCAGGGCGGTGGTCCCCGCCCACTCCACCCCGCCGGTCGCGAACAGCGCAGTCAGGATCCCGTAGAGCACCGCCGAAAGAACGAAGAATGCGGCGATGAATTCGAACAGCCTGGCTTCGATCTTCATTGAGCGTCCTAACCTACGGGCTGGTTTTGGGTCGCTTCACCGCGACGGGTATCGAACGGATGGGTGGTCACCGCCAGCGGGGCTTGCGCGATCGCCTGCAGTGCCTCGGCGTTGGTCTTTCCGCCGATCCGTTGCTGCAAATAGGCCTTGAAGTCGTTGGGCGGCACGACCCGCACCTCGAAGTTCATCATCGAGTGATACGTGCCGCAGAACTCGGCGCAGTGACCGACGAACGCCCCGGTCTTCTGGATCTCGTCGACCTGGAACACGTTGACCGAGTTGTTCGCCTCGGGGTTGGGCATCACGTCGCGCTTGAACAGGAATTCCGGCACCCAGAACGTGTGCACCACGTCCGCGGAGGCCAACCGGAATTCGATCTGCTTGCCGGCCGGCAGCACCAGCACCGGGATCTCCGTAGCGGTTCCCAGGGTCTCGACCTTGTCGAAATTGAGGTAGGTCCGGTCCTGCGGGTTGAGCCCGCGCACGGCGCCGACGCGCTCCTCGCCGTGCTGGTCCTTGCCTTCCGGCTTGGAGACCATCGCGTTCTTGCGCACCGGGTCGGCCCCGTCGTAGGTCAGCGTGCCGTCCTTGAAGTTGACCCGCTGATAACCGAACTTCCAGTTCCACTGGAAGGAGGTGACGTCGATGACGACCTCGGGGTCCTTGGCCAGGTGCAGCATCTTCTCCTGCACCACCACGGTGAAGTAGAACAGCACCGAGATGATGAGGAACGGCGTGACGGTAAGCACCAGCTCCAACGGCATGTTGTAGCCGAACTGCCGCGGCAGGTCGGTTTCGGTCGCCTTCTTGCGGTGAAACGCCGTCGACCAGAAGATGAGCCCCCACACGATGACGCCGACGACCAGCGAGGCGATCACCGCTCCGACCCACAGCTCCCGGTTGAGGTGGGCCTCCGGGGTGATGCCCTCCGGCCAGCCCATGCCGATCGCCTCCGACCAGCTGCATCCGCTCAGGGTGACCGCCAGCACGCCAAGCGTCGCGGCCAGGGCCAGCGGCCGGAGACGACGCTGGAACCTGCGCTGCGACAGACGTTGCGAACGGACCTGCTCGCGAGGTGTCACGTTGGCGCCTCCTGCTCGGATTCGAATACTACGCAGCGTAGACCACGCCGCTGACGCCGTCGCGCAAACCCCGGCCGGTCACGGGCGTGCGGCGCCCCGATCGCCGCACAAGTGGGGCATACTGGGGCGCCGTGTGTGGTCTGCTGGCGTTCGTTGCGGCCCCGGCCGGTCCTGGCGGCGGCAGAGCTGACGCCGCGGCGGCCGCCGCCCGCGCCGATGGCGCCATTTCCGCCGCGTCGCACCTGATGCGCCACCGGGGGCCCGACGAGCCGGGAACGTGGGCCGACCCGGGCGCGGACGGCTCGGTGGTGTTCGGCTTCAACCGGCTGTCGATCATCGACATCGCCCATTCGCATCAGCCGCTGCGCTGGGGCCCGCCCGAGGCGCCCGACCGCTACGTGCTGGTGTTCAACGGCGAGATCTACAACTACCTCGAGCTGCGCGACGAACTGGCCGCCAAGCACGGCGCCGCGTTCGCCACCGACGGTGACGGCGAGGCGATCGTCGCGGGATACCACCATTGGGGCACCGACGTGCTGCACCGCCTGCGCGGCATGTTCGCGTTCGCGTTGTGGGACACCGTGACCCGCGAATTGTTTTGCGCCCGAGACCCGTTCGGCATCAAGCCGCTGTTCATGGCCACCGGCACCGGGGGCACCGCGCTGGCCAGCGAGAAGAAGTGCCTGATGGACCTCGCCGAGTTGGTCGGGTTCGACACCGGTATCGACGACCGCGCGGTGCAGCACTACACGGTCCTGCAGTACGTGCCGGAGCCCGAGACACTGCACCGCGGGGTGCGGCGGCTGGAGTCGGGCTGCTACGCGCGCATCCGGCCCGGGCAGCAACCCGAGGTCACCCGCTACTTCGTGCCGCGATTCGCCGCGACGCCCACCACCGCCGACACCGAACAGGCCCGCTACGACGAGATCACCGCGGTGCTGGAGGACTCGGTGGCCAAGCACATGCGCGCCGACGTCACCGTCGGGGCGTTCCTGTCGGGCGGCATCGACTCCACCGCCATCGCCGCGCTGGCCATACGGCACAACCCCAGGCTGATCACGTTCACCACCGGCTTCGAGCGCGAGGGCTTCTCCGAGATCGACGTCGCGGTGGCCTCGGCGGAGGCCATCGGGGCGCGCCACATCGCCAAGGTGGTCAGCCCCGACGAGTTCGTCGCCGCCCTGCCCGAGATCGTCTGGTACCTCGACGAACCCGTCGCCGACCCGGCGCTGGTCCCGCTGTTCTTCGTCGCCCGCGAGGCCCGCAAGCACGTGAAGGTGGTGCTGTCCGGTGAGGGCGCCGACGAACTGTTCGGCGGCTATACGATCTATCGGGAGCCGTTGTCGCTGAAGCCCTTCGACTACCTGCCGCGCCCGTTGCGCCGGTCGATGGGCAAGGTGTCCAAGCCGCTACCGGAGGGCATGCGCGGCAAGAGCCTGTTGCACCGCGGCTCGCTGACGCTCGAGGAGCGCTACTACGGCAACGCCCGTAGCTTCTCCGACGCGCAGTTGCGCGACGTGCTGCCAGGGTTCCGCGACGAGTGGACCCACACCGATGTGACTGCGTCGGTGTACGCCGAATCGGCCGGCTGGGACCCGGTGGCCCGCATGCAGCACGTCGACCTGTTCACCTGGTTGCGCGGCGACATCCTGGTCAAGGCCGACAAGATGACGATGGCCAACTCGCTGGAGCTTCGGGTGCCGTTCCTGGATCCCGAGGTCTTCGCCGTCGCCTCCCGGCTGCCCGTCGAGGCCAAGATCACCCGGACCACCACCAAGTACGCGTTGCGGCGCGCGCTGGAGCCGATCGTTCCCGCGCATGTGCTGCACCGGCCCAAGCTGGGCTTCCCGGTGCCGATCCGGCATTGGCTGCGCGCGGGCGAACTGCTGGAGTGGGCGTATGAGCTGGTGGACTCCTCACAGGCCCATCGCCTGGTCGACACGGCGGCCGTGCGCCGGATGCTCGACGAACACCGAAGCGGCACAAGCGATCACAGCCGCCGGCTGTGGACGGTGTTGATCTTCATGCTCTGGCACGCGATCTTCGTCGAGCACAGCGTGGTGCCGCAGATCAGCGAGCCGGTCTACCCCGTCCAGCTTTGACCCAGGCTCGCGAGCCTAACGCCACTGCGAAAAAGCACGTCCGATTTCGCAGTGCGGTTAGGCTCGCGGCGTCAACCTAGGCGAGCACCGCGGCGATCTCGGCGGCGGCTTCCTCGCCGTACGCGCCGGCCAGCCTGCTCTTCGCGACCTCGTGGTCCCAGGCCCACTCCTGCGTTCCGGTGGACTCCAGCACCAGCACGGCCACCAGCGAGCCCAGCTGCGCCGAGCGCTCCAGGCTGAGGCCGGCGCTGCGGCCGGTGAGGAAGCCGGCCCGGAACGCGTCGCCGACGCCGGTGGGGTCGACCTGGCTGGTCTCGGGCACCACGTCGACGTGGGTGGTGGTGCCGTCGGGCTCGACCAGGTCCACGCCCTTGGGGCCCAGCGTGGTCACCCGCAGCTCGACCTGCGCCATCACGTCGGCCTCGGTCCAGCCGGTCTTGGACAGCATCAGGTCCCACTCATAGTCGTTGGTGAACAGGTACTTGGCGCCGTCGGTGAGCGTGCGGATCTCGTCACCGGAGAGCCGGGCCAGCTGCTGGGACGGGTCGGCGGCGAAGGGCAACCCGAGCTTGCGGCACTCCTCGGTGTGCACCTGCATGGCCTCGGGGTCGTTGGCCCCGATGATGACCAGCTCCGGCGTGCCGATGGACGACACCACGTCGGCCAGCTTGATGTTGCGGGCCTCCGACATGGCGCCGGGGTAGAACGACGCGATCTGGGCCATGTCGACGTCGGTGGTGCAGGTGAAGCGCGCGGTGTGCGCGGTCTCGGAGATCAGGACGTTGTCGCAGTTGACGTTGTGCGAGACCAGCCAGTCGCGGTAGTCGGCGAAGTCGTCGCCCGCCGCGCCGACCAGCGCGACGTCGCCGCCCAGCACACCGATGGCGAAGGCGATGTTGCCCGCGACGCCGCCGCGATGGATGACCAGGTCGTCGACCAGGAAGCTGAGCGACACCTTCTGCAGGTGCTCGGGCAGCAGCTGCTCGGAAAAGCGGCTGGGGAACCGCATCAGGTGGTCGGTCGCAATCGAACCCGTTACCGCGATGGTCACGAAATCTCCTTCGTTAGTAAGGTTATCTAGCTTACTCAGGCACATCGAGCGTCGTCGCGTCACGGTCCGCGCAAAGTCGTGCGCTAGCCTGCCTAGAAACAACTCAAGCAACTCAGTCAGCCGCCGGGACCCGCCTGGCCGCAACCCGCTCCTGGTCCCGTCCACCAGCGTAGGAGAACCACATGGCAGGTCCGCACCGGCCGGACCAGACTGTCGGCACCGGCGGACCAACGCCCGAGTCCCAGCCGCTTGACTTCCCCAATGAGCCCACTGCCGCGCCGGCGAATTATGCCGGGCAGCCGGTGCCCTATCCGCAGCAACGATCCAAGCGGCGCTTGGTCATTGGCGTGCTGCTGGCCGTCGCGCTGGCGGCCGCGCTGACGCTGGCGATCACCTACGGGGTCCGCACCAACGGGGCCAACACCGGCGCGGCGTTGTCCGACGGCGCGGCCAAAGCGGCGATCCAGCAGTACCTGGACGCGCTCGAGCACCGCGACATCGACGTCATCGTCCGCAACGCGCTGTGCGGCATGTACGACGGCGTGCGCGACAAGCGGTCGGATCAGGCCCTGGCCAAGATGAGCAGCGACGCCTTCCGCAAGCAGTTCACCGAGGTGGAGCTGACGTCGATCGACAAGATCGTGTACCTGTCGCAGTATCAGGCGCAGGCGCTGTTCACGATGCGGGTAACGCCCGCGACCGGCGGCCCGGCGCGCGGCGACGTGCAAGGGGTCGCCCAGCTGCTATTTCAGCGGGGGCAGATCGAGGTCTGCTCGTATGTGCTGCGCACCGGCGGCTCCTACTGAGCCGCCGAACAGGTCAGTTGAAGGAGTCCCCGCAGGCGCACGAACCGGTGGCGTTGGGGTTGTCGATGGTGAAGCCCTGCTTTTCGATGGTGTCGACGAAGTCGATGGACGCGCCTTCGACGTAGGGCGCGCTCATCCGGTCGACCGTCAAGGTCACGCCGCCGAAGTCCGCGGTCAGGTCGCCGTCCAGCGACCGGTCGTCGAAGAACAGGTTGTAGCGCAGCCCTGCGCACCCGCCCGGCTGGACCGCGATGCGCAGCGCCAGGTCGTCGCGGCCCTCCTGGTCCAGCAGGGACTTCGCCTTGGCAGCGGCGGCTTCGGTCAGGATCACGCCGTGGGTCTTGGCGGTTGACTCGTTTTGCACCGTCATTGCGTCTCCTAGTTGGCACTTTTCCTAGTGGTCCTGGTTGGCTCGAAGTCCGGGCGATGCGCTCCGGAAAAAGCCCACTGCATCAACGGTACCTTGCTGGACCGCTATTCCCGAGTCGCGCCGCGACCTCCGAGGCCAAACCCATCAGCTGATTGGCGGCGTCGGCCTGCGCCAATCGCACCGAACCGGCGTAATCGGCGATGGACAGCGCCGACATGATGCCCGACGAGCGGACCGCGGAATTCTCCAGGTCGACCTGGCCTGCCAGCACGATCACGGGTATGCCCAGCGGTCGGGCCGATTCGGCGAGGTAGCCGACCACCTTTCCGAACAGCGACTGCTCGTCGAACCGGCCCTCCCCGGTGACGATCATGTCCGCGGCCTCGAGGTCGTCGGCCAGGTTGGTGTGCTCGGCGATGATCGCCGCACCCAGCTCGCAACGGCCCCCAAGCGCCATCAGCCCGGCCCCGATGCCGCCGGCGGCCCCTGCGCCCGGCTCCGAGCTCACGTCCCGCCCGGCCGCCACCTCCAGCTGCAGCGCCCACTCCTCCAGGCGGACTTCCAGCGCGGCGACGGCGGCAGCGTCCGCGCCCTTCTGCGGCCCGAACACCCGGGCCGCCCCCCACGGGCCCACCATGGGGTACTCGGTGTCCGATGCGGCGATCAGGTCCACGTTGGTCATCCGCTGGCGGGCCTCCGCCAGGCCCCCGAGCTGGGTGATCATCCCCTTGCCGCCGTCGGTGCACGCGCTGCCGCCCAACCCGACCACGATCCGCGTCGCGCCGGCCCGCAGGGCCTCGTCGAGAAGCTGCCCGACGCCGCTGCTGTCAGCCGCCACCGCGGTTTCCGGGGTAGGCGGACCGCCGAGCAGGGCCAGGCCGCAGGCCTGCGCGCACTCCAGGTACGCGGTCCGCGAAATGCGGTCGAACACCCAGGCCGCCTCCACCGTGGTGTCCAGCGGCCCGCACACGCGGACGCGCCGCGTCTGCCCCAGCCGCCGGCCAAGCACCTCGACGAAGCCGGGGCCGCCGTCGGACATGGGCGCGACGGTGAATCGATCGCCCGGACGCGATCGGGTCCAGCCGGTTGCGATGGCGGCGGCGGCCTCCACCGCGGACAGGCTGTCCCCGTAGCAATCCGGTGCGACCAAGACCTGCATGGCGGGCAGGCGCAGACGGCCCGGTGCGAGGCCAGCGGCAGCGTCATCCGAGGCCATCGTGCCGTCGTCCATCACAGGTAGCCATTCATCACAGTCAAGCCTAAGCGTCACGCGTTGCGCTGGCGCATGACCAATAACAACGCATTCCAGGTGCGTTACGGGCGAGCCCCCCCGCGAAGTAACCTGGCCATTGTGAAGCTAATGGGCCGCAAAAAGGGCCAGAATGGCGACCTCGAAGTCGCCGTAGTCGAGGCGGACGTCTCCGGGGACGCCGTCCCGCGCCGGACCGGCCCCAAGGGCCGGCCCACCCCCAAGCGCAGCGAGGCGCGGCGCAACGCGAGGAAGGGCCCGGTCGCACCGGCGCCCATGACGGCCTCCGAGGCGCGGGCCCGGCGCAAGACGCTGGCCGGCCCCAAACTCAGCCGCGAGGAGCGCCGAGCCGAGAGAACGGCCAGCCGCGCGCGGATGACGGATCGCCGCGAGCGCATGATGGCCGGCGAAGAGGCCTACCTGTTGCCCCGCGATCAGGGACCCATCAAGCGCTACGTGCGCGACGTGGTGGACTCCCGGCGCAACGCGCTCGGCCTGTTCATGCCAGCGACGCTGGTCTTGCTGTTCGCCTCGTTCGGCGTCCCGCAGGTGCAGCTGTATGCCTCCCCGGCGATGCTGGTGCTGATGGTCGTGATGGGCGTCGACGGGGTGCTGCTGGGCCGCAAGGTCAGCAGGCTGGTCGATGCGAAGTTCCCGGACAACACCGAAAGCCGTTGGAAGCTGGGCATTTACGCCGCCGGCCGGGCTTCCCAGCTGCGCCGCATGCGCACGCCCCGGCCCCAAGTCGAGCGCGGCAGCAGTGTCGGCTGACCGGCGCCCGAAAGCCGCCTGACCGCGGTGCGCACCCTGGTGCTCGGCGGGATCAGGTCGGGCAAGTCCCGCTGGGCCGAGGAGGCCATCGCCACGTCGCTGCCGCCCGGGCAGCCCGTCCGTTACCTGGCCCCCCGCGTGACGGGCCAGGCCGACGCGGACTGGGCGGACCGCGTCGCGCGACACCGGGACCGTCGGCCCGCGCATTGGTCGACGGTCGAAACCGACGACGTCACAGGGCAATTGCGCCAGTCGCCCGGCAGCCCGACGCTGGTCGACGACCTCGGCGGCTGGCTCACGGGGACGCTGGACCGCAACAACGCGTGGGACGGCGGGTCGGTAGCCGGTACTGTCGACGAAATGCTTTCCGCCGTAGGTGAATTCGGCTCGACGCTGGTGCTCGTCAGCCCGGAGGTCGGCCTGACGGTGGTGCCGGCGACCGCGGCCGGGCGCCGGTTCGCCGACGAACTGGGCAGCCTGAACCAGCGGATCGCCGAGCTGTGCGACCGGGTGGTGCTGGTGGTGGCCGGGCAGGCGGTGCAGATCAAGCCGTCGGTAACCTGATGGAATTCGCCCCGGTTTCACCGCCCGACGCGGACGCCGCCGCCGCCGCCCGCGCCCGGCAGGACACGCTGACCAAGCCGCGCGGCGCCCTGGGCCGCCTCGAGGACCTGTCGGTCTGGGTCGCCTCTTGCCAAGGGCACTGTCCGCCAAGGCAATTCGAGCGCGCGCGGGTGGTCGTCTTCGCGGGCGACCACGGCGTCGCACGCTCCGGAGTGTCCGCGTACCCGCCGGAGGTGACCGCCCAGATGGTCGCCAACATCGACGCCGGCGGCGCGGCGATCAACGCGCTGGCCGACATCGCCGGTGCGACGGTTCGGCTGGCGGACCTGGCGGTCGACTCCGAGGCGGCCTCGGATCGCATCGGCGCCCACAAGGTGCGGCGCGGCAGCGGCGACATCACCACGCAGGACGCGCTGTCCGACACCGAGACCCTCGCCGCGATCGCCGCGGGCCGGGCCATCGCCGACGAGGAGGTCGACGCCGGCGCCGACCTGCTCATCGCCGGCGACATGGGCATCGGAAACACCACGGCGGCCGCGGTTTTGGTGGCGGCGCTGACGAACGCCGAGCCGGTGGTCGCGGTCGGGTTCGGGACCGGGATCGACGACGCGGGATGGGCGCGCAAGACGGCCGCGGTGCGCGACGCCCTGTTCCGAGCGCGGCGCGTGCTGCCCGACCCGGTCGGGCTGCTGCGCTGCTGCGGCGGCGCGGATTTGGCCGCGATGGCCGGGTTTTGCGCGCAGGCCGCCGTGCGGCGCACCCCGCTGCTGCTCGACGGCATGGCCGTGACCGCGGCCGCGCTGGTCGCCGAGCGTCTGGCACCCGGTGCCCGGCAATGGTGGCAGGCCGGTCATCGGTCCACCGAGCCGGGTCACCAGTTGGCGCTGACCGCGCTGGAATTGGACCCGATCCTGGACCTGCGGATGCGACTGGGCGAGGGAACCGGCGCCGCGGTGGCCCTGCCGGTGCTGCGCGCGGCGGTGGCCGCGCTGTCGTCGATGGCGACCTTCGCACAGGCCGGGGTGGCCGGTCCGTCCGGCCCGCTGGCGCAGTGATGCGTTCCCTGGCAACGGCTTTCGCGTTCGGCACGGTGCTGCCCGTCCCCGGTGCGCACAACGCGCCGATGGGCCGCGGCGCCATGACCGCGCTGCCCGTGGTCGGCGCCGCGCTGGGGGCGTTGGCCGCGGGCGTCACGTGGTGCGGCGCCGCGGTTTTCGGCCCGTCCAGCCCCTTGGCCGGGCTGCTGGCCGTGGCGGCGCTGCTGCTGGCGACCCGGGGGCTGCACATCGACGGCGTCGCCGACACAGCCGACGGGCTGGGCTGTTACGGGCCACCGCAGCGCGCGCTGGCGGTGATGCGCGACGGGTCGACGGGTCCGTTCGGTGTGGCGGCCGTCGTGCTGGTGATCCTGTTGCAGGGGTTGGCGTTCTCGACGCTGAAGCCGTCGGCCATTGTGCTGGCGGTGTTTTCCGGCCGGGTCGCGGCGGTGCTGGCCTGCCGCCGGTCGGTGCCGGCGGCCGACGGCAGCGCGCTGGGCGCGCGGGTGGCCGGCAGCCAGCCGGCGCCGGTGGTGGCGGCCTGGGCGGCGACGCTGCTGGCCGCCTCGGTGCTGGCGGGTTCGCGACCGTGGCAGGGTCCGGTGGCGGTGCTGGTCGCGCTGGCCTGCGGCGCGGCGCTGGTGGCGCACTGCGTGCGCCGGTTCGGCGGCATCACCGGCGACGTCCTGGGCGCCGCGATCGAGCTCACCACCACGGTGAGCGCCGTGGCGCTGGCGGGTTTTCACTGATGAGCAGACGCAAAAGCCCCCGACACGCCGCGCGCGCGGGGGCCTTTGCGTCTGCTCGCGCGACCTAGCCCAGCCGGGCCATCCAGCCGTGGGTGTCGGCGAAGGTGCCGCGCTGGATGCCGGTCAGCGTGTCGCGCAGCGCCATCGTCACCTCACCGGGTTGCCCGTCGGCGATGGTGAACTCGCTGTCGCCGTACTTCACCCGCGAGACCGGGGTGATGACGGCGGCGGTGCCGCACGCGAACACCTCGGTGATCTCGCCGGCGGCCGCCTTCTTCTGCCACTCGTCGATGTCGATCTTGCGTTCTTCGACGGCAAACCCGGCGTCAATTGCCAACTGCAGCAACGAATCCCGCGTGATGCCGGGCAACAGTGACCCGGACAGCTCCGGGGTGACCAGCCGCGCCGATCCGCCGCTGCCGAACACGAAGAAGAGGTTCATCCCGCCCATCTCCTCGATGAAGCGGCGTTCGACCCCGTCCAGCCAGACCACTTGGTCGCAACCGTTTTCGGCGGCCTCGGCCTGCGCCAGCAGGGAGGCGGCGTAGTTCCCACCGAACTTGGCTGCGCCGGTGCCGCCCGGGCTGGCGCGCACGTACTCCGTCGACACCCACACGGTGACGGGGCTGATGCCGCCCTTGAAGTAGGCGCCGGCCGGCGACGCGATCAGCAGGTAGCGGTACAGCTTGGACGGCCGCACGCCCAGCCCGGGCTCGGTGGCGAAGATGAACGGGCGCAGGTACAGCGCCTCCTCGCCGCCGGCCCGCGGCACCCAGGCCTGGTCGACGGCGACGAGCTGGCAAAGGGATTCGATGAACAGGTTTTCGGGCAGCTCGGGAATGGCCAGCCGCCGCGCGGACGACCGCATGCGCGCCGCGTTGGCTTCGGCGCGAAACGACACGATTGAGCCGTCGGCCCAGCGGTAGGCCTTGAGGCCCTCGAAGACTTCCTGGGCGTAGTGCAGCACGATCGCCGACGGGTCCAGTTCGATCGGGCCGTAGGGGATTACGCGCGGGTTGTGCCAGCCGCGGCCCTCGGCGTAGTCGATCGACACCATGTGGTCGGTGAAGTATTTGCCGAAACCCGGGTCGGCCAGGATTGATTCACGTTCGGTGTCGGTCGCCGGATTGGACGCGCGTAGAACCGTGAACTCGGGCGAGTCGCTGGTCATGGGGCCGATTCTATATCCGCGCGCCACCGGGTTTTTGCCACCGAAGGTTCGCTAACGCGTTTTCACGGCGACGAACGGCGGCCGCACGACCTCGCATTCGGCGGCACGGCCGCGGATGTCGACGGTGACCTGCTGACCGTCGTCGATCCCGGCGTCGGTGTCGATCAACGCCAGCGCGATGCCGACTTGCAGTGTCGGAGAAAACGTCCCGGACGTCGTGACCCCGACCGGCCGCTCCCCCGCCAGGACCGTGAGCCCGGGACGCAGCACGCCGCGGCCGACCATCCGCAGCCCGCGCAGCAGGCGCCGCGGTCCCGCTTCCTTTTCGGCCAGCAGCGCCTCGCGGCCGAAGAACGCATCCTTCTTCCAACCGATCGCCCAGCCGCACCGGGCCTGCAGCGGCGAGATGTCGAGCGAAAGTTCGTGCCCGTGCAGCGGATAGCCCATCTCGGTGCGCAGCGTGTCGCGGGCGCCCAGGCCGGCGGGCTCTCCCCCGGCGGCGCGCACCGCCGCGACCAGCCCGTCGAACACCACACCGGCGGAGTCCCACGGCGGCAGCAGCTCGTAGCCGTGCTCCCCGGTGTATCCGGTGCGGCAGACGCGCACCGGCACCCCCGAGTACGAGGCGTCGGCGTAGCCCATGTAATCCATGTCGGTCGGCAGGCCCAGCTCACCGAGGACGTCCGCCGATCGCGGGCCCTGCACGGCCAGCACCGCGTAGGAGCGATGCTCGTTGGTGATGGTCATGCCGTCCGGGGCGGCGGCCCGCAGCGCATCGACCACCGCGGCGGTGTTCGCGGCGTTGGGCACCAAAAAGATTTCGTCGTCGTCGACGTAGTAGGCGATCAGGTCGTCGATCACGCCACCGGATTCGGTGCAGCACAAGGTGTATTGCGCCTTGCCCGGCCCGATGCGGCCCAGATCGTTGGTGAGTGCGGAGTTGACGAACGCGGCGGCACCCGGCCCGCGGACCAACGCCTTGCCCAGGTGGCTGACGTCGAACAGGCCCACCGCGTTGCGGGTGGCGTTGTGTTCGCTGACGGTGCCCGCATAGGACACCGGCATCAGCCAGCCGCCGAACTCCGCGAAGTTTGCACCCAGTTCGCGATGGCGCTCCTGAAGCGGTCCCTTTTGCAATTCCGGCGCATCGGTCATGCGCCACTCCTCCTCATCGCTTCGCTCTGCATCGTCGCCGGCGCGGCTCACGGCGTCCCACCCTAATGCGCTCGAGTACTGGCACACTTGGGCAGGTGTCCGATCCGCTCGACTTTTCCGAGCTTGAGGCCGCGGGAATCGCCAACCCGCGGGAGCGGGCGGACCTGATCAAGTACCTGGGCGACCTGGGCTTCACCGCCGACGAGATGGTCGAAGCCGAGCGCCGCGGGCGGTTGTTCGGGCTTGCCGGCGACGTCCTGGCGTGGTCGGGACGCCCGATCTACACGCTGCAAACCGCGGCCGACGAGCTCGGCATCTCGGCCGACGAAGTGGCGCACGCCTGGGCTTTGCTCGGGTTGACAGTCGCAGGCGCCGACGTTCCCGTGCTGAGCCAGGCCGACGTCGACGCCCTGTCGACCTGGCTCGCGCTCAAGGCGGTGGTCGGCGAGGACGGCGCGTTCGGCCTGCTGCGGGTGCTGGGCGCCGCGATGGCCCGTCTGGCGGAGGCCGAGGGAACGATGATCCGCGCCGGGACCCCCGACATCCAGATGAACTACACCCACGACGAGCTCGCCACGGCGCAGGCGTACCGCTCGGTCGCCGAGTTCATCCCCCGCATCGGGGCCCTGATCGACGTGGTTCACCGGCATCACCTGACCAGCGCCCGGACCTACTTCGAGCGCGTCCTCCTCGACACGTCGGCGAGCGTCGTGTGCGGCGTCGGGTTTGCCGATCTGTCCAGCTTCACCGCGCTGACGCAGGCGCTGACGCCCGCGCAGCTGTCGGACCTGCTCACCGAGTTCGGTGCCACGGTCGCCGACGTGGTGCACGCCGACGGCGGGCGGGTGGTGAAGTTCATCGGCGACGCGGCGATGTGGGTGTGCTCGTCGCCCGAGGGGCTGGTCAGGGCGGCGCTGGACCTGGTCGACCACCCGCGGGCCCGGGAAGCCGACCTGCAGGTGCGCGCGGGCCTGGCGTACGGCGCGGTGCTGGCGATCAACGGCGACTACTTCGGCCTCCCGGTCAACCTGGCCGCCAGGCTTGTCGCGGCCGCGGCGCCGGGGCAGATCCTGGCCGCGGCCGAGCTGCACGAGAAGTTGCCCGACTGGCCCGCGGCCCCCCACGGCCCGTTGCTGCTCAAGGGCTTTGACGACCCGGTGATGGCCTTCGACCTGCATGGCGGGCACGCTGACGAGGAAAACCCCAGCGCTTGTGATTAGGGTGGTTTGCCGTGACCACCGAACCGGGCTACCAGGCTCCCTCCGTCAACGTCGCCACATCCCTGCCCAAACGCAGTGCGGGCTCCACGGTATTGCTGGTGCCGGTCGTCTCGACCGGCGACGAGGACAGGCCGGGCGCGGTCGTCACCGCCGCCGAGCCGTTCCTGTCCGACGAGGCCGTGGCCGAGATCCAGGACGGCCTGCGGGCGCTGGAAGCCACCGGCGGCAGTGAGCATGTGCACCGGCTGGTGGTGCCGTCGCTGCCGGTGTCTAGCGTGCTGACGATCGGGCTGGGCAAGCCGCGCGATGAGTGGCCGGCCGACACGATCCGGCGCGCCGCCGGCGCGGCGGCGCGGTCGCTGGGCACCGCCGAGGCGGTGATCACCACGCTCGGCGAGCTGCCGGGTGAGGACGTCTGCTCCGCGGCCGTGGAGGGGCTGGTTCTGGGCAGCTACCGGTTCACCGAGTTCCGCAGCGAGAAGACCGCGCCCAAGGACAAGGGGCTGCGCAAGATCACGGTGCTGGCGACGGGCAAGGACGCCAAGAAGCAGGCGGCGCACGGCGCGGCCGTCGCGACCGCGGTCGCCACGGCCCGCGACCTGGTCAACACCCCTCCCAGTCACCTGTTCCCCGCCGAATTCGCCAAGCGCGCAAAGGCTTTGGGCGAATCGGTCGGCCTCGAGGTGGAGGTGCTCGACGACAAGGCGCTGCAGAAGGGCGGCTACGGCGGGGTGATCGGCGTCGGGCAGGGCTCGTCGCGGCCGCCGCGGCTGGTGCGGCTCATCCATCGCGGCTCCAAGCTGGCCAAGAAATCAAAACAGGCGAAGCGGGTCGCGCTCGTCGGCAAGGGCGTCACGTTCGACACCGGCGGCATCTCGATCAAGCCGGCGGCGTCGATGCACTACATGACGTCCGACATGGGCGGCGCGGCCGCCGTCATCGCGACGGTCGCGCTGGCCGCGCAGCAGCAGCTGCCCATCGACGTGATCGCCACGGTGCCGATGGCCGAGAACATGCCGTCGGCCACCGCGCAGCGGCCGGGCGACGTGCTGACGCAGTACGGCGGGATCACCGTCGAGGTGCAGAACACCGACGCCGAGGGCCGGCTCATCCTGGCCGACGCGATCGTGCGGGCGTGCGAGGACAACCCGGACTACCTCATCGAGACGTCCACGCTGACCGGCGCGCAGACGGTGGCGCTGGGCGCCCGGATCCCCGGGGTGATGGGCAGCGACGAGTTCCGCGACCGGGTGGCCGCGATCTCGCAGCGGGTGGGCGAGAACGGCTGGCCGATGCCGCTGCCCGACGAGCTCAAGGACGACCTGAAGTCAACCGTGGCCGACCTGTCCAACATCAGCGGCCAGCGCTTCGCCGGCATGCTGGTGGCCGGGGTGTTCCTGCGCGAATTCGTCGCCGACGGCGTGGGCTGGGCACACATCGACGTCGCCGGGCCGGCCTACAACACCGGCAGCCCGTGGGGATACACGCCCAAGGGCGGCACCGGCGTGCCGACGCGCACCATGTTCGCGGTGCTGGAGGACATCGCCGAGAACGGCTAGAGGATCCCGTCGAGCGCAGCGCTGGCGTGGCGCTCGGCGCCGAACGGCGCGCCAGCGTGACGCTCGCGGTGCGCCGGGCTATGCCGTCAGCCGCTTGAGGACCGCGCGGCCCAGCTTGCGGCGCGGCCAGCCCGTCACGCGAGCGGCGGCCAGCGCGGCGTTGGCGGCGTTGCGCCCGCAGGCGCCGTGCACGGAGCCGCCCGGGGTGGCCGATGCGCTGCCGAGATACAGCCCCTCGACCGGGGTTTCGGCGCGGCCCATCCCCGGCGCGGGGCGAAAGATCGCCATCTGTTGCAGCTGCGCGGTTCCCCCGTTGAGGGCGCCCAAATGCAGGTTGGCGTCGCTGGCCTCCAGGTCCGACGGGCGCTGCACGAACCGGTCGATCACCGCCGCGCCGAAACCGGGGGCGTGCTCTTCGATCACGTGGTCCATCGACTTGGCCAGCCGTTCGGCCGAGGCGTCGTCGGCCACGTTGCGCGGTAAATGCGTGTAGGCCCAGACACTTTCGGTGCCCGCCGGCGACCGGGTCGGATCCGCGGTGGTGGTCTGGCCCAACAGCATGAACGGGTGCTCGGGCACCGCCCGGGTGTTCAGGTCGGCCATCCAACGCACCAGCCCGTCGGCGTCGGCCCCCAGGTGGACGGTGCCCACGCCCCGCAGGCCGTTCGATCGCCACGGGATGGGGCCGTTCAGCGCATAGTTGACCTTCACCACCGGCGGATCCCACACGTAATGCTCGAGCTCGCGACGCAGCCCGGCCGGGACCGCATCGGCGGGCAGCATCTCGCAAAACAGCCGCGGCGCCGTCACGTCGGCCACGATCGCCCGGCGCGCCCGCACGGTCCGCCCGCCGGCGGTGGTCACCGCGACCGCCCGGCCGCCGCGCACCTGGATGCGAGAAACGTTCTGGCCGCACTCGATTCGCGCGCCGGCCGAGTTGGCCCGCCTCACCAATGCGGCCGTCAGCTGTCCCGACCCGCCGACGGGCACCGGCCAGCCGCAGTCCTGGGCGAGCATCGTCATCAGAAAGCCCATGGCGCCGCTGACCGGCGCGTCCGGCGGTACGTCGGCGTGCATCGCGTTGCCCAGCAACAGGATTCGCGGCGCCTCGCCGTCGAACAGCTCGTCCACCATGGTGTTGGCCGGCTGGATCAACAGGCGGGCCAGCCGGATGGCGTCGGCCGTGCCCAGTTTCAGCAGCAGCCGCAGCATCGGGCGCACCGGCGGAAACGGCGCCAGCATGGCGTCCAGCAGCGGCGCGGAGATCTTGCGCCACAACTCCACCGCGCGCCACCAATTGTCGCCGTCGGTCGGCTCGCGGCGCGCCAATTCCGTTGCGGTACGGGCCGGGTCGCGGTAGATGACGGGCGGGTCGTCGTCGGCCGCGTTGCGCGGGTGGCCCACCACCGCGGGCGCGTGTGACCACCGCAGCCCGTGGTCTTCCAGCCGCAGCGCCGCCATCGCCGGCGAGGCCACCGTCATCGGGTAGAACGAGCTGAACAAGTCGGTGATGTATCCCGGTGTCAGCTCGGCGCTGCGCACCGCGCCGCCGGGCTCAGGTTGGGCCTCGAGCACCAGCACGTCCCACCCCGCGTCGGCCAGCATCGACGCGGCCACCAGCCCGTGGTGCCCGGCCCCGATGACGACGGCGTCGGCCGTCTCGTCGGCCATGCGCCTATTTGACCTGGCTCGGCTCGAGCCGTTCGGCGAGCGCGGTCAACCGCAGCAAGCACTCCCGGTTGCGCGGATAGACGGCGGCCAGGGCCAGCCGGTCGGGGACGATCCGCATCGGGCCGGACGCCGGCACCTCGATCATTTCGATCCGGCAGCCACCGTCCGGAGTATCACTGAGCCGCAACGTTATTCGCGCGGACCCCAATCGCCCGAGCCCGGCGCGCAGGACGAGTTCCTCACCCGGCGTGCAGCTTTCGGACACGGTCGCATCGCTGATCACCAGCGGCCACACTCCGACCGAGTGCTTGATCGCGGAGCCGGGCTGCGGCCAATTCGGGTCGACCGCGCGGGTCCGGCTGTTGCCCACCACCCACTGCGCATACGTCCAGCCGTCGGTCATCGTGTCCCAGATCTGCTGGCGGGACGCCCTTACCTCACGGGTTGCAGCCAATGTCATTGGGTCCGGATACCCCGGTCGGCCGAAACCATGCGCCGGATCGGGCCGCGGCAAACGTTTAACGGCCGCGACCAGTGGTTACTAAGGCGTTACCAGACACGCGTGTGACGGGAGGCCAATTGTGACTGTGCGACGGTTGATCATCGCGGTGGGCGCGGTGCTCCTGCTGGCCGGCATCATCGGGTTGCTGGTGCCGGTGTCCGTGTCGGACGGCAGCGGCAACTCCGTGTCATGCGGGAACGGAATTGCCACCGACTTGTCGAGCGCCAGGAGCGCCAACGACAAGAACGGCGCCAACATCCCCATCCTGAACCAGGTCCTCCCCCACACCGACTACGTTGCCCAATGCCAGTCCTCGGTGAACAGTCGGCGGAGCTGGACCATCCCGCTGGCCGTCGTCGGGCTCCTCGCCGTCGGCGGTGGGCTGGCGGTGGGACGCCAAGGCGCCCGGCAGACGGGGGTTTAGTGGCGACCGCGAGCGCGGCGTAGCCGGGCGAAGCGGGTCGCCACCATCGTCTAGATCACCCGCACCCGCGCGGCGTTGCGCAACGCCTGCGGCGCCACGCGGGACAGGCCATAGACCGCATAGGCCTCCGGAGCGACGGGCCGGATGGGCTTCTTTTTCTTGACCGACGACAGGATCGCCTTGGCGACCTTGTCCGGCCCGTAGTGGCGCAGCGCGAACATCCGGCTGATCTGGCCGCGCCGCTCGTCGACGCGCTCGTCCTTGCCGTCCGGCGCGGCGAAGCGGGTGGTGCTGATGATGTTGGTGTTGATGACGCCGGGGCAGATGGTGGTCAACCCGACGCCGGCAACGTCGAGTTCGGCCCGCAGGCAGTCGGAGAACATGTAGGTGGCCGCCTTAGAGGTGCAGTAGGCGCTCAGCGATCCCAGCGGCGAAAAGGCGGCCATGGACGCCACGTTGACGATGTAGCCGCCGGTGCCGCGCTCGACGAGGCGCCGGCCGAAGGACCGACAGCCGTTGACCACACCGCCCAGGTTGATGTCGAGCACCCGGTCGAACTGCTCGGCGGGGGTGTCCAGGAATCCCCCGGCCGCGCCGATGCCGGCGTTGTTGACCACGATGTCGGGGACGCCGTGCTCGGCGCTGACGCGCTCGGCGAACGCCTCGACGGCGTCGGCGTCGGACACGTCGAGCACGTACGCGTGCGCGACGCCGCCGCGGGCGACGATCTCGGCGGCGGTTTCCTTGACGGTCGCCTCGTCGATGTCGCTGACGACCAGCTCGGCGCCCTCGCGCGCGAAGGCGAACGCGGTCTCCCGCCCGATGCCGCTGCCCGCGCCGGTGACCGACACCAGGGTGTCGCCGAAGTACTCGCGGGGACGCCCGACCTGCGCGCGCAGCATGGCCCGGCTCGGCGGCTTGCCGTCGACCAGGTCGGCGAAGTCGTGCACCGCGGCCGCCATCACCTGCGGGTGCGACATCGGCGAGAAGTGGCCCGCCCTGATGTCGCGGCGCCACAACCGCGGCACCCAGCGTGCGGTTTCGTCGAACGAGTAGGGCCGCACGTACTTGTCGCGGGTGTTGACGATGAGCTGCACGGGCACGTCCACGGTCTGCGGCCGGCCACGCATGGAGAACGAGCGAAAGTAGTTGGCGGGGTAGGTCTTCACCGAACGGGCGGCGTCGGAGGGCAGCTTGTCCGAATGGTGGATCTTTTCGGCGGGGATGTTGTCGACGGCATTGCGCCGCAGGGCCGGGACCGACAGCGCCAGCCGCAGGGACAGGGGCGCCAGCACCGGGATGGAGAAGAACACCATGTAGGTCAGGCGCAGCGCCTGTGTGATCGAGCGCAGGAACCTGCGCGGCCGCCAGGGCTGGCGCAGCCCGCTGAACATGTAGTCGACCAGCTGCTCATGGCTGGGGCCGGACACCGACGTGAACGAGGCGACCCGGTCGCTCGCGCCCGGCCGCTTCAGGTACTCCCAGATGCCCACCGAACCCCAGTCGTGGGCAAGCACGTGCACCGGCTGGCCGGGGCTCAGCTCGCCGATCACCGCGGCGAAGTCGTCGGCGAATCGGGCCATGGTGTAGGCGGAGACCGCCTTGGGCGCCGACGTCATGCCGACGCCACGGTTGTCGTAGCGGATGACCCGGAATCGCTCGGCCAGCCGCGGGACGACGCCGTCCCACAGCACGTGCGAGTCGGGGAAGCCGTGCACCAGCACGACCGTCGGGCCCTCGCGGTTGCCCTCCTCGTATACGGCGATGCGCACGCCGTCGGTGCTGTCGACGAACCGCTGGGGTACCTGTTGTAGCTCCGGCATCGCACCTCCCGCTGTGACTGGACCCTGACGCCAGTGGCCACACGGTAGCAAGCGCGTCGGCGCCGACCCGGCAGCCGAACGCGGTCGCCCTGGATGTGTGCCGACGAATGCGCAGTGACAGGATAGTTTTGATAGTCGACCCGCCCCGACCCACGAGCGATCGAGGAGTCAGAAAAGATGGCCTTCTCCGTCCAGATGCCGGCACTCGGTGAGAGCGTCACCGAGGGGACGGTCACCCGCTGGCTCAAGCAGGAGGGCGACACGGTCGAACTCGACGAGCCCCTCGTCGAGGTGTCGACCGACAAGGTGGACACCGAGATCCCGTCGCCGGCCGCCGGTGTGCTGACCAAGATCGTCGCCCAGGAGGACGACACGGTCGAGGTCGGCGGCGAATTGGCCGTGATCGGCGACGCCGGAGAACAACCCCAGGCCCAACCCCAGGCGCCCAGCCAACCGGAACCACAGCCGGAGCCGGAGCCCCAGCCCGAACCTCAGGCCAAGCCCGAACCCGAGCCCCAGCCGGCGGCGCCGGCGCCGCCCGCCCAGCCGGCCGCGTCGGGCGGCGGTTCCGGCGACTCCAAGCCGGTGCTGATGCCCGAGCTCGGCGAGTCGGTGGCCGAGGGCACCGTGACTCGCTGGTTGAAGAAGGTCGGCGATTCGGTTCAGGTCGACGAGCCGCTGGTGGAGGTGTCCACCGACAAGGTGGACACCGAGATTCCCTCGCCGGTGGCCGGCGTCCTGGTGAGCATCACCGCCGAGGAGGACGCGACCGTCCCGGTCGGCGGCGAGCTGGCCCGGATCGGCGCCGGAACGGAGGCCGCCGCGCCGGCTCCCTCGGCGCCCCCGGCGCCGCCCGCACCACAACCCGAGCCCAAGCCGGAGCCGAAGCCCGAACCCAAACCGGAGCCGGCGGCGGCCAAACCCGCACCGGCGCCGCAACCCGAACCGGCACCGCCCCCTCCCGCCGCGCCGCAGGCCGGCGCCCCCAGCGCGGACGGCGCGCCGTACGTGACCCCGCTGGTGCGAAAGCTGGCCAACGAGAACAACATCGACCTTTCCGAGGTCGCCGGCACCGGCGTCGGCGGTCGCATCCGCAAGCAGGACGTGCTCGCCGCGGCCCAGAAAAAGGAACAGGCGAAGCAGGCGCCCCCACCGGCCGCGGCGCCCGCCGCCGCCCCGGCTGCGGAGGGCAAGGCGGCTCCCGCCGCCGCGCCCACCCCGGCGCCCGCGCTGGCCCACCTGCGCGGCACCACCCAGAAGGCGAGCCGGATCCGGCAGCTCACCGCGGCCAAGACGCGCGAATCGCTGCAGGCCACGGCGCAGCTCACCCAGACCCACGAGGTCGACATGACCAAGATCGTGGGGCTGCGGGCCCGGGCCAAGTCCTCGTTCGCCGAGCGTGAGGGGGTGAACCTGACCTACCTGCCGTTCATCGCCCGCGCCGTGATCGACGCCCTCAAGATCCACCCCAACATCAACGCCAGCTACAACGAGCAAACCAAGGAGATCACCTACTACGACGCCGAGCACCTCGGCTTCGCCGTCGACACCGAGCAGGGCCTGCTCTCGCCCGTCGTCCACAACGCCGGCGACCTGTCGCTGGCGGGGCTGGCCCGGGCCATCGCCGACATCGCCGAGCGTGCCCGGTCGGGCAACCTGAAGCCCGACGAGCTGTCCGGCGGCACGTTCACCATCACCAACATCGGCAGCCAGGGCGCCCTGTTCGACACCCCCATCCTGGTTCCGCCGCAGGCGGCCATGCTCGGCACCGGCGCGATCGTCAAGCGGCCGCGGGTGATCGTGGACGAGTTCGGCAACGAGTCGATCGGCGTCCGCTCGATCTGCTATCTCCCGCTGACTTACGACCACCGGCTGATCGACGGGGCCGACGCCGGACGTTTCCTCACCACGATCAAGAACCGGCTCGAAGAGGGAGCCTTCGAGGCTGACCTGGGGCTCTGACGACGTGCCCAAGCCCGTCATCGCGATAGCGGGTTCCTCCGGCCTGATCGGCTCCGCCTTGGCCGCCGCGCTGCGCGCCGCCGACCACCCGGTGCTGCGCATCGTGCGCCGCCCGCCGACGAATTCCGAAGAGCTGCACTGGAATCCGGAGAGCGGCGAGTTCGACGCCGATGCGCTGATCGACGTCGACGCCGTCGTCAACCTGTGCGGCGTCAACGTCGGGCAGCGCCGTTGGTCGGGCGCCTTCAAGCAGAGCCTGCGCGACAGCCGCATCGCTCCGACCGAGGTGCTGGCCAACGCCGTCGCCGACGCCGGCGTCGAAACGCTGATCAATGCCAGCGCGGTCGGCTACTACGGCAACACCAGGGATCGGGTGGTCGACGAAAACGCCCGGGCGGGAAGCGGTTTCCTCGCGCAGCTGTGCGAGGACTGGGAGGCCGCGACACTGCCCGCCCAATACGCGGGCACCCGGGTGGTGCTGGCCCGCACCGGCCTAGTGCTGTCGAAGTCGGGCGGCGCGCTGCGCCGGCTGCGGCCGCTGTTCGCGGCGGGCCTGGGCGCCCGGCTGGGCAGCGGCCGGCAATACATGTCGTGGATCACCCTGGAAGACGAGGTGCGGGCGCTGCTGTTCGCCATCTCACACCCGTCGCTGTCGGGCCCGGTGAACCTAACCGGGCCGGCGCCGGTGACCAACGCGGAGTTCACCACCGCGTTCGGCCGTGCGCTCAATCGCCCGACCCCGTTGATGCTGCCCGGTTTCGCGGTGCGGGCCGCGCTCGGGGAGTTCGCGGACGAGGGGCTGCTCATCGGTCAGCGCGCCATTCCGTCGGCGCTGGAGCGCGCCGGTTTCGAGTTCCACCACAACACCATTGGCGAGGCGCTCGCCTACGCCACGGCCCGCCGCGACCACGACTAATAACGTCGCGTCGCCGGTCGGGGACGGGCCGAGTAGCGTCGGCGGGGTGAGTGATTCCATCCGGTCGAGTTCGGCCGCGATCGACGTCCGCCAGCTCGGGACGGTCGAATACCGCACCGCCTGGCAGCTGCAGCGCGACCTGGCCGACGCCCGGGTCGCCGGCGGTCCCGACACCCTGCTGCTGCTGGAGCACCCGGCGGTCTACACCGCCGGGCGGCGCACCGAGGCACACGAGCGACCGGTTGATGGGACGCCGGTGGTGGACACCGACCGCGGCGGCAAGATCACCTGGCACGGTCCCGGGCAGCTGGTCGGCTACCCGATCATCGGGCTGGCCGAGCCGCTCGACGTCGTCAAATACGTTCGGCGCCTTGAGGAAGCGCTCATCAAGGTGTGCGGCGACGTGGGCCTGGACACCGCCCGGGTCGACGGCCGGTCCGGGGTCTGGGTGCCCGCCGGCGGCAGCCGGCCGGCCCGCAAGGTCGCCGCCGTCGGCGTGCGGGTGTCGCGGGCGACGACGCTGCACGGGTTCGCCCTCAACTGCGACTGCGACCTGGGCGCCTACAACTCGATCGTCCCGTGCGGCATCAGCGACGCCGGAGTGACGTCGCTGTCCGCCGAACTGCGGCGCACCGTCTCCGTCGACGACGTGCGGGCGGCGGTCGCCGTCGCGGTCTGCGACGCCCTGGACGGCGCGCTTCCGGTGCGTGACCACCCGGTTGCCCGCGTAGCATCAACGATGTGACTGTCGCTCCCGAAGGCCGCAAGCTGCTGCGCCTGGAGGTGCGCAACGCGCAGACCCCGATCGAACGCAAGCCGCCGTGGATCAAGGTAAGGGCCCGGATGGGTCCGGAGTACACCCAGTTGAAGGGCCTGGTCCGCCGCGAGGGCCTGCACACGGTGTGCGAGGAGGCCGGCTGCCCGAACATCTTCGAATGCTGGGAGGACCGGGAGGCCACCTTCCTGATCGGGGGCGACCAGTGCACCCGTCGCTGCGACTTCTGCCAGATCGACACCGGAAAACCGGCGGCGCTGGACCGCGACGAGCCCCGGCGGGTCGCCGAGAGCGTGCGGACGATGGAACTGCGCTACGCGACCATCACCGGCGTCGCGCGCGACGACCTGCCCGACGGCGGCGCCTGGCTGTACGCCGAGACGGTCCGGGCCATCAAGGAGCTCAACCCGTCGACCGGCGTCGAGCTGTTGATCCCCGACTTCAACGGCGAGCCCGCGCGGCTCGAAGAGGTCTTCGAGTCACGCCCGGAAGTGTTGGCGCACAACGTCGAAACGGTGCCGCGGATCTTCAAGCGGATCCGGCCCGCCTTCACCTACCGGCGCAGCCTTGACGTGCTCACCGCGGCCCGCGACTTCGGCCTGATCACCAAGAGCAACCTCATCCTCGGGCTGGGCGAAACCGCCGACGAGGTGCGCGGCGCGTTGGCCGACCTGCGCGACGCCGGCTGCGACATCATCACCATCACCCAGTACCTGCGCCCAACGTCGCGCCACCACCCGGTCGAGCGCTGGGTGACACCCGAGGAGTTCGACGAGTTCGCCCGGCACGCCGAGGGCCTCGGTTTCTCGGGGGTGCTGTCCGGGCCGCTGGTGCGGTCGTCGTACCGGGCCGGGCGGCTCTACGGCCAAGCCGTGAGCGACCGGGCCTCGACGGCCTGAGTGTCCCGGCGTTCGGTGGCCGAACGTATCCTTGGTGCTTATGGCTAAACCCCGCACCGCCGCCGAGAACAAGGCCGCCCGGGCTCAGGCAACCGCCGCCCGCAAGGCCGCCGCGAAGGAGCGCCGCGGCCAGTTGTGGCAGGCGTTCAACATGCAGCGCAAGGAGGATAAGCGCCTGCTGCCGTACATGATCGGCGCGTTTGTGCTGATCGTCGGCGCCGCGGTGGCGGTCGGCATCTGGGCCGGCGGGCTGACCATGATCACGATGATCCCGTTCGGCGTGGTGCTGGGCGTCCTGGCGGCGTTCATCATCTTCAGCCGCCGGGCCCAGCGCGCGGTTTACAGCAAAGCCGAAGGTCAGACCGGCGCGGCCGCGTGGGTGCTGGACAACCTGCGGGGCAAGTGGCGGGTGACCCCGGGGGTCGCCGCGACCGGCCACTTCGACGCGGTGCACCGGGTGCTCGGCCGGCCCGGCGTGATCCTGGTCGGCGAGGGATCGGCCGCCCGGGTCAAACCGCTGCTGGCCCAGGAGAAGAAGCGCACCGCCAGGCTGGTCGGCGAGGTGCCGATCTACGACATCGTCGTCGGCAACGGCGAGGGCGAGGTGCCGCTGGGCAAGCTGGAGCGCCACCTCACCAAGCTTCCGGCCAACATCACCACCAAGCAGATGGACACGCTGGAGTCGCGGCTGGCCGCCCTGGGCTCGCGCGCCGGCGCCGGCGTCATGCCGAAGGGGCCACTGCCGAACGCCGGCAAGATGCGCGGCGTGCAGCGCACGGTGCGCCGCAGGTAACGTCGGTCACCGCCGCAGCACCGCCGTCCCCGTCAGCCGATCGTGCAGGCCACGGCCGTCGGAGTCGGTGAACAGCGCCGGGATGACCGTCGCGATCAGCAGCCCGCGCGCCACCAGCCGGCCGAGCCCGACCGGCACCCGCCCGTCCACCGACGCCACCTGCAGACCCAGCGCCAACTGCCCCGGTGTGAAGCTGAACAGCCGCACCGCCACCACCCCGAGCGCGAACCAGATCACCAACACCGCGGTCGCCAGCGTCCGCTGGGAAAACAGGCCGAACGCCATGGCCAGCGCGCCCAGGCCGTACGAAATCAGCCAGTCGATCATCAGCGCGACCAGCCGTCGGCCCATCGGCGCCAAGGATCCCGGGCCCGCCTGCGGCAGGCCGAGGCTCTCGCCCGGAAAAGCGGACCGCGATCCCGGCAAACCGTCGGTCACGGGCGGCTTCCGACGGCCCGGTGGAACCGCCGCGCAAGCCCGCGACGCAGCGGGGATGCGACGGTGTGTCCGTCTTGCCGACCAGATACGATGCTGCCGTCCATGGCCCCACAATAGAACCCGTCAGCGACCCGGATTCTGGTGCGGGGAAGCATGGTCACGTAACCTCTGCGCAACATCGGGTTGACTGACGGGCAACATCAGCTCCATAGCGTCAGGCCGCGGATCACCAAGTAAAGGAGCAATTCTGTGACGGAAATGACGCCCGACGACGTCTTCAAACTCGCCAAGGACGAGGATGTCGAGTTTGTCGACGTCCGGTTCTGTGACTTGCCAGGCATCATGCAGCACTTCACGATTCCGGTTTCGTTCTTCGACGAGAGCGTGTTCGAGGACGGCTTGGCCTTCGACGGTTCGTCGATTCGCGGTTTCCAGTCGATTCACGAATCCGACATGCTGCTGCTCCCGGACCCGGCGACCGCTCGGATCGACCTGTTCACCGAAGCCAAGACCCTGAACCTCAACTTCTTCGTGCACGACCCGTTCACCCTGGAGCCCTACTCGCGCGACCCGCGCAACATCGCGCGCAAGGCCGAGAACTACCTGAAGAGCACCGGGGTCGCCGACACCGCTTACTTCGGCGCCGAGGCCGAGTTCTACATCTTCGACTCGGTCAGCTTCGACTCGCGCACCAACGGCTCGTTCTACGAGGTGGACGCGATCTCCGGCTGGTGGAACACCGGCGAGCCGAACGAGAGCGACGGCAGCCCCAACCGCGGCTACAAGGTCCGCCCCAAGGGCGGGTACTTCCCGGTCGCGCCCGTCGACCACTACGTCGACCTGCGCAGCCGGATGCTGCACAACCTGATCCAGTCGGGCTTTTCCCTGGAGAAGGGCCACCACGAGGTGGGCTCCGGCGGCCAGGCCGAGATCAACTACAAGTTCAACACGCTGCTGCACGCGGCCGACGACATGCAGCTGTACAAGTACATCGTCAAGAACACCGCGTGGCAGGCCGGCAAGACCGTCACCTTCATGCCCAAGCCGCTGTTCGGCGACAACGGGTCCGGGATGCACACCCACCAGTCGCTGTGGAAGGACGGCAGCCCGCTGATGTACGACGAGACGGGCTACGCCGGCCTGTCGGACACCGCGCGGCACTACATCGGCGGCCTGCTGCACCACGCCCCGTCGCTGCTCGCGTTCACCAACCCGACGGTGAACTCCTACAAGCGGTTGGTGCCGGGCTTCGAGGCGCCGATCAACCTGGTGTACAGCCAGCGCAACCGCTCGGCGTGCGTGCGCATCCCGATCACGGGCAGCAACCCGAAGGCCAAGCGGCTGGAGTTCCGTTGCCCCGACTCGTCGGGCAACCCGTACCTGGCGTTCTCGGCCATGCTGATGGCCGGGCTGGACGGCATCAAGAACAAGATCGAGCCGCAGGCGCCGGTCGACAAGGACCTCTACGAGCTGCCGCCCGAGGAGGCCGCCAACATCCCGCAGGCGCCGACCCAGCTGTCCGCAGTGATCGACCGGCTCGAGGCCGACCACGAATACCTCACGGAGGGCGGCGTTTTCACGCCCGACCTGATCGAGACGTGGATCAACTTCAAGCGCGAGTACGAGATCCTGCCGGTCCAGATCCGGCCGCACCCCTACGAGTTCTCGCTCTACTTCGACGTTTAAGCCCGTCTAACCGTCGCGAGCAGACGCAGAATCGCCCTCGCCGCCGCGCTTTGGTGCGATTCTGCGTCTGCTCGGCGGTGAAACTGTCTCCGCCGCAGGCTCAACCGGGGCGGCGGCCCAGGATCCCACGGGTCATCCGCACCGGTTGCCCCTCGGCCATTTCGACGACCTCCAGCCAGCCACCGGGCGCGACGTAATGCCGCTCGACGTCTTCGCGATGCATCGAGATGATCAGCACCCCCGCGTCGGTGACCTCGTAGCTGTCGAAGGCGCCGTAATCGCGCGGTTCACCGTTGCTGAAAACGACCGTGAAAGCCACCGGCAAATTCTAGCGGTCGAGCGACAGGTCTTTGCGGAAGCGCTGTCAGTCGGTGAAGGGCTGCCAGCGCCGCCGGCCGTCCTTGGTGTTCGGGTACGGGGTGTCCAGGGTCTCCAGATTGACGACATGGTCGGGGATCCCGACACCGTCATAGCCGAGTTCGTCGGCCGCCTTGGCGATCTCGACGATCTCCCGGGTGTTCAAAAAGGCGCTGCTGACGTAGAACTTCATTCGGTATCCCTCGCCCACGACGGCTCGATGAAGACGCCCGCCGCCTCGACGGTGACCCCGTGCCCGTCCGAAATAGTCCCGCGCGCAAAGACTTTGACGCCCTCCTGGCGGTCAATCCGCGCCTCGGAACGCAGCGGGCCCAGCGGGGTGCCGCGCAGGTACCGTGGCAAGCTGGCTCACTATTTTTGGCGCCGCCGTTTGGTGGTGGTTACGAGGGCGAAAGAAGCAACCAAGCAAGGCGGGCGAGGCCAGCAAGCAAAACTCGGCCGCGCACGCGATCCGCAGGAACGGCTCCGGTGGTAAGTAATCAGGCGGCTCCCGCGTCGGCCAGCAGCATTTCTCTGGCGACCCTGATTCCCGAACGCACGGCCCCCTCCATGTAGCCATGCCATTCGCCAGACGTCTCCGTCCCCGCCCAATGGATCCGCTCACACGGCGCGCAGAACGCCTTCCCGTAGCTGGTCCAGGCGCCCGGCGGGAAATATGCGGCAAAGCAGCCGCCCGTCCACTCCTCGGCGCACCAATTCTGGATCACTAGTCTCTCTGGGGTCACGGCGTCCCGACCAAACAGGTGACCCAGCGACGCAAGGATTTCCCGCTCCTGGCCAACGGAATCGAGACCACTTAGCCGGCGGGCTTCATCGGCCACCACCAGCCCGACCAGCGCACCGCGCCCGGTCCCGTCGTCCGGTGAGTTGTCGTAAGTCAGACCCACGGCACCTGTGGCCCCCCAGGCCTGTCCGCTCAACCCCCGGTCACGCCAGAACGGGCGCTGATAGACGGCGTGGAACTTGATCGACGGAGCCATTGGGAGGTTGGCCAGCAAACGGCTTCGTTGCTCAGGTAGGGCGGGCGTGTACAAAATCCGGCCGGCCGGCGGCGGCGGAAGGCAGACCGCTCCCCGTCGACAGTGCAGCACGCAGCTATCGGATTCGACGAGAAGCCCCTGCTTATCCTGCGTAATGGCGCGCACCGGATCGGCAAACCTGATTCGCTCACCGAGCCGATCGGCCAGTCGTCGGGCGAGCTCATAACTGCCTTCCTGCACACGGAACGCCTCAGCAGTGATCAATTGCCGCACGGTCCCCGTCGACCTCAGGTCAAAGAGCATCCCCAGCAGAGAGGTGTCGCGCGGCTCGATCGACGCACTCCCCCTCACATACATGCGGGCAAATTCCTGCCCGCTCGCAGTTCGGAGATGCCGGTGTATCCATTCCTCAGCCGTGAGATGGTCCCACTGCTGTGACTTCGAAGCTCGCCATGGCGCCTCAGGCGGGATCCGCTTAGACATCCAGGCCACCTTCGCCGCATTCACCAGCACCTCCGCCAGAGCATGAGGAGGCAGCGGAGGGTGCGAACCAACGCCCAGCGTCACCCGGCCGTCGAGATCCCAGATCACCCGGCCCGGCACATCGGTCGAGATGAGGTGCAGCCCGAGCTCCTCCACGAGCCGCAGTACTTCGGTCTGGCCAGGTCCGACCCACTGCGCGCCCAGGTCGAGCACCAGCGGTGGCGCCGCGACGTTTGCGTCGCTCGGCGGCGCGGAGAGTACCCGCCCGCCGACGCGGTCTCGTGCTTCGAATACGGTCACAGTCGCGCCTGCGGCACTGAGATCTATCGCAGCGCGCAGACCCGCCAGACCTGCGCCAACCACAGCGAAGTCTCGGATATCGGGTTTTCCGCTCACTTTCGCGATTAAGCGTATTGCGAGCAGAGCAGTTCGACCGGCACTATTTCGTGGTTTCCAAACAGCTCCACCCCAGACACGTTATGCCAAACCAGCGGGAGACGGAATGCTTTCGGACCCCCCGGGGCGGTTAGCGGTCGAGCGACAGGTCCTTACGGAAGCGCTGCATGCCGTCGATCTTGTCGGCGAGCGTGGCGTCCGGGCCGGAGTAGAACATCCATGGCATCGTGATGATGCCGGTGATGCCGGCGTCCGCGGCGCGCTGATAGTCGGCGGTGGTGAAGGCGTCGGTCAGCGGGGTCAGGATGGTGAAATCGTCCATGGACAAGCCGAGTTCGGCCCGCAGTTCCCGCAGCCGGCCCACGGCCTCGATGGCCCGATCGGTCTTGATCAGGTCGCCGATCCAGCCGTCGTTGCGGGCGGCGCGGCGCAACGCGATGTCGCTGAGCCCGCCGACGTACACGGGTATCGGCGGCGGCGTCGGCTCCATTTCCAGGCGCGGTGTCCGATAGAACGCGCCCTCGAACTCGGCCCAGCCCGGTCGCCACAGCGCCCGCATCAGCTCGATGATCTCGTCGGTGCGTTTGCCGCGGGCGTCGAACCGCTCACCCATCAAGGCGAACTCCTCACGGCACCAGCCGACACCGATCCCGAGCTCCACCCGGCCGGACGCCAAAACCGCCGCCGTGCCAATGGCTTTCGCCGCCGAGTAGGGGTTGCGCATGGCGGGAATGTAGACGGTGGTGACGAACCGCAGCCGGGTGGTGACCTGGGCCAGCGCGCCGACGAGGACCCAGGGGTCGGGCCAGTCGGTGAACGCCTGCCACCGTCGTTGGCCGTCCTTGGTGTACGGGTACGGGGTGTCCAGGGTCTCCAGGTTGACGACGTGGTCGGGGATGCCAACACCGTTGTAGCCGAGTTCGTCGGCGGCCCTGGCGATTTCGACGATCTCCCGGGTGTTCAAGAAGGCGCTGCTGACGTAGAACTTCATTCGGCTTCCCTCGCCCACGACGGCTCGATGAAGACGCCCTCGGCCTCGACGGTGACCCCGTGCGCGTCCGAAATAGTGCCGCGTGCAAACACTTTGACGCCCTCCTTGCGCTCGACCCACGCCTCGGAGCGCAGCGGGCCCAGCGGGGTGCCGCGCAGGTACTTCACGGTGATGGTCCCCGTGAAACGCGGCTTGGACAGCCCCTCGCTGGCCGCCTCGCCCAGCATGTGGTCGAGCACCAGGGCGCTCACCCCGCCGTGCACCAGCTTGGGCGGGCCCTCGTAGGCGGTCCCGAGGACGAACTCGCTCCAGCACCGGCCGCCGCCGTCGTGGTGCACGATCACCGGCGGGGCGATCGGGTTGCCCAGGCCGATCGCGGCGTTGCCCAGAGTCAGCGGTCGGCCGCCGTCGACGCGGTAGGTCACCCCCATCGGCCGCGTCCGTTGCCGCAGCGACTTGGTGACGGCCTCGATCGCGGATCGCGCGTCGGCGACGACGCCCTCGTCGGCCTCGGTCCGGATCGTGGCGTCGATGAGATCGCGGACCGCGTCGGCCAGCGGGGTGTACAGGGCCGTCACGCGTTGGGCTTCCGCCGCGCTGAGCACCTCGAAAGTGGCGTCCAACGCGCCGGCCTCCTGACTCAACTTCCAAACACCTTGCGCACCACGGCTTTTGCCCGGCGCGTTACCCGCAGATAATTGTCCAAGAACTCGCCGCCGTCGTCGGACGACCACCCCGCGGCCACCGCGACCGCCTTGAGCTGACGGCCCGGCCCCGGCAGCTGGTCGGTGGGCTTGCCGCGCACCAACACGAGCGCGTTGCGGGCCCGCGTGGCGGTCAGCCAGGCCTGCCGCAGCAGGTCCACATCCTCGGCGGGCACCAGGCCGGCCGCGGCGATGGCGTCCAGGGATTCCAGCGTCGACGTGTTGTGCAGCGCGGGCACCTCGTGCGCGTGCCGCAGCTGCATGAGCTGCACGGTCCATTCGATGTCGGCCAGTCCCCCGCGCCCCAGCTTGGTGTGGGTGTTGGGGTCCGCCCCCCGCGGCAGCCGCTCGGATTCGACGCGGGCCTTGATGCGGCGGATTTCGCGTACCGCCTCCGCCGACACGCCGTCGGGAGGGTAGCGCGTCTGGTCGGCCATCACCAAGAACCGCTGGCCCAGCTCGGCGTCGCCGGCGACCGCGTGCGCGCGCAGCAGCGCCTGGATCTCCCACGGCTGCGCCCACTGCGAGTAATAGGCGGTGTAGGAACTGAGCGTGCGAACCAGCGGGCCGCTACGACCCTCGGGCCGCAGGTTTGCGTCGACCTCGAGCGGCGGGTCGACGCTGGGCGTGCCCAGCAGCGCCCGCACCTGCTCGGCGATCGTCGTCGACCACCGCACCGCGTGCGAGTCGTCGACGCCGTGGGCGGGCTCGCAGACGAACATCACGTCGGCGTCAGACCCGTAGCTCAGCTCGGCGCCGCCCAGCCTGCCCATGCCGATGACCGCGATGGCCGCCGGCGCCCTACCGTCCTCGGGCAGATTGGCCCGGATCATCGCGTCCAGGGCGGCCTGCAGCACGGCCACCCACACCGACGTGAGCGCCTTGCACACATCGGTGACCTCGAGGAAACCGAGCAGGTCGGCCGAGCCGACGCGGGCCAGCTCGCGGCGCCGCAGCGTGCGCGCGGCCGCGATCGCCCGCACCGGATCAGCGTGGCGGCTCGCCGAGGCGATCAGCGCCCGGGCCACCGTGGCGGGGTCGGTCTCGAGCAGCTTGGGCCCGCCCGGGCTGTCGCCGTAGTCCTGAATCACCCGGGGCGCGCGCATCAGCAGGTCCGGCACGTAGGCGGAGGTCCCCAGCACGTGCATGAGGCGCCGGGCCACCGCGGGCTTGTCGCGCAGCGTGGACAGGTACCAGCTCTCCCCGCCCAGCGCCTCCGACAGGCGCCGGTAGGCCAGCAGCCCGCCGTCGGGATCGGGCGCGTAGGACATCCAGTTCAGCAGCCGTGGCAGCAGCACCGACTGCACCCGGCCGCGCCGCCCGCTCTGGTTGACCAGCGCCGACATGTGCTTCAGCGCGGTCTGCGGTCCCTCGTAGCCCAGCGCCGCGAGCTGCCGCTCGGCGCCCTCGGAGGTGATGCCGTGCGCGATCTCCAAGCCGGCGGGCCCGATGGACTCCAGCAGCGGCTGGTAGAAGAGCTTGGCGTGCAGGCCGGACACCCGCACGTTCTGGTGCCGGAGTTCCTCGCGCAGCACCCCCGCCGCGTCGTGGCGGCCGTCGGGCCGGATGTGCGCCGCGCGCGCCAGCCAGCGCACCGCCTCCTCGTCATCGACCTCCGGCAGCAGGTGGGTGCGCTTGAGCCGCTGCAGTTGCAGCCGGTGCTCGAGCAACCGCAGGAACTCGTAGGACGCGGTCAGGTTCGCCGCGTCCTCGCGTCCGATGTAGCCGCCCCGGCCCAGCGCGTCCAGCGCGTCGACCGTCGAGGCCACGTGCAGCGACTCGTCGGTGCGGCCGTGCACCAGCTGCAGCAGCTGCACGGCGAACTCCACGTCCCGCAGGCCGCCGCTGCCGAGTTTGATCTCGCGCGCGCGCACCTCGGCAGGCACCAGCCGCTCCACCCGGCGGCGCATGGCCTGGACCTCGACGACGAAATCCTCACGCTCGCAGGCGACCCAGACCATCGGCGTCAGCGCGGCCAGGTAGCGCTCGCCGAGCTCGGCGTCGCCGACGGCCGCCCGGGCCTTCAGCAGCGCCTGGAACTCCCACGTCTTGGCCCAACGCTGGTAGTAGGCGATGTGCGATTCGACGGTGCGCACCAGCTCGCCGCTGCGGCCCTCCGGCCGCAGCCCGGCATCGACCTGGAAGAAGGCCGACGACGCCACCCGCATCATCTCGCTGGCCACCCGGGTGGTGACCGCGTCCGCGCGCTCACCGACGAAGATGACGTCGACATCGCTGACGTAGTTCAGTTCGCGGGCACCGCATTTGCCCATCGCGATGACCGCCAACCGGGGCGGCGTGCGGTCGCCGCACACGCTGACCTCGGCCACCCGCAGCGCGGCGGCCAGGGCGGCGTCCGCCAGGTCCGACAGCTGGGCGCTCACCACGGTGAACGGGAGGACCGGCTCGTCCTCGACCGTGGCGGCCAGGTCGAGGGCTGCCAACACCAGCAGCTGGTCCCGGTAAAGGATGCGCAGGCGTTCCAGCGCCGACCCGGGGCCGCTCAGCGCCTCGTCGACGCACTCGAGGAATGTCGCGCACAGTTCGTCGCGCGAGGGCAGGCGGGCCTTGCCGCGCAACAACTTCCAGGACTGCGGATTGGCGGCGAGGTGATCCCCGAGGGCCAGCGACGAGCCGAGCACCCCGAACAGCCGGCCGCGCAGCCCGCGTTCGGTGAGCAGCGCGGCGCTCAGTTCGTCCCAATCGCTGTCCGGGTTCTCCCACAGCCGCACCAGCACCCGCAGCGCGGCGTCGGGGTCGGGCGCGCGCGACAACGCCCACAACCGGTCGATGTAGTTCTGGTCGTCGCGCTCGTACCAACCCAGCTGCGCCAGACGATCACCGGCGGGAGGGTCGACCAACCCGAGGCGGCCCACGCTGGGCAGCCGCGGGCGTTCGGTCGCGGGTTTGGTCACGACCACGACCGTAGCGCAAGCCGCCCGTCTCTCAGACCGATCGGCGCAGGGTGTGAGCTAGAGCGACAGGTAGGTGCGCAGCTCGTAGGGCGTGACGTGGCTGCGGTAGTTGGCCCACTCCGTGCGCTTGTTGCGCAGGAAGAAGTCAAACACGTGCTCCCCCAACGTTTCCGCGACCAGCTCGGAGGCCTCCATGGCGCGCAGCGCCGCGTCGAGACTCGTGGGCAGCTCGCGGTATCCCATCGCGAGGCGTTCCTCGGGCGTCAGGTCCCAGACGTTGTCCTCGGCCTGCGGCCCCAGCACGTAGCCCTTCTCCACGCCGCGCAGTCCGGCGGCCAGCAGCACGGCGAACGCCAGGTACGGATTGCACGCCGAGTCGGGGCTGCGCACCTCGATCCGCCGCGACGACGTCTTGTGCGGTGTGTACATCGGCACCCGCACCAGGGCCGACCGGTTGGCCGCCCCCCACGACGCGTTGGTGGGCGCCTCGCCGCCCTGCACCAGCCGCTTGTAGGAGTTGACCCATTGGTTGGTGACGGCGCTGATCTCCGAGGCGTGCTCGAGGATCCCGGCGATGAACGACTTGCCCACGTCCGAGAGTTGCAGCGGGTCATCGGTGCTGTGAAACGCGTTGACGTCGCCCTCGAACAGGCTCATGTGGGTATGCATGGCCGAGCCGGGGTGTTCGGCGAAGGGCTTGGGCATGAACGACGCCCGCGCGCCGTTTTCGATCGCGACTTCCTTGATGACGTAGCGGAACGTCATGACGTTGTCGGCCATCGACAGCGCGTCGGCGAAGCGCAGGTCGATCTCCTGCTGACCGGGCGCGCCCTCATGATGGCTGAACTCGACCGAGATGCCCATGAACTCCAGGGCCTCGATGGCGTCCCGGCGGAAGTTGGACGCGGAGTCGTGCACCGCCTGGTCGAAGTAGCCGGCGCTGTCGACGGGGATGGGCCTCGACCCGTCGTTGGGGCCGGACTCCAGCAAGAAGAATTCGATTTCGGGGTGCACGTAGCAGGAAAAGCCGAGGTCGTTGGCCTTCTGCAGCTGGCGGCGCAGCACGTGCCGCGGGTCTGCCCACGACGGCGAGCCGTCGGGCATGGTGATGTCGCAGAACATCCGCGCGGAGTGGTGGTGGCCGGACGGGGTCGCCCAGGGCAGCACCTGGAAGGTCGACGGGTCGGGGTTGGCGACGGTGTCGGATTCGGAGACACGCGCGAAGCCTTCGATCGAGGATCCGTCGAAGCCAATGCCCTCCTCGAAGGCGCCTTCGAGTTCGGCCGGCGCGATGGCTACCGACTTCAGGTAGCCGAGCACATCGGTGAACCAGAGCCGAACGAAGCGGATGTCTCGCTCCTCCAACGTGCGGAGGACGAATTCCTTCTGTCGATCCATAACTCGAACAGTAGGCAACCGCTGTTAATTTTGTGTTACCGACGCCCGCTCAGAACCGTTGCAGCGCTCCGCCCTTGATTCGGGTGCGCTAGAGGCCTGTGCCGCCGCGGCCGCCGGTGGCGGTGCCGTTGCCGGCACTTATGACGGCGGCGCTGCCACCACCGCCACCGCCGCCACCACCGGCGAGAACGTCGCCGAGGCCGCCCGCGCCACCGGTGGCGCCGCCGCTTCCGGTGCCGCTGTGGCCGTTGCCGCCGCCGGTTCCGCCGACGCCACCGATGCCGCCGGGACCGCCGCTGCCCCCGGTTCCGCCGTCGACGCCGCCGCCAGTGCCGCCGCTGCCACCGGCGTTGGCGACGCCGATGCCGCCACCGCCACCCCCGCCCCCGGCGGCGTCCACAGCAGAGGCGTTGGCCCCGCTGACGGTGCCGCCGACGCCACCGTTGAGCACGAAGACGCCGGGACCCGCTCCGTTGCCCCCGCTGCCGCCGGTGATCGTGGTGGCACCGACATTGACTGCCGCGCCGCCGCCGCCACCGCCACCGGTACCGCCCTGGATCAGCAGGTTGGGGCCGCCGCCTTGACCTCCGACGCCGCCGCTGCTGGTGAGGTCGAGGCCGAGGGCGGGATCGATTATTTCCGCGCCGCCGCCTTGGCCCCCGGCTCCCGCGGCGCCGCCAGCGCCGCCGGTGACGAACAAGCCGCCCAATTGGCCGCTGCCTCCCACGCCACCGCCGCCGCCACCGCCGCCGGCGATGGCACCACTGGCGGTGGTGAGCACGCCCTGGCCGCCGACGCCGCCGTTGCCGCCGTGGCCGCCGTTGAGGCCCGTACCGCCGGCCCCGCCGGCGCCACCGGTGCCGCCGACGCCGCCATTGAAGCTGGTAGAGCCGCCGGGGCCGCCATCGCCACCGGCGCCGCCGGTGCCCCCTTCGCCGAACAGGCCCGAGCCTGCGCCGCCGGCCCCGCCCACGCCGCCGGCCCCGCCGTCGCCGCCGTTGATGGAGCCCTCGGTACCCGACAACCCGGTGCCGCCGGTCCCGCCCATGCCTCCGGTGCCGCCCATGCTCAGCAGACCGATACCCGCCCCGCCGGGCCCGCCCGTTCCGCCAACGCCGCCCGCGAGGCCGGCGCCGCCGGTGCCGCCGACACCGCCGTTGCCGAAGAGGACGCCGCCAGTGCCGCCCGCGCCCCCGACGCCGCCGGTTGCGCCGGCCCCACCGGCCCCGCCGGCCCCGCCGTTGCCGAGCAACCCGGCGTTACCGCCCCGGCCGCCGGGTTGCCCCGGCAGGCCGGACCCGCCGTTGCCGCCGTTGCCCCACAAGAGCCCGCCCGGCCCGCCGGGCTGTCCGGTCCCCGGCGCCCCATTGGTGCCGTTGCCGATCAACGGGGTCCCCAGCAACAACTCCGTGGGCGAGTTGATCGCCCCTCGCACGTCTTGCCAAACGGCTTGCAACGGCGAAACATTCGCCGCCTCGGCCGCCGTATACCCCCCGGCCGCCGCACGCAGGGCCTGCACGAACTGGTCATGAAACACGGCCGCGTGCGCGCCGAGTCCCTGGAACTGCTGGCCGTGGGCGGAGAACAGCGCCGCGATGGCCGCGGACACCTCGTCTTCCCCCGCGGCCAGCACCCCCGTCGTCGAGGCCGCCGCCGCGCGGGCCGCGCCGAGCGTCGACCCGATACCGGCCAGATCCGACGCGGCCGCCGCCATCAGCTCCGGCGCCGCGATGAGAAACGACATGTCGGTCCACCTACCAGCTAGCCCCGGTTGTCACTAGCCCGGCGGTCCTCCATCCGTCAGGTGCAAGCAACGTAGCAGGACGGCCGACGGCAGGCCCGAGGTTTGGCTCAGGGCCGGCACCGCAGCGACGCGGGCGGCAGTGCGCCCGCGACGAAGTAACGCACCACCGCGGTGTCCACGCACTGGTCGCCGTTGAACACGGCGGTGTGCTGGGTGCCGTCGTAGCTGATCAGCGGCGCGCCGAGCTGCCGGGCCAGGTTGACGCCGGCCTGGTACGGCGTGGCCGGGTCATGGGTCGTGGAGACGACGACGGCCTTGCCGGGCGCGACGGGCGCCGCGGCGTGCGGCCTGGAGGTGGCGGGCACCGGCCACAGCGCGCACAGGTCGCGCGGCGCGTTTCCGGTGAACTGCCCGTAGCTCAGGAACGGGGCGACCTGGCGCATCTTCTGATCGGCGGCGACCCAGGTCGCCGCATCCGTCGGTGTCGGTGCGTCGACGCAGCGCACGGCGTTGAACGCGTCCTGGTCGTTGCTGTAGTGCCCGGTCTTGTCGCGGCCCTCGTAATCGTCGGCCAGCATCAGCAGGTCGCCGGCGTCGGTGCCGCGCGCCAGTCCGAGCAGGCCACTCGTCAGGTACTTCCAGTGCGCCGGGGTGTAAAGCGCGTTGATGGTGCCGGTGGTCGCGTCGGCGTAGCTCAGCCCGCGCGGGTCCGACGTCCGGCCCGGCTTGGCGACCAGCGGGTCGACCAGCGCGTGGTAGCGGTTGACGAATTGAGCCGGATCGGTGCCCAGCGGGCATCCGGCCGCGCGGGCGCAGTCGGTGGCGTAGTCGTTGAAAGCCGTTTGGAATCCGGCCATTTGGTTGATGTTCTCGGTGACCGGGTCCACGGTCGGGTCGATGGCGCCGTCGAGCACCATCGCCCGCACGTGATCGCCGAACGCCTCGAGGTAGGCGGTGCCGAGTTCGGTGCCGTAGCTGTAGCCGAGGTAGTTGATCTGTTCGTCGCCCAGCGCCTGGCGGACCGTGTCCATGTCGCGCGCGACGGACGCGGTGCCGGCGTTGGCCAGGAACGCGTTGCCCATCCGGCTGGCGCATTGCTGGGCCAGGTGTTGGTTGATCTGCTCGATGTGCGCCACGCCGGCCGGGCTGTAATCGACCATCGGTTCGCGGCGGAACGCGTCGAAGTCGGCGTCGCTGCGGCAGCGCAACGGCGGGGTCGAGTGGCCCACCCCTCGAGGGTCGAACCCGACCAGGTCGAAGTTGCGGGTGATATCGCTGTTCTCCAGGTCCGATGCCATGCCGGCGACCATGTCGACCGCGGACGCGCCCGGCCCGCCCGGGTTGATCAACAGCGATCCCATCCGTCGTCCCGTCGCGGGCACGCGGATCACCGCCAGCTTGGCTTGCGCGCCGCCCGGATTGGCGTAGTCGACGGGGACCGACACGGTGGTGCACTGGGCGGTGGGGACGTCGCTGGTGTCGGTCAGGAATTGGCTGCAGCTGCCCCAGTTCTGCGGGCGCGCCGCAGCGGCCGGCGGAGCCGGGGTCGGGGTCTGGCCCGCACCCGGTTCCGGGGTCGCGCCGGCCACCGGCAGGGGCAGCAACGGTTGTCCCGCAACCAGAATCCCGAACGACAGCAGCGCCGAGCTCAGCGGTCTCAGGCGCGACATGGCTGTCAATATTTGCAGCACCGAATACCCGTCCGAACGCGAAACGGTCACGGCTTGATCTCGCCTCGGCGCGTCGCGACCTGGTCGCGTCGTCGGGCGTTGGGTGTGAATCGTGGGGGTTCCATGTGAGCCCAGGGCGGGAAAATCGCCGAAACCCCGCCCTAGGCGCACACCGAAAACCGCCAGCTCACAATCAAGGCCCAGGGCGGCGCGTCGCTACTAGTCTCGGCGAAACGACGCCCCTAGCACTTGGCGCCGCTCGGCGGCGTGTCGCCGCCGATCAGGTACTGCGTCACGTAGTCGTCGATGCAGCTGTCGCCCTGGAAGACCACCGTGTGCTGGGTGCCGTCGAAGGTCAGCAGCGAGCCGCGCAGCTCCTGCGCCAGGTCGACGCCGGCCTTGTAGGGGGTCGCCGGGTCGTGCGTGGTCGACACCACCACCGTCGGCGCCAGGCCGGGCGCCGTGATGGCGTGCGGCTTGCTCGTCGGCGGCACCGGCCAGAACGCACAGGTGCCCAGCGGCGCGTCGCCGGTGAACTGCCCGTAGCTCATGAACGGGGCGATCTCCCGGGACCGGCGGTCCTCGTCGATCACCTTGGCGCGGTCCGTAATCGCCGGCTGGTCAACGCAATTGATCGCGACCCGGGCGTCGGTGGCGTTGGTGTAGTGGCCGTGCGGGTCGCGGCGCATGTACATGTCGGCCAACGCCAGCATGGTGTCGCCGCGGTGGTCGGCCAGCTCGGACAGGCCGTCGGTCAGGTGGTGCCACAGCGACGGCGAGTACAGCGCCATGATGGTCCCCACGATGGCGTCGGCATAACTCAACCCGCGCGGGTCCTTGGTGGGTATCGGCCGGCCGACCATCTCGTTGTTCGGGTCCACCATCGGGTCGACCAGGCTGTGATAGACGGTGACCGCCTTGGCCGGGTCGGTGCCCAGCGGGCAGGTCGGCTGCTTGGCGCAGTCGGTGGCGAAGTCGTTGAACGCGTCCTGAAATCCCTTGGCCTGACGCAGATCCGCCTCGATCTGGTCGGCGTTCGGGTCGACGGCGCCGTCGAGGATCATCGCGCGCACCTTGGTGGGATAGGCCTCCGCGTAGGCCGAGCCGATCCGGGTGCCGTAGGAGTAGCCGAGGTAGGTCAGCTTGTCGTCGCCCAGCGCCGCGCGGATGGCGTCCAGGTCGCGGGCGACGTTGACCGTGCCCACGTTCGCCAGGAAGTCCTTGCCCATCTTGTCGACGCAGCGGCCGACGAACTGCTTGGTCTCGTCCTCCATGTGGGCCACGCCGGCCGGGCTGTAGTCGACGTTCGGCTCGGTGCGCAGCCGGTCATTGTCGGCGTCGGAATTGCACCAGATCGCCGGCCGCGACGACCCGACCCCGCGCGGGTCGAACCCGACCAGGTCGAAGCGCTCACGAATGCGCTTCGGCAACGTCTGCACGACGCTCAACGCGGCGTCGATGCCGGACTCGCCGGGGCCGCCGGGATTGATCACCAGCGAGCCGATCTTGTCCCCGGTCGCGGGAAACCGAACCATCGCCAGCGTCGCCACGTCGCCGTCGAGGTGGTCGTAGTCGACGGGCACGGCCAGCCTGCCGCACATCGCGCCGCTGGGGATCTTGGCCTTGGGGTTGGACGAGCGGCACGGCGTCCATTCGATCGCCTGGCCCAGCTTGGGCCCAGCCATGACGGCGCGCCCACCGACAACGCGGAGACAGCCGCCGAGCAGCATCGCCACGGCGGCGAGCGCCATCCAGATCAGCAGCGTGCGCGCGACCTTGTCGCGGCGAGTCAACCCCATGCCCACATATGCTGCCAGAGCCAACCTGAGATTCTGATGTGCGCCTCCAGCGGCGAACTATCCGACGGCCGCGAGCAGTTCTTCCATCGCCACCGCGAAGTCGTCGGCCATCTCCCACAGGTCCGGCAGCAACTCCGGGCACGAGATCAGCCCGACGTCCAACGTCCCGTTCAGCGACATCACGGTGATGTTGAGCCCCGAGCCGTGGAAAATCGGGCCCAGCGGGTACATCGCCTTGACCTCGCAGCCCAGGAAGTACAGCGGCTCCTGCGGACCCGGGACGTTGGAGACCACCAGGTTGTGCACCGGCATGGCCTCGGTCAGCCGGGTCCGGGCGTACAGCCGCATCGCGACGCCGAAGACCGCCGGCGCGGCGAACTGCGTCCAGTCCTGCAGCAGTGAGGCACCGATGGCCGAACTGTGTTCCTTGGCAAGGGAATTCGCCTCGGCGATGGCCTTGAGGCGCTCGACCGGATCGGCGATCTCGGTGTGCAGGTTGGAGAACATGGCCGAAACCTGGTTGCGGCCCGGGCGATCCGACTTTCCGTGCACCGACACCGGAACGGAGGCCACCAGCGACGTGTCGGGCAACGCGTCGCGCTCGGCCAGGTACTGGCGCAGCACCCCGGACACCAGGGCCATCACCACGTCGTTGACCTTGACGCCGAAGTGGTTCTTGACGGTCTTGACGTCCTCGAGGTCCAGCTGCGCGTACGCGATGTTGCGGCGGCCGGTGATGGAGGCGTTGAACGCGGTACGCGGCGCGGCGAACGGACGCGCCATCGCCTGACCCTCGGCGGCCTTGCGCACCGTCGCGACCACCGAGGACACGGTCTGGGGCACCACGTTGGCCAGCCGCAGCGGCCGGCGGGCGAACCGGACCAACCCGCCCGCGGCGATCTGCCATCCGCTGCCGCCGCCGACGCCGTCCACCGGATCGGGTGCGGGCGCGTCGGCCTCGGTGGCGCACAGCTGCGACATCAGATTCGCGCCCGTCACGCCGTCCACCCCGCAGTGGTGCACCTTGGTCATCACCGCCAGCCGATCGGAATCGGCGCCCGCCACCCCTTCGATCACCCACATCTCCCACAGCGGCCGGCTCCGGTCCAACGGCAGCGACGCGATGTGCCCGCAGATTTCCGACAACTCGCTGCGGCCGCCCGGCGGCGGCAACCCGATGCGGTGCAGGTGGCGATCCACGTCGAAGCTCTCGTCCTCCACCCACACCGGGTGATCGAGGTTCAGCGCGCTGTCGGCGAGCTTCTCGCGGAACTGCGGCATCGCCTTCAGGAACAGCGTCAGCGCGTCGCGCAGCCGGTCGAAGGTGTAGCCGCCCGGCATCGTCGATGTGTCCACCTCGATGATCGAGCAAACATGCATGGGCTGCGCGGCGGTCTCGAGGTACAGGAAACTGGCGTCGAGTCCGCTGAGCCGCTGCATGCGGAAATGGTATGACTCACACCACACAGGCGGTGCAACCGCGCACCCGAGATGGCAGAATGGCGGGAGTCAGCGAACCCGGGGACCGCAATGGCCACGAGGATCGATCCGACCAACTACCAGGGACAATGATGTCTGAGCAGAATCCTTATGGTGCCAATCCGCCTGCGCAAGCCAAGCCGCCGGCCCGGATTCGCACCCACCACCTGCAGAAAATGAAGGCCGAAGGCCACAAGTGGGCCATGCTCACGGCCTACGACTATTCGACCGCCCGGATCTTCGACGACGCCGGCATCCCGGTGCTGCTGGTCGGTGATTCGGCCGCCAACGTGGTGTACGGCTACGACACCACGGTTCCGGTCTCGATCGACGAACTCATCCCGCTGGTGCGCGGCGTCGCGCGCGGCGCCCAACAGGCGATGGTCGTCGCCGACCTGCCGTTCGGCAGCTACGAGGCCGGCCCGGCCGCGGCGCTGGCCGCCGCGACCCGGTTCATGAAGGAGGGCGGCGCGCACGCCGTCAAGCTCGAGGGCGGCGAGCGGGTGGCCGACCAGATCGCCTGCCTGACCGCGGCGGGCATCCCGGTGATGGCCCACATCGGCTTCACGCCGCAGAGCGTGAACAGCCTCGGCGGCTTCAAGGTGCAGGGCCGCGGTGACGCCGCGGAGCAAACCGTGCACGACGCGATCGCCGTCGCCGAGGCCGGCGCGTTCTCCGTCGTGATGGAGATGGTGCCCGCCGAGCTGGCTACCCAGATCACCGGCAAGCTCACCATCCCGACCATCGGGATCGGGGCCGGGCCCAACTGCGACGCCCAGGTCCTGGTCTGGCAGGACATGGCCGGCCTGAGCGGCGGCAAGCCGCCGCGGTTCGTCAAGCGGTTCGCCGACGTCGGGGCCGAATTGCGAAAGGCCGCAACGCAATACGCGCAAGAGGTGGCCGCAGGCTCGTTCCCCGCCGAGGAGCACTGCTTCTGACGTCCGCTTAGCCGAAAGGCGCGCCACCCGCCCTTTCCCCCGCTGGAAGCGGCGGTCCCGGTCATCCTGGAGATTGCTGAAACCTCTTGTGTGACACCGCTGGTAGGGTTACCGCTATGGGCGACCGGGGCTCGTGAGCGGGGTTGAAGAAATCGTCGGCAGTAATCGTGGTGGCCTCGTGCACCGCCGAACGGTCCTGGCGTTGCCGCTGCTATTGGCGGGCGGCGCCGCCCTGACGCGAGTGCCCCGCGCCGCCGCGCAACCGCCGCCCGGCCCACCGGAATCGAGCCGGTGGTCGACCGAGCGCGCCGACCGCTGGTACCGGGCGCAGGGCTGGCTGGTCGGCGCCAACTACGTCACCTCTAACGCGATCAACCAGCTGGAGATGTTCCAGCCTGACACCTTCGACCCGCTGCGCATCCACGTCGAGCTGGGCTGGGCCCGCTCCGCCGGATTCAATGCCGTGCGGGTTTTTCTGCACGACCAGCTGTGGACCCAGGATCAGCGCGGCTTCCAGGCCCGCCTCGCCCAGTTCGTCGCCATCGCCGCCGACCGCGGCATCAAGCCGCTGTTCGTCTTGTTCGACTCGTGCTGGGACCCCTTCCCCAAGGTCGGGCCGCAGCGGTCCCCGACGCCCGGCGTGCACAACTCCGGCTGGGTGCAGGGCCCGGGCGCCGAACGCCTCGGCGACCGCGGCTACCTCGACACCATGCGCGCCTACGTGACGGGGGTGCTGACCCAATTCCGCAACGACGACCGGGTTTTGGGTTGGGACCTGTGGAACGAGCCCGACAACCCCTCGCACCACTACGCGTCGGTCGAGCGGCCGGACAAGGAGCAGCTCGTGGCGGACCTGCTGCCGCAGGTGTTCGCGTGGGCCCGTTCGGTCGATCCCGTCCAGCCGTTGACGAGCGCGGTGTGGCAGGGCGAATGGCCCGACGCTGGAAGCACCAGCGCGATCGCCGCCATTCAGCTGGGCAACTCCGACTTCCTGACGTTCCACTCCTACGGCGAGCCGGCCGGCTTCGAGAACCGCATCGACGAGCTCGCCTCGCAGGACCGGCCGATCGTCTGCACCGAGTACCTGGCCCGGCCGCTGGGCAGCACCGTCGCGGACATCCTGCCAATTGCCAAGCGCCGCAAGGTCGGTGCGATCAATTGGGGGCTCGTCGCGGGCAAGACCCAGACGTACTTCCCGTGGGACTCATGGGATCACCCGTACGCCTCGATTCCCGACGTGTGGTTCCACGACCTGTTGCAACCCGACGGGCGGCCGTTCCAGGAGAGCGAAATCCAAACGTTCCGTCAGCTGACCGGCGGGGCGATGCATCTCAACCAGTAGCACCGCGATATGGCACCCTATGGGTTGCCCACCACGCCGCCTCAATGGAGCCGAGAATGCCTGTAAAAGCGCCGAAAACCTCGCGTCATCTGGAGGTGGAGCGCAAGTTCGACGTCGTGGAGTCCACCGTGTCGCCGTCGTTTGAAGGCATCGCCGCGATCGCTCACGTCGACAAGTCGGCGGTCGAATCGCTGGACGCGACGTACTTCGACACGCCGGGGCAGGACCTGGCGCGCAACAAGATCACCCTGCGCCGCCGCACGGGCGGTCACGACGCGGGCTGGCACCTCAAGTTGCCGTCCGGCCCGGAGGCGCGCACCGAGGTTCGCGCACCGCTGGACGCCTCAGAGCCCGACACCGTGCCGGGCGAGTTGCGCGATGTGGTGCTCGCCATCGTGCGGGAGCGCCCGCTCGTACCCGTCGCCCGGATCAGCACCGAACGCGAAACCCAGGTGCTCTACGGCGCGGACGGGGCGGCGCTGGCCGAGTTCAGCAACGACCACGTCACCGCGTGGGCGGCCGGCGACTCCAACGCCCAGCCCGCCGAACAGGAGTGGCGCGAGTGGGAACTCGAGCTCGCCGAGGGCAACGGCGCTGCCGACACCGAGCTGCTGAGCCGGTTGAGCAACCGGCTGCTGGACGCCGGTGCCGCGCCCGCCGGTCACGCCTCCAAGCTGGCCCGCGTGCTCGGCACGCCGGCGCGTTCCGACGGCGCGGCCGAGCCGGCCGACCCGGTGCACCGGGCGGTGGCCGAGCAGGTCGGCGAGCTGCTGGTGTGGGATCGGGCGGTGCGCGCCGACGCCTACGATGCGGTGCACCAGATGCGGGTGACCATCCGCAAGATCCGCAGCCTGCTGGCCGACTCCGGCGACTCGTTCGGGTTGTCCGAGAACGCGTGGATCCTCGACGAGCTCCGCGAGCTGGGCAACGTGCTGGGCGCGGCCCGCGACGCCGAGGTGTTGGCCGAGCGCTACCAGCAGGCGTTGGACAAGCTGCCACCCGAGCTGGTGCGCGGACGCATCCGCGAACGCCTCGTCGACGGGGCGCGCCGCCGCTACCAGACCGGGCTGCGGCGGTCGCTGATCGCGATGCGCTCGCAGCGATACTTCCGGCTGCTCGACGCCCTCGAGGCGTGGGTGGCCGAAGCTCCTGCGGCGGTTCCGGGCGAGGAGGCCGCGCCGGTGACCCTCGATGCGGCTTACCGCAAGGTCCGCAAGGCGGCGAAGGCCGCCGCCCAGGTGGAATCCGGCGACGAGCACGATCGAGACCTGGCGCTGCATCGAATTCGCAAGCGCGCGAAGCGACTTCGCTACACCGCCGCGGCCACCGGCGCCACGCAGGTGTCCGAGCAGGCGAAGGTCATCCAGACGCTGCTGGGCGATCACCAGGACAGCGTCGTCAGCCGCGAGCACCTGGGTCATCAGGCCGAGGCCGCGCACACGGCCGGTGAGGACACCTTCACCTATGGGCTGCTGTACCAGCAGGAGGCCGACCTCGCCGAGCGGTGCCGTCAGCAACTCGACGACGCGCTGCGCAAACTCGCCAAGGCGGTGCGCTAACCCCCATAGCAGGTGGGCGGACGAGTTGGCCTGTAAGCCGGATTCTGTTCCCCGCCGCCGCGGCATCAGCAACGGCGGCGGGGCGGCGACCATCCATCTGGACACACCGTTGCCGGGTGCCTCGAGCGGCCTACCCGCAGGCTCGGGCGAGCAACCCTCGAACGCCTGCGCGGCCGCACCTTTCGATGCGGCCTTCTTGGCCTTGCTTCGGGTGGGGTTTGCCTAGCCACTCCGGTCACCCGGAATGCTGGTGCGCTCTTACCGCACCGTTTCACCCTTACCACCGCGAGGGTGGCGGTTTGTTTTCTGTGGCACTTTCCCGCGAGTCACCTCGGATTGCCGTTAGCAATCACCCTGCTCTGTGAAGTCCGGACTTTCCTCGACTCGACGATGCGAGCCGCGGCCGCCCGGCCAACTCGTCCGCGACGGTCCACGGTACCCGCTGGAGAATCTGCTGACCAGCGGCATTCGGCCGTTGCCGCATTTATTCAATCATTGCCTAAATAGCGATGTTGGTGTCACATTGACCGCATGACAGAAACCGAAGGGTATGTCGATCAGGCGTTCGCGGGACTCGCTGATCCGCAGCCGATGTACAAGGCGTTGCGCGAAACCACCCCGGTGTTCCGGTCGCCGTCGGCGTGGGTTCTCAGTCGTCTGGCCGACATCGAGATGGCCCTCAAGCACACCGAGTTGTTCTCGTCGAACATGGACGCCGTCGACCTCGGGAACGTCCGACCGATGATCCCGCTGCAAATCGACCCGCCCGATCACGCGAAATACCGCCGCGTCCTCGACCCGCTGTTCACCCCGCGGGAGATGGCCCGGCGCGAACCCGGCGTCAGCGAGCTCGTCAACGAGATGATCGACCGCTTCGCCGGTCGCGGCGAATGCGACTTCCACGAAGAGTTCGCCGTCCCCCTCCCCTGCACCGTTTTCCTGCAATTGCTCGGCCTGCCGCTGGAGGACCTCGACCAGTTCCTGGAGTGGAAGGACGGCATCATCCGCCCGCCGGGCGACTCCGGCTACGACCGCCGCCACGAGTCCGGTGCTCCGACGGCGCAACAGATCTACGAGTACTTCGACCGTGCCATCGACGACCACATCGCCAATCCGCGCGACGACGTGCTGTCCGCCATGATCGCGGCGAATGTGGAAGGCAAACCGCTAACCCGCGAGGAACTGCTCGACATCTGCATCCTGTTCCTGATCGCCGGGCTCGACACCGTAACCGACTCCCTGGACTGCTTTTTCGTGTTCCTGGCCCGCCACCCCGAGCACCGTCGCCAGCTCGTCGAGCAGCCCGAGATACTGCCGAGCGCCATCGAGGAGCTGTTGCGCTGGGAGACGCCCGTGCCGGGCGTGGCCCGCGTCTGCATCCAGGACACCGAGGTGGGCGGGTGCCCGATCAGCAAGGGTGAACGGGTCAGCCCGCTGCTCGGCGCGGCCAACACCGACCCCGCCGAGTTCCCCGACCCGGAGCTGGTGGACTTCACGCGTAATCCAAACCGGCACCGCGCCTTTGGCGGTGGCCCACACCGCTGCCTGGGATCGCACCTAGCCCGCATGGAGCTGCGGGTGGCGTTGCGCGAATTCCACCGCCGCATCCCGGATTACGAGGTCAAGCCCGGCACGCAGCTGAGCTATACCGCCGCGCTGCGGTCGGTGGAGTCGCTGCCGCTGGTGTTCCCGGCGTCATGACCCGCATTGCTGTGGATGCCGACCGCTGCACGGGACACGGCCGCTGCTACACGTTGGCGCCCGGCGTCTTCGACGCCGACGACGTGGGCCACTGCGTCGTGCTCGTCGAGGAGGTCGCGGGCGAACTCGAGGCGCAGGCCAAAACGGGCGAGGAGAACTGCCCGGAGCAGGCAATCACGCTGTCGCCCTGAGGATTACGCGAAGCACACCACGCTGCGGGCGCCGCGCCCCGCGGACATGTCGGTGAACGCCGCCTCGACGTCGTCGATGCCGATCCGCCGCGTCACCAACGCTTCGAGGTCGAGCTTGCCGCGTTGGGCCAGCGCGGCAAGCACCGGGATGTCGCGCGCCGGGTCGCTGGCGCCGTAGACGCTGCCCTGGATCGCCTTGCCGTCGGCCATCAACGACAGCGCGGGAAACGTCACCTCCTCGGCGATGCCGGCGGCGCCCACCAGTGTCACCTTGCCGCCGCGCCGGGTGGCCTCGTAGGCCAGGCGCATGGTCGCGGGCTTGCCCACCACCTCGACCCCGTGGTCGACCCCCAGACCCCCGGTGAGGTCGCGCACCGCGGCGACGACGTCGGTCTCGCTGGCGTCGATGGTGTCGGTTGCGCCGTTGGCCACCGCGGCGGGCAGCTGGCCGGCGGCCCGGTCGGCGGCGATGATTGGCGCCGCCCCGGCCAGCCGAGCGCCCTGGATGGCGGCCAAACCGACACCGCCACAACCGATTACGAGCACGCTCTCCCCGGGGCGCACGGCCGCGGTGCGCATCACCGCGCCGACCCCGGTGGTGACGCCGCAGCCCAGCAGCGCCGCGAGGTCGAGCGGCAGCGAGTCGTCGACTCGCACCACCGCCGCGGCCGGCAGCAGCGTTTCCTCGGCCAGCGATCCGACGCCCATTCCCGGCCACACCGGGGCGCCGGCGCCCTCGGCGTACGGGCCGCCGTAGGCGTGGTCGTAGCCGTGCACACACAGCTGGGCCTCGCCGCGCAGGCAATGCGGGCAGGAGCGGCAGGGCACGTTCCACGTCAGCACCACGTGGTCGCCCGGGCTGACGGTGGTGACGTCGGCGCCGACCTCGGCGACGATCCCCGCGCCCTCGTGTCCGAGCGTCGACGGCAGCAGCGTCGGTATCGCCCCGTCGCGCAACGACAGATCGCTGTGGCACACCCCGCTGGCGTGCAACCGCACCCGGACCTCGTGGCTGGCCAGCGGCCGCAACGCGAGCTCCTCCACCGCCGTGGGCTGTCCGACCTCGCGCAGCACGACGGCTTTCATCGGACCAAAAATGTGATCGGCGTCATAGCGACTTACCATGGCTGGACAACCGCACCGGGTCAAGGGAGACGGGCGATGACAACTACGGTCCACCAAGCGCCGGCGACCGATTCGGTCCTGACCATCGGCGGCCAGCCGCAGGAAGGCGCCGCGGGAACCTACCCGGTGCACAACCCGGCCCGGCCGGCCGAGATCGTCGGCCACGCACCCGCCGCCGACCGTGCCCAACTACACGCCGCGGTGTCGGCGGCGAAGCGGGCGGCGGCGGGCTGGCGCGCGCTCGGCGTCGCCGAGCGCGTCGCCGCCATCTCGGTGGCCGCGGCCACGGCCGCCGAACAGCTAGCCGCCCGCGATGGCGCGCGGCTGTACACCCGCGAGCACGGCAAGGTGCTCACCGAGGCGAACTTCGAGATCAGCACCGGGCCGGGCCTCGCCGCGCTGATCGGCTCGATGGCCGAGGCGGCGCTGGCGCCCGAGCAGGTCGACCCCGGCTCCGTTTACCCGCGGCTGCATCGCGAGCCGTACGGCGTGGCCGCGCTGGTGCTGCCGTTCAACTGGCCACTGGCGCTAACGATGACGAAGCTCGCGTCGGCGCTGACGGCGGGCAACACCGCCGTCGTCAAGGTGCCGCCGAGCTGTCCGCTGGCCGCACTGCAGCTCGCCGGGGCGGTGGCCGCGGCGCTGCCGCCGGGCGTGGTGAACGTCCTGTCCGGACCGGGCAGCGAGCTGGCCCAGGCGCTGGTCACCCACCCGGGCATCGACCTGATCTCGCTGACCGGCGGCGTCGCCACCGGGCGCGCCGTCATGGCGGCCGCCGCCGCGCGCCTCACCCCGGTGCTGCTCGAGCTCGGCGGCAACGACGCCGCGATCATCGCGCCGGACATCGAGGTCACCGACGAGCTGGTGGAGCGGCTGGTGACGGCGACCTACACCACCGGCGGCCAGGTCTGCATGGCGATCAAGCGGCTGTACGCGCCCGCCGGCAAGGTCGGCGAACTGGCCGAGGCGGTGCTCGCGCGCTGCGAGCGCGAGGTGATCGGCGACGGGCTCGCCGACGAGACCACGCTCGGCCCGCTGCACACCGCCGCCGGGCGCGACAGGGTTGCCGCCCTGGTCGGTGACACCGAGGCCCAGGGCGCGTCGGTGCGCACCGCGGGGCGGATCCGCGAGGCCGACGCCGACTCCGGCGGCTACTTCGCGCTGCCGACGGTCGTCACCGAGCTCGCCGCCGATTCGCGGCTGGCCACCGAGGAGCAGTTCGGCCCGGTGCTGCCGATCTTCGGTTACGACGACATCGACGACGCCGTAACCGCCGCCAACGCAACAGAATTCGGACTCACCGCGTCGGTGTGGACCGGGGACGACGCGCTGGCCGACCGGATCACGGGCCGGCTCGTCGCGGGCACGGTCAGCGTCAACTGCCACGGCCTGGCCGCCCAAGACCCGCGCCTGCCGTTCGGCGGCTGCGGCCAGTCGGGCCTCGGCCGGGAACTCGGCGTCGACGGGATCCGGGCCTTCACCCAGCCGCGGACGTTCGTCCGGCATCCGGTGCCGAGCTAGCCACTACCCGCGATCGGCAGTCCCGGGCACAGCTTGACGTAGCCCATGTCGGGCGACACCCAGTCGCGCCACTGCTGGCGGCTCATGTTCGAGGTCAGCTTGGCGCACAGCATCTCCGGTGACGCATCCGCCGGCCATAGCCGCGCCGTGGTGTCGGCACCCGCGGAGGCCAGCCGTTGCCCGTCGGGGCTGTACGCCACGCTGAGCACCGGGCCGGTGTGTCCCTCGAGGTAGGCGCCGAACGGCTGGCCGGTGGTGGCATCCCAAAGTTGTAGCGTGCCTTCGCTTTCCGCGGTGGCCAGTCGCCGTCCGTTGGGACTGAAGGCCACGGCGTTCACGGTGTCGCCAGTTCCTCTCAAGGGGTCGCCGACCGGTTGTCCGGTTCCCGCGTCCCACACCCGCACCGTCTGGTCGCCGCTCGCGGTGGCCAGCCGGCGACCGTCCGGGCTGAACGCCACGCTAAACACCGGGCCGGTGTGGTCGGCGAGGACGGCGAGCGATTGGCCGGTGCCGGCGTCCCAGAGCCGCACCGTCTGGTCGACACTGGCCGAGGCCAGCCGGCGGCCGTCGGGGCTGAACACCACGCTGTCCACCCTGCGGGTGTGGCCGGTGAGGGCGACCGACTTGCCGCTGGCGACGTCCCATAGCCGCACCGTCTGGTCGTCGCCGGCCGACGCCAGCTGGCGGCCGTCGGGACTGAACGCCACGCTGAGCACGGGGCCGGTGTGACCGCGCAGCGGCGCGCCCACCGGTTGGCCGGTCCCGGCGTCCCACAGCCGCACCGTCTGGTCGTCGCCCGCCGAGGCGACGCGCCGCCCGTCGGGGCTGAACGCCACGCTGTTCACTTTGCCGGTGTGGCCGCGCAGGGGCGCGCCGACCGGTTGGCCGGTGCCGGCGTCCCACAGCCGCACCGTCTGGTCGTCGCTGGCCGAGGCCAGGCGGTGTCCGTCGGGGCTGAACGCCACGCTGTTCACCTTGCTGGTGTGGCCGACCATCGGTGCGCCGAACGGCTGGCCGGCGTCCCACAGCCGGACCGTGGCGTCGCTGCTTGCGGTTGCGAGGCGGCGCCCGTCCGGGCTGAACATCACGCCGTTCACGATGCCGCTGTGTCCGACGAGCAACGGGCCCCGGTCCTGGCCGTTGTCGGCGTCCCACAGTCGAACGGTCTGGTCAGCGCTCGCACTGGCCAACCGGTGTCCGGCGGGGTCGAAGGCCACGCTTTGCACCGGCCCGGTGTGACCGGTGAGGGGCGCGCCGACCGGTTGACCGGTGTCGGCATCCCATATCCGGACCGTCGTATCCATGCTCGCGGAAGCCAGCCGGTGCCCGTCGGGGCTGAACGCGACGCTGAGCACCGGGCCGATGTGCCCGACGAGGGGGGCGCCGATCGGTTGGCCGGTCCGGGCGTCCCACAGGCGTACGGTCTGGTCGTCGCTCGCCGAAGCCAGCCGCTGCCCGTCGGGGCTGTACGCCACGCCGACCACCGAACCCGTGTGGCCGACGAGCCGCGGACCGGGCGTGTAGCCGGCCCGGACATCCCACAGCTGCACGGTGCGATCGCTGCTCGCGGAGGCCAGCCAGTTCCCGTCCGGGCTGAACGCGACCCCGAGCGCCGAACCGGTGTGACCGCGAAGGGGTGCGCCGACCGGGTGGCCCGTCTCGGCGTCCCAGATTCGGACGGTCTTGTCCATGCTCGCGGAAGCCACCTGGCGCCCGTCGGGGCTGAACGCCACGCCGATCACGTTGTCCTGATGACCGGTCATCGCCGCGCCGACCTGTTGGCCGGTCTCGGCGTTCCACACCCGCACCGTCTTGTCGAGGCCGACGCTGGCAAGCCGGCGCCCGTCGGGGCTGAACGCCACACCGTTCACCGCGCCGGTGTGCCCGGTGATGATTTTGAGGGTGCTGGCTCGTTGGGCCACCGCGGTGTAGAGCGGGCCGTCGTCGGCGGGAGTGAGCAGGGCGCGCGCGGCGAGGATCTGCTGGAAGGCGCGCGCGTCCCCGCCGGGCTGGGTGCCGGCCAGCATGTCCTGCGCCTCGGCGATCAGGATCTGCCGCTGGGTGAGCAGCTTCTGGTGCAGCTGGCTCTGCGCCTCGTGTCGCGCTTGGACGGCCTGCACACCGAGCATCACGGCAACGAGGGCGACGACGGCGGTGACCGCCAACGCGGCAGCGAGAATCTGTAACCGTTTCCGTAGGGCGGCCGCGCGCCGCTGGGCGGCTTCGAGTCCGACTTGCGAGCCGTCGGCGCGGGATGCCAAGGTGGCCTTGGTCTTTCCCGTGCGTCGCCGATCTCGGTGTTCGCGGACCGCGTCGGTGAGCACATCGTGCGTGAGTTCGATGCGTTGCGCGCCGTAGCGTTCCTGCAGCCGTAGCAGCCGCGACCCGATCAGCCGGGACAGTTCGTCCTCGGTCAGCCGCGACGGCACCGCTTCCTCGCGGACATAGCTGTCGCGGAATCCCTTTTCGGTAATGAGCTCTGACTCGATGAACTGCGCGACACGCGGGGGAAGGTCGCGCACGCACGACTGGTAGTAGTTCGACAGGATGTCCCGCCTGGCGTCCTGGACCAGCCGGTCGTCGAAGTGGCTCTGCCCGCGCCGCTTCCGCTCCTCGTTGAGCTCGCGGCAGAAGAGGCTGAGCAGCGCGGGTTCGACCTCCAGGGCGTCGAAGTCGTCGGCGGCACGATCGACATCGGCAAATGGGGCGCCGCGGGCGCGGTGCAGGTCCTCGCCGGCGACGATGCCCACCACCCGGCGGGCCAGCGAACGGGGCATCATCTCTTCGGCCGGTTTGTACACCGCGTCGACTGCCTCGCTCGTCCCCATCGGCAAAAGGCGCATCCGCGACTGCCCGAGCGACGGGATGAGCTGGCGCCAGTCGTCGAGATCCGGGACAGATTCCTCCCGCAGGCAGATCAGTAACTTGTAACGGCCCTGCCGTTCGGCCAGCCCACCGAGCTCGTTCCTGAATTCCCGCACGAGATCAACCCGCTGGGCGGGCGTAACGAGTTCCTCGAACTGGTCGACAACGATCACCGGCGTCAGTAGCTCGCCCCGCTCGCTTCGGAGCTCGAAGTCGTCGCGATGCAGATATTCCGAAAGAGATTCGTCCTCCGCAGGCGGCACCGGATCGGGCACCTCGGCCCGAATCGAATCGAACAGCGATTGCCGCAATTGACGAGTCAGCGGTGCGGCGCCCGGCCCAACGTCAAAGCGCGCATAGACCGGCAGAAAGTGATTGTCGCGCAGCAAGCCGAACAGCCCCGCTCGCAGCAACGACGTCTTGCCGACGCCGGACCGCCCGTACAACAGGGTGATCGGAGCGTCGAGAACGCAGCTCAGCAGCGTCGTTGATTCGTGGCCACGCCCGTGGAAGAACGCGCTCCCGTGTTCCTCGAACGACTCGAGCCCCGGCCACGGGTTTTCGCTGTCGAGCTGTTCGGCCGCCGTCGCGCGCGTCATGCCGCGTCACCAAACCCCAAGCGCCCGAAGGCATCCGGAGCCCGCAGCGCTGCGTGCTCCGCATCCGCCAAGACAACCGGAATCGACGAACGGATCGTTCGGCGGATCGCGGTCAAGTCTTACGCTCCCATGCGTCCCCCGGGCCTACAAAAGCCCAAGATATGCGGATGGTCAGGGTGTCGGAGGCTAAATCACTTTTTTCATATCTGCAAGCCCAAGCGGTATCTCGGCGATTTCGAGACTACCCGTGCGGTCGGTTCACCGGTTTTCCTGCACGGCAAGGTGTTTGCGGGCGCCGACGGGGGCGGTCAACGCGGGTAGAGTGGCGCGATGGCCGTCGCTCCGTCGAATGAACGGATGATCGCGGGCGTCGCCGCCGCGTCTGTCTCGCTCGGGGTGGCCCAGCTGGTGGGCATCCCCTTCGGCGCGCAGGCCGACGCGCGTGCCGCGATCGGCGCGGTGGCCGTCGACATGACACCGGGGCCCGTCAAAGAGTGGGCGATTCAGACCCTCGGCTCCCTGGACAAGCCCTTCGTGGCCGTCGTCGTGCTCGTGGCGATCGCCACGATCGCCGCCATCGCGGGGAGCTTCGAGACTGCGCGCCGTCCCGTCGGGAGCGTCACGATCGCAGCGGCGGGCGTCCTCGGATGCCTCGCGGTCTTGTCACGGCCGGGCGCGACGGCCGTCGACACGATGCCGACGCTCGTCGGCGCCGCCTGTGGCGTGGCGACCCTTCGTTTGCTGACCCGTCGGATCCGGTCGGGGTCGGACGGCGGGGCCACCGACGACCCGGACGCGGACAGGCGCAGGCTGGTCATGCTGGGGCTGCTCGGATTCGGAGTGGTGAGCGGCGTGGCGGGTGCGGTCGTCACGCGGTTGGTGCATTCGGTGGCCGCCGACCGCACCGGCTTTGCGCTTCCCCGCCCGCGCACACCGGCGCCACCGATACCTGCCGACGTGCAACCGAACGGCGTTGCGCTGCCGAGCTTTATCACGCCCAGCGCCGACTTCTATCGCGTGGACACCGCACTGACCGTTCCCCAGCTCAGCCACGGCGACTGGCGGCTACGCATCCACGGCATGGTGGACCGCGAAACCACCTACAGCTTCGACGACCTGGCCCGCTTCGACGTCGTCGAAACGGTGACGACGCTGACCTGCGTATCGAATCCCGTTGGGGGAAACCTGATTTCGACCGGTGTCTGGACCGGCTACCGGGTGGCCGATCTACTTGCCGCGGCCGGGGTGCACGCGGACGCCGACATGGTGCTCTCGACGTCGATCGACGGGTTCACCGCCGGCACGCCCGTTCAGGCGCTCACCGATGGCCGCGCGGCGCTGCTGGCGGTGGGCCTGAACGGTCAGCCGCTCCCGATCGAGCACGGCTACCCGGCCCGGCTGGTGGTACCCGGGCTCTACGGCTACGTGTCGGCGACCAAGTGGGTCGTCGACGTGGAGCTGACCCGCTTCGACAGGGCGGAGGCGTACTGGACGCGGCAGGGCTGGGCGCCGCGCGCGCCCATCAAGACCGAGTCGCGGATCGACGTGCCGAAAGATGGTCAGCAGGTGCCCATGGGCCCCGTGGTCTTCGGTGGCGTCGCGTGGGCACAGAATCGCGGCGTGCGGGCGGTCGAGGTCCTCATCGACGACGGGGTCTGGCAGCCCGCCGAACAGGGCGCCAGTTATTCGAACGACACGTGGCGGTTATGGCGCTTTCCGTGGCAGGCGAAAAGCCCTGGGAAGCACACCATCTCCGTGCGCGCCACCGACAACACCGGGGCCACCCAAACGGCCGATTGGGTCGGTAGCGTCCCCGACGGCGCCACCGGCTGGCACACGGTCGACTTCACCGTCGTGCAGGCGTGAACTACTTTGCCGAAAGCTTGCGCCAGCTGAACACCGCGATCGCGATGCCGACCAGCACCGTGATCGGCCCGATGATCGACCAGGTCGTGGTGTTGCTCATCGGGCTACCGAGGAGCACGCCAAAACCCTGAAGCGCCCAGATCAGGCCGAACAGCGCGACGATTACCCCGAATGCCAGCGTGACGACGAAAGTCCTTCGCATACAGGGAGGCTACGCCGGTGCACTCATCGCATAGCGTCGGCCATCGCGATGTGCCCGTCGAAGCCCAACGTCGTCGCCAGATCGCGGTAGCGACCGACGGACTCACGATACGCCCCGTCATGGCCGCGGGCGCGCGCAACCAGCGCCCGCATGCGCAGCAAAGCGAGATCGTTGACGACGAATCCTGGCTCGACCGACGTGGTCGCCAGCCGGTCGATCACCGTTTGCGCCTCGTCCACGTCGGTGTCGTTGCCGCGCAACAGCAGAGCGGAGACGAGCGCGGCACTGGCGGCGCCGCGCACCAGCATCTCGCCGGATTCGGTCAGCTCGTTCACCGTCGCGCGGGCAATCGCGATGGCGTCGTTGACGTCGCCGGCGTCGGCCTTCAACTCGGCGATGCGAATGTCGGCCATCGCCGCACCGAGCAGGTTGCGCTGTCGCAGCTGGGCCTCGCGTCCTCCGCGCAGCACGTCCAACCCGGTGCGCACATCCGCCGGCGCCGCGTGGGTCAACAGCAGCCCGTGGGCTACCTGCGCAAGTGCCACGGCGACGTCCTCCCCGGACCTTTCGGCGTTCCCGAGCACCTCGGCCGTTTCGGCCAGCGCGGCGGCATCCGGCAGCAGCAAGCCGTTCGTGACAGCGACGGTGTAGCCGTAGGTGACCACGATTACGAGACCAGACGGCCCGCGCAGGCCTTGCTGTATCGAGATGGCGCGTTTGAAGTCGGCGCGCCAGGACCGCTCACCGAGCGCCGCGCGGGCATGCGCGCGGTAGATGAGCGCGACCGCCAGCGGAGATCCCAGCCCGGATACGTTGCCCTTCGAGCCGTCTTCGCCGACCAACTCGATCACTCGCTGCGCCACGCGCAGCGCCTCGGCCGCTTCGCCCGCATGGAGCTTGGCGAACATCGCCGCGGACATCACCGCGAAGTGGTTCATCTGGTCGTCCGCCGAATCGAACAGGGCGATCTGCTCCGACGCCAGCCGGGCCGATTCGTGATGGCGATTGGCCGAGGTCAACGACAACATCACGCCCGACAGGCTGGCCACCAGCCAGATCCGGTTGCCGGATGCGGTGCACAACTCCCGCAGGTCCGCGAATCCGGTCTCCTCGGCGGTACCGCCCACCCGCCACGTGCTGTAGCACAGCATCGTCCTGGGGTGGATCTGTAGCGCGACGCGCTCTGGGAGCTCCGAAGGCAGCGCGTCCGCGACCGCGCGGGCCCGCTCCCAGCTGCGCCGCGCAGCGACGATGTCCCTGGCCATCAACCAGGCGCCGGCCCGCATGTGCTGCGCATAGGCGCCGAGCGAATCCCCGGCGGCCTCCAGATGTTCGGCTATCAACGCGGCGTTCTCGTCGGCCGATCCCGGATCGTGTGCTCCCATCGCCGCGGCCAACCGGCGATGCAGCGCGGCGCGGTCGGACTTCAACTGCGATTCATAGGCCACCGCGCGGATGAGGGGATGGCGAAACGCGTATTCGATGCGCGGCGCCGCAGCCACTTGCTCCATGAGGTCGGCCTCGATCAGTGGGGCGACTTGCGGTCCGTCCACAACGCCGGCCAACAGGTCGGCGTCGAGCCGCGATCCGATCACCGCTGCGGCGTTCAGGGTTCGTTTTGCCCTGGCGTCAAGGCGGTCGATGCGGGCCGCGAGCGTCGCGTACAGGCTCGCCGGAACCGTCACATCGGCGATGTCGCTGGCGCTGCGGTAGCCGCCGCGCTCGCCCTCGAGGACACCGCGTTCGGCGAGGTCGCGCACCATCTCCTGGGCGAAGAAAGGGTTGCCTCCCGCCCGCTCGGAAATCAGCTCCTTGATGGCCGTAACCGACGGATCCGGCCCCAACAGCTGACCCAGCAATGCGCCGGTCTCTGCGCCACTGAGCGGGGCGAGTGAAATGGTCTGCGCACCAGGCACATCGAACAACGGTCCGATGTATTCGGGCCGGTAGGTGATCAACACCGCGGAGGGCGTCTGGCGAACGACGCTCAGGAACTCACCGAACATCGACTCGCTGACGCGGTCGATCCAGTGCGCATCCTCGATGACGTACAGCGCCGCCGTGGTTTGCGCCAGCCACGCCGAGCGGAGCAGGGCGGTCAGCCGTCGCCGCCGCGCGTCGGGGTCGACGTCCGGGAACGTCACCTCAGGGTCCCGTATGCCTAGCAGATCGTCCAACAACAGCAGATCTTCGGCGTCGCCGGCGGGAATGCAATCACGCACACGCGTCCGCGCCCTAGCGCTGTCGATGTTGTTGATCCCTAGCCGACTCCGCAGCAAGCCCGTCACCGCGTGGAACGGCACGTCGCTGGTGTGGGATTCGCAGTAGGTGACGAACACCTCCGCACCGAGGTTGCCGGCCAACGCGGCCGACTCGGCGACGATGCGGCTCTTGCCCATCCCCGGCGAGCCCAGGACGCCGACCACTCGTCCGGCGCCGCCGAAGGACTCCTTGAAGATTTCACCGATGATGCTCAGCTCCCATGTTCGCCCTACCAGCGCCGGGTCGTTTCGCCTGCTGTGTCGGTGCTCGGGGATGCCGACCAAGCGGCAGGCGGCCACCGGATCGCCGGCGCCCTTGATACGCACCATCTCCGGCGCGGCGAGCACCACGGCGTCCTCAACCAGCCGGGCAGTGGAGAGGCTCAGCATCACACCACCGGGAGGCGCCGCCGACTCCATCCGCTGGGCCATCCCCACCTGCTCACCGATCGCCGTGTAACCCATTGCACCCGAACCGATCTCACCCGCGATCACCTGGCCGGAGTTGAGGCCCACGCGCAGCCGCAAGTTCACGCCGTCGCGGCGGCCGATCTCCTCGGCAAGCCCGGCAACCGCCTCCTGGATTCCCATTCCGGCCAGACAGGCTCGGAAAGCATGATTTTCCAACGCAATTGGGGCGCCGAACACCGCCATGATGCCGTCGCCGGTGAACTTGTCCACGGTCCCGCCGTAGCGCCGCACCACTGCCCCACAGCGGTCGACCAGTGCGGCCATGATCTCGCGCAACCGCTCGGCACCCACGACCGCCGCGATCTGCATCGATCCGACCACGTCGGCGAACAGAACGGTGACTTGCTTGTACTCGGCGCGGGTCTCGGCGTCGCCGACCGGTGAACCGCAACTATGGCAAAACCGTGCGTTCGCCAGACGCTCGGTGCCACACGTCCGGCACGCCGATGCGGTCGTCATCCGACCTCCGCCTGTCCCGCGCTCCCAGCATTTGCAGTGGTCCTCAAAGGATAGGCCGTGCTACGCGCGCTACCAGCGCCGAATGCACGAAACTGGGGTAGTCCACTACGCGTGTGATGCGCTCCCCCGCCACCGAGACTTCGTGGTGAAAGCACGACACCGACGACCTCGGGGGACCACCATGACCATCGCGGTTGATGCACCGATCTGCCCGAACGTGTTTCATGCCGGCCTCCCGAGGATCAACTACGAGCACTGCCAGAGCCCGGACGAGGCGCACGAAATCCTCCGGGCAGCGCGTCGCCAGGCGCCGATCGCCCTCAGCCCGCACGGGCCGGAACTGCTGACCTACGAACTGGTCAGAAGCGTGCTGCGCGACCCCCGGTTCCGGATGCCCCAGGGCATGTTCCTGGCCTCGCAAGGCATCACCTGTGGCCCGTTGTGGGAGCGGGTGGCAGCCAGCCTGATCAGCCTCGACGGACCCGAGCACCACCGGCTGCGACGACTGGTGTCCCAGGCCTTCACACCGCGCGCCACCGCACGGCTGCGCACGACGATCGTGGACGTGATCACCGAACTGGTGGACCGCCACGCCGCGACGGGACGCTGCGAGGTGGTCGGCGAGATCGCTCGGCAATATCCGATCCCGATCATCTGCGCGCTGCTGGGCGCGCCGGCGGAGGATTGGCAGCTCTTCTCGGACTGGACCGACGACATCTTCAAGGCCTTCAGCTGGGACGTCGCCGCCCACGAGCGGACCATCCTGACCGCGTGGGAGGATCTCGACGCCTACATCGACGACATGGTCGCCCAGCGGCGCCACCGGCTGACCGACGACCTGATCTCCGAGCTGATCCGGGCCGAGGACGACGGCGATCACCTCAGCGCCGACGAGCTACGGATGCTGGCGGCCGGCCTCCTGATCGCCGGCACCGACACCACCCGCAACCAACTGGCGGCCTCGGTGCAGGCGCTGTGCGAGCACCCCAACCAGTGGGAGCTGCTGGCCCAGAATCCCGAGCTCGCCAACAAGGCCGTCGAAGAGACGATGCGCCACTCACCGATCGCGGCAGCCACGCTGCGCACCGCGCGCGAGGACGTCGAAATCGCCGGATTCATGATCCCGGCCGGCACGCTGGTCATCGCCAACACCGCCGCCGCGAACCGCGATCCCGCCGTGTACGACGAACCCGACCGCCTCGACATGACCCGCGACGGCGCGCCGCCAATGCAGACGTTCGGCGCCGGCATGCACTACTGCCTGGGCGCCAACCTGGCCCGACTTGAGCTGGCCGAAGCACTCGCGATCATGACCCGGCGCATGCCCAACGCCCGCCTCACCGGTCCGGCCCCATGGAAGCCCCTCACCGGGCTCAGCGGACCCATGGCACTGCCGATCCAATTCGACCCGGGACATTAATCGCTATCGCACGGTTCGGATGACGAACGCGTCGATGCTCTCGTCGTAACCGACCGTCTCGTCCACGAACAGTTCCCCGACCGTGTGGCCGTCCTCGGCAACCGCGATAAAGCGCGCTTCCTCCTCGTCGTATGTCACCGACCCTTGCACGAACATCGCCGCCACCTCGTGCCCGTCGGCTCCGAAAACGACCAGCTTCAACCCTCCGGCATCCTTGACGTACTGCGCCGCTTCGGCACGGGTCTTGGCCATCGCTCGGGTTTCCTTCCGCTGGTGGGCGCGTTGAGTGTGCGCTGACGGCTTCGAGTGTGCGCTGATGGCCGCAGATCCGCGAAATCCCCGCCCTGGACTCCCACGGAAAGCCGTCAGCGCACACGCGACGCCAACTTCATATTCATTGCATAGATAGCATTGACAGCGCCGGAAAACCGACGATAGTCATCAGGTATGGCGCTGCTGCCAGACCCTGATCCCCGGCAACGACAGCACGTCGTGATCTCGGTGGACGACCACGTCATCGAGCCGCCCGATCTGTTCATCGGCCGGCTGCCCGCGGCGCTGTCCGACCGCGCCCCGAGGGTCGTCGAGACCGACGACGGGCGTCAGGTGTGGCGCTACGAGGGCCGCGAGTACCCCAACATCGGCCTCAACGCGGTGATCGGACGGCCCCGCGAGGAATGGAGCATGGAAGCCGCCCGGTTCGACGAAATGCGGCCCGGCTGTTGGGATGTCGACGCCCGGATCGCCGACATGGACCTCGCCGGCATCTGGGCATCGCTCAACTTCCCGTCGCTGATCGCCGGGTTCGCCGGCACCGTCTTCTGGAAGAGCGACGACCTGGAGCTGGGCCTGGCCACCCTGCGGGCCTGGAACGACTGGCACCTCGAGGCGTGGGCCGGCGCCTACCCCGACCGGATCATCCCGCTGCAGCTGCCGTGGCTGGCCGACCCGCAACTCGCGCCCGAAGAGGTCCGGCGCAACGCCGAGCGCGGCTTCAAGGCCGTGAGCTTCCCCGAGCTGCCGGCCCAATGCGGGATTCCCAGCCTGCACAGCGGCGCGTGGGACCCGTTCTTCGCCGCCTGCGAGGAGACCGGCACCGTGGTGTGCCTGCACACCGGCTCCGCGCAGTGGGCGCCAATCCCCGCCCCGGACACACCTTTTGAAACCATCACCACCCTGTTCCCGGTGAATGGTCTGGTCGCGTGCGCGGACATGCTGTGGTCGGGGATCCCGGTGCGGTTCCCGGGGCTCAACATCACGCTGGCCGAGGGCGGTCTGGGCTGGGCGGCCATGCTCGGCGACCGCGCCGATTACGTTCTGGCACATTCCGCTTCGGGCCACGAGGGCGGGGCGTGGAAGAGCGACCTGCTGCCCAGCGAGGTGCTGCGGCGCAACTTCTGGTTCTGCTCGATCGACGACCCGCACGCGTTCGGCGCGCTCGACGCGATCGGGGCCGACCGCATCCTCGTCGAAAGCGACTACCCGCACGCTGACTCGACATGGCCCGACACCCAAGAGGTGGTGGCGCGCAACGTCGCCGGCCTGTCGACGGAGGACGCGGCCAGGATCACCCACCGCAACGCCGCACAGTTGTTCGGTCACCCGTTGCCCGACGACGGGTGGCTCGCCAGAACGTAGGAGGCCCGCACGTGCTTGACTTGTTGATCCGCGACGCCGAGATCGTCGACGGCACCGGCGCGCCCGCCAGCCACGGCGACGTCGGCGTCAGCAACGGGCGCATCGTCGCCGTCGGTGACGTCGACGACATGGCCACCAAAACCGTTGACGCCCAAGGGCAGACACTCGCGCCGGGGTTCGTCGACCTGCACACCCACTATGACGCGCAGCTGTTCTGGGACCCGACCGCAAGCCCGTCGGTGCAGCACGGCGTCACGACCGTCTTCGGCGGCAACTGCGGCTTCACGCTGGCGCCCGCGGCGCCCGACCAACACGACTACCTCACCCGGATGCTGGCGCGGGTGGAGGGGATGCCGCTGGACGCGCTGCGGGCCGGCCTCGACTGGGGCTGGGCATCGTTCGGCGACTGGCTGGGCCGCCTGGACGGCCACACCGCGGTCAATGCCGGTTTTCTGGTTGGCCATTCGGCGCTGCGGCTGGCCGCGATGGGCGCCGATGCCGTGGGCGGCGCGGCCACACCGGAACACATCGGCAAGATGGTCGCGGTTCTGCACGACGCGCTGGGCGCCGGCGCGCTCGGGCTGTCGACGTCGCAGTCGCCCACCCACAACGACGGTGCCGGGCAACCGGTTCCGTCGCGCAGCGCATCGCGCGACGAGCTGGTGACGCTCGCGGGCGCACTCCGCGACCATCCGGGCACCACGCTGGAGGCCATCATCCCCGGCTGCCTGTCCGGCTTTACCGACGACGACATCGCGCTGCTGACCGACATGTCGGTGGCCGCGGACCGCCCGCTGAACTGGAACCTGCTCGGCGTGTCGGCGGCCAACTCGGCCGGGCACGAAAAGCAGTTGCGCGCCTTCGACGCTTCGGCCCAACGCGGCGGCCGGGTGGTGGCGCTGACCCTGCCGCAGGCCATGAAGATCCGGCTGTCGTTCCTGTCCGGCTTCGTGCTCGACGGGCTGCCCGGCTGGCGCGACACGATGCACCTGCCGGTGCCCGAACGGCTTGTCGCGCTTGCCGATCCGCAGGTGCGCCGCCGCCTTGCCGAGGGCGCCGCGTCCAAGGAGGCGGGCATGCTGCGCGGCCTGGCGCAATGGGATCGGCTCGTCATCGTCGAGACGTTCGCCCCCGAGAACGCCGACGCGACCGGCCGCAGCGTCGGCGAGATCGCGGTCGACCGGGGTGGCGAGCCCTTCGACACGCTGCTGGACATCGTGATCGCCGACGAGCTGCGCACCGGCCTGTCCCCGCCGCTGACCGGTGACGACGCGGCCGACTGGCGGGCGCGCGCCGAGGTGTGGCACCACCCGGGCGCGGTGATCGGCGGCTCGGACGCCGGAGCCCACCTCGACATGATGTGCGGCGCCATCTACACGACGTCGTTGCTGGGCCGGGGCGTCCGCGAGCATCAGGTCGTGACGCTCGAGGAGGCCGTCCGGCTGATCACCGACGTGCCGGCCCGGTTCTACGGGCTGACCGAACGCGGCCGCATCGAGCCGGGCTGGCACGCCGACCTGGTGCTGTTCGACCCGGCCACCGTCGACCACGGCCCCGAGCGCACGCGCTACGACCTGCCCGCCGGCGCCCCGCGGCTGGTCGCCGACGCCTACGGGATCACCTCGGTGCTGGTCGGTGGCGTCGAGGTGTGCCGCGACGGCGTCGCCACCGGCGCCCTGCCCGGCACCGTGTTGCGGTCCGGACGCGACACCGAGACGGTCAAAGCCTCGTGACGCCGGCCGCGCTGCCGGTCGTGTTCACTCCCGCTTGACCAGCGCGTGCCAGGCCATGTCGGCGATCGCCTCGCAGTAGCGATCGTCGATAGGCAAATCGGAGTAAAGGACGCGAACGTTCAGCGGCGCCAGCACGATTTGCACGGCCGCCAGGGTGTTCACCCCGGCACGCAGTTCGCCGCGTTCCCTCGCCCGGTCGATGACCGCGCGCAAGGCGTTAAAACGCGCCTGCCACACCAGCATTCGGGTTTCTTCGTCGTGATGGCCGGGACGTTCCATGACGAGCGCCCGCGTGAAGGCGCGGCCCTCCTCGGAGTTGAGCCGCGCAATCGCTCTGTGCGCGAACGCCAGCAGGTCTGAACGCAACGAACCGGTGTCCGGTACCGCACTGAAGGCCTCGGCGTCGGCGAGGGCGGCATCGACGATGAGTCGCTGCCGGCTGCCCCAGTAGCGGTAGACCATCGCGGGATCGAGGCGATGGCGCTCCGCCATCGCCTCGATGCTGAACCGCTCCACACCCCAGCGGACAAGCTCATCGAGCGCCGCCGGCATCACCCGCGCCCGGACATCGGCGGGAACGGGCTCATCGAGTGGCTGAGACGGCTGCATCCATCTCCCCTACAAGTAGGCGGTCTGGTTCACCAGCCGCACCGACGACGCCCCATCCGAATAGAACTCTGCGATGCTCAGCGAGGCCAGGTCAAGATGCAGCCGGTAAAGGATCCCGGGCCCCGCGTCCAGCGCCAGCCGCAGCAGCATCTTGATCGGCGTCACGTGGGACACCACCAGCACCGTCGCGCCCTGGTGTGCTTCGATGACCCGTTCGCGCATCCGCAGCGCGCGGTCGAGCACCGCGTCGAAGCTTTCCCCGCCCGGCGGTGTCGTGCCGGTGTCGCGCAGCCACCGCCGGTGCAGTTCCGGATCACGTTCGGCCGCTTCGGCGAACGTCAGGCCCTCCCACGCCCCGAAATCCGTTTCGATCAGGTCGTCGTCGACCGTGACGTCCAGCCCGAGCGCCTTGGCGGCCGCCGCCGCGGTGTCGTAGGCCCGTTGCAGCGGCGAGGAGATCACCGCGGCGATCCCGCCGCGCTCCGCCATGTAGCGCGCCGCGGCCCCGGCCTGCTGGCGCCCCACCTCCGTCAGCGCCGGGTTGCCGCGCCCCGAGTAGCGGCGCTCCACCGATAGTTCGGTCTGCCCGTGCCGCAGCAACAGCAGCCGGGTTGGCGTGCCCCGCGCCCCGGTCCAACCGGGCGACGTCCTGGCTTCGGCCGCAACGCTTTTCGCCGGCTCGGCAACCGGCGGCTCAGGTTCGGTCAGGTCTTCGTCGATACCCGCCGCGGCGTCCATCGCCTCGTTGGCCAACCGGTCGGCGTGCGAGTTCTGGGCCCGGGGAACCCAGGCGTAGGAGACCCGGTCGAACCGCGAGGCCAGCTTTCGCGCCTGCGCGTGGAGCTCGATCAGGTCGGGGTGCTTGACCTTCCACCGCCCGGACATCTGCTCGACCACCAGCTTGGAGTCCAAGAAGGCCTCGACCTCGGTGGCCCCCATTTGCAGGGCGTCGTCCAAACCGGCTATCAGGCCTCGGTATTCGGCGACGTTGTTGGTCGCGACGCCGATGGCCTGCTTCGTCTCGGCCAGCACGGTCGAACGGTCCGCGTTGCGCACCACCGCGCCGTACCCGGCCGGTCCGGGGTTGCCCCGCGACCCGCCGTCGGCTTCGACGACGACCTTCACTGGTCGAACCCCTTGACCCGCAACAGGATCGCGCCGCACTCCGGGCAGCGCACCAGCTCGTCCTCCGGGGCGGCCGAGATGCGGGACAGTTCGCCGCGGCCGATCTCGATCCGGCAGGCGCCGCACCGATGCCCGAGCAACGGCCCGGCCCCCGGCCCTCCCCTGGCGCGCTGCCGCTCGTACATGGCGGACAGCGCGGGATCCAGCTCCGCGGACAGGGTTTCGCGTCGCGACGAACGAGCCTGGCGGGCCTCGTCGATCTCGGCGATCGCGGCGTCGAGCGCCTCCTGGGCGCCGGCCAGTTCGGACTGCAGCGCCTCGACCGCGCGCTGTTCGCCGTCCAGCTCGGCCTGCAACTCCTCGCGGCGTTCCATCACCTCCAGCAGCGAGTCCTCGAGACTGGTTTGACGCCGAAGCAGGGTCTCGAGCTCGTGCTGCAGATCCGACAGTTGCTTGGCGTCCGTCGCACCGGATTTGAGCATCGAGCGATCCCGGTCCTCGCGTTGCCGCACCGCCTCGATCTCCGACTCGAACCGCGACACCTGGGCGTCCAAGTCTTCCAGCGCAATTCGCAGCGCGCCGAGCCGATCGGCGGCGGCGGTGTGGTCGGCCCGGATCCGCTCCACGGCCTCCTGCTCGGGCAGATGGCTGGCCTGGTGTGCGATGCGGGACAGCTCGGCGTCCAATTTCGACAACTCGAGTAGCGAAAGTTGCTGTGCGACCTCAGCTTTCATGGCTGTTCTCCCCGTCTCTCCCGTCTCTCCCCGTCGAAGCCACCTGCCCCAGCGTCCAAGGGTCGGTGCGGATGGTGCACACCCGAACGGGCAGCGCCTCCCCGAAACGGGACCGCAGTATGCCGGCGGCCTGCTCGCACCAGGGGAATTCGCTGGCCCAGTGGGCCACGTCGACCAGGGCCACGTCCGAGGCCCGGCGATGCTCGTCGGCGGGATGGTGGCGCAGATCGGCGGTCACATAAGCCTGCACGTCCGCGCGCGCCGCGGCGGCCAGCAGCGAATCCCCGGCGCCGCCGCACACGGCGACCCGCGACACGGGCGCGTCGGGGTCCCCGGACGCGCGCACGCCCCACGAGGTCCGCGGCAGCGCGGCGCCGACACGGGAGACGAAGCTGCGCAACGATTCCGGTCGTGCCAGCGTGCCGATCCGGCCCACCCCCGCGTCGCTGGGCGGGGGCACCAGAGCGAAGATGTCGAACGCGGGCTCCTCGTACGGATGGGCGCCGCGCATCGCCGCCAAGACCGCTGCCCGGGCCCGCGCCGGTGCGACCACCTCGAACCGCTCCTCGGGCACCCGTTCGACGCTGCCGACGCTGCCGATCGCCGGCGAGGCCCCCTGGTGCGGCAGGAACTGCCCGATGCCGCTCACGCTCCAACTGCAGTGCGAATAGTCGCCGATGTGGCCGGCCCCGGCCTCGAACACGGCCTCGCGCACCGCCTCCGCGTTCTCCGTCGGCACGTACACGACCCACTTGTCCAGATCGCCCGCCGCCGCGAGCGGTTCGAGCACCGCCTCGACGGTGAGCCCGAGCGCGTCGGCGAGCGCGTCGGACACCCCCGGCGAGGCGGAGTCGGCGTTGGTGTGCGCGGTGAACAGCGATCGCCCGCTGCGGATCAGGCGGTGCACGAGCGCGCCCTTCGGCGTGCTGGCCGCCACGGTGTCGACCCCGCGCAATAGCAACGGGTGATGCGCCAGCAGCAGTCCGCCGTCGGGAACCTCGTCGACGACTTCCGGCGTCGCGTCGACGGCGACGGTCACCGAGTCCAGCGCGTCGTCGGGGTCGCCGCACACCAGGCCGACCGAATCCCACGATTGCGCGAGATCCGGCGGGTACGCCTCGTCGAGCACCTCGATCACGTCGGCCAGCCGCACGCTCACCGCAGCGCCTCCGCGATGGCCTCGATCAGCAGTGGCCAGTCCCGTCGCACCGCCGCCCGCAGGTACCGGCCGTCCAGGCCGACGAAGGTGTCGCACCGGCGAATGGCAATCCCCTTGCGCTCCAAGTCGTTTCGTACCCGGTCGGCGTCGGGCAGGCGGAACAGGACGAACGGGCCCCGGCCGTCGACCACGTCGGCGCCCACCGACGCCAGGCCGGCCACCATCTCGGCGCGTAGCTCCGCCAACCGCAGCGCACCGGCCGCGGCCTCGGCGACCGCCCGCGGCTCGCAGCAGGCCGCGATGGCCGTCAGCTGCAGGGTCCCCACCGGCCAGTGCGCGCGCTGCGCCGTCAGCCGGGCCAACAGCTCCGGCGCACCCAGCGCGTAGCCCACCCGCAACCCGGCCAGCGCCCACGTCTTGGTCAGGCTGCGCAGCACCAGCACGTCGGGTAGCGCGTCGCCGGCCAGCGAATCGGGCTCACCGGGGACCGAATCGGCGAACGCCTCGTCGACCACCAGGATCCGGCCGGGCCGGCGCAGCGCCAGCAGCTGCGCGCGGGTGTGCAACACCGAGGTGGGGTTGGTCGGGTTGCCCACCACGACGAGGTCCGCGTCGTCGGGCACCAACGCGCCGTCCAGGCGGAACGGCGGCTCCAGCACGACGTGCCGCACCGGTACCCCGGCCGCGCCCAGCGCCACGGCGGGCTCGGTGAACGACGGCGCCACGATCGCCGCCCGCGCCGGGCGCAGGTTGGGCAGCAACGCGAAGCCCTCGGCCGCGCCGGCCAGCGGCAGCACCTCGTCACGAGTGCGGCCGTGCCGCTCCGCGGCCGCGTCCTGCGCCCGGTGCGTGTCCGCGGGGCCCGGGTAGCGCGCCAGGTCGGGCAGCCGCGCGGCCAGCCGGCGCATCAGCCACTCCGGCGGCTGCGCGTGCCGGACGTTGACGGCGAAGTCGAGCATCCCGGGCGCCACGGCCTGATCGCCGTGATAGCGCGCCGCCGCTGGCGGGCTCGGGTTCAGAGTCGCCATCCGAGAAACACTAGTGGGCCGCGCTGAGCGCGTGCGGCCATCTAGGACAATGGTGTGGTGACAGACATCGTCTCGGACGCCGCGGAGCTGGTGATCTTCGACCTCGACGGCACGCTGACCGACTCGGCGGAAGGGATCGTGGCCAGCTTCCTGCACGCGCTCAACCACGTCGGCGCGGCCGTGCCCGAGGGTGACCTGGCCGCGCAAATCGTCGGGCCGCCGATGGACGACACCTTCCGGTCGATGTTCGGCGACTCCGCCGAGGACGCGATCACGGCCTTCCGCGCCGAATACGGCGAGCGGGGCTGGGCGATGAACACCCTGTTCGACGGCATCGAGCCGCTGCTGGCCGACCTGCGCGCCGCCGGGGTCCGGCTGGCCGTGGCCACCTCCAAGCTGGAGCCGACGGCGCGGCGCATCCTGGCCCACTTTGGCCTGGACGGGTATTTCGAGGTGATCGCCGGTGCGGCTCCCGACGGCTCACGCAAGAGCAAGGAGGACGTGCTGGCCCACGCGCTCGATCAGCTGCAGCCGCTGCCCGAGCGGGTGCTGATGGTCGGCGATCGCAGCCACGACGTGCACGGCGCGGCCACGCACGGCATCGACACGGTGGTGGTCGGCTGGGGCTATGGGCGGTCCGACTTTGAGGACGGGTTCAGCCTCACCGGCGTGACGCACGCGGCGACGGTCGAGGAGTTGCGGAGGGCCCTCGGTGTCTGAACCACTGCACGTCACCTTCGTCTGCACCGGCAACATCTGCCGTTCCCCGATGGCCGAGAAGATGTTCGCCGATCAGCTGCAGCGGCGCGGCCTCGGCGACGCGGTCCGGGTGACCAGCGCGGGCACCGGCAACTGGCATGTCGGCAGTTGCGCCGACGACCGGGCCACCCGGGTGCTACATGCCCACGGCTACCCGACCGCCCACTGCGCCGCGCAGCTCAACGACGACCACCTGGCGGCCGACCTGGTGGTGGCCTTGGGGCGCAATCACGTTCGGATGTTGCGTCAGCTGGGCGTCGAGGAAGACCGGATCCGCATGCTGCGGTCGTTCGACCCGCGCGCGGGCGCCCACGCCCCCGACGTCGAGGACCCCTACTACGGCGACCATGACGACTTCGAGGACGTCTTCGCCGTCATCGAGGCCGCCCTGCCCGGGCTGCACGCGTGGGTCGACGAACGGCTCGCCGAAAAAGGGAAAGGCGCGATGCCCCGGTGAAAAGGGGCCTGGCGTTCCTGCTGCGGCCGGGCTGGATAGCCCTGGCGCTGGTGGTGATCGCCTTCACCTACCTGTGCTTCATGGTGCTCGCGCCCTGGCAGCTGGGAAAGAACACCAGGACGTCGCGGGAGAACCACCAGATCGAGTCCTCCCTCAACACCCCGCCCGTGCCGCTGAAAACCCTGCTGCCCCGGCAGGATTCGTCGGCGCCGGGCGCGCAGTGGCGCCGGGTGACAGCCACCGGGCACTACCTGCCCGACGTGCAGGTGCTGGCCCGGCTGCGGGTGGTCGAGGGCGACCCGGCGTTCGAGGTGCTGGCACCGTTCGTGGTGGACGACGGCCCGACTGTGTTGGTCGACCGCGGCTACGTGCGCCCCGAGCGGGGATCGCATGTCCCGCCGATCGCGCGCCCACCGGCGGAGACGCTGACGATCACGGCTCGGCTGCGGGACTCCGAACCCACCGCGGCGGGCAAAGATCCTTTCGTCACCGACGGTGTGCAGCAGGTGTATTCGATTAACACCGAACAGGTCTCGGCGTTGACGAAGGTGCCGCTGGCGGGGTCCTATCTGCAGTTGGTCGAGGACCAGCCCGGCGGACTGGGCCTGATCGGCGTGCCGCATCTCGATGCCGGGCCGTTCCTGTCCTATGGCATCCAATGGATTTCGTTCGGCATCCTCGCGCCGATCGGGTTGGGCTACTTCGTCTACTCCGAGCTGCGGGTCCGGCGGCGGGAAAAGGAGCAGACGACCGCCACCCCGGTGACCGTGGAGGACAAGCTCGCCGACCGCTACGGCCGCCGGCGGTAGGCCAAGAGCCCGATCAGCAAGGCCGCGGCCGCCTGCACCGCCCGCGACAGCGCCACCGCGCGGCGCAGGTCGGCCACCTCGGGCGGCCGCCCGTCGCCGAGGGTCGGGCGGATCTGCAGCTGGTGGCGATACTGCGTCGGCCCGCCGAGCCGAACGCCGAGCGCGCCGGCGAAGGCCGCCTCGACCACCCCCGCGTTGGGGCTGGGATGCCGCGCCGCGTCACGGCGCCAGGCCCGCAGCGCCCCCGACGACGATCCGGAGACCAGCGGTGCGCACAGCACCACCAGCGCCGCGGTCACGCGGGCGGGGAGGTAGTTGGCCGCGTCGTCCAATCGCGCTGCGGCCCAACCAAATTGGGCATACCGCAGCGAGCGATGGCCGATCATCGAATCAAGCGTGTTGATGGCGCGATACGCCAACACCCCGGGAGCCCCGGCGGCCGTCGCCCACAGCAGCGGCGCCACTTCGGCGTCCGAGGTGTTCTCCGCTACCGACTCCAGCGCCGCGCGCGTCAGGCCGGCCGCGTCCAGCCGGGACGGGTCGCGCCCGCACAACGACGGCAGCAGCCGCCGGGCGGCCTCGACGTCGCCGCTCTCCAGCAGTCGCGACATCTCCAGGCCGGTGCGCGCCAACGACGTCCCACCGAGGCAGACCCACGTCGCCGCGACCGTGGCCAGCAACCCACCCCGACGCGAGGCCCGCGCGCCCAGCAGCGTCACCGCACCGACCAGCACGAATGCGTGCAGCGCGCCGGCCCCCCTGGCATCGCGGTAGGTGGCGCGCTCCAGCGCCGCGGCCGCCTGGCCGAACAGGGCGACCGGATGGCCCCGTCGGGGGTCGCTCAGTGCGAGGTCGGCCAGGTAGCCGGCCAGCACGCCGGCGGCTCGGGACCGAGTCGCACGCACCCCGGCAGCGTCTCACACCGGCCGCGACCGGGGTCGGCCACGCTAGATCGCCAAAACGGCAGCCACGATCACGACGACGATCAACAGGCCCACCACCCACCACAGCAATGCGTCGGGGTCGGCCGTCGGTGACAGGCTGGGCGCGCGCGGCAGCGGCCGGATCGGGCCAGGTTGGGTACTCATCGCTCTGGTCTGCCCACTTTTGGGCGGATATAACGGTTTGCCGTGGTGTACTCGACTCCATGAGGGGTAATCCGCGATGAAGCGGCCCGCAACCCGGATCGCGGATTTGTTGAACCCGGCGGCGATGTTGCTGCCCGCGGCAAACGTGATCATGCAGCTCTCCCTGCCCGGCGTCGGTTACGGCGTGCTGGAAAGCCCGGTGGATAGCGGCAACGTGTACAAGCATCCGTTCAAGCGGGCCCGCACCACCGGCACCTACCTGGCCGTCGCGGCCATCGGGACCGAATCGGACCGGGCGTTGATCCGCGACGCGGTGGACACCGCGCACCGGCAGGTGCGCTCGACATCGTCAAGCCCGGTGTCCTACAACGCTTTCGACCCCAGGTTGCAGCTGTGGGTGGCCGCCTGCCTGTACCGCTATTTCGTCGACCAACACGAGTTCCTGCACGGCCCGCTGGACGACGCCAGCGCCGAAGCCGTCTATCGCGACGCCAAACGGCTCGGGACCACGCTGCAGGTGCCCGAGCGCATGTGGCCGCCGGATCTGGCCGCGTTCGACGAGTATTGGAAGCGCTCCCTCGACGAGCTGCGCATCGACCCACCGGTGCGCGAACACCTGCGCGGCGTGGCTTCGATGGCGTTCCTCCCGCTGCCGCTGCGGGCGCTTGGCGGGCCGTTCAACCTGTTCGCGACGACGGGATTCTTGGCCCCGGAATTTCGGGCGATGATGGAGCTGGACTGGTCGCGGGCCCAGCAGCGCCGGTTCGAATATCTGCTGACCGGCCTGCGCCTGGCCGACCGGCTCATCCCGCACCGCGCGTGGATCTTCGGCTATCAGATTTACCTGTGGGACATGCGTTTTCGGGCACGGAGGGGCTGGCGGATCGTCTAGCAATCATCCCTTGCGCGCCGAGCGTGAATTCAGCGACGCCCACACGGCGTGTCTTGTCGAGAATTTCACACTCGGCGAAGGTATTTCAGCGCACCGTCGCGAAGAACGCGCGGACGTCGTCGACGAACAGCTCCGGTTGCTCGAACGCGGCGAAGTGCCCGCCGCGCGGCATGTCGGTCCAGTGCGTGATGTTGTACACCGGCTCGCACCAGCTTCGCGGCGCCTTCAGCAGCTCGCCTGGAAAAGCGCTGACGCCGGTGGGCAATTCGACACGGTCCATCATCTGACCAAAGACCCGGAAGCTTTCCCAGTACAGCCGGGCCGACGACGCGCCGGTGCCGGTCACCCAGTACATCATCACGTTGTCCAGCAGCTCGTCGCGGCCGAACACGTTCTCAGGGTGCCCGTCGCAATCGGCCCACGCCCAGAACTTCTCGACGATCCACGCCAGCTGCCCCACCGGCGAATCGACCAGTCCGTAGCCCAGCGTCTGCGGCCGGGTGGACTGCTGCTTGGAATAGCCGGTGCCCCACTTGCGGTGCTCGGCCATCGACGCCAGGGCGCGCTGCTCCTCCGGGGTCGGGTCGGCCAGCGCCTCCTTGGTGGGCCGCCCGATCGGCATGTTCAGGTGAATTGCCGCGCAGTGCCCGCCGTTTCGGCCGATCTGCGTGGTGACCGCGGCACCCCAGTCGCCGCCCTGGGCGCCGTAGCGGTCGTAGCCGAGGCGCAGCATCAGCGTCTCCCACGCGTCGGCGATCCGTTCGACGCCCCAGCCCGTGCGGGTGGGCTTGCCCGAGAAGCCGTATCCCGGAAGCGACGGGCACACGACGTGAAACGCGTCCTCGGCGCGCCCCGACGGCGGATTGGTCAGCGGCTCGATCACCTTGTGGAACTCCACGATCGAGCCGGGCCAGCCGTGGGTGATCACCAACGGGAAGGCGTCGTCGTGCGGCGAGCGCTGGTGGATGAAATGAATGTCCAGATCGTCGATTTCGGTGACGAACTGATCGAAGCGGTTGAGTGCCGCCTCGCGGGACCGCCAGTCGTATTTGGTGGCCCAGTAGTCGGCCAATTCGCGGGTGTACGCCAGCGGAATGCCCTGGCTCCAGTCGTCCACGCACTCGGCCTCCGGCCACCGGGTGCGCGCCAGCCGCGAGCGCAGATCGTCAAGATCACCGTCGGGCACGTCGATGCGAAATGGCCTCAAGGGTTGCTCGTTCACGCCCTGAGGTTGCCATACCGCCGGATCACCCCACAACGGCGCCGGGCCGCACAACGCACCGGAAGCCGATGTGGCTCATGCCGGTATCGATCGGTTGTGGTCGGCGCGCGGCGGGCCGGTAGCGCTGGCAGTAGCTGTCGGCGCACAGGAACGAGCCGCCCTTGATCACCTTGCGCGGTATCCGGAACTGCGGCTGGGCCGGGTCGTAGCTGTCCCCCTCGGAAGGCTTGCCGGCGCGCGTGTCGGCATACCAGTCGGTGGTCCACTCCCACACGTTGCCGGCCATGTCGTACAAGCCGTAACCGTTGGGCGGGAAGCTGCCCACCGGTGTGGTGCGCCCGTAGCCGGCGTCGGGGCGCCACGGGAAGTCGCCGTGCCAGTAGTTGGCCAGGCGCCGTCCCGACGCCTCGGGGTCGTCGCCCCACGTGTACGTCGCGTGGTCGAGGCCGCCGCGGGCCGCGGTTTCCCATTCCGCCTCGGTCGGCAGGGAGCGCCCCGCCCAGGCCGCGTAGGCCCGGGCGTCGTCGTACGCGACGTGAACGACGGGATGGTCAGCTCGCCTCGCGATCGACGAGTGCGGCCCCACGGGGTGCCGCCACGACGCCCCGGGCGTCCAGGTCCACCATTGGCTCAGATGGCGCAGGTCGACCGGGCCGCTGGTTCGGGTGAACACCATCGATCCGGGCTGCAGGTTCTCTTTCGGGGCGCCGGGGTAGTCCGCGGGATCGAGCGCCCGCTCGGCGATGGTGACATAGCCTGTGGCGGCGACGAATTCGGCGAATTCCGTGTTCGTGACCGGGCGGGCCTGCATCCAGAAGCCTGCCACACCGACCGGCCGCGCGGGGGCTTCCTCCGGGTAGTGTTCGTCGGAACCCAGGACCGCGGTCTGCTCGGGAATCCAGATCAGATCGTCAGTCAAACACGGCCTTCCAATCGTCGCGCATGCTGACGACCGTCCAGGCGTTTCGCTCGGCCAGCTCGAGCGCCCGCTCCGCTCCCCCGGTGTACGCGAACTCGCGCTCGGCGTCGTCGTGGCGGATCAGCAGCCGCAGCGACGGCGTCGCCGGGGCGCCGGTGAATTCCAGCATCTCGATGTCGCCGTTGGAGTTGCCGGCCGCCAGGATCGGCCGTCGCCCGATCCGGCTCCACAACCGCACCGGCTTAACCGGTCCCTCGTCGAGGAACTCCGGTTGCTCCGTGGTGAACAGGTGGCCGTCGCGATAGGTCAGGCCCACCGAGCTGCCCACCACCCGCTCGGGCGGAATGTTGTAGAGCATGCCGGTGACGGGCCGCATAAAGTCCCGCGCGCCGCCCGAGACGATGAAGGCGGTGAATCCGTGGGCCTCCAGGTAGCGCAGCAGCTCCACCATGGGCCGGAAGGCACACGACGTGTACGGCCGCCCCAGCGTCGGGTGCATGGCGTCGCGAAAGAACGCCTCCACCCGGGCGCGGTGTTCCTCGACGGTGATCGCGGCATGGGCGGAAAGTATCGCGGCCACAAGCGGTTTGAGCTCTGAGTCGTCGCCCTGGTTGTGCTTGGCCACCGCGCCGGCCAGCCAGGTCAGATCGCCGTGGTAGGCGCCCTTGTAGGGCTCACGGTCGCGAAGGCTCGGGTCCGCCGTTGCCTGCTCGGCGAATCGGCGCACCAGGAAGTCGAGCTGGATGTACATCGGCTTCTCGCACCACAGCGTCCCGTCGTTGTCGAACACCGCCACGCGGGCGTCCCGCTCGACGAAATCGCTTGAGCCTTCGCTTGTTACGCGGTGAACGAAGTCGACGATCGCCGATTTCGCCGGCCCGTCGTTCCAGGTGTCGAGCGTCTGAAGCGTCCCAGACCTCACTTACCGCGAGAGGCGAGGAACTCGTTGAGCTGTTCCACCGCGTGGTCGATGGTGAACGAGGCCGGCTTGGCCCGCGGCGGGAACTCCTTGAACGTCTCCAGGAACCGGTTCACCAGCGCCACACCGAAAAACGCCAGATAGATGCGGTCGATGAGCCAATCCCAGTAGGTGTTGGACGTGATGTCGGCCTGCTCGAACGGGTCGGTGCGCAGGTTGAACATCTTCGGCGCCCGCAAGGCCGTGAACGGCTCGAACCAGATCCGCAGCGTGCCCGCGCAGCGCTGCTCCATGAACACCAGCTTCCAGTTGTCGTACCGGATGCCCAGCACGTCGCAGTCGTCGGAGAAGTAGATCACGCCCTTGCGCGGGCTCTCGGCGACCTCGCCGGTCAGATACGGCAGCAGGTTGTAGCCGTCGATATGGACCTTGAACCGCTTGTCCCCGACCTGATGGCCCTTCTTGAGCTTGTCGACGATGTCCGGGTCACCCGCGGCGGCCAGGAAGGTCGGCAACCAGTCGTGGTGCTGGACAATCTCGTTGGACACCACGCCCGCCGGGATCTTGCCGGGCCAGCGAATCATTTCGGGCACCCGGAACGCGCCCTCCCAGTTGGTGTTCTTCTCGCTGCGAAACGGCGTGGTGGCCCCGTCGGGCCAGCTGTTGGAGTGCGGACCGTTGTCGGTGCTGTAGATGACGATGGTGTCGTCGGCGATGCCGAGCTCGTCGAGCGCGTCCAGCAGCTCACCCACGTTGCGGTCGTGGTCGATCATCGTGTCGTGATACGGCGACTGCCAGCGCCCCGCCTGCCCGAGCGAGTCGGGTTTGGTGTGCGTCCTGAAATGCATGTGGGTGGTGTTCATCCACACGAAAAACGGGGTGCCCGCAGCATGCTGGCGCTTGATGAAGTCGATGCACGCCGCGGTGAACTCGTCGTCGACGGTTTCCATCCGCTTCTTGGTCAGCGGCCCGGTGTCCTCGATGCGCTGCTTACCCACCGGCCCGTAACGCTCGTCGGCCTCATCGCTGTCCTGATCGGTGGCCCAGGAGTGGATCACCCCGCGCGGCAGCAGCGCCTTGCGCAGCAGCGGCGCCTCCTGCTCGGTGGGGTAGTCGGGGTGCTCGGGTTCCTCCTCGGCGTTGAGGTGATAGAGGTTGCCGAAGAATTCGTCGAAGCCGTGCGCCGTCGGCAGGTGTTTGTTGAGGTCGCCGAGGTGGTTCTTGCCGAACTGGCCCGTCGCGTACCCGAGCGGTTTCAGTAACTCGGCGATCGTCGGGTCGTCGGCCGACAGCCCGACGTCCACACCGGGCATGCCGACCTTGGAAAGCCCGGTGCGGTAGACGCTTTGGCCGGTGATGAACGACGCGCGGCCGGCGGTGCAACTCTGCTCGCCGTACGAATCGGTGAACAGCATGCCCTCGGCGGCGATCCGGTCGATGTTGGGGGTTCGATAGCCCATCAGCCCTTGGCCGTAGCAGCTGAGGTTGGTGATCCCGATGTCGTCGCCCCAGATGACGAGAATGTTCGGCTTTCCACCCGGCATCGTGGCCTCCTTCGCCTTCCGGCGCTGCGTTCAAATCCTAGGAGGCCGAGCGGTTTCAATCGATAGCTCGACGCCAGTTCACAGGTAAGCGCCCACCACTACGGCCGTCGGTTAAGTAGCCAACGACAACGTCCGCCCTGTCTTGCAGTAGACGACTACTGCAGACCGCCCCGCCGATCCGTTCGACCCTGGATTGCGCACAGCCTCGGTTTCATCCAGGTCGGCCCGACGAGCGAATGGGTGGATGGACATGTCGTATGTGATCGCGGCACCAGACCTACTGACAACCGCCGCCGGTGACATGGCAAACATCGGATCGACCCTCAACGCCGCCAGCGCGGCGGCTGCGGCCCAGACCACGGGGGTAATCGCCGCGGCCCAGGACGAGGTATCCGCGGCGATCGCTTCGCTGTTTTCCGGCCACGGCCAACGGTTTCAGGCGCTCAGCGCCCAGGCGGCGGCGTTTCACGACCAATTTGTGCGGGCGTTGACCGCGGGTGCTGGGTCCTATGCGAGCGCGGAGGCCGCCAATGTCGCGGCGTTCACGGCCAATCCGGCGCAAACCATCGAGCAGGATCTGCTTCACGCGATCAACGGGCCGAGCCTGGCGCTGACCGGACGTCCGCTGATCGGCAACGGCGCCAACGGGGCACCGGGCACCGGGCAAAACGGGGCGCCCGGCGGGTGGCTGCTGGGCAACGGCGGCGATGGAGGCTCCGGCGCGCCAGGCCAGAACGGCGGTAACGGCGGCGCCTCCGGGCTGCTGGGTTACGCCGGTGCCGGCGGGGCGGGCGGCAGCTCAGCGACCGGCAACGGCGGGGCCGGCGGGGCCGGCGGCAATTCCGGCGACCCGCTGTTGGGCTACGGCGGGGCCGGCGGCGCGGGTGGAGCGAGCACGGCGCCCGGCGGCGTCGGCGGGGCCGGCGGACGCGGCGGCAACGGGGGCCTGCTGTTCAGCGCGGGCGGAGCCGGCGGGGCCGGCGGGAGCTCGCTTCTCGGCGACGGCGGGACCGGTGGCGCCGGCGGGACAGGCGGCTTGCTCAGCGGTCTGTTGAGCCCGGGCGGCGGGAACGGCGGACCCGGCGGATTCAGCGATGCCGGCGTGGGGGGCGCCGGCGGCCGCGGCGGCGACGGGAGCCTCTTGTTCGGGAGCGGCGGCGCCGGCGGCGCCGGCGGATCCAGCCATTCCGGTACCGGCGGGATGGGCGGGAACGGCGGCACCGGCCTGGTGTGGGGCGACGGCGGTGCCGGCGGGCCCGGCGGAACCAGCCAGACCGGGGTCGGCGGGGCCGGCGGGCACGGCGGCGCTTCCTGGATCAACGACGGCGGCGTCGGCGGGACCGGTGGAGCCGGTGGCGCGCACGGCGGGGCAGGCGGCACCGGCGGCAACGGCGGCCTGGTTGGGCCCGGCGGGGCGGGCGGTGCCGGCGGGGCCAGCGCCCTCGGCGTCGGCGGCAACGGCGGAAACGGCGGCATGAGCCGCGGCCTGGGCAATGGTGCGGCCGGCGGCGCCGGCGGATCGAGCTTGGGTGCTGCGGGTGGTGACGGCGGGGCCGGCGGCAATGCCCTGCTGCTCGGCAACGGCGGCAACGGCGGCAACCCCGGCACCGGCACGGCGCTGGGTGCCACCGGCGCGGGAGGTATGAGCGGGCTACTGCTGGGTGTCGACGGCTTCAACGCTCCGGTAAGCACTTCGCCCGTGCACAGCCTGCAGCAACAGGTGCTCCACGCAATCGACGCGCCCGTCCAGGCACTTACCGGCCGCCCGCTGTTCGCCAACGGGGCCCCGGGTGCTCCGGGTACCGGACAGCCCGGCGCGCCCGGCGGGTGGCTGCTCGGCGACGGAGGCGCCGGCGGCTCGGGTGGCCTCGGCCAGAACGGGGGGGCCGGCGGGGCCGGCGGCGTAATCGGTTGTGCCGGCGCGGGCGGCGCTGGCGGAAACTCGTCCACCGGTAACGCCGGGGCCGGCGGAGCCGGCGGGACCGCCGTGTTCGACCACGGCGGCGTCGGCGGCAACGGCGGCCTCACCACGGCGGCGGGCGCGGTCGGCGGGTCGGGCGGGGCCGGCGGACCTAGCGGGCTGGCTTCCTACGGCGGGACCGGCGGGGCCGGCGGAGCGGCGCTCGGCACCGGCGGCACCGGCGGGGCCGGTGGCGCCGGCGGCACGGGTGGTCTGCTGGGCGGGTTGATCACCGCCGGCGGAGGGCTGGGCGGGGTCGGTGGATACGGCGATCTCACCGGGGGTGCCGGGGGGGCCGGGGGCAACGGCAACCCGCTCTTCGGCCATGCCGGCGGCGGCGGGGACGGCGGGGCCAGCGCGGCCGGCACCGGCGGGGACGGCGGGGCCGGTGGTAACGCCGGCCAGCTGCTGGGCGCCGGTGGAGCCGGCGGCGACGGCGGGTTCGGGGCAACGGCGGGCGGGAAGGGCGGCGCCGGAGGCAATGCGGTGCTGATCGCCAACGGGGGCGGCGCCGGCGGTGCCGGCGGAGCCAGCTCGACGGGGACCGGCGGGGCCGGCGGGACCGGCGGCAGCGCCGGCCTGCTGCTGGGACCCGGTGGCAACGGTGGGGCCGGCGGAGCCAGCACTACCGGCGCGGGTGGCGCCGGCGGGACCGGGGGTCAGGGCAGCGCACTGCTCTTGGGCACCGGCGGGGCCGGCGGTGAGGGCGGCGCGGGCGCCGTGACCGGCGGCAACGGGGGCCACGGCGGCAACGCCGGCCTGCTCGGTGCCGGAGGCAACGGCGGCAATGCCGGGGTCGGCGCTACCCCGGGCACCCCCGGCGCCGGCGGCACCGGCGGGCTGTTGTTCGGCGTGAACGGGATGAACGGCTTGCCGTAGCGTCGACAGCCTCGCGCAGGGGCCCGATCAGCTACTTGGCACCCTTCATGGTGGGCCGGCGTAGCAGTGCTGCGAGTTCGTCGCGCGTTGTGGTTCCGGTCTTCAACATCGCCCGATAGACGTGGCTTTCGACGGTTCGCGCGGACAGACTCAGTCGCCGGGCGATTTCGCGGCTGGACAGTCCCTCACCGATCAGCATCACGATCTCGCGTTCCCGATCGGTCAGCGGCAAGGGCTCGACGCTCTGACGAAGCGCCCACGTACTGGCTCCGCATTGCTCGGCCAGAGCGGCGGCACGTGTGGAGCAGCTCAACGCAGATCCCCGAAGGCCTTCCCGATGATAGAGCAGGGCTGCGAGGGCGGCAGCATCGACGGCCGCAATAAGATCGCCGAGCCGCTCGAATTCCTCTGACACCGAGGCCAATTGGCGGACGCCGCCGTCGCGCATGGCTTCAGCGAACCGCGCGGCCACGCCAACACGGGGACCCTCGACGATCCCTTCGAGCTCACGCAACCGAGGTGCGCTCGAACGGTCGCCGAACTGTGTGGCGGTCTGCAGACAGATCACTTCCGCCGCGAATTGCCCCTTAGCGGCGGCCCTCTGGGCGGCCGACAGCAAGACGTCGATCGCCTCACTGACCGCACCCTGGCTCGCGGCCACCCACGCTCTGGCCAGGCTGAACTCGTAGTCCAGCGACCGAAATGGCCGTCGTACCTTAGCGAGCGCTGTAAGCGCTGCGGCCGCTTCGTCGGTTAGCCCGCGTGCGGCCAGCACGGTCACGTACGGGATGTAGTAGCGGTACCCCCAACCCAACGAGTGGGTCCCGAACATCCCTACTGCGGCCTGTTCCAGCAGCGCACACGCGGTGTGAAGGTCGCCCGCGCCCAGGGAGGCGCGACCCGCCACTGCGGCACCGAGTAATTGGGCCGCACCGGGAAGGTCGGACGCCTGCCGCTGCACGCGGTCGGCCACTTCAGCGGCGTCGCCGATCCGCCCGGATAGCACCAGCGCGCTCACGTGTGAATCGGCGATGTTGAACCGCATGTGCGGGGCGTCAAAGGCGCGAGTAGCAGCCGTGTATCCCGCTTCCGCAGTGTCCACAGCTACCGTGGTGTCCCCGGCGTCCGCGGCTATGGTGGCCAAGGCCCACGCTATCTCCGCACCCACGACGGCCGGTAGGTCATCGAGCGTGAGGCTTTTCGAAGCTCGCAGCGCCGTATCGGGCTGGTCCATCGCAAACCAGTAGACCGTGAGAAAGGCGTCGATATAGCTGTGAGCTTGCGGTGGCGTGGTACGCGCCGCGTCATCGATGACCTCTTTCGCGCGGGCGGGGTCACCGAGCGCCCAAAGGAGGTTGCTCGCACGAAAGAACGCGAATCTCGCGCGGTCGCCGTCGCTCAACTGGCTGGTGTCGATGTCGGCGAGCACCGCGTCTGCCGCTTCGCCACGTCCAAGCCACGAAAGTGCGTGCGCGCGAACAAAGTTCGGTTCCGGTCCCGCCCCGGCACGGATTGCCGCCGCCGCGAGCCGCTCGGCCAGGGGCAGGTCTGCCAGCCAGACGGCACCGTGGGCTGCCCGAACCAGCAGCTCCGCGTCCGGCGCCAGGTCGGAGTCGAGACTCAGTGCGGCCCGCCGCACCGCGACCTGGATGTCGTCACGCTCGTTGGACCCCGCGAGCCCGGCGGCGACCAGCCCACGCAGCCGCCGCAACTTCGTGGGTGGCGCGTCTCTGCGGCGCACCTCGGCGTAGAGCGGGTGCGCCACTCGCACCTGGACACCGGCAACGCCTGGCTCGAGCGTGATCAAGCCGCGGAGGTCGGCTTCCTCGACCGCGGCCGGATCGGTGATTTGGCGCAACGCGGTCAGCTCGATCGGCTCCCCTACAGCCAGCGCGTCGACCACATCATTGACCGCGGCGGGTAGGTCCCCGATGCGGAGTTCGATCAACTCGACCAAACTGGGCGGCACGATCGGATCACCGATCCAGCGCCAGTACCCATGCTGTTCCACGATGCGGCCGTCCGCAACCTCCTGCTCGACGATGTTCAGCAAGTACAAGACGTTGCCGCGAGTGAGCTTCCAAAGCCGCTGGGCGGCATCAAAATCCACCGGGCCGCCCAAAGTCGCGGACAGCAGCGTGGTCGTCTCATCGAGCGACAGCGGCTGCAGATCAAGCCGCTCGAATCGGCCGTCCTTCCATATCTCCTGCACCGCAGCGGGAATGGGCGCACCGTCGAGAACGGTAAGCAGCGCTTTCGCGGCGCCGCGCTGAATGATCTGGTGCACGACGAATATCGACAAATCGTCGAGCAGATGCACATCATCGACACACACCACCACGGTGGCGTCCGAAGACGTGGCCGTCAGTGACTCGATCACCCCCCGCAGCAACTGGACGGTATCGGTGACGTCCGACGGCGCCCATGCGGCGAAAGCACCGAGCGGAATCGCCCGAGCCGCGGATGTGCCGACCACCCACCGGCATTCGCATCCGCGCGATTCGGCAACAGACAGGGCCTCCCGGGCGATCCGGCTCTTGCCCACGCCCGCCGCCCCGTAGACCACGATGCCCGAGGCATCCGAAGTCAAGATGGCGGCCTCGATAGCCTCCATCTCCTGCGAGCGGCCCACTAACGGCCACGGCAAACGCACGTCAAAAGCGTACGTGCCATCACGACAGACTCCAGCGCTTACGCACCGCATATTCGGCCGCGATATCGCGCATGCCGGCGGGCCAACGGTGCCACGATAGGGCGGTGAAACGGCAGTGGGCTGGCCGCGACGTGACGGCGGCAGCTTTGGTCTGCGAATCCTGCGGTACCCAGCTGCCGCCGGACTCGAAGTTCTGCAAAAAGTGCGGCGCGGCCGTCACCGCGCACGATGCTCACGCCGAATACAAGCAGGTGACGGTGCTGTTCGCCGACGTGGTGCACTCAATGGACATCGCTGCGGCGGTGGGTGCCGAACGAATGCGCGAGATCATGGCGGACCTCGCCGACCGCTGCGCGGCTGCGGTGCAGCGATACGGCAGCACGGTCGCACAGTGGACCGGCGACGGGATCATGGCGGTTTTCGGCGCCCCGGTCGCGTTGGAAGACCACGCCATTCGCGCCTGTCTGGCCGCCCTGGGCATACAGGAGGAGGCCAAGCGGCTTGCCGTCGACATCGGGGAGCGCGACGGCATCGATCTGCGGTTGCGCGTGGGGTTGAACTCCGGTGAGGTGATCGCCGGCGCGATTGGTTCGGGCCGGTTTGGCTACGCCGCCGTGGGTAAGCCTGTCGGGATCGCCCAGCGGATGCAATCGGCGGCCCCGCCGGGCGGGGTCATGCTCAGCGCGTCGACGGCGCGACTGGTGGAGGACGCGGCGAATCTCGGTGAGACAGAGATGGTTCGGGTCAAAGGTGCCGAGCAGCCGGTGCCCGCCCACCGGCTGCTGGGTATGGCCGACGGACACCGCGGCGCCGGGCGTGTGGAGTCGAATCTGGTCGGGCGACGCTGGGAGATGGCAGCGATCGAGGGCCTGCTCAACAGCGCCATCGACGGCCACGGCGCGGTGGTCTGCATGGTGGGCTCACCGGGCATCGGAAAGAGCCGCCTGGCGCGCGAGCTAACCACCATGGCCGCCGCCCGAGGTGTCGAGGTGTTCGCGGCCTTCTCCGAGTCGCATGCCAGTGAGATTCCCTTCCACGCCGTGGCGCGACTGCTGCGCGCAGCAACCGGCGTACGCGGGCTCGACAACGCGGCCGCTCGCGCGAAGTTGCGGGCTCAGTTCCGTGATGCTGATCCCGAGGACGTGCTGCTGTTGGAGGACTTGCTGGGCATCGCCGAACCCGACGCGGGGCTGGCCAAGATCGATCCCGACGCGCGGCGCCGTCGGTTGACCGCGCTCGTCAATGCCGCGTCGCTGGCCCGCCGGGCCCCGACGGTATATGTCGTTGAGGACGCGCACTGGCTGGACAAGGTCAGCGAATCGATGCTCGCCGACTTCGTCGCGGTGATTCCAAAGACCCCCTCGCTGGTGCTGATCACCTACCGCCCCGAATATCAAGGCGCGTTGAGTCGGATGCCCGGCGGGCAGAGCATATCCCTTGCACCGCTGAGCAATTTGGAGACCACCGCACTGGTTACCGAGCTGCTGGGGCCGCGCTCCACGGCCGGCGAGTTAGCCACCACGATCGTCGAAAGGGCCGCCGGTAACCCGTTTTTCGCTGAAGAGATGGTCCGTGAACTGGCCGAGCGCGGGGTGCTAACCGGAGACCGTGGTAATTATGTCTGCAACGTCGATCATGCCGACGCGGCGGTGCCGGCGACCCTGCAGGCGACCATCGCCGCGCGTATTGACCGGCTCGGATTCGCCGCCAAGCAGACCCTGCATGCCGCCGCTGTCATCGGTTTGCGGTTTGGTCCAGAACAGTTGGCGTTGCTCGACGGCGGGGCGGCGATGGACGAGTTGATCGCCGGCGGACTGGTCGACCAGGTGCGTTTCACACCACAGGCCGAGTACGCCTTCCACCACCCGCTAATCCGGACGGTGGCCTACGAAGCACAGCTGAAGTCCGACCGCGCCGAATTGCATCGGCGTCTGGCGACCGCGATCGAACAACACCACCCGGAGGCGCTGGACGAGAACGCCGCGCTGATCGCCGAACATTTCGAGGCCGCCGACGACCTGAGCACCGCTTTCGCCTGGCACATGCGCGCGGGGGCATGGGCGCAATCCCGCGATATCCGGGCCGCTCGCGCCAGCTGGGAACGCGCACGAATGGTCGCGGACCGGTTGCCCACCGACGCCCCAGGCCGGACGTCGATGCGCATCGCCCCACGGACTCTGCTGTGCTTGAACACAGTCCGGGTCGCCGGCAGCATCGCCGACACCGGCTTCGACGAACTGCGTGACCTTTGCAGCGCCGCCGGCGACACCGCGTCGCTGGCCATCGGCATGGGTGGCCTGATGACGACGCTGGTATTTCACAACCGCTACCGGGACGCGGCGCGGCTTGCGTCGGAGTGCACCCGCCTGATTGAGTCGATGGCCGATCCGCCGCTGACGATGATGTTGCTCGTGAGCAGTGCCATGTGGTTCGCCGGTCACGCAGCCGAAGGTCTGCGCATGGCGCAGCGCGTCATCGACCTGGCCGACGGCGATCCCACCAAGGGCGCTCTGGGCCCCGTCGGGTCACCGCTGGCGGCGGCGTTCCTCATGCGTGGCAACTGTCGATATTGCCTCGGCGTTCCGGGCTGGGGGGAAGACCTCGATCAGGCGACCGCAATGATCCGCAGCGTCGACCCAACGTCCGTCGGGCTTCCCGTGCTGTACAAGTACCGCTTCGCCCTCCACGCCGGCGCGGTTCTCCCCGACGCGGCGGCGGACCGGGACACAGCAGAGGCGATGAAAATGGCGGAGCATTCCGGCGACGACTTCGCCGTGGATGCCTCCAGGGTGAGTCGCGGCCTCGTCCTCATCAATCAGGGCGGTGCGCATCGCGCGGCCGGTTTCGCACTCCTCGCCGAGTTTCGTGAAGCTAACCTGCGCCATGGGTATGCGGAAGATGTAGTGCGGACCGTCGACACAGAGATCGCGAAGGAGAAAGCCAGGACCGGCGATATCGACGGCGCGATCGAGTTGGCACGCGCCGTCGTCGACTACACCTTCGACGCCGGCGACGCGCTCTCCCTTGGGGAGGCGGTGCGGGTCTTGGTGGAATCCCTGCTGCAGCGCGGTACGGACGCCGACCTCGAGGAGGCGCAGGGCGCGATCCACCGGCTGGCAGCCGAGCCGATCGACCCGGGATTCGTCCTGTTCGAGGTTCCGCTGCTGCGGCTGCGTGCCCTGCTCGCGCAAGCTCACGGCGACGCCGCGACTTATGCACGGTTCCGGGATCGCTACTGCGACATGGCGAAAGCCGTCGGGTTCGAGGGGCACATCGCCCTGGCCGAGGCGATGCCGTGACGGACTCGCTACCCGAGGACCCGATGTCGAGCCATCCACTCATCGATATAGCTCATCGTGACCGGTAGCGCGGCACCGGAAAACACCATGTGGTCGCAGCAAGGAATCTCAACGTAGCTGGCCTGCCGATAGCGGGCCGCGGTTCGGCGGACGACTCCGGCCGACACGATGCGATCACTCTCGGCCCCGATCACCAGCACGGGGGCGTTGACCGCCGCGAAATCGACAACGTTGGCCGTCGAAAGTCTTGGTACCGATAGGAGCAGTTCCCAGAGATAGCGCCCGGATTCGTAAACCAAACCGTCGTGAATCTCTCTGACGGTGTCCTCGGTCTGCGTGTTGGCGATCCAACGTCGAAAGTGCTCGTATGTCGGGGGATGCCACGGTTTGTTCCAGGACAGTGGCTGCAGGACATGCGGCAGGGACATCCGCAAGCTTGTGCGGGTCCCGCCGAGGACCCCCGCGGCCGGGCCTGGGCATGCCGCCACCAAGCCGGCCGGGCGTGTGCGCGCAGCGACCAACTGCGCCACCAGGCCGCCCATCGAGTGACCCACCAGAAGCGGTTGGGAATCCAGCGAATTCACGAACCCCACCAGGTCGTCGGCGTAATCGCGAAGGCTCAGCGAGGCCACTTTCGCCGCGCCCTCGTGCGAGGGAAGTTCGTGATGGCGCAGCGTCGGCGTGTGCGCGGTGTAGCCCCGCTCTTCGAATGCCGCGCGCGCGTGGGCCAATTGCTCCCCCCGGCTCCAGGCCCCATGGATGAGGACGACGTGCTTGGTGTCGCGCATGCACAAAATGATGACAGCAGCGCGTCGTTAGGCACCCAGTTCTCGGTAGATCTGCGGCCAGTACTGCAAAGCGTCCGGAGTGATGAATGCCCAGTCGTGAGTTTCGCCGGTGGCCAGTACGAAGCTGATCGGGGCGCCTTGCGCGACTGCTTCTTGTTGCAGGCGAAGCACATCGGGCGCGACTATGTCTTGGGTACCTGCGTAGACGGTGGTCGGCGGGAGTCCGTTGAGCGGCCCGTTCAGCGGGCTCACCTCATAGTTGCCGAGAGGGAGATTGCCCGCCCACTCCCTGTCGATCTGTTGAATGGTCGAGACAGGGGGGAGCCAGGAACCTCGGATGAATGCAGTGTTCGGATTGCTGAAGGATGCGTCCAGCCCTGGAGAAAGCAGCACCATCGACGCCGGTACGGTCTCGTTGTTGGCCACCATGTATTCGACGGACGCAAGGGCGATGTCGCCGCCCGCCGAGTCACCCAGCACGCTGACATGGGAAGCGCCGTGCGCGGCGACCTCCGAGGAGATCAGGCCGGCCATCTTCGGCACCACCACACCGGCGGTGCCGCCCTGCTGCACCAACGGGTAGATCGGTACTTCGATAGTCGCGCCGGTCTGGTAGGCCATGGCCGTGTAGGCGATCCAGTGGAAGATCAAGGGTGGCAAGATGCCCGCGCCCCCGTGAATGGCCACCACGTAGTTCCCGTCGGGATGAGCCGGGGTGATTTGCACGACGCTCATCCCGTCATATGTGGTGTGCTGGACCGTTTCCCCCAGCAGCAGCGGCAGCAGCTTCGGCGGGGAGTTACCCAGCACCAGCGACAGTGGCGGGACGTTGCTGGCGAGCAGCGCCAAAAGAGGGGAATTCGGCATCGCAAACTGGTGATCGATGATCGGCAGATCCATGAAATCCTTTACCAGCGGCAACAACACAGCATTTTCAAGCCTGGTCAGCAGCGACGGTCCGCCGGCGAAGGTCGGATTTCCGGTGGCCGGAATCGGTGTGAGGGGTGGCGCTCCGATGATGCCGGCGAGCGCGTTTCCCACGCGCGTGAATCCCTGCTCGAGGGTCTGGACCGGGCTAGCCGCAAACGCCGCCTCATTGGCGGCCTCAGCGCGGGCGTAGGAGTCCGCAGCCGCGGTCAAGGCCTGCACGAACTGTTCCTGGAACGCCGCCGCCCGAGCGACAACCGCCTGAAGACTTTGCCCCTGGGCCGAGAACACCTCGGCGATGGCCGCCGACACCTCGTCCTCGGCGGCAGTGACCACGTTGGTGGTCGAAGCCGCGGCCGCCGCGTTGGCATCGCTGAGCGACGAGCCGATGCCCGCCAGATCAGTCGCCGCCTCCGTCACAGACCCCGGCGTCGCGATCACAAAAGACATGTCGGTCCACCCATTAGCCGAGCCTCATGCGAATCGATGGGGCCGTCTGCAGTAGTCGCCTACTGAATGACGGTCGGGCGCTCGCGGTCGGCTACTTAACCGGAAGGGTTCGTGGTGACGCGATAGTGCCGTGGAACGGGAGCGGGCTGGCCGTGTGAGATGACGACGGAAGCCTTGGCCTTGCAGGTCGTGCGGTGGTACCGAGCCCGCGCCGCGCTCGAAGTTTTGTCCTGAGTACCGCACCCGTTGGCTGGCCAGCCGCGCGGAACGCACGGGTGTCTACCCCCGCAGTCGAGCTGCCGGCTTAACCCTTCGAGCACTCGACCCCAGTCGGGCGCCAGGCTGAAATTCGTTGTCCTGCAATCGGTCTCGAAGTCCGCACCGATTCCTAGCGCGGTTGTACCACTCCGCCCGCCGGGCGCTCATCGACGCCGCTGAGAATCAGCTCGCGCACGGCGGGACGCGGTCCGTACGGTCGCAGCATGGTGCTGGCCGGCCGCGGACGCACGTGCTGTGGCCACCAGAACCAGCGCCCGAGCAAGGTGGCCAGCGACGGCGTCATGAACGACCGCACGATCAAGGTGTCGAACAACAGACCCAGCGCGATCGTCGTACCTACCTGGGCCATCACCAACAGCGGGCTGAACGCGAACGTGGCCATGGTGGCGGCAAACACCAGACCGGCGGAAGTAACCACCGAGCCCGAACCGGCCATCGCGCGGATCGTCCCCGTTTTGAGCCCGGCGTGGATTTCCTCCTTGAACCGCGATATCAACAGCAGGTTGTAGTCCGAGCCGACCGCGAGCAGCAGGATGATCGCCATCGCCAGCACCATCCAGTGCAACTTCATGCCCAGGATGTACTGCCATAGCAGCACGGAGAGTCCGAATGAGGCGCCCAATGACAGCAACACCGTCCCGACGATGACAACGGCCGCCACGACGCTTCGGGTGATCACCAGCATGATGATGAAAATCAGTGTGGCTGCGGCAATTCCGGCGATCAGCAGGTCGATGTCAGAGCCGTCGTGCATGTCCTTGTACGTCGCGGCGGTACCGCCGAGATACACCTTGGAGCCCTCCCAGGGCGTGCCCTTGATCGCCTCGTGGACGGCCTGCTTGATCGGTTCGATGTGGCTGATGCCTTCGGGACTCGCCGGGTCGCCTTCATGGGAGATGATCAACCGCACGGCGTGCCCATCCGGCGAGATGAAGTTCTTCAGACCCCGCGCGAAATCCGGGCTCTTGAACGCCTCCGGCGGAAGGTAGAAGGTGTCGTCATTTTTAGCTTTATCGAAGGCATCGCCTTGGGCGGTGGCGTTGTCGGACTGCGCTCTGGCCTGTTCGTTGAGGCCCATCTGGGTCGCGTAGTTCGACATGATGGTGTCGAGGTTGTGCTGCTGGCTTTCGATCTGCGGCGGTATCAGCGCCACCAGCTTCGGCTGGATCCGATCCAGCTTGTCCAGGTTCGCGCTGAGGTTCACGATGTTCTGCGCCACCTGATCGATGCCATCGAGCGCGTTGAAGATCGACCGGATCGCCCAGCAGGCCGGAATGTCGTAGCAGTGCCGCTCCCAGTAGAAGTAGCTGCGAATTGGCCGGAAGAAGTCGTCGAAGTTGGCGATGTCGTCGCGCAATGATTCGGTTATCTGCACGGTTTCCTTGGTGAGCCTGGTGGTTTCGTGCGTGGTGTTGCTCAGGTCTTGCGTGACCTGCATCTGCTCATGCAGCGTTGCCATTGTCTTGCGCAGCTCGTCCGCCTGCTTGAGCAGGTTTGCCGCCTGCTCGTCTTGATAGTGCTGGGTCTGGATCCGCCCTGCGGCTTGCGCACCCATCTGAAAACCGAGGGTGCTGTGGTCGAGCGGCGTGCCCAATGGTCGGGTGATGGTCTGCACCCGTCCGATACCGGGGATGTGGAAGACCGCCTTGGCCACCTTGTCCAGGATCAAGAAATCGGCCGGGTTACGCAGGTCGTGATCGGTCTGGATCATCAACAGCTCGGGATTGAGCCGAGCCTGGTCGAAGTGCCGGTCCGCGGCGGCATAACCGACATTGGCCGGGGTGTCCGCCGGCAGGAAGTGGCGGTTGTCGTAGTCCGTCTTGTAACCGGGCAGGGCGAGCAGACCAACCAATGCGATCCCGATGGTCACCGCGAGAACCGGCGCGGGCCAGCGGACGACCGCGGTGCCGATGCGACGCCAGCCCTGGGTCGCCAGCTTGCGCTTCGGATCCATGAGCTTGAAGAACGAAGCCACGGTCAGCACTGCGGGGCCCAGCGTCAACGCCGCGAGTACCGCTACCAACATGCCGATGGCGCACGGTGCACCCAATGACTGGAAATACGGCAATCGGCAGAAGCTCAGGCAGTACATCGCGCCGGCGATGGTCAGGCCCGACCCGAGCACGACATGCGCGGTGCTATGGAACATGGTGTAGAAGGCTTCTTCGCGAGTCTCGCCCAGACCGCGGGCCTCGTGGTAGCGGCCGACCACGAAAATCGCGTAGTCCGTTCCCGCAGCGATCGCCATCAACACCAACAAATTGTTGGCGAAGGTGGAGAGTCCGATGATCTCGTTGTTGGCCAGGAAGGCAACGACGCCTCGAGCGGCAGCCAACTCGATGAACACCATCGCCAGCATGATCAGCATGGTGGTGAACGATCGGTAGACGAACAGCAGCATCACCACGATCACCACAAAAGTGACGAGAGTGACGAGCGCGACGCCCTTCTCGCCGGCGTGGGACTGGTCAGCGAACAGCGGACCGGCGCCGGTGACGTATGCCTTGATTCCCGGCGGCGCTGGCACCGAGTCCACGATCTTGCGGACGGCCAGGGCAGATTCGTTCGCCTGCCCGCTGCCCATGTTGCCGGCGAGGTAGACCTGGACGTACGCGGCCTTCTGGTCGTGGCTCTGGGAACCCGCTGCCGTCAGTGGATCACTCCAGAAATCCTGGACGTGCTGAACGTGTTTCTTGTCCTGCTCGACGCGCCTGACGATTTCGTCGTAGTAGCGGTGTGCATCGGCCCCGAGTGGCTTGTCGCCCTCCAGCAAGATCATGGCCGAGTTGTCGGAGTTGAACTCCTTGAACGTCGACCCGACCTTCATCATCGACTGAAAGGACGCCGCGTCAGTAGGACTCATCGACACCGAGTGGTTTTTGGCGACGGCCTCCAGCTGCGGGGCCGCGGTGTTGGTGATGAACACGATGGCCAACCACACCAGGACGATCGGCAGGGCGAGCCGGTGGATCATCCGCGGCAGGAACGGCGGGATCAGCGGCTGGTCGACGCGCGGCGGTGCCTGGGCTGGCTCGCTCATGCGGACTTGTCCAGGCAGTAGACGAAGGGGTTCACGGTTTCGTTGGGATCTGATCGGTTCGGAGTCTTGATGACGTCACCGCTCCCGTCGTGCTTGTTCACCACGAACTGGCAAGCGATCCAACTGCCGTCTCCTTGCGCCACCAGGTTTGCCGGGATGCCGGGCTTGGTTGAACTCAATACTTTGCTCCAGGGCAAGGGCACGTTGAGCGCCTGCTGTGGATGGGAATTTTCGTCGAGGTAGTTGATGGTTGCGGTGCTTCCCGGTGAGCCCCAGACCTGGAGCGTGATCGTCTTGGCGTTGAACTCGTCGAGGACCTCGCCCGAGGTGCCACCACCGAACGAACCCTTGTGAACGCCAAAGACACCGTGCAATCGGAATACGACGAAGCCCGAGACCGCGACGACGGCTGCGATGGTGAGCACCAACCAGAAACGCCCCAGCAGCCCCCTTTTCTTGGCACGGCGGGGTGCGACATCGTCGCCCTCCCTACCAGCGGAGGGTTGCGCGGCCGGCTCAGGCCCCGAGCGCTCTAGGAGTTCGGGACCGTGTTCACCGGTTGCAGTTCGCCAAGCCACAGGGCTCCGGCTCCTTTCCGAGTTCATGAGGATTCCGAGATCAGGCCGATGCAGGTGGCCGTCAGCAGGCGGGTGAGGGCGGTTGCGAAGTCCAGATTCCACTCGGGCGGAACCACTTCGGGCTCTTCGGCGTAGACGTCGGTCAGGTGCTCCGGCGGGTTCGCGACTTGCCAGAGCGTCGCCGCCAGCGAGTAGGCGGCCAGCAGGATGTCGAGCGAGCCCGATCGTCCGAGTTCGGGCAGCGCGGATGCAATCGAATCGGCCAGCGAGAGTGTGGCCGCGGTGCTGATCCGCCTGACCTCGATGACCCGCTCGGCGTTCACCTCGTGTTCGAGGTGCAGGTGCAGGTTGGCAAGCAGGTCGCAGAACAATGGGTCCTCGGCCAGGGCTTGGGCCAATGTCTCGGCGATGCGCGAGGGCGACTTCGCGCCGGGCTCGGCCAGCTTCTCCGACACGGTAGTCGACCATCGCACCCAGCCCTCGGCGGACAGATGCAGCAGGACTTCCTTGTACGAGGTGAAGTAGCGGCGGACCGCCGAATAGTGAATTCCGGCGCGGCTGGCGAGCGCGGTCAGGGTGACCGACGCGACGCCCGTTTCCATTGCCAGCGAGCGTGCGGCTTCCACGAGGGCCTCCGCACGTTGGCGCTTCTCTTCCTCGGTGCGAGCGCGTTGGAATGTCAGTTGCGCCACCGACTGAGCCTAACGCACATTGTGTGATTTGCATAACGCACAAGGTTTGCGTACGCCGGCACCCGCCTGCCGGCATGCGTTAGCTGCGCCGGCCAAGTGAGAACGTACGCAACCGCTGAAAGCGTCAGCCGTCGGCGACACGGGTCAATGGTTGTCCAAATAGGTTCGCACTCAACATGATTCCCCATACTGTTCAGGGCCCGTTGCCTAGTCAGAGCGCTTCGTCCACGTCATGCGCACGCTGCAATGGCACCGGACCGCTACACGCTGCGCCCCTAGAACCTGTTTGGGAAGAGGAACCCGGCCCGGTATCTCGCTCTCGCAACTGGCCCCGCGGCTGCACCTCGGCTGTGCGCATGCCAGCATGGATGCCCTGTGTGACTGGGGGTCGTGCGCGTGCCGTATTCCTGCCGTGCGACGACCGACGACCGGCTATTGATAGGACAAAGCTGAGCAGCATGTACGTCACTCCCGAAATGCTCACTGCCGCAGCACGCGACGTGTCGAGCATCGGCACCGTGCTGGACGAAGCCAGCATCAGCGCGGCGCCCCCGACCATGCGCGTTCTCCCAGCCGCCGCCGACGAGATCTCGAGTGCGATCGCAGAGGTATTTGCAGGTATCGGCCGGGACTTTCAGGCGCTCAGTGCCCAGGCGGGTGAGTTTCACCAGATATTCGCGCAGACATTGCGGATGAGCGCTGATTCGTATCTGGTGACCGAGATTCAGAACACGATTAACGCAGCGAGCGAGACACTGCTGGGTCGACCTCTGTTCCCTACCGGCCCGACGGCGACGTTGGGCGGATCGATCAACAACGGCACAGCGACCGCGCCGCTATCGATCGTCAACGGCACAGCGCCAGTTGTGAATGCGGCCGTCGGCAATGGTCAGGCCGTGCCGCTGCTGGTGGACACCGGGTCGACGGGACTTGTCATCCCCCTGCGGTATGTCGGCGGCCTTCCCGAACTGTTGCGGCTCGGCGTCCCCAGCGCCATCGGCATGGGTACCTACGGTGGCACGTTCGGCTACATCTACGCTACCTACGACATGCCGATGAACTTCGGCGGCGGCCTCGTAACCGCGCCGACACCGGTCGATGTGGAGCTGTTCGCGTTTCCGACGTCGATCCACTCAGCGCTCATCAACGGTCTGACGTGGCAGTCGTACATGGCACCGACCGGCGCAGTGGGGGTGCTGGGGGTAGGGCCCAACGCAGGCGGCCCCGGCACCAACATCCCAACCCAGGCGCTCTCGGCACCGTACAACCAGGGGCTGCTCATCGACGAGCCACAGGGGTACCTGCAGTTCGGTGCCAATCCGTTCACGCCATATGCCACAGTCACGGGCGCTCCGTACACCACCCTCGGGGTGCAGATCGGCAGCGGTCCGATCCAAAGTATTTCCTCGGCAGTCGATTCCGGCGGGGTCGAAGGAACAATCCCGGCATCAGTGATCGGCAACACCGCTGCGGGAACGAAAATCACCCTGTATGCCGATGGCACAGAAATCGGCGCCTACACCTATGACGGCGGCCCGAATTCGTACTACCCGACAGTGACGCCCAGCGCCGTGATGAACACCGGTAACGGACTTTTCACGGTCAACCCGGTGTACATCGACTACAGTCCGAACGGCGTCGGGACCCTCTCTTTCGACATGAGGGGGCCGTAGATCACTGACAGGTGAGGATGAACGTGGCGCCCGGTGCGCCAGGACCTCCGAGCCGCCCCAACCCGTCGACGTCTGCCTCGACCGTTGGGACGTCGCTCTTGGGACACTCTGGGACAATCAGTACCCCCGCGGCACTCAGCAAGGCCGGCCAGAATCGACCATTACGCGGCTGACCTGCAACAACATTGGTGGGCGCGGACGGTATCGAACCGCCGACCGCTGGTGTGTAAAACCAGAGCTCTACCACTGAGCTACGCGCCCCGGACCCCGAGGGGTAACCCGGGTCCGCCGCAGGTTACACGCCTGAAGGCCATGAACCCAAACATTCAGGCGCGCAACGCCGCCAACGCTTGAGTCCACAGCCGCTGGTCGCGGGATTCCCCGGGCTGTTTCATCTCGGCGAATCGGATTATCCCGGACCGGTCGACCACGAACGTCCCGCGATTGGGGTAGCCGGCGTCGGCGTTGAACACGTCGTAGGCCTGGCTGACCTCGCCGTGCGGCCAGAAATCCGACAGCACGGGGAACGTGAACCCGCTCTCGAGCGCCCAGATCTTGTGCGTGGGCGGCGGACCCACCGAGATCGCCAACGCCACGCTGTCGTCGTTCTCGAACTCGGGCAGGTGATCGCGCAGCAGATCGAGCTCACCCTGGCAGATCCCGGTGAATGCCAGCGGGAAAAAGATCAGCAGGACGTTTTTGTCGCCGCGATAGGAGCTCAGGGTGACGGGCTGCTGGTTTTGGTCGCGCAATGTGAAGTCGGGGGCGGTGGTGCCGACGGGCAGCATCAACGCTTCCCGGTCCGCGACTTCGGCTGCACCAGCTGGCTGGCGCTCCAGTCGCCCAGGTTGACCGACGAGGTCGGCATCAGGCCGGCGGTGGGGGCGGCCTCGGCGATCTCGGCGGGCAGCACGTGGCCGGGCTTGCCGGTCTTGGGCGTCAGCACCCAGATCACCCCGTCCTCGGCCAGCGGGCTGATCGCGTCCATCAGGGTGTCCACCAGGTCACCGTCCCCGTCGCGCCACCACAACAGCACGACGTCGATCACCTCGTCGCTGTCCTCGTCGAGCAACTCGCTGCCGCAGGCCTCCTCGACCGCGGCCCGGATGTCGTCGTCGGTGTCCTCGTCCCAGCCCCACTCCTGAACAACCTGGTCCCGTTGGATGCCGAGTTTGCGAGCGTAGCTCGGGGCGTCATCCGCCGCGACCACCGTGGAGCCTCCTTAAGCCGTTCGCGCGCCGTGTGATGGGAATTATCGTCGCATAGCCGCGACGCGGTCCATACCCGTCCCTCACCAGGCGCCTCAGTAGGACGCCAGGCAGAGTTTCAGCGCCTTCGTCTTGGTGTCGTTGAGCTGGTCAACCCGCCTGTTGAACTCCGCTATGGACGCGTGCGTGCCGATGGCGTTGGCCACCCCGCGGGCCGCGTCGACATAGGCGTTGAACGCGTCCTTCAGCTGCTGCGACAGCGCATCACTGAAGCTATTGGAGACCGTGGTGGCGCTGTCGTTGAGCGCGCCGATCGCCGGGCCCTCGTTCGGGCCGGTGTTGCGGCCCGCGTTGAACGCCGCGACGTAGTCGTTCACCCGGTCGATCGCGTCCTTGGCCGACGTGGCCAGCGTGTCGCACGAGGTGCGCACCGCCCTGGTCGTCAGCGACTGCTGGCGCTGCGACTCCTTCACGCGCGACGTGGCCGACGAGGCCGACACTGACGCGGACACCGACTGCCGGTAGGCCGGGGCGACATTCGTGTCGGGCGTGGCGGTCCCCTTGGTGACGCTGGTACACCCCACGATCCCGATGGTCACCGCCGCGACACAGCCAAGCGCCAGCGCGCCTCGCTTGGGGATCTCCCCCAGGTGCATGCGAGGGACGGCACGCCATCCGATGAGCACGAGTGGAGACGTTACCGGGTCCGGATCCTCACCGCGGCTACCCGGCCGAAACGTCGGTGCGGCACGATAGGGAGGTACAACGCACGACGTTGCCCCGCCGACTACAGGAGCGGAAGTTGACCACCGAGTTCGCGCGCCACGACCTGGCGAAAACCCCAAGTAGCGCAAGCGAACCCGACCGTGTTCGGGTGATCCGCGAGGGTGTGGCGTCCTACCTGCCCGACATCGACCCCGACGAGACGTCGGAATGGCTCGAGTCCTTTGATGAATTGCTGGAGCGCTCGGGGCCGGCGCGGGCGCGCTACCTGATGCTGCGGTTGCTGGAACGTTCCCGTGAGAAGCGAGTGGCGATTCCGTCGCTGACGTCGACGGACTACGTCAACACCATCCCGACCGAGCTGGAGCCGTGGTTCCCGGGCGATGAGGACGTCGAGCGCCGCTATCGGGCGTGGATCCGGTGGAACGCCGCGATCATGGTGCACCGCGCCCAGCGCCCGGGAATCGGCGTGGGCGGCCACATTTCGACGTATGCCTCCTCGGCGGCGCTGTATGAGGTCGGCTTCAACCACTTCTTCCGCGGCAAGTCGCATCCCGGCGGCGGGGACCAGGTGTTCATCCAGGGCCACGCCTCCCCCGGCATCTATGCCCGCGCCTTCCTGGAGGGCCGGCTGTCCGAGGACCAGCTCGATGGCTTCCGCCAGGAGCACAGCCACGCCGGCGGCGGGCTGCCCTCCTACCCGCACCCGCGGCTGATGCCCGACTTCTGGGAGTTCCCCACCGTGTCGATGGGCCTGGGCCCGCTCAACGCCATCTATCAGGCGCGGTTCAACCACTACCTGCACGACCGCGGCATCCGGGACACCTCCGACCAGCACGTGTGGTGCTTTTTGGGCGACGGCGAGATGGACGAGCCGGAGAGCCGCGGCCTGGCGCACGTCGGGGCGCTCGAGGGCCTGGACAACCTGACCTTCGTGATCAACTGCAACCTGCAGCGCCTCGACGGCCCGGTGCGCGGCAACGGCAAGATCATCCAGGAGCTGGAGTCGTTCTTCCGCGGCGCGGGCTGGAACGTCATCAAGGTGGTGTGGGGCCGCGAGTGGGACGCCCTGCTGCACGCCGACAAGGACGGCGCCCTGGTCAACCTGATGAACACCACGCCCGACGGTGACTACCAGACCTATAAGGCCAACGACGGGGCCTACGTGCGCGACCACTTCTTCGGTCGCGACCCGCGCACCAAGGCGCTGGTGGAGCAGATGACCGATTCGGAGATCTGGAACCTCAAGCGCGGCGGGCACGATTATCGCAAGGTGTACGCCGCCTACCGCGCCGCCGTCGACCACCAGGGGCAGCCGACGGTGATCCTGGCCAAGACCATCAAGGGCTACTCGCTGGGCGCGCACTTCCAGGGCCGCAACGCCACCCATCAGATGAAAAAGCTTGCGCTGCAAGACCTCAAGGACTTCCGCGACGCCATCCGGATCCCGATCAGCGACGCCCAGCTCGAAGAGGATCCCTACCTGCCGCCCTACTACCACCCCGGCCCCGACGCCCCGGAAATCCGCTACCTGCTCGACCGGCGCCGCGCGCTGGGCGGCTTCCTGCCCGAACGCCGGACCAAGGCCAAGGCGCTGTCGCTGCCGGGCCGCGACACCTATGCCGCGCTGAAGAAGGGGTCGGGCCACCAGGAGGTCGCCACCACCATGGCGACGGTGCGAACGTTCAAGGAAGTGTTGCGGCACAAGGAAGTTGGGCCGCGCATCGTGCCGATCATTCCCGACGAGGCGCGTACGTTCGGGATGGACTCGTGGTTCCCGTCGCTGAAGATCTACAACCGCCTCGGCCAGCTGTACACGGCCGTCGACGCGGAGCTGATGCTGGCCTACAAGGAAAGCGAAGTCGGCCAGATCCTGCACGAGGGCATCAACGAAGCGGGCTCGGTGGGCTCGTTCATCGCGGCCGGAACGTCGTATGCGACGCACAACGAGCCGATGATCCCGATCTACATCTTCTATTCCATGTTCGGCTTCCAGCGCACCGGCGACGGGCTGTGGGCCGCGGCCGACCAGATGGCGCGCGGCTTTTTGCTCGGCGCGACCGCGGGGCGCACCACGCTGACCGGTGAGGGCCTGCAGCACGCCGACGGCCACTCGTTGCTGCTGGCCGCCACCAATCCGGCGGTAGTGTCCTATGACCCGGCGTTCGCCTTCGAGATCGCCTACATCGTGGAGAGCGGGCTGGCCCGCATGTTCGGCGACAACCCGGAGAACGTGTTCTTCTACATCACCGTCTACAACGAGCCCTACGTGCAGCCCCCCGAGCCGGACAACTTCGATCCCGAGGGCGTGCTGCGCGGCATCTACCGCTACCGCGCCGCCACCGAACAGCGGGCCAACACCGCGCAGATCCTGGCCTCCGGGGTCGCCATGCCCGCCGCACTGCAGGCGGCCCAGATGCTGGCCGCCGAATGGGACGTCGCCGCCGACGTCTGGTCGGTGACCAGCTGGGGCGAGCTCAACCGCGACGGCGTCAACATCGAGCGGGAACGGCTGCGCCACCCCGACCAGCCCGCCGGCACCCCGTATGTGACCCGCGCCCTGGCCGAGGCCAGCGGCCCCGTCATCGCGGTGTCGGACTGGATGCGCGCCGTGCCCGAGCAGATCCGCCAGTGGGTGCCGGGCACCTTCGTCACGCTGGGCACCGACGGGTTCGGCTTCTCCGACACCCGCCCCGCCGCGCGGCGCTTCTTCAACACCGACGCCGAGTCGCAGGTCGTCGCGGTGCTCGAGGCGCTGGCCCGCGACGGCGAGATCGACCCATCCGTGCCGGTCGCGGCCGCCCGCCAATACCGCATCGACGACGTCATGGCCGCGCCCGAGCAAACGTCGGACCCGGGCGTCGCCTGACCGCGATTGCCGAACGTGCGGCCAGACGCAGCCTCGCCGTCGACCGTGCGGCCAGACGCATGCTCGGCCGACGCGACGCGAGCCCCCCTTTGGCGAATACTTCCAAAAAATGGCGTAGGTTTTAGGGGTGAATGACAACCCCTTCGCCGGCCCGTTCGCCAAGCACCCGCGGTCACCGCTCGAGCTGCTCGACACCGTGCCCGAGTCTTTGCTGCGCCGGCTCAAGCAGTATTCCGGCCGGCTGGCCACCGAGGCGGTGTCGGTCATGGGCGATCGGTTGCCGTTCTTCGCCGACCTGGAGGCCTCGCAGCGGGCCAGCGTGGCCCTCGTAGTCCAGACAGCCATCAACAACTTCGTCGAGTGGATGCAGGACCCGCACAGCGACGTCAGCTACACCGCGCAGGCCTTCGAATTGGTGCCCCAGGACCTCGCCCGCCGCATCGCGCTGCGCGACAGCGTGGACCTGGCCCGCGTCACCATGGAGTTCTTCGAGGAGGTCGTGCCCCTGGTGGCCCGCTCCGAGGAGCAGCTGACCGCCCTGACCGTGGGCATCCTGAAGTACAGCCGCGACCTGGCGTTCACCGCAGCCTCGTCCTACGCGAACGCGGCCGAGGCCCGCGGCACCTGGGACAGCCGGATGGAGGCCAGCGTCGTCGACGCGGTCGTCCGCGGCGATACCGGCCCGGAGCTGCTGTCCCGCGCCGCGGCGCTGAACTGGGACACCACCGCCCCGGCGACGGTCGTCGTCGGGATCCCGGCCCCGGATCGTGACGGCTCGAACGGCGACGGCGGCACCCGGCGGGCCAGCCAGAACGTCCGCGACATCGCCGCGCATCACGGCCGGGCGGCGCTCACCGACGTGCACGGCACCTGGCTGGTGGCGATCGTGTCCGGCCAACTATCGCTAACCGACAAATTCCTGGGCGACCTGCTGAACGCGTTGTCGGACGGCCCGGTGGTGATCGGGCCGACGGCGCCCATGCTGACCGCGGCCTACCACAGCGCCAGCGAGGCGATCTCCGGGATGAACGCCGTCGCCGGCTGGCGAGGGGCGCCGCGGCCGGTGCTCGCCCGCGAACTGCTGCCCGAACGCGCCCTGATGGGCGACGCGTCGGCGATCGTGGCGCTGCACACCGACGTGATGGGGCCGCTCGCCGCGGCGGGGCCGACGCTGATCGAGACGCTCGACGCGTACTTAGATTGTGGCGGCGCGATTGAGGCTTGTGCCAGAAAGTTGTTCGTTCATCCAAACACCGTCCGATACCGGCTCAAGCGCATCACCGACTTCACCGGGCGTGATCCCACCCAGCCACGCGACGCATACGTGCTGCGTGTGGCGTCGACGGTGGGCCAGTTGAACTACCCCGCGCAGCCGTCCAGCATCGACAACAACGTCTTGACGCCGGTCCCGCTGCCGGTCAGGACTGGTGTGGTGGGTACCGGCGAGCGATAGTGATTCAGGCAACAGATCGCGGGCCGGTATCAAAACCGTAGCTTACGGGGCGATTTTGTAGGGTGCTCACAAAAACCTAAGACGAGGTTCATAATCTGTTACACCCGCCAAAACCGTTTCCACAGTGTTCTCTTAAACACGTGATTGCATTGCTTGCGCCCGGACAGGGTTCGCAGACGGTGGGGATGCTGTCGCCGTGGTTGGAGCTGCCAGGCGCCGCAGACCAGCTGGCCCTGTGGTCCAAGGCCAGCGGCCTGGACCTGGTTCGGCTCGGGACCACCGCATCGACCGAGGAGATCACCGACACCGCGGTCGCCCAGCCCCTGATCGTCGCGGCCACGCTGCTCGCTCATCAGGAGCTGACCAGGCGTGAGCTGCTCGCGGGTGAGGAATTCATCGTCGCCGGCCACTCCGTCGGGGAAATCGCGGCCTACGCCATCGCGGGCGTGCTGGCCGCCGATGACGCCGTCGCGCTGGCCGCCACCCGCGGCGCCGAAATGGCCAAGGCCTGCGCCATCGAGCCCACCGGCATGTCCGCGGTGCTCGGCGGTGACGAGGCCGAGGTGCTGAGCCGCCTCGAGGAACTCGACCTGTTCCCCGCCAACCGCAACGCGCCCGGGCAGATCGTCGCCGCGGGCCCGCGGGGCGCGCTGGAGAAGCTCGCCGAGGACCCGCCGGCCAAGGCCCGCGTCCGCGCCCTCGGTGTCGCCGGGGCGTTCCACACCAAGTACATGGCTCCGGCCCTGGACGGCTACGCCGCCGCGGCGGCCGCCGTCGCGACCGCCGAGCCCACCGCCACGCTGCTGTCCAATCGGGACGGAAAGCCCGTCGCCTCGGCGGCGGCAGCGATGGACACGCTCGTCGCCCAACTGACCCAGCCGGTGCGCTGGGACCTGTGCAACGAGACGATGCGTGCGCACGAGATCGCGGCGATCGTGGAGTTTCCCCCGGCGGGGACGCTCACCGGCATCGCCAAGCGCGAACTTCGGGGGGTTACGGCCCGTGCCGTGAAGTCACCCGCAGATCTGGACGAGTTGGCAAGCCTCTAGACCGCCGGCTTTTCGCCAGGAAATAAAAACTGCAAACGTCAATCCGATTTGCACACAACACATTACGAAGGGAATAGGCCGTGGCCGTCACTCAGGAAGAAATTATCGCCGGTATCGCCGAGATCATCGAAGAGGTGACCGGTATCGAGCCCTCCGAGGTCACCCCGGAGAAGTCGTTCGTCGACGACCTGGACATCGACTCGCTGTCGATGGTTGAGATCGCGGTGCAGACCGAGGACAAGTACGGCGTGAAGATCCCCGACGAGGACCTGGCCGGCCTGCGCACCGTCGGTGACGTCGTCGCCTACATCCAGAAGCTCGAGGAAGAGGACCCCGAGGCCGCCGCCGCGCTGCGCGCCAAGATCGAGTCCGAGAACCCCGAGGCCGTTGCCAACGTCAAGGCGAGGATGGAAGCGGACAGCAAGTGACCAAGCCTTCCACTGCTAATGGCGGTTACCCCAGCGTTGTGGTAACCGCCGTCACGGCGACGACATCTATCGCGCCGGACATCGAGAGCACGTGGAAGGGTCTGTTGGCCGGCGAGAGCGGCATCCACGTACTCGAAGACGAGTTCGTCAGCAAGTGGGACCTGCCCGTCAAGATCGGTGGACACCTCAAGGAGCCCGTCGACAACCACATGGGCAGGCTCGACATGCGCCGGATGTCCTACGTCCAGCGGATGGGCAAGCTGCTGTCCGGTCAGCTCTGGGAGAGCGCCGGCAGCCCCGATGTCGACCCCGACCGGTTCTCCGTCGTGGTCGGCACGGGCCTGGGTGGCGCCGAGCGGATCGTCGAGAGCTATGACCTGATGAACGAGGGCGGGCCCCGCAAGGTGTCGCCGCTCGCGGTTCAGATGATCATGCCCAACGGCGCCGCCGCCACCGTCGGCCTACAGCTCGGTGCTCGCGCCGGCGTGATGACCCCGGTCTCGGCGTGTTCGTCGGGCTCGGAAGCAATCGCGCACGCATGGCGTCAAATAGTCATGGGTGACGCTGACGTCGCCGTGGCGGGCGGCGTCGAGGGTCCCATCGAGGCGCTGCCCATCGCGGCGTTCTCGATGATGCGGGCCATGTCGACTCGCAACGACGAGCCCGAGCGGGCCTCGCGTCCGTTCGACAAGGACCGTGACGGCTTCGTGTTCGGCGAGGCCGGTGCGCTCATGCTCATCGAGACCGAGGAGCACGCCAAGGCCCGCGGCGCCAAGCCGCTGGCCCGGCTGCTGGGTGCCGGTATCACTTCGGACGCCTTCCACATGGTGGCGCCCGCCGCGGACGGTGTTCGTGCCGGTCGTGCGATGACGCGGTCGTTGGAGCTGGCGGGCTTGTCCGCCAAGGACATTGACCACGTGAACGCGCACGGGACGGCGACACCGATCGGCGACGCCGCGGAGGCCAACGCGCTCCGTGTCGCCGGTTGCGAGCACGCCGCGGTGTATGCGCCAAAGTCGGCGCTGGGCCACTCGATCGGCGCGGTAGGCGCGCTGGAATCCGTTTTGACGGTACTGACCCTTCGGGACGGCGTCATACCGCCCACGTTGAACTACGAAACACCCGATCCCGAAATCGACCTTGATGTGGTCGCGGGCGAACCTCGCTACGGCGAATTCCGTTACGCGATCAACAACTCGTTCGGCTTCGGCGGTCACAACGTGGCGCTCGCGTTCGGGCGCTACTGAGGCAGGACGTTCGGCGACGCCGCGGGCCGAAGGCGGCCCGCGGAGGAGCCGGACAACACGGAAGGAACGATCGCTAAAGCCATGACGGAGCTGGTTACGGGGAAAGCGCTCCCCAATGTAGTGGTTACCGGCGTTGCCATGACGACCGCACTCGCGACAGACGCGGAGAACACGTGGAAGCTGTTGTTGGACGGCCAAAGCGGCATCCGCACCCTCGATGACCCGTTCGTCGAGGAGTTCGACCTGCCGGTCCGCATCGGCGGGCACCTGTTGGAGGAATTCGACAGTCAGCTCACGCGCGTCGAGCTGCGCCGGATGGGCTACCTGCAGAAGATGTCCACCGTTCTGAGCCGGCGGCTGTGGGAGAACGCCGGCAACCCGGAGCTCGACACCGACCGGTTGGCGGTGTCCATCGGCACCGGGCTGGGCTCGGCCGAAGAGCTCGTCTTCAGCTACGACGAGATGCGCGCTCGTGGCATGAAGGCGGTCTCGCCACTGGCGGTGCAGAAGTACATGCCCAACGGTGCCGCCGCGGCGGTGGGCCTGGAACGGCACGCCAAAGCCGGTGTGATGACGCCGATTTCGGCGTGCGCGTCCGGCTCGGAGGGCATCGCGCGGGCGTGGCAACAGATCGTGCTCGGTGAGGCCGACGCGGCGATCTGCGGTGGGGTGGAGACCCGGATCGAGGCGGTGCCCATCGCCGGGTTCGCCCAGATGCGCATCGTGATGTCGACCAACAACGACGACCCCGCCGGTGCCTGCCGCCCGTTCGATAAGGACCGCGACGGCTTCGTGTTCGGCGAGGCCGGGGCGCTCATGTTGATCGAGACCGAGGAGAACGCCAAGGCTCGTGGCGCCAACATCCTGGCCCGGATCATGGGGGCGAGCATCACCTCGGACGGCTTCCACATGGTGGCGCCGGATCCCAACGGCGAGCGCGCCGGGCACGCGATGACGCGGGCGATCCAGCTCGCCGACCTCACCCCCGGCGACATCGACCACATCAACGCTCACGCCACCGGCACCCAGGTCGGCGACCTGGCCGAGGGCCGCGCCATCAACAACGCGCTGCGCGGCCACAAGCCGGCGGTGTACGCGCCCAAGTCCGCTCTCGGCCACTCGGTGGGTGCGGTCGGCGCGGTGGAGTCGATCCTGACCGTGCTCGCGTTGCGGGAGCAGGTGATCCCGCCGACACTGAACCTCGTCAACCTCGATCCGGAGATCGATTTGGACGTGGTGGCGGGCAAGCCGCGGCCGGGCAACTACAAGTACGCGATCAACAACTCGTTCGGATTCGGCGGTCACAACGTGGCGATCGCTTTCGGGCGGTACTAAACCCGCCCCATAGCCCGGGCACACTCGGAATCAGGAGACCTGCGATGACAATCATGGCCCCCTCGTCGGTTGGTGAGTCGCTCGACCCCCGAGACCCGTTGCTGCGCCTGAGCAACTTCTTCGACGACGGCAGCGTGGAACTCCTGCACGAGCGTGACCGCTCGGGCGTGCTGGCCGCCGCGGGGACCGTGAATGGCCTGCGCACCATCGCGTTCTGCACGGACGGCACCGTGATGGGCGGCGCGATGGGCATCGAGGGGTGCACGCACATCGTCAACGCCTACGACACCGCCATCGAGGAACAGAGCCCGATCGTGGGCATCTGGCACTCCGGTGGTGCCCGGCTGGCCGAGGGGGTCCGGGCGCTGCACGCGGTCGGGCTGGTGTTCGAGGCCATGATCCGCGCGTCGGGCTACATTCCGCAGGTTTCGGTCGTTGTCGGCTTCGCCGCCGGCGGCGCCGCCTACGGCCCGGCGCTGACGGACGTGGTCGTGATGGCGCCCGAAAGCCGGGTGTTCGTCACCGGACCCGACGTGGTGCGCAGCGTCACCGGCGAGGACGTCGACATGGCGTCGCTCGGCGGCCCGGAGACGCACCACAAGAAGTCCGGCGTGTGCCACATCGTCGCCGACGACGAGCTCGACGCCTACGAGCGTGGCCGCCGATTGGTCGGATTGTTCTGCCAGCAGGGACATTTCGACCGCAGCAAGGCCGAGGCCGGCGACACCGACATCCACGCGCTGCTGCCCGAGTCGGCGCGGCGGGCCTACGACGTGCATCCGATCGTGACCGCGATCCTGGACTCTGACACACCGTTCGACGAGTTCCAGGCCAACTGGGCGCCGTCCATGGTGGTGGGGCTGGGCCGGTTGTCGGGCCGCACCGTCGGCGTGCTGGCCAACAACCCGCTGCGGCTCGGCGGCTGCCTGAACTCCGAAAGCGCCGAGAAGGCGGCACGTTTCGTGCGGCTGTGCGACGCGTTCGGGATCCCGCTGATCGTGGTCGTCGACGTGCCCGGTTACCTGCCGGGTGTCGACCAGGAGTGGGGTGGCGTGGTGCGCCGCGGCGCGAAGCTGCTGCACGCGTTCGGCGAGGCCACCGTGCCCCGGGTCACCCTGGTCACTCGAAAGACCTACGGCGGGGCCTACATCGCGATGAACTCCCGCTCGTTGAACGCGACCAAGGTGTTCGCCTGGCCGGACGCCGAGGTTGCGGTGATGGGCGCCAAGGCGGCCGTCGGCATCCTGCACAAGAAGAAGCTGGCCGCCGCGGCCGACCACGAACGCGAAGCGCTGCACGACGAACTGGCCGCCGAGCACGAGCGGATCGCCGGCGGCGTCGACAGCGCCATCGAGATCGGGGTGGTCGACGAGAAGATCGACCCGGCGCACACCCGCAGCAAGCTCACCGAGGCGTTGGCCCAGGCGCCGGCGCGCCGCGGGCGCCACAAGAACATCCCGCTGTAGTTCGCCTTTTTACCGCGAGCAGACGCAGAATCGCACGAGCGCGCGCTGCGCAGTGCGATTCTGCGTCTGCTCGGCCGTCTATCCCCAGCGGTGACTCGCCAATACGGCGTGCCCCCCGCATGCTCTGGCGGTGCATGCTAGAGCGCTCGCAGTCCTGCAGCAGGCTGGCGGGTTCGCCACTACTGCACAGTTGCTGACGGTAATGACCAGGCAGCAGCTCGATGTCCAAGTTCGAAACGGTGGCCTCAAACGCGTCTGGTATGGGGTTTACGCCGCTAAGGAGCCGGATCTTTCAGGTCGCCTGTCCGCGTTGGACATGTTTATGGGGCAGCACGCCGTTGTCTGCATGAACACAGCCGCAGCCCTGTACGGCTTCGACACGGAAAACGCGACCGCAATCCACATCCTCGATCCTGGTGTACGAATGCGTCCCACAGTCGGCCTGATGGTTCATCAACGCACTGGCGCCCCATTGCAACGGATAGCAGGCCGTCTCGCGACCACACCTGCCTGGACCGCTGTCGAAGTCGCGAGGCAGTTGCCACGTCCTCGGGCAATCGCAACACTTGACGCCGCATTGCGTTCGATGCGTTGCAGCCGCGCAGAACTCGAACGTGCGGTCGCCGAGCAGCGGGGCCGTCGCGGGATAGTGGCCGTGCGGGGACTCCTTCCCTTCGCCGACGGACGTGCGGAATCCGCGATGGAAAGCGAGGCTCGACTCGTAATGATCGACCACGGGCTCCCCCTTCCAGAACTTCAATACCCAATTCGTGGTAGCGACGGTGAATTGTGGCGAGTCGATTTTGCGTGGCCGGAGATGCGCCTAGCGGCTGAATACGAAAGCATCGAGTGGCATGCGGGACCCAGCGAGATGCTTCGAGACAAAATAAGATCCGGCATCATCCAGGAACTTGGATGGACGATCATTCCGATCGTCGTCCACGATGTAAGACGCGAACCCGAGCGACTTGCCATGCGCATCGCCACCCATTTGGACCGTGCACGCAAAGCTGGCTAACCATGGCGAGCAGACGCAGAATCGCATAGAAGAGCGCTGCGCAGTGCGATTCTGCGTCTGCTCGCGGCGGTCTCAGGAGTCCAGGAACCGCTGGACTGCCTCGGCGAGGATGCGCCCGCCGTTGGTGTTGAGATGAATGCCGTCGATGTGGAACTGCCAGCCGTTGCGCCGAGCGATCTCGTCAAAGCTTTGGCGTAGCACCATTTCCCGCCTCAGGTAGTCGCGGTAGAGCAACGCGAAGGAAAACCGGGTGAACGGTTGGGTCGTCGCCGCCCGGGTGAGGCGCTCCTGGAATGCTTCGTAGAACGGGATGTAGTCCGTGGACTCCCGCGCGGCCGCATCGCGGATGATGCCGTTGTAGGTGGCGAACAAGTCGTTGAGCCGCGCCTGCACCGGATGGCGTGAATCGGGCGCTTCCCCCACCGGTGCAAGGGAACTCAGCGCGACCCTGGCGTTGGTCTCCCGTTGCAGCCGGCGCACGATGACGGACAGGTTCTCCTCGAACCGCGCCGGTGTCGGTTCTTCGCGAAGCCCCTTCAACATGCGGACGAATCGCCGGAAGTTGGGAAAGACGCTCGCCATGATGTCGTTGCTTCCGATCAGCACGATGACCCGGTCCGGGCGACGCGCGATCACCCGGTCGAGGCGCCGGACGGCGTTGAGCGACAGATCCCCGCCGACGCCGAGGTTGACGAAGCGAAACCGGTTGTTGTGGGGCCGCTTTTCCAGCTCGTCGATCCATTTGTAGGTTCCCCTCGACGCGGTGGTGCTTGACCCCAGGCACGCCACCGTTTCGGAACGCGGCGGGTCGGTCATGGCGCGCGGCCGAGGATGCGGCACAGTGCCCGACCGAGCTCGTCGCCCGGTGAGCGCGGGATCTCGTCGGCGCGCCAGGCGACAAAGTCGTCGGGTCGCACCAACAACGCCGCGTCGGGCGCGAGTCCCGTCGCGGCGGCCCAGGAGCCGTCGACGTCAACCGCGGTCCCGATGCGCCGCACGGTGATTGGGACGCCGGCGGCCTTCGACGCGCAGGCCGCGCCGTCCGACCACGCGGCGTCGTCGTCTCCGGTGAGCAGCGTGAAGCCGGGACCGAGCAGATCGAGGGTGGAGACCCGCCTTCCGCCGTCGATGACCCAGGCGTGCGGGACGCGGGTCCCCGGCTGCCCGCGCAATTCGTCCACCAGTGACACGGCGTCGGCATCCGGCGGAACCGGATCGTCGGAAACCACTGCGGCAGAATGGTATCGGTATCCGATCAGCAGCGCGAACATGGGCGCCTCTTCGTCCGGCGGCAACAGCGGCCGGTCGTCGTCCAACCGCAAGAAGGCCAGCGACGGCCCGGTGAGCGACTGGCGCGCGTTGAAGCGCCCGACCGGGTGCCGCTCGGCTTGGTAGGTATCCAACAACGCCGGGTCGGCGGTCCCGTTCAGGACGCTAGCCAGCTTCCAGGCCAGGTTGTGCGCGCTCTGGAGGGCGGTGTTGGCTCCGCCGGCCTTGAACGGCGGCATGGTGTGGGCCGAGTCGCCGACGAGAAACACTCGGCCGCAGCGGAATTGGTCGGCGACCCGCTCATACGGCTGCCAGGGTGCGACGTCGATGACTTCCACGTCGATCGGCTCGCCAATCGCTTTCGTCAGCATCTCGCGGCACCGCTGCGCGGTGAACTGTTCGACGGATTCGCCGCGGGCGGGAAAGTACGTGTTGATGAACATGCCGAAGTCGTCGCGCACCGGCAGAAAGATGCCCTCCACGTCCGGGTTCTTGACCTGGATGCCGTCGCCGGCGGCGAGGTCGCGGACGAATTTTCGCCACGGCGCCCGGAAGTAGACGAACACGACATAGATCGGCAGCGCCCCGTAGCCGGAGGTCGTCACGCCCAGCGCGTCGCGGATCGGGCTGTGCACACCGTCGGCGGCGACGAGATAGTCGGCGCGTACCACCTCGGTCGCGCCCGACTCGCGATCGCGGATGAGCGTGGTGACGCCGCCTTCGTCCTGGTCGAACGAGTCCAACTCTGTGTTGTAGCGGGCCTCGCTACCGTGTCGGCGGATGTGGGTGAGCAGGATCGGTTCGAAGGCGCTCTGCGGGCAGTACTGGCCGCCGGGCTCCGGGCTCAGATCCTTGAACGGCGCGAAGATCGCGTTGACGTCGAGTGCCTGACGCTGTTCGGTGCTGTTGAGCGTGGGCTTGCTCACCATGTCGGAAACGCCGTGGGCGATCGCGCGGACCTCGTCGGCCAATCCAAGGCCGCGCAGGATCTCCAGGCTGCGGAAGCTCAGGTTGCGCGCCTTCGGGTAGATGAAGACCTCACCGCGCTTTTCGATTACCAGCGAGCGAACGCCGTGTTTGGCGAGCAACGCAGAGGTGGCCAGGCCGGCGGCTCCCGCGCCGACGATCAACACCGGGACGTGCTTGACGTTCATCGCCGCCTCCCATCTATGCGGAACTGTTTAGTTCCGCATAGGCTCCAATGTGGCACGGCGCGGCGGGATGCGCAACATCTACGGCGCCGGTCCCCCGGCCATCGGCAAGATCACGTCCTCGAGCATGCGCCGGACGTAGACCCGGTCGATCGGACGTCCGGTGATCACCCGCACCACGTTGAGGCCCAGCGCGACGTCGGGGATCAGGCTGAGGTCGCGGCCGGCCGGGATTTCCCCGCGGGCCACCGCATGGTCGAGCACGGCGCGGACGACCTGCCGCGGGGTGGACAGCACCAGGTCGTCCAGGGCGGCCGCCAGGACGGGGTTGTGCATGGCCGCCGTCGCCACGCCGACAACCACCCGAATCATGTGCGTGTCAGCGTCATTCAAGTCGGGAGTGGCCGCAACCAGCGCGTCTATGTCACCGCGAAGGCTGCCGGTATTGGGCGGTTCGATGGGGCCCAGCCGCCGCCTCCAGTGCGCGATCGCGTCGGCGACGACCACCTCCTTCGACGGCCAGCGACGGTAGATCGCCGCCTTCCCGACGCCGGCCCGCGACGCGATGTCGTCCATGCTCAACCGGTCATAGCCGACTTCGGCGACGCCCGCCAGGGTCGCGTCGAGGATGGCCGCGTCCAGCGAGCGATCGAGGCGTCCCGGACTGCGGGTCCGGCTCGACGCGCTCGCCTGGCCGCTTTCGCGCTTCATATGCTCCTAACGATACGGACTAGTTCCGTTTGATGATATCCCTCAGCCGAAGTTCGCCACGAATTCCTTGGCCACCGACACGACGCGCTCGCGATCGCGCGCAACCAGGCCGATCCGGGTCCGCCGGTCGAGAATGTCGTCGACGTCCAGCGCGCACTCGTGGGTGACGGCGTACTCGAACTCAGCGCGGGTCACGTCGATGCCCTCGGCGACGGGCTCGGTCGGCCGGTCGCAGGTCGCCTGAGCGACGACATGGGGCGCCTCGGCGCCGTAGCGCGCCACCAGCGACGCCGGGAGGGCGCCCGAACCGGCGGACGGCCCGGGATTGCCCGGCGCCCCGATCAGCGGCAGATTGCGCGTCCGGCAGTCGCCCGCGCGCAACCCCCGCCGGCCGATGGCGAAGTCGAGGACGTCCTCCGCCATGTAGCGGTATTCGGTCAGCTTGCCGCCGATCACGCTGATGACCCCCGACGGTGCCTCGACGACGGCGTGCTCGCGCGACACGTCGGCGGTGCGGCCCTCGCCGGTGTCGATCAGCGGCCGCAGGCCCGCGTAGGCGCCGATCACGTCGGCGGTGCCGAGCTCGCTGCCCAGCGCGGTGTTCACCGTGTCCAGCAGGAAGGCGATCTCCTGCTCGGACGGCTCCGGCACGTCAGGAATCGGGCCGGGCGCGGCTTCATCGGTCAGGCCCAGATACACCCGGCCCAGTTGCTCGGGCATGGCGAATACGAAGCGATTGAGCTCGCCGGGAATCGGAATGGTAAGCGCCGCAGTCGGATTCCCGAAGGCAGCGGCATCGAAGACGAGGTGTGTTCCCCGGCTGGGCCGCAGCCGCAACGAGCCGTCGATCTCGCCCGCCCACACCCCGGCCGCGTTGATGACCGCGCGGGCCGAGACGTCGAACGACTGCCCCGTGCGCTGATCGGTCAGCCGCACCGAGGTGCCCGACGCCTCGGAGGCCGCGACGTAGGTCAGGATCCGCGCGCCGTGCTGCGCCGCGGTCCGCGCGACCGCGGTGACCAGCCGGGCGTCGTCGATCAATTGCCCGTCGTAGGCCAGAAAGCCGCCGTCCAGGCCGTCGCGCCGAACCGTGGGCGCCATCTCCACCGCGCGCCGCGCCGAGACGCGCCGCGACCGCGGCAGTACCGACGACGGCGTCCCCGCCAGCGCCCGCAGCGCGTCGCCGGCCAGGAACCCGGCCCGCACCAACGCCCGCTTGGTGTGACTCAGCGACGGCAACAGGGGCACCAGCTGCGGCATCGCATGGACGAGATGGGGGGCGTTGCGCGTCATCAGGATTCCGCGCTCGATGGCGCTGCGCCGAGCGATGCCGACGTTTCCGGTCGCCAGGTAGCGCAGGCCGCCGTGCACCAGCTTGGAGCTCCAGCGGCTGGTGCCGAACGCCAGGTCATGCTTTTCCACCAACGCCACCCGCAGGCCCCGCGACGCGGCGTCCAACGCGATCCCCACCCCGGTGATGCCGCCGCCGATCACCACGACGTCCAGCGGCTCGCCGTCGGCCAGCGCCGTCAGGTCGGCCGTGCGGCGCGCCGCGTTCAAGGCGGTCACGACAGGTACCCGTTCAGCGAGTAGGCGAGTTCGGCGGCCAGCGCGTCGGCGTCGAGGATCGGGCGGACGATCCGTTCGGACTGGATGGTCGACTGGGCGATGAGCAACACCATCGTGGCCATCTGCAGCGGGTCCCCGGCGCGGACGCTGCCGTGCCGCTGGGCCGCGCGCAGCCGCTCGGCCAGGGCGTCGATCAGCATCTGCTGGCTGGCCCCGAGGCGCTCGGTGATGTAGATCGGCGCCAGCTCCGAGTGCATCACGGACATCACCAGATCGTCGTGGCGCAGCAGGTCGGCGACCGTAACAATCTGTCGCACAAGCGATTCCCGGTCGTCGCCCTGCAGCGGCGCGTCGCGCATCACGCCGACGATGCGCTGGGTCAGCAGCGTCGCGACGATCGACTTGGTGTCCGGCCAGCGCCGGTACACCGTCGGCCGGCTGACGCCGGCCCGCCGGGCGATCTCGGCCAGGGTCACCCGGTCCACCCCGAAGTCCACGACGCAGCTGGCCGCCGCCGACAGGATCCGGTCGCGGGTGTCCAACGGCGCAGCGTTACTGGTTGACAGCATGTGTAATACTGTAACGCATGACGGACGCCGAGCAACTCCTCCCCCCGATGAAATGGAACGCGTGGGGGGATCCCGCCGCCGCGAAGCCCCTCTCCGACGGGATCCGCTCATTGCTGAAACAGGCGGTGGGACTGCAGGATTCGGTCCAACCCGACCTCGACGCCGACCAGGTGAAGCTGCGTCCGTCGGCGTTGTCGCAAGCCGACAAGGACGCCCTGGCCGGCATCGTCGGCGCCGAGCACTGCCGCACCGCCGATCGCGACCGGCTGCTGCGCGCCGGCGGCAAGTCCACGCTCGACCTGCTGCGCCGCAAGGACACCGGGGTCCAGGACGCGCCCGACGCCGTGTTGCTGCCCGGGGATGACGACGCCGTCGGCGCCGTCCTGCGGTACTGCTCCGAGCACCGCATCGCCGTGATCCCGTTCGGCGGCGGCACCAGCGTGGTCGGCGGTCTCGACCCCACCCGCGGCGAGTTCGGCGCCGTGGTGTCGCTCGACCTGCGCCGCTTCGACCGGCTCGTCGAGCTCGACGAGGTGTCCGGCCAGGCCGTGTTTGGGGCCGGGGTCACCGGCCCGGACGCCGAACGCCTGCTCGGCGAACGCGGGTTTTCGCTCGGGCACTTCCCGCAGAGCTTCGAGTACGCCACGATCGGCGGCTTCGCCGCGACCCGGTCTTCCGGTCAGGACTCGGCCGGCTATGGCCGGTTCAACGACATGGTTCGCGGCCTGCGGATGGTCACCCCCGTGGGCACGATGGAGCTGGGTCGCGCGCCGGAATCGGCCGCGGGCCCTGACCTGCGCCAGCTGCTGCTCGGCTCAGAGGGAACGTTCGGCGTGATCACCCAGGTCCGCCTGCGCGTGCACCGCGTCCCCGAGGCCGTGCGCTACGAGGCATGGTCGTTCCCCGATTTCGAGACCGGGACCGCCGCGCTGCGCGCCGTCACCCAGAATGCGACCGGCCCCACCGTCATTCGGCTCTCCGACGAGGTCGAGACCGGGGTCAACCTCGCCACCACCGAGGCGATCGGCGAAAGCCAGATCACCGGCGGCTGCCTGGGCATCACCGTGTTCGAGGGCACCAAGGAGCACGTCGAGAGCCGGCACGCCGAGACCAGCGCGCTGCTGGCGGCCCGCGGCGGCACGTCACTGGACGAAGGGCCGGCGCAGGCCTGGGAGCGGGGCCGGTTCGCCGCGCCGTACCTGCGCGACTCGCTGCTGTCCGCGGGAGCGCTCTGCGAGACCCTCGAGACCGCCACCGACTGGTCGAACGTACCGAGGCTGAAAACCGCTGTCACCGAGGCGCTTACGAGCGCGTTGGCCGAATCCGGCACACCCGCGCTGGTGATGTGCCACATCTCGCACGTCTACCCAACCGGCGCGTCGCTCTACTTCACGATCGTCGCCGGGCAGCGCGGCAACCCGATCGAGCAGTGGTGGGCCGCCAAGAAGGCCGCCTCGGACGCGATCATCGCCGCGGGCGGCACCATCACCCACCATCATTCGGTCGGCGCCGACCACCGGCCCTGGATGCGCGACGAGGTCGGCGAGCTCGGCGTGCAGGTCCTGCGCGCGGTCAAGGCGACGCTCGACCCGGCCGGAATCCTCAACCCCGGCAAGCTGATTCCGTGACCGCTCAGCGCGAGATCGGCAAGGTGACCGCGCTGACCAATCCCGTCTCGGGTCACGGCGCGGCGCTCCGCGCCGCGCAGGTCGCGATCGCCCGGCTGCACGAGCGGGGCGTGCAGGTCACCGAGATCATCGGCGACGACGCCGAGGACGCGCGCCACCTGGTCGCCGCCGAACTCGAGCGGGGCACCGACGCGGTGATGGTCACCGGCGGCGACGGCGTCGTCTCCAACGCGCTGCAGGTGTTGGCGGGCACCGACGTTCCGCTGGGCATCATCCCGGCCGGCACCGGCAACGACCACGCCCGCGAATTCGGCATTCCCACAAAGGATCCCGAGGCCGCCGCGGACGTCATCGTCGGCGGCCGGACGAAGACCATCGACCTGGGCCGCATCCAATGGCGCGATTCCGAGAAGTGGTTCGGCACCGTCGCGGCCACCGGGTTCGACTCCCTGGTGACCGATCGCGCCAACCGGATGACCTGGCCGCACGGGCGGCTGCGCTACTACATCGCGATGCTCGCCGAGCTGTCGCAGTTGCGGCTCTTGCCCTTTCGCATGGTGCTCGACGGCACGCGCGAGATCGACGCCGACATCACGCTGGCGGCGTTCGGCAACACCCGCAGCTACGGCGGCGGCCTGCTGATCTGTCCCAACGCCGATCCCACCGACGGCCTGCTCGACATCACCATGGCCCATTCGGCGTCCCGCACCAAGTTGGTGCGCCTGTTCCCCACCGTCATGAAGGGCACGCACGTCGACCTCGACGAGGTGACCACGGCGCGCGCCAGGACCATCCACGTCGAGTGCCCCGGCATCAACGTCTACGCCGACGGCGACTTCGCCTGCGCGCTGCCCGCCGAGATCTCGGTGGTCCCCGCCGCGCTGCACGTCCTGCGGGGCGCGTTCTCCTGATCAACGCCCGGTGCGGGTCGGGCGGGGATTGACCAGCCGTCCGTGGCTCACGAGAGAGCCGTGTTGCTTGAGGCGCTCAGTACGTACGTTGACCTCGTAGCTGAGGATCTCCGCGATCTGCCCGAGTTCCTCGTTGAGGTACCGGTACAGATCGTCGCTGTCCCGGCAGATGGCGATCGCCATCACGTTCTTGGACCCGCTGGTGGCGCCCGCGAACGCGATGTTGTCGTGCGCCGCGATCCGCTCGCCGACGCTGTGAATATCCTTGGGCGCCACCGTCATCCACAACATGGCGCTGAGCTGGTATCCGATCCGCTCGGGCAACACGTCTACGTCATAGAGCAGCGCACCGCAGGCCTCCAGCGCCGCGAGCCGTCGACCCACGCGCGCCACCGACCAGCCCGTGCGGGCGGACAGCTGCGCCTGCGGCGTGCGGCCGTCCTCGGCGAGGGCGTCCAGGAGGGGGCGGTCCTCGGCCGTGATCGCCGGCGGCCGATCGGAGCGCACGGGGCGCGGCCCCTCGGCCAGGATCTCAGCGGCCTGCCGCTCGGAGAGCCGGTGGCCATAACCGGTCCAGGGCATGGTCGCCCGCTGGCCGAACGAGTGCAGCATCAGGTCGACGGTCATGTCGGTGACCGAGGTGGCTCGCGGAAGTAGTTGCAGCAGCAGATCCTCGCGATGATCGCCCAGCGGTGCCCGAATGACGCAGACCAAGTCGGTCCATCCGGCCAGCACGTTGGCGTGGGACACCTCCGGCCGGCGCACCAGCGCGTCGGCCAGCAGCGGGATGCGGTCGGGGGCGGCACGCATCCGGCACACCCAGCTCGCCTCGCCATCGCTCCACCGGTTCTCGAGCCCGACCACCCGCATCACGCCGTCGCGGCGCAACCGGTGATAGCGCCGCGCGACCGTCTGCTCGCCGGCCCCGATCACGGCGCCGATCCGCCGGAACGACACTCGGGGCGCCAACTGCAGCGCATGGAGAATTTGCGCGTCTAGCCGATCGATCACGGTGGAAAGTATCCGACAATCAGGATCTAGATGAGGACTTCTCTCCAATGTCGGCGCATCAATCGTTGATTTCCGGCGACCGCTGCCAGCCTGGAACCCATGAACCCCACTGGCATGCACACCATGCGGATCGGAATCGGACTGCCCGGCCATATCGCTCACGTGGCGGGGCCCTTGACCGCCGAGTGGGCCCGCCGAGCCGAGCAGCGCGGGTTCGCTAGCGTGGCCGCGATCGACCGGCTGGTGTACGAAAGCCTGGACGCGATCGTCGCGCTGTCGGTGGCCGCGGGCGCAACCACCGACATCGGTTTGATGACCAATGTGCTGCTGGCCCCGCTGTATCCGGCGGTGCTGCTGGCCAAGCAAATCACCACCGTCGCCGCCGCATCCGGTGACCGGCTCACGCTCGGGTTGGGCGTCGGGAGTCGACCCGACGACTACACCGCCGTCGGCGTCGACTTCCGGCGGCGCGGTCGCATCCTCGACCAGACCGTCGCCTTGCTGCGCGACGCGTGCGACGCCAAGGTCGTTGCCGGCGACAAGGCGCTCAGCCCGGCACCGGCGCGGATCCCGATCTTGTTCGGTGGACGCGCCGACGCGACGATCCGGCGCGCCGCAACGATCGGCGACGGCTGGGCCGCAGGAGCGCTGCGCGAGTACGCCAACCAGTCCGCGCTCGCCGACCGGGTGCGGGCGGCGTGGGTGGAGGCGGGCCGGGCGGGCCGTCCCCGGCTGCACGCCAGCGTCAACTTCGCCTTGGGCGACGCCGACACCGTCGCCGCCGGTCGCGCAAACCTGTACCGCTATTACGGGTTCAAACCCGACTACGCCGCCCTGAACGTCGACGACATGGTCGCCTCACCGGAAGATGCGGCACAGACCGTGCGCGCCTACCGCGACCTGGGCTTCGACGGGCTGGTGTTCCACCCCTTCGTGGCCGATATCGAGCAGGTCGACCGCCTTGCGGACGCGGTCTTGTGACGGACCCGCTTACCCGACGCCGCGGCTGAGCCAGGTCACTTCCCCGGCGTCGCCGCCGTCGCGATACACCTCGAGCGCCTCGTCCCACGCCGTGCCCAGCACCGAGTCCAGCTCGGCGGCCAGATAGTCGGCGCCCTGCGCCATCATCGACCGAAGCCGCATCTCCCCGACCATGACGTCGCCGTTGGCGCTCATCGACCCGCTCCACAGGCCGAGCTGCGGGGTGTGGCTGAACCGCTGGCCGTCAACCCCCGGGCTCGGGTCCTCGGTGACCTCGAACCGCAGCACCGACCACGAGCGCAGGGCGTTGGCCAACCGGGCGCCGGTGCCCACCGGCCCGACCCAGTTGGTGACCGCGCGCAGCTGCCCAGGCATCGCCGGCTGCGGCGTCCAGACCAGGTTGGCCTTCGACTGCAGGGTTGACGACAACGCCCACTCGACGTGCGGGCACACCGCCGCGGGCGAGGCGTGGACGTACACCACACCCGTCGTCACGTCGGCAAATTGGTTCGACGCACGCATCTCCTGCTCCTTCGGTTCCACGAGGGACGTCTTCCCCAACGACCTGGTGGATCCGTACAAGCGGGATGCATGTAAAGTTTTGTGTCCTGCGTGTCTATTGTGCCCTCTGATGCCCCTGTTGCGCTAGTGTGCGGAGTGGTCAATTATGACCGCATCCGAAATCGCCGGCCACGGCTCGTGCGCCCACTCGCCGAAATCGCGGTCGGTCAGCACCACCAGCGCCAGGTCGGCCTCGGGATCGACCCAGATAAACCCGCCCGACTGGCCGAAATGGCCGTACGTCCGCGCCGAGTTGCGCGACCCCGTCCAGTGCGGCGATTTGCCGTCGCGGATCTCGAAACCCAGGCCCCAGTCGTTGGGCCGCTGCACGCCGTAGCCGGGCAGCACCCCGTCCAGGCCGGGAAATTGCACGGTCGTGGCCTCGGCGTGCAGCTGCGGCGACACGACGGCCGGCCGCAGCAGCTCACGGGCGAAGGCCGCCAGGTCGGCGATGGTCGAGGTGGCGCCGAACCCGGCGGCCGCGGCGCCGCCGTTCAGCCGGGTCGTCGCCATGCCGAGCGGCTCGCACACCGCCTCGTACAGATAGCGGCCGAACTCGATTCCCGACTCGGCCTCCAAAGCCTGGGCCAGCACGGTGAAGCCCTGGTTTGAATACATCCGCCGGGTGCCGGGCTTGGCCAGCACCCGATCGTTGTGCATCGCCAGGCCCGACGCGTGCGCCAGCAGGTGCCGGACCGTGGCGCCGGGCGGGCCGGCGGGGGCGTCGAGCGCGACGACGCCCTCCTCGATGGCGATCTGCGCGGCCCGGGCCACCAGCGGCTTGGTGACCGAGGCCAGCTCGAAGACCCGCGCGGTGTCGCCGTGGCTGGCCAGGACGCCGGCCGGCCCGACGACCGCGGCGGCCGCATTGGCCACCGGCCAATCGGCGAGCGCGTCGAGGGCGGTCACTTCCTGGCGATGTAGTAGCTGTTGATCGGGTCGCCCTCGATCTCGGTCACCCGGACGTCGGCGAACCCGGCGTCGGCGAGCATCGACGTGGCCAGCTGCGTCCCCCAGGCGGTGCCCAGCCCGGCGCCGTCCAGCGCCAGCGACACCGTCATGCAGTGCATCAGCGAGACCGTGTAGAGGTAGGTGCTCATCGGGACGTCGACGTTGTCCTCCAGCCGGCTCGACGCCTTGATGTCGGCCATCAGGAAAACGCCGCCGGGTCGCAGCGCGCGGTAGATGTTCTCCAGCACCCGGGCGGGCTGCGCCTGATCGTGGATGGCGTCGAATGTGGTGATGACGTCGTAGGCGTCCGTCTTGTCCAGGTCGGTCAGGTTCTTCGCCTCGAAGGAGGCGTTAGTCAGGCCGAGCCGGGCCGCCTCCTCGACTCCCGTCGCGATGGCCTCTTTCGAGAAGTCGATGCCGGTGAATTGGCTCGCCGGGAACGCCTGTGCCATCACGTTGATCGCGTGTCCGCTGCCGCAGCCGAAGTCGGCCACGTCCGCGCCGGCGCGCAGGCGGTCGGGCAGGCCGTCGACCAACGGCAGCACGACGTCGACGAGCGCGATGTCGAACACCGCGGCGCTCTGCTCGGCCATCAGCGCGTGGAAGCGGGGGAACTCGCTGTAGGGCAGCCCGCCTCCGTTGCGGAAGCAGCCGACGACCTTCTGCTCCACCTCGCCGAGCTGCGGGAGGAACAGGGCCACCAACGCCAGGTTGTCGGGCCCGGCCGCGCGGGTGAGAACGGCCGCCCGGTGGGCGGGCAGCGTGTAGGTCGCGGCGGCCGGGTCGTAGTCGACGACGTGCGCGGTGGTCATGCCGGCCAGCCATTCGCGCACATAGCGTTCGTTGAGGCCGGCGGCCTCGGCGATCTGCGCGCTGGTCGCCGGCGGGAGCCCGGCCATCGTGTCCAGCAGGCCGGTCTGGTGACCGATGCTCAGCAGGATCGTGAGGCTCGCGCCGTCAATGGCCGCGACCATTCGCCCGGCGAATTCCTCTGTGGTCTCGGAGGTTGTCTCAGGTGCCGTCACGTTCTGCAGACGCTACACCGGCCTGGTTAGGGGCCCAGTCTGCGAGACTCGACGCAACGACTTGGAGAGCTCGCCAGTAGGTTGGTGCCCATGAGTCAGACAGTGCGCGGAGTCATTTCACGCAAGAAGGGCGAACCCGTCGAGCTGGTCGACATCGTCGTCCCCGACCCCGGACCCGGCGAGGCGGTGGTCGACGTCATCGCCTGCGGGGTCTGCCACACCGACCTGACCTACCGCGAGGGTGGCATCAACGACGAGTATCCGTTCCTGCTCGGCCACGAGGCCGCCGGACGCGTCGAGGCGGTGGGGCCGGGCGTGACGGCGGTCGAGCCGGGCGACTTCGTGATCCTGAACTGGCGCGCCGTGTGCGGGCAGTGCCGGGCCTGCAAGCGTGGGCGCCCGCACCTGTGCTTCGACACGTTCAACGCCGCGCAGAAGATGACGCTGACCGACGGCACGGAACTCACCCCGGCGCTGGGCATCGGGGCGTTCGCCGACAAGACGCTGGTGCACTCCGGCCAGTGCACCAAGGTCGACCCGCAGGCCGACCCCGCCGTCGCCGGCCTGCTGGGCTGCGGCGTGATGGCCGGCATCGGCGCCGCGATCAACACCGGGGCGGTGACCCGCGACGACACCGTCGCCGTGATCGGCTGCGGGGGCGTGGGCGACGCTGCGATCGCCGGGGCGGCGCTGGTCGGGGCCCGGCAGATCATCGCGGTCGACACCGATAACAAGAAGCTGGACCTGGCCCGCAAGTTCGGCGCCACCCACACGATCAACGCCCGCGAGTTCGACGTGGTGAAGACGATCCAGGACCTCACCGACGGCTTCGGCGTCAACGTGGCGATCGACGCCGTGGGCCGGCCCGAAACCTGGCAGCAGGCCTTCTACGCCCGCGACCTCGCGGGAACCGTTGTGCTGGTTGGTGTTCCGACCCCCGACATGCGCCTGGAGATGCCGCTGGTGGACTTCTTCAGCCACGGCGGCTCGCTGAAGTCGTCGTGGTACGGCGACTGCCTGCCCGAGCGCGACTTCCCCACTCTGATCGACCTGTACCTGCAGGGCCGGCTGCCGTTGGACAAGTTCGTCTCCGAGCGCATCGGCCTCGATGACGTCGAGGAGGCGTTCCACAAGATGCATGGCGGCAACGTGTTGCGTTCGGTGGTGCTGCTCTGATGGTGGACATCGATCGAGTGGTGACCCACGGCACGTTCGAATTGGACGGCGGCAGTTGGGAAGTCGACAACAACATCTGGCTGATCGGCGACAATTCCAACGTCGTGGTGTTCGACGCCGCCCACGATGCGGCGCCGATCGTCGAGGCCGTGGCCGGCCGCCATGTGGTCGCGGTGGTGTGCACGCACGGCCACAACGACCACGTGACGGTCGCGCCCGAACTCGGCGAGACGCTCGACGCGCCCGTGTTGCTGCATCCGGCCGACGAGGTCCTGTGGCGAATGACGCACCCGGACAAGGAATTCCGCTCCATCTCCGACGGCCAGACGCTCAGCGTGGGGGGCACGGAGCTGCGGGCGCTGCACACCCCGGGCCACTCCCCCGGATCGGTGTGTTGGTATTCGCACGACCTGGGCGTCGTGTTCAGCGGGGACACCCTGTTCTCCGGCGGCCCCGGAGCCACCGGCCGCTCGTACTCCGATTTCCCGACGATCCTCCAATCCATCTCGGAGCGCCTCGGCACGCTGCCCGGCGAGACGATCGTGCACACCGGCCACGGCGACAGCACCACCATCGGCGACGAGATCGTGCACTACGAAGAGTGGGTCGCCCGCGGCCACTAGGCCACCCGCCCGATTCGGCTCAATCTCCTTGGTCGATTCCGTCATTTTCCTGTATTGTCACGTTTAGTGATAATCCTCGCAGGAGGCAGAACCATGAAAATCACGGTATTCGGAGCGACCGGCGGCGTCGGACGCGAACTGGTAAAGCAAGCGCTGGGACGCGGTTACGCCGTGGTCGCGGTCGTCCGCGATGCCGGCCGGCTCGGCGTGACACATCCAGCGCTGGACGTCGTCACGGTCACCGCGCTCGACGATCCCGGCACCCTCATCCCGGCGATCCGCGGAAGCGACGCCGTGCTGTCGGCCCTCGGCCCGCGTGGACGCAAAGACGGGCCCGTCGTGAGCAGCAGCACCCGCGCGATCCTGGCGGCGATGAACGCCTGCGCGACGAAGCGATTCGTCGCCGTCAGCGCGCTGCCGGTAGGTCCGACGGCCGAAGGCGAGCGGTTGATGACGCGCTGGGTGTTGCTTCCCGTCCTGAAAACCGTTCTGGGAAATGTCTATGCCGACCTCGCCGAGATGGAATCCCTCTTGCAGCACAGCGACGTCGATTGGACCGTCGTGCGTCCGCCCCGGCTCGTCGACCGGCCGCTCACCGGTGATTACCGCACGGTGGTGGGCGCCAACGTGGCCCGCGGCTCGGCCATCTCGAGGGCCGACGTTGCGCACGCCATGCTCGACGCCCTGGCGTCGGCACAGACGATCCGGCAGCCAGTCGGCGTGTCGTACTGATTATCCTGACCCGTGACAATCCCGGCCGGTGTTAGCCTTGGCCGATGACTGAACAGGGCTCCGGCATCACCGAACTCGACGAACGGATCCCGTTTCTGCTTTCACAGTTGGGCGCCCATGTCAGCAGCGATTTCCAGCGGCGGCTGGCGCCGATCGGAACCGACCCGCGCACGTACGCGGTGCTGCTGGCCTTGGCCGCCGCCGACGGCCAGTCCCAGCGCCAGCTGTCCGAACGCCTCGGCATTCACCGCAACGCCATGGTCATGGTCATCGACAACCTCGAGCAACGCGGGCTGGCCAAACGGTTGACCCATCCCGACGACAGACGGGCGGTGGCCGTGACCCTTACCGCCAAGGCTCGCCGCCTGCTACCGGCCCTGCACGAGCAGGGCCGTGAGCTCGAAGACGAGATCGCCGCACCGCTGTCCGCGACGGAACGCGCCACGCTGCGGCGACTTTTGCAGCGAGTGGCGGCCGGAGCGGGCCTCATCCCGGGGGTCCACCCGGGCCTGACGCGCTGACCCGCGTTCTGCAACCGCTCCGACGAGCTTCGCTGAGACCGATGGGGTCTGGCACTCCGCATGATTGTCACATATAGTGATGATCATTATTCGTGACTAATCTGCCTCTGGCTCGATAGGAGCGCGTCGTGCACACCGCATATGTCGTCATAACGCTCATCGCGATCGCCTTCGATGGATTTTCTGGCGTCGCGGCACTGGTTCACTTCGCACCGATCCTTCCGGGGATGGCGAGCGCGGGCGTGCCGGTCTCTTGGTTGAGGTTTCCGATCGGCACGTTGAAGACGCTAGGGACCGTCGGACTCGTTGTGGGCCTGTGGGTTCCGGCTATCGGCATCGCGGCCGCGGCGGGGTTGGTGATGTTCTTCGTGTGCGCCGTCTACACCCATGTGCTCGCCCACGACATCACCGGTCAGATGATGTTCGGCGGGTTTCTGCTCGCGCTCAATTGCGCCACCTTGACCGCCGCGATCGCGGCCCACCCAGGGATCTTGTGACCATGAAACCGGCCGCGCGTGCGCCATTGTTGTTGGCGCGCTTCAGCACCGCCTTGATGGTCGCCTGGGCCCTGACGCAGGCGATCTTGGCCGGCAATTTCCTCGGCGGCCAGTACGACGCGCTGCAGCTGCACGCGCTTGGCGCCAGAGCGATCACCGTCACCTCCGCGGTGCAAATCGTCATTCTCGCGTGGGTCTGGCGCGGCACCGGCCGCCGGGGACCGTTCTTCGCGGGCGTCGCGCAGACCCTGCTGCTCGTCGCCGAGTTCGCGACCGGCGAACTGCGCCTCACCGCCCTACACATCCCGCTCGGTGTGCTGCTGGTCGCCGGGATTGTCCAACTGGTGACGATGATCTGGCGTATCCCCCTGCCGCTGCGACGCGCCGACGCGGACCTCGAGGCGACACGATGAACCGCCGCGCCCTGCTGCGCGCGGGGCTGCTCACCGCGGGCGCCGGCGTCGTCGCAGCCGCGTTGCCGGCGGCGCAGACGGCGCTGGGGCCGGCCGAGCCGGGCACGCTGCTGCCAAGCCGCACGCCGCTGCCGCCGCGTTATCAGACGCCGCTGCCCATACCGGTTCGGCTGGCCCCCAGCGAAACCGACGGCACGACGGACTATTACACCATCACCCAGCAGGTCACCGATTTGGCGATACTTCCCGGCCTGACCACGCGAGCGTGGACCTACGGGGGAACGTTTCCCGGGCCAACGATCGAGTCGCGGTCGGGTCGGCGAACCGCGATCCGCCATCACAATGCCCTGCCCGTACCGGTGGCGGTGCACCTCCATGGCGGTCACACCCCGCCGGACAGCGATGGGTACCCGCTCGATCTCATCGAGCCGCATGCGCCAGATGCCGCGGCCGGCCACACCGGCATGCCCGGCATGTCACGCAATTCGGTTGTCGGGCAACGTGACTACGTCTACCCGATGCAGCAGCGCGCGGCCACCCTCTGGTATCACGATCACCGCATGGGGTACACCGGTCAGGCCGTCTGGCGGGGGCTCGCCGGGTTCCACATCGTGCACGACGACGAAGAGGACGCGCTCCCGCTGCCGCGCGGCCGCCGCGACATACCGCTGATGATCGCCGATCGGTCGTTTGGCGCCGACGGCTCGTTCCAGTATCCGACCACGGAGGGCGGCGACGTCGCCCATCCCTACATGAACGGTGTGCTCGGTGACGTCGTCTTGGTCAACGGGGCGGCGTGGCCGGTGCTGGAAACCGACCCCGCGCGGTACCGATTCCGGGTGCTCAATGCCTCCAACGCGCGCCGGTACCGGCTACAACTCGACCCGCCGCCGCCCGGCGGGTCCGCATTCACCCAAATAGGAAGCGACGGCGGCCTGCTGGCCGCACCGATCAACCACGACGCGATCGACATCGCCCCGGCCGAACGGTTCGACCTCATCGTCGACTTCTCCCGCTACCCGTCGGGAACCCGGGTGCGCCTCACCAACGCGCTTGGCGCCCAGTCCACCTCGGAGATCATGCGCTTCGACGTCGTCGGCACCGACCGATCGGACGAAACGACGATTCCCGAGAAACTCGGTGAAAGCTATACCCCGCTAGAGCGTGGTCGCGCCGTGGCCACCCGCACCTTCCTGTTCGGTCAAGGCCGCGCGGGCATGTGGACGATCAACAACAAGCCGTACCAGCCGGGGGTTCCGCTGGCCGCACCGCGCCTGGGCGACATCGAAATCTGGCGGTTCATCACCGATATCCGGCACCCGATCCATGTGCATCTCAACCACTTCCAGGTGCTATCCCGCAACGACAGGCCGCCGGGCCGCTTCGATCGCGGATGGAAAGACACCGTCGATGTCGCGCCGTCCGCGGCGGTGGAGGTCGCCGTCCAATTCACCGACTACCGCGGAACGTATCTCGTGCATTGCCACAACCTCGAGCACGAAGACATGGCGATGATGGCGGACTTCGTCACGCTCTAGGTCGCGAGCTCGCTCAGCAGAAACCGCCCCGGCCAACGACAATGAGTACGTGGACGATAAGGCCGAATCCGACCTGGCGTGGGAACTGGCTGATGCGGTCAGCCCGCTATTGACCGACCGCGACCGCAGCCGGTTTTACGCCGCGATCGGGTCGGGCGAGTCATACACCGCGATCGACACGGCCCTGCAAACCATGGCGCGGCAGCGCGCGCCGATATCGTCCGAGCTGATCGCCAAGCTCACCGACTGGCTCGGGGCATACACGCACAGCGCCGACGCACCGCGGCTGCGCGGGCTGCTGCGCGCCATCGAATCGCCCCTGACTTAGTTCGCGGGCGGTCGAAGACCGAGAGCGCCCAGCAGTTCGTCGCGTCCCCACGGCTTGCTGGTGGCGGCCTCACGAAGTTCGTCCCGCCATTCGTCCTTGTCGCGCAGCCGCAATCGCAGCTTGTCGCGCAACCCCCGAAGGCTTCGCAGCCGTAGCGGCGGGATGGGCAGGGGCACTGCCGCTTTGTCGCGGTCGGAGTGATCCGGCTGCGCGGCATCGCCCGGGTGCGCCGGGCCGCCCTGGTGCAGCGGCTGCGCCTTGGGTGCCGTTGGTATGGCCGGGGCGGCGGGCGGGGGTACCGCTTCGACGGAGGCCGCCGGTGCGACCGGCTCCCCCAAGCCGGTGACGGCGGCGGAATGGCCGCTGACGCCGTCCAACCCCGGGACCATTGCCGCCGCCGGGTAGGCGGTCGCCATGACGTGGGGCGCTGGCGGCGGCGTCGCTATGCCCGGCACCAGCGGCGCGGCCGGCGCAGCCGGCGCCGCCCCCCAGGTAGGTGCGACGGCCGCCGCAGCGGTGCCACCGCCGACGCTGACGGGACCACCGGCCGGCTGAGGGGCGTCGCCGCCCCCACCACCGCCACCGCCGGGGCCGCCGCCGTCACCGGTGACGCCGTTGGCGCCGCCGGCATTGCCGCCTGGTGGGCCACCGGCCGCGGCCGCGTGGGCGTCCCCGGTGGATGCGCCGGCCCCGGCGCCCACGTGGTTGGCGCTGACGGGCGCTGTGCCGACGCTGCCCGGTGCGGGCCCGCCGCTGCCGGCATGTTGCGCGGCATCCATCGCCCCGTGGGCGGTGTTGCCGATCAGGTGCCCGGCGGGAGACTGGCTGGCCGCGCCGACAAATTCCTGCACTTTCTGCAGCGGCGACGCGTTGACGGCCTCGGTGCTGGCGTACGCACCAGCGCTCGCGCGCAGCGCCTGGACAAACTGGTCGTGGTAATAAGCGGCTTGGGCGCCGGCGGCCTGATAGGCCTTCGAGTGCGCGGAAAACAGCGCCGATACGAACGCCGACACGCCATCGCCGCCCGGGGCTGCCACCCCCGCGGTCCCGGCCGCTGCGGCCGAATTGGCCGCGTTGATCGTCGACCCGACTGAGGCCAAATCCCCGGCCGCGGCCGCCAGCAGGTGCGGCGTGGCGGTCACCTCCGACATGAGCTACCTCCCAGCCCCGGTCGACCTTGTACGGCGGATCGTAGCGCGGTCGGAACGGACATCCTAGGGTTCGGGCCGAATCAATGCCCCTCGAGGATCCGGCGCTTCTCGGCCTCGAACTCCTCCGCGGTCAACGCCCCGGAATCCCGCAGCGCCGCGAGCGTTTTGAGCCGCTCGAGGCGGACCCCCTCGTCGCTGGGTTCCACCGGGATCGTCGGCGACACCGGCACCGGCGGCGGGTAATAGGGGTTGGCCGCCACCACGGCCTTGCGCCGGGTGCGCGACAGCCACACGCCCGACAGGATCGAGCCGACCAGTCCCGCGACGAACAGCCCGACGAACAACCACACCAGATAGCCATAAGAACTCTTGTGGCCGAAGGCCAGTCGCGGGTTGATGTATCCGTTGACCTGGCCGTCGGTCGTGATGTTGTAGGTGCCGGCGACGGGAATCTGGGCCACCCACACGCGCACGTGCGCGTCGTTGTTGACCGTCGTTGTGCTGCCGATGCTTTCGCTGAGCGCGGGTTGTGGGACCCCGTCGGGCGGCGCGATCGTCACCCCGAGCGGCGGCACCGGCAGGCCGCCGTTGGGGCTGCCGACGACGAGGGCGTGCAGGCTGACGGTGACCTCGCCGGCGGGCAGGTACAGGCTGTTCGACCCCGGGATCGGCACCTCGCCGTAGGCGTTGTACTTGTCCAGAAAGAACGCGTTGAGCACGAACGCAGTAATGAACCCGGCCACCGACACGACCATCAGCACGACGGCGGTGGACAGCGAAATCTTCGCGAGCCGACGGCTGGTCATGCACGCAGTGTGGCACCGCGGCCCAGGCGATGCCAGGTAAGCAGAGCGAAGCCGACGAGGATCACCACCGCCAGCACCGGCACCCAGTCCCCCAGCCGTACGTACGGCGTGGCGGTCGATCCCGTCGGGACGCTGACCACCGTGACACCCCGGAATCCAGACGGGCACCAGGCCAGGCGGTGGCCTCGGGCATCGAAGGCCGAGCTGTCGCCGGACAACCCGACGTGTACCGCCGGGCGGCCCGCCTCGACGGCGCGGACCGCGGGCTGGGCAGCCAGCTGCGGCTGCGCCCAACTGCCCTGGAACGACGACGTGGAGCTCTGGTAAACCAGCAACCCGGCGCCGAGCCATGCCTCCCGACGGGCCAGGTCGGAGAACAGGGTCTCGTAGCTGACGAGCGGCCCGACGGGCAGGTCGCCGGCATGCAGCAGCACCGGGCCGGTCCCGTGCTGCCGGTCCTGCGCGGCAGCCCGGCTGTGCCGGGTGATCCAGCCGAAAAGTGTTCGCAGCGGGACGTATTCGCCGAACGGCACCAGCCGCGTCTTGCGGTAACTGCCCAACACCCCTGTCTCGCCGACGAGCACCGCCGACTTGTAAATGCCGCCGCCCGGCGCGGGCGCGTCGACGTTGACCAGCAGGTCCGCGCCCACCCGCCGGGACAGGTCGGCGAGCCGGGCCAACACCTCCGGGTGGCCCGTGAGGTCGGATCCCACGCTGCTTTCACCCCACACGACCAGGTGGAGCCGCTGCCCGGCGAGCCCCGCCGTCAGCGCCTCGCCGGCCGCTAAACGCTCGCCGGCGTCGGCGATCTCGCCGGGCTGCACCAGCGCCACGCGCACCGTCGCGCCGCCGGACGGCGACGGGCCCAGCGCATACCACAACGGGCCCACGGCGACGCACACCACCGCGCACCCCAGCGCCAAAGAACGGCCTAGCGCGTTGCGGTGCACCAGCGCACCGACGAGAGCCGTATTGCACGCGGCCACAAGGAAACTCGTCAACCACACCCCGCCCAGCGACGCCGACGCCAGCGTCACCGGCTGGGCGGCCTGCGACGCGCCCAGCGACGCCCACGAACCACCCAGCGGCGGCCATGACCGCACCACCTCGGCCAGCACCCACGCGGTGGGCAGCACCACCACGGCCGCGACGGTGCGCCGAAAGCCGACGGGCGCCGACAACAACCGATGCGCCAGCCACCCCCAGGGCAGCCACAGCGCACCCAGCCCGGCGGCCAACAACAGCAGCAGCGGGCCGGCGCTTGTCACCAGCCAGTACTGGGTGGTCAGCACAAATCCGGCCACACCGCACCAGGCCCGCGCCGCCCCCGCCCAGGCGGACGGCGCCGCCCGGACCAGCAACAGCAGCGGAACCAGGCCGACCCAGGCCAGCCACCACCACGCGAGCGCGGGGAAGGCGAGCGCGGGCAGCGCGCCGAGCACCAACGCGGCGATCAGATTTCCGCAGGGGTTCGCTGACCGCGACACAAAGAGCAGACTAGGACCGGGCTCATACGAGAGGAGTGAAACGCATGGCCAACGATCTCGTCGCCACGGTTCCCGATCTGTCGGGCAAGCTGGCAATCGTCACCGGGGCCAACAGCGGTCTGGGATTCGGGCTGGCCCGGCGCCTGTCGGCCGCCGGCGCCGACGTCGTGATGGCGATCCGCAACCGCGCCAAGGGCGAAAAGGCGATCGAGGAAATCCGCGCCACGGTTCCCGACGCCAAGCTGACCATCAAGGCCCTCGACCTGTCGTCGCTGACCTCGGTCGCCGCGCTGGGCGAACAGCTCAACGCCGAGGGCCGCCCGATCGACATCCTGATCAACAACGCCGGCGTCATGACGCCACCGGAACGCGACACCACCGCCGACGGCTTCGAATTGCAGTTCGGCAGCAACCATCTCGGGCATTTCGCGCTGACCGGACACGTGCTGCCGCTGCTGCGCGCCGCCAAGGGCGCCCGCGTCGTCTCGCTGAGCAGCCTCGCGGCCCGCCAGAGCGGCAAGATCCACTTCGACGACCCGCAGTTCGAGAAGTCCTACGCCGCCATGTCGGCCTACGGCCAGTCGAAGCTGGCGGTGTTGATGTTCGCCCTCGAGCTCGACCGGCGCAGCCGCGCGGGTGGCTGGGGCATCGTGTCCAACGCCGCGCACCCCGGCCTGACCAAGACCAACCTGCAGATCGCCGGACCCTCACACGGCCGCGAACGGCCCGCCCTGATGGAGCGGCTGTACAAGGCGTCCTGGCGGTTCACGCCGTTCTTGTGGCAGGAGATCGACGAGGGGATCCTGCCGGCGCTGTACGCGGCCGCCGCGCCGCACGCCGAGGGCGGCGTCTTCTACGGGCCACGCGGGTTCCAGGAGCTGGCCGGCGGCGGGGTCGCCGTCGCCCGGGTGCCCAAGCTCGCCCAGAATGAGGACGACTGCCGGCGCCTCTGGGAGCTTTCCGAGCAGCTCACCGGAGTCAGCTATCCGGGGCCGAACTGACTATCGTTGGTGCATGCGGCCGGAACGTCGACTGCCCGAGTCGAGCATCGTGGTCCGGCCAGAGCCGACGGACAGCGCGACCTACACCCAGTCGTCCCGGCTGCAGGCCGCCGGCCTGGCCCAGGGCATCGCGTTGTTCGAGCGCGCCGCCGAACAGGTGCCGATCCCCGCGGCTCCGCAGCCGATCGTCATCGCCGACTACGGCGCCGCCAACGGGCACAACTCGCTGAAGCCCATGTCGGCCGGGATCGCGGTGTTGCGCCGTCGCACCCGCCACGACCACGCGATCCTGGTGGCGCACACCGATGTCCCCGACAACGACTTCACCGCGCTGTTTCGCACCCTGTCCGACGACCCGGACAGCTATTTACACACGGACACAACGAGTTTCGCCTCGGCGATCGGGCGGTCCTTCTACGGCCAAATCCTGCCGTCGAACGCGGTCAACCTCGGCTGGACGTCGTGGGCGACACAGTGGGTGAGCCGGATCCCCTGCGAGCTGGAAGATCACGTGCACGTCGGCTACAGCAACGACGACGCCGCCCGCGCGGCCTACGCGCACCAGGCCGCCGTCGACTGGAACGACTTCGTGGCGTTCCGCGGGCGCGAGTTGGTGCCCGACGGGCGGCTGGTGGTGATGACGTCGGCGGTCGACGAGGACGGCACAGCGGGCTTCCGGCCGCTGCTCGACGCGATCGTCGCGGCGCTGGCCGATCAGGCGCGGGACGGCCTGCTCGGCGAGGAGGAGCTGCGCCGCATGGCCATCCCCACATTCGCCCGCAGCGAGAAGGACTTTCACGCGCCGTTCGCGCCGAGCGGGCGGTTCGAGGGCCTGACGATCGAGCATCTCGAAACGTTCAACGCCGAGGACCGATTCTGGGCCCGGCTCCAAATTGACGACGACGCAAACGCTTTCGGGGCGCAATGGGCGGCGTTCGCGCGGTCCGCGCTCTTTCCGGCCCTGGTGGGCGGGCTGAACGGCGGCGCCGGCGACCCGCGAGCGACCGCGTTCGTCGACCACCTGGAGACCGCCGTTGCTGGACGCCTGTCGACCGCGCCCGAGCCCATGCGGATTCCGATCGCCACGGTGGTTCTGGTCAAGCGCGGCCGATCGCAGTGACGAGAGTTTCGGCGCGCCGCCACAGCGGGTAACCCCCGCAGATAGTCGCCGCGACTCCAAAGGGGGTACGTCATGAGCGTGCAGGACGACAAAGCCGCTGGCCAGGAAGAGGACCAGCGGGCGACCGACCAGGAGTCGGGCGAACAAGACGATCGGCAGCAAACCGAAAAGCCGGAGCCGAACGAGGAGCACAAGGAAAAGGCCGCCGAGATGATGACGGCCTACGAAGACCGCCCCACTTTGGTGCTGCCGGGTTCCGGCGCGATGGTGACGGGCACGGCGGTCAACGATTGGCTGGACGACGAGGGCAACCCGAAATGCGAGACGCCCGAAGGCGCCGACTCGAACGCCGGCTCGGACCAGCAGGACGACGACGAAGGCAGAGACCCCGAAGCCTACAAAGAACAAGTCGAGAAGGATAAGGCCCTCAACGAGGAGCTGAAGAAGGCCGCGGCCGAGGAGAACAAGGGCGAAAAGCGCCCCAGCGGAAGCTGATTCAGCGGGCGCGCGGAGCGAGCTGGCTCAGTAGGGTCGGGATTTCCGGGAAGCCCGGGATCGGTTCGTTGATCCCCGGGATTGGCGGCAGGGCCGGGATCGCGGGGATTCGCGGGATCCGCGGGAGGGGCGGCTCCGCGACTGCCGGCGGTGGCGCTGGCGGCTCGGGCGGTGCGACGGGCTCTTGGGCCGCCGGCGGCGCGGGACTCGGCGCGTCGGTCGCGGGCGGCGGCGCGGGGCTCGGCCCATCGCTCGCGGGCGGCGGGCTGGGCTCGGCACTCGGGGGTGGGGGCGGCTGCTGTGTCACCGGGGCGGGCGGCACCGATGAGGGCGCCGGGGACGCCGGCGTGGTGTTGCCGGCCGGCGCCGGCGCGGGCTTGTTGCTGGACCCCAGGCCGATCGCCAGCGCTGCGCCCACCAGCAGCAGCGCCAGCAAGGCGCCGATGACCATCAACGGGGCCAACCGCCGCCAGACCGACTTCTTGAAGTCCGCGGGCGCGACCGCGGCTTCCTCCGGCTTCGGCGCCGCGCTCGCGGAGGTGGGGCCGGCGCCGGTGACCTCCGACCAAGCCATCGCGGGCGCCGTCCCCGGTGAGGGTGCCTCGGCCGTCGCGGTCCCAGCGCCACGACGACCCGGCCAGGCTCGCGCGGTCGCCGTCGCCATCGTAGGAGCCGTTGCCGTTGCCGGCGCGGCCGGAATCAGCGCGGTCGCGGTGTCATCCACCGGCCCCGGCGCGACCCGCAAGGCGGCCCCGATCGCCGCGGTCAGCTGGGGCTGCGGCGTCGTGATGACCGGCACCCGGAAATGTCCCGACAGGGTCGTGGTGACGGCCGGGATGTTCGCCCCGCCGCCCACCGAAACCACCGCGGCCAGATCGCGAATCCCGTTGCGCTGCAACGCCTCATCGAGCACCGCCACGAAGTTGGTCAGCGGCTGGCGGATGGCGTCCTCGAGTTCGTTTCTGGTGAGCCGGATGTCGCTGACGGCCAGGGAAGTCACCGTGGTCGACGAGAGCTGCTCCTTGGCGCCGCGGCATCCGCTGCGCAGCGGGCTCAGCGAGCCGATGCCCGGCGCGTCGGCGATGACGGCGGTCAGCAGCGCCTGGTCGATCATGTCGCCCGAGAAGTCGGGATAGCGCACGGTCGGGGCGAGGGCCTGATAGTTGCCGGCGGCGTCCATCAGCGTGATGCTGGTGCCGCTGCCGCCGAAATCGCACACGGCCACGGTGCCGCGCGCGGGGATGCCCGGGTTGGCCCGCACCGCGAACAAGGTCGCGGCGGCATCGGGGATCAGCACCAGCGGCCGCGCGGGATCCTTCCATTCGGACACGCCGCTCAGCGCGGCGCCTAGGGCGTGCACGGAGTCGTCGGACCAATGGGCGGGATAGGTCACCGCGATGTTTTCGGGCAGCGGGCGCCCGCCGGTCACCGCGTACGCCAGGGCGCGCATCGCGTCGGCGATCAACGCGCCGCCGCGGTGCACCGAACCGTCGGCGGCCCGGATTCCCACCGGATCCGCGAGCCGGTCCACGAAACCGGTGATGACGACGCCCGGCTCGTCGAGTCGAGGGTTTTCCGCGGGGACACCCACCTCGGGCGGGCGTTCGCGATAGAGCGTGAGGACCGGCTTGCGCGTGATTACGAGATTGGCGGTCGCGGCCGCGAGGTTGGTGGAACCAATTGACAGGCCCAGCGCGGGCCTCACCCTATTGACCATGTATCAATCCCCACTTCAGCGGCACGGCTAATCGTGCCGGGGGAACCTATAGCCAGTCTCTGCGCATGCTATGCGCCAGCTGTATAAGCGCGTCAGCGAATGGAGCCCGCCCCGGCGATCAGCGGAAGGTCGAGCGGGGTGACCCAGCCCGGCCGCAGGTCGTTGACCGCCGGCACGGCGTTGAGCGCCCGCATCCCGGTGGCCAGGCAGCCGGCCGTGGCCGGGTCGCGGCCCGAACCGTCGGTGAACCGGAACGCGGTCTCCTGGAAGATGCTCGGGGTGCCCTCGATGTCCACCCGGTAGACGTCGTTGTCGTGGCCCGACGGCCAGTCGGGGGCGGCGTCGTTCCCGATCCGGTTGACGTGTTCGAGCTGGATGCGCGTCTCGCCCTGGTAGATGCCGTTGATGGTGAACCGGACGGCGGCGACGTGCCCGGGCTTGATGACGCCCTTGGCCGTCGTGCGCTCGGTGGGCGTCACCCACTTGTCCCAGGTGGTGGTGATCTCGTCGAGCATGATGCCCGCCGCGTGCGCGATCATCGGCACGGTCGCGCCCCACGCGAAGATGAGCACGCTCGGGTTTTCCAGCATCGGGCTGAATTCGGGTTCGCGGCCGATGCCCATCTCGACCTCGTAGTCGCCCTCGTAGTTCGTGTAGTCCAGCAGCTCGGAGGCGCGCACGCGGCGCACTTCCGAGCAGACGCCCATCAGGGTCATGGGGAATAGGTCGTTGGCGAATCCGGGGTCGATGCCGGTGGTGAAGCACGATGATTCGCCCAGCTCACAGGCCTCGGTAATGGGCTCGATCCAGTTGGGCGGGTTGAGGTGCATGGTCGGCCAGACCCACGGCGTCATCGCGGTCGAGCAGACGTCGATGCCGGCCCGCAGGAACCGCGTGATCAGTGAGATGTTGGCGTCGGCGTGCATGGCCGTCGGGCCGTAGTGCACCAGCGCGTCGGGGCGCAGCGCGATCAGCGCGTCGACGTCGTCGGTCGCGACGATGCCGATCGGTTCCGGCAGCCCGCAGATGTCGCCGACGTCGCGGCCGATCTTGTTGGGGTTGCTGACGCCGACGCCCACCAACTCGAACAGTGGATGCTTGACGATCTCGGCGATCACCATGCTACCGACGAATCCGGTGCCCCAGACCACCACGCGCTTTGGGTCGTGTCCCGACATACACACCTTCCTGACCATCAGCCCCCGGTTCACCCTAAGCATGGCCGCGATCGGCATCTAGACCAGGCGATGTTTGTGGTACACGATGTGAAACCATGACCAGTCATCTGCGCGGGCCGTCGATCCTGTTGGCGATCGGCGTCGGGCTCGCAACCGGGTGCGGCGTCGCGAACGCCGGGCCCGAAAACCCCAGGGTCACCTACGAGGTGAGCGGCCCGGCCGTCGCCGAATACATCTCGTATCAAACCGACAACGGTCAGCTGCACGCGGTGAACGCCAAGCTGCCCTGGTCGACGCAGTTCACCGGTTACGGCGGCGAGGTGTTCGTGATCAGCGCCCAGGGGCCGGGTCCCATCTCGTGCAAGATCAAGCTCGACGGCAATGTCGTCAGCGACGCGACGGCGACGACGGGGACGCCGGCCAGAACCGTGTGCACGCACTGATAGCGGCCCAACCGTGTCACTCAAGACAGGCATCGCGACTCGCGCGAATGGGGCGCCGCCGCCCGAGATCCCGCTGGCCGACATTCATCTCGAGTCGCTCGAGTTCTGGGGGTACGACGACGACTACCGCGACGGCGCCTTCGCCACCCTGCGCCGCGAGGCGCCGCTGTCATTCTGGCCGGCGGTCGAGTACGAGGGGTTCGAGGCCGGCAACGGGTATTGGGCGCTGACCAAGCTCGACGACGTGCACTACGCCAGCCGCCATCCGGATATCTTCAGCTCCGCCGGCGGTATCACGATCGGCGACCAGATGCCGGAATTGGCCGAGTATTTCGGCTCGATGATCGTGACGGACGATCCCCGGCATCAGCGGCTGCGCTCGATCGTCAGCCGGGCGTTCACCCCGAAGGTGGTGGCCCGCATCGAGGCCTCGGTGCGTGAGCGGGCGCACCGGCTGGTGTCGTCGCTGATCGCCAATCATCCCGACGGCGAGGCCGACCTGGTCAGCGAGCTCGCCGGGCCGCTGCCGCTGCAGATCATCTGCGACATGATGGGCATCCCCGAGGAAGACCATCAGCGCGTATTCCATTGGACCAACGTCATTCTCGGGTTCGGCGACCCCGACCTGTCGACCGATTTCGGGGAGTTCACGCAGGTTTCGATGGACATCGGCGCCTACGCCGCCGCGCTGGCCGAGGACCGCCGCGTCAACCACCACGACGACCTGACCACGAGCCTGGTGGAGGCCGAGGTCGACGGCGAGCGGCTGACGTCGCAGGAGATCGCGTCGTTCTTCATCCTGCTGGTCGTCGCGGGCAACGAGACGACGCGCAACGCGATCAGCCACGGTGTGCTGGCGCTGTCGCGCTACCCCGACGAGCGCGAGAAATGGTGGGCCAACTACGAAGGCCTGGCTCCCACCGCCGTCGAGGAGATCGTGCGGTGGGCCTCCCCGGTGGTCTACATGCGGCGCACCGTGACCCGCGACACCGAGCTGAGCGGCGTCAAGTTGGCGGCCGGCGACAAGGCCGCGCTGTGGTACAACTCGGCCAACCGCGACGAGTCAAAGTTCGCCAACCCCTGGATGTTCGACGTGGCCCGCGATCCCAACCCGCATCTCGGCTTCGGCGGCGGCGGCGCCCATTTCTGCTTGGGCGCCAACCTGGCCCGCCGCGAGATTAGGGTCGTCTTTGACGAATTGCGCCGCGAGATCCCCGACATCGTCGCGGTCGAGGAACCCGCCCGGCTGCTGTCGCAATTCATCCACGGCATCAAGAGGCTGCCGGTCGCGTGGACGCCACCGGGCTGACGTCCCTATCGCGGGGCGGGGTGAACACCTTGGGCTCTCTCTCAGAAGGGGTATCACCCTCCAAAATTTGATATCGCATGCGCTATCAAGTTTCGAGACCGCCACACACCTTCCACAGAGCCGGGCATGCCAAAAGCACCGAACCCGGGTTTACGCTGACCAGCGTGACCGACGTGACCATTCCCGCGTTTCCCTCCCCCGACGTGCTGGCCGCCCGCGAGAAGCTGGTTCTCGACCACTTTCACGACGAGGTCCGCCAGGCCTGGGACGACGTGCTGGCGACCTTCCCGCACCCGCGCTACGAGCTGATCCCGCAGATGATCGTGCACGACGGCAACGAGGCGGTGCGCGGCTACTACGTCTATACGAGGACCGCGTTCCCCGACCAGGACCACGAGATCATCGCGCTGCGGCACAGCGCCGACGCGGTGATCGTCGAGTTCTGGCTGATGGGCACCCACCGCGGATATCTCGGCAAGGTGCCGCCCACGGGCAGCCGGTTCCGGGTCCGCATGAACGCCTACTTTGTGTTTGACGACACGGAAACGCTTGTCTGCGAACGCATTTACTTCGACACGCTGACCATGATCAAGCAGCTGCTGGGCGGGCTGGACATGAAGAAGCCGGGCAACTGGCTACTCGCGGCGCGCTGCGTGCGCGGCTTCCTGTCCATGTCGTCGGAAAAGCCGGACCCCGCATTGACTTCCGCATAGACCTGCCGCTAACAGCCCAGTTGTGCTGCCAGGTCCAGGAAGTCGGACGCGTTGACGTCGAACTCGTCGGAGTAGGCCACGTCGGCCTCGCCGTCGGCCCCGAACTCCAGCGGACGCGCGACGAAGGCCGTCGCAAAGCCCAGCCCGCCCGCCGCGCGGATGTCGTATTTGTGGCTGGCCACCATCATGATCTCGGCGGGCTGCTGGCCGAGGTAGGTCGCGGCCATGCGATAGATCGCGGGGTCGGGCTTGAACACCCCGGCCATCTCGGCGGCGAAGATCGCGTCCCAGGGAAGGCCCGCGCGCTTGGAGATGTTGACCACCGCTGACACGTCGGCGTTCGACAGGGTGGCCAGCGTGTACAAGCGCTTCAACCGCGTCAGCCCCGACACCACGTCCGGCCACGGCCGCAGCCGCTGCCAGGCCAGGGTGAGCTCCTCGCGCTCTGCGTCCGAGAACCCCGCGATGCCGCCGTCGGACAGGATGGCATCCAACGCGCGCCGATACACCGAGTGCACGGAGATCCAGCCACTCCCCTGCGCGCCGTCCAAAGCCGCGAAGTAGCCTGCGCGCCAACGCCGCACAAAGTCGCCCCAGTCGGCCTGAGGGTGCCGGCCCGCGCTGATCCGCGCCGCCTCGTCGCACACGGTCGAATAGAAATCCGTCGCCGTGCCCTGCACGTCGAACAACAGCGCCTTGACCACAAGCCTCATCATGCAGGCTAAAATCTGCCACGTCGAAACGCTTGACCATCCATGCCGAGGCGGGTAGTTCGTGGCCGAACCTGACGAGCGCGAGCCCGACTACCGCTTCACCTTCGCCAACGAGCGAACCTTCCTGGCCTGGCAGCGCACCGCCTTGGGTCTGCTCGCCGCGGCGGTCGCCCTGGTGCAGCTCGTTCCGGAGCTGACCGTGCCCGGGGCGCGGCGCGCGCTCGGCATCGGGCTCGCCGCGCTGGCGACCCTCACCAGCGCAATGGGTCTGGTGCGCTGGCGGCAGGCGGATGTCGCCATGCGCCACGGCGATCCGCTGCCCCGCCATCCCACCCCGGCCTACCTCGCGGTGGGCCTCAGCGTGGTGGGGCTGGTCGCGATCGGGCTGGTGATCGCCAAGGCGGTCATGGGTTGAACGACGCGACGCCGACGGTCCATCCGCGGGCTAACGAGCCGGCCGACCGGACGACCCTGGCGTGGACGCGGACGGCCTTCGCGTTCCTGGCCAACGGCGCGCTGATGATGATCAGGAACCTGCACGGCCCCGTCGGGCCGTGGCAGTTGGTCCCCGCCCTTCTCGCCGCCGTCGTCGCGCTCGGCACCTACCTGATCGCGATGCAGCGCCAACGCACGCTGCAGCGGCAGCCACTGCCCACGCGGGTCACCCCGCGCCGGCAGGTGTACGGCATCGGGGCCGCCGTGCTGGTGCTCATCGTCGTGACGACTGTCGCCCAGCTGGTTTAGCGATGAAGGCGCTGCAGGTTCCCGCCGGGGTCGATGCGCGTGACATCGCCGTTCAGGGCATCCGCACGCGGGTCTTCGAGGTCGATCCCCGCAACGGCGTCGCCCCGCTGATCCTGCTGCACGGCGGTGGCCTCGACTCGGCGCTGGTGTCGTTTGGTTCGGCGCTGGTTGCGCTCGGCCAGCGCCGGCGCGTCATCGCCCCCGACCTTCCGGGATACGGCGAGACCGAGTTCCCGGAGTCGTCGTTTTCCATCCCGTGGTACCGCGCCTGGGTCGCCGACCTGATTCGCGCTTACGGCTTCGATCGCGTGGACCTCGGCGGGTTGTCGCTCGGCGGTTGGATCACGCTCGAGATGGCCATCACCCGCCCCGACGTGGTGCGTCGCGCCGTCGCGATCAATCCCGGCGGCATCACCGAGAAGTTCAAGTTCCTGCGCACCGCCGAGTGGCTCGCGCGCCATCCAGGGCTGGGAAAGGGGATGAACAAGCTCGCGGTGAGCCTGGGGCGCGGGGTCGTTCGCGCGCAGTTGCGCACCAACCTCGGCATGAAGAACGCCTCGGCGCTGTCCGACGACTTGATCGACGCGGTCATCATCAGCGGCAAGCTCCCGCATGCGGGCGAAGCGTTCGCCGCCACGCAACGATGGGCATTCGGCGCAGGACCGGAGGGCCTGTCGCTGGTGTCCAAGCTGCCACGCATCACGGCCAGGACCCTGATACTGGCCGGGCGCGACGACAGGCTCGTGCCGGTGGCCGATTCGATTCGAGCCTCGCGACTCGTCCAGGACGGACAGGTGCGGGTCCTCGAGCCTTGTGGGCACTGGCTCGTGCGCGATCGCCCCACGGAATTTGTCCAGGCGGTGAATCAATTCCTCGACGCCGCCTGACGGGTTGCGTTACCAGAGAAATTTCATGAAAGTTCAAGGAAATTCCCAGGTTTGGGGCCCTGCTCAATTGGGCAAAATTTTGGCATGATCGCACGTCACTTCACTCGCTTCGCTGTTTCCGCGGCAGCGGCGGTGTCGGGCATTGGCGCCACCGTTGTCGCGCCCGCCATCCCCCTAGCCTTGGCCCAATGTCCGGACGTCCAGGTGGTTTTTGCCCGCGGCACCGGCGAGGACCCCGGCGTCGGGCCGACCGGCCAGGCGTTCGTCGACAACCTGCGCTCGCGCATCGGCGGACGGTCGCTCGACGTCTACCCCGTCAACTACCCCGCCAGCAATGAGTGGGCCACCGGCCTCGACGGCATCAAGGACGCCGGCTTCCACGTCGAGGACATGGCGAAGACCTGCCCGAACACCAAGATGGTGCTGGGCGGCTACTCGCAGGGCGCGGCCGTCATGGGCTTCGTCACCTCGGCCGCCGTCCCGGACGGGGTCGACCCCGCGACCGTGCCGAAACCGATGGACCCCGCGGTCGCCGATCACGTCTCGTCGGTCGTGCTCTTCGGCATGCCGAACGTCCGCGCGATGAACTTCCTCAACCAGCCCCCGGTCGCCATCGGCCCGCTGTATCAGGCGAAGACCATCAAGGTGTGCGCGCCGGAGGACCCGGTCTGCTCGGACGGGATGAACTTCGCGGCGCACAACACCTACGCCTCCGACGGGGAGATGATCGACAAGGGCGCGGCGTTCGCGGCCAGCCATCTCGGCGGCAACGCGGCGACGCCCAGCGGGAGCTTCGGCACCTGAGCCGCTAGGCGGGGCCTTTGGCGTTCAGGAACGCGACGATTCCCGCGGTGACGGCGGCGGCGTACTTCGCCTGGCCGTCGGAGGTCTGCATCCGCGCGGCCTCGTCCGGGTTCTTCATGTTGCCCAGCTCGATGAGGACGGCCGGGTATTGGGCCAGGTTGAGCCCAGCGAGGTCGGCGCGGCCGTAGAGGCCGTCCGAGCCGGCGTAGGTGGACGGGTGAAAGCCCGCCTGCACCAGGGCATCCCGCATGGTGCGCGCGAGCTGGACGGCCGGGGCGGCCTGGACGTCGTTGAGCGGCGGGCTGGAGTAGTTCACGTGGAATCCCGAGCCGGAGGCGGGGCCGCCGTCGGCGTGGATGCTCACGATCGCGTCGGGGTGCATCGCGTTGGCGGCCGCCGCGCGCGCATCGACGCACGGCCCGACGGAGCTGTCGTTGTCCCGGGACAGCTGGGTGTGCACGCCCATCTGGTTGAGCGAACCGGCGATCAGTCCCACCACGGCCCAGGTGAACGCGTGCTCGGGGTAGCCGTTGTCGGTGGCGGCGCCGGACGTCTGGCATTCCTTGGTGCCCCCGCGGCCGTTCGGCACCTGTTGGCTGATCGAGGCGTCGTTCACGGCGTTGTGGCCAGGGTCGAGGAAGACGCCCATCCCTGCGATGCCGGCGCGTGCGTGTGGCGCGTCCGCCAAGGCGACCCCGACGAGCGCCGGTGCGACCGCGGCGTATCTCAACACGTCGCGCCGTGAAACGGACCCCGGGGCACCCACCCGCGCGATAGTAACAACCTGTCTCGGCCGCACCCTGTCTCGATGCAGCAAAGATTGACAACCGCCCCGATCGGCCGGCAACTCCGCCTGACAAACTGGGCTATTAGCATCACCGAAGGGAGCCGAAACAGTTTCCGGGTAAACCCTTTTCGCGGCGACACCGTCATGCAGGCGATCGAAAAGCGCTGGTGTGAGTTTCAGGAAGGAGAAGTCCCGTGGCCTACTCAACCGAACACGACGGGTTCAAGCTCTACTACGAGCGCTCCGGGCAGGGTGTCCCGGTCGTCCTGATCCACGGCAATCCCGGCGACCACACGGAGTACTCCAGAGTCGTCCCCCAGCTCAAGGCACGGGCGGACATCATCGTGATCGACTTGCGCGGGTACGGCAAGTCGGACAAGCACCTGGAGGACCCGACCGCCTACGCACTAAATCGCCAGGTCGGCAGCGTCATCGCACTGCTCGACGAACTGGGTATCAGCAACGCCGTGCTGGGCGGGTACGACATCGGTAGCTTCACCGCCCAGACGATCGCGGCCACCCGGCCCGATCTGGTGCGATCGCTGGTAATCGCACCGCCCACCATGGGCGTGGGGCGACGGATTCTCGAAGAGGACGCGGTGAACGCGTTCGTGCACGCCATCTTCTACAAATCCGAACTGGTCGAGGAAATCATCGACGGGAAACCCGAGGCCGTCCGCGCGGCACTCAAGGAAAACCTGGTGAACTGGTCGGCACCCGGATCGACCGTCGTCGACGACCTCCTGGACCACTTGACCGAGAACCACTCCGCACCCGGGGCCTTCCTGGCCGGCGTTCTGTGGTTCCGCAACGCTGAGGGAAACCCCATCACCTACTACGCCAACGAGACAACACCGGCTCGCGAAGACAGGTTCGCCACGCCCGTGACCATCTTGTGGCCCGACCAGGATCCGTTGTTCCCGCAGACATGGAGCGACACCCTGGATGACTTCTACGCGGACTTCACCCTCGAATACCTCGACAACTGCGGCCATTTCAGCCCCCTGGAGTCACCCAACACCTGGTCCAAGCACCTGCTGGAACACATCAGTCGTTGACCGCCGGCCACGACACCTGAACACCAGCCCACGCCCTTGTCAGGGCGGCCCTGACGTCGTAGTGTGTCAGGCAAATCCTGACAACTGGGAGTCCCCATGAGCCCCACCAAGCAGACCACCAAGATCTGGTGCTCGTTCTGCGGCAAGTCCAACACCGAGGTCGACAAGCTGGTGGCCGGACCGGGCGTGCAGATCTGCAACGAATGCATCGACCTGTCGCAGGCCATCATCGACGAGTACAAGGGCAAGCCGAACGAGCTTCGGATGCCGATCTGGGAGGCGTGGAGCGATCAGCAGATGCTCGACCACATCCCCCGCATGGCGGTGGTGGCCCAGCAGGTCGAGGCCGACCTGCGCGACTGGGTGCGCGAGCTGCGCCGGCGCGGGGTCACCTGGGCCAAAATCGGCCAGACGCTGGGCATTACGCGGCAGTCCGCGTGGGAGCGGTTCGCCGGCGAATAGGCCTCAGGCGTTGGTCAGCGCCTGCGCCGCGGCGCGGAACATGGTCTGCTTGATCGCGCCAAGCGTGCCGGAGTCCTTGCCGGACAACGGGCGCAACAGGTCGGTGGCCGCGGCGGTCACCTCGCCCTCGCCCGCGGCGGCGTCGACGATGCCGAACTCGACGGCCTCGGTCCCGCCGAAGCGCCGGCCGGTGGTCATCGACGCGATCGCGGCCTGCGGGGTGAGCTTGGCCTGGATCAGCGCGGCCATGCCGTCGGTGAACGGGATCCGGATGTCGACCTCGGGAAAGCAGAAGTAGCCGCGGTCGGCGCGCATCACGCGCAGGTCGTGGGCCATCGCGAGCATGGCGCCGGCGCCGAAGGCGTGCCCGGTGACCGCGGCGGCTGTCGGCGTCGGGAAGGTCAGGACGCGGGCCAGCAGGGCCTGCACCCGCCCGACGTAGGACTGGGTCTGCTCGGCGTGGGCGGAAAGCCAGTCCAGGTCCAGCCCGTTGGTGTAGAACTTGCCGCGCCCGGTGGTGACCAGGCCCTGCGCGCCGGCGGCCTCGATCTCGTCCAGGTGGGCATTGATGGCGTCGAGAAACTCCGGCGAGAACCGGTTTTCGTCGTCGCCGAGGTCGACGACGGCAATCTTGTCGTCCCAGGCCAGTGTTGGTGTCATTTCTTGTTCCTTTCTGTGCTTCTGCGCCGCAACGGCGGTGGGCCGACGGCCAGCACTGCGCGGACTGCGGCGAGCAGTCGTTCCCGCGCGTCTGGATCGTGGATTCGTTTGCGTTCCAACAGGATTGCGGTCGGCAGGTCGACGATGCACATGGTGATGACGTCGACGGCCGCGGCGTCCTTGCGGTCCCACACGGCGCGGGCCAGCCGGATCATTGCCTCGACCAGCAGCCGGTCCAGGTCGCGCAGCTGGGCGGCGATGTCGGCCGGCGTCTCGGGGCCCAGCAGCTCGTCGCGGCGCACGGTCAGGATCAGCTGCGATGAGTGCGGAAACTGTTCGGCGAACACCGCCGGCGCCTCGGCCGCGGCCACCACCGCGTCGGCGGCGTCGCCGTCGAGCGCGGCATCGATCAATTCGCCTTGCGCGCCGAGGAATCGGTGCCCGGCCCGCAGCCAGGCGCGACCCACCAGGCCCGCGCGGGACCCGAACGTGTGGTAGAGCGCGCCATTGGAGACGCCCGTCGCGTCGCTGATCGCGCGGATCGTGACGGCGGCCGGTCCGGACTGGGCCGCCAGCAATTCCGCGGCATCGAGGATCCGGTCCTGGTCGTGGACGCGTGGACGGGGCACCCCGGCAGCATAACAGAGCGGTTGCTCTGTTATCTACGCGATCGGTGTTGCCGGGTCACACTGCCGTTGCGCGGCGGAGAGGACGCAGCCGGCGGTCACGAACGCGCGCTTGTTGCGGTCGGCGCAGTCGATGGGCAGGTCGGCGGCCAGGCGCAGCACCATCTGGGCGAGCGCGGAGTTGGTTGCGTACGGGACGACCAGGAGGTTCGCACAGGCGTCCCAGCCGTTGATCGTCATCACGTGTTGGCGCTTGTGCTCCCATCCCGGCCAGTTCAGGTCGGGTGGCCGTTGCAGCGGTGACCAGTTGACGTTGATGGATTTGATGTCCCCGAGCAGCGGGGTCAGCACCGCGACCAGGGACGGCAGTTCGTTTGCGATGCGGTCCACGCGCGGCCACCACGCGCCGTCGATGTCGTGGCCCAATTCGCGCGCCACGCACACCCGGATCGGGTTGGTTCCGTGCCGGCCCCGGAGGAGGTGCATCGGTACCGCGTGATTGGTTGCGGTTTCCACGGGCAGTTCCTTCACGGTCGGCGTCGACCGCCCCTGGCGCTGGGGCGACGGAGGAATCGCATTGCCTGTGGATGCCGCGGAGAGCACCGCTGACAACGAAACGGCTCGTTCTCAGACGCTACGCCTGCGCGTCGTCGCGGGGCGGCGTGGGTCCGATTTGAGGAGCCGTCGCTATTCAGCGGCTCCTGCGGTGTCTCCGGTAATTGATAGCGCATGCGCTATCGATTCCGCGGATCACCTACCGGGCCACCGATTCAGCCCTGCTGAATGTTGTTGTCGTAGCCCGAATTCGTGATCTTCGGCGTGCCCGTGTGATAGGTGACGTTGTTGCTGTAGCCGGAGACGGTGATGGCGTCGACGCTGTCGACGTTGACCTTGTTGTTGTAGCTGGAGATCGCGAGGCCGGCGCAGTGGCCGGTGACGTTGAACTCGTTGCCGTAGCTGGAGATCTTCAGGTTGCCGTCGTTGCAGGTGTCGACGCGGACCACGTTGCTGTATCCGGTCGACTCGATGGCGTCAGAGTTGTCGACGGTGACGTTGTTGTTGTAGCCGCCCACGGTGAGGCTGGCGCAGTGGCCGGTGATCACGTACTTGCTGTCGTACGCGGCGAGGGTGAGCTTGCCGTTGTTGCAGGAGATCGTCCTGGCCTGCGAGTTGTCGCTGACGCGCAGCTCGCCGCCCCACGGCACCGCGGTGGGACCGCTGGACGTCGTCCTGCCGGCGCCGCCTCTCGAGATCGAACTCCCGATGGACGACCTGGTGAACATCATCACCAGGCTGATGATGATCGGCACGACGACCGCGACCAGGACGAGGAAGAGGTACCAGGGGTAGCGCTTGCGCCGCGGCTGCGGGGCGCCCCAAGGGAATGGCCCGCCACTCGTATAGGTCGGGCCGCTGCTGTAGCTCGGGGCGCTGCTGTAGGTCGGGGCGCTGTACGTCGCGCCGCCCGTGTACGGCGTCGGGTTCTCCGTGTACGTCTCGCCACCCGTGTACGGGGGCGGGCTTTGCGGGGGCCGGTTGACGTCGGCAAGCTCGCGTTCCAACTCGCGGATCCGCTTTTCGGGATCGTCGTCCTTCATTTGCCAAATGGTTCCACATCCGCAGCTGGGCGGACAGCCCTCAATTTGCCGGAGTCTGGCGGTTACTGGAACCACTTCACGTACCCGATGAATTCCTCCTGAATAGGCAGCGAAGCGAGAGTTCGAGGGGACACCCCGGTGTAACGTCCGCACTCGCCAGCCGCCCATCTCGGCCTGCTCGCTCGCACGCCGACGGATCTTTGGGGGTGCCCCATGAGCACATCCGAGATGACCGACACCGACGAGGTCGTGGTGTCGTTGCATGACGAGGCCCTGCTGGTCGGCGGTGACCCGGCCGCCGTTGAGTCCTATCTGGCGCGGCTGCGGGCGGCCGCCGGGCAGGCGATGCGGGTCGCCGGGATCGACGGTGGCTCGCTGGCCGGGTTGACCTCGCTGCTGGCCGACTGCGGCAAGTACGTTCAGCTGCACCGCGAGAGCCTCGACGCGTTGCAGGACGGCAACCTCGTTCCCTTGAGCGACGGCGTCTTTCGGGTGCTGACGGACGCTGAGTTCTTGGCGCCCCTGCAGTGGCGACCGGCGCTACTCGGCCCGGAAGCGATCGCGTCGGCGCAGATGATCGCGGTGCAGATGGCGTTGACGTCGGCAGTCGCCCAGGTAGAAGACGCCGTGCGGCGAGTGGAGGACAAGGTCGACTCGGTGCTCGAGGTCGCCCGGGCGCAGCGCGCCGGCGACGTGCTCGGCAACAGCCTGACGATTTCGCGGATGGTCGACTCACTGGACAAGTACGGGTCGCTCCCCGACGCGTACTGGGAGTCGGTGGCCGCCCTCGGGCCGGCGCTCAACGTCACCGTCGAGCAACTGCGCAACCACGTCCGGCGCATCGTTGCGTCGTTCGATCACACCCTGGGCGTGCAGCACCGCGCCGAGAAGCTGCGAAACGCGGTCCACCACAACCGGCTTGGCGAAACCCTGAGCCTGTTGGTGATCGCCGAAGGGGCGCTCCACAAATGGCAGCGCCTGAACCTCGCCCGCATCGAGGCGACGCAACCCGAGCAGCTGCTGCGCGCGATCGACGAAGCCCGCGAGCTCGTCGACCATCATCTGCGCGAAGACGTCGACATCTACGGCAAGGCGACGGACGTCCTCGACCGGTTCGCGAAGCCCGCGGTGCTCGACGGCTTCCGCTTCTGGGCGGTGCGGGAGCTGGGCAAGCAGCGCCGCGCCATTCGCGACGAGCTTGACCGGTTCGCGGCGGCGCGCCACCACCAGGTCGAGACGTGGGAGGACTTCCACATTCCGAGCGTGTTCGACGCCGCCTTCGCGACCATCGGGGCCGCCGCGACCACCACCGGCCACGCGCTCGGGGCGGTAGGCCGCGGGATCGTTTGGGTGGGCGCACAGGTGGCGGGGCCATTCCGCGGCAAAGGCACGGATGATCCAGACGTCGGCAATGACAAGGATTCTGAATGTCAGACGGGCTGCGCGGTTGACGGTTCGGCGTCAACGCACGCGGCGCATTGAGCCGTCATTGACCGCGGTCGGAACCGTCTCAATACCCCGGATACTTGCGGCAGATGCGCTCGGATTCATCGTCGGTGCTGTACCCCGACAGCTGCCACTGCGGGTAGTCGTATAGGTCGTCGGCGATCTGTCCAATGACATCCGCGAGCTCTAGCGGCACAAGCCATCGTGAGGAGATAGCGCGTGCGCCGACCATCGCGCCAAGTAGATTGCCCGCGATCGATCCCGTCGAGTCGGAATCGCCGTCATGATTCACCGCGAGAATTACGCCGTCGCTGAACGATTCGGCTACCAGCGCGCAATAAATTCCAATCGCCAACGCCTCGTCAGCCACCCATCCCTGACCTAGCTGGGCGACTGCCTCGTAGCGGGGAGCGTCACGGCGTGTTGCCGCCTCGGCGGCTTCGACCGCGCGCAGAGTTTCCTCGTGATCACGAAACTCTGCGAGAACACGCTTCGCCGTCGGCAAAGCCTCGACCAACGTTATGCCGTGAGCCAGCTGAAAGACGATGGCGGCCAACACCCCACCGGACAATGAACCGGAGGGGTGGCCGTGCGTCAGCGCTGCAAGTTCAGTGCCAATTTCAAACGCATGTCGCACCGTCCCATCCGGGAGCCGGGCGACGAAGAGGCCGACCGGGGCCATACGCATCACGCCACCGCACCCCTTGCTGGCGTTGTTGGCGGGCTCGCCGAGACCACGCATCTGCCGAAGCGCGGACAGGCAGGTGTTGCCCGGAGCGCGCCGGCTGTGCAACTCGCTGTGCTCGTATAGCCAGCCCGGCTCACCTTCGTCGAACGGTGCGCCGACTCCGATGTCGTGCACCGGCGCTTCGCCTTGCGTCCGCAGCCATCGCAGATACGCGTTTGCAGTTACACCGGAGTACGTCGAGACACCCTTCAGGCATCCCCTAACCCAATAGCGCAGAAGACCTTCCGCAGTGAAAAGCGTCATCTGAGTGTCGTCGGTGATCCTGCCGACACCGCCATAGGCGGGCGCGTAGGAGGTGATTCCTTCGCCGCCAAACTGCGCAAGAATCTGCTCCCGCGTGTGGAATTCAACAGGCGCACCCAACGCGTCGCCGACTGCCCCGCCCAGCAGGCAGCCGCCGAATCGCTCTCGGTCCTCGATCGCCATAGCCGCACGCTACCGCGCCGTCGTGTAAACGCGATTGGACAATTCCGGCAGCGCGCTGTCCGTGTAGTACAAATTCGTAGTACAGTGGCTGACATGTCCGAGGTGCCAGTGCGTGAGCTGAACCAAAATACCGCCGGGGTGCTCGCGCGCGTAAAGCGCGGCGAGCAAATCGACATCACCGAGCGCGGGGCCGTCGTCGCCCGCCTGGTCCCGGCCCAGGAAAATCCCCTAGCCGAAATGATCAGCGCGGGAAGGCTTCACCCCGCCACGCTCAGCGGACCGGCGCCACGTCCATCCGGACCGGTGAAGACCGACCATGAGGCCGGCCAACTGCTGCGCGATCTGCGAGACGACGAGCGCTATTGATGCTTTATCTCGACACGTCGGCCCTGATGAAACTGATCCGGCGTGAGCCCGAAAGCGATACTCTCGCCGACTGGCTCGACGCACAAGCACCGGCGGCGTGGGTGTCGTCGACGCTGATCGAGGTTGAACTCCCTCGCGCGCTGCGCCGGGTAGATCCCTCGCTGCTCGCCGATGTTCCCGCGATCGTGGCACGAGTGGCGCGCTACGAAGTCGACGAGGTGGTTCGGGCGGCCGCCGCGGCATATCCGGACACCACGTTACGGTCGCTCGACGCGATCCATCTCGCGACCGCGGACGCGGTGTTCGGCACTCAGTTGACGGCGTTCGTCACCTACGACGAACGCCTGCGTGCGGCCGCCGCGGCAGCCGGCCTGCGCACCGCTGCTCCGGGCCGCCGAGAGCTGTAAGAATTCATCGGATAGGAGGTCGGCAGTGATCGATTTCGGACTATCCGGCAAGCGCGCGGTCGTGTCGGGCGCGGGCTACATCCCGGAGCGCGCGGGCCATGGCTGGTTCACGTCGTTGGCCCTCGCCGAGGCGGGCGCCTCGGTGGCCTGCATCGACATCGACGAGCAGCGCGCGAATCGCATTGCCGGCGAGATCGTCGGCCGCGGAGGCCATGCCGTGCCGATCGTCGCCGACATGACCGACGCCGTACAGGTCGGTCGGGCGGTCGACGACGCGGTCGCGGCGCTTGGCGGGGTCGATGTCTGCGTCGACATCATCGGTGGCGCGACGTGGTCGAAGGTCGAGGACTTCACCACCCAATTGTGGGACACGGCAATCCATTACAACCTGACCCAGGTGTTCTACCTTTTCCAAGCCGTAGGCAGGTACATGATCGCCCAACGCAGCGGTGGATCGTTGGTCGCGATCGCCTCGGTCGACGGCATCGCGGCGGCGGCCTACCATGCCGCCTACGGCGCCGCCAAGGCCGGCGTCATCTCGCTCGTCAAGACGTTCGCCGACGAGCTGGGGCGGTACGGCATTCGCGCCAACGCGGTCGCGCCGGGCAATGTGGGTACCGGCAACGAGGATCAGCCGCCAAACGAGTTCGCCGTCAATGGAATTAACCCGCTGGCGGCGCCCCGCGCGCATGACATCGCCAACGCCGCGTTGTTCCTGTCCTCCGAGCTAGCCGCCCGCATCACCGGCCAGACGCTCGTCGTCGACGGCGGTGCCACCATTCGGCAGCTGTGGGGCCTGCCCGAATCGATGATCCCCTCGGACCCGGACCAGGCGCTGCCCGACTTCATGAGGCCCGGGCCGTCGGGCGGCTAGCGCTGGTGGATTAGCAGGAGGCCTGGCACCGAGCTTCTGCCCTTGAGCACGTATGGGGTCGCGATCGAGCCGATGTAGATGTCGCGCATGTCGCGTCCGCCCCAGGCGATGCTGGTCGGAGCGCTTAATACTGTGCCATCTGGATCTTCGATCACGGTTGTTGCCCGGCCGTCCGAGCTGATCGCGACGATCCTGTTGGCGAGAACGAGTGTTACCCAGAGGTTTCCGTCGGCATCGAAGGCGCATCCATCGGCCATCCCCCACCGGCGGCTCACCTGCGGGTCGGCGAGGAATCGAGCTTGGTCGGGACCAAACTCGTCGGGGCGCCGGCCGCCCAGCGGTGGGCCGAATCGCTCTGGCGGCCCGAGTGTTTCGCCCTCGATCGGAAACCGCGCCACGTCGGCGGCCACCGTGCGAACCACATACAGGTAGTCTTCGTTGCGGTCCAGCGCCATGCAATTCGGGAAGCTCACCGCGTCGGCGACCATATGCGCCGACTGGCGATCCGGTGCGACCCGAAAGATGAACCCATCGGCGGTGCCGCCCGCAATGGTATCCATTAGATCGTCCGCAATTGTGCTCACCGAACACCACAACGCCCCAACGGAATCCACGAGGACGAAGTTCAACCACCGCAACGGGCGTCCATCGAGTTGTCCGCTTAATATCGCCGTGATCGCGCCGCTCACCGGGTCGAGATCCTGCAGCACACCCAAGCCGAAATTCGCGATCAGAAAGTGCCCGTCGCGATCGAGCGCGATCCCATTTGGCTCACCGCCGGCCTGCCCGACGCGCCGAACGGTGTTCTCATCGACGAGTTCTGCGACAGCTGAGGCCTTGTCGGAAGCGAACACCCGCCCATCGCGGGCCACCACAACGTGCTCCGGGCGATCCACGCCGCGCCCGACGGGGTGCAAACCGGTCACCTCGATGGTGGTCTCGCCTGTTCCGCTCATCGATGCCCCTCGTGGACTTACCGCAGCGCAACGTCAGGCTAGCGGAGGTGGCGCATCATGGAAGCGTGCGGATCGCAGTCGGGGTTTCCACCGCGTCCGACGCGCAGCAGGCCGCGGTGGAGGCCACAGCGCACGCGCGCGACGAGCTCGCGGGTGAGGCGCCGTCGCTGGCCGTGCTATTCGCGTCGCGATCACACACCGACAAGGCCGTGGACGTACTCGACGCGGTGCACCGGATGGTCGAGGCGCCCGCGCTGATCGGTTGCATCGCCCAGACGGTCGTCGCCGGCCGCCGCGAGATCGAGGACGAGCCGGCGGTGGCGGTGTGGCTGGCGTCCGGTCTGGCCGCCGAGACGTTCCAGCTGGACTTCGTCCGCACCGGCTCGGGAGGCCTGATCACCGGTTACCGGTTCGACCGGACGAAGCACGATCTGCACCTGCTGCTGCCGGACCCCTACACGTTCCCGTCGAGCCTCCTCGTCGAGCACCTCAACACCGACCTGCCGGGAACGACCGTGGTGGGCGGCGTGGTCAGCGGCGGGCGGGGACCGGGCGAGACCCGGCTGTTCCGCGACCACGGCGTGCTCACCTCCGGTCTCGTGGGCGTGCGCCTGCCCGGCGTGCACGGTATCCCGATCGTGTCGCAGGGCTGTCGGCCGATCGGCGACCCATACATCGTCACCGGCGCGGACGGCACAGTGATTACCGAGCTGGGCGGCCGACCGCCGCTGCAGCGCCTGCGCGAGATCGTCGAAGGGCTACCGCGCGACGAGCAGGAACTGGTCAGCCACGGCCTGTCGATCGGGGTCGTCGTCGACGAGCACCTAACGGCTCCGGGTCAGGGCGACTTCCTGATCCGCGGTCTCCTCGGCGCCGATCAATCGACTGGGGCGATCCAAGTCGGCGATGTCGTCGAAGTCGGGGCAACCGTGCAGTTCCAGGTCCGTGACGCGGCCGGGGCCGACAAGGACCTGCGCCTTGTCGTGGAGCGGGCGGCAGCCGAGCTGCCCGGGCGTCCGGTGGGCGCGCTGTTGTTCACCTGCAACGGGCGTGGCCGGCGGATGTTCGGGATCGCCGACCACGACGCGTCGACGATCGAGGAACTACTCGGTGGGATTCCGCTCGCCGGTTTCTTCGCCGCCGGCGAGATCGGCCCGATCGCGGGCCGCAACGCGTTGCACGCATTTACCGCGTCGATGGCGCTGTTCGTCGACGGCAATGACAAACCGCCTAATCCCGATGTCTGGCGGTTATCGCGGGGGCGCCCGGAAATCGTCGGTGATGTACGACTTGAGTTGCGCGGCAACTGACGGTGGCAAGTCGCTGTAATTGACCCCGCCGGCCGCAACAGGTCTCGTCCATTGGTGATCGAGGACCCGCTTGCCAAGTGATCCGCTTTGCAGGACGCGGGGTCCCCAGATCTGAACTTCCTTGAGCACACCGTTAGCCCACTCCGCGGTTACATACGTCGGACGAAACTCATGCACGAAACCGCGGCCGTTGAGGCCGCATTTCATATCACACAGGCTGCCGGGCGCAAGGTCGAAGCGTACGCGGAGCTTCCCGCTCGCGGCGACCTCTGTATCCGCCGGCCAGCTTCGCGGGTCAACGGTGTCACCGATCTGGGCGCCGTTAGATTCTGTGTTATCCGCTGCTGATTCACACTCCACATCGATCCAATCGGCAGCTTGTTCTGACGTGTCGATGTTCGCGACCACGCTGGCGTGGTCTGAAGCCCCGGTCGTTCTGGCTTCGTGCAGGATCTCGACGTCCGTTACCACGTGCCGCAGTGCTGGGGAGACAAAAATATAGTCCAACCGAAATCCGTTGAGATCTTCGGACTTTCCGGTTGTTTTGTCTTTCCGTCTCGAGTACCAGGTGTAGTCCCGGACGTCCGTGTGAAGGTGCCGCCAAGTGTCGACGAACCCGGTATCTATGAGCTTTGTCATGTAGTGCGACATTTTGAACATCGCGCCCTCGGCATCGACTCTGAGCCCGGTGTTGAAGTCACCCATAATGATTGCTCGACGATCCCTGTGGTCGACGGCATAGTCGATAGTGCGTTCCCAAAGCAACTCCTTGCGCTTCCGGCCTGAGATGCCGTAACCATCCTCGAACTTGTTGTCGGGGGTGCCTGGGATGTGCACAACGAGTACGTCCAATTCGATCTCAGTCACACGTACAGCGAGCCACCGTTCTCGATCGATATGGGCCGCGCACCGATCGGGAGCATGGTCAAGCCGCCACTTGGAGGCGACGAGTACACTATTCTGATCACCCGCCGGCTCCGATGTCGCCATGAATGGGTAGCCAAGCCGCTTTAGACGGGCGCGCAACGATGGTTCATTTCGAGTCTGGAATTCAGTGAAAGCTAACAAGTCCGGACGAACATTCTCGACATGGCGGCAGATCGCCGGGATCCGCGAACCGCCGCCGTGACTGATATTCCAGTTAAGAACGCGCACTAATTCACCGTCCCAGGACAATCTGCAACTTGTGCGGTGCACTGTATCCGGCTCGAGGTGCCGAGTGTTGGAGACTGGCAAAGCCCGTGGCCCCGCGCCTGCGTCGCCAAACGATGGCCGCCGCCCAATGACCGCAAACCGCCACTCAGCTGAGGTAGCGCTGCGACCACCACGGCGCCAAGCACCGGAGAGCTCGGCTGATGCGCCCCGGCACTCAACCCGGTGCGCGAGAGCTGGTCTGTCTCAGCTGCGAACCATGTTGGTGTTGCCCGGGACATGGGAGGCGACGTCATCGAGTTTGGTGACGATCCAGGTTTGTGAGTGCAATGCTGGTCGTGACGCGCCGGCAAGTGCGTGCAGTAAGGAGACACCACATATGCCCTCAGTTTCTGATCGAGTGGGCAGCCCCGAAGCCAGCGGCGTGCCCGATGCCGTTAGCGCGACTGCGCCAGGCAACTGGCTGCGCGCGCTAGAACTGCGGGCCATCCCCGAATACCTGGTGGCGCAGCTTTCCCGAGACGTGATCGCCCGTTGGCCCCACGGCGACGGACACCCCGTACTGGTGCTTCCGGGATTTCTGGCCGGTGCGCGATCAACTCAGTTCCTGCGCGGCGTGCTGCGCGAGTTGGGATATCACGCTCACGACTGGCGCCTCGGTGTCAACCTGGGGTACCGGCCCAGCATGAAAGAGCAGTTGCCGGCGCGTCTTCACCAGCTGCGGTCGCGCCACGGACGGCGGGTCAGCGTCATCGGCTGGAGTGCGGGCGGCATTTATGCCCGCGAGTTGGCGCGCGCATTCCCCGATGATGTGCGATCGGTGATCACTTTGGGTTCCCCATTCCGCGGCGATCACCGGGCCACCCACGCCTGGCGCATGTGGCAGTTGCTCAACCGGGGTGCGAGCGCCACATCGGCCGTCTCGGAAGCCGCCCGCATCAGGCGCGAGCAGCCGTTGACGGTGCCAACCACCTGCATCTACAGCAAGACCGACGGGATCGTGGCCTGGCGTTGCTGCACCAGCCTGCCCGCGCCGCGGACCGAAAACATCGAAGTCCATAGCAGCCATTTCGGGTACGGACACAACCTCGAAACCCTGTACGTGATCGCCGACCGCCTCGCGCAACCGGAAGGACGCTGGGAGCCGATGCGACGATCCGCTGATGAGCAGCCGGCATAAACGGCTTGCCGGCGGGTCGGGCTCGTTGGGCCGTCATTGACAGCGGTCGACGCCGTCTCGATACTCCACCAGTACGACCGTTGGCCAGCACCGGCTGACTCGTTGGGGCGCAATGGAGGTCGGCCGTGATCGATTTGGGGCTGTCCGGCAAACGCGCCGTCGTGTCGGGCGCGGGGTACATCCCGGAGCGCGCGGGCCATGGCTGGTTCACGTCGCTGGCTCTCGCCGAGGCGGGCGCCTCGGTGGCCTGCATCGACATCGACGAGCAGCGGGCGAAACGCATTGCCGAGGAGATCGTCGGCCGGGGAGGCACTGCCGTCCCGATCGTCGCCGATATGACCGACGTCTTGCAGGTCGGTCGGGCGATCGACGACGCTGTCGCGGCGCTGGGCGGTGTGGACGTCTGCGTCGACATCATCGGCGGTGCGACGTGGTCGAAGGTCGAGGACTTCACTACTCAAATGTGGGACGCAACAATCCATTACAACCTGACCCAGGTCTACTACCTCTTTCAGACCGTGTGTAGGCACATGATCGCCCAGCGCAGCGGTGGATCGCTGGTCGCTGTCGCCTCGGTCGACGGCATTGCGGCCGCGACCTACCACGCCGCTTACGGCGCCGCAAAGGCCGGCGTCATCTCGCTCGTCAAGACCTTCGGCGACGAACTGGGGCGCTACGGCATTCGCGCCAACGCCGTCGCGCCGGGCAATGTGGGCACCGGCAACGAGGACCAGCCGCCAAACGAGTACGCCATCAACGGAATTAACCCGCTGGCGGCGCCCCGTGCGCATGACATCGCCAACGCCGCGTTGTTCCTGTCCTCCGAGCTGGCCGCCCGCATCACCGGTCAGACGCTCGTCGTCGACGGCGGTGCCACCATTCGGCAGCTGTGGGGGCTGCCCGAATCGATGATCCCTTCGGACCCCGAGGCCGCTTTGCCGGACTTTATGCGGCCCGGGCCGTCGGGCGGCTAGCGCTGGTCGACTACCGGCAGGCCCGGCACCGAGCTTCTGCCCTTAAGCACGTATGGGGTGGCGATCGAGCCGATGTAGATGTCGCGCATGTCGTGGCCGCCCCAGGCGATGCTGGTGGGGCCGCTCAACACTTTGCCGTCGGGGTCTTCGATCACGGTTGTCGCCCGGCCGTCCGGGCTGATCGCCACGATCCTGTTGGCGAGAACGAGTGTGACCCAGAGGTTTCCCTCGGCATCGAACGCGCATCCGTCGGCCATCCCCCACCGGCGAGCCACCTCCGGGTCGGCCAGGAGCCGGGCCTGGTCGGAGCCGAACTCGTCGGCGCGGCGGCCGCCCAGCGGAGGGCCGAATCGTTCTGGCGGCCCGAGTGTTTCGCCCCAGATCGGAAACCGCACCACGTCGGCGGCCACCGTGCGGACCACATACAGGTAGTCCTCATTGCGATCCAGCGCCATGCAGTTGGGGAAGCTCACCGCCTCGGCGACCACCTGCGCCGACTTGCGATCCGGTGCGACCCGGAAGATGAACCCATCAGCGGTGCCGCGCGCGATGGTATCCAGAAGATCGTCTGCCATCGTGCTCACCGAACACCACAGCGCCCCAACAGAATCCACCAGAACGAAGTTCAGCCATCGCAGCGGGCGTCCGTCGAGTTCTCCGCTTAATATCGCTGTAATCGCACCGGTCTGCGGGTCGAGATCCTGCAGAACACCCGGGCCCCAGTTGGCGATCAGGAAGTGGCCGTCGCCGTCGATCGCGATTCCGTTCGGCTCGCCACCGGCCTTACCGATACGCCGAATGGTGTTCTCATCAACGAGTTCCGCTACCGCCGAGGCCTTGTCGGAGGCGAACACCCGGCCATTACCAGCCACCACAACGTGTTCCGGGCGATCCACGCCATGCCCGACAGCGTGCAAGCCGGTGACCGTGATCCTGGTCTCGCCCCTTCCGCTCATCGATGCCCCTCATGCTCGCCGCAGCCCAATGCCAACCCACGTCGTAGCCCGAATTGGTGACCTCCTGTCCATTTCAATGGTAGGTGATGTTGTTGCCGCATTCAGAGCCGACAACGCTGTTGGCTATGACCTTATTGGGGAAGCTCAAGATCACTAGGTTGGCGCAAGTGGCCGGTGGGCGGCGTGCAGACGCAGATTTGCGCCGCGCAGGCCCCCGCGTGTGATTCCGGGCCTGCACATTCGGCTAAGTTGCGCCGGCTTTAGCTGGCCTTTGCCAGCCGCAACGGCATCGAGACCGCACCGGCGCGCCGACAACCTGCTCTGCCCCACGTCGGTCGCGCCGCCGCCACAGGTGCGCCCCTCCTCGTCCTAGGTGAATTCCTACGCAATGGAAGCAGGACCACGTTGTGGCAGCACTGGGCACTTATCGCGCGCAGCCAGCAGGCGGGTTGACGTGGCCAGGATGGCAGACCGAGCGGCCGGATATCAGCTTCTGCTGTCATGGATAGAACCTGGTGAGCGTTTAAATAATTCAGCGCGAAGTCAATCCACGACTTCGGGCCAAATCCAACGGGCGACCTAGTCTGAAACTGCAGCCGCGACACACGCACACAAACGGCACGTTCAGCCCGTTGAGCGGCTCATACTTCTGACTGCAAGGATTGCCGGTGGAGCAGCACACATATGCCCCTGAGACGCGAAACCCCACATCGGCATCTCCGTAAGGGGCCCTGTGGGCTGGTCGGTGAACAGTTCACTCCAAGCGTTAGGTGCGCAGTATTCGGAATCCCTTGCGGAATCGGCGTAATGCACTCCTAGCACACCGCCCGGGCCGAACTCATACCAGTCGCCGCCACTGTGCGAATTGTCTTCACCCGGATATTAAGTCAACTTGAAATGAAATGTCATGTTGGGAGCATGCCGCGAGAGCTGAGAGTCGGTCTCCCAGGGGCGGGTAATGGCTCAGCCACGCTTGCCCAAGACTCCCGGCGAGCGCCTTCAGGGCTCCTGCTGCGGTTCTACACGAGTAAAGAGCGCCGGTTTCGGGCGCGCGGCAGGCCTCGGCGGTTCGAGGTCGGATGAGTTGCCTGTTTGGAATCGCAGTCGCCACAATCGGATTGTCCTGCCGGATCTACGAGCGGCCCCGCCGCGAAGACAATTCGGCGAAGCGCTGCTCGACCCACCCGATCGATCTCGGCAGCCAGGGCACGAGGCTCAACGTGGCTGAGTGTGCGGCATAAGCCTAATCGTGGATTGCCATGCCCGCCGCGCATTAGTCGCGGGCGAAGGTGCACACGTCGCCCGCGCTGACGCCCCGGCTTCGGCGCGCTCGCGTCACCCTCCGCGCCCTGGCGGATGAGCGCGGACGTGAGGATCAGTGACGGTCGAAGGGACTGCAGAACACTCCGAGCGGTGTGATGTTGCTGACGAATGTGCTGCTCAGGGGCCCTTAGCACTACTTAACCGACGAAAGCGTCGCGGTTTTCTGGCGTTTACTGGCCTTCTGACGCTAGCTTGACAGTGTCGGGTCAATAACCTCGAGTTTCCACGCCGTAGTAGGCAGTCTGAGTGAGTAGGAAGGCTGGCTGACCGCGATGGCGCGACATTACCGTGCACGTCAACTGCTCAACCATTGGGTCGAACACCGGAATAGTACGCTAGGACTCGGTCTCTGCGTCGACGTCGGGCCAACCACGGCTGAAGTTGATTACTTCCCTGTACCAGGGATGGTGCCTACCCATAAGACGGTCCCTGTCAACGAATTGAGGGTGACAGGCATCAATTTCGTCGGCCGCAGAGCCTGGGTTCGCAATCGGACATACTACGGTTACCGTTCCGGAATCATCGACCGTTACGACGGCGCCAACAACAAGATGTTCGTGCGATTCCCTGACGACAGCGTGGAGGCTATATCGGCTGAGCAAATCTTCATCCGGCAGGAGACGCCATTCATCGACGCGCTCAAGGCCGTACAGTTGGGCGCCGTAGAGGACGCCGAACCGTATCTAGCTCGCCGCGACATCGCTAGCCAGCTGATTCTGCAACGCGCCGCATGCCGTGGGTACTACGCCGTACCTTCGTCAGCAATAGGCTTTTATGATCACCAACTCGAAACTCTTCAGCGCGTGCTCGAGGATCCGATCTGCCGCTTCATCTTGGCAGACGAGGTCGGATTAGGGAAAACCATCGAAGCCGGTCTGGTGATACGCCAAACACTGCTAGACGACCGAAATGTCGAGATCTACGTAAGCACCCCAAGTACGCTGGTTCAACAATGGCGCAACGAGTTGCACCAGAAATTCCTTCTGGGTGATCTTCTAGACGGTCCACGTAATCGCCGAACTCGTATCTGGGTTCGCGAGCACAGCGATATTTTTGAGTCGACCACGCACGTGCAAAACTCCCGAGTACTGATAATCGACGAGGCCCACCAGCTCATCCAACACGCAATGCAGGTTGGGAAATGGCCAATGTTATCGATAATTTGCCACAACGCGAACGGGCTCCTCCTGCTTTCGGCTACTCCCATGCGGGGCGACTACATGGTCTTGGAAGCCCTACTACACCTCGTCGATCCCGTTGCCTTTCCCTTCGGGGACCACGACGCGTTCGCGGAACGGATTGAGGAACGCACTGCTGAACTGAGCGAATTCGACGCATTGACTTCACCATTCTCGAGTCCGACCGCTCGTGCGACAGCATTGGATAACATTCGGGGCCGCCATCCAGATGATCCATACGTCCGAGATGTAGCCCGCGGAATTGCCTCCGGCGCAGCGGATTCCCGGATAGAGGACCTAGGACACTATCTGCGTGAAACCTACCGCATCAGCAGACGGATGGTTCGTCACCGACGCGACGTGGGTGCCGCGGCCGATTTTCCGACTGCCGGTCGAAACCTGGTCGTCCTCGAGGTCGCGCCCAACGCCAGCGACGACCTGGTCGACGAATTTCTCGACAGCTATCGCGAGATCATTCAGGATGCCGACAACCGCCAAGACCTAATGTGGGAAGCGGCGAGGTGCGCGGTTGCTGGGTTCGTCCCCCTCAATGATTTTCTTGACAACCGGATGTCTGAACTTCGTAGTGATCGCGACGACGAATCGGAAGAGTTCGGTCTACTCAGTCAATTCCGCGCTCGGCTGCTACTGAGTGAAGATATCCGCCTTCAAGCGAGCGTTCATGAGGCGTGTCGGCGGGTGCGCACCGGCCAACGAGTCGTCGCAATCTCAGGATTCCATTCCCAGGCAATCAAATTCGCGAAGGCGGCCGAAGAGAAACTCGGCACGCAGTTCACTGTGCTTCGCCACCTGACCGACACTGCGCAAGCCTTGCGCGACGATATCGCCGAAGAGTTCCTCTTTTTCGATTCGGGCATCCTTTTGGTCGGTGACTCGTCACTCCAAGAAGGAACGAATCTCCAGGGCAGTGACGCGTTGTTAAATATCGACCTCAGCCTAAGCCCCAACCGCATCGAGCAACGAGTGGGCCGACTGGACCGCTACTCCGGTGCAGGATCTATCCGCCAGAGCGAGCGCCCTCCAGACATTGTGGTGGTACGCCCCACTGGGTCGAGTTGGTGCTCGGCACAGGTCACGACGTTCGCTGAAGGTATTCGCCTATTCAGCGTGTCGGTATCCACAGCTCAGAGATTTCTCGCGAAATGGGAATCCGAATTGCGTGAACAGTTGGTGTTCGCTGGATCCAAGGCCCTTGAACAAGATCTTGACCACCTGCATCAAAGCATCCAGGACGAGATGGCTGAGGTCGACGAGCTAGAAGCCTGGGAGTCGGATTCTCAACAAGATTTCTTGAATGGCCTGTCAGCTGAACGCCTTGATGGATACGAATCCCGTTCTGCTGCGTTGGAATCAGCGTTACTGAAGGTCAACGATCCGAAGGCAGGACTGCCGTTTCGACTGCGGGCGAACTCGGGCCCTACGTTTTGTTTCTCTTTGCGCCCCGGAGTCAGGCCTCCGCCATCGCTGGATACGGCAGTCGAGAACCTGCTGGGTCGTCCTCACACCGTGTCGGTCGAGCAAGCGCTGGAACTGGGCGACGGGACACCGTTCCGAGTCGGCGATCCGCTTGTCGATTGGCTGCAGCGGTTCTTACAAACGGATGAACGCGGGCGGGCGTTTGTAACCGTCGTTCGGGATGCAAACGCAACTGCCTGGGAATTCTGGCTGCGGTGCGACTTCATGTCGGAGTTTGACGATGAGTCGTTGGCTGAAACTCCAGCAGAAGACCGCCGCCGCCTTCGGCGGCGGGGCGAAACCTTTTTGCCACCTCGATTACTCTGCGTGTGGGCTAACGGGGGGGCAGTTGCGGATGACAAAATGTCTGGCCAACTCGACAAGCTTCTTGAGTCAGGTGAATCAGAGCCCTCGGTGTATTGGGCTCAGTTGCATCAGCAAATTCCGGCGTGGGAAAGCGAGTGCGAAGACGCCGCCACGATCGCGCGCAACTCTGTCCAAGAGTCTGATTCGTATCGCCAGTGGGTATCAGAGGCCGTATCTCAAGTTGAGCTTGACAACGCGCGACGCCAGAGCGTGCTGAGAGCGCGAGCCGAGCGACTCCCCACCGAATCTGAGCGGAAGTCTGCGACCAAGGATTCCGAGCTGGAGCGCCAGTTGGGCAGCCTGATTCTCCGAGGAGTCCGTGAACCGCGACTCCAACTCGTGAACTGCGGTGCGCTTATCAGGCGGCCGAAATGGTCTCGCTAGAGAACCAGGAGGAGTCGGCCCTCAGAGAATTCCTCCTGATTCCCGATGCTGCGCAACCGAAATTCCACGATGACCTCTCGCAGCGCATCGTCGATGCGCACCGTCGAGGAGCACCAAAGGACCTGGCTGTCCTCATTCGGCAGTCGATACGTCGCCTGTCGGAGCGGGACCAGGGCGAGTATCGGGCCCAACTCGCACCGACTATAGAAGCGCTCATTAGCCATATCGCATTTGGGATTGGTCTGCGAAAGAGCGGACAGTTCTGGCATGCGTCGCCCTATGAACCGGACTGGCTTGACGCCACGGCGCCGGTTGATTTCGCGTCGATTGCAGGGACCTACCGCGGGCCCGTTCAGTCGGACCCCTCGGTCCCGGCCGATCCCGTGTTCACCAGACTCACCAAGTGGCCCACGTATCGAACGCCTGGACAACGTGTCGCCGCGCGCGCCGCGCTGACGATGCAGAACGGCGCGACGCTCATCACCCTTCTTCCAACGGGCGCCGGCAAGACCGAGGTCGCGTTGTGCGTAGCCGACCGATATCCAGGTGCCGCCACCATGATCGTCGTGCCGACAGTAGCGCTGGCATTCGACTTCGAACGCCGATTCCAAGACCACTACGCACGACTCAATCCTCGCGTCGACAAGTCAGCCCTACGGTTCGCCTGGACGGCCGACACATCGATGGCAGATCGAGACGCTTTGAGGAACCGACTGACCCAAGGCCGGCAGCCTCTACTGGTCACCTCCCCGGAGTCCATCACCGGAGCGCTTCGAGACCAGTTATTGGAGCTAGCCGGTACTGGGCGTTTGGCCGCGATCGTCGTGGACGAGGCCCATCTGGTTACGCAGTGGGGCAGAACGTTTCGGCCAGAATTCCGCACATTGTCCCGGCTGCGCCAGGACCTCCTGGAACGAGCCGGCGAGAACGAGCGCCTCCTGCCAGCTACGCTGCTTATGAGCGCCACACTCAACTCGCACACCCTCGAAGACCTCTGCGCGTTGTTTGCCGAACCCGGGCCGTGCACATTGATCGCCGGTAATGCCTTGCGCGCCGAACCGCAGTTCTGGGTTGCGCCAGAGTCAGACGAGGACTCGCGACGGGCGTACGTATTGGAGGCACTAGACCATCTGCCTCGGCCCACCGTGCTGTACGTGACTATGCCCGATGACGCTCATGACTGGCTAAATAGGCTTCGGGAGCACGGATATTCGCGCCTCACTGCAGTCACGGGACTGTCGTCTGCAGACGAACGCCGCGATGCACTGGCAGGTTTGCGAACAGACTCCGAAAGCCCCAGCAAATATGACCTTGTCGTGGCGACATCGGCTTTCGGCTTGGGCATTGACTACGGCCATGTGCGTTCAGTGATTCATGCGTGCATCCCAGAAACCATCGACAGGTGGTACCAGGAAGTCGGACGAGGAGGCCGCGACGGAAATCCTTCGGTGGCACTGCTGTGTCCGAGCACAGATGACTGGAAAGTTGCGAAGAGTCTCGCCGCGCCCACAATCCTCCTCGAGGAAACCGCGATGAAGCGATGGAAGGCTTTGTGGCAAGGGCGACGACACCTCCGGGACCACCTTGTCGTGGACCTTTACCAAGCACGGGGGCGTGTCCAGGAAGGTGACTACAACCTTCGCTGGAACAATCAACTCGTCCAAGCATTGGTCGAGCTAGGAGCTATCGAACCATTCGTCGTGTTGGCCGATGACGTGCGAGCGCTAAACGACGAGGTCGGCGGCACCGAGCATGCGTGGTTCTCCGCCGACCTACGCAGGATGGATCTAGACGACCCCTTGTGGTGGGAAACCTATTGGAAGCCCTGGAGATCGGCCGAGGCGTCGCGCGGCAACGCATCTCTGGACAACCTGCGCGCCGTCATCAACGGCGATAAACGAGTGTGTGCCGCAATCACAGAAGAGTACCGACCGTCCAACGCTGTTATTCGTCTCTTCGGTGAAGCCGCTCAGTGGGTGGCGCCCGAGACGATCTGCGGTAGATGCCCGCGATGCCGGAGCGAGGCTGAGGAACCCCTTCCGGAACAACTGCCGTCACCGAGCCAGCGCTGGGTTCCCGAACCGGTTCCCGTCGAACCACTCCAGCGTTTTATCAAGAACGTCGGCACAGATGATGGCCTTGCGGTGATCACCGCCGCTGACCCAAAAAGCGCGGCCGTCGAATTGGCTATCCGACTGCTCGAAGCAGGGGTGCGTCACTTCGCAGGTTGCGATCCACCGCAGACCATGAAGACGATACTTCATGATCCGAAGCCGTTATCGCCAAACGAGTTGACTCCGCTACCCAGCCTAGTGGTGATCGAACAGGGGGACCTGACCTACTCCCCTTGGCGTAGCCGATTAGAACGTCAAGCTAATCGACCACTACCGGAGTTTGCGCTAGACGTCCTCTTGATTTCTGATGAAGTTGCGATCCCCAAGGGCATGAAGACTCGAACCATCCACGCAGCCCTTGCCGACCTCTCGAATGGCTGACCTATGACCGATTATCTAAAAGGTACGGTACCCGCGAGCGTGCCCGGAATTCGCTTGATCTGTAAGCAATTACTGACTGCAGGCCCTTATTCAACCAGCCAGTTAACGGCTGCACTACGTCCCAACGATCTCATGGCTGGCAACGGTGAGGGGGCGACCCTTCCCGCATCGCTGGACGTCGCAGCCGATTTGGGTCTGATCACGAAGCTGACGTCAGAGAAGGACCCCGAATGGGATGTTGGTCCGGCGCTGACGGCCTCGAGAGACCCGGCAAGGGGTACGGAAACGGCGATCGCATTCCAACCTCTCGTCGCCCGAGCACTAAACGAGCGCGCGCTTGAATGTGTGAAACAACAACAAGTTCCGTCGGACGTCGCGAAGGGGCTCGTGTGGTTCCTCGGTCGCGATCCGCTGGCGAGCATCTCATGGGATGGCGCCCAACCTGAGCTCATTGCGTCAGAGTTGAATAAGACCAAGGTAATTGACAACGAAACACAATGGCGGGCTTTTTGGCGCTGGTGCGTTGCGCTCGGCTATGCACACCAACTCAGCCTTGGCGGTACACGCGTCCTATCGGTCAGTTCAGTCAGGGCGATCGGCGATTTCGCGTCAGGCAAGGAAGGAGCGATACCCGCGAGACGATTCGTTACCGAACTTCTCGAGGCGGTGCCGGTACTGGGCCACCCAGACCTGATAAACACACTCCCAGAAATAGGCCGACCCCATTGGCAGGGATCAGCGAGTCGCGTCATCGCCGAAGGCCTCCTCCAATTGGAAGCGCAGCAGGTTGTGGACCTACAACCCGGCGACGACTCTGAGAACGTCGTACAACTTGCACCCAGCGATGATGAGTCACGAGCGATCCGCTCGGTGGAATGGATCGGACAGAAAGCATGAAAAGGTTCGCCTGTTGGGAACCAAGCGCCGTCGCAGATACCGTATTTATCGACATCGGCGCTCTTCCAATAGCTTTGGATCCCATCTTTCTCGCCGCCCATACCCCGGCTCGCGTCGCACACCTCGAGGGCCCAGTCGTCTCGGATGCCCACGGTGGCGAAAAACAAATATTCGACTCGCTGACGGCGGATATCGGCTCGCATCAAAGCAACTCGATTATCGCCGTGGTGGGAACTCCCGGCACCGGGAAAAGCCACGTCGTACGGTGGATCAACGCACACCTTCGCAGAACCGACGTGCCGATCCATGTCCTTTATGTGCCACGGGAAATCAGCAACCTGAAGGACTTATTGAAGTCACTCGTCGCCGGACTGCCAGGTACTGTCGGCGAGGAAATGTTGACTCGGGTCGAGCGCGCGATAGGCACACAGACCGAAGCAGAGGTGGCAAGTCGTCTAACCAGCGCAATGGCAGAGGAACTCCGCTGGAGGTTCGCCCCGCCGTCCACCGCTGGCCCGAACGAGTCAGAGCAAGATCGGGCCAAACGTGAACAGCGCGATCGCCTCCTTGGCCAGTTCGATCCAGACGACAACCGCCGACGCAACGGGTTCGCGGATATCCTCACCGCCCCGTACGTAAAGGACCACTTGGAGCGCGAGGGTGGCACGCTCCGTAACATCGCTGCTTCGATCGTCGGCCAGGTCAAAGGTGGGGACAGCGGGGTCACGAAATTCGAGCTTGAAGATCTCCAACCACGGGGAAACCCAAGAGACCGAGATGTCCGTCATTTCCTCAACTCCATCAGGTATGACTCGGAGCCTGCACTGCGACTCCTGCAGGAAGCACTGGAGCAGGCACTACCGGCGTTCGTCGGGTTAACCGATTCCTCCGGTGAGACGTTGGAGACTCTGTTTAGTGACGCACGACGCCTGCTTAAGCAGAGCGGGCACGAGCTCGTGCTGCTGTTCGAAGACCTGGCTCAGTTCGGATTGATTGACGGCGCGCTGTTTAACCAATTCCTCATCCAACCCGACGATGAGCACTCCCCCCTCCGCGTAATCTTTGCTATCACCAATGCCAAATGGGAGGAACGCGTACCCGAAGCCGTGCAGCGCCGAGTGCGCCACCGTTATGAAATCCTTCCTATCCAGGAAGTCTCCGGCGATGGTCATGAACTGCAGCCCATCAAGAAATTCCTGGCGCGATATCTGAATTTGGTGCGCCTTGGGAGATCCCAAACAGTCGATGCCTGGAATTTAGCCGCGCCATCCGCGCAGCAGCGTGGCTCGTGGGTACCCAACGCATGCATGACGCGCAATGACGGCAAAGAATGCGAGTTCGTCTCCGAGTGCCATCGCAGCTTCGGCCGAGCCGGAGTTGAGCCGATTGGCGAGGTCGGTACCTATCCTTTCAACGAGTCGGCCTTGGAAAGGCTAGTCAAGAAACTCGGTTCGTCCGCAGCCAATCCCGGTCGTTTGTTGAAGTCCGCTCTCGAAGAGGTTCTTGTCGAAGCCCGTCCGCATATCGAGGCGGGGAACTATCCAGACAAGCGCGTCGAAGAACTCTTTGACTTCGAGTCCTACGAAGGCGAAGCAGCCCTTCGGAGAGGAATCAGCGGGGAAACCGGTTATAGGGTACAGCGCACCAACATCATTTGGGGCAACGACAGTGTGCTCGAAGACCGCACCATTCTTGAGGCATTCGATCTACCGACCGGCGGCATCACCGAACCTCCGATCAGCGACGGCGGCGAGGGTCGCGGAGGCCCAGAAGAGACGCCTATTATCACGCCCGCCGTGGTCGAACAGAAACAACCGCTGCCGCTTCTTCGAGAAGTCAACGCGTGGAGACAAAGCCCCGAGGGGCTCACCGAAGCCGCCATCAACCAAATACGCCCCTGGCTCTTCACCGCGGTTCTTGAGCGAGTCGAACTGGATCAAGACTTCATCAACCATAACCGCGGGATTGGCAAGCAACTCCTGGATTCCGCCTTTGTGCCATATTCTTTTGTCTTTCCTGGCACGTTCGGACGTGATCCCGGCGAAAAACGCCTGCGGTTCGAGATCAACCCGAGCGAAGATACGGTTGCGATGCTGTACGGGTTGCTTTGGTACCGGCAACATGGTCACTGGGACAAGACGCAGGGTAAGTTCCGCTGGCCGGGTGGATACCAGCCTGCCGCGTTGCGGCGGCAACTTGAGGCCTACCTAAACTCGTGTGCTGACGAAGTCCGCACCGAGTTGCTGGCACGTCGCGATGGCATACGCGTCAGAGACCAGGTACTCGGACTCGATGCGATCGCACGGTTGTCTCTCAACACGCTGCACGCCGCCAGTCGCGACCTCCCGCCTATCGGAAGATGGTCGGAGGTCGAGCTCGTGGCGAAAGATGCACTCTCGCAAATCAATACGCGCGACTGGCTCGCAGATCTCTACGCGGTGAGGCAAGGTGATTCAAACCAACCACAGATGCTCGACACGGTTCACAGAGCTGAGGCAACCACAGCGGCGTTAAATTCGCCGATCACGGCTCTCAAAGAGATCAGCCATACCTCAGATGCGTTCCCGCAACTCAAGTTGGCAGCGCAGAACCTCCTTACCGCGATTGAATCCGCTGCCCCGGACCAGGCGAAGCTGCTGAAGGCTGCAGAATCCGAAGTCGAGGCATTCCTTGATGGTGCAGATCTCGAACCAGCCCTAAGCGCTGTACGAGAAGTCGCCGACCGAGCCAAGAACAGCTTGCTATTTCGTCCGGCAGACGGTTACGGCGACTTCGACCGCGCGGTCAACCGCGCACTCGGCAACGCGAATTCGTGGGACGCACGAATCAGGACAGGAGCCAACTTAGATTTACACGACCCTGCGAGCGCAGTCGTGGCCCAACCCTGGGCTCGGGGTGTAGTCCAACTGGGCCAGGATCTTGCCGTCATCCGCGACGCGATCAAGCAGACCGTGGAGTTCGCCAAGTACGACTTGGCGGGTGGCGAGTCAGCAGCCGACTTGAGCGGGCAGATCAACGACCTAGGAAACAAAGCGCTAAGTTACATTGATTCCATCACGGGAGCCTCCGCCTAATGTCGAATGTGCCAGAATGGATCAAATCCGCGCGAGAGACCGTGGATGCAGCGGTGCAGTCTCGCGACAAAGCGGACAAGAACGAATCCGCTTCAGCTGCAAAAGAACTGCTCAGCTCCGAAATCCAAACTTTGGCGGACCTGTCGACGGCGGTGAGCGTCGGTCGCAAGCAGGGCTGGGTCGCAACACCATCTCCGCATAGCGCTGCAATTATCCGATCGGCTCTGGAGGCGGTTGTCACCAAGGGTGCGTTACGTCGGGACGTCAACCAACTGCAAAAGACGCTCCCGAAGTACGTGACTGAGTTGAAGACCCACGTCGAGCGTGAATGGAAACAATTCGTTCAAGACCGAGTAGGTCGCATCGACGATCTCGATGCTCTCATCCGACTTATGGCCGCCCTTCCCGGGCAGGAGTCACAGCGAGATCTCTTGGAGAAGTTGCGGAAACCGCTGCTCGACTTGACGAAGACCATTCCCAACGAGTCCTCCGACGCCACGTTAGCGGCCACTGCAGAACGGTTCGATACAGCGTTTTCCCAAGCGTTCGGCAACGAGGACGTGCGTCAATTCTTACTTGCATGCTCTCGCACGGGGGCGACACTCGACCAGATGACCGACAACGTGTCCGAGTGGTTGAAACAAACTGGCGCGGACCAACTCCTTCGGATCCGACTCGGACAGATAAGCGCATGACACCTTCACCCGAAGCATTGGAGTTGTTAACCTCTCTCGAATTAAGCGAAGCACGTCTGTTGTCGTGGGGCGCGACTGCGGGTCAATGGACGCTCGACGAGGTGTATAAACGTGCCAGTTCATTCGACGGTGGTGAAGGCCTCGTCGACGAACTACGTGAGGCAGGCCTGCTGGTCGAGACGCCGACCGGGGGTTACCGAACTCGTTGCGCCGAGACTGTCCGACTGATTTCCATGCTCCGCCAATCGTTTTCGTCAAGGCCCGTTACCGACGGTCGTGCGCTAGTTCTCGATTACCGATTTCTCCATCGCCCGCGGCGGAGGCCGAAGCGCAACATCGCCCGCGGGAATGCGCGCGACCGGATATCTAAGTTCGCAAAGGAAGCGAGTTCGGTTGTCTTTGATGCACTCCTACTGCCAAGCGTCTCGGAGTTCCAAATAGGAGCTACTGAAAAGATTCTCGCGTGCCTAAATGGCGGTCCGGCGCGCGCGGTGATGATCACAGCCGGCACCGGCAGTGGTAAGACGTTGGCCTTCTACCTACCAGTGCTCGCTCACATCGCGGATACGATTAATGAGAACCCACGTAACGGCGTTGTCGCCCTGGCGATTTACCCACGCAGCGAGTTGCTGAAAGACCAGTTCCGGACAGTTGTGGGTTTCGCGCAGCGCGCTTGGTCACAAGACTCATCGACCAGACGGCCGATCTCTGCTGCGACTTGGTTCTCGCTCACGCCATACAATTCCAGCGTGGTTAGGAGCGCGTGGCGAAGGACTGCCCTCAACAGTGCTAACGCCTTCATCTGTCCATTCTTACTGTGCCCAGATGACGATTGTCAGGGCAAAATGGCATGGACTGAAAAGGATTTGGCGCGCGATCGCGAACGACTGGTCTGTGTTTCCTGTGGGAAGGATGTTGACGAACGCTTCGTGCGACTGACGCGATCCTCGGCCAAGAAGTCGCCTCCAGACATCATGCTTTCGACGACAGAATCGCTAAATCGCCAGCTGGCATATCCGGGGAACTTGCGCGCCTTCGGCATCAAACCGGCGAGCCTGCAGGTCGTCCTCCTTGATGAATTACACATATACGAGGGCACAACTGGCGCGCAGAACGCGTACCTCTTTCGCCGACTGCGCCACGCGCTCGGCCGGCAGCCACTGTGGGTCGCCTTGTCCGCGACGCTTCGGAATGCCGGTGAGTTCCTTGCCCAGTGCATCAATGTTCCCGTGAGCCAAATAGAAGTCGTCAGTCCCGACACTTCCCAGATGGAAGAAATGGGCGCCGAGTACTTGCTCGCCGTACGACACGATCCAGCATCCGGCACGGGGACACTATCGACAACCATCCAGACGGCGATGGTGCTGACACGGTGTCTGGACACCTTGGAGCCAGACCCGTTCGCGCCCCCCATGGCGTCGAACGGGGTGAGCGGGAACAAAGTCTTCACCTTCACCGACAAACTGGATGTTACGAACCGGCTCTACTGGGACATCATGGATGCCGAAGGGTGGGCGTTTCCAGGTCGCGCGAAGACAAGGCCAGTGTTGACGTTGGCTCATCTCCGGTCGGAGCGCCAAGATCGCATGAGACCGCCCACCCGCGAATCGCCGGTGTCAAGAGACCCGCAAGGGCAATGGTGGTGGCTATCCGAGCAACTTGGGCATGGTCTGGACATCGATCGTCAACTCAACATCGGCCGCACCTCATCGCAAGACCGCGGTGTCAACGAGCGGGCCGAATTGATTGTGGCCACCTCGACATTGGAAGTCGGATTCGATGACGACACCGTCGGCGCGGTTATTCAGCACAAAGCTCCCCATGATGCCGCGAGTTTCCTCCAAAGGAAGGGTCGAGCAGGTCGCAATCCGAAAACCCGCCCTTGGACTGTTGTGGTCCTCAGCGATTGGGGACGTGATCAAGCTGCGTGGGACGCGTACGATACGCTGTTTGATCCGGAGCTGCCACCGAAATCATTGCCCCTAGACAATCGATACGTGCAACGTATCCAATGCGTATACATCCTGCTGGAATGGGTTAGCCGCGAACTCGACGACTATTCGACGACCAACAACGTCTGGTCGGATATGACCGGACCGGCGGACGTTCTAGAGGCCGATTCGGTCTCGAAGCGAACACAAATGCAGACAAGACAAGCTCATGCTCGACAACTCTTGGAGAGCGTCTTGTCCCCCGGACCCGCCCGGAACCGCTTACGCCGCTACATCCGACAAGCGCTTGGGCTTCGGAATGACGCCCGCGGAGTATCGGACGTCGACAGCCTGCTGTGGGACGGGCCGCGTCCGCTGTTGCTGGCCGTCATTCCAACTCTCGTCCGACGCCTCCGTGACAACTGGGAGATGGAGACACCTTCCCCGACCGATCCGACCGTAACTCGCCGAATCCCGCTGCGGGACTTCGCACCTGGGAACCTTTTCGACGACTTGCTCGCCACCGACGTGTCATTCACTGGCCCGGGATTGGACACTGATGAACTGATCAACACGGCCTACCTTCCCGTCCTCCGAACGATTCGCGACTTCATGCCGGGCACCGTGAGTCGGCACTTCGGCGTCCGAGCAGACACCAAGAGACATTGGGTCCCAGTCATTGCCACTGCCGACGCAGGACCGACGATCCTCGACGTCGAATCGACCTATGCAGCTACCTCGCAGGGGACTGTGCAGGTAGACGAAACCGACGTACCTCTTCTAACGCCCACACACGTATCGTTGGACGACGTTCCCTTGCCCGTCAAGGACTACAGTCGCGTCAACCCGGCCTGGGAGAATTGCCTGTCTTCTGAAGATGCGGGCATCGAACTGAACCTGCCCGAATCCGTACGCAGCGTTTTCGAACGGGTGATCTGCCATATTCATTCGCGGGGGAACGCGGTTCGGCAGGTCCGCTTCGCGAGGCGCGCAGTCGGTTCGATCTTCCAGCCCAACAAAATTGAACTTGAACTCGAGTTTTGCGACAGCCAGCGAAACCGGGTGGCGCTGGGGCAACAAACCTTCGTCGACGGGCTTGCGGTGCACGTGAATGTTCCACCGCCCGAGCCAACCCCTACCGCCGCCGAACGAACTGCGTGGCTGAATTGGCACATTCTGCATAGTGACCTTTTGCCGCGACGAATCGATCGATTTACTCGGCAGACACTGGCATTGACTGCCGAGGTTCTCTGGTCCCGGGCAACCTTGAGAGAACTTGACATCGAAAATCTCAGCGACAGGGAACTCGCGGACGAACTGCGGCGCGCCGCGTTCCTTGCTGGCCAATCGCGCGATGACCAAGACGACGGCGAAACCGCAGATTCCCAGGGCGAGGACGACGACTCTGACACGGCCACCGTTGACGAAAATCTATTCGAGTCGCCAGAAGTGGTCCAGTTTGTCCGTGACGCACTACAAGTCGCGCAGGCGCCTGCCCGGACAGACGATTGGCTGACGTGGTACAACCGCCGCTATACGCTCACCGCAGCGACCGTGCTGCTGCGGGGCATGGACAGCCTTGCCCGCGGCGTCGACAGCGACTCGCTAGTTATCGACCTTGACGCCCAAGATGATCGCCTCGCGTGGATCACAGAAACCGGTCCGGGCGGCATCGGTGCAGTCGAATCGTGCATGCGCGGTGTCAAGGAATCTCCGCACCTGGTGAGCTACGCACTCGCCACGGCGATCGCGCCGTCTGACCTCGAGAGGTTGGACACGGACATGGTCTCGGTGATGGCGCAGGAGGACGATGTCCTGAATCAATTGCGGCAATCAGTTATCGATGCCTGGCCGAGTGGACACGATGCTGCCTTGACACAACTCGAAAGTTTTTACACACGTCTAGCTGAACTTGGCGTAACCGTGCAGCGGTTTGCGAAGACTGCGTTGGCTACTCGGTTACTTGGGCCCGGCGCCGACCCTGGTCTCTTCGATGCCGTCGGCGACTGGCTCGAACTACGAAACCGCTTGCTCGACGCCGGCCTGTCCCCGAGTTCTCGGGCTCTTGCCGCGGTCCTGTCGGACAGGGTGAGCTACGACGCGGTACTGCAGTTACCGGAAGATGCTGATAAGCAACGACGTTCGCGTGCTATCGCCAACGTCTTGTGGCCATCTGGTTCGGATGCTCAACCGACCGGGATCACCAACGCGTACGCAGCCCTACCTCCACTTGACTTGCCGGCGCTCAGGGCCACAGCCAATTTTGCGCCCGCGCAGGTTTCGGTGGAAGAGTGGAACACCGAGACTCGCGAGGCGGTTCACGAAATGCTTGTGTCTGCTGGTGAGGTGCGCCTCGTCTTTAGCAATTCAGCGCGCGACGCGATCCGACCCGCGCTACTTGACCTCGAAACGGCTCCGGTCGAAGACGACACAATGTTTGTGCACCCAACGGTGGTCGCCGTTTTGGACGTGGACTCGAACCCCCAGGTCTGGCTGCGACTCCAGGGGTGGTACAGGTGAGTCGAGTAATCCGCAAGGCCCAGACACATAGTTCGGGCGAGGCCCGCGAACTACTTGCCGCCTTACTGGCTACCGAGTTGGCTGCTTCAAGTAAGTGCATTTGGCTGATATCGCCATGGATAACAGACCTTCCGATTCTTGATAATTCCGCTGGTACGTTCGGTCCGTTAGCATCGTGGGGCAATCGCCCTACCACGCTTGCCGAGGTGTTGGTATCTCTCGCTGTCACGGGCACAACCATCGTCATCGGCACTACACCGGATCCGCATAACAGAACCTTTATCAACCGGATAGAGTCTCTAAGCGCCGACCAACGTGTGAATGACCGGATCAACATCAGGATTGATGAAGCCAATCTGCTTCACACGAAATCCATTGTGGCGGACGATTATGCGGTCGTGGGTTCGATGAACCTGACCATCGGCGGCATCGACGTTCGGGAAGAGTACATCGAACTAAAGGCCGACCAGGCCTTTGTATCCCAAGCCCGTATCGACTATTTCGAGAGGTTCGGAGGGACACTGTGACCTCGGAACTGCTTGACCTGGTTGGAGATCTTTCGCGTTTCGGATCCAACGAGCCCCAAATCCGCGGCGTAGTCGACGCACAACAGCCTCTCTGGAATTCCTCGCTCGGGAGTTGGGTCGTGCTGCCCCTTGGCGACCATCCGGGCTTTAGCCTGTTGGCACACGACCTCGAGGGCGAGCGGCAGGCGCGAGAAATCTTCGCTGCGTTCATCGGACCCGCCGCCGCCACGCTTGCGAACGATCCAGAGGCAGTTGTTGTGGACGATTCGGAGTGCCGGTTGGTACCGATTATGGTTCGGCGCGAGAAACACGAGGCATTTCTCGATGCGTTGGAAGCTATGACGACCACTCGGTCATCTATAGATCGTGATCCCGCTGACGCCAAACCCGACGAGTCGGACTTGCTGCGGGATATGCGGTTGGCGATCGCACAGCAGGATTTCGTCACTGCGCAGAACGCTTACGACAGCCTTCAGCGCCTGGGTACTCTCAGCCAAGAGAACATGAGATTTTTGCAGATCGAACTGTTTGCAGGGCAACATCGTTGGGATGCCCTGGCTGGGCAACCGTATTTCGAGGAGCTGCAGAAAATCCGTCGGCCACGCACAGTGTCCGAGTTCATGCTTGAGGCAATCTGGCAGACGCGCATCATTCAGACCGGAAGATCGCCGGTACAAGTTTTCCGGGAAGCGGATCTACAAAGCCAGTACGCGCCCCTGCTCGGCTCGGTGGATATCCCGCGCAGTCGTGGCGCGCTTGCGCTGGCATACCTGAGTGCACGGCAGGATGGCGACCAAGCCCGTATCGAGCGACAACTATCTGCGGTGAGCGATGAGGATCGGCTGTTCCTCAAAGGGCTTACGTTGCATGGCCCAATGGTCGAAGAAACGGTCACTGATCTGCTCGAGGAGGCGCGTCGCCTGTACGGGCGACAGCAGTACTCAGCCGTCGTTGAACTGTTTCTCGCAGATCCTCAGGAGCATGTCATCGGCCTGGCCATTAACGCAGTGCTCGAGATGGGTGACGCCACATTCGCAACGCCCGTACTCGGCGCGGTTCGAAAGTTGGCCTCCGATGGCGTTCAGATACCACGGGGGACGAGCCTACTTTTGCCACATCTGGAAGCCCTCGTCTCGAACTCCTGCAACGACTGGATCCAGTGGATGGCCCGAGTTGCGAGTCCCGAACGCTGGGGAGAGGCAGCGAGTACGGCGCGTGAGAACGCGAAGAACTGGCCGCTGCTTCCGGTTTCGGAAGACTTATCGAGTCAGTTGGCGGAGAATTTGATCAGCGCAACCGACGGTGTCAACGCCGACCAGGTCCGAGCTACCATGGACCTGCTGTGTGTACTGGCGTCGAAAGCCGCGGCGGAGCCGTCCCAGCGCAAGTTCGTCGATGCAGTACTTCTCGCCCTTGCCTTCCAAGACAACGCTAGTGAGTCCGTGCGGAACGCCTTCAACGACCTAGCATGGGCAGTACTCGACTCGGCACCCGACCAAGTGGCGTATACGTCCCTACTATCGATTGCCTCTGATATGTGGTCACGGATCGCATCATTGGCGAGCATCGATTGGGTACTGGAGTTGCTCGACGGGTTTGTAACCAATCCTTGCCCAGCGCCCAATGATCGCCTCAACTTCGCGCAAAGTGTCATCGGGTTGACCGCGAAATATGTTCAACGCTTAGAACCCAGCCAAATTCTCTCTATGCGTTCCCTTTTGGCAGAGTTGGGTCTGCCACCTTGGCCGGACTTGCCTGCCGAGCAATCTGAGGACAACCCGTGGTCCAAGTTGGACTCGGCCGACCTTGGCCTCTATACCCTGCTCGAGTCTGCAGTACCAAAACTACGCCAGCGACTTGACCAATTAACACATCTGAAGTCGTTTACCCATAACAAGGACACTACCGGAACGACCGCACTGAAGAACCTTGCCTCATCCGCTGACTACATGATTGTGGACACGTGGCACGCACAACATGCAGCGACGAAAGAAATCGACAAGGTTCGGCCGAGAATGCGGCAAATCCTGCCGAGGCGTGGTGGTGCGGTTGCCTTCCTCCACGCCTTGAAAGATCACATCACAAGACAACAAGAATGAGTCGAATCATCCAAGAGTCTGCATTGGCGTTGACTGCCGGCAAACACCTTGCTAGGCAAACGAGGTGCGCCCCGGCTGCCTGCACGCCTCAGGTAAAGGATGTCTCGAATGAGGTGGGCGGATCGACCGGACCGAAGCCGCGTATTACAGGTTACGCGGGACTCCACGACACACTCGCGACCGCGTCGTGGCTATGGATGCTCTCCAATGTCCGTACGAAGACTCTGTGCGCCACGCCACGGTCTCGACACCCCAGTGATAGCTCACGAACCAAATCTTCCGCGAACATAGGGTTCTCATAGGCGGTCATAGTGAGTGCCCGCTCATCCGAACGCTTCACTACAGGAACCACCGGGCACGAGCAAGTAGATCGGATCATGTCGATCATCGATGCGATGCTCAGCGGGTACGGTGTGTCGCCGTCACCGAATGTCGTCAACGAAACGCGACATCTTTGGTTGTGTGCGCCGTAGTCGCTGATCGCCTTGCTACATGGGCATAATGTGGTGACGTCGGTTGCTACCTCGACTGCGAGCTTGAAAGATTCGGGGCTTAGATTGCCGGTCATGCGCATTTCGTGAACTTGCCAACCGGACTCGCCGCTCACCGGGGCGATCACCTCAGTGGCTAGTGGCATGGCCATGACGACGGCCGCGCCATCGACTTCTAGCAAATCAACCAAGGCCTTAAGCACGGAGGGGAATGCTTCAGGGTTAACTACGTTTAGGCTGCTTTTGATTACCTGAGCCATCCGACTCATGTGCGTGCCGCGACGGTTCGCCGGAAGTCGCACTGTCACTTCGAAATCGGCGATTCCGGCTTGGCTGAGAACATCGTCGTCGAACCGTATAGGCTGACGAAAACCCGCAATACCCACTTCATCGATCTCGATTCCCCGAGAATCGCTCTCCCCTTGGATGTCGGGCATCGCTGTCATTGCGGCCGGCCTCCAGGACCGCGATACATACACCCGGAAGTACACGTTTCCGAGACACTCACCGCCGACATCATCGGAAGTGAAGCTGCTAGTTCACGCCAGATCCACATGGCCAGGTTCTCGCTGGTCGGGTTTTCCAAGCCAGTGATGTCGTTGAGGTAGTAGTGATCGAGCTGTGCAATGACCGGTTTGCACGCATCCTTAATGGCTCCGAAGTCGACGATCCAACCTGATCGTGGGTCGATTGGGCCTTCAACGTGGACGCGCGCCCGGTAGGAATGCCCGTGTAAGCGTGAGCACTTGTGGTCAACTGGAACATTGGGAAGCCTGTGAGCCGCCTCAAAGGTGAACTCCCAGTAGATTTCTGCCGTTTCCGTCATGGTATTCCTAGATACTTGTGAGTTTGCAAACTCAGCTGCCACTTAGGACGCTTCAGGCAGTACTCGACCGCCGCCGCGGTGTTCTCGCGGATAGATGGACCATCCATCGGCGATAGTCGAAATGACTGGAAGTCCAGGCTTTCGAACTGTTCAGGATCGGCGCCCTCCTGGGGAAACACCAGCTTCAATTCATCCCCCGAGGTCTGCAGCAAGGGCGCCCCGACCTTCGGGCTAACACAGACCCAGTCGATTCCCTTAGGGGCACTTCGAGTTCCGTTGGTCTCGATCGCGACATAAAACCCGTGGTCGTGTAGTGCATTCACGAGTACCTCATCGAGCTGCAGGAGCGGTTCACCACCCGTGCAAACAACCATCCGTCGGTCCCACGAAACCTCGGGCCATTCACGTTCGACAGCGGTTGCGACTTGCTCCGCATCTCGAAAGTGGCCCCCGCCCTGCCCGTCCGTACCGACGAAGTCGGTGTCGCAGAATTTGCAGATGGCCCTGCTGCGGTCCGATTCACGACCGGTCCACAAGTTGCAAGACGCGAACCTTAGGAAAACTGCGGGTCGTCCCGTATGAAAACCCTCGCCCTGCAGCGTATAGAAGATTTCTTTGACCTTATACGCCACTGTCAGGCCGCCTGGTACGTAAGGGGATCGACGTGGCCGGCTTCGGCAAAGCCCTTGAGGCGCAGGAGGCATGAATCGCAGTGGCCACAGGGCTTGCCCGTCCGGTCTGGGTCGTAGCACGACGAAGTAAGACTGTAGTCGACACCGAGGTCCAGCCCAGTCCGCACAATCTCAGCTTTGGTCATCTCGATCAGGGGTGTATGGATCGTTACGGAACTGCCTCCCACGCCGGCCTTTGTCGCAAGGTTTGCCATCGCCTGAAAGGCCGCGATGTACTCCGGGCGGCAGTCCGGGTAACCGGAGTAGTCGAGAGCGTTCACACCTATAAATATGTCGCAGGCCCCGACAGTCTCGGCGTACGCCAGCGCGAAGGACAAGAAGATGGTGTTCCGCGCAGGCACATATGTGGATGGGATCTCATCTGTTAGCGCATCGGCCGTGTCGTGTTTCGGAACCGCGATGTCGGACGTCAGCGATGAACCCCCGAACACTCGCAGATCGATGTCTGCCACGACATGCCGAGCGACGCCCTGCGCTTGAGCAACGCGGCCCGCTGCCTCTAGTTCAATCGCATGGCGCTGGCCGTATCTGAAAGACAGTGCGTACGGGACGTACCCGCGATCCTTGGCGATCGCTAACGCTGTCGTTGAGTCGAGGCCGCCACTTAGAAGGACTACCGCAGGTGTGTTCATGGTCATCTCCCGTGGGTGGGTGCGGTTATAGTAGCTCGAAACTACACCGGATAGCCGACACAACTCGCCTGTAGTTTTTGGATCGGAGGTGACATCGCTTGAAAAAACTGACGATCGTAGTGAACTGCACGGACCGAAAATCGCAGGTGCCTGCTGCCTCCCTCCGGTTGCGGTCGCTTCCGAACGGAGACCCTGCGTCGCGCTTCAGCGTGTGGCGTCGGCGCGTCGAAGGTGCGCAGGCGACGGTCAGGCTATTTGATCTCTACCAGGGCGAAGCGTGGCAACAAGTGCGCTGCCTTGTGAGCGACGTAGCAAATGCCGGAGTCGACGTCAGATTGCTTGTAGCATCCGCGGGCCTGGGCCTACGTGATGCAACCAACCAGGGGCCGGCATATGCAGCAACTTTCGCCGGTGGCCATCCAGACTCCGTGGGCTCGGGGCAAGCTGAGACACGCGACTGGTGGGGGCGGCTCTCCTCGTTGGATGCGACCCACAACCTGCCTGAAACTGTGGACAAGCGCGTACTGCTCGTCTTGTCAGAAAGCTACGCGCGGGCGATGGACGACGACCTAGGTGCCCTCGCCGCACGCGGGGGTGACCTCCTTCTGCTTGGAGGGGCGCGGAACATTCCGGGGCTGCCTAGGCTGCCAGCGGATACGTCGCTTCGGCGCGAGCTCGGCGGAACCAGGTCAAGTTTGACCATCCGGATGGCCAGAGCGTGGCTCTCCCGACGGTCACACTCAGCACTCTATACCGTCGAAGACGAGAGGGCGTGGTCTAAGTGGGCCCGCTCTGCGTCGTACATCGAACGCTACGAACGGTCCCCGATGACCGATGCGCAACTGACAAGTCTGATCCGGAAGCTAACAGGTGCAGAGCAGGGGTTGTCTGCAACTCGGGCATTGCGTCAAGTCCGCGACGCCGGCATCGCCTGTGAACAAAAGCGATTCGGCCAACTTTTTCGTGAAGCTGTAGGTTCGCCGTGACTGCGAACGATGAAAAGTTCCTCGAGCGCCGCGCTCTCCGCATAGAGCAGAACCCGACAATCCCTCTCTACCTGTTTACGTTGGCGGCCGATGAGGTGAGCGCGGTCGCGGATGTCGCACGCATCTCCCGTGATGAGGCCGGCAAGTTGATCGGCTATCAGCGCCCGGAACGACGGAACCACGTCAAGCAGATCCTCGACTATCTGAACTCGGGTGAAGTTTTGTTTCCAAATGGGTTGATCCTCGCTCTTCCTGATACGGTTCGCTTCCGTTCCAGTCGGGGTCCCGGCGCGACGGACGGTTTTGCGACAGCCGGCACGCTGGAAATCCCGATTCCGTCCGACGACACGGCGCCACGGCCAGCCTGGATTGTGGACGGTCAACAACGAAGCCTTGCACTGGCTCAGACGAAAAACGGCCGGATTCCCGTACCGGTTGCGGGTTTCGTCGCTCCCACGTTGGAGATGCAACGTGATCAATTCCTGCGGGTCAACACCGTTGCACCACTTCCCGCCAACCTCGTCACGGAGTTGCTTCCCGAGGTCATTTCGGCGCCCTCACCACGACTGTCGCAACGCAAGATGCCGTCGGCCCTGGTCGAAATGCTCAACCGCGACCCCGAGTCACCGTTCTGTGGCCTCATCAAGCGCCCCTCGACCGAGGCCGAAGATCGCCGACAGGCAGTAGTTACTGACACCAGCCTGATCGAGGCGCTACGCGAGTCTCTCGAATCTCCATCGGGCGTCTTATTTCCATACCGGAACATGGCGACGGGATCGACTGACACCGAAGGCATTAGGCGCGTCCTGTTGACGTATTGGTGCGCGGTCCGGGACGTCTTTCCTGACGCGTGGGGCCAGTCTGCGTCAAAGTCGAAATTAATGGGCGGCGTTGGGATCAGGGCGATGGGTCGGCTCATGGACCGGGTCATGGTGCACGTCGACGTGAATAAGCCAGGCGCCGACGAAGCTGCTCGCCGAGAAATATCTCGCATCGCCGATCATTGTCGGTGGACGAGTGGGACATGGGCCGAACTCGGCTTGCCTTGGAACGAATTGCAGAACGTCTCTAAGCACATATCAGCGCTGTCGAACTATCTTGCCCGAGCGTACGTGGCTGCGCGCAAGGAGCAAGCATGAAGTTCTACTTCCCCGACAGCCAAGACCAAGTCAGCCCTTCCTATGACTTCCTCCACGACGAGTACCACCCTCTCCGTGTCCGCCAACGCGATGACCTCTACGCACACGAGGTCCTAGCCATGCGCCCATACGACGGGATTCTCGTGTCGAAAGCTGTCGTGGACGGTTCAGCGAGAGAAGTTGGCAAGTACTCAATGCCGCAGCGGCAGCGCCTGTATCGACTCGGGGTCAGGGGCTTCTTCCGCCTGCCTTCTACGATCAACACACTCGGAGACTGTGGCGCATTCACTTATGTGAATGAACCAGAGCCACCGTACTCAGTTAACGAGGTCCTCGACTTCTACGGTCAATGTGGCTTCGACGCAGGAGTAAGCATCGATCACGTCATACTTGGCTACCGCCGGCCGGGCTCCGGTGATCCTCAGACGGAATGGGTCGAGAGGCGCCGCATCTCACTTACGTACGCCGAGAAATTCTTATCGGCAGTCGCAGATCAACGCGCGAGCTTCGAACCAATCGGGGCGGCGCAAGGCTGGGATCCGGCTAGTTTTGCCAACAGCGTGCAAGAACTTCAGGGCATGGGCTATCGACGAATTGCCTTGGGTGGCATGGTTGCATTGAAGACTCCCGACATATTCGCATGTCTAGAAGAGATCGCAAACGTCCGCAGCGCGGATACCCAACTTCATCTGCTGGGAATCACTCGCATCGAATCTATCGCGGAGTTCAGCAGATTGGGCGTGACGAGCTTTGATAGCACATCATCGTTCAGACAATCTTTCATGGACGATCGAGACAACTACCACACCGCCGACGGTCGATACGCGGCCATCCGCGTCCCGCAGGTTGACGGTAATGTTGCGCTCAAGAAAGCAATCCTTTCCGGGACGGTCTCGCAACGACGCGCAATCGAGGCCGAAAGAACAAGTCTCCGAAGCCTGCGGGCATTCGACGAGGGATCTTGCGACGTCGATGAAGCCCTGGGTGCCGTACTGAATTACAGCGAAATCATTGGCCTCAAGGGCGACTACGGCGATCAGTACCGTCGCACGCTCACGCGAGCGCCGTGGCGCGATTGTCAGTGCGGTCTCTGCGCGGAGCATGGGATCGAGATCGCGATCTTCCGTGGTAGTGAACGCAATAAGCGACGCGGCTTCCACAATCTGTCGGTGCTTGCAGAGAAGATGAAGCAGTTGAAACCGACCAAGCCCATACGTCGGGGAAGGATGAAATGTGGCTGACAGGTATGAGATAAGGGTGCCAGCACTTGAGGTGCGGCAGGGTGAACGCAGAATCTATTGTTTTGGGATCGATGGCAAGCATCTTCTTGACTTCACTGCCGTCTCGCGTGTTCGACGATCAAAAGACGGCGGCTTAGCCGGCTACCAACGCCCGGAGGTTCTAAATCACATCAGAGCGATACGTCGCTACATCGAGTCTCCCGATGCGCTGCTGCCGAATGCTGTTGTCCTCGCTTTCGATTCGCGCGTGCGATTCGAAACGAAGCGGCGGCGCGGCGCAGTCGAATATTCAGCGGTGGGCGAATTGATCATCCCGGTAGATGAAACGGTCGAGGACGCTGACAAGCCGGCGCTTCTGGTCGATGGTCAACAACGGGTCGCTGCCATCCGCGACGCAGACGTAGCCGAATTCCCTGTTGCGGCTGTCGGTTTCATTGCCTCCGACGCCGAGGAGCAGCGGTCCCAATTTATCCTTGTGAATAACACAAAGCCACTTCCCAAGGGTCTGATCCACGAACTGCTGCCGGAAGCAACCGGTTACCTGCCGCCGAAGTATGCTCGTCGACGTCTTCCTGCCGAGCTCATGACGCGTCTCAACCTAGATATCGACAGTCCATTCCGCGGCGCAATCGCTACACCGACATCGCCAGATGGCTATATCAAAGACAATAGCGTGCTGAGGATGATCGAGAACAGCCTCTATGACGGTGCTTTGTACCAGTACCGTGATCCCGCTGATGGATCAGGTGACATCGAACAGATGATTGTCCACTTGAAGATCTTTTGGAGTCTTGTCGAGGCTACTTGGCCGATCGAATGGAAGTTGATTCCACGGAAGTCTCGGTTGACTCATGGGGTTGGTATCCAAGCGCTTGGATACGTCATGGACGCGTTGACCGAGGGTCACGATGCCGATGCCCTTCCCGGAATCGGACTGGATCATCAGCTTTCCGCGCTGTCAGAAGTGACGGCGTGGTCCTACGGAACCTGGAACTTGGGGCCCGACGATCAGCGTCGCTGGAATGGACTGCAGAACACTCCGAACGACGTGAAACTACTTACGAACGTGCTGCTTATGGCATTACCGCACCGCTGATTAGGTGGCAAACCTAACCTGCCGTACACACGGTGTTCCCAGCTTGTCAAGCTCCAAGGGCGTGACTTCAGCGTCGGAGTTCATTGTTCGGGGCCGCGAGGCCGCGAACTCATGTCCGTTAGCCCTGAGGATCCACCGCGGTCGCCTACGCGACCATCCATCCTCGGCAGTGGTGACGTCGATGGGAACGCTCGGCAGCCGGTTAGTGGCGATGTATGTGCTGCCCAGGTTTGGGCCGGCCGCCGCACCGTCACCACCCATGGGCGAGCAGGTTGAACGTACCAATGGTGTTGCCCGTCGCCTTATCCTTCTTGCTCAGAATTAACTGGTACTGCTTCTTCTTCACATCGGTGCCGGTTGACTTGTACATGGTTTTCAGGGCATCCGCCAATGGCACGACCCAATCATCCTTGAGTGCCTGGAGTTCCGCGTCGTGCCACGGAATACCCCGCATATGCGCCAGTTTCGATGCCACATCCTGCGGAGACTGCGGCGCGGTTGCACCCATCACTTCGGATAGAAGGCCGCGCGTGATGGCCTTTAATCCAACGTTGTGCAATATCCGCTGCTTATACTTCGTAGGTAAGGTTGCAATATCCCAGTAGTCGACGGCGGCGTTTACGTCAGGTCCAGATCCAATCGTTCCTTTGACATTTGGGTTTATCAAGCCTAGAGACAGCCGAACACCCTCGTAAAAATCGAATAAGTACTTACCGACCTCCTTGACTTCGCTAGGACTCATCTTCTCGAGTGTGTACTTCATAGCGAGGTACGGGTCATGGTCGAATGCCAGACGAATAAGCGACTCCAGAAAGCTCATTGTAATCACATAAGTCGGCCGCAAATTAGTCGCCCCGACGATCTTATTAGGCGCAAAGACAGCACCGCGGCCCTCCAGGTCCTTGCGGATCCAACTCAAGGCAATTTCCTGCTTGTATTCTTTATGGCCCACTTGAAGGTCATACTGTTCCCGCACTGCCGCCTTGAAATCGTCGCTTAGCGGTCGACCCATGTTCAACTCATAGGTCTGATGTCTCATGACATCTTCGTAGTCTGAACCCTTCCAGCGCTTGATGATGATTACATTCACTGGGTAGGGGTCCGGCGGAGACCAACCTCGGAAAGCCTTGATTCGGTGTTGGCCATCGAGTACCCAGGCCGTTCGGTCCGATTCTTCTACAGGCTTAAGGGGTGGGGCACCTGACTCATACCGTCCCTTCAACTTCACCACCCCGGGGACCACATTCGAGATCGGCGGCATCTTCGAATGCGCCACGAAATCAAAAGCATCCTCATCAATCGAAATCACGATCGCTGATGGAAGGATCCGCTCCTGGTTGGACGAGTGAAGAAAATCACGGATTGACTCCCAATGCTGCTCATTAATAGTCCGATTGCGACCGCCCGTGCGCCAAAGTCCGGAGGCGGGATCCCATTTTACAGCGTTGTCTATCGATACGAGGTCTCTTAACACCTGGGCGTCGATGCCCGCAACGTATAGATGCAGCTTTGCATTGCTAGGGTTTTGTATGAGTTCATATCCATAGAACTCGTGCTCTAGTGTGGTGATCGCATTAGACATCGCAAGCCTCACAAGTTACGCGTAGGTTTATCAGATGAGCAGCCAAAGATTCTCGACCGGAAACGGAAAGTCTTACCTCGCTCGCTAAGCGCCCGCAGTCGCAGCGACCGAGTGGGCGGCCCGCTGATTCAACCGCGCGAAGACTGAGGCGGAGAAAACGCAGTCCATCAGAAATTGACTCGTCTGTCCTGACCCGCAGGACGCTAGGAAGGTTCCCAAACTCGGTGGCGCCTTTGCCGAGGTTGCAGGGCTGGCAGAGGAGTTGAAGATTACTGATGTGGTCAGTGCCGGCCCTGGCAGTAGGTCTAATGTGATCGACGTGGAGTAGGGTCCGGTCGCCGCACATTCGGCAGTAGCGATCTCCTTGACTTTCCGTCACCAACGCAAGCATATTCGCGGCGCCTTGCGTTCTTTTTCCGTCGTGCGTCGCACTATTGACCGTACGAATCAGTTCCAGGGCAGTAATCTGTTCGGCAGTTGCTGCACCTAAGAGCCCGAAGGGTTCGAGCAGTCCAGAGTTATTCTCCCTGTTCTGGATCCAGTACTCCTGCGTCAGGATGAGACTTTGCTCTCGGAGGTTGGCCTCAATACGTTCGCGAAGCCTTTTCAGCAGCTCATCCTGGACCGGACCATCGGACCCGCGTGCTTTCACCGACACACGTGCACTCTAGCGGCCCCAGACATTCGCGTTACCGCGGCGATCGGTTCAATCTCCCGTGTGTCGCCTCGACTGGCGCTCAGCCACATCCTGCTGATGCTGCGGTAAACAACCCCCAGGCTCCCGAACTCGGCACGGCCATCCCATCCGTAATCGTCGCCATCGCTCTGTTGTCGTCGTCGTGATAAGAGCGCAGCCATGTCCTTCGCCTTATCGCCTTCGGGCTGGTCTCCGGCGTTCGAGCTATCAATAAGTAGGTCCGGGAGGTCGGGCCGCTCGCGTCCTCAACCGGCAAATGGAATCGAACAACGTCACGGCCCCGGAGGCTGGTCCCGCGACCCCCGTGCAGTCTTGATTGAAGACCTTTCCATCTCGTCAACCGACCCTCATCTACGTCTTCCGGTCCGACGTCTCCCCGGTTGCCGATTAGGTCGCGCACTTCTTCGCTAGCGACCATGCTTTTCAATTGCTAACGGGCACGACGTCTTCCACAGTTATCTCGACAAGCGCCGCGCCTGTCGAGCCCGGACCCGTCCGGAGGCGCACGAAGGAAACCCGCTCTAAGGCCGTGGCGGCAGTGCCGACGACCACCCGTCCGAAAGCAATTCCAGCAGCTGCCCATCGGGATCCCGGATCATCGCCATCGCCTCGGTCACCGTCGCCTCGACCACCCCTCCCCCGAACTCCTTGACCTTCTCCAAAGCGCCGGGAAGATCAGACACCGAAAACGAGATGTGCGTCAGCCCGATCTGATCCATGACGCGTTCCGACCCGGCGTGAACCTGACGCTTCGAGTAGTCCATGAGTTCGAGCACAAACCCGTCGCGCACTAAGTAGGTCGCATGCACGCCGAGCGGCTCGGGAAGCTGCACGAGCTGCGCGGTGGGGCCGTCGGGCGGATCAAGCTCCCACCAGAACTGAAACCCGAGCACACTCTCGTAGAACCGCCGCGACCGCTCGCGATCGGAGACACACAATCCGACGTGGTTGAAGGTCGTCCGGTGACTACTCATCGCGGCCTTTCTCGACGGAACCATGAGCGTAATAATGCAAAGATAGTGCAAAAAGCCAGGGCTCTCGTCGCGGTGGAGGACTTTCAGATGACAACCCGTCCCGACGTCACCGACGACGCGATAGTCGACTTCGACCATCACTCAGACGAATTCAACCTCAACGAACTCGCCGTCAACGCCGACCTGCGACACAAGTGCCCGGTCGCCTGGAACCAGAACTACGGCGGCTTCTGGTTCCTCAGCAGCTACGACGCGGTCAGCCGAGCGGCAAGAGACGGCGACACCTTCTCCCACAAATACGAGCCCAACGCCGACGACGGCGTCGACTACCAGGGCGAGATGGGCGTCCCGCGGCCCGAAGGCCAGCCGGCCTTGGGCATCGGCGAGATCGACGGGCCCTACCACCTGGCGCTACGACACGCGCTTGCCCCGTTCCTCTCGCCGGGCGCGGTCCAGAAACTCAAGCCGTTCATGATGCAATCGGCGCATTGGTTCCTCGACCAAAAAATCGCCAACGGACAGATGGACCTCGTCCTCGACTACGCCAGCCCGGTCCCGGCCATCCTCACCATGAAGCTGATGGGCCTGCCGTACGACAACTGGCACCTCTACGCCAACCTCTTCCACTCAGTCATGGCCATCCCGCAGGACAGCCCCGAGTACATCGACGCCATCTCCCAAGTCCCCGCCATGATGCAAGAAGTTATCGAGTTCGCGGCCACCCGGCGCGGCAACCCGAAAGACGACCTGACCAGCTTCCTCATCCAGTTCGAATTCGACGACCAGCGCCTCACCGACGAACAGCTGCTCAACATCCTCTGGAACCTCATCGCCGGCGGCGTCGACACCACCACCTCGCAGACCGCGCTGACCCTGCTGCACTTAGGCACCCACCCCGAGCTGCGCCAACAACTCATCGACCACCCCGAGCTGTACCGCACCGCCACCGACGAATTCCTGCGCTACTTCTCGGTCAACCAAACCCTGAGCCGGACCGTCACGAAAGACGTCGAACTCAACGGCCAACACCTGCGCAAGAACGACCGCGTCGTCATCAGCTGGCTCTCCGCCAACCACGACGAGCACGAGTTCGACCGGCCCGACGAGATAACCCTGGACCGAACGCCCAACCGCCATCTCGCCTTTGGGCTCGGGCCGCATCGCTGCATCGGCTCGCACCTGGCGCGCCTGATGTCCGAGGTGATGGTCAAGGCGGTCCTCGACCGCATCCCCGACTACCAGGTCGACGTCCAAAACGTCCACCAATACCTGGGCAACCCCAGCATGACCGGGCTGGGCAAGCTGCCGGTCACCTTCACCCCGGGAGAGAGCATCGGCACGTCGCGCCCGTGGTAATCGCCGGATCATCTTCTCCGAGCAGCGGCCAACGCTTCGCGAGTGAAAAAGTAGCTTGAGCCTGTCTACGGAGTAGACTACCAATATGTCTACTCCCACGACGACGATCCGGGTTGCGGTCCAGACCCGTGACCGCCTAGCCGCACAGGCGCGCGAGCGCGGCATCTCCATCGCTGCGCTGCTCGCGGACCTTGCCACCCGCACCGAACGCGAGGCGATGTTCCGCGCCGAACGCGATGCGACTCGCGCCGACGCCGCCATAGATGCCGCGAGCGATGAGGACCGCGACTGGGACGTCACTACCGGCGACGGCCTTGCCTGAGCCGCGACGCGGCGAACTTTGGCTGGTCGCTCTCGGCGCCGCACGCACCGGCGAGCCCGGCAAACATCGCCCCGCCGTCGTCGTCTCCGTTGATGAAATCCTCACCGGCATCGAGGACGAACTCGTTGTCGTCGTGCCGGTCTCGAGCTCGCGCGCCACCTCACCCTTGCGGCCGGGCGTCTCGCCCGGCGAAGGTGTAGACACCGAAAGTGTCGCCGTCTGCCGCGGCATTCGCGCCGTCGCCCGGACGCGCTTACTGGAACGACTGGGCACCGTGGCGCCTGACACGATGGACAAGATCGAGCGTGCCCTCGTCGCGGTACTAGGCATCGGCGCCTGAAGCATTGAGCCGGGCCGGGGATTACTCACAAACCTCATGTGCACCGGTTCCTGCATCACGCGGCGTGGTGGGACGTTCTTGTCAGAGCCGCTCGTTACGGTGCGGGCATGCAGTTGCTGATGTATCCGCCGATCGACCTTGACAGCACGATCGACGTGCTGGACCAGGACACCTGGCGCCGCGGGGTGGCCTATGCGCAGGACGGAAGGGTCCTGAGCTGCGTATGGGATCCGAACGCCCGCAAACTTTTCGGCGGCGTTAGGGGTAGCAAAGGCCGCGCTTACACGACAGCGGTGCAGCTGGTACCGGTAGACGCCGACGCGTGGGATGTCGAAAGCGGATCCTGCAGCTGCCCGATGCGCGTGAACTGCAAGCATGTCGCGGCAATCGTGATCTTCGCCGCGGGTACCACGACGTTGACCGCCCAACCTCCTCCGGCTCTGCCAGCGTGGCGGCAATCGCTGGACGCGCTGCTTCCCACGGTCTCGGCGAGCGATCGCGTCGGGACACCGCTGGCGATCGAGCTGAACGGGGCGTCCCCGGCGCTGGACGCGCGGCTCGTGCGGCCCGGAAAGCGCGGCGGCTGGGTGGCCGGCGATCTGAGCTGGGCCACGCTAAACATGTTGCACCACAACGGTTACCCCGAGGTCCAGGTCCGGCTGCTGCAGGAGCTCTATGCGACCTATCGAGCGTCGAGTTCGAATTCGACTGTCTACTACCGCTATTCGTACGGGTCTTATGCCTACGGCGATACGAAGACGATCTCGCTACTGCGATTCGAATCCCCGCAATTGTGGCCGCTGCTGGACGAAGCGCGCCGAGTCGGCGTGCACCTGATACAGGCGGGGTCACAGGAGGATGTGCCGGCGCATACCACGGCCCAGTTGCACCTGAATGTCACGGCCGACGAGCGGGGTGATCTCTCGGTCGAGCCCGTGCTCCAGATCGCCGGCACCGCAACACGGCCCCTGGCGTTCGTTGGGTCGTCGGGTCATGGCGTGGTGTTTGACGACGGCGGGTTGCGGCTGGCCCGGCTGGACAAGCCGGCGCCTAAGGCGCTACAGCGCATGGCCCTCGGCGATCAGCCCCTGCTCATACCCGCGGGCGAGGCGGCGCGGTTCGCCGCGGAATACTATCCGAGATTGCGCCATATCGCGGGCGTGACATCGTCGGACGGGTCGTTCACGCCGCCCGAGATCGTCGGGCCGACGCTGGTCCTGCTGGCCGACTACCATGCCGAGCACGAACTCGAATTGACCTGGGCATGGGCATACCGCGTGGGCGACAACGAGGTTCGCGCACCTATAGCAACGCCGGACCATGCCGGTTACCGCGACTTGGCGGCGGAGGACGCCCTCGCCTCCGGCATCGAGGCGCCGTTGGAGCAATGGGCGCTCCGTGGCGCCGACGGCACGCTCATCCCCCGGACGCGACTGTCCGGCCTGGAGACAATGCGATTCGCCACCGAGATTCAGCCGCTGCTCGCCGAGCTTCCTGATGTCACGGTGGAGGTGAGCGGCAACCCGGTGGACTACCGGGAGGCGGGCGGCTCCCTCGTGATCGCCGTGTCGACGGAGGCGGCGCCCGGCGAGACGGACTGGTTCGACCTGGACGTCACGATCAGCATCGAGGGCAAGCAGGTCCCCTTTGTCAGCGTCTTTACCGCGCTCGCGGCCGGGCAGTCGCACCTGTTGCTTCTCGACGGCGCCTACTTCGCGCTGGACAAGCCCGAGCTGGTAAAGCTGCGCCAGCTCATCGAAGAGGCCCGCGCGCTCACCGACGTCGAAGAGGGGCCACCCCGGATCAGCCGATTCCAGGTGGGGATGTTCGACGAGCTGGCCGAGCTGGGAGTCGTGACCCGCCAGGCCGACGAGTGGCGGCGCCAGGTCGACGGGTTGCGCGCCTTGCAGGGTCTGGAGCCCGCACCGCCGCCACCAGACCTACACGCTCAACTGCGGCCGTATCAAGCCGACGGTTTCTCATGGCTTGCCACCCTGTACGCCCACGGGCTCGGCGGCATCCTCGCCGACGACATGGGCCTGGGCAAGACCGTCCAGTCGCTGGCGCTGATTTGCCATGTCCGCCAACAGAACCCGGGAATGGCACCATTCCTGGTGGTGGCGCCGGCCAGCGTGGTGGCGAACTGGGCCGCCGAGGCCAGCCGGTTCGCCCCGGAGCTGTCGGTCGTGCCGATCTTCGACACGCTGCGCCGCGCCGGCGCCGACCTCGACCAGCTCACGGCCGGCGCCCACATCGTGGTCACCTCGTACACGCTGTTCCGACTGGACTTCGACGCCCACGCCGCGCGACCGTGGTCCGGGCTGATCCTCGACGAAGCCCAGTACGTGAAGAACCATCACGCCAAGACCTACCAGTGCGCACGGAAGCTGACCGCACCGTTCAAGCTGGCGATCACCGGCACGCCGATGGAGAACAACCTCATGGAGCTGTGGTCTCTGCTGTCGATCACCGCACCCGGGTTGTTCCCCAACCCGACTAAGTTCGCCGATTTCTTCGCCAAGCCCATCGAAAAGACCGGCGATCCAGAACTTTTGGCCCTGTTCCGCCGCCGCATCAAGCCGCTGGTCAAGCGCCGCACCAAGGAACTCGTCGCCGCCGAGCTGCCACCCAAGCAAGAGCAGGTGCTCGACATCGACCTGCCGCCACGGCACCGCACCCTGTACAACAAGCGACTGCAACGAGAGCGCCAGAAGGTGCTCGGCCTGCTCGACGACATGCAGCGCAACCGGTTCACGATCCTCAAATCCCTCACCACGCTGCGACAGATGGCGCTGCATCCCGGGCTGGTCGACCCCGAACACGACGCGATGGCCAGCGCGAAGATCGATTCGCTCGCCGAGCATCTGCACGACGTCGTAGAGGGTGGTCACCGCGCCCTCGTGTTCAGCCAGTTCACCCGCTTCCTGGGCCGAATCCGTGATCGCCTCGACGCCGAAGGGATCGATTACTGCTATCTCGATGGGAGAACACGTAACCGCGCCAAAGCGATCCAGCGGTTCAAGGACGGAAACGCGCCCGTCTTTCTGATCAGCCTCAAGGCCGGTGGCTTCGGGCTGAACCTCACCGAGGCCGACTACTGCTTTCTGCTCGACCCCTGGTGGAATCCGGCCACTGAGGCCCAGGCCATCGACCGTACGCACCGCATCGGCCAGATCCGAAATGTCATGGTGTACAGGCTCATTGCCCACGACACCATCGAGGATAAAGTAGTTGCCCTTAACGCCCGCAAAGCCAAGCTGTTTGCCAGTGTTATCGACGACGGCGACGCATTCGGCGCAACCCTCACCGCCGACGACATCCGCGGACTGATCGCCTGAGCGGGTGACCCCGCAGGCGTGCAACCTCCGCGCTCAGGCCAGCCACACGGGATTCGTCAGCGCGACCATCGAGCCGAGCGGGCGCCGCTGCGCCTCGCGAATCTCCAACCGCGCGAAGCGTGCCGACGCGGGGTCGAGTTCCCACCGCAGCATCGTCCGCGCCGGCCCTGGCACCGCGGCCCGGCCAACGCAACCCTCCGCGGTGATCAACGCCGCGGTCGTCCCGGCGGCCCCGGTGACCATGGCGGTGACGGTGACCGGCGCGCCAGGCGGCACCGGCAGCGTCTCGCCAAGACCCGCGCCCCGGCCGCGGCACGACGCCGTGAGTTCCACTGTGACAGCCCGTGATCGGGCGACGTACGAACGGCCACGGCGCAATCCATCCACCAAAGCGGGCGCCGACAGTTCACGCGCGTACACGACGGTCTGCGGCGAACCGACCGGCTGCTGATGGGCGTGCGAGTCACTGCCACCCACCGCCACCACGCGCCGGCCCTCGCACAGCAGCCGCTGCCAAATGCGAAGCGACACTTCGTCGTCCAGGTTCCACCGGCCGTTCCACACCTCGAGCCCGTCGACGTGCTCAAAACCGAACTCCCACAACGACCCCGGCACCGGCGCGGCGGGATGCGCGGCGATGACGAGCCCGCCGGCCAAGCGAACCTCACCGGCGAAGCGCGGGAACACGCCGTCGCGCGGCGCGTATCGCCAATCGACCCAGCCACCCGGCGGCAGGCCGACGGCGAGCCAGTGGCCGTGCCTGGTGGTGACCTCCTCGCCAGGGATCACCAACAACCCGCCGGTGCGGCAGGCCGGCCACACCCGGTTGGCGGAGTTGGTGTTGTGGTCGGTGGAGACGATGAAGTCCAGGCCGCTGTCGTGCGCGGCCCCCACCAGCTCACTCGGATCGCGCTGGCCATCGGAGTGGACGGTGTGCAGGTGCAAGTCCCCGCGGTACCAGCCCGCACGGCCGACGGACGGCGCCGGATACGCGATCAGCGGACCGCTTTCCGGGCCGGACTGCCCGCGTTCCAGGGTGACGCGCGCCTCCCACGCCATCCCCCACGGGCTCAGCACGACCGGGCCCAGGGCGACCGCCCACCGGCCCGGTTCGATACGGCCCGCGAGGTAACCCGGCGTGGCGTGGCCGGCGGAGATCACGAAGCCGTCGCGGGCACCGCCGGACCATCCGCGGAATCCGGCCGCATTGCCCAGCTCGTGGCCCGCGGGCCCAAACATGCCCAGATCCAACACGTTTCGGATCGGCCCGCCCACCGCGAAGCGGTCATGCGACGTACTGACCCGAATTCGCTGCACGCCCAACGGCACCTCGAACGGCAAATAGGCCCACCGGTCGATGCCGAACCCAAAGCGGCCCGAAAACGACAGGTGGATCGCCTGCGCCTCGCGCTGCTCGGTCGCGATGCTCACGGCCGTCCTCCCCTGTCGGTACCCGCCCAGCATCCCGCACCTAGGAGTAACCAGCCGTTACTTCGACGCGAACGCCCGCCGTCAGGCCACTGTCATCTAAAAGCTGGCTTTCTCGGGCTGTCCCCAGCCGTGGCCACGGGCGTGACTAGCTATGTACGTACATTCGCCGTACAATCACGTGACGAGCAAGGATTTAACCCAGCTAAGGAAGGAGACGGCGCCGTGGCAGTCAAGACGAAGCGCATCGAGCTTCGCGCGGAGCAGGCGACCTTGGACCGCATCCAGCGTGCCGCCAACCTTGTCCATGAGCAGACGTCGGAATTCGTGCGGAAAGCCGCGATGCAACGGGCTGAAGACGTCCTGCGTCACGAGTTGGTGACGCCGATGGAGCCCGAACAGTTCGACAGACTGATGTCCTCGCTCGATGCCGCTGACGACGCCCCGCGGCTGGCGGCGGCCGGGCGCAAACCGGCGGTCTTCACAAGGCGTTGACCAATGTTCGAGTCCGCGCGGCTCACTGACGCCCACGCGTTGGAAGGATTCGACTGCGGTAAGGAATCGCTGAATAACTGGCTCATCGAGCATGCCCGTCGCGCGAACAGCAGCGGAGTTGCGCACGTCTACGTGTGGACCCTCGCCGGCGAGCAGCAAGTCCGTGCCTATTTCGCTATCTGTCCTACCGAGATTGTACGCAACGACGACGGGCTCTCGGGATCCATGGCCGGCGGCTTTTCCCGCATACCCGGATATTTGATTGCTCGCCTGGCGATCGACTCATCGCTTCGAGGTCAGGGATATGGCGAGCAGCTGCTTCTCGACGCACTAGGCAAAGTCGTCGCCGCATCGGAAATCGGCGGCGGCCGGATCATCGTCGTTGACGCCATAGACGACGAGGCGCAATCCTTCTACGAGCACTACCACTTTGTTCCCTTCAGGAATCGCGAGCGTCGTCTGGTCATGAAAGTGGCTACGACGGCGAAAGCGCTCGAGGAGCGCTGGCGGGTGTAAACCCCTTGCGACCCTTGACCCCCAGCCAAGATGGGTTCAGGGTCTGGGTATGAGCATCGATGACGATCCGGTCACAACGCTGGACGACCTCAAAAGCGATCTGGCGGGCCGGCACAAGTGGACACCGAGCAGCGGCGCGTCCGTCGACCCCGCGATCGTCGACGCCGACATGGCCGCTCTCGACCGCGACGGCTACGTCATTTGGGAGAACCTGCTCGGCGGCGACGAGTGTCAGCAGATCCGCGACACCGTCATGCCCTGGCTCGGCCACACCGGACGCAACTCCTTCGAAGGGCGGCTCACCCAACGCATCTACAGCGTGCTGAGCAGGACCCGCGTGTGCGACCGGCTCGTCGACCATCCGCGGGTGCTCGCGGTGCTCGATCGACTCCTGATGCCCAACTACCTGCTTTCGGCGTTGCAGGCCATCAACATTCAGCCCGGCGAATCGCCCCAGCTGCCCCACCACGACGACGGGTTCTACCCGATCCCACGTCCCCGGGATCCCTTGGCGGCCGCGACGATCTGGGCGATCGACGACTTCACCGCCGACAACGGCGCCACCGTGGTGTTGCCCGGCAGCCACCGCTGGGGCAGGCGCCCGCCCGGCCCGGACGATCCCGCGCTGCCCGTCGTCATGCCCGCCGGCTCCTGCGTCTTCTTCGTGGGAACCCTGTGGCACGGCGGCGGCGCCAACACGACCGACCGCGCGCGGCTCGCCGTCACCGCCCAATACTGCCAACCGTGGCTGCGGCCGATGGAAGCGTTCACTCTGTCGATCCCGCGCGACATGGCGCGAACGCTCTCGCCCGACCTGCAACGCATGATCGGCTACAGCATCCACCCGCCGTTCGTCGGCGCGGTCGACGGCCTGCACCCCATCCGATTGCTAGATCAGTGAGACGCTCTGGACAGAGCGGCCGCACGATCGCCACCCTGAGCCGGCACGTCGAACAGCGCTAGGCACGGCGTCACATGAGCGTGGGTGGCGACAACTGCCCCGGCTGAGGCCAATTGCTGAACGCCTCGGCGTAGCTGTGGCTCATAACCTCGAGGACGGTGCCCCACGGATCGGTGGTGTACGCCAGCATCCAGGGCCGGCCGGGCACGAAATGGTACGGCGCCGCCAGCAACGTGCCGCCCAGATCGACGATGCGGTCGACCAGGCCCGCGACGTCCGGGTGGGTGATGCATAAGTGCCACAGGCCGCGATCGAGCCAGGGCATCGACTCCTCCGGCGACCGCGGTCCGCGCGTGGGCGGGTCAACGAACTGGAAGAGCTCGATACCAACCGAATTCGCGCTGAGCAGATGCGCCTGCCAGGCTCGGCGAAACCGACTGCCGAACACGCCGGCGGCCTCGGGGTGTCCGCCGGAGTCAAGCTCCCGCGGGCCCATGATGCAGCGGAAGCCGAAGACTGCCTCATACCACTCAATCGCCGCGTTGATATCAGGGACGGTCACCCCCACGTGATTGATGGCAAGGCCGGCCATTGGTTCGAGTGACATCAGTGATTCCTTTCGCCTGAGTAGTCACCAGGGCACATCGCCGGCGTCCCAGCGTTTTTGAACGTCGGGGTACAGCGAAGCGAGGTCGTGGGGCAGCGACGCCTTGACGTGGCGGGTCCTGTCGTCGGTCAGCACCTCCTCGTCACCGTGCTGAATCGCAGCCAGCGTCTGAGCAGCGACGTCGCCGGGTGAGAGCTTCGCTTCCGCCACGGAGTCCGCCATGTCGGTGTCGATCCACCCCGCGTGCACGCCGACGACGAGGGTTCCCTGCGCGCGCAGCTCGACGCGAATCGCGTTGGTCAGGGCCCACTCGGCAGATTTCGACGCCCCGTAAGAACCGTTGAACGGATTGGCGAACCAACTGGCGATCGACAGCATGTTGACCAGCGCGCCGCCGCCTTGACGGGCAAGCACGGGTGCGAATGCGCGGCACATCGCCAGTGTGCCAAAGTAATTGGTTTCCATCTCGCTGCGCGCCGCGCTCAGGTCCGGCGAGGCTAGCAGGGGACTTCGCAGCATCGCCCCGGCGTTATTGATCAGCACTGTGACGTCTGGGCACCCGGATGCCGCGCGTCGGATGTCATCCGAGTGAGTGACGTCCAGGCTGATCGGAATGACCCGGGCATCGTCGAAGTCGACCGCGTCAGGATTTCGTGCCGCTGCGTAAACGCGGGCCGCGCCCCGGTCGAGCAGCTCTTGCACGAACGCCTTCCCGAGACCCCGGTTAGCCCCGGTCACCAATGCGCGCGCTCCAGCAATGGCAACGCCGCCAGGCGAATTGACTGTTTCTTCGTTCATGCCCAGTTCTCCCTTCGATTACGAGCCAGTAGCAGCAAGCCCGGCGCCGTGGGCCGCCATCGCGTACAGCGCGACATAGTCAGACTCGCCGTATCCGTGGCCGATTGCGGTCTGGAGCAGTTGGTGGGTGCTCGCGGCAATCGGCATCGGAACCTCCAGCGCCCGTGCCGCTGCCAGCCCAAGATCGAAGTCTTTGCGCATGCCCGCGGTGCTGAAGGTGGGTTCGTAGTCGCGGGCTCGAATCGCTTTGCCCTTGGCCGAAATCAACTTCGAGCCCAGCACCGAGCCGTCGATGAAATCGAGAAACACCGAGGGTGCCACGCCCCCCTTCTCCGTCAGAGTCGTCGCCTCGGCCAACGCTTCGGTGATGATGCCCACCAACAAGTTATGGGCCAGCTTGACCAGTAGCGCCTCCTCGCCCGTACCGGCGTAGGTCACCGCGGATGCGATCGCCTCCAGATAGGGCAGCGCGGCATCGAAGACCTCCGCTGGGCCCGAAGCGACGATGGATCCGGATCCGCTGGCAATCGCGTCCGGGTTGCCGCTGACGGGTGCAGACAGAAACCCGACGTTGTGGCGTGCGGCCTCGGTTCTGACCTCGGCGGCGGCCTCGGCGGACACCGTTGAACAATTCAGGATGATGCGCGGCGCGGGCCGGCTGCTCAATAACCCATCGGGGCCGAGTGTGACGGCCAGAAGATCTGGTGAAGACATCACGGTGACGAACACCAGGTCGCAGCGGCCCAACGCGCCCAGCGTGTCCGCGTGGGAGGCGCCCAGGTTCACCAGCGGCGCGGTTTTCGATGCCGTCCGATTCCAGACGGTCACTGCGGCGCCACTCGAGATCAGGCGGGCCGCCAGAGCACTCCCCAATCGGCCGGTGCCCAGCCAACCGATCCGAATGTCAGGATCCATGCTTGCCTCAACTCCTCGTCAGTCGCGATCGCGCTTGTCTGTTTTACAGTACGCTGGTGTGCAGCATAATGCACACGCGGTTGGTCGGTGACGCTGTGCCAACGCGACTTTCCGCCGGTTTTACGTCGTATTTCGCGCGACTATGGCCGCTGCCGTGTACCCTGACCGGAAACCGGTGTACAAGATAACGGACGGTCGGAGCAACGGTGAAAGAAGACGGATCAACGCCTCACGTGGCCGGCCTCGGCCCGCGGCTTCGACAGCTCCGCAATGCGCGGGGCATCTCAGTGCGGGAACTGGCGCGCCGGGCCGGCTGCTCAGCGAGCCTGATCTCGCAGGTGGAACGCGGAGTGACAACACCGTCCGCCAGCGTCGTCTACGCACTGGCAAATGAGCTTGGCATCTCGCTGGACTTCCTGTTCGGCGCCGGCGACCCACTAAATTCCCCGCACGCATCGTCGGCGGCAGGCGATGCACTCGCGGCCCCACCCTCTGCGTTCCACCACTGGGGTCGCGCCAGCGGCGCCAACGGAGCGGGGATCGTCCAACGTGCCGGCGATCGCAGCGTCATCGAACTCTCGACGGGGGTTCGCTGGGAGCGACTCACACCGACGCACGACGACCGGGTCGACTTTCTCGAGGTGATCTACGCCCCCGGTGGCCAATCCAGCGACGGTGGTCAGGCCGTACGTCACGACGGCCGCGAATACCTTTACGTTCTGCAAGGAGAGCTGGAAGCGGTCATCGGCTTCGACACCCTGCAACTGCATGAGGGCGACTCGCTGGCCTTCGACCCCGCGACGCCACACCAATACCGCAATCGCACAACCGAAATCGCGCGCGTTTTATCCGTCGTCGTGCACACTCCCACGAGGTGAGGTGTCCGCGTCTGCGCCGGTACCACCCGCCTCCCGCGAGTGTGATGTTGTGCACAGCGACACCGCAAACGACCAGGTGCGACCCCACAGGCGACGCGGACGGGTGTGATCTGGCCCGCGTTCAAGTTTCCGGACCCGTCGCGTCCGGTTAGTCTCTGCGAAACCTCTCGGCCCGATCGGCCAGTGCACCGGCGCCAGCGCCGGAATCATAATTGCAATTTGTGGGAGACCCATGTCCGAAAAACGAGGCGACTTCGCGTACCAATATGATCTGACGCTCGACGAAGCGCGTCGGCGCGCGGCGGTTCTCGAGGCGATCGATGACGACTGGGATCCCGTTCAGGTGCTCGCGGAGGAAGAGCGAGCCTGGGACCTGCTGTACAGCGGGCTGGACGACGACCAGCAGCGGATCTACGACGAGCTTGTCGACGCGGGAGTTCTCCCCGATCGGGCGGCGAACCGTGTTACCGATTGATCCCCACGCCGACCGCGGCCGACGCGCATGGCTCCCCTGCCCGCAATGCGACCACGGCAGGCACTGCGACGACTGCCGCGGCCCACGCAACTGCACAAACCACTGGCAGTATCTGCTGAGTAACCGGGCCTGGGTCGTGCACCTGCAATGCCCGACCTGCGGTCACCTCTGGTCCGCCGATACCCGGTAACCGCCTATTAGAGTGAATCGCTGTCCGGCACCGTGGAAGGTGAGGCCAGCGATGAGCGATATGACGGCGCGGTTCGCCGAAATCGTCGGCGAGCACAACCTGCTGACCGGCGACGCGATCCCCGAGGACTATTGGCACGACGAGGTGTTGACGTCGGCGCCGCAGAAGCCGGCATATGTCGCCAAACCGGCTACCGCCGAAGAGGTTTCGCGGCTGCTCAAGGCCGCCAGCGAGTACAAAATCCCGGTGACGGCCCGCGGCTCCGGCAGCGGCCTGTCCGGCGCGGCGATCCCACGCGAGGACGGCCTGCTGATCTCCTTCGAGCGGATGAACGCGATCCTCGAGGTCGACACCACCAACCAGGTCGCCGTCGTGCAGCCCGGGGTGACGCTGACCGAGCTGGACGCCGCGACGGTCCACTCCGGGCTGAGCTACATGGTGCACCCGGGCGAGCTGTCCTCCAGCGTCGGCGGCAACGTCGGCACCAACGCCGGCGGGATGCGCGCGGTCAAGTACGGGATCGCCCGCCACAACGTGCTCGGGCTGCAGGCGGTGCTGCCGACCGGCGAGATCATCCGCACCGGCGGCAAGATCGCCAAGGTGTCCACCGGTTACGACCTGACCCAGCTCATCGTCGGCTCCGAGGGCACCCTGGCCCTGGCCACCGAGGTGATCGTCAAGCTGCACCCGCGCCTTGACCACGCCGCCACCGTGCTCGCCCCGTTCGCCGACTTCGACCAGGTCATGGAGGCGGTGCCCCAGGTCCTCGCCAGCGGCCTGGCGCCCTACATCCTCGAATACATCGACAACATGACGATGGCCGCGCTCGTCCACACCCAGAACCTGGAGCTCGGCGTTCCGGACCAGGTGCGCGACAGCTGCCAGGCGTATCTCGTTGTGGCGCTTGAAAACCGCACCGCGGAAAGACTCGACGAGGATGTCGAGCGGGCCGGCGAGCTGGTGGTCGAGCTGGGCGCCGTCGACGCCTATGTGCTGGAAGGGATTTCGGCGCGCAAGCTGATCGAGGCGCGCGAGAAGGCGTTTTGGACGGCCAAGGCGATCGGCGCCGACGACATCATCGACACCGTGGTGCCGCGCTCGGCGATGCCGAAGTTTCTCGCCGCCGCGCGCGAACTAGCGGCGACGGCGGGCGGCGCGGCGGCCGGCTGCGGGCACGCCGGCGACGGCAACGTGCACCTGGCCATCATCTGCAAGGACCCGGCGAAAAAGAAGCAGCTGATGACCGACATCCTCGCGCTGGCAATGGAATTGGGTGGCGCGATCTCCGGCGAACACGGCCTCGGCCGCGCCAAGACCCCGTACTTCCTGCAGCTCGAAGACCCGGTCAAGGTCGATCTCATGCGCCGCATCAAGCACAGCTTCGACCCGGCGGGCATCCTCAACCCCGACGTGCTGTTCGGCGAAGCCTAAGTGGCGCTTGCGTATTGCAGCACCGGCTCCGACGAGTCGACATGGCCGTTGCTGATGATCCGAAGCCGCTCCGGGCGCACCTCGTAGCGAACCCCGTTTTCCGGATTGGTGACGTCGAACCCGTCGGATGACCGCACCGCGTCGGTCAGCTCGATGTGGGCGCCGTCGCGGATGCGCTCGCCCCGATAGTAGAAATTGCCGGGCGCGGTTTGGCACACCACCGCGAGCGACTGGGCGGTCCGCACCACCAGGGCCGGCGGACTGCCCGGGTCGCACCGCGCCGTCTCACCGACGAAGCCCAGGCCGTCGGCACCCTGGACGGGCTGTGACAGCGAGGGTGTCTTCGTCGTCGACGGAGTCGGGGGCGCCGTCGTTTGAGGGGACGCACTCTTGCGCGTGCCGCCGAAGAGAACGAGCGTCACCGCGATGACCGCCGCGACAACCAACACGGCCGCCGCCGCCCCGGCGACGAGGACGGGCGCCCGGCTGCCCGGCCGCGGCGGCTCCGGCGCCGGCGGCGGATATGGGCTGTAACCGGTGTCGTCCGGGTTCGGATAAATGGTCGAGAACGCCCGGGTGCGCGACGGCGGGCTGGGAGGCAACTCGGGCGGGGGCGGTGCCGGCTGCGGGGTCGGCGGCGTCAGCCCGAACGCCGCCCTGGCCAACTCCCCTGCCGAGGAGAACCGGGCGGCGGGATCCTTGGCCATCCCGCGGGCGATGACGTCGTCGAGCGCCTTGTCGATCCCTCGGCGCATGATGCTCGGCCGGGGCGGCGGCATCTGCAGGTGCGCGGTAATCAGCGCCGGGATCTCCGCGCCCTCGAACGGCGCTTGACCCGTGAGGCACTCGTAGAGCACGCAGGCCAGCGAATAGACGTCGGTCTGCGGCCCCACCGGGCCGCCGTCGAATCGTTCGGGCGCCATGTAGGCGCACGACCCGATCAACGGTCCGCCCGCCGTCAGGCTGGGATCCCCGTGAGCCTGCGCGAGGCCGAAGTCGACTAGATACGCGAAGTTGTCATGGGTGAGCAGCACGTTCTCCGGCTTGACGTCGCGATGCACCAGACCCTCGGCATGGGCGGCGTCCAGCGCGGCCGCCACCTGCGCCGTGATCGCAGCCGCCTGCCCGGGATCGAGCGGGCCCCGCTCGCGAAGCAGATCTTTCAGGCTGCCCCCGTCGACCAGGCGCATATCGATGAAGAGCACCCCGTCGATTTCGCCGAAGTCGTGCACCGGGATGACGTGCGGTTCCTGCACTCGCGCCGCCAGCTGGGACTCCCGCCGAAAGCGCTGCTGGAAACCCGGGTCGGCCGCCATCTCGGGGCGCAGGAGCTTGAGCGCGACCATCCGACCCTTACTCGTGTCGTAGGCCCGGTACACCTCGCCCATTCCGCCCGCGCCGACCAGTGATCGCAGCTCGTAGGGCCCGAACCGGGTGCCGACCCGCGTGCGGCGATACGGCGTAAACAACAGACATCCTTTCGCTCGGCCTGCACGAGGATTCCCACATTGAGCGTGCAGATAACGGCGCCGGCTCGAGTCACAGAAGTCAGGGATGTGCCAATCTGCCCGCCTCTCAGCGACAACCGAGGACGCCCTCGGAAACTGTCGCTCTGAGGCGGGCACAGAGAGTGCCGCCTTTTTCAGGGACTCCTGTGGCCAATGTGACTCACATGCCAAAGTGCGTGTGACGCACGGCCGCAACCGCTTCCGAAGGCCCACTCACCTCAACCTGCGCCGCGGCCTGGCGCCCAAAGAGATACAGCAGCAACTCCCCCGGCGGCCCACTGAGCAAAGCCGAAGGCGCACCGGGCCGAACCGTCACCCGCTCACCCCGACCCGCCCACTCGACCTCGAGCCCACACCCCCGAAGCCGACGGCTCAAAAACCGCCCCCCGCGGCGCACGTTTCGCCACAGCCCAGCATCCATCGAAGGCCCAAGGCTACGAACCCCCAGCCCGTTGGCCCGCCGCACGTCCTCGTGATGGACGAAGAATTCGTTGAGGTTCGCCATCGAGCGCACCCACCCGATCCGGAAGAACCCGACGGGCGGGCCGGACCGGATCCGGGCGACCAGCCCGGCAAACTCCGAGCGCCCGGCCAACGCGGCGCGACGCCGCTCGGCGAACGCAGCGAACGGACCGGGCAGGACCATGCAGGGCCCGGCGACAAAATCATGCTCGCGCAGCACCAGGTGCGCGGCCAGATCGTGCGAGGTCCACCCGTCGAGCAGGGTGGGAGCCGACGGGCCGAGCTCGTCGAAAAGGTCACACAGCGAACGGCGCTCGGCAGCATCTAGCACCACAACGCCGGAGTCTACGGTCACCTCTTTACAGTGGGGCAATGCAGAAGGCTCGACTCGTGCACAACCTCCGGCAAGCAGCGTCTCTTGTGGTCACGGCGGTAACGGCCACCTCCACCCTCAACGCCTACCGCCCGCTTGCCCGCAAGGGGTACCTCTCGCTGTTCTCGTGGTTTTTCGGCCTCGTCGTCACCGAGTTGCCGCTGCAGGCGATGGCCAGCCAGCTCGGCGGGCTGGCGTTGACGGCGCGCCGGCTCAACCGGCCCGTGCGGATCCTCGCCTGGCTGACGGCGGCCGTCTCGGCCGCGGGCCTGCTGAACTTCAGTCGCGCCGGCCACCAGGCCAACGTGCCGCTGTCCAAGGCGCTCGACGACGGTCTGGGCCCCGAAAGGCGCACCGACTCGGCCGACCTGTGGCGCCGTCCCAAGGGCCCCGGAATCGCCAAGGCGCCCGGGCTGCTGCGCATGATGCGGATCTACCGCGACTACGCCCACGACTCCAACATCAGCTACGGCGAATTCGGCAGCGCCAACCACCTGGACATCTGGCGCCGCCCCGACCTCGACCCGAATGGCAAGGCGCCGGTGCTCTTCCAGATCCCGGGCGGCGCCTGGACGACGGGAAACAAACGCGGACAAGCGCATCCGCTGATGAGCCACCTCGCCGAGCTCGGCTGGATCTGCGTCGCGATCAACTACCGGCACAGCCCGCGCAACACCTGGCCCGCCCACATCGTCGACGTCAAACGCGCCCTCGCCTGGGTCAAGCAACACATCGCCGAGTACGGCGGTGACCCCGAATTCATCGCCATCACCGGCGGTTCGGCCGGCGGCCACCTGTCGTCGCTCGCGGCGCTGACGCCCAATTACCCGCAGTTTCAACCGGGTTTCGAGGAGGTCGACACCCGGGTGCAGGCGGCCGTGCCCTTCTATGGGATCTACGACTTCACCCGCCTCGACGACTCGATGCACGCGATGATGCCGGGGCTGCTCATCAAATCGATCATCAAGCAACGGCCCTCGACGCACCTCGAGACCTTCAAAGCCGCGTCGCCGATCCATCACGTAAACCCCGACGCTCCCCCGTTTTTCGTGCTGCACGGCAAGAACGACTCGCTGGCCTTCGTCGAGCAGGCCCGCGCATTCACCAGCAGGTTGCGCGAGGTCAGCAACCAGCCCGTCGTGTACGCCGAATTGCCTTACACCCAGCACGCTTTCGACATCTTCGGCTCGGCCCGCGCCGTGCACGCCGCCGTCGCCGTCGAGCAGTTCCTGGCCGAGGTCTACGCGAGCACCCGGGCCACCACGTTCGCGACCATGGCCTCCGGCTCGGACTGAACCCCCACCGCGTTCAGCTCGCCGCCGATGGCGAGCGACGCGACGCCGTGCACCAGCGCCCACAACGGCGCGGCCACCGACCGCGGATCCTGACCGTCGACCACCCCGGTGAGCGCGTCGACTAATTCACCGAACGCCTGCTCCCCGGCCACCGCCAAACCCGGGTGTTCCGCGTTGCCGATGTCCGCGCCGAACATCACCCGGTAGTGGTCCGGATGGGCGACGGCCCAGCGCACGTAGGCGCGGCCAAGCTCGACCACCCGGGCCTTCGGCTCACCCAGAGGGACTGCGACCAGCGCGGCGTGTAGCTCGCGGAAGCCCTGCTCGGCGACGGTGGCCAGTAGGGCGGCCTTGTCGGCGAAGTGCCGGTATGGGGCCGCGGCGCTGACACCCGCGCGCCGCGCCGCCTCGGTGAGGGTGAAGCCCTTCGGCCCCTTCTCCGCCACCAGCGACAGCGCTGCGCTGGTCAGCGCCCTTTTCAGGTCGCCGTGGTGGTAGCTATCGCGCCGTGCCGGCGCAACCGAACGTGCCATGTTGACGACATTAACATTCCGGAGTATGTTAATGCCATTCACATCCCACCGAAGGGACTCGGACCATGACAACCACAACCATCGCCCGCGCCGGCAACCGCGACCGGCAAAAGACGGCCACCCGACTGGGCCAGGCGCTCGCCCAGGGTTACCTGCAGCTCGACGAGTACGACCGGCGCCTCCAGGCCGCCTTCCAAACCCAGACCGCCGCAGAGCTCAAGCACCTCCTCGCCGACCTGCCGCTAGATCGCATCCGGCGCGCCGACCCGCGCCGCCGCGCCGTCGCCGCGCGAAAGGCCCGCGCAAGCGTGCGCATCCACCTCGCCGCATTCCTCGCGATGACTACGGTCGTTCTCACGGTCTGGGCGGCGACGGGCGTGACATACTTCTGGCCGATCTGGCCCATCCTCGGCGCGGGCATCGGCCTCGTCAGCCACGCCCTGGCCGTCCGGCCGATCGCCAAAACAGTTGAATATCAAGGGGTTTAGCAATGTCGACCGCAGTGATCACCGGCGCCAGCTCCGGACTGGGCGCAATCTTCGCCGAGCAGCTCGCACAACGCGGCCACGGCCTCGTGCTCGCCGGCCGCGACGAAACCCGCCTCAAGGCGGTGGCGCAGAAAACCGACCAGGACGCCGAACTCGTCGTCGGCGACCTAGGCACCGACGAAGGCGCCAACGACCTCATCGCCCGCCTGGCCGGCAAAGACGTCGACGTTCTGGTCAACAACGCCGGGTTCGGCACCTACGGCCCGTTCGCGGAGGTCGACGCGCAGCGCGAGCACGAGCTGGTCGCCGTCAACGTCGACGCGCTGGTGCGGCTGACCCACGCCGTGCTTCCGGGCATGCTGGCCCGCGGGCGCGGCGGCATCCTGAATGTCGCCTCCACCATCGCTTTTCAGCCCGGCCCATATCAGGCCACCTACGGCGCGTCGAAGGCGTTCGTGCTGTCACTCAGCCAGGCCCTGTGGGCGGAGACCCGCAAATCCGGCGTCACCGTGACGGCGCTCTGCCCCGGCCCAACCCGCACCGGGTTCGTCGACGCCCTCGGCGGAGACGTCTCGCACACCGCCGTCTATCGGCGCCTCGCCGCGCCCGAACCCGTCGTCGCCGCAGGGCTGAAAGCCTTGGACAAGGGGCGCCCCGTCGTCGTGCCCGGGTTCCGCAACCGGTTCACGTCCACCTTCGCCCGCCTGGGACCCGGTTCCATCTCGGCGCGCGTCGCCGGCCGGATGCTGCAGCCCACGAGGGGCTAGCCGATACCGTCCCGGAGCGCGCGACGACCGCCTACGGCTTGGGCCGCACTCCGGCGGCGCGATACACGAATACCGGGTCGACCCGAAAACGCAGCGACAAGGTGGGCAGCTTTTCCAGAACGTCGCCGGGGATCTTTTTCCGGTAGTTCAGCTTCATCGAGCCGGAAAACGCGGGATCGACTCCGTGCAAATCGATTTCGATCCGCAGCCCTTTCTCGGTGATCGTCAACCGCGCCGGGCCTTTGTCGCTGTCCCACGAACAATCGACGGCCCGCAGGTTGGGGTCCGCGCGAACCGGGAAAAGCGCGACGATCCGCGCGACGCTGAAGCCGAACCCGCCCGCATAGCGGGCGACGCCGCTGGCCGAATAGACGCCCGGCACGTGGCCGCTGAAGTGCCGGCTCACCCCGACCCTGCCGGCGGTGAAGATGACCCCCTCGGCGTCGAGTTGTTCGCGCAGCCCGGCGGGCAGCTTCCCGATCTCGGACCAATTGCGAAGAAAGCCAAACACAGTCAAGACCGTAGCCCGGCGCGCCACCGCGCGCACTCGTTTGCCAGAGACGTTTACTGCACCGTCACGTTCGCCGTGTAGGTGCACGCCGTCTTCGAGTCCTTGCCGACGATGCTCGAGTAGGCGGTGCTGATCGTCGTCTTCCCCGGCTTCAGCGCCTCGAACGTCCAGACCTCGGTGCCCGGCGCCCCCCGCGCGTCGGAGGTCGGTTGCACGAACTCGTGGCTGGTCTGCTTGACGACGGTCGGATCGGCGATCTTCGTGTCTATCGTCCACCGGTACGGGGTGGTGTAGTTCGAGCCCAACCTCAGGGTCAGCGTGTTGCCGACCCCCAGCGTGACGTCCTGCGTGATGGCGTTCTGCTTCAGCACGTCGCCCATTGCCACCTCGAGGGTCCGGCTAGTCGGCGGGTTCCGGGACGCAAAATGGCAGCCCACGGCCGTCGAGCCCGCGAGCAGGGCGACTGCGAGGAGCAGTCTGGTCTTCACGAAATTCCCCCTTCGATTTCGCCTCCGCACCCTAATATCCCAGGCCCGGGTGAGCGCGAGGTGTCGCCGCAGGTGGAACCCGTCGCACGGCGTTTTGCGGCGCGCGTTTGCTGAAGCTCGGGTAGCTTCTGTGCATGTTTGGCATCATCCGGCCCTGCCGTCACCGGCTCGGCGGCGAGCTCGCGGACGCCTGGCGAGCCCAGTTATGTGGATTGTGTCTGGCTCTGCGCGACGACTACGGCCAGGTCGCGCGGATCGCCACCAACTACGACGGGTTGGTGGTCTCCTTGCTGGTCGAGGCGCAGTCGGCCGGGCAGCCGACGCGCCGCAAGGCCGGGCGGTGCCCGCTGCGCGGGATGCGGCGCGCCGACGTGGCCACCGGTGACTGCGTGCGCCTGGCCGCGGTGGTCTCGCTGGCGCTGGCCGCCGCGCGGGTGCGCGACCACGTCGACGACCGCGACGGCCTGGTCGGCGTGGCCGGAGTTCGCCCGGCGGCGCGGCGCATCGCCGAGCGCTGGGTGCGCCAGGGCACCGATGCCGGCCACACGCTGGGCTTCGACACCGGCGTGCTCGTCGCGGCGATCGACCGCCAGGCCGCGCTCGAAGCCTCCGCGGGCCCGGGCAGCCCGCTGTTGGCGGTGACCGAGCCCACCGAGACCGCGGTCGCCGAAGCCTTCGCGCACACCGCCGTGCTGGCCGGGCGCCCCGGCAACGCCGCGCCGCTGCGCGAGATCGGGCAGCTGTTCGGCCGGGTGGCACACCTGCTCGACGCGGTCGAGGACTACCGCGACGACGTGGCGCGCGGCAAGTGGAACCCGTTGGCCGCCACCGCAACTCCCATCGAAGACGCCCGCGCGCTGTGCGACGACGCGGCCCTGGGCATCGAGCTGGCGCTGGCCGACGTCGAGTTCACCGACGGGCGCCTGGCCCAGCGGCTGCTGACCGGCGAGGTGCGCCGCGCGATCAAACGCACCTTCAGCCACGCCGGTTACACCGCGCAAAGCGGGACGCCGCGCGGCCAGCAGGAACCCATCAACTTCGGCAACCAGCCCGCTTCGTTTGAGCCCACGGACGAGGGCGAGACCCCCAACCCCGGGAAACGCAAGAAGGGCGGCGACGGCACCTGCTTGTGCTGCTGCGAGGGCTGCGACTGCTGCTGCGACGACTGTTGCTGCGATTGTTAGGTGATGACCACCTACGACACGCGACGGCCGCGAGGGCATCGACGCGTTCGTGAACAAGCGGGCGGCCAAGTTCGCCTGAACTGGGGAGCACACGACTCCCAAACGTGATAGCGCCGGCGCTATCGCATCTGAGATTCGCCTGGCACCCCTCAAAACCCCAAACGGCGCACGTCGTACCCGTCCGGCAGGATGGGCGAGGTGTTTGGCCTCGTCCTGATCGTCGCGCTGGTCTCCACCGTCATCGTGGGGACGGTCATCGGCCGGCGCTACCGCGTGGGTCCCCCGGTGCTGCTCATCTCGCTGGGCGCGCTGCTGGGCCTCATCCCCAGTTTTGGTCACGTGCACGTCGACGGCGAGGTCGTGCTGCTGCTGTTCCTGCCCGCGATCCTCTACTGGGAGGGCATGAACACCAGCTTCCGCGAGATCCGCGCCAACGCGCGCGTCATCGTCTTGCTCAGCATCGCCCTGGTGATCGCCACCGCGGCAGCGGTGTCGTGGACGGCGCGATCGCTGGGCATGGACCCCCACGCGGCGGGCGTCCTGGGCGCCGTGCTGTCCCCCACCGACGCCGCCGCCGTGGCCGGCCTGGCGAAAAAGCTGCCGCGCCGGCAGCTGACCGTGCTGAAGGCCGAGAGCCTCATCAACGACGGCACGGCGCTAGTGCTGTTCGCCGGCAGCGTCACGGTGGCCATTGGCGGGTCCGCGATCACCCCGCTCGAAGTGAGCGGCCGGTTCGTCCTCTCCTACCTCGGCGGCATCGCCGCCGGCCTGTTGGTCGGCGGGTTGGTGGTGCTGGCGCGCAAGCGAATCGACGCGCCGCAGGAGGAAGGGGCCATGAGCCTGCTGACGCCGTTCGCGGCGTTCCTGCTGGCCCAGGCATTCGACTGCAGCGGCGTGGTGGCGGTCATGGTGTCGGCCCTGGTCCTCGCCTACGCCGGGCCGGTGGTGATCCGAGCGCGCTCCCGCCTGGCGGCCTTCGGGTTCTGGGACATCGCGACCTTCCTGCTGAACGGCTCGCTGTGGGTGTTCGTCGGCGTACAGATCCCGGGCGCGCTGCACGGCATCTCCCACGTCGACGGCGGCCTTCGCCACGCCGCCTACATCGCCCTGGCCGTCACCGGAGTGGTGATCGTCTCCCGCATCGTGTGGGGCGAAATCACCACCGGCCTGATTCGCCTCATCGATCGCCGGGAGGCCCAGCGTGAGCGCCGCGCCCCATGGCGTCAGCGTTTCGTGGTCGCCTGGGCGGGATTCCGCGGCGCCGTGTCGCTCGCCGCGGCGCTGGCCGTCCCGGCCACCACGCTGAACGGCACGCCCTTCCCCGACCGCAGCCTGCTGATCTTCATCGTGACCTTCGTCATCCTGGTCACCGTCCTGGTCCAGGGCAGCACACTGCCCGCCGTGGTCCGCTGGGCCAAGATGCCCGACGACCTCACCTACGTCCAGGAACTGGAAATGGCCCGTTGCCGGGGCATTCAAGCGGCGCTCGACGCGCTCCCAACGGTCGCCGACGAGGTCGGCATCAGCGAGGAGCTACTGGGGCGGCTACGCAAGGAATACGAAGAAAAGGCGGCACTGGTCAAGGCCACCGAAGACGGGTCCCCCAACCACCGACTGGTCAAAGGCAAGGAGAAGGTGCGACGGGTGCGCCTGGGCGTGCTCGAGCACAAGCGGCGCGAAATCACCGCCCTGCGAAACCAGAACCTGATCGACGACATCGTGCTGCGCGAGTTGCAAAACGAGATGGACCTCGAGGAGGTTCAACTGCTCGACGCCGCCGACGAAGAGTAGGGCGCGCCGTGTTGCAGACGGTCGCCATCCGCGGATACCGGTCGCTTCGCGAGGTGATCGTGCCGCTGGGGCGGCTGTCCGTCGTCACCGGCGCCAACGGCGCCGGGAAGTCGTCGCTGTACCGCGCACTGCGGCTGCTGGCCGATTGCGGCCGCGGCGAGGTGATCGGTTCGCTCGCCCGCGAGGGCGGGCTGCAGTCGGTGCTGTGGGCCGGGCCCGAGCAACTCGGCGGCGCCCGGCGCACCGGCAAGGCCCAGGGCACCGTGCGCACCCGGCCGGTGTCGCTCGAAATGGGCTTCGCCGCTGACGATTTCGGCTACCTGGTGGACCTCGGCATCCCGCAGATGGCGGGGATCGCGTCGGCGTTCGGCCGCGATCCCGAGATCAAACGCGAAGCGGTGTTCGCCGGGCCGGTGCTGCGGACCGGCGCGACGCTGGTGCGCCGAACCCGGGATTTCGCGGAGGTCAGCGCCGAGTCGGGCCGCGGGTTCGACGAGCTGAGCCGGTCCCTGCCGTCGTATCGCAGCGTGCTGGCCGAGTACGCCAACCCGCACGCGCTGCCCGAACTCGCGGCCGTGCGCGAGCGACTGCGCGGCTGGCGGTTCTACGACGGCTTCCGCGTCGACGCCGGGGCGCCCGCCCGGCGCCCGCAGGTGGGCACGCGCACGCCGGTGCTCTCCGACGACGGCCACGACCTGGCCGCCGCGATCCAGACCATCATCGAGGCGGGTTTCGACGACCTCGCCCGCACCGTCGCCGACGCGTTCGACGGCGCCACCGTCTCGGTCGCCGTGCATGACGGGGTGTTCGATCTCCAGCTACGCCAGCGCGGCATGCTGCGCCCGCTGCGGGCGGCCGAATTGTCCGACGGCACACTGCGATTCCTGCTCTGGGCCGCCGCGCTGCTCAGCCCGCAGGCGCCAACGCTAATGGTGCTCAACGAACCCGAGACTTCCCTGCACCCGGAACTGGTGCGACCGCTCGCCTCGCTGATCCGCGCGGCCGCCGCACGGACGCAGGTCGTGGTGGTCACCCACTCGCGCGCGCTGCTGGAGGCCGCCGGCGACGACACGATCGAGATCGAGCTGTACAAGGAATGGGGCGAAACCCGCATCACCGGCCAGGGCCTGCTGACGACACCGCCCTGGGAATGGGGCAAACGCTAACTTTGCCCAGCAGGCAATCTTGCCCACCATGCAACTTTCCCGTACGTTGGTCTTCGTGACCGACCCGTCCCTCGGACTGCGCGAGCGCAAGAAGGCCGACACCCGGCGCGCGCTCAGCGACGCCGCGCTGAGCCTGGCGTTCGAACGCGGGCTGGAAAACGTGACGCGCGACGAGATCGCCAACCTGGCCGGGGTGTCGCTACGCACGTTCAACAACTACTTCACCGGCAAGTACGAGGCGCTCGCCTACCGGCAGACCGAGCGCATGCGCCGCAGCGTCGCCGCGCTGCGGCAGCGCCCCGCCGGCGAGCCGCTATGGACGTCGATCGCCCACGTCGTCCTCGAGGCCCTCGAGGCCGATTTCGGCGACGTCTACGGAGAGGAGAACCGGGTGCCCAGCCGCCGGGAGCTGGTCGAGGTACGAAAGCTGCTGATGAATCCGCAGGTGCGTAACGCGTTGCCGCAGGACCTCTTTGACGAGTGGCTCGAGGTCATCGCCGAACGCACCGGCACCGATCCCGAGCGCGACCTGTACCCGCGGCTGGTGGTGACCGTCGTGCGAGCCGTCGGCGACGCCGCCGCAGAGGCCTACGTGCGGGCGGACCCGCCCGTCGCGATCACCGACCTGATCCGCAACGGCTTCGCCGCCGTCACCGCGGGACTGCCCGAACCCGCCAAGCGCAAGGAGACCCAACATGCCTGACGAACACGCCGACGTCGTCATCGCCGGCGCCGGCCCCAACGGGCTGATGCTGGCCTGCGAACTGGCGCTGGCGGGCATCCGGCCCGTCGTGCTCGATCCCCTGCCCGGGCCGAGTGCGGAGCCGAAGGCCAACGGCCTTGTTGGGCAGGTGGTTCGGATGCTCGACATGCGCGGGCTGTATCGCGAGTTCACCGGCGACCCCAATCCGCCGCAACCCGTCTACGGCTGGATCTTCGCGGCCATGACCCTGAATTTCCTTGGCATGCCCGACAATCCGATGTACGCGCTGCCCATGCAACAGCCCCGACTGGTGCGGATGCTGGAGAAGCGCGCGCGCGACCTCGGGGTGGACCTGCGCTGGGCGCACGAGCTCACCGGGCTGCACCAGGAGCCCGAATCCGTTGAGGTCGCGGTGAGTTCGCCCGAGCGCGAGTACCGCATCGCGTCGCGGAACCTGGTCGGCGCCGACGGCGGGCGGAGCCTGGTGCGCAAGACCGTGGGCATCGACTTCCCCGGCCACACGTCGCAGACCGTCGGCCGGCTCGCGCACGTGCAGATCCCCGACGAGCTGCGCCGCCCCGACGGCGGCATCGACATCCCCGGCTTCGGCACGCTCCGGTTCGGCCACACCCGGTTGGACACCGGCGGCGTGATCTACGCCGAGTTCGAACCGGGCCGCTCGCTGTTCGGCACCATCGAATTCTCACCGCCGGTCGAGGACAAACCGATGAGCCTGGCCGAGCTGCGCGAAAGCGCCCGCCGCGTCCTCGGTGTTGACGTCGCGTTCGGCGAGCCCAAAGGCCCTGGGCCGCATGCCCTTCGCCGGATCAACGGGCAGAACACCCGTCACGCCGAACGTTACCGCGACGGACGTGTCCTGCTGCTCGGCGACGCCGCCCATGTGCACAGCGCCATGGGCGGGCCAGGCCTCAACCTCGGCCTGCAGGACACGCTGAACCTCGGCTGGAAGCTCGCCGCCCAGCTCAACGGCTGGGCGCCCGCCGGGCTGCTCGACACCTACGAGTCCGAGCGCCACCCGGTAGGCGAGCGCGTGATGATGCAGTCCATGGCCCAGACCGCGCTCATGGCGCCGGGTCCCGAAGTCGCCGCGCTGCGAACGCTTTTGGGCGAGCTCTTCGCCCTGCCCGACACCGCGCGGCACATGGCGAGGCTCCTGGCCGGCAACGACGTGCGCTACGACGTGGGCGACGACCACCCGCTCTCGGGCTGGCCCGTGCCCGAGCTCACCCTCGACGACGGCCGGCGGGTCGCCGAGCTACTGCACGACGCCCGGCCCATCCTGCTCGACCTCGACGGCGTCGGCGAGGCCACGGCTCGGGGATGGCTGGATCGCGTCGACGTCGTCCGCGCGACCGCTGCCGACCCGCCCGTCACCGCAATGCTGCTCCGGCCCGACGGATACGTCGCCTGGGCGGCGGACGCATTCGGGCCGGACGAAGAGGCCGGCCTGAGGGCCGCGCTGGAGCGGTGGTTCGGGCTCGCGTCGAGCGGGTAGCCGCGCCAGCGACCAGACTGGGCTCCATGGCCCCCACAAATCCCGGCGAGCCGGTGCGCAGCGCGCAAAAGATCGTCGACGTGCTCACGGCGCAGGGCGTCGAGTACATCTTCGGCGTGCCCGGAGCCAAGATCGACGCCGTCTACGACGCCCTGGTCGACGGCGGCCCAAAACTGGTGGTGTGCCGTCACGAACAAAACGCGGCGTTCATCGCGGGGGCGATCGGCCGGCTCACCGGCAACCCGGGGGTGGTGCTGGTGACGTCGGGACCGGGTACGACCAACTTGGCGACCGGACTGCTCACCGCGACCACCGAGCAGGACCCGGTGGTCGCGCTGTGTGGCGCGGTGAGCCGCGAAGACCGGCTCAAGCGCACCCACCAGTCGATGGACGCCGCGGCAATGCTGCGGACGGTCACCAAGTTCACCGGCGAGATCAACCACCCCGACAACGCCGTCGAGGCCACCGTCGGTGCGTTCCGCGCCGCAGCCAGCGAACCGCGCGGAGCGGCCGCAGTCGTCCTGCCCGCCGACGTCCTGGCGGCTCCCACGACGGCCGGCATCGCGGTGCGGCTGCCGATCCCGCCGTTGGCTGCGGCCCCGGCGCACGCCATCGCCGAGGCGGGCGGGCTCATCCGCGCCGCGCGGCGGCCGGCGCTCCTGGTCGGGATGCGCGGCGCCGACCCGGACAGCTGCGCAGCGCTGCGCGCCCTCGTCGCGGCCACCGGGCTGCCCGTGGTGGAAACCTTTCAGGCCGCGGGGGTGATCTCCCGCGCCCTCGAGGATCACTTCCTGGGCCGGGTGGGCCTGTTCCGCAACCAACCCGGCGACGTCATCCTCGACCACGCCGACGTCCTGATCACCGTAGGCTACGACTCCGTCGAATACGACCCGGTGCTGTGGAACAACGACGCAAAGCTCCACGGGCGTACCGTCATCCACATCGACTCGATACCCGCGGAGATCGACAACCACTATCAGCCGGCCCTGGAGCTGCTCGGCAACGTCGCGGCCACCCTGACCGACTTGACCGGCGACCTCGCCGGCCTCAGGCTCACCGACGAGTATCGGGGCCAGATCGATAGCCAGCGAAAAGCGTTGGCAGACATAGACAACGCCGCACGCAACCAAGCGCCGGGCGGGCCCGGGCTCAACCCGGTCGCGGTCACATTGCGCCTACGCGAGGAACTCGACGACACCGCCACCGTCACCTGCGACATCGGCTCGGTCTATATCTACATGGCGCGCCACTTTCGGGTCTACGAGCCCCGACGGCTGCTGTTTTCCAACGGGCAGCAGACCTTGGGCGTGGCCTTGCCCTGGGCGATGGCCGCCTGCCTGGTGCGGCCCGGCACACCCGTCGTGTCGGTGTCCGGCGACGGCGGATTCCTCTTCTCCGCCCAGGAACTCGAGACGGCGACCCGACTGGGCCTGACGTTCACCCACATCATCTTTCGCGACAATACCTACGACATGGTCGGCTTCCAGGAGCAGCTGAAGTATCAGCGCAAGTCCGGCGTGCAACTCGCCGACTACGACATCGTCAGCTACGCGGCCGCTTTCGGCGCCCGCGGATACCGGGTGAATTCGCTCGACGAATTCGGCGCCGCCTTGCGCCAGGCGCTGGCCGAGGATGGGCCGACCCTGATCGACGTCCCGGTGGACTACAGCCGAAACACCGATCTCGCCGCACACCTGCACGACGACCCCTTCGAATGAGCCGGGACCATGAGTAACGCATACGAGCTTTTCCGCCATTGGGCTGCAACGCTTCTCGGACATCACCACGGCAGGGAGGTATATCAGTTCTCGACGATCAGCGCCCTGCTCGACGGCGTTTACGACGGCGACGCCACCGTTGCCGATCTCCTTCGGCACGGCGACTTCGGCCTGGGCACCTTCAACCACCTCGACGGCGAAATGGTGATCCTCGACGGCATTTGCTACCGACTCCGCTCGGACGGAACCGCCACCCGGGCACAGCCAACGGACCGCACACCATTCGCGGCGGTCACGCGGTTCCACACCGACTTCGCGATCCCGATCCGGACGCGCACCGGGCGCGCGGAGGTGAGCGCGGCGATCGACCGCCAAATCGAAAGCCCCAACCTGATTTACGCGATCCGGATCGTCGGTGATTTCGCCGAGCTGCACACCCGCACGGTGATGGAGCAAAAAGAGCCCTATCCGCCATTGACGGAAGCGACCGAGGACCAGGCCGAAACCGTATTCACCGACGTTTCGGGCACGGTCGTCGGGTTCCGCACGCCCGACTTCGAACAGGGCATCTCCGTGGCCGGATATCACCTGCACTTCCTCAATGAGGACCGGACCGGCGGCGGCCATGTCCTCGACTTCACCCTCGAGCGCGGCACGGTCTCGGTCAGCGGCGCCTCGCAGTTGCATCTGAGCCTGCCCACGTCCGGCGGGTTTCTCGGCGCGCAACTGGCCGGTGACGATCTCGCCGAGCAGATCGGGAAGGCCGAAGGGCCCAAAGGCGATGCGCGGTGAAGTCACATCCGCCACACGCGTCTCCGTCCGAGCGGGCACCCTTTGTGCCCGCCTCATAGCGACAGCTGCAGGCGCACACTCGATCACGGCGGATTGTCGCTCAGAGGCGGGCACGAGGGCTCATCCTTCCCGCCAGAGGCCAACGTGACGGATGTGACAAGACGCCTTGGCCGGTCGCCCGCTGCCTCAGCGGTAGATGTTCACGCTGTCGGGCAGCCGCAGGCCTGCTGGATCGCCCCGGCCGGTGGCGGCCAGGAGAAACTCGTGCGCCGCCATGCCGGTTTGGCCTGCGAAGTGCTCGACCGAAGCCCCCAACAGCCGCGCGACGGCCGGTTCCGCGGCGGCTTCGTCGTCGCGCAGCAGGGCGCCGAGCACGAAGTCGAGGGTGGCATCCAGGCCCGGCCCGGCGTCGAACGGCAGACCGACCGCAGCGCGGATGTCGTCGCCGTGCACGTAGGCGTCGTTCAGCAGCGCGTGCACGCCCTGGCCGAGGGTCAGCCCCGGCACCGGGCTGGGTGCCAACCAGCTCGCGTCGTCGATCACCACGGCAAGGCGCGCAACGGAATCCGCCGCGGTCCGTAGCCGCCCCGCGAGTGCGGCCGGTGATTCCCCGCGCAAGGCCGCCGCCTGGTCGTCGGGTGTGCGCGTGCCGATCACGCCGCTGACGGTGTCGACGGCCTGGCCCACCACGTGGCCGGCCACGTCGCGCACCTGCCAGCCGGCGCAACGGGTTTCGCGCGTCCACTGCGATGCATTGAGTGGGCCGATGAGTTCGGCGAACGAGCGGTATTCGTCGGCAAGGCGGGTGATCGTCGCGACTCGGTCGGGTCCCGGCCGCACGATCGTGGTCATCGCAACGCCTCCGCCACCGTCCGCAGCTGGCGCAGTTGCTCGAGGAATCCGTCCGGGCCGAGGACCGCTATTCGGCACACCAGATCCCGCGCGCCCGCGTCGATATAGCTCGCGAGCCTTGCGGTCACGGCGTCGGGCGTCCCCGCCGCGAACGTCTGGATCTGCTCGATGACATCGATGCCGAAACCGTATGTCTGGGTGGCGAAATGATCCATAGCCGCCCGCCCGCCGTCGGGATCATCGGTTATCAGCACGGTCACGAACAGGGCCGGCGTCATCGCGTCGGCGGCGCGGCCCGCGCCCTGGGCGGCGGCCCGCACCTCGGCCAGGCCAGACGAATAGGCCTGTGGTGTCGGAGGATACGGGAGCCATCCGTCGTAGAGACGGCCGGCGCGGGACCGCGCACTCGGCGTATCCGCGGCCAGCCATACCGGCGGGTCGGACGCGTTGAATGGCGTGATGCCGGCCGGGATGTCGTCGAGGTGCAGCACAGCCCCGTGAAACGAGCTGGGCTCCTTGGTGTTCCACAGCTGGCGCCATAGTGCGACGGTGTCGTCGAGGCGCGCGAAGCGCCGGCGCCACGGGACCTCGGAGGCCGCGTACTCCACCTCGGACAAGCCCGGGAAGCCGGCGCCGACCGCCACCGCCAACCGCCCGCCCGACAGCCGATCGATGGAGGCCAGGACCTGCGCGGTCTGCACCGGCCGCCGTAGCACCGGCTGCAGGGCGGCGGTCCCCAGGGTGATCCGGTCGGTGACCGCGGCCGCCGCCGACAGAAACGTCAGGGCTTCGATGCGCGGGCGCACCAACGAGTCGTTCGCCCACAGCGAGTCGAACCCCAGATCCTCGACGGCGCGGGCGAAGTCGAGGAGGCGGCGCAGGTCGGTACCGGCCCATGGTTCGGCGGCCAGGGGAGGCATCACACCGAGGCGGAGTGGCTGATTCATACGGCGATCGTGTCGCCCGCACTGGCGCGCGGCAATTCCCTCGAGGGAATAGCGGCCAGCGCCGCGAACGGGTTGACTGTTTGCATGTCGGTTTCGGTGCAGGGCGACTTCGGCACGGCGCTGCGGGAGTGGCGTAATCGGCGACGGCTCACCCAGATCGACCTGGCCAACGATGCCGGCACCACCCAACGGCACCTGAGCTACCTGGAGCAGGGTCGATCGGTGCCGGGGCGCGACATCGTCAGCCGGCTGGCCGACTCGCTGCAGCTGTCGCTGCGGCAACGTAACTCACTGCTCTCGGCGGCGGGGTTCGCGCCCGCGTATCCGGAGTCGGCGCCCGACGCGCCGCTGCTGCAACCGGTGCGCGAGGCGCTGCAGCATGTGCTCGACGGCCACCTGCCGTATCCGGCGATGGTGATGGACGGCTTCGGCGAGTTGGTCGCCGCGAACGGCGCCTTCGGACTGCTGACCGACGGGGTGGCGGAGTGGCTGTTAGAGGCGCCGGTCAACGTGTTGCGCGTCGCGCTGCATCCGGAAGGCATGGCGGCGCGCATCGTGAACCTCGACGATTGGCGGCGCCACATTCTGCATGGCCTGCGCGAGCGCGGTCCACACCCGCGCATCGACGCGCTGATCGAGGAACTCGAGGGATGCGGCGTGCCGGCGCCGGGCGGGCGGCCGATCGAATCGCTCGGGTTCGCGGTGCCGCTGCACCTGCGCTCCCCCGACGGTGACGTGCGGCTGATCGCGACGATCTCGACATTCGTCACGGCGCTCGATGTCACCGTGTCGGAGCTGCGCCTCGAGGCGTTCCTGCCCGCCGACCGGGAAACCGCCGCGATTCTCGCCCGCCGTCACGGCAGGTGAGGCGAATTCACGGACTGTTCAGGCACGCGACGGTTCCACATCGATGAATGCACATACGCGCCGCGTGTCCTCACGTTATGCGCGTTGCACAGGTCGCCAACTTTTATGGCCCCCGCTCCGGCGGCCTGCGCACCGCGGTGGACCGGCTGGGCGCCGAATACTGCGCCGCCGGGCATGAGGTGTTCCTGATCGTCCCCGGCCGAAACGCCGAACGCACGGAGCTGCCCACGGGCGTGGTGCGAATAACCATGCCCGCCCGGTTGATTCCCTTCACCGGCGGCTACCGCGCGGTGATGCCGGGACCCGTCAAGGCGCTGCTGGCGGCGCTGAAGCCCGACGCGTTGGAGGTCTCCGACCGGCTCACCCTGCGGTCGCTGGGGCCATGGGGCCGCGAATACGGCGCCAACACGGTGATGATCTCCCACGAGCGCCTGGATCGCCTTGTGGGGCAAGTACTTCCGCGGCGCAGCGCGGAGAAGTTCGCGGACTTCGCCAACCGGCGCACCGCCGCCAACTACGACACCGTGGTGTGCACCACCGCGTTCGCGCGCGAAGAGTTCGACCGGATCGGCGCCACCAACACCGTCACCGTGCCCCTGGGCGTGGACCTGCAGACGTTCCACCCGCGCCGGCACTCCTATCTGGTGCGGCGGCGCTGGGCCACCCCAGAGCAGATCCTGCTGGTGCACTGCGGCCGGCTGTCGGTGGAAAAGCGCGTCGACCGCAGCATCGACGCCCTGGGCGCGCTGTGCCATGCCGGCGTCGACGCCCGGCTGGTCGTCGTGGGCGAGGGGCCGTTGCGGGCCAGGCTGGAAAGGCAGGCCTCCCGCCTTCCGATCGACTTCACCGGCTTCATCAACAACCGGCGCACCGTCGCCGAGCTGCTGGCCACCGCCGACGTGACGCTGGCGCCGGGCCCGCATGAGACGTTCGGGCTGGCCGCGCTGGAATCGCTGGCGTGCGGGACACCGGCCGTCGTGTCGCGCACGTCGGCGCTGACCGAGATCATCACCCCGGACAGCGGCGCGCTGGCCGACAACGACCCCTTCGCCATCGCGTGGGCGGTCGGCGCGATTGTCGGTCGACCGGAAAACCACCGCCGGCGCTCCGCGCGGCGCCGCGCCGAGAACTTCACCTGGGAACGGGCCGCGGCGGGCATGCTGGCCTCGTTGGCGACCGCTGAAGCCAAAGAAAGCGCATAGCGCCGATAACCGCAGCTCAGCGGTGCGTCAAAAAAGAGCGGAGCGGTTATCCGCCGCCGCTGGGCTTGTTTTCCGGGTGCTTGCCGGGGCAGTAGTCCGCGGTGGCCGCGCCGATGAACGTCTCGGCTTGCGCCTGGGTCAGCTTGTGCGACCCGGTCAGCTGGTCGATCTCGTCCTTCTGGGTGTAGCCCGCCTCGAGGTCCTTGCACATGGTGCGCGCCATGTTCACGACCTGCGACGGCGAACCCAGGTTGATGCCGTGCCCCGCCAGGTATTCCGCGAAGTCCTGGTCCGTCTGGTCGGCGTGCGCGACGGCTGCGGGCACCCACGTGAAAGCCAGGAACGCGCCGAACGCGACCGCAGAAAGCTTCTTCTTCATTTCCCCATCACTTTCGAAAACCACACGGGCGGGAAGCCCACCGTAATTAATCCTCGCGTGCGAGCGGTTCCATGGTCAATAGTCTTCTCGCGGGACCGCACGCCGAAAGCCAAACTTCAATCCGCCGTTCAGTTTTAGTTCTGGTCGAGTTTAATTCTGACCGCGCCGCCGACCTCGTCGGGGACCGCAAGAGTTCACCTTCGGTTCCGACGGCGTTTACTTCCCGGCGCGCGGCTAGGCTCGCGGGAAACGCAAGGAGGTGCACCAGTGGAGGCGCGCGACCAGGTGCTGATCACGGCGACCGAGCTGGCCGCCGCCATCGAGGGGGGCGAGCCGCTCGCGATACTCGACGTGCGTTGGCGCCTCGACGAACCCGATGGCCGCGCGGCCTACCTGGAGGGCCACCTGCCGGGTGCGGTGTACGTGTCGCTCGAGGACGAGCTGAGCGACCACGGCGTGGCCGGCCGGGGGCGCCACCCGCTGCCGTCCGGGCGCAGCCTGGAGGCGGCCGCGCGCCGATGGGGCATCGACCAAGACGATTTGGTCGTCGTCTACGACGACTGGAACCGCGCCGGCTCCGCGCGAGCATGGTGGGTGCTGACGGCCGCGGGGCTGGAAAACGTGCGCATCCTGGACGGCGGCCTGGCCGCGTGGCGCGCGTCGGGACGGCCGCTCGACACCGGCCCGGTCGATCCGCCGCCCGGGAATGTGGTTGTGCCGCACGATGATCTGTACGCGGGCGGACGGCCCACGTTGACGGCCGCCCAAGTTGGCGAGGTTATGACGCTGCTCGATGCTCGTGCCCCCGAACGGTTTCGGGGCGACGTCGAACCCCTCGACCCCGTCGCCGGCCACATTCCCGGCGCGAAAAACCTTCCCAGCGGCGCCGTCCTGGCGGGCGACGGGACGTTCGTCGGCGATTACGCGCTTGACCAACTGCTGTCCGACCACGGCATCGATCGCGGAGGCCCGGTGGGCGTCTATTGCGGCTCGGGTGTCACCGCGGCTATCACGGTCGCCGCGCTCGCCGCGGCGGGCCGAGAAGCGGCGCTGTATCCGGGATCGTGGTCGGAGTGGTGTTCGGATCCCAGCCGCCCGGTCGCCCGCGGCCACGAGTAGCTCAGATGCCGGCCCAGCTCTGCAGGAATGCCGAGGTCACCCGGGCCGCGTTTTCCGCCGCGATCTGCTTGTAGAAGAAGAACTCGAACGGGAACCCCGGCAGGCCCAGCGGGTCGCCCGCGCCGTCCGAAACGCCGCGGATGCCCAGGAACGGCACGCCGTGCGCGTCGGCGACCGCCTGCACCGCCGCCGTCTCGTTGTCCGTCGCGTCGAAGGCCGGGTTGGCCGTCGACGCGATGTTCAGGTTGCTGATCAGTGAGTTTCGCAGCCACGGCCCCGCCGCCTGAAAGAAGTTGCCGGTGTAGAAAAGCGAGCGATCCGGCGCGCTGCAGGGTTGGCAGCCGAACACATCGCCGCCGTTCGGTATGCACGGGAACGCGCGGCCGTTGTTGTTGTCGGAGCTGGAACCGTCGCCGCCGACCACTAGCCTCGGCTGGCGCTTCAGGTTGATCAGCTTGACGCGGGGGGCGTTCTTGCACAGGCAGATCGGATTGCCAAGGTAGTTAACGCTTTCCAGGTCGACGCTGAGCGCCTGGGCCGCGGCCAGCATGCCGGGGTCGACGGGGTGAAACGTCGCGCCCTGGTCCAGGCTCCAGCGCGCCGGCACCGCGACGTCCCCGATGTTGACGCGCGCGCCGCCCCCGGCGACGCCCGAGAACACCACCGCGCCAATGGAAACCGACGACGCGCAGGTGAATCGCGCGAAGGCGGTCTGGGCGGTCTCGGTCGCGTTAACCAGGCCGATGCCCGTCATCGCCACGATCACCTTCTTGCCGCCGATCGTTCCGAGGTAATAGCGGCGGCGGTCGGACCGCACCACGGGGTGGGGGTCGAGCGCGGTGAACGACAGCACGGCGTCGGCCTCGGCCGGGAAGGCGGACAGCACCAGCGTGCGCTGTTCGCAGGATTCGGTCGTCACTTCCGGGGCGCCTGCGGGCTCGGCGGCGGCCACGCCGGCGCCCACCGACAGCGCGAGCGCCACCATGGCGGCGACGCGAAAAGGCTTGAGCACGATCCCCCTGGTTTTTTGTCGGTCATGAATGCCGAAACTCGCTGCCTTATCGACGTGGCTAATGTGATGGCTTGATTTTCGCGCATCGATGGCGCGGCTGAATATTCGTTATCGTTCTTTTTGTTTAGCGATTTCGTGTCGTTATTGCCGCTAGTCTCAACGGCGTGCTTGAAGTGATCGACAAGGGACCGAACGGCGGCTCCGGCAAAACGCCCTTGTTGTTCGTCCACGGCGCCTGGCACGGCGCCTGGTGCTGGGACGAACATTTCCTGGACTTCTTCGCGGCGAAGGGCTATCGGTCGGTGGCCGTCAGCCTGCGCGGTCACGGGAAGAGCCCCGCACCCAAAGCCATGCAGTTCTGCTCGATGGCGGACTTCGTCGACGACGTCGCCTCGGTCGCCGACGGCCTGCCCGAACGGCCGGTGGTGATCGGGCATTCCATGGGCGGCTTCGTGGTGCAGAAGTATCTGGAGTCGCACGACGCGCCGGCCGCCGTCCTGCTCGCGTCAGTGCCGCCCAGCGGGATCGCCAGGTTCCTGCTGCGCCGGTTCAGGCTGCACCCGTGGCTCACCGCGCGGCACCTGGCCATCACCAAATCCAAGGGAAGTATGGGCCGCACCCCCGAATTGGCCCGCGAAAGCTTCTTTTCCGGCTCGACTCCCCTCGCCGACGTGGCGCGCTACGCGGCCGGGCTTGACGAGGAGTATGTGGGCAAACACGTGCTCGGCATGCTGTGGCTCGATCTGCCCAAGCCCTCCCTCGTCAACACCCCGGTGTTGGTCCTCGGGGCCGAAAACGACATCCTTTTCTCGACGCGGGAAGTGCGGGCGACCGCGAGGGCATATCACACCGAGGCGGAGTTCATTCCGGGAATGGCGCACGACATGATGCTCGAGCCCGGGTGGGCCGACGTGGCCGAGCGAATTCACGCCTGGCTCGATACCCGTTGTCCGGCGGCGTCGCCGAAATGACCGGGCGGCTCGACGGCAAGGTCGCGATCATCACCGGCGCCAGCAGCGGCCTGGGGCCGGTGATGGGGTCACTGTTCGTCGCGGAAGGCGCCCGGGTGCTGCTGGCCGCGCGGCGCGAAGAGCTGGTCCGCGACGCCGCGGCAGCGGCGGGTCCGGGCGCCGTCGCGATGCGCGCCGACGTCACCGACGAGGACGACGTCGCCGCCATGGTGGCGCGGGCCATCGACGAGTTCGGCCAGGTCGACATCCTGTGCAACAACGCCGCCGCGCCCGGCCAGGACCGCTGGATCTGGGAGCAGACGCTGGACAACTGGAACGCGACCATCGCCATCGACGTCACCGCGGCCATGCTGTGCACCCGCGAGGTGCTCAACCGGTGGATGCTGCAACGCCGGCGAGGGGTCATCCTGAACTTCTCCTCGACGGCCAGCTACGGCGGGATGGTCCGCAAGACCCACTACGTCGCCGCCAAGGCGTCGCTGCGCGCGTTCACCAAAGCCGTTGCGCTAGAGGTGGGTCCGTACGGCATCCGGTGCAACTGCATCGTCCCCGGCGCCATCGACACCGAGCTGTTTCGCAAGTGGGTGCAACGCACCGCCGACGAGCAAGGGGTCGACTACGAGACCCAACGCGCCCGGTCACTGAAAGGTGTGGCGCTGCAAGACATTTCCTCGCCGGAGGACGTCGCCAACCTGGCGCTGTTCCTGGCCAGCGACGAGAGCCGAACCATCACCGGACAATCCATCCCCGTCGACGCCGGAGGGTACATGCAGGGATGAGCACCGCCGCAGTCAAACTATCGGTGGCCACGCCCGTGGTGACCATGCTGCCGGGTAGCAGCGAGTGGACCCGAGACGCGTCCATCGAGGATCTCGCCCAGATCGCCGAGGCCGCAGACCGACTCGGCTATCACCACCTGACGTGTAGCGAGCACATCGCGCTGCCCGCCGCCGAGCGCGGCCGCCGCGGCGCTCGCTACTGGGATCCGTTGGCCACGCTGGGCTACCTCGCGGCGCGCACCCGGCGGATCCGGTTGGCCACCCACGTGCTGGTGCTCGGGTACCACCATCCGCTCGAAATCGCCAAGCGCTACGGCACCCTGGACACGGTCAGCAACGGCCGGCTCATTCTCGGGGTCGGGGTGGGCAGCCTCAAGGAGGAGTTCGAGCTCCTCGGCGCCCCGTTCGACGACCGCGGAGTGCGCGGTGACGACGCGCTGCGCGCGCTTCGCGCCTCGCTGTCGGTCCCCGAACCCGCCTACCACGGCGAGTTCTATTCGTTCGGCGGGATGGTCGTCGACCCCTGCGCGGTCCAGGAACGCGTCCCCATCTGGATCGGCGGGCGCACGCTGCGATCGCTGCGCCGCGCCGCGACCCTGGCCGACGGCTGGGCCCCCTTCAACGTCAGCCCGCAGCAGGTCCGAGAATGGCTGGGCCGCTTCGACCTTCCGCCCGGATTCGAGGTCGTGCTGCCGCCGTCGGCGCCGCTGGATCCGATCAACGAGCCCGAACGCACCCGCGACGCGCTCGGCGAGCTCGGCGCCCACGGCGCCACCATCGTCAGCGCGATCTTTAAACACGCCTCGCTGCAGCAGTATCTGGACAATCTGGCGGCGCTCGCCGAACTGCAACCGTCGTAGGAAAGGGCTTCCATGTCGAAGGCGATCCGGGTGCTGGCCATCCTGTTGTTGGTTTCCAGCGGCCTTGCGATGGTTTCCCCGGCGACGGCCACCAGCACGCCATCATGCGTCGGACTGTCGATATGCCCGCCGCCGCCGCCGGACGCCGAGGGCAACCCGGGATGTTATTACGCCGACGGCTGGCAGGGCTCGGGTGCCGGCATCGAAGTGTGGTACTTCCATGAGCCGCAAAACATCTCGAAGCCCGACAAGGTCACGGCCCTGGTTCGCAAGAAGGACGGCACCACCGAGTCCCAGGACGCGAGCATCGAAGCCGGGCAACAAGTGCACCGCTTCGAGTTCGCGACCATCGACAAGTCCGCGGTTCAAGAGGTATTGCTCACCAGCAGCGGCGGCCGCTGCTACGTGATCGGCCCGGGCACGTGAACCGCGTCAAGGCAGGCTTTTTCAGCCTTACCCCTCCCGCGCCCGACGACGACGGCAGCTATCTGCGTTGGCATCTGCTGGATCACATGCCCGAGCAATACCAACTGCCGGGCATCGTTCACGGGCTGCGCTGGATCGCCGACGGCGCCTACCCCGATCACCGGCTGGCGGCCGACGGGCCGCTGGCGCAGGTTGGCAACGTCGTGCACTACCTGATCGGTGACCCCGTTGAACAAACCTTTGACGACTTCGTCGCGCTCGGCCGCTCGCTGCGGGAGAACGGCCGCTTTCCCGTCACGCGCCCGTCGCTGCAGGTGGCCGGCCTGCGGCTGCTGCAGTGGCAGGCCACGCCGCACGCCCTCGTCTCGCCCGAGGTGGTGCCCTTTCGGCCGCACCGCGGAATCGTGCTCATCGTCGAGGAACCCGCCGAAGGCCGCCCCGACGCGTGGCTGCAATGGCTGCACGCCGAACACCATCCGGCGCTGCTCGCCGCGCCCGGCACCGCCGGCGCTTGGACTTTCGGTACGAGCACCGGGTGGAGCCACCTACCCGCGGGGTGGCTGACGGGCCACCAATACATCACAGTCGTTTACCTCGACGCCGACCCGCTCCCCACCGTCGACGCGCTGGCTCCGCTGATCGAGGAACGGTGGCGATCGGGCGCGGTGCGGCCCCTCTTCGCGGGACCGTTACGAACGATGGTCAGATGGGAAGCCTGGCCGTGAACTGCGCGGATGCGCCGTTCGGCGGGTCGCCAGAGGGATGAGACCTCGCCGCAACGCACGGCCTCTATAGTCCTTCTGAGCTCTAGCAAAGGACCTGAGATGACCAGTTCGCGACTCGTTCTCGCCGCCGCGCTCGGCGTGATCGCCGTGGCGGCCACCCTGCCGGCCTGCTCGAGCAAGACCGGCCAGCCATCTTCTGCCACGAGCACAAGCGCGGCCCCGCCGAGCACGACCGTCATGATCGGCGGCAACAAGCACACGATCATGACGAAGGTCGAATGCACCGCGACGGCGGCGCAACCCAGCGCCACACCCGCGGAGTCCGGGGACCTGACCACCCGCATCAGCGTTCACGACGATTCGGCTTCGGTGTCGCTGGCGCTGTCGGACGAAAAGCCGCCGAGCGTCGACGGCTTTTCCCTGTCGCTCAAGGCGGGGTCCGGTGAGTACCAGCTGCCCTACCAGGCCCCGCAGTCCGCGACCCAGGTGCAGGCGACGAAGGACGGCAAGAGTTACACGGTGACCGGGACGGGTCAGGGGGTGTCGCCCAATCAGGGCGACGTGCACCAGGTGACGTTCGGGATTCACGTGACCTGCCCCTGAGCGGCGTGTTAAACCAACTGCCGCAGTTTGCTTTTCGGGCCTCATCTGTCACTCGAGTCACCACAGGAGGTTGGGTGGCTTGTTGCCCGCCTCACAGCGACAAGCGGTAAACGGCATCAAGCTGTCGCTGTGAGGCGGGCACAGCGGCGCATCCCAAATTACCTGTGATGCCTGGGCAATTATCGACGCCTGGTTGTCCACCGCGACCACCTCTGCGATGCTGTCAGCTTGGACATCTTCGCGGAGTGGCAAAGCGGCGGGACCGAGCTGCGGTGGCGGTCGACAACGGCCGCCAACGACGGGCAGGAAGTGACGGTGTTCAGCCGCCGTTGCGGTACCCCGGGGGCACCCGCGCTGGTGCTGGTGCACGGCTTTCCGACGTCGAGCATCGACTACTTCGGCCTGTCGCACGAGCTGGCCTCAGAGTTCGACATGTTCGTGCTCGACTTTCCCGGTTACGGATTGTCCGACAAGCCGCCGGCCCCTTACGTTTATTCGTTGTACGACGATGCGCGTCTGCTCGTCTACGCGATTACCCAGGTGTGGAAGCTGACCGAATTCCGCATGCTTACGCACGATCGCGGCAGCAGCGTCGGAATGATCGCGCTGGAGATGTTGGCGGCCCAGGACCCGCCCGTCGTGCCCGCCGACCTCATCCTCACCAACGCCAACATCTATCTGCCGCTCTCGAACCTCACGGTGTTCCAGACCGCCCTGCTCGACTCCGCGACCGGGCGGGACACCGCGGCGGCGACCACGCCGGAGATGCTCGCGGCCGGCTTGGGCGTCAGCACTTTCATGCCGCGGCGGACACTGGAAGACCCGGAGATCGCCGCGCTGGCGCGATGCTTCGCCCACAACGACGGCATCCGCGTGCTGCCGGACACGATTCAATACCTCAAGGAGCGGGCCGCCGACGAAACCGGTTGGCTGGAGGCGCTTTCCAAGAACCCCGTCGACACCACGGTGGTGTGGGGCATTCACGACAACGTCTCGCCCGTGCGTGTTCCCAACTACGTCTGGCAGACGTACCTGAAGAGCAAGCCCGGCCGCAACCGCTACTGGGTGGTGCCCAGCGCCGACCACTACCTGCAGTGCGACGCCCCCGGCGAACTGGCCCAGATCGTTCGCCTCACGGCCCAGGGCGGGGACATCCCGCTGCAGACGCTCGGCAATCAGCCCGGCGGCGCCGTGCTGGTCGACGAAAGCGCGTCGTAGCCGTCACGCCCTGCCCTCACCCGGTGACGACGGGCAGGCGCGCCCACCCGCGCACGCTGGCGGTGTGCGCCCGCTGGGCGTTGGCGTAGTCGACTTCCCAGTCGGGCCAGCGCTTGAGGACCTCCTCGAAGGCCACCCGGGCCTCCATGCGTGCCAGGGCCGAGCCGAGGCAGAAGTGCAGGCCCTGCCCGAAGCTGAGATGCCCGCCCTGGCGGTGGATGTCGAAGCGGTCCGGATCGGGGAATCGGCGTTCGTCGCGGTTGGCGGAACCGTTCAGCAGCAACATGAATGACCCTTCCGGCACCACGCGGCCGTAGTGCTCGGCATCGCGGGCGACGTAGCGCGCCTGCACCGGTGACGGCGGTTCGTAGCGCAGCGTTTCCTCCACCGCACCGGGGATCAGCGATGGGTCGGCGACGAGCTCGCGGCGTTGATCCGGGTGATCCGACAGCAGCTGGCCCATGAAACCGATTAAGCGAGCGGTGGTTTCGTTTCCGGCGCCGGCGATCATCGCGGTGTAGGACAGCACCTCCGTCCGCGACAGGGGGCGCCGGGTGCCGTCGGGTTCTTCGATCTCGGCCCGCAGCAGATCGGTCATCAGATCGTCGGACGGATTGTCGGCGCGCCATTCGATGTACTCGGCGAACATCGCGATGGTGTCCGCGAACAGATTCGGGTTGACCTCACCGGGCTTGCGCCCCTCGGCCATTTCGATGAAGGCTCCGTTGCGATCCCGGATGTTCGCCTGGTCCGCCTCGGGTATGCCCAACAAATAGCCGATGGTCCGCATCGGCATCATCGCCCCGAGGTCGGCGATGAAATCGAACCCGCCCGCACCGATCAGCGGGTCCAGTTCGCGGACGCAGAATCCACGCACCATGGACTCGACGGCCAGCATGCGTCGCGGCGTGAAAACGCGGGACAGCAGTTTGCGGTGCAGGTCGTGCAGGGGCGGATCCTCGAACAGCAGGATGCCAGGCGGCACTTCGATGTTGTTGAACAGGATGTCGGCGGTGGTCCCCCGGCCGGATCGATAGGTCTCCCAGTTCGGCAGTTCGCGCGCCACGTCCTCGTACCGGCTCAGCGCGTAGAAGTTGTACTTCTCGTTGTAATACAGCGGTGCTTCTGCGCGCATGCGTTTCCACACCGGGTAGGGGTCGTCGTCGATGGCAACGTCGTAAGGGTCGTAGTACAGCTCGGCTGAACGTAACATTTGGCCTCTCAGTCGTTTCGGTGCAGGAAGCCGTGCAGGATCGCCTGAACGAGCTCCTCGACGATCACTTCCCGCGGCGGCTGCTTTCTCCCGAAGTAGGTCGACCGCAACGCGGCCATGCCCGCGATCATCGCCACCGTCGAATGCGCCGGCAGGTCAGGGTGATCCGACCGCAACCCGCGCAGGTGCATGCCCTCGGCGCTGATCCGGCCGAGCACCGTGAGGGCGCGCCGAACGTCGTCGATGCCGGCGTCGGCCTTCTCCTCGTCACTGAGGGCCTCCGATGCCATCAGCGTCAAGAGCAGACCCTGGTGTTCCACGAACACGTCGTAGAGCTGCCCGACGAAATGGCCCGCGAGGTCCTCCTCCTTGGTCTCCTCCGGCACCACCGACTGCCAGGTGCGGCCGAACTCGTCGACGAAGCTGGTGAACGGTGCGACGAGGGCCTCGCGGAACAGCGCCGCCTTCGAGCCGAAGTGCCGGAACAGCAAATGTTCGGTTACGCCTGCGGCCTGGGCGATTTCGCGTGTGGTGGTGCCGCGGTAGTCCTGGCGCGCGAACAGGTCTCGCGCGGCGTCGAGCAGCAGTTTGCGCGGCGCGCCGCGGGGCCGGCGCGTCGCCGCGGTAACTGCGGGTCGCTGGGGCATGACTTTTAAGATAGCATGCACTATCTTGAGGATCGACGGGAAGGGGTGCGACCGTGGGCGCTGTCATCATGCTGGGCACCCTGTTCGGACTGATCGTCCTCGTATTCGGGTTGGTACTCCGCCTCGACCCCGAGGCGCGCCGCTCCAGCGGACACGAGGGCGGCCGATGAGCAGCGGGATGACGCCCGTGATGCAGGCGGCGAGCGGCTTCGCCCTCGTCGGTGGCATCACATTCACCGCGATCGGTGTCTACCTGAGCATTCGCCAACGTCGGATACACCCGCTGCTGCTTCTCTGCATCTCGGCGATCTCGTTCTCGTGGATCGAGGCGCCCTACGACTGGGCGATGTACGCCCAGTTCCCGCCGGCCATTCCGCGGATGCCGTCATGGTGGCCGCTGAACGTCACCTGGGGTGGGTTGCCCTCGTTCGTTCCCATCGGCTACATCTCCTACTTCGTGCTCCCGGCCGTGACCGGGGCGGTGCTGGGGCGGTGGTTGAGCGCAAAGTTCCAGTGGCGCAGGCCAACCACCCTCCTCATCGTCGGGCTCGTCGTTGGCTTCTGCTGGGCACTACTCTTCAACGGGTTCCTGGGAGCGAAGCTCGGCGTCTTCTACTACGGACGCGTGATCCCCGGGCTGGCGATACGCGAGGGCACCATTCACCAGTACCCGCTCTACGACTCCCTCGCGATGGGCATACAGATGATGGTCTTCACCTACCTGCTCGGGCGCACCGATCCGGAGGGACGCAACGTCATCGAGGTGTGGGCCGACCAGCGATCGAAAACTCGATTGCAGTCGTCGGTGCTGTCGATCGCCGCGATCGTCGTCGTCGGAAATTTCCTCTACGGCGCCGTTTTCGCGCCGCACCTGGTGACCAAGTTGGGCGGCTGGGTGACCGCGGGGCCGACCGAACAGTTGTTCCCGGGCGTACCGAACCAACCCAAGTAGCCGCACCCTACCCGGTGAACACCGGCAGCTTCGCCCATCCCCGCACGCTGGTCGTGTGCGCCTTGGCGGCGTTGGCGTAGTCGACTTCCCAGTCCGGCCAGCGCTTGACGACCTCCTCGAGCGCAACCCGGGCCTGCATGCGGGCCAAGGCCGATCCCATGCAGAAGTGCAGCCCGTGGCCGAAGCTCAGGTGGGTGTCGCCGCGATGGATGTCGAACGTGTCGGCGTCCGGGTACCGGCGCTCGTCTCGGTTGGCGGATCCGTTGACCAGCAACATGATCGAGCCCTCGGGAACCGTCGTGCCGTGGCATGACACCTCGCGGGCGACGTACCGCGCCTGCACCGGCGAGGGCGCCTCGTAGCGCAACGTCTCCTCGATGGCCATGGGAATCAGCGACGGGTCGGCCACGATTTCCCGGCGCTGGTCGGGGTGCTCGGCGAGCAGCTGGCCCAGGAACCCGATCAGGCGCGTCGTCGTCTCGTTACCCGCGCCGGCGATCATGCTGGTGTACTGCAACACCTCGATCCGCGTCAGCCGCCGAGCCTCGCCGCCGTCCTCGACCTCGGCGTTGAGCAGCTGGGTCATCAGATCGTCCGACGGGTGGTCCACCCGCCAATCGATGTAGTCGGCGAACATCTCATAGCTGCGTTCGAAGAATTCTTGCGTGGCGGGCCGGAACGTGGCCTCTTTCAGGGTGAGCTGGCGGCCGCCCTTGTCGCGGATGGCTTCCTGACCTTCTTCGGGGATGCCGAGCAGGTAGCCGATCGTGCGCATCGGGACCATCGCGCCGAGATTCTCGATGAAGTCGAACGTGCCGGTGCCCACCAGCGGGTCGAGCGCGCGTGCGCAAAACGCCCGGGTTAGCGGTTCGATGGCCTCCATCCGGCGCGGCGTGAAAACCTTTGAGAGCAAACGGCGATGCAGATCGTGAATCGGCGGATCCTCGAAGAGGATGATCCCGGGCGGAACATCGATGCCGCTCTTGATGATTTCGATCGTGGTGCCGCGGCCCGATCGGTAGGTGTCGAAGTTCATCAGCTCGCGTGAGACGTCCTCGTAGCGGCTCAGCGCGTAGAAGTTGTACTTCTCGTTGAAATACAGCGGCGCCTCGTCGCGCAGCCGCTTCCAGATCGGGTACGGATCGTCGTCGATCTCGAAATCGAAGGGGTCGTAGTAAACCTTCGCCGTGCTCGCCCCGGTCATAGCGGTGTCTTTGTCTCCGCCAGCGCCTCCGGCAGCACGACCTCGCCCACCCGCTTGAGGTAGGGCCATGCGATTTCCGGTGGCAGCCCACCGCACAGCGGCGACAGGTTGAGTATCTCGCCGGCGCGAACCCGCGAAATCGCCTCCGGGACAGAGATAACCACGTGTGACGCCGGGTTGTCGCGCAGTTCGTCGATAGTCTTCACGTGCGAGAAGCCGGCCGTCGTCTCGTCCCCGGGATTCCACGCGGCATAAGTCCGCACGTCGTGCAGCAGGTGCTCGCCGAGCTCTTTCCACGCCTGGTCCACGTCGTCGGCGACGAAGACGACCGAGGGGGTGTCGCGGCTGGGAAACATCGTCGGGCCGGGCGTGTGACCGTGTTCGCGGCAGGCCTCCTCGTAGGCCTCCCGCATGCCGGGTTCGTTGGCGTTGCCCAGCATGCCCAGCCCGTACCTGCCGGCCCGGCGGGCCGCCGCCACGGTTCCGCCGCCCCACATCAACGCCGGGCCGCCGGCGGTGTGCGGGCGCGGCGTGACGGTGATCCGGCGCCCGTCCTGGCTGACCGTTTCGTCGGACAGCAGCGACCGCAGCAGTGCGAGCTTTTCGTCCGCGAGCCGACCGCGACCGCGCATTGCCACCCCGAAGTGCTCGAACTCCTCGGGGCGGTAGCCCAGGGCCAGGATGTACGACGCGCGTCCCTTGCTGATGATGTCGAGGACCGCCATGTCCTCGGCGAGGCGCACCGGGTCGTAGAACGGCAGGATCAGGATGAGGCTCAGCGCTAAGCGCTCTGTTCTCGCGGCCACGGACGACGCCAACAACAACGGTGACGGCAGGTAGCCGTCCTCGGACCCGTGGTGCTCACAGAACACCGCGGCGAGGCCGCCATGATCCTCGGCCCATGCGCACATTTCGGGCACGGCGCCGTATAGCGCTACTCGCGGCGCTCCCCACGCGGGGGCGCGCATGTCGAAGCGCAGCGTAAACACAGCCGACTCCTAGCCAACCTAATATTTGTATCGGGTACGGTACGTGCCTGCCGAGAGCTGCGTCAACGGTTAGTCAAAGACGTGGCGCGGCACAGTCGTCGGGATGTCGAGCGAGCTGAGCAGGCCCGGCGGCGCGTCGACCACATACGGGATCGCGTTGACCACCCGCATGGCCGTGGCGGTCATGGCGGCGTGGCCTGCGCCGTGGCCCTCGGCCTCGCCGAGAGTCAGCACGCAGTGGACGTCGGGATCGCCCTCGATGTCGACCCGATAGGTCGCGTCGCAATCCGAGGCGGGCCAGTCGGGGGCGACGTCACGGGCCATCCGGATGACGTGCTCGATCACGATGGCCTCGCGGCCGCACACCACGCCGGCGGCCCGGGTGCGCACCGCGCCGCAGGTGCCCGCCTTAATGGTCCCGAACGCCACGTCGATGTCGCGATCGGTGAGTTCCCGCTCGAACGAACCCCGCACCTCCGCCACGTCGACACCGAGGCCGTTGGCGATCAGGTGAATCGGTGCCTGCCATGCCATTTCGATGAAGCCCGGCGTCTTGAGCATGGGCTCGAAATCCAACGGGCGGCCGAAGCCCAGGCCGTCCATCATCACGTCTGCCACCGGGTAATGGTCGTTGAGCGCGACCTCGCTGGCCGTGAGGGTACGGATGTTCTTTGATTGCGTCGTCATCAGCAACGCCAGCTGGTCGGAGGCGAAGCCCGGAAAGATGCCCGACACGTACAGTGACGCACCGCCCGCCTTCGCCGCGGCCTCCAGGTGGTCGCGCCAGTCCGGCGCGAAATACGACGGCGGGTACACCAGGCTGGTCGACGACGTCGACACGACGTTGATGCCCGCCCGTAGCAGCCGCAGGTAGTCGGGCACGGCGGCGCCGTCGCGTTCGGGACCGCTCGCGGCGTAGACGACGGCATCGGGCGCCAGCGCGATCAGCGCGTCGGCATCGTCGGTGGCCGTCACGCCCAGCGGCCCGATGCCGGCCAGTTCACCGGCGTCCTTGCCGACCTTGCCGGGCGAATGCACCCATACGCCAACGAGTTCCAGGTCCGGCCGACGGCTGACGGCGCCGATCGCAATCTTCCCGACTCCCCCGGTCGACCACACGACGGTGCGCACGAGCACTCTCCTTACTGGTTGGCCGCGGCCGCGGCGCGTTCGAGGTAGGGCCACGCCACCCGACCTGAGCGTGTACATCAGCTGCAGGTTAACCTAAGATTTGTTCTTTAGGATAGTGTGCACTTTCTTAGCGGCTTAAGGGCAACGGCCGTCTCGACTTTCGGCACGCGCACTCGAGGAGGAACACGATGACGGCTCATCGCGTGGTGGTCTGGGCGACGGGCGGCATCGGTTCGATCGCCATCCGCGCCATTCAGCGGCGCCCCAACCTCGATCTGGTCGGCGTCTGGGTGCACTCGCCGGAAAAGGACGGCAAGGACGCGGGCGAACTCGCCAACGGCGAGCCGATCGGCCTGAAGGCCACCAATGACGCCGACGCGTTGATCGCCCTGAAACCCGACTGCGTGATCTACGCGGCCAGCGGCCCAGAACGCGACGCGCTGGCGATCCCGGATTACGTCAGGCTGCTCGAGGCGGGGATCAACGTCGTCACCACCAGCACCACGCGGTTGGTCAACCCGCACGCCTACGAACCCGCGGAGTGGCGCGACCAGCTCGTCGCGGCGGCCAAGCAGGGCCAGGTGTCGCTGTACGCGTCGGGGATCGAGCCGGGGTTCGCCGCGGACTACCTGCCGCTCGTGCTGTCGACGCAGTCGTCGTCGATCGAGAAGATCCATTCGTTCGAAATCGGCCTGTACGACGACTACGGCGTTCCCGACATCATGAGCGACGCGTTGGGTTTCGGCCGCCCGCTGGATTACCAGCCCTGGATCGGCTATCCGGGCGCGATCGCCGGCGAATGGCAGGGGCAGATCCGGTTGATCGCCGACGCGCTCGGCGTCGAAGTGCGGGAAATCCGTGAGACTTTCGACCGCGCGGTCACCAACCGCACCCTCGAGGTTGCGATGGGCACCGTGGAGGCCGGCACGTGCGGCGCGCTGCGCATGCAGGCGATCGGGGTGGTCGACGGACGCGAGGCCATCGTCATCGAGCACGTCACCCGGCTCGCGCACGACGTCGCCCCCGATTGGCCGACCGGAATCGGCGACCTGTCCTACCGCATCGCGATCACCGGCGACCCCGACATCGAGTGCACCCTGGCGGCCACGCTGAAAAATCCCGGCAAGGCGGGGATCGGGGGCATGACCTCCGGCGCCGGCGCGATGGTCGCCACCGCGATGCGTGTCGTCAACGCCGTGCCGTATGTCGTTGCGGCGGAACCCGGGCTGCTGAGCTCGGTCGATCTACCCCTGACGATTCCAAAGCACGCCTTCGCCACCTAGTCTGCCGGGGTGACCGCTAACCCGCTCGAGGAACTCACGCTGCAGCAACTCCGGCTGCGCACCAGCATGAAATGGCGCGCGCACACCGACGACGTGTTGCCGCTGTGGGTCGCGGAGATGGATGTCGCGCTGCCGCCGACGGTGGCCGAGGCCCTGCGCCGTGCGATCGACATCGGCGACACCGGATATCCCTGCGGCACGGCGTTTGCCGAAGCGGTCAGTGAATTCGCCTCCCAGCGCTGGCAATGGCCCGACCTGCAGGTGGGCCGCACCGCGATCGTTCCCGACGTCATGCTCGGCGCCGTCGAAATGCTTCGTCTGGTCACCGACCGCGGCGATGCCGTCGTCGTCAACCCGCCCGTGTACGCGCCGTTCTACGCGTTCGTGTCGCACGACGGCCGCCGGGTGGTCGAGGCGCCGCTTGACGTCGACGGCCGAATTGACCTGGGCGCCTTGGCGGACGCGTTCACCCGGGCCGGCGCGTCGGGCGGCAGAGTCGCGTACCTGCTGTGCAATCCGCACAACCCGACCGGGTCGGTGCACACGTTCCAGGAGCTGCGCGCCGTCGCCGATCTTGCCCGCCGGTTCGGCGTTCGGGTGGTCTCGGACGAGATCCACGCTCCGGTCATCCTGCCGGGTGCGCGGTTCGTCCCCTACCTAACCGTGCCCGGCGCGGAGAACGCGCTGGCCCTCACGTCCGCCTCCAAGGCGTGGAACCTCTCAGGCCTGAAGGCGGCGTTGGCCATTGCCGGTCCGGAGGCGGCGGCGGACCTGCGCCGGATGCCGGAAGAGGTCAGCCACGGCCCGAGCCACCTCGGCGTCATCGCCCATGCCGAAGCGTTCCGCAGCGGCGGCGAGTGGCTCGACGCGCTGCTGCGCGGCCTCGACGCGAACCGCACGCTGCTGGGCGATCTGATCGCCGAACACCTTCCCGGCGTGAAATACCAATGGCCGCAGGGCACTTACCTCGCGTGGCTCGATTGCCGGCAGCTCGGTTTCGACGAGGAGGCCGCCGGCGGGCTGGCGGTGGTGGCCGACATGGCCGGGCCGGCCCGCTGGTTCCGCGACCACGCCCGCGTTGCGCTCAGCTCCGGTCACGTCTTCGGCACCGGCGGCGCCGGACACGTCCGGTTGAACTTCGCCACTTCGAAAGCCATTCTCACCGAAGCGATATCGCGAATGGGTCGGGCCCTGACCCGGTAAGCGCAAACGCGTGACGGTACCAATGGGTGAGTTGTATTTTCGATATCGCCGGTGATATCGCAAATCGAAGTCGCCTTATGACCAGCTGACGGTGCTCACGTGACTCATGTGATTTCCGATAGCGTCGAACGACTTTCGGCTACGCGGGAACGTCCTCGGCGCCGCGGTCCAGGTTGCGGAAACCCTCCGCGGGCTTCTTGATGCCCAACAGGAACGGCAACGAGCTCAGTTCCAACTTGGCCGTGGCGCCGAACCGGCCGAAACCGCTGCGCCGCGGCCGCACGACGGGCACCTCCGACGTGGCGAGGTCGATGTAATGCGTCGAGGTGTCCCCGATGCCCTCGAAGTGGTGGACCAACGGCTTGCACAGCCCGCGCATCGAGTCGTCGAGGCATGCCGCAACCGGATCGGTCATCAACACGTACTCGACAACTGGTACCGAGTTTTTCAGCATCCGGTGCACCAGGATGACGTCGACGCCGGCGAGTTCGACGTGGCGTTTGACCTTCTGCTCCGCGACCTCGCCTTGGTGTACGACGAACTTCAGCGAGAGGTTGTCCAGCTGCCCGCAGCTCGCGCAGTCACAGGCGATGTCCACCTTGAACCGCTCGCGCTTTGCGAGGAAAGCCTCTCGCATCCGCGACAGCCGCTCGCATACCAGCACTTTGGCGTTGCCGTCGGGCGCCCAGAAGAACGCCGCGTCGCCCTCCAGCTTGGCGAGTTTCAGCCCTTTGCCGGCGTCGATGACGGCTTCCAACAACCCGGCCACGGTTAGCTGCGCGTGCGCCAGGTGCGTCCGGTTCCAGCTCATGTAGTGGGTGTATCCGCCGATGTCGGCGATGAGCAGTACCGCTTGCCGGATGGCCATGATGGGGGCAGTTTAATTGTTGCCAGCTACCGTCTCAACGAATCTGCCACTGGACGAAATCGCGCTGCCGCGAGAGGCTTGCAGAGGTCTCACCCCCGGAGGAGCCGAATATGGATGTGCTGCGAACCCCAGACTCCCGATTCGAAAACCTGGAGGGCTATCCGTTCGTAGCGAACTACATCGACGTGACTGCAAGCGACACCCCGCCGCTGCGCATGCACTTCCTGGACGAGGGTCCGGTCGACGGCCCACCGATCGTGCTGCTGCACGGCGAGCCGACGTGGAGCTACCTGTACCGCACGATGATTCCGCCGCTGGCCGACGCCGGCAACCGAGTGCTCGCGCCCGATCTGATCGGCTTCGGCCGCTCCGACAAGCCCAGCCGGATGGAGGATTACACCTACCTGCGCCACGTCGAGTGGGTGACCTCGTGGTTCGAGCGGCTCAACCTGAAGGACGTCACCCTGTTCGTGCAGGACTGGGGATCGTTGATCGGCCTGCGCATCGCCGCCGAGCAGGGCGACCGGATCGCACGGCTGGTGGTCGCGAACGGTTTCCTGCCCACCGCCGAGCGCCCGACGCCGCCGGCCTTCCGCCTATGGCGGGCGTTCGCCCGCTACTCCCCGGTGCTGCCCGCCGGACTCATCGTCGCCTTCGGCACCGTCCGCCGGGTGCCCCCGAAGGTGCGGGCGGGCTACGACGCCCCTTACCCGGACAAGACCTATCAGGCCGGCGCCCGAGCGTTCCCTCAGCTGGTGCCGACATCACCGTATGACCCGGCGATCCCGGCCAACCGGGCAGCGTGGAAGACCCTGGGCCAGTGGGACAAGCCCTGCCTGGCCATCTTCGGCAACAGGGATCCCATCCTCGGACAAGCGGACCGCCCGTTGATCAAGCACATCCCGGGCGCGGCCGGCCAGCCGCACGCCCGCATCAAGGCCAGCCACTTCATCCAGGAAGACGCCGGACCCGAACTGGCCCGACGCGTGCTGTCCTGGCAGCAGGCGCTGCACTGAACGGCGCTAGCCGCTGTTGATCAGCCGCGTGACGCCGCGCATCAACACCCTGCTGGCCGCGTGGCGCGCCCGATCGACGGCGGACCCGGTGTCCGGCGGCTCCGCGGCCCCCAAACGCGGGAACAGCGTGAGGGCATTGGTGCGCTCGATCGCCGTGCGGGCGTCCGCGTCGAGCCCCGGGTAGGTTTCCAGGCCCGCGGCGAACAGCTTGCCGGCCGCGACGGGAGCGAAGGGCCAGTCGGAGCCGAAGGTGACGTGTCCCGGCTTGGCGAAGGCCAGCAGGCTGGGCAGCGCCGCGGCGCTCGACGACAACGCGGTGTCGAAGTAGAAGCTTGCGAAGTCGTCCAGGCTGTCGGCGGGGCTCCGTCCGGTGTCGCTCAGGATGCCGAGCGCCATGCGGTGCGACGCGTATGGCACGAATCCGCCGGCGTGGCTGAGGACGAACCGGAGGTTGGGATACTTGCGGCAAATCTCGTTGCGGACAAGCAAATACGCCGCCCGAGTGGTGTCGAGCAGGAAGTCGGCCGCGAACGGTGGGACGCCGTCCACGACGGGGCCCGGCAGGTTGGCGGGGTGGATGAACACCACCGCCGAGCGCGCATCCAGCGCCGCGAACAGATCGTCCTGTCCGTCCTGGCCCAGATAGGTTCCCGCGCTGTTGGCGAGCAGCACGACCCCGTCGGCGTGTAACTCGTCAAGGGATCTCGCGACCTCGTCGACGGACTCTCGGAGGTGCGGCATGGGGACGGTCGCGAAGAACCCGAACCGGTCGGGTTGGGCCCGGACGAGTTCGGCGAGGTAGTCGTTGATGTCGCGGGCGAGCGGGGCGGCATCCTTCGCGTCCGGCAGGAACGCGGTGCCCGGCGTGGACACCGACAGGATCGCGGTGGCGACGTTCAGTTCGCCCATGGTCCGCAGCGACTCCTCGGGGCTCCACTCCGGCAGCGCACGGCCGCTCTCCTCGTCGATCTTGGCCTTTCGCAACAGGTCTCGATAGAAGGGCGGAATTGCGTGGTGGTGGGTATCGATCCGCGGCATCGCTGCTCCCCTGTCGATCAATGGTCTGGAATACCCGCGCCGGCCAGGGCCGGCACGACGTCCTCGTGGTGCAACATCGACGCGGCGCCCGTCTTGATCTGGTTGAGCTTGTCGATGATCGTCTGTCCCTCTGGAGTGTGCCCCCAGATGCTGATGCCCTGGTGGGTGGTGGGCTCCCAGGTGTTTTCGTCGACGACGATCGGGTTCCAGCCGACCTCCCACTCGAACCCCGAGGGCGTGACGGCGTAGAAGGACAGTTCTTTGTCGTTGGTGTGCTGGCCCACCCCCAGCGCCATCCGGAACCCGAGCCGCTTGACGCGCTGGTAGGCGGCGGTCATGTCGTCGAGCTGCGCGACCTGGACGTTGACGTGCTGCACCCTGGTGCGGATCGGGTTCAACCTGAGGCGGTCGACCGCCGCGATCGCCACGGTGTGGTGGCGCTCGTTGACCCGCAGGAAGCGGATTTTGAACTTCAGGCCGCTGATCGTCTCGTCGATGTAGTCGGACAGTCGCGCGTCCAACACCGCTTCGTAGTAGCCGCGCAGCTGATACGGCTTTGTCGTGGTGACTGCCACGTGGCCGAGACCCGCTGCGCCCGTGACGAATCCGCCGCCCGCGGCCATGTGCAGGCAGCTGTTGCCGGTGCGGGCGTGGGTGAAGACCTCCTGGGTCAGGCCGTTGGGGCCGGGGAATCGGACCAGCCGCTCCACGCCGCGCAGCGCCGCCTCCTCGTCGCTGCCCTCGGTCACCGGCACGCCATGGGACTTGACGCGCGCCAGGACGGTGTCGAGCGCGTCGTGGTCGTCCACGTGCCAGCCGAGCGCGGTGACGTCCTCGGCGGCGCCGCGCTGCAGCAGGAACCGGCACTCGTTGTCGTCCAGGCGGAACCGCATGGCGTCGGCCGGCCCGTCGTCGAGATGCATGCCGATGGCGTCGCGGCCGAATCGCGCCCAATCGCTGAACTTTTCGGTCTCGATCACCACGTAACCGAGTTGCACCCTCCCGAACACCGACGGCTTCATCGCGGTCGCTCCAGGAACTCGATGGCCAGCCGATTGAACAACTCTGCGCGTTCCCACTGCATCCAATGTCCGGTCTGCGAGGTCATCACCAACTCGGCGTTCGGCAGCAGGTTGAGCAGCATAGGGCCGCCCGCGGGCCGGTTGACCTTGTCGTCGCGGCCCCACAGGACCAGCGTCGGTGTCGGCAGGGCCTTGAGCCGGCGGTCGCGGGTGAGGTCCATCCGCCACAGGGTGCGCAGCCCGGACGGGCGGCGCAGCGGCGGGTTTGCGATCACCTCGGGGTCAATCGACGCGCGGTAGCGCAGGTCGATCAGGTCCTCGGGCACCGCGGCGCCGTCATACACCAGATACGTCCGGATGAACGTGGCGAGCTTGTCCCGGCTCGGGCCGTCGCCGCCGTAGTAGGACAGCAGGCTCCTCAGCCCGGCCGTGGGAAGGCCCCTGGTCGTGCCGATTCCGCCCGGGCCCATCAGCACCAGCTTGCCGACGCGATCCGGGGTGTCCAGGGCAAGGCGCAGGGCCGCCGAACCGCCGTAGGAGTTGCCGACGAGGTGCGCGGTGTCAATGCCGAGTTCGTCGATGAGGCCGCGGATCATGTCGGCGAGGTAGCCGAACGGATCATCCTGGTCGACGCCCTTGGCCGACCTGCCATAGCCGGGCATGTCGGGCACGATGACGCGGAAATGCGTTGCCAGAGCGTCGATATTGCGCGAGTAGTTCGACACGCCCGACGCGCCGGGTCCGCCGCCGTGCAGCATGATAACGGTCGGGCCGGTCCCGGTTTCGGAGACGAAGATCGGCTTTCCCGCGACGGTGACGGTGCGTTCGTGCAGTCGGGTCGAGATCATGCGGTGGCTCCAATCGGGGTGGCCGGGATGGGCGGGGTCAGGTCGGTCAGGCCCTTCGGTGGCGCGGGCAGCTGGCCTCCCGCGACGGCGGCGGCGAAGACGAACCCGTCGGGGCGCACCACGACCGCGGCGACCTTCTTGCTTGCCAGCCAGCGGGTGAGCGTGCCGTCGTCGTCGCGGATCGCGCCCGCTCCGGGCAGGCCGCCGGTGACGGCCAGCGAGAACGCTCCGATTCGCTCCCACTCGTCGGCGCCGGCCGGCGCGGCACCGACATGCAGCACGGCCCACCCCCCGCCGAGGACGTCGTCCAGGCGGGCCCGCTCGCCGGTGGCGTCGGTGACCCATGGCTGCGGTAGCTGCCAACCCACCGCGGATTGCGCACCCGGCGCGAAATACCCGTCGGCGTAGTGCGCGGGAGGAATCCAGATCAGGCTTTGACCGACCTTGAGGGCCCCGGGCACCCGGGTGGTCACGGTGCGCAGCAGGGTATTCCGCAGCCACGCCAACGATTTCCGGCGTTCGGTGATGATGCGCCCGTTGCGCACCGCCCGGCGGGTGACCTCGATGACGTGCGGCTTGCGCTCGGCCTGATAGCTGTCGAGCAGCGAGGCGGGCGCGTGGCCGCGCACGACGGCCGCCAGTTTCCAGCACAGGTTGGCCGCGTCGCGCACGCCGGCCGACATCCCCTGGCCGATCCAGGGCGGCATGGCATGCGCCGCGTCACCGGCCAGGAAGACGCGCCCCACGCGCCACCGGTCGGCCACGCGCACGTGGTGGCTGTAGATCACGGCGCGCAGGATCTTGACGTGCTCGTCGGTGATGCCCTGTTCGTTGAGGACTTCCCAGACGGCCTCGTCGGTGACGAGCCTCGTTTCGTCCTCGCCGGCCCGCGCGGGGTATTCCCAGCGGTGGTGCCCCAACGGCGTCGGACAGTCCACGGTCGGGCGGGCGGGATTGCAATGGAAGCGCAGCCGGTCGTGGCCGTCCCATTCGCGAATCACCTTGGTGTCGATGACAACCCAGCGTTCGGCGTAGGTGCGCCCTTCGTATCCGACCCCGAGCTGGCAGCGCGTCGGCGAGGCCCCGCCGTCCGCCGCGATCACGTATGACGCCCGCACGCGTTTGAAGGTGTCGTTGCGCAGGTCCGCCAGCATCAGCTCGGCCGACGATTCGTGGTTGATCACCCGCAGGCACTCGTGGTTCAGCAGCACCTCGACGCCTGCGAACCGGTCGACGCCCTCCCGGAGTACGTGGTCGACCGCGGGTTGGTACAGGAACTGCTGCGGCGGGTGCCCGCAGCCGCGGGGCGTCATGGTGGTTTCGATGAACGGCACCCCGGCGGCGTCGACCCAAGCCAACGGGCGGTCGGGCAGCATGTCGCGCTGCAGGCGGTCGGCCAGCCCGACGGACTGCCAGATGCGCATGACCTCCTCGTCGGTCGAGATGGCCCGCGCCCGCCCGTAGACATCGGGGTCCCGCTCGATGACGACGACGCTGAGGCCCAGGCGTCCAAGCAGATTTGCGGCCGTGGCCCCGGTGGGGCCGTAGCCGATCACGGCCACGTCGTAGGTCGGATGCTCGTTCATTGTGCCTTCACCTCGTGTCGAGCTTGTTCTGTAGTGATCACTACGGTAATGTAGTGATCACTACGGAGTCAATATCCGATCGGCAAGGAGTTTCAGTGGCGACGAAAGACAAGCCGCAGCGGCGTCGCCGCCTCGACGGCGAGGCGTCCCGTGCTCGCATCCTGGATGCGGCCACCGAGATCGCCAGCGAGCGCGGCTACGAGGGCACCAGCATCGCGTTGGTCAGCGCCAAGTGCGGCCTGCCGGCCAGCTCCATCTACTGGCACTTCAAGGACAAGGACGACCTGATCGCCGCCGTCATCGAACGCAGCTTCGCGCAGTGGCTTTCGGCGTGGCAGATGCCGGCCGAGGGCAGCGGTCGCGAACGCATGTCCGTGGTGGCCATGCAGATCGCGAAGGCGCTGCTGGACTCCCCCGACTTCCTCCGCCTCGGCCTGATGCTCGCCCTGGAGCGTCGGCCGGTCGAGCCTCGCGCGCGGGCGATGTTTCTCGCGGTCCGCGACCGGGCGTTCGAGACGCTCACCCCGGCCATCCGCGAGCTCACGCCCGGCCTGACCGACGCCCAGGTCCGCCAGTTGGCCACCTACGCCGTAGCGGGCGCCGACGGACTGTTCGTGGCCAAGGAGGTCGGCGGTGACTCCGTTGACCTGCCGGCGCTCTTCGAGCTACACGCGGCCGCGCTCTACGACAGTGCGGTGCGCATGGTCGCCGAGGACGCGAAGTGACCCCCGCCCGGCGATTTCCGGTTGCCATCATCGGGTCGGGCAACATCGGCACCGACCTGATGCTCAAGATCATGGCAAGCGCCGGCCCGCTCACGGTGGGCGCCGGGGTCGACCCAGACCGCGACGGGCTCGAGGGCCTGCCGAGCAGGCCGGACTTTGCCGACGTCAGGCTGGCCTTCGACACCACCTCCGCTGTCGCGCGCCGCACCCGCTGGGCGGCGTTGCGCGACAGCGGAATTCGACTGCTCGACCTCACCCCCAGTCCCAGCGGTCCGTTTTGCGTGCCGGCGGTCAACCTCGACGACCACCTCGACGCGCCCTACGTCAACCTGGTGACCTGCGGCGGGCAGGCGGCCGTTCCGATCGTCGCCGCCGTCGCCACGGCCGGAATCGTCTCCTACGCCGAGGTCGTCTCGTCGATCTCGGCCAAGTACGCGGGACCGGGAATCCGGGCCAGAGTCGACGAATTCATCGAAACCACCGCCACCGCGCTTCGGGTCGTCGGCGGTGCGCAGCGCGGCGAGGCGGTGCTCATCCTCAACCCCGCCGATCCTCCCGTGCCCGCACGCAACACGGTGTACTGCCTCGTCGACGGGGATCCGGACCACAACAGCATCGAGCGGGAGATCCACGACATGGTCGACCGGGTGGCGGCGTACGCGCCCGGTTACCGGCTCAAGCAAGACGTCCAGTTCCAGGTGTTCGACCATGAGCATCCGCTCTACATCCCCGAGACCGGCAAGTTCACCGGCACCCGCGTGACGGTGCTGCTCGAAGGCGCCGGTGACATCGTGGCGTCCGCCGCCAAGGCGACAGCCGAACGCATTGCGGTGCATGACGACGAAACCGCCGGAGCAGCAACATGATCTACGTCAGCGACGTCACCCTGCGCGACGGCATGCACGCGGTGCGCCACCAGTACGACATCGAGCAGGCGACGACGATCGCGCGCGCCCTGGACGCGGCCGGTGTCGACTCGATCGAGGTCGCCCACGGCGACGGGCTGTCCGGTTCGAGTTGCGTCTACGGGTTCGGCGCGCACACCGACCTCGAATGGATCGAGGCCGTGGCCGGCTCCGTCGAGGACGCGAAGGTCGCGACGCTCCTGTTGCCCGGTGTCGGAACCCTGCGCAACCTCAAGGACGCCCGCCGCGCGGGCGCGTCCGTCGTGCGCGTCGGGACCCACTGCACCGAGGCCGACATCTCGGCGCCCTACCTGGCCGCCGCCCGTGACCTCGGCATGGACCCCGTGGGCTTCCTCATGATGAGTCACCTGGCCACGCCCGCCCAGCTGGCCGAGCAAGCCAGGCTCATGGAGGGCTACGGGGCGTCCTGCGTGTACGTCGTCGACTCGGGCGGCGCCCTGACAATGCGCGACGTCGGCGACCGGGTGGACGCGCTGCGCCAAACGCTTTTGCCCACAACGGAAATCGGCATCCACGCACACCACAACTTGTCGCTGGGCGTGGCGAACTCGATCACGGCCGTCGAGCAGGGCGCGCACCGCGTCGACGCCTCGCTCGCGGGCATGGGCGCCGGCGCCGGTAACGCGCCGCTCGAGGTGTTCATCGCCGCGGCCACCCGGCTGGGCTGGGAGCACGGCTGCGACCTCCACCGGCTGCAGGATGCCGCCGACGACCTGGTCCGGCCCCTGCAGGATCGACCCGTGCGGGTCGACCGCGAGACCCTGACCCTTGGCTATGCAGGCGTGTATTCGAGCTTTTTGCGGCACGCGGAGGCCGCCGCGGCCTGCTTCGACATCGACGCGCGGACCCTGCTGGAGGAGGCCGGGCGGCGGGGCATGGTGGGCGGCCAGGAGGACATGCTCGTCGACATCGCCCTCGACCTCACCGGAACGCGGTGAATGCGGTAGTCCTTGGCCGTCGCCGCCCGGGGTGCGACGATCAGCGCATGGACATGGTAACGATGGGCCTGATGGGCACGGTCGTGGGTGCGTCGGCCATGGGCATCGCGGGCGTCGCGAGGTCCGCCGCCGATAACTTGCTCCCGGGGATGGTTTCGAGCACCAACAACAAGCATCAGATGAAGATGCACATCCACGCCCAGCGCTGCGACGCCATCCAACGCTGGCGAAGCGGCTTGGCAACCGCACGGGACGCCTACCAGCAATGGGCTTGCGGCCCACAAGCCGGCGATCCGCCCAATGTCGTCGGCGACGAATGGTTCGAGGGCTTACGCCCGTACCTGCCGACCACCGGCGATGCGGCCGCGCTCCGCACCGCTCACGAAGTGCATTGCGACAACCCGACTCTCGCGCTGCTCTCGCTCGAGATCGGGCGCATCGAACAAGAGTGGACCCATGAGGCCAAAGGGCATCGGCGCCGCCTACGCGGTTGAACAAGGCCGCGTGGCCGAGAACTCATCAGCATTTCTCCAACGTAGCCGCGGTCCGGATACGCCTCGTGCGTCGAGCGATTTCGTTCGCCCCGCCGGCACGAGTCCGGCCCGGTGCAATCAGGCGGTGACGGCGAGTACGGCCTGAGCAAGTTCGGGCCGGCAGACCACCAGGTCGGGCAGCTTGGGGTCCGGTTGGTTGTACGCCAGGGCCGAGCCGTCGATGCGGGAGGTGTGCAGCCCGGCGGCGCGGGCCACCGCGACCGGGGCCGCCGAGTCCCATTCGAACTGGCCGCCCGCGTGCACGTACACATCCGACAAGCCCTGGACGATCGACGCCACTTTGGCCCCGGCAGAGCCCATTTCGACAAGGATGCCGTCCAGCGCGTCGCGGACGGTAAGTGCGATGGCCGGCGGCCGGGTGCGCGAGACCACGATCCGCGGCTGGTCCGGCGGGGACGGGGGCGCGGCGACGAACGGCGTCGCAAGCGTGACCCCCTGCGCCGGCAGCGCCACCGCGCCGGCGGCGAGCTCGCCGTCCTGCCAGAGCGCCACGTGCACCGCCCAGTCGTCGCGTCCGAGCTCGGAGAATTCCCGCGTCCCGTCCAGCGGGTCGACGATCCAGACCCGCTGCGAGCGCAACCGCACCGGGTCGTCGGCGCCCTCCTCGGACAGCACCGCGTCGTCGGGCCGCTCGCGGGCGAGCTCCTCCATCAGGAAGTCGTGGGACCGCTTGTCCCCCGCCGCTTTTCGCTCGGCGGCGTCGGCCTCGGCGAATTGCTCGCGCACCCCGAGCAGCAGCCGTCCCGCCTCCGCGGCCAGCCGCGCGGCCAGAGCATGATCATCCATCGGTAATCCTCAATAAGTTGGTAGCGTTGACCAAATTTACCGTGCGACGTTTCTTGCGGCAGCGCCACCCGGGTCGGCCGTTTCTGCCATAACCTGGTAAGCGTGAGCGGCAACGTCTCGTCATCGAGTCGGCTGCGGTTTCCGGGGGGACGCCTGGGGGTCGTGGGTGTCATCCTGGCCGTGCTGCTGATCGGTGTACTCGCCTTCGTCAGCGTGAAGCTGGTGCAGGGCCACCGGAGCACCCCGGGCCAGGCCACCACCCAGCCGTCGCCACCGAGCAGCTTCGCCATCCCGGGCTGTTACAACCCGTCGGTCCCGCCGGTCGAGCGTCCGAAGAAGCTCAGCGTCTTGGGATGCGCCAGCGTTGCCGTTGCGCTGCAAGACATGTCGTGGAGCTCGTGGGGACCGCAGGGCGCCGACGGGACCGGCACCGCGGTCTTCAAGATTTGCGACCCCAATTGCGCCGCGGGATATCAGCTCACCGATCCGGTCGTTGTGCACGCGTGGAACGCCCAGCCGCCCCGGCCCGATGCGGTCTGCCAGTCGGGGCTGAAGATCTTTGCCGATCTGATCTTGGCCTTCCCCAAGGCGGTCCCACCGCCCACCGCGCAGAAAACCAACACCCAGTACAACGGGATGCCGGCGGTGCACTACGTCAATTACTCGGTCGCCAACGCCCGCGACGCGCAGTTCATCGGCTACACGTTCTGCAACTAGTCAGACCTCGATGACGACGGCGCCGCCCTGACCGCCGCCCGCGCACATCGCCGCGACGCCGATGCCGCCGCCGCGCCGGGCCAGCTCGTAGGTCAGGGTGGTGACCATGCGCGCGCCCGAGGCCGCGATGGGGTGGCCGAGGCTGCACCCGCTGCCGGAGAAGTTGACCTTCTCGTCGTCGATGCCGTATTCGCGGCACGCGGCGATCGGCACCGAGGCGAACGCCTCGTTGATCTCCCACAGGGCCACGTCGTCGACCGACAGCCCGGCGCGCTGTAGCACCTTGCCGATCACCTTGACCGCACCCAGGCCGCAGTCCCGGGGCGGCACACCCACGGCGGCCCACGCCCGGACCGTGCCCATCACGTTCAGCTTCTCGGCGAGCGCGTAGTCGCGGTCCACCAGCGCGACCGCCGCGGCGGCGTCGTTGGTGCCGCTGCTGTTGCCCGCCGTGATCGAAAATCCCTCGATCTCGGGGTGCAGCACCTTGAGCGCGGCGAGCTTCTCGATGGTGGTGTCGCGCCGGGGATGCTCGTCGACCGAGAACTCGGTCACCGAGCCGTCGGCCTGGGTGATCTTCAGCGGGACGATCTCGTCCAGGAACTTGCCGGCGTCCATCGCCGCGATGGCGCGCTCGTGTGACCGGGCCGCCCAGGCGTCCATCTCTTCACGGCTGATGCCGACCGTCTGCGCGGTGTTCCACCCGACCGTGATCGACATGTCCTTGGTCGGCGCGTCCGGGGTCTCGACGTGCGTCGGGGGCAGCCAGCGCTCCTCGAACTTCAGCTCGGGGCCGGGAATGCGCTGGTTCATCAGCGGCGTCATGGACAGCGACTGCACCCCGCCGGCGATCAGCACACGCTCCATCCCGGAGCCGATCTGTGCCGCGGCGTTACCGATCGCGGTGAGGCTGCCCGCGCAGTGCCGGTTCACCGCCTGGCCGGGAATGTCCTCCATACCGGTCGCGGCGGCTGCGTAGCGCGCCAAATCGCCACCGCCGTAGTGGGATTCGGCGAAGATGATGTCGTCGATGGCCGAGGGGTCGATGCCCGACCTCCGCACCACCTCGGGAAGCACCGTGGTGATCAGCGTCTCGGGCGGCGTGTTGACGAGCGCGCCCTTGAAGGAGCGGCCGATCGCCGTCCTGGTGGCTCCGACGATCACGGGTGTGGCCATGTTTTCAACCTCGTTGCGGTGGGCGGACAGACGCCGCGAATCGTATCAAATACTGTAGGAGCAATAGTAACGGGATAAGTTTACACGAACCGCGTCAAGCGTAACGCCGCAGCGAAGGATTCCGCAGCAGTCCGCCGTGGCGTTAGGCTCCCGCAATGACCACCACACCCCTCGTGGAACCTGACACGACCCGGACGACCGCATATCGAGTCGCGGCGATGTTGATGGGCGTCGGCACCGTCCACTTCCTGGCGCCCAAACCCTTCGACGACATCGTGCCCGCCGAACTGCCCGGCGACGCCCGGTTCTATACCTACGCGTCCGGAGTCGCCGAGATCGCCGTGGGTGCGCTGCTGGTGCCGCGGCGCACCCGGCGGCTGGCCGCCCTGGCGGCCGCGCTGCTGTTCGTCTGCGTGTTCCCGGCGAACGTCAACATGTGCCGCTTGTGGTGGGGCAAGCCATGGCCGATGCGGATCGCCGCGCTGGCCCGGCTGCCGCTGCAGATCCCGATGATCACCACCGCGCTCAAGATCAGCCGCAACAGCTAGGCGGTGCATTCACCGAGCGTGCCTCCGCGGCGAATTTCCGGCTGATTTTTCACCCTGGTACACACTCGGCGAAGGTTGGCGGACTACCCAGGAGGTCCTCGTGGGCAAAACGGGCATCGCCGCGCTGCTCGCGATCGGCGCCGCGTTCATGATCGGCATCGGCGATGTCCTCGAGCAGCGATCCGCCCAACAGGTCACCGACAAGCCGGTCGGCACCCTCGCGCTGTTTCGCCGGCTGCTGCGCGACCGCCGTTGGTGGACGGGCAGCCTGGTGGCCGCCGCCGGGTTCGGATTGCAGGCCGCGGCGCTGGGCTTGGGGTCCGTGGTGCTGGTGCAGGCGCTGTCGGTGACCTCCCTGCTGTTCGCGTTGGTCATCAGTGCGGCGGCTAACCATCGCAGAATCACTCGGTGGCAAGGGATTTGGGCCCTGCTGCTGGCCGCCGCGGTCACGGTCGTGGTCACGGTGGGCAACCCGCAGGCCGGGGTCCCGCGCGGGTCGGTTCGGACGTGGATCGTCGTGGGCTTGGTCCTGGGCCCCTGCCTGTTCCTGTGTGTGATTGGCGCCCAGATGTTTTCGGGTTGGGTCAGCGCGCTGCTGCTGGGGCTGATGTCGGGATCGCTGTGGGGCGTCTTCACGGTGCTGACGAAGGGAGTCGTGGACCAGCTCGGCAACGGCGTCCCGGCGCTGCTGCGCGCACCCGAGCTGTACATCTGGGCGGTGCTGGGCCTCGCGGCGACGGCCTGGGAGCAGTCGGCGTTTCGGACCGGCTCGCTCACCGCGTCGCTCCCCGCGGTCACCATCGCCGAACCGATCGTCGGATCTGTGCTCGGCGTGACGGTGCTGGGTGAGACGCTTCGCACCAACAAGGTCGGCATGGTCGCGCTTGGCGTATCGGTCGCGGTGATGATCGCCGCGACGGTGGCGCTGGCGCGCAGCCAGGCGACGGAATCAGATGCTCCGCGAACCGATCCGGTGTAGGGTCCCGTCGGGATCGACATAAGCGAATTCCCTTAGCCCGTAGGGCGTTTCCTGCGGTTCGATCAGCCGGCCGGCGAGGTTTTCCAGCGCCGCCCACTCCGCGTAAAGGGCGTCGGCGTCGCTGACGTACAGATACACACTGGACGCCGTACGCAGCGGATCGTGTTCGGCCCATTCGGTGAGGTGGATCGACACACCGCCGCGGTCGACGAACCCGTAGCGCTCCGGGCCCGCGTAGGCCCGCGCGTCGAATCCGAGTTTGCGGTAGCGCTCGAGCGCGACGTCCAGATCTTGGACGGGCACGATCGGCGACACAGAGTTGAACGCGATTTCGGGCACACCCCAGTGTGGCAGCAAAAGCGCTGTCGTATGCTCCACCCGCAAACCACCTCTGAATAGCCGACGCGTGGGGGTGCGCGGAACGCCTGAGGAGCCGACTCAAGCACGAAGGGCGCTCAACCATGCGCAAGCAGTTAACCGCGGTCGCCGTGGCCGTCGTCGGGATACTGGCCGCGGCCTGCGGCAGCGGCGACGGCGGCACCGCCTCGTCGTCAACGACGACCACCACCCCGTCCAAGCCGCCCCTGGCCCAGGCCACGCTGCCGAATCTGATGTTGACCCCTGCCGAGATCGACAGCGCGGTGGGCGCCACCGGAACCACCGTCGGCGACAAGTTCGACACGCTGCCCGACGACAGCACGACGAACTACCCGCAGGGGTACAAGTTTCCGGCCGAATGCCTTTACATTCAGCATCCGGGCGAGGCCCCCGTCTATGCGGGCAGCGGGAACACGGCGGTTCACCGGGAACGCGGCACCACGCCGCTTCCGCCGAATTCGAACGATCCCGACCCCGAGGTGACCGAGGTGGTGGTGTTGTTCCCCTCCCCCAAGGAGGCGAGCGCCTTCTTCACCACCTCCACCCAGCGCTGGCCCGACTGCGCCAACCGCCAGGGCACGATTCCCGCCGACGCGGACTCCCCCGAAATCCAATGGAAGGTGGGAGCGGTCTCCAACGCCAACGGGGTTTTGAGCACCACCACGAACGTGTCCGCGACCAAGAACGGCACCACGCTGTCCCAGAGCTGCCAGCGGGCGCTGACGGTGCGCAACAACGTCGTGATCGACGTCGACGCCTGCCGCAAGGACCCCGGAGACCTGGCCGTCACCGTCGCCAACCAGATCGCCGGCAAGGTCGACAAGCAATAGCGCACTCGGACAAGCGTTTTAGGAAGCTCGGGTAGGTCGCATTCCCCGATCGCAACCCGCCGTTCACCTGTTGGGTGTAGCTATCCCCGGCGGCAGCGGCGTAGGCTCTGGCGGCCGAACCCGTCGAGACACGATACTTGCGCCATCACCGAACCTGGTTGTAAGCCGTACCCGCAGATGGCATCCTGCGGGCGACTGTCGCTCAGCGTTGAGGAGGACAAGTGAGCGCATCAGAGACGGCGAAGCCCCGCGGGGGGCTGCCGGTGATCCACCTCTCCGAACTGCTGCGCGCGCCGGTGGTGGCCCGCGCCGGTGAGGCCGTGGGCCGCGTCGAGGACGTGATCGTGCGACTGCGGGGCGCCGACGACTATCCGGCGGTGACCGGGATCGTGGCGGGGGTCGGCGGCCGTCGGGTGTTCATCGGCACTAAATCCATCGAAGAGTTCGCGCCCAAGCGAATCGTCCTGACCAAGAACAAAGTTGACCTCCGCGGGTTCGAGCGCCGCGACGGTGAGGTGCTGTTGCGCGCGGACGTGTTGGGCCATCGGTTGATCGATGTGGCCGCCGCGGACTTGGTGCGCGCGTACGACGTCGAGCTCGAGGACACCGGCGACGGGTGGGTGGTTGCGCGGCTGGACACCCGCCGGCCGCCGACGTTGTTCGGCCTGATCAAGCATTCCGGCGGGCATGCGGCACGCGATTGGAAGGCGTTCGAACCGCTGATCGGCCACGGCGGCTCCGACGCGGTCCGGCGGCTGTCGGACCGGTTCGGCGAGTTCAAGGCCGCCGAGATCGCCGACTTGCTCGAGGAGGCCGACAAGACCGAAGGCGGCGAAATTCTCGACCGGGTGCGCAGCGACCCGGAATTGGAAGCCGACGTCTTCGAGGAGCTGGACCCCGATAAGGCCAGCCGGCTCCTGGACGGCATGCCCGACGACGAGGTCGCCGCGCTCTTGGGCCGGATGCGCGCCGACGACGCCGCCGACGCGATCGCCGACCTGCGCCAGTCGCGGCGTCGGCGCGTGCTGGAGCTGATGCCCGCCCCGCAGCGCACCAAGGTGATCACCCTGATGGGGTTCAACCCCGAAAGCGCCGGCGGGTTGATGAACGTCGACTTCGTGTCGTGCGCCGCCACCGCTACCGCCGGCACGGCGCTGGCCCTGATCGCGGCCGCGCGCACCGTCCAGCCGGAGGCATTGATAAAGGTGCACGTCCTCGATGAGGGCGAACGGCTGGCCGGTGTGGTGTCGGTGATCGCCCTGTTGCAGGCGGATCCCGTCGAAAGTGTTGGCGCGCTGATGGATTCGGACCCGGTGTGCGTCAGCGCCGACGCCGACCTGACGGACATCGCGCTGTTGATGGCCGACTTCAACCTCTACTCCATTCCCGTCGTCGACGAGGAGGACCGCGTGCTCGGCGTGGTCACCGTCGACGACGTCCTGGAGGCGACCATCCCCGAGGACTGGCGCCGACGCGAGCCCGCCCCCCGCCCGTTGCGTGAAATCACCGAACCGACCGACAGCCACGCCCCTGGAGGCCAGGCACCGTGACGTCGAACGCGGACGAGACCAAACAGGGGCTCAGCGCGGTGCTCGACACCGCGCACCTGGGCGACATCGAGGGTGCGTTCGGGCGCGTCAAGCTCAGCGAGGCCGACCACCCGCGGACGTGGAAGACCCGGCTGCTGACGCTGCTCGCGATCGTCGGCCCCGGGATCATCGTGATGGTCGGCGACAACGACGCCGGCGGGGTCGCGACCTACACCCAGGCCGGCCAGAACTACGGCTACTCCCTGTTGTGGGTGCTGCTGCTGCTCATCCCGGTGCTCATCGTCAACCAGGAGATGGTGGTCCGGCTCGGTGCGGTGACCGGCGTCGGTCACGCCCGGCTGATCAATGAACGCTTCGGCCGCGGCTGGGGCTGGTTTTCCGTCGGCGACCTGTTCCTGCTCAACTTCCTGACGATCGTCACCGAGTTCATCGGCATTACGCTGGCCGCCGACTACATCGGCATTTCCAAATACGTTGTGGTGCCCATCTCGGCGGTTGCGCTGGTCGCGATCATGGCCAGCGGCAGCTTCCGGCGCTGGGAGCGGGCGATGTTCATCTTCATCGCCGTCACCCTGCTGCAGATCCCGATGCTGTTCATGTCGCACCCGCAGTGGGCGCACGCGGCGAAGTCGTTTGTGGTGCCGAGCATCTCGGGCGGCGTCAGTTCGGATGCGGTGCTGCTGATCATCGCCATCGTCGGTACCACCGTCGCGCCCTGGCAGCTGTTCTTCCAGCAGTCCAACGTCGTCGACAAACGGATCACGCCGCGGTTCATGGCCTACGAGCGCGCCGACACCGTGATCGGGGCCTTCGTCGTGATCGTCGGCGCCGCGGCGTTGTTGATGACCGGCGATTGGGCGGCGCGCTCCACCAACACCGTGGGCGGCTTCACCGACGCCGGGGCCATCGCGCACCTGCTCGGCCAGCACAGTGCCACGCTCGGAGCGTTTTTCGCCATCGTGCTCATGGACGCCTCCATCATCGGCGCGGCCGCCGTGACGCTGGCCACCAGTTACGCCTTCGGTGACGTCTTCGGCCTCAAGCATTCCCTGCATCGCGGGTTCGCCGACGCCAAGCAGTTCTACCTGTCCTACACCGCGATGGTGGCGCTCGCCGCGGCCATCGTGCTCATCCCCGGCGCCCCGCTGGGCTTGATCACCACCGCCGTGCAGGCCCTCGCCGGCCTGCTGTTGCCCAGCGCCAGCGTGTTCTTGCTGTTGTTGTGCAACGACCGGGAAGTGTTGGGGCCCTGGGTCAATCGTCGCTGGCTCAACTGGGTCGCCGGGCTGATCGTCGGCATCCTGCTGCTGTTGTCCGGCATCCTGATGGCCACCACCCTGTTCCCCCACATCGACGTGGTCGCCGTGGCCGGTTACCTTTCCCTGGCGCTGGTCATACTCGCCGCCGCCGCGGTGCCGGCCCTGCGCTGGATGGCCCGCGGCCAGCCCGCCGCGCCGGCCCCGAAAGAGCCGGCACGTCCCGTCGACCGCAACACCTGGCGGATGCCGCCGCTGACGCTGCTCGAACCGGTCACCTGGTCCCCCGGCACCCGGCTCGGCATGATCGCGCTGCGCAGCTACCTGGTCGTCGGCGCACTGCTGCTAGTGGTCAAAGCCGTCCAACTCGGCCGTTGAGTTTCGCCCCTTATTGGGGCAGCGCCTCGCCTCGCGTCTCGGGCGCAAACGGAATGACGAAAAGCCCGATCACGAACGCGATAGCCGTCAAAGCGACCGGTAGCCCCAAGGTATGCAGGTGCAGCACCGCCGCGCCGAGCAGGAAGTTCACACCCGCGCCGACGAAACGGCCGAACGACGTGCAGAACGCGAACGCCGTTGCGCGCACGCGCGTCTCGAACTGCTCGGGCAGCCAGAGGCTGAAGATCGCGAAGTTGCCGCCAAAGAACCCGAGCACGAACAGCCACGCGATGAACGGTGCGAGCCCGTTGGGCAGATAGAACGCCCAACCGAAGCTGCCAACGATCGAAATGGCCATCCCCGCAAAGTAAATCGCCAGCGTCTTTCGGCGCCCGATGCGCTCGGAGAGCACCGGCACGATCAGACACCCCAGGATGGTGCCGATGGACAACAGGCCCGTGGCCCAGGACGCCGTCCTGGTCGCGCCCGCCTTGTCGAAGCCCGCGTGTTGCGCCAACTGGATGACGGCGGTGGGTTCGTAGACGGCGCCGGCCCATAGGCCCACGATCGCGATCGTCAGCAGCGCGCAGGCCACCCAGGTGCGACGCCGGTAGCGCGGCCCGAGGATCTCGCGCAGCGGCTTGACGCGGGCCTTGGGCTGAGCCTCCAGTTTCTCCCACTTCTCCGTTTCCTTTACCCGCGTCAGGATCAGGATCGCGACGACGATCGGCACCGCTCCTGTCAAAAACATTGCGCGCCAACCGAAGTGGACGCCGATCGTGTAGTTCAGGGCCGCCGCCAGAAAGAACCCGGCGTAGTAACCGGTCTGCAGATAGCCCGCCCCCATCTTGCGCCGGTCCTCGGGCCACGCTTCGGCCACGTAGGTCCCCGCCAGCGCCCATTCGCCGCCGATGCCGACGCCCGCGATGAAGCGGAAAATCGCCAGCTCCCAGACGTTTTGCGCCGCGGCCGAAAGCCCGGTGAAGATGGCGAAGGTAAAGATTGTCGCGGCCAGCACCTTGGTGCGCCCGAAGCGGTCGGCGATCGGCCCCCAGATGAACGACAGGCCCCAGCCGACGAGGAACAGGGCGAACAGGATCGATCCCGCGAGGCCGACATTGGTCGACGTCGCGGCGAAACCCGAACGCGGCAGCAGTTCGGTCAGCGCGGGGGCGAGCACGAGGGCGTAGATGAACGAATCCATTCCGTCGAGCGTCCAGCCCGTCCATGCGCCCCAGAACCCCGCGATCTGGGAGCGATTGAGCGGTGGGCGGCGCCTGCTGAGGCTTGCCGGCTCCGTCGTTGACGTCATCTGGCCTCCGTTGGCACGGGTAGAACGACTATCGGGATTCGCATGTGCGCGAGCCGGTGCTGGCCTAGCGGCCCTCCGGCATCACATTGTATATAATATAGTGATGAGCGTAACAGGTCGGACCCCGTCGGACAATGCGTTGGGCGCGTTGCCGACCGCGCTCTCGCTGGCGGAACGCGGCAGCACGTCGCGGTTGATCGCCAACGCGCTGCGCGCCGCGATCGTCGACGGCACCCTCGCCCCCGGCGCACCGCTGCGCCAGGACGCCATCGCGCGGCACTTCTCGGTCAGCGCGATCCCGGTTCGCGAGGCCCTGCGCCAGCTGGAGAGCGAAGGCTGGGCCAAGGTGGAGATGAACAAGGGGGCGACGGTGGCCCCGTTGTCGCCCGGCGAGGCGCGCGAGGTCTACGAGATCCGCGCTGCCCTCGAGAGCCTCGCCATCGGGCTGGCGATACCCGCTCACACGGCGGACACGCTGCGCAACTGCGAGGCACTGTGCAAGGCGGCCTCGGCCGAAACCGAACCGTCGCTGTACGTCGCGCGCAACGAGGCCTTTCACATGAGCCTCTACGAGCCGGCCGCGCGCCCACAACTCCTGGCGCTGATCGGCATGCTGCATGAGCGCGGTGAGCGTTACCTGCGGCTCAAGTTCGGGCTGCCGTCCTACAAGGGCGAGTCCGACCGCGAGCACGCGGCGCTGCTGCGGGCCGTGCGCCGGGGCGATGTCGAGCGCGCGCAGTCGCTGGTCACCAGGCACCTGCTCGGCACCGGTGAGCTGCTCCACCGCGTCCTCGGCGAAAACGCCGGGGTGGACGGCTCAACCGCGGATGCGGAAACCGGGCGAGAAAAGGGCGCGTAATTCAGCGCCGAAATGGACGGCGGCTCGCCGGGGCGGTGAAGCCTTCGGTGTCATCGAAGAATGCCCAGGTCCCCGCGTCGTCGACCTCCATGCGCCAGCCCAGCTCGGTGCTGCCCGCGACGGCGTCGGTGAACCATGCGTATGCGGCCTCGGCGCTCTCGAAATTCTTGGTCGCCACAATCCCGCCATGTGGGTCGATGATCCGGAACTTGGCCATGCGCTGTGATTATCCCTTCCGGGGGAAATTCAATCGCAATTTGCCGACCCTGGCCACCGGAAAACGCTCAAACCGTGCGCGCCAAACGCTGCGCGAGCAGCTCGGCGAAGCGCGCCGGATCGTCGAGCGCGCCGCCTTCGGCGAGAAGCGCTGTGCCGTAGAGCAGTTCGGCGGTTTCGGCGACCGATTGGTCGTCGGCGCGGTCCTTGTGCGCGTCCCGCAGGCCGGTGACGAGCGGATGATTCGGGTTGAGTTCGAGGATCCGCTTGCCGACCGGAACGTCCTGCCCGGTGGCGCGGTAGAGGCGCGCCAGCGTCGGGGTGATCCCGAAGGCGTCGGTGATCAGGCAGGCGGGCGACTCGGTCAGCCGCGTCGACAGCCGCACGTCCTTGACGTGCTCGCTCAGGGTCTCTTTGAGCCAGGTCAGCAGGTCGGCGAACTCCTTCTCCTGTTCCTCGCGCTCGGCCTCGCTCTTGCCCTCCTCGTCGTCGAGGTCCACCTCGCCCCTGGCCACCGACTGCAGCGGCTTGCCGTCGAACTCGTCGACCACCCCTACCCACACTTCGTCGACCGGGTCGGTGAGCAGCAGGACTTCGTAGCCCTTGGCCTTGAACGCCTCGAGGTGCGGTGACTTCAGCAGCTGCTGGCGCGTCTCGCCGGTGGCGTAGAAGATCTGCTGCTGGCCCTCCTTCATCCGCTCGACGTACTCGGCCAAGGTGGTGGCCTCCTCGTCGCTGTGGGTCGAGGCGAACGACGACACCTGCAGCAGCATGTCCTTGTTGTCGGCGTCGGAGAGCAACCCCTCCTTGATGGCCCTGCCGAACTGGGTCCACAGGGTGCGGTAGTCGTCCGGCCGCTCGGACTGCAGCTCCTTGATCGTGGACAGGACCTTCTTGGTCAGCCGGCGACGGATCGCCTTGATCTGCCGGTCCTGCTGCAGGATTTCACGAGACACGTTGAGCGACAAGTCTTGTGCGTCCACGACGCCCTTGACGAAGCGCAGGTACTTCGGCAGCAGCTCGTCGCAATCGCCCATGATGAACACGCGCTTGACGTACAACTGGATCCCGACGTGGGAGTCCCGGTCGAACAGGTCGAACGGCGCGTGCGACGGGATGAACAGCAGGGCCTGGTACTCGAAGGTGCCCTCGGCCTTCATCGCGATGACCTCGAGCGGGTCGTCCCAGGCGTGCGCGATGTGCTTGTAGAACTCGTTGTACTCCTCGGCGGAGACCTCCTCCTTGGGCCTGGCCCACAGCGCCTTCATCGAGTTGAGGGTCTCGGTCTCGAGGGTGACGGTCTCCTCGCCGCCGTCTTCGCCCGGGGTGCGTTTCTCGACCTCCATCCGGATGGGCCAGGAAATGAAGTCGGAATACCGCTTGACCAGGTGCCTGATCTTCCACTCCGCGGTGTAGTCGTGCAGCTCGTCCTCGGCGTCCTCGGGCTTGAGGTGCAGGGTGACCGAGGTTCCCTGCGGCGCGTCGTCCACGGATTCGATGGTGTAGGTGCCCTCGCCGCTGGATTCCCACCTGGTGGCGGCGCTCTCGCCGGCCTTGCGGGTCAGCAGCTCGACCTTGTCGGCGACCATGAAGCTCGAGTAGAACCCGATGCCGAACTGGCCGATCAGTTCCTCGGAGGCCGCCGCATTTTTGGCGTCGCGGAGCTGTTGGCGCAGCTCGGCGGTGCCGGACTTGGCCAGGGTGCCGATCAGGTCCACCACTTCCTCGCGCGTCATCCCGATGCCGTTGTCGCGGACGGTCAGGGTCCGCGCGCTTTTGTCGACGTCGATCTCGATATGTAGGTCGGAGGTGTCGACGTCGAGGTCCTTGTTGCGAAACGCTTCCAGGCGCAGCTTGTCCAGCGCATCGGAGGCGTTCGAGATCAGCTCCCGCAGAAACGAGTCCTTGTTGGAGTAGACCGAGTGGACCATCAAATCCAGCAGTTGCCGGGCCTCGGCCTGAAACTCCAACTGCTCGACACGCGCGTTCATGACACTCCCTGCACTTTCCTTCCTGATAGGACGTTGCAAATTTACCGAGGTGCGGTTGGTCCACGCCCGCGGGCTGGCCCTACCCTGAACCCATGTCCGTTGCTCAGCGCGAACGCGCCGCCCTCGTCGCGACCATGCGGGCCGTCGGCCCCGAGGCGCCCACCTTGTGCGAGGGCTGGAAGACGCGAGACCTGGCCGCCCACCTGGTGATCCGGGAGTACCGGCCCGACGCCGCGGCGGGCATCATGATCCCGTTCTTCGCGGCGCACACCGCCAAGGTGCAGGAGGAGGCGGCGTCGAAGAACGACTGGGACGAGTTGGTGGACAAAATCGCGTCCGGCCCACCTGTCTATTCGCCGTTCATCCTGCTCGATCCGGTGGCCAACGTCGCCGAGATGTTCATCCACCACGAGGACGTGCGCCGCGCGCAGCCTGCCTGGGAGCCCCGCGTGCTGGAACAAGGGATGTGCCGGGCGCTGCGTCGCACGCTGTCGCTGATGGCCCGGGTCACGCTCGGGAAGGTGCCGGGCCGGGTGGCGTTGCGCACGCCCGGGGGCAAGACGGTGCTGACGGCCGGCTCCGGCCCGGCGGTCGTGGTGACCGGTCCGCCCGAGGAGCTGCTGCTGTTCTCCGTCGGCCGCGAGGCGCGGGTCGAGTTCGACGGCGACCCGGCGGCGGTGCAAGCGGTCCGCGACGCGCCCAAGGGGTTGTAGCCGGACTATCAAGTCTGCAGACGACCGGTGGCGAGGGCTTCGCGCAGCTCCTTCTTGCTCACCTTGCCGAACTGATTGCGCGGCAGCGCGTCGACGATCACCAGGCGCTCGGGGTGTTTGTAGCGGCTCAACCCTTGCGAATGACAGTGCTGCACCAGGGATTCCAGCGACACGTCGTCACTCGATGCGGGTACCACCACGGCGCAGACGCGCTCGCCGGTGCGCGGGTCGGGTACTCCGACGACCGCGACGTCGGCGACCGCGGGATGGGTGGCCAGCGCATTTTCGACTTCCTGAGCCGAGACATTCTCCGCGTTGCGGATGATCGCATCCTTGATCCGACCCGTGACGCGGACGTTGCCATTCCCGTCGATCAGCCCGAGATCCCCTGTGCGCAACCATCCTTCGGCGTCGAACGCGTCGGCGTCGAGCGCGGCGTCGGCATAGCCGAGGAAGCATTGGGGTCCCTTGAGCCGCAGCTCACCCTCCTGCCCGGCGGGCAGTTCGATTCCCGTGTCGACGACCCGGACACTGACGCCGGGTCCCGGTGCGCCGACGGTGTGGTCGAGCACCTCCGGCGCCCCGGTCAGTGGCGGTGAGGTCGCGACGGGAAACTCGGTGAGGCCCCATGCGTTCGCGATGCCGGCCACGCCGAAGGTTTCGCGGACCTGGTGGCCCAGTTCGGGGGTGATCGGCGCGCCGCCGGCCAGGCAGCCGCGCACGAATGGGAACAGCGGCTCGTCACCGTGGTTGCGTTGGGCCTCGAGGAACGCCAGGAAGAACGGTGTCGCCATGCCCAGAAAGGTCGGTTTGTGCGCCGCGATGGACAGCGGCGTGGTGGCCGGGTCGAATACCTCGAACAGCGCTAACCGCATGCCGGTCATCAGCCCGACGGCCAGCATTACGGCGCCGCCGATGTGCGCGAAGGGAAAGCCGATGGGATCCACGTCACTAACGGTGATTCCCATCTTTTCCGCCAACCCCGCGGCGGGCGCCATCACCGACGCATCGGTATGGCGAATCCCCTTGGGGGCCGCGGTGGTTCCGGACGAATAGTAGATCCATCGCGCGCCGCCGGCAGGTCCCGGCGGCGGCCCGAGGGCATCGGCGCTCGCACGGGGCAGCCGAAGCTCACCGGCCGCGGGTGGCGTCGCCAGGTCGACGGTGATGACGCGGAAGCCCCGGTCCGCGGCCAGGGCCCGCGCCAGGCCGCCGTAGTCGAATCGGTGCCAAAACTCGGGCACCACAAGGAACTCGGTAGACAGCTGGGCGGTGATGAAGCCGACCTCGTGTTCGCGCAGTATCGGGATGATGGGGTTCTGGACCGCGCCGAGTCGGGCCAGCGCCGCCATGACGACGGCGGTTTCCAGCGTCGTCGGCAGTTGCCAGGACACCACGGTTCCCGCGCCTATCCCCCGTTCGGCGAACGCGGCGGCCGTCGCGCATGCGGCGTCGCGGAACTGACGTGCGGTCAGGGTGCGGCCATACTCGTCGGCGAGCAGCGGCCGGTCGGGTCTTCGCCGGGCGGCCTCGGCGATCAACGCCCAGTAGGTGGGGTCGTCCGTCATCCGGCCGGTGGCGCGGTGATCGGCCGAAACCCGGAGTGCGCGATGGCAACCGACACGGAACTGCCGATCGGGCCGCGGTGGTCGACGAGGACGGCCGAGCCGGTGGCGACGCCGTCGTGGCTGTAATGCGTGAGCGAGGCCAGCCCGATGTGGGGTCCTTCGGGCAGCCGGGTCAGCGTCAGGGTGTAGTCGACGTTGATGAACTGCAGTCCGTTTGTGCCCCAATTGGCCAGGGACGCCGTGATGTCCGCGCCCATGGCCGCGCGGGTGAAGGGGCTGAGCGGCTCGCCGTCGATCAGCGAACGGGTCTCGTGCAGCCAGGTGTATTTCGGTCCCGAGTCGGGCCAATCGGGATCGGGATTCTGAATGTCGGTGCCCCAGCCATAGGTGCGCATGAACAGCGACGGCGCGGGGCCGTCGTCGATGGGCAGCGGCGGCATCTGCACGGGCGGTGACCACACGTCCCCCTCGGGCTGCGGGCCGCGCCGCAGAAACAATGCGCTCCCCCGCGCGACGGGGGTACCGCGCTGGGTGAGGACGATCTCGACGAGCCGGAGTCGCCGGCGATCGTGGTGCACCTGCGCGTGGACCTCGATCGGTTCGAGCGCGGTGGGCGCGGGTAGGTCGACGGTCAGCCGCGCGGGTTGCAGTTGCGGATCGTCCACCGCGCGTTCGGCGGCCCACCCCAGGAGACCGCCCACGACGTGGCCACTCAGCGACGGGCCCCAGCCGCCCCGCGCGATTCCGTTTGGCACAAAACGGTTTTCGTCGCGCAGAAAGTACGGCGCCTGCGCCGCGGAATCAACGTCATCCGGCGCAGTGTTGGTTTCGGTCAAAGCACGGCTCTTTCTCGTCGGGACGGCAACAGTTGATATTACAGTTTCTGTTTCCAGTCCAGCCGAGAGGATTACGCGATCGCGGCGCCCACCAGGTGTCCGATCGCGTAGGTGACCGCCAACGCGAGCCCACCGCCGATGACGTTGCGGGCCACCGCCCGGCCCTGCGGCGCGCCGCCCAGTCCCGCCGACACCGCCCCCGTCAGCACCAAGGCCAGCAGCACCGCCACGACGGTGGCCGGGATTCTCCATGCCGTCGGCGGCACCAGGATCACGATCAACGGCAACAACGCGCCCACGGTGAACGACAGCGCCGAGGACAGCGCCGCTTGCCACGGATTGGTCAGCTCGTCGGGGTCGATACCCAGTTCGACCTCGGCGTGCGCGACGAAGGGATTGTGGTCGGTCAGCTCCTCGGCCACGGTGCGCGCCGTCGCCGGTGACAGACCCTTGGCCTCGTAAAGCTCGGCCAGCTCGTCCAGTTCGGCGGCCGGGTCGTCGCGCAACTCCTGCATTTCCTTGGTCAACAGCGCCTGTTCGGTGTCGCGCTGCGTGCTGACCGAGACGTATTCACCCAACGCCATCGACACGGCCCCGGCGACCAGACCGGCGACGCCGGCGGTCAAGATCGGGCCGCGCTGCACCGTCGCCGCCGCGACGCCCACGACGATCCCCGCGGTGGACACGATCCCGTCGTTGGCGCCCAGCACGCCGGCCCGCAGCCAATTCAACCTCGACGAGACCGAACCCACATGGGGTTCGGCGGGGTGGGAGGTAGTCGACACGTCCGCAACCATATACGGCGAAATGGCTTCCGACCAGCAAATATAGGCTTGCCAAAGCGAGCGCAGCCTTGCCTCATTCGCCGTTCTCGGTGACGTGTCGCCGCCCAAACGTTGCGCATGGGCCCGTCACAGCTAATCCATAGACACGCTATCTAACGTGTGGGTTGTTGGGGGGTTCTAGGAACTCACTTATGGACAGGTGAAGGACTATGAAATTAAAGCAATTAATCGCGGGGGGAACCATCGCCGGCGCTCTCGGCGCCGCCGCGTTAGGCATGGGCGCCGGTTCGGCGTTTGCCGCTCCGGGAGCGCCTCCGCCGGCGCCCGGTAACCACGGCGGCCCGGCGCCCGGGGATCACCGGCCGGCCGGACCGAATGACCCGGGCGGCCCGGGTGGCCCGGGTGGCCCGGGCGGGCCCGGCAATCCTGGTGGTCCTCCGGGTGGTCCCGGCGGACCCGATCACCGCGGTGGACCAGGCGGTCCCGGCGGGCCCGGCGGCCCGGGCGGACCCGCGCCCGACCATCCGGGCGGACCGGGTGGCCCCGGCGGTCCCGACCATCCTGGCGGACCCGGTGGCCCCGGCGGTCCCGACCATCCCGGCGGACCGGGTGGACCCGGCGGTCCGGGCGGCCCCTGGCATGGCGACCCGCAGCGCGGTTACTTCCACGGAGCCCCGTGGGGCGACGGGCCCGGACCTTGGGGATACGGTCCACCGCCGCGGCCGGCGTGGGATCGGCCGCTGCCGCCACCCGGCGGTCCGTGGGGGTATGGCCCCATCCACTACTACGGCTACGACGAGACGCCCGTCTGGGATCCCGGCTTCAACCAGTGGGGGTTCTGGTTCTTCGGGGTCTGGATCCCGCTGTAACGGCTCGACCCGCCTGATGCCCGTCTCACCGGTCGGTGAGGCGGGCGTTGGCGGATCCGTTGAGCCTAGGCCACTTTGGGTTTGATCTCCTCGATGACCCACTGGGCGTAGTCGAGGTACTCGTCGGCCCCGCGGACGGCGGGAACGGGCACCGCGCTGAAGGTCACCCCCTGCTCGGCGAGCCAATTGAGGCGGTCGACGATCTCCTGCGCGCCCATGCCGGGACGCGCGTGTGGATCGTTGACGGCGCGATGTCCCTCGCCGACGCGGTTGGTGCCCAGCCCGTGCATCACCTCGAACGGGCGCCCGTCGTAGGCGGGTTGACCCTTGATGAACTCGAGCCGCTCGGAAATCTTTTCCGGCGGGGTCAGAAACGGCCACCACCCGGAGGCGAATCGCGCCGCGCGCTTCAGCGCGGCGTCGGCGTCGCCCCCGATCCATACCGGAAGATGCGGTTTCTGAACGGGTTTGGGCTCGAAAGCCATGTCGCGGAACGCGACGTAACGGCCCTCGAAACGGGGCGAGTCGCTGGTCCACAGCTCGATGATCGCCTCGAGGTACTCGTCGGCGATGCGGCCGCGTTCGCGGAAGGGCACGCCGAGGAAGTCGAATTCGCGCTCGAGCCAACCGATTCCGAAGGTCACCATCATCCGCCCACTGCTCATCCAGTCGGCGGTCGCCAGCGCCTTGGCGAGCACGATCGGATGTTGCAGCGGCAGTATCGTGACGCACGAATTCAGCCGGATCCGGTCGGTGGCTCCCGCGATGTAGGCCTGCGCGACGGTCGAGGAAAGGTAATGCGGGCCCGAGAGTTCGACGTGGTCGGTGGGGATGACGTAGTGCTCGGGGATCGCGATCATGTCGTAGCCCATCGCCTCGGCGCGCTTGGCCATTCGGGTCTGATCGGCGCCGGTGACGCCGGCCTCCCAGGGCTGGGTGATCGCCTTGAGGCGCAGCATGTGCGGTAGCGGGAAGGCGAACTTCATTTGCGCTCCTGGCGTGCTCGACGACCACTGTGTGGCATTGTGACTGGCCGAGCAGCCCGCGGTCGATGATATAGCAGAACTGCTATAATATGGCATGACTTCTTACGGCGGTGATCTGGTCCACGAGGCTCGGCGCCGCGCCGCCCTTACACAGGCCGAGTTGGCGACCCGAGCCGGCACGACCCAATCCGCAATCGCGCGTTGGGAATCCGGCCGGACCGCCATCAGCCTCGACGATGTCCGTCGGCTGACGCGCTTGTGCGGCTTCGATCTCGAGCTCATGCTCGTACCGCGCGATGACAGCGACATCGCCCAGGCGACGCGGCTGGCGGGGCTGAGTGGCCAGGAACGGATGGATCGCCACGCCCGGGTGGCCCGGCAACTCGCGGCGCTGCGACAGGCGGGACGGGATTGAGTTGGAACTCGACTTGCCTCGCATGCTTGGGGCCCTGCACCGAAACAAAGTCGCCTACGTCCTCATCGGCGGCCTCGCCGCGGTCTACCACGGTTCTCCCTTTCCCACCGAGGACGCCGATATCGCCCCCGACATCGGCCGGCGAAATGTCGACAACCTCGCCGCTGCCCTACGCGAACTCAACGCAAGGGTCCGCAGCGAGTCCGAGCCGAGCGGCCTGCCTTTCAGCTGTGACGGCGAAACACTGGCCGGCGCGCAAACTTGGAACCTCACAACCGACGCCGGCGATCTCGACATAACCTTTAAGCCTTCTGGCACAGGCGGATACCGTGATTTGCGCCGAGACGCGGTCCAGGCGCCGCTCTATGGAGTAAACGTGCGCATCGCGTCGCTCGGTGACGTCATCCGGTCAAAACAGGCAGCGAACCGACCCAAGGACCAGCGAACGTTGCCCACCCTTCGGGAAATCCTCGCCCGGCGGCGCGGCTAGCTCTTGGTGCCGACGGTGATCAGGTCCGACACGACCCGCGTCCACAGCGGCCGTTGAATGCGGTGTTGATCGCTGATGGTGAACCCGGCGTCCTCGAACAAAGTCCGCATCTCGGCCGGCGACGCGTTGTGCTGTGGTTTCCACCGATTGGTTGCGGGCGCCTGCAGCATCGGTTGCCGCGTGCTCAGGGCCGAGACGGCCACCAGCCCGCCGGAGCCCAGCACGCGATGGAATTCCCGCAGCGCCGCGGGTTGGTCGAAGAAGTGAAAGGCCGACGTCGTCACGACGGCGTCGAGGGCCCCGTCGGCGAAGGGCAGCTGCTCGGCCGGGCCGCGCCGCCACTGCACCCGGTCGGACCGGGCGCGCGCCTGGGCCAGCATGCCGTCGGACATGTCGACGCCGTAGATCTCGTCGGGATGCAGTTCACGCTCGATTCGATCACTGAGAATTCCTGTGCCGCAAGCGATGTCGGCGATCTTGCGGCAGTTGTGGGCGCGCAGTTGCGCGATCACCTCGTCGTGTGGCGGGCGGTACACCCACCGCTGCAGAAAGGGCAGGTCGTAGGCCGGGGCAAGGAAGCTCCACATCCGGGTGACCGCATCGTTGAGCCCGCGGCGCTGAGCTGACGTCATCCGCCCAGTATGACCTTGGTCGCCGCGCCAGTGTGCGCTGGCGGCTTTGCGTGGGTACCCAGGGCCGGATTTCGGCCGCTTTCCCGCCCAGGATGCACACGGAAAGCCCAGGACTCACGCGCAAACGCAGTGCCGGGCTAGTGCCGGCCGGGGCCGCCCGGTCCGGCGGGACTGCCTGGTAGCCCAGGCCCGCCGGGGCCGCCCGGGCCACCCGGACCGCCGGGCCCGCCCGGGCCGCCGGGCCCATTTGCGGCGGGGAGCACGAACACGCATTGATTCAAGTCGACGCTCCACGCCCACCCCGGCGCGCAGGGGGGCGGATCGTCGGCCCTGCTGATCGCCGGCGCGGCGATCGCGATCGCCGGCAGTCCCGCCAGCGCGAGTGCGAACGCCCCGATGGCGCAACGCGTTCGAAGGTCCCTTGCTTCGGCCATGTCGGTCCTCCTCCTGCGGTATGCCTACCGATTTAATCGCTCCGCACGCGTGTTTACCGGCATTTTCGCGATTTTCAGGTCACCCGGCGGTGGTGAAGGTCCGGCGGTAGGCGTCCGGAGTCGTGGCAAGCGTGTCCCGGAAGTGCCGTCGCAGCGTGGCGGCGCTGCCGAAGCCGCAGTCGGTCGCGACGCGCTCGACGGGTAAGTCGGTGGTTTCGAGGAGCTGTTGTGCTCGACGCACGCGTTGGCTGTTCAGCCAGTCGAGGGGCTTGCTTCCGGTCCGCGTAACCAGTTGCCGGTGAAGGGTTCTCACGCTCACGCCGGATCGTCGGGCGAGCCCCTCGACGGTCAGGGGCTCGTCGAGATGCGTTAGCACCCAATCCATCGTGTCGCCGACGACGTCATTGCTCGCGGTCTCGGGTATCGGGTCCGCATACTGGCGCTGGTGCCCTTCGCGGTGCGGCGGCGCCACCAACCGTCGCGCGACCTGATTGGCAACCGTCGCGCCGTAATCCTGTCTCACAATGTGCAGACACAGGTCGGTGCCGGCGGATTTCCCCGCCGAGGTGAGCACGTCGCCCTCGTCGACGTACAGGGCCGCCGAGTCCACTCGGATCCGTGGGTGGCGCTCGGCAAGCGTGCCCGCATGCATCCAGTGGGTCGCCGCGCGCCGGCCATCGAGGAGACCGGCTGCCGCGAGGACGAAAGCGCCGGTGCAGATGGACGCAACCCGGGCACCCCGCCGGGCCGCCTCCCTGATCGCGTCCACCAGATCGCGCGGCGGCTCCAGGGCGTCGTCGTGACAGGCGGGAACGACGACGGTGTCGGCGGCCACGAGGTCGGCGTAGGTATAGGGCGTCGCCGCGGTGAACCACTGGTCCACCCGCGCGCCCTCGAATGGGCTGCACACCCTCAGCTCGTACCAGCCCCCTGTCAGGTCCGACCGGTTGGTGCCGAAGATCGCGCACGGCGCCGCGAGCTCGAAGATCGGCACCTGGTTGCTCAGTGCGATCGCTACAACATGGGCCATGACCGAAATTGTACGGTTTGTGTCATATCGGCCACTGGTGTCTCGTTGGCGTCGGCCTGATGCTGGGGGCATGACTCGGAGAACCCACAAGAAGGACTGGCTGCGGCCCGCCGTCGCCGTCGCAGCAATCGGTTGGGGCGCAAACCAATTCGCACCCCTGATCGTGCTGTATCAGCAGCGCGGCGTCTCCGTGGCGGCGACGGAGGTGATGTTCGGGCTCTACGCGGTGGGTCTGGTCCCGGCGCTCCTGGTGGGTGGCCGGTGGTCGGACCGGGCCGGGCGCCGCGTCGTGGTGACGACGGCGTTGGTGGTGTCACTGGCCGCCTCGGCCGTCCTGATGGCGGGGTCGGCGCGGCATGGCCTCCTGTTCCCGGGGCGTCTGCTGGCCGGGATCAGCAGCGGCCTGGCGTTCGGCACCGGTGCCGCGTGGATCAAGGAGCTGTCGTCGTCGCACGCTCATCACCAGGCGGGGGCCCGGCGCGCGACGATCGCGATGACGATCGGCTTCGGCGGGGGCCCGTTGGTCGCGGGGCTTATCGCGCAACAGGTTTCACGTCCCGAGCTGTGGCCCTACGTGCCGCAGATCGCACTCTCGGTGCTGGCGCTCTTCGCGGTAAACCGAGCCGGCGGCGACGCATCGGGCGGCGTGGCGCCGACGGCACGCACCGAAAGCCGTGCCGATCGCGAGGAGTCGCTGGCGAAGCATCTGCTGGCGGTGTCAGCGCCCTTCGCGCCCTGGGTATTCGGGACCGCCGCCATCGCGCTGGCCTACCTGCCGGCTCTCGTCGCAGACCGGGCGGGTTCGCAACCGTTGACCTTCGCCGCGGTCGCGACAGCCATCCCGGCGCTGGCCGGGGTGCTCGTCCAGCCGCTGGGCGCCCGCCTGCGCCCCGACGCCCGAACCGGCATCCTCACGCCGGCCATGCTGATCGCCGTCGGCGCGTTGATCGTCGCCGTATGGTCCGCGTCCGCGTCCAGCGTGTGGGCGGTGCTGATCGCCGCGGCGGTGCTGGGTGCCGCGTATGGCGTCACCCAGTTCGCGGGCCTGGCCGACATCCAACGCGTGGCCGAGCCGGCCCGGCTCGGGGTCGCGACGTCCGCCTATCAAGCGTTGAGTTACCTGGGTTTTGCGGTGCCGTACCTGCTCACGCTTGGCCACGCGCGCCTGGGCTGGTCCGCCGTGACGGGGTTGTGGGTGGTGACGGCGGCTGCGGTCGCATCGCTGCTGTGGCTGAGCGTGGGACGGCGGTGGGGTCGCCGGCACCGCGCGTCGGGCGGACCGGCCGCGGACGTCGACGGCCGAGCGCTCGCATCCGCGCCCAATTGAGGACTCCTATTTGAGGACCTTGAGCAACTCCTGCGCGAGCGGCCCCGCCGAGGCGGGGTTCTGCCCGGTGTACAGGTTTCGGTCGACGACGGTGAAAGGCTTCCAGATCTCGCCGCGGACGAAGTCGACGCCCATCTTCACCAATTCGTCCTCGGCCGTCCAGGGCGCCGTCTCACGCAAGCCGACACCGTCCTCCTCGTCGTTGGTGAAGGCGGTGACCCGGTAGCCGGCGAAGGGCGAGACGCCGTTGCGCCGGGTGGCCAGCATGGCGACCGGCGCATGGCACACGATGGCGAGGGGTTTACCCGACGCGAGCGCGGCGGTGAGCAGCCGGCCCGAGTCGGCGTCCCGCCACAGGTCCTCCATGGGGCCGTGCCCGCCGGGGTAATACACCGCGTCGTAGTCATCCAGGCGGGCGTCGGCCAGTTCGATTGGCCTGCGCAACTCTTCGGCGGACCGCAGGATCTCTTCGAGCTGGCGGGCGATCTCCTCGCTGCCGGCCATTGCGGGACGCAGGCTCATCACGTCCACATAGGGCACCACGCCACCGGGAGTCGCCACCACGATTTCGTGGCCGGCGCCGCTCAACGCGCTGTACGGGGCGGCGAACTCCTCGGCCCAGTAACCCGTCGGGTGCCTGGTCCCGTCCTTGAGGGTCCAGAAACTTGTTGCGGTCATGACGAACAAGACTTTGGCCATCAGCCGATCCCTCCGTTTGAGCCGGCGGGCCTCAGGGAAGTCATGCGGGCATACCGACGGCAAAAGTCTATGTGCTCTCAAGGCCAACGGCAATCGGCGCATGGCCGGGGCGGCGGATCGGGAATCGCTTGTGCGCCAACGTAATAAGTTCACCATCCGGCCCCGGCTCGCTGCGACCACCAACAGTGGGGCCGCACGAAGCCAGCGAACAGCCAGGGCGGTGGATTGACCCCCCAAGAATCTGGGTATGACCTGGTCATCCCATCGGTTGGGTGTCGGCTTTCAGAAATGAAGTGAGCACGCATGGTCGGCTGGCTGGACAGGCTGCAGCGGCGGAACCGCCCCGTCGGCGTAACTATCGCCGTCATCTACAAATACCTGGACGACCAAGGCGGCTATCTGTCCGCCTTGATCACCTATTACGGGTTCGTGTCGCTGTTTCCACTGCTGCTCCTGCTGACGACCGGGCTGGGGGTAATTCTGGCCGGACGCCCCGACCTGCAGGAGCAGGTGCTGCACAGCACATTGAGCCAATTCCCCGTCATCGGAAGCCAATTGCATCAGCCCGAGGGGCTCAGCGGCGGGACCGTCGCGGTGGTCGTCGGCATCGCGGGAGCACTCTATGGCGGCCTGGGCGTCGGCCAGGCGGTACAGAACGCGATGGACTCGGTGTGGGCCGTGCCAAGGAACAAGCGCCCCAACCCAATACTGTCGCGCGTGCGCAGCGCGCTGTTGTTGTTGGTTCTCGGTTCGGCTGCCGTCGCGTCCACCGTCCTGTCCGCGATCGGCCAAGCCACGGGCTCCCTAGGATTCGTCGGGAAGTTCGGCCTCACGCTCGCCGCCATCGCCATCAACGGGCTGATCTGCCTGGTGGCGTTTCGCGTGACCACCGCCCGCCAGCTCAGCTACCGTCAGGTTTGGCCGGGAGCGCTTGCGGCGGCGCTCATTTGGCAGGTCCTGCAACGGTTCGGCGCCGGTTACGTCGCGCACACGGTCAAGACGGCCAGCGCGACCAACAGCGTCTTCGCTTTGGTGCTGGGGCTGCTGGCCTTCCTGTACCTCGTCTCGACGACGCTGGTCCTGTGCGCCGAGATAAACGTCGTTCTCGTGGAGCGGCTATACCCGCGCGCGTTGCTCACCCCGTTCGTCGAGGACGCGGATCTCACTGAGGCCGACCGGAAGACCTACGCCAAGAGGGCAAAAGCCGAGCGCGTGAAGGGATTTCAGCGAGTCAGCGTCAGGTTCCGCGACCTCACCCGCAAGGAAGGCGATCAACAGACGCCGACCGTCCGCAGTCGGCCGGCCGGCTAGTCGGCGCCCCGTCCCGTCTGCTGTTGCAATTCGTCGATCAGCTCGGAGGCTTGCGCTTTCGTCATGTCGTCGGGAACGTCGCGACCGGCCTCCTGGGCCAGCGTATGTAGGTAGCTGCGCTGGGGTCCCGTCATCGGCTCGCCGCCCGTTACCCACTCGGACCTCTCCTTCTCGGGAGTCTCGCGCGGCGCCTGTTGCGTGTCGTCAGTCATGCACTAGAGATAACCATCGCACGCGTGTTCGAAACGTCTTCTCGGAAAGTTCGCCATCGCGCTCGGCAGCCGCGTCGCGCACAGAGTGACCAAGGCCGGGGTCCGGCGCCGCTCGGAGCCAAAGGGGCTGCTAGAAACCGGGAAAGCGCGTATAAATCGTGATACGCTCTGCCGGTCTTTCGCCCGGCGGGCTCGCGCTCGCCGTTCACGAACTATTTGCCACGGAGGACCGATGTCATATCTGGTAGCCGCGCCGGAGGCGATCACAGCCGCGGCAACCGATCTTTCCCGCCTCGGTTCCGCGATCAGCTCGGCCAACACCGCGGCGGCCGCCGCGACGACACAAATGCTGGCCGCGGGCGCCGACGAGGTGTCGGCGGAAGTCGCGGCTTTGTTTGCCGGGCACGGCCAGGCCTTCCAGGCGGTCGCTGCGCAGGCGACCGCGTTTCATGACCAGTTCGTGCGCGCGGTGACGGCCGGTGCAGGAGCGTACGCGGCGGCCGAGGCCGCCAACGCCACGCCGCTGCAGACCCTTGAGCAAGACCTCCTGGCCGTGATCAACGCCCCCACGGAGGCCCTGCTGGGACGGCCGCTGATCGGCGACGGCGCCAACGCACCCGCGGGTAGCGGCCTGAACGGCGGCGATGCCGGCATCTTGATCGGCAACGGTGGCAACGGCGGGTCCGGCGCGGCGGGAACCGGGCAGGCCGGCGGTAACGGCGGCGCCGCCGGGCTGCTGTGGGGTCGCGGCGGCGACGGCGGGGCGGGCGCGAACAATCCCTTGGCCAACTTTTCCGGTGGCAACGGCGGCAACGGCGGCACCGGCGGACTGTTCGGCGGCGGCGGCAACGGCGGCGCCGGCGGCTCCGACAACAACACGAACGGCGGCGGCGGTCAGGGCGGCAACGGCGGCAACGCCTTCGGGATCCTCACCAACGGAGGCAAGGGCGGCGCGGGTGGCAGCGGCCTCCTCGTCAACGGCAACGGCGGTGCGGGGGGCACCGCCTTCTCGTTGTTCGGCGACGGCGGCGACGGCGGCGCCAGCGGCACCCTGGGCGTGACCAACACGGTCCCCACCGGTTCCGGCGGCCACGGCGGCAACGCCGGACTGATCGGCAACGCCGGCAGTGGCGGGATGGGCGCGGCCATCGGGGGCGTGCCCGGCACCGCCTATTTCGTCGGCAACGGCGGCAACGGCGGGACGTCGGTAGGCGGCGGGACCGGCGGATTCTTCTACGGCAACGGCGGCAACGGTGGGCCCGGCACGGACTTCGTGATCGGCACCACGCACTTCGTCCTCGCTCCCGGTCCGGGCGGTGGTGTCGGCCTGATCGGCAACGGGGGCGCCGGCGGCAGTTCGGCATTGATAGCCGGGGCCGACGGTGGCAACGGTGGGTTGCTATGGGGCAACGGTGGTGCCGGCGGTAACGGCGGTAATCCCCTGGTGACCTTCGAACCCGGCGCGGCAGGTGGTAACGGCGGCAACGCGATTGGGCTCTTCGGCAACGGCGGTGCCGGCGGTCACGGCGGAAGCGCGATCGCGGGAGGCAATCAGAACGGCGGCCCGGGCGGTCTGGGCGGGCGCGGTGGCCTGGTGTTCGGAGACGGCGGCCGCGGCGGCGATGCGGGCAGCCCGAGCGGGACGGGTATCGGTGTCGGCGGCGCCGGTGGCAGCTCTGTGCTGATCGGCAACGGCGGCGACGGCGGCAACGGCAACCCCGCGGGCGCCAATCACGGCGGACTGGGCGGCCAACGCGGGCTGCTGTACGGCACGACGGGGACGACCGGGTCGTAGCCGGCCGTCAGGCGTCGATCACCACGCGGTCACTTTTCGCCCGGGACACGCAGACCAGCATTTCGTCGTCGCCTTCCGCACCGCGTCCCCGACGATCGACCTGTCCCCCAAGCACTTTGACCTTGCATGTCCCGCAGAACCCCTGCTGGCACGAATACGCGGTCGCCGGTTCGCGGTCGAGCATGACGGCCAGCGCCGACCGATTCGCCGGCACGCTGAGCACCCGATTGGATCGCGCCAACTCCAGCTCGAACGGGACCCCGTCGACAACTGGCGGCGGACTGAACCGCTCGTAGTGCAGTGGCGCGTCAACGTGAGCGTCCCGGGCCGCACGAACCGCTTCGAGCACGGTGGTTGGCGCGCAGATATACACGGCCGTTCTAGGGCCCGCGCCGGCCAGCAGCTCCTCGGTGGTCGGGAAGCGGCCCCGCTCGTCGTCGGCCCAGACGGTGACCCGGTCCGCGTCCACCGCCAACAACTCGTCCAGCAGCGGCATGTGGTCCCGTCGCCTGCCGGCATAGATTGCGCGCCAGTTGATTCCGTGCTGATGTGCCAGCCGGATCATGGGCAGGATGGGCGTCACCCCGATGCCACCGATGATGAACAAGATGTCACGTTCGTCGGTGACGAGATAGAACGCGTTGCGCGGGCCCTCGAACTCCAGCGTGTCGCCCACGTCGAACGTGTCGTGCATTTCGATGGAACCGCCGCCGCCGTCGGCGATCCGGCGCACGGCGATGCGGTAGTCGGTGCGCCGGCCGGGCGGACCGCACAGCGAATACTGGCGGCGGCGACCCGAGGGCAGCCGAACGTCGATGTGCGCGCCGGGAGTCCAGGACGGCAGCAATCCGCCTTGGGGATCGGCCAATGTCAACGCGACCGCGTCGGGCGTGAGAAGCTCACGTTTGATCACCGTCGCGGTGATGGTCCGCTGCACCGGCGATATCTGCGACGGCGTCCATCGCGACGCCGACGCGAAGCCGCCGAAGAGTGAACCCACACCCCACAACGCCGTGTAGCTCCGGTCGCGCTTGCGGCGGCCGTAGAGGTCGGCGGGTCTGCTCGCCCAAATGCTCTCTGCCACAGTCAACTTCCTATGCCTGCCGAACGCCGGTGGTCAGCTTGACCCACTCGCCGGTATACCGGGCGACGACGTCGGGATGCGAGGCGACCACCCAGTGGCCGCCCTCGATGGGGACGATCCTGCCCTCGGGCGGTATCGAGCCGGTGAACCGCTGCAGGGCAGGCGTCACGAAATAGTCTTTGCGAGCCACCAGCACCTGCACCGGGACTTCGGTCTGCGGCAGCTTCTCCGGCGGCGCCAAAATCGGCGCCGGCATGTTGGCACGGTACAGGTTGAGCCCGTTGAGGTAGTCGTCGATCGAGCGGATCGACGCCGCACGCCGTTGGCCGCGGCGCCCGGAGCGGCCGATAAGCTCCACTGCCTCAAAGACTTTCATGGTCGCCCGGGATCGGATCGCCAGCTCGGGCGCACCCGGGCACAGAAAGAACCAGATATACGACGAAGCCAGAACCTGTCTGACGATGTCGGACACGGCGCGGGGCGTGCGTGCCGACCGCAGGAAGCGGCCCGCGTAGTTCAGGTGCGGCCCGGAGATCGACGTGAACGAGGCGATTTTGCCCATCACCGTGTCGTCGGTGACCGCGGCCCAGCCCTGAATCGATCCCCAGTCGTGGGCCAACAGGTGGACCTCGTCCACGCCCAGGCTGTCGATCACCAAGCCGATGTCATCGACCAACTGGGTGAGCAGATACCCCGATCGATCTGCCGGCGTTGAGGATTCGCCGGCGCCACGCACGTCGAAAGCGACGAAGTTGTACCGGTCGGCGAGTCCCCAGCCGACTCCGTCCCATACGTGGTGGTTGTCCGGGTACCCGTGGATCGCCAATATGGTCGGCCGCTCGGGGTCGATCCCGGTGTGCGCGTGCACGGCGAGCTCCACCCCGTCGGAGGCGGTCACGGTGCTGGTATAAGTCATGCTCGAGTTCTCCGCGGAAAGGCTCAGTGCGACGCCCGCGCGGCGGGCGATCTGGCCAAGTAGTCGACCGCGCGTCCCACCCCACCCAGTTGGGAAGGGTGAAAGCTCGGCCGGTAGTACGCGCCGATGACGCCCAGGAACTCAAACGGGCCGGGTACCAAACCCCGTCGCGCCGCGCGGAAGTAGTCCCGCCAGCGCGGTTTGGTCCCCGGCGGCAGGTTCGGGTCGACGGAGTACATGAACCGGACGCCGCGGACGAACAACCACAACAGCGCCGGCGTGATCAGCAGCTGGGTGCGCACCTGCCGCCAGTAGCCCGCGCGCAGATGCTTCATGGTGTCGAACGCGACGGCCTTGTGTTCGACTTCCTCCGCGCCGTGCCAGCGCAGCAAGTCCAGCATCACCGGGTCGGTGCCCAAGGCGTCGTGTTGCGGCGTGTCGAGGATCCATTCACCCAGGATGGCGGTGTAGTGCTCGAGGGCCGCCACCATCGAAACCCGTTCGAGCAACCAGCTTTCCCGTCGTCGCCGGCTCCACCGGGGCCGGTCGCCGATGAGTTGCTGGAACAGCCAGGCCATCTGGTCGGTGAACGGTGTCACGTCGATGCCCTTGGCCGCGAAGTGTCCGAGCACCCCCGCGTGCGCCTGGGAATGCATCGCCTCCTGGCTGATGAACCCCTGCACGTCCAACCGCAGCTGATCGTCCTTGATCAGCGGCAGGGTGCTCTTGAACGCCTCGACGATGAACTCCTCGCCCGCCGGCAGCAGCAGGTGCAGGACGTTGCAGAAGTGGGTGGTGAAGGGCTCGTTGGGCACGTAGTAGAACGGCAGCGTCGCCCAGTCGAAGTCGACGTCACGCGCCTGCAGGACGATCCGCTCGTGGTCGAGGGATGCGTCGTGTGGACCCGTCGCCTGGTCGTCGACCGTGAACATGGTGGACCCCCCAACGTCATGATCATTACGCGGCGACCCGCTGCGCCCGGCTTCGCCGCCCTTGCGATCGCCGCTACGCACTGCGTTGCGCCTCCCCCTCAGCCTCGGTGATCAGGCACTCCTGACGCAAGAACCGCACGAGATTCTCGACCGTCTTCGTCAGGGCCGGCTCCCGCAGATGGACCTTGGCCAGCGTGCGAGCGTGCCGGTATTGGGTGTTGTCGTAACGCTTTTCCCGCATCGCCGCGATCTTGTCCGCCGAGCGGGTGAGGAAATCGACCAGCGGATAGAGCTGATCGCGCGGCGTGCACCGGCGGTTCAGCTGCTCGGTGAAGGACGGGATGTCGTAGTAGTCGAAGCGGTAGCCGTAGCGTTCCGACAGAATCCGCGTGATGTCGGTCAGGTTGTAGTAGTCATCCGCGGTCATGTTGAAGACGCTGCCGGCCTCGGCGGGGAGGTCCATCAGGGCGACGATGTGATCGGCGATCAGGTCCGCGGGCAGCATGCTGAGCTGGTTGAGCGCGTTGACGGCCACCCCGTGCTCGATCATGAATGCGGTCAGGCGCACCAGGATGTCGTCCTCGCTGCCGAAACCCGCGCGGGTGGGCGAGATCAGCGAGGGCCGGAAGATGCGCACGTCGAGCCCTTGCCGCCGCGCTGCCAGGACTAACTGCTCGGCGACCCACTTGGTCTGTGAGTAGCCGAAGTCCAGGCCGCTCATCTTGGTGTTGGCATCCCACTCCCCGACCACGGGCTCGGTGCTCCAGCCGTAGATGAACGTGCTGGAGACCAGGTGGAAGGTCTTGCGGTGAGCGGTCATCGCCAGGCGCAAAAGCTCATGTGTGCCAATCACATTGGCCGCTCGCAGCGCGTCGTAGGTCCTGACGTAGTTGACCAAGGCGCCGTTGTGGACGATCGCGTCGACGCTTTCGGCCAGTCGCTGGAAGGCCGCCTCACCGATGCCCAGGTTGGGCTCGGCGAGGTCACCGCAGATCACTCGCACCCGCGCCCGGACCTCGGCTTCCAAAGCCGGGGACCACAGCTGGGCGCGGCGCAGCGAGGCGACGATGCGGTCCAGCCCGTGGGCCGCGTCCGTGGCGCGGACCAACGCGTGGATCGTGTAGGAAGTCTGGCCGAGCAGGCTGTTCACCAAGAACGGCCCCAGGAATCCGGTCGCCCCGGTGAGCAGGATGTCGCTCGCCGGGCCCGATTGCGCGATCGGCAGCGCCGGCAGGGGCAGCCGCGCATCGGCGCGCATCTGCTCGATCTCCTGCGCCTCGTACCTGGCGGAGATTTGATCCAGCGCCTGCCGCAGTGCCTCCACGGGCTGCCCGGACCGATCACCGAATTGCCGCATGAGCCGGAAGAACTCGGCGACGGTCAGGCGCTGAAGCAGGCGCGTGTTGACCTCGTCGGCCAACTCCCCCGCCCCGTGCTCTTCCAGTAGCGCCTGTAGGTCCGCGCGCAGCTCCGCCAGAGCCAGCGAGTCGATCCCGAGATCGGCGAAGGAGCAATCTTCGTAGCCGGTGAGGTCGTAGCTCTCGATGAGGTTTTGGAAGCGTGCGAGGGGGCCCGCGCTGGCGTCCGGCCTGTTGTGGGTGTGGTGGGCCGTCTGGTTAACCCAGGTCGCCAGCGCGGGCAGCTTGCCGTCCAGCCACAGCTGGCGGGTCTGCGAGCGCCTGATCTTTCCCGAGGTGGTCTTCGGGATGCTGCGCGGCGGCGCGAACACGATCGTGTGCGGATCGATGTGGCCGTGCCGGCGGATCGCTCGCGCCAGGGCCTTGCCGTCCGGGAGGTCGGTTCCGTCCCGCACCTCGGCGACCACGACCAGCGCTTCCTCCCCCTCGGACCCCTCGGACTCCTCGCGTTCAAACGCGAACGCGGCGACGCAGCCGTGCCGGACTTGCGGGGCGGACCGTTCGACGACGGCCTCGATGTCCGACGGGTAGCAGTTGACGCCGCGGACGATGATCAGGTCCTTGGTCCGCCCGCAGACGAACAGCTCGCCCTCGTAGAGGAAGCCGAGATCGCCCGTCCGCAAATAGGTGTGCTCGTCATCGCCGACGATGCGAGCGCCGAAGGTTTCCGCGCTGGCCTCGGGGCGATGCCAATAGCCACCCCCCTTGGACGGTCCGTCCAACCAGATCTCGCCGACCTTGCCCTGGCCCAGCGCCTGCCGGGACTCGGGGTCGACGATGCGAACGACGTTCCCTTCGGCGGGCTTGCCGCTGCTCACCAGTGGGGCCTGGTTGTTGTTCTCTGGCAGCGCCTTTTCGACCCGAACCACGTTCTGTTGCAGCGCCCGCTTGTTCACGGCCAGCGTCTGGCGCCCCCGCACGGACACGATCAGGGTGTTTTCGGCCAGGCCGTAGGCACCGGTGACGGCGTCGGGCCGCAGCCCATAGGGGGCGAAGCGCTCCCGGAAGCGGGTAAAAGTCTTGGCCCGCAACGGCTCTGCCCCGATGAGCATCGACTCGAGGCTGCTCAAATCGATGCCGTCGAGCTGCGACACCGGAAGCTTGTCCTCGCGCAGGCAGTACTCGAGCGCGAAGTTCGGCGCGGGCGTGCGGGTGGCGCGCACCTCGCTGATGAGCCGCAGCCAGGATGCGGGCCGCTTCAGGAAGTCCTCCGGTGACATCGCGTGCGTGCTGCCACCGATCACCACGATGAACAGGTAGGCGGAGATCAAGCCCATGTCGTGGTGCTGCGGCAGCCAGCTGACCACCACCTCGCTGTCGGGGAAGGCCGACGCGTTGGCGATGACGTTGGCGTGGGTCACCACCACACCCTTGGGATCGTTGGTGGAACCGGATGTGTACTGCAGGAAGAGCACTCGGCCGGGCCTGTCGGCGACAGGGGCGCCGCCGAAGTTGCGCGTCCCGTCGGTCGCGACCCACGGGAGCTCCGGAAGCCTCTCGGCGTCAGGCCAAGGCATCGCGCCCTGCCGGTGGTCGAGCAGCTGACGGAAGTCGGACTCGAGTTGCTTGGTCGACAGCACCACCTTGGCTTGGCAGTCCCGGGCGATGAAGCTGAGCTTCGCCAGCCCCGACTCGAACGCCATTGGAAGCGGGGGGCTTACCGGGACGGCGATGACGCCGAGGCGCGCGCAGGCGTAGAACGCGGCCACCATCTCCAGACCGGGCGTGTAGACCAGCAGTGCTCGATCTCCCGGCCGGAGCCCGGCTTCGGTGGACAGGTAGGCGGCCAGCTCGCGCGTCCGCTCCGCGAAGCTCCGGAATGTGTAGTGCTCGAGCTCGTGGCCGTCGGCATCGACGAACCGGAAGAGGGTCTGGTCCGGTTTCCGCGCTTCCCACATCTGCAGGTAGTCGATCAGGGTCTCCGTCACGGAGTCACTCCCCTTCCAGGTTGGTGGCCCGATTTAGCCGAAATCAAAAGAAGAACTGGTTACGTCGTAATTCACTCACGGTAGCGCCGTTAATCGGTGTCTCGCAAAGCCATTTCGACGCCACACACGGATTTCACAGGTGCGCGTGACGCATCCCACAGCGTGGGCAATTTCCAGGTCGCCAGGAATTGTTTATGTGGATACTGGTTTCAGTAGTTCAGTGCGCTCAAGCTCCTTGATAAACGCTGGTGGAGCAACGATACGCGGATACTGACCTACGGACATACGACGTTCCGTACGCAACGACGCGGCCCGGGTGCGGCCGGCCAATGACGGCGTTCGGATAAGCCGTCCAGAAAGGGGCCCTTTGCAAATTCGCCGCTATTGCGGAGTTGCTTTTCCAACACGCCTAAGGCCGGCCGAATGACGACCGCAATTCGACGCGTGCGTGAGATAGGCGGAGCGGCGACGCGACCCGGGCAGGACTCAGAACCTACGGATATACTGAAACTGACTTACTGATCAACCGCTACCGGCTACGACGAGAGAGTCACCCCATGAGCACTCCGGACCGCATGGCCGCGGCGCCGACCGATCGCTTCGCGGTCGGGCGCACACGTAATCCCCGCACCCGACGAACGGTTGACCTTACGCCCGCCCAGCATCGAGCTCTCGACATCTGGCAGCGAGAAGCCGCCGACCGCCTGGGCGTCGCCCGCGTCACTGGGCAAGAGGTGCTCGCCACGCTCGTCGACCAACTGCTCACCGACCCCAAACTCGCGGCCCAGATCACGCGCACCATCCAGGCCAAGCGGTAGCGCCCGTCGTCAGGATTCCAAACGCCGCGAATCGATTCCGCGTGCCACCGCGTCACGCAGCGGCGACGCGTCGAGCGCGGCCGGTAGTTGGCGACCGACCTGTGCGATGCGGATTCGGGGTCCGGCGCGGGCGACGAGCCGGACGATGCCGTCGAAACGCTCGCCGTCGATGATCGGCGACAGCGGCTCGTCCTCGGCCTCGATGATCATCTCTTCGCCGTTGACATCCCGCACCCGATCACCGGGAAGCGTTCCGTTGCGGAGCGCCGCGGGCAGGTGCGCGATGATCCTCGACGGCCTCAGGTACCCCGCTTGGAAGTGCAGCGCGCCGGGTTCAGACGCTTTCGGGAAGAGCCGGAAACCTGCGCCGATGTGGAGGTCGATCGCGCCGGCGTGCAGCAATGTGTGTGTCCGCGTAGGGACTTCGACGCCGTCGATCACGACACGCGCGCGCGTCGGCGCGAACAGGCGGGTCGCATAGTTGGACTTCTTCGAGTGTCCGGGGACCACCTTGTTGGTCACATAGTCGCCGAACGAGCGGGCCATCACCCGAACGACGTCCGCCCGGCCATGCGTGTGGTTGTCGTAGTACTTGTCGTAGAACCGGTTGCCGACGCCCCCGGCGGCCAGGCCAAAGCAGAGCCGGTAAAACTTCGCGCCGTCCGCGGTTTCGCCGTCGAGCGCCAGGGTGTCCAGAAACGTTTCCGGCGGAGGCTGATTCGCCTCGGCCGCGGCGACCAGCGCGCGCAAAACCGCTTCGGGCCGGCCTCGCACCCGCGCCTTGCGCGCGACGGCGTTGACGCTGCCGCCATTGCTCGGCACAAACGCCGGCCAGCGGTCCGAATCGTCGACGCAGTGCCGGGTTTCGTTGATCAACCAGTTCAGCGAACCGTCGCCACCGTCGCTGATCAGGTGGCTGACCCGCGGGTACAGCTGCCCGACGGCATTGCGAACCTCCTCCACCGAGGTGGTTTCGTGCACCTCGCCCCACGGGCCCACGATGCGGCGCATGTCGGCGGCGACATCGTGGCGCGCGGCACGGTTCTTGCGCGCAAGCGGATTGACGATGACCCCTAGATACATCTGGGGCTCCCCGACTCACGCCGGCCGGAACGCGTACTTGGGATTTCGCTGGCCATCTCCGCGACGATACCCGCGATGGCGATGTGGGCGAGCCGACGCGAATCTCCGCACGGTCGCGGTGGAGCAAAAGCATTGCCCGGGACGGCCCCTGCCGCTTCGCGGCTAGGGTGGCTGCCATGTCAGGTTGGACCGCGGCGAATTTGCCGTCGTTTTCGGGACGGACCGCCATCGTCACCGGTGCCAGCGGCGGGCTGGGCGAGGTGACCGCGCGGGAGTTGGCGCGGGTCGGCGCCCACGTCATCCTGGCGGTGCGCAACACCGACAAGGGTGACGCCGCGGCCGCACGAATGACCGGCCAAGTCGAGGTGCGCCGGCTCGACCTGCAAGACCTCTCGTCGGTGCGACACTTCGCCGACCAGGTCGACAAAGTCGACGTACTCGTCAACAACGCCGGCATCATGGCGACCAAGCGCGCGACCACCGTCGACGGGTTCGAGGGCCAGATCGGCACCAATCACCTCGGTCATTTCGCGTTGACCAACCTGTTGCTGCCCAGGCTGACCGATCGCGTGGTGACGGTGTCCTCGCTGCTGCATCACATCGGCTACATCAGCCGCAAAGACCTGAACTGGCAGTCCCGGCCGTACTCGGCGTGGCTGGCCTACGGTCAGTCGAAGCTGGCCAACCTGCTGTTCACCAGCGAGCTGCAGCGGCGCCTGGATGCGGTCGGTTCTCCGCTGCGTGCGCTGGCCGCGCACCCCGGTTGGTCGCATACGAACCTGCAGGGCAATTCCGGCCGCAAATTCGGCGATGCGGCGGTGTTGGCGGTCGACCGCCTCGTGTCCACCGACGCCGACTTCGGCGCCCGGCAAACGTTGTACGCCGCATCGCAAGACCTGGCGGGCGATACGTTCGTCGGCCCTCGGTTCGGCCTGTACGGCCGCAGCCAGCCGACCTGGCGCAATTGGCCGGCCAGACGCGCAACCACTGCCGCCGCGCTCTGGGAGCTGTCCGAACAGCTCACCGGCACGAAATTCCCGCTTTGAGGATGACCGCGCAGCCGTCGACGCGCCCCTCCCACGAGTCGCGGTTAGATTTGTGGGTAGCCAGTCAGCAGCTTGCTGCGCGGGTCCGCTACGGCGAGCCAGCTAACAGCGAACGAGTTCGGGTGAGGAGGTTATGCCATGTCGGATACGAACCTGGCGGTGCTGCTCGCCCTGTGCGCCGCGCTGGCATCCGCGATCGGCAATGTGATCCGGCAGCGCTCCGCGCAGGAGGTCACCGAAAAACAGGTCGGTCATCTGACGCTGTTCGGCATGTTGCTGCGCGACAAGCGTTGGTGGCTAGGGGGTTTGGGCGACATCTCGAGTTACCTCCTGCTGGCCTGGGCCCTCGACGAGGGATCGGTGCTGTTGGTGATGTCGCTTCAGGTGACGGCGCTGCTGTTCGCGCTGCCGATCTACGCGCGGGTGACCCGTCATCGGGTGAGCCGCGGCGAATGGCTGTGGGCGATAGTGCTGGCCGCGGCATTGGCGGTCATGATCGCGGTCGGGCAACCGGCGGGTGGCCAGGAGCGCGGCTCGCTCGCAGCCTGGCTGGTGGTGGCGATCGTGATGGGCCCGCCGCTGCTGCTGTTCTTGGTGGGCGCCCGGATCTGGTCGAACCGTCCGGCCGCGGCATTGCTGTTGGCGGCGGTGGCGGGTTCGTTGCTGGCGGTGTTCTCGGTGCTGATGAAGGGGGTCGTCGACGTCATCGAACACCATGCGGGAGATCTGTGGCGCACGCCCGAGCTGTATGCCTGGCTGTTCACCGGAGTCGCCGGGATGATCATCCATCAATCGGCCTATCGCGCCGGAGCGCTCACCGCGTCGCTGCCGACGATCATCGTCGCCAAACCCGTCGTCGCCGGGGTGCTCGGAATCACCGTGCTGGCCGAGACTTTGAACGCCGACGGCACAGGTTGGTTGCTACTGGCGGTGGCCGCCGTGGTGGTGATCGCTGCGACCATCGGCCTGGCTCGGGGCGAGGCGGCGACCATGGCGGCCGGCGCCGGGCGCGACGTGAAGCTCACCGACCGGCCGAAGGCGGCCTCCCAAGCCTGAAGTTGTTCAGGTTTCAGACATTTCGAAGGTGAATTCGTGGCCGCAGATGGAAATGCGGTCGCCATCGGCCAGCGTCGCGCTGGTGCGGATCCGTCGATCCGCGACGTCGACGCCGTTGGCGGACTGCAGGTCGGTGATAACGAAACTGTTTCCGGTGTCGACGATCACGGCGTGGTGGCGGCTGACCGTGTCGTCTTCGATGACGATGTCATTGTCGGAAAGGCGGCCGATCCTGGTCGTCGCTCCGCGCAGCGGATGACGACCGCCGGCGGCATCGCGCAGGTACGCCACGACGGAGTCGCGTGAGTCCTCGGTAGGCCTACGCAGAGTCGCGACAACACGTGTCGCCGTCGCGCGGGCCACCTGTTTGACGTCGAGCGGCTCCTGGCGAAGGATCCGCTGGTGCAGGCTTTGCAAGGTGGGCCCCGGGTCGATGCCCAGCTCGTCGGCGAGCGTCGTCTTCAGCCGGCCGTACGCGTCGAGCGCGTCGTATTGCCGCTCGGTCAGGTAGTAGGCCGTTATCAGCTGTGCCCACAACGGTTCTCGGTAAGGGTGCTCGGAAACCAGCGCTTCGAGCTCACCGATAACCGAATGGACTCGCCCGCAGGCGATCTCGGCTTCAGCACGCGCGGTCAGCGCCACCAGCTTGTCCTCCGCTAAACCGGCGGCGAAGGCCTCCACGAATTCGAAGTCGCGCAAGTCCTCCAGCACCGGGCCGCGCCACTCGGCCAACGCGGCCGACAGGTGGCGGCTCGCCTGCTCGAACCGGCCCGCCGCGGCCGCCTCGATTCCGGCCTTTTGCTCGACTGCGAAGCGCCCGACGTCGCATGCCTCGTCGGGCACGTTGAGCCGATACCCCGGCTGGGCGCTGACCAGAACGGCGGCGCCGCCCACCAGTCGACGAAGCCGAGACACGTGCGCGTGCAGGCTCGCCCGCGCCTCGGGCGGGGGGTCCTGCTGCCACGCCGCGTCGATCAGCGAGTCGATGGCAACGGTGCGATTTCGATTGATCAGCAGAGCGGCCAGCACGGCTCGCTGCTTCGCCGGGCCCAGCGCAATCTCGGTGCCGTTGGCGCACAACTGCAACGGTCCCAACACCCCGAACCGGAGAGCGTCATCGGCCATCGCGCGTCCCTTCGCCGTCACCAGAGGTACACGCGGGCGCTGCTGCCCCCGACGCAGGTAATCCAGCTGTCACCCGGGTGCTGCTGGCAGTGCATGAGGAAGTTCGAGCCGTTGCACAGCGCGCCGGGAACGGTCTTGCAGTCGACGGCGCCCGGCGCCGAGACGGCCCGAGGCAGCGGGCTGGCGTTGCCGTATTCAGCCCAATAAGAGGTCAGGACGCTGTTGGCGAAAAGGCATGACGTTTCCGGGGTCCCGCGTCCCGCATGGGTGCCGAACCCCGTGGCCGTCGGCAGGGAGAAGCCTTGGTCGCAGGACTGATGCAGGACGCTCAGGTCCGGTCCCGTTATCAGCGGGGGCACCGCGGCGCGCGGTGGCGACGTCTGCGGCTGCCCGCTCGGCCAATGGGCGACGAGCGCGATGGCCACACCGATGCCCGCGAGAATCAGGGCGGCCGAGACCCCGATCACGGTCGGCAGCAGCCATCTCCGCTTGCGCTCGCTCGAACCGCGCTTCGGGAGTTCGCCCGTGGCGATCTCTTCCGTCGCGCCGCCTGACGCCAGCCCGACGGTGGCAAACGGGCGGGTGCCGTCGCCGTCGGTCGACGAGCTGCCCAACGCGCGCTGCGCCGCGCGGGCGAGGGCACCCGCCGTTCCGTAGCGCTCGTCGGGGTCTTTGGCCATGCCGCGGGCGACGACTTCGTCGAGCGCCGCCGGAACGCGCCGATTCACCACGCTCGGTCGCGGGGGCGGCAGGACGAGGTGGCCCGCCACCAGATGCTCGAGGCTGTCGCCGGCGAACGGGGCGTCTCCGGTCAGCGCCTCGTACAACACGCACGCCAGGGAGTAGACGTCCACGGCGGGCGTCGTCGCCCTGTCGTTAAACCGTTCGGGCGCCATGTAATTCAACGTGCCGATCTGAGTCCCGACGGTCGTCAGCCGGGGGTCGCCCTTGGTCTGGGCGATGCCGAAGTCGACCAGATACACGAAATCGGCCGTGGTGACGATGATGTTCTGCGGCTTGACGTCGCGATGAATCAATCCCTCGGTGTGCGCCGCGTCCAGCGCGGCGGCGACCTGCCCGATGATGGCCACCGCCCGGGCGGGTGCGAGCGGGCCCTGAGCAATCAGGTCGAGTAGCGTCTGCCCCTGCACCAGGCGCATGTCGATGTAGAGGCTGCCGTCGATCTCGCCCCAGTCGTGGATCGGAATGACGTGCGGCTCCTGCAGCATCGCCGCCGCCTGGGACTCGCGCTGGAACCTGGCCCGAAACGTGTCGTTGGTCGAGAGCTCGTCGGCGAGGATCTTCAGCGCGACAGTCCGGCCTTTGCGGGTGTCGTACGCCTCGTACACCACCCCGCCGCCGCCCTTGCCGAGCAGACGCGTGAGGTTGTAATTGCCGAACGTCGTACCGACGCGCGAGTCCACCACCACCGCCTCGATTCCTCGGGTACCGAGGCAGTTTACCCAGCAATCCGGCTATGCGTGTGACCAGGGATAGCAGGTAAACCGGGGTTTGCCACTACCCGCCATTCGTCACGGTATCTTTGCCACGGCAACTCCCACCCCTGTTAACCCCGTCTGCCTGTAATCGGCTCTTTCCCACCAGGATATGCCACCTGGCTGGCCAATTATGGTGGGAAGCAATATAATTCACGCATAGCTGCGCGCATGGCGGTAGGCAACAAGGCGGCGCGCCGTTACCGCGCCTGGCAATTGGGTCAACCTGCTACCCCCGAAGGTTGACTCCTGTGGGCTTTAGAACCCGTGCCGAAGACGCCGCCGCGCACCGCTCCCGCTACCTGCGACCGCACCGCCTGCACCGAACCAGGCCGTCAAGCCGCCCAAGCCAAGTTAGAAGCCGACGTCGACGCCAGCGGGAGATGTCCCCGAAGGGCAACGCGCTAACGGGTGCTCGCCAAGCTCGCAAGCGGCATGGGTGAAACTGGATTAGCGCCGCCGCGTCATCATCGAGAACGCCTCAGTTACCAACCGCGGACTTGTCGAACGGTGACCATCGCCCAGTGGAGGCCCACCATGGTGATGGTGTTACCGACAGCCGGGCGCCCGTCGCTGCTGTCATCCGCGTATTCCACGCCCGGCGGACTATCCGGCGATAGCGTCTTAGGCAATCGCAGCGGGTGGCCCGTTCGCGGTTTAACCCTTACGCGGACTACCGCCGCCGTGGTCACGACCGGGACGGCTATTGGTATTGATGGATTATGTCTAGAGCATCCTGTGTGTGGAAGTAGTTTTGAAGGGGGACCGAAACCGAGACGCTGAATGGGGACCACTGGTAATTCGTTAGGGTCGTGGTTATGTGCCATTTAAAGCCAAAGAAGTATGCTTTTAGGTCTCCAAAGCCTCCTCCATGACCATCCAGGGCGGCGGTGCCCTGACCCCCATACAACGTCACGGTCGGTCCGGGACCGAAGAGTGTCTGAGGCTGTAGGGTCTCAAGGTCAGTCACGCTCACTGCCTCACCGTCACCGTAGTTCGAAAAGGAGACGCTCTGGGTGTTGTGAATACCAGCCGCGCCAAGGGCCTCGTCCTCCGCCTTACCTGTCGCCCAATCTTTCACCTCGCCTACCACCCAACCTTTAAAGTCACTCCAAGCGTTAGCCAAAAACCCCGCGGGATTCGCGGCGGCGGCGGCCCCCTGACCGATTCCAATCAACGGATGGCCCAGCAGGGCCTGAGCAGGTGTGTTCACCGCGTTCACGAGCGTCTGCTGAGCGTTTGCTGCCTCGGTGCTCACATATTGAGCAGCCGCGCCACTCAATAGGCTCACAAATTGGTCGTGAAACGCTGAGGCGTTGGCGCTGAGGGCTTGAAATTCTTGGGCTTGTGCACCAAAGAGCGCCGTGATTGCCGCTGACACCTCATCAGCAGCCGGCGCCGCGATGGCGGTTGTTTGGCTCGCCGCCGCCGCATTCGCGCTGCGCAGCGCAGCCCCCAACTTTTCCAGGTTTCCGCTCGCTGTGGCCAGGAGGTCCGGCGCGATGCTGAGCGACGACATAGTTGACTCCTCGGTCGAACAGTCCGTGCGTCTTCACCGTCACCCCGGGGATCGGAGCAGTTTACTATGCGGATCGTATGATTTTCAACGGATTGCTTGACTTCTAGTCTCTAATGTGAGGTCGGCGGCTTTGACTCAGTCGGGGCATTGCCGAGCAGGTGAAGCTGACCCCCTCGCAAGAGGTGCGCACGAGCTACACGACGGCGAAGAGGCGCCAATCTCGAAATGCGGTTTTAGGCGTCACGTTCGGGACCGTCGCGCGCTTGATTGTTGGTAGCTCCTGAGGCGGCCGGGCGATGCAGCTCTTTGCTGCGAGAGCCATCCCGGGCGGGTCGTCACCCCACACAAGGTTGGCGCAAGAAACGCGCAAGGTCGGCGCCGCAGCCTCTACGTGACCGGGCAGCAAAGACCCGGACACGTTCTTCAGGAGCCCGATATGACCACCATGTCCCGCGCGATGTTGGCGCTGATGGCAATGGCCACCGCCGCCGCCTCGATCACCCTGGCACCGGCCTCGCACGCCGAACCCGAAAACTCTCAGCCGATGGCGGCCCACGGCGTCGAGGCCCCGCTCGCAACCGTCCCCTGGTCGCAGGTCGGTCCCGGTTGGATGCTCGCCATGTGGAGCCCGGTTCCCGGCTTGCATCCCGGCGAGACGCCTCCGCCCGGCACACCGACCTGGGAGACGGCAACGACCACGCTGTACCTGGTCGACCCCGCCGGTGGCCGCTACCCGATTACCACCTTCCCGGCGCCGGGCAAGGGTCAAAGCCCGAAGCTGGTCGACTGGTCGGGCGACGGGACGCGCGCCCTGTTCTCCACGGAGGAGACTGACCGGACGGTCGTCACCGAGGTCGACGTGCGCAGCGGCGCGAAGACCACGTTCACCGTCGACCGCATCGGCGTCAATCCGCGCTACACGCTCCCCGACGGCAAGGCGGTGCTGCTCTACAAGTGGAAGGAGTCGAGGCCCGGGTCGCTCGAACGAGTCGACCTCGCCGGCAACCATCAGATGACGTATCCGGTGGGGCAGGACTTCGACGGGTACCTGTCCACTCCGGACGGCACGCAGCTGGTGCTCGGCACGGCCGCCGGCTTGGCTCTCATGGGCAACGACGGCGCGGCCGGCAAGGCGCTGCCGATCGCCGGCGCGTCGGACTGCACACCGACGCGCTTTTGGGACGCCGACTCGACGATCGCCGTCGCGCGCTGCAGCGGCTCCGCCGGATCACAGCTGTGGCTGGTGCCCATCGACGGGGGGACACCGACCGCGCTCACCGCGCCGAACGACGGGCAGCACCGTCCCGACTACGGCGACTTGAACGCGTGGCGGGTCCCCGCCGGCAGGTACGTTCAGGCAACCGGGGCGTGCGGCGTCATCTTCCTCGCCAAGGTCAACGACGACGGCACCACATCGAAGGTCTCGGTGCCCGAGGCGAAAAGCGACAGCGTCGCCGTGCTCGGCGTCTACGACGGCCACCTCGAGCTCAAAGCCAGGGCCGGCTGCGGGGGCGGTCAGGCACTGATCGACTTCAACCCCGCCGCAGGCACCTCTACCGTGTTGCTCGGGCCGCCGGTCAACGGCGGTGGTGTCATCCACGCGGTGCCCTATCAGGGCCAGCGGTAGAGAGGGCCGCCGACATGACCAAAACCGCACGCCACCAACGACTTAGAAAACGCCTGCTGATAGCGGCGCTGACCATCGCGACTGCCACGTTCGGCGCCGCATGCTCGACGAGCACCCCCAACGCGGCGTCGACCATCTCGCCAAGTGGACAGACGCCAGCCCCCGCCCCCCGACAGACCGTGCTGCCGTTCACCGGCCTCGAAAGTCCGCACAGTCTGGCGGTGGACACCGCGGGCAACGTGTACGTCACCGACCTTCATCACTCGAAGGGCGACGCGGGACTGCCCTCCGTGACCACCCGCGTGATCGAGCTGCCGGCAGGGTCGACCACCCAAACGGTGGTGCCGCAGTTCGTTAACGCCGACCTGATGGCGGATTCCGCGGGCGGCGTGTGGGTCCTCGACGCGGGACACGAGCAGTTGGTGAAGCTGGCGGCGGGGTCGAGCCCCCAGACCGTGCTGCCACTGCCCGATCTCGGCTTGCGCAGCGAAGTTCTCGCGGTGGATTCCGCCGGCGGGGCCTACGGCACCGACGGAGGCGGGGTGTACCCCGACGGCGGGTGCTGCAGGCGTGTCAACGTGGTGAAGGCCGAGGCGGGGTCGCACACCCCAAAGGTGTTGCCGTTCACACACATTCTCGGCCTCGGCGAAATGGCGGTGGACGCCGCCGGAAACGTGTACGCGGGCGAGTTCAAACAAGTGCTGAAGCTGGCCGCGGGCACGGACACCCAAACGGTGCTGCCGCTTGACGTTGGCGGTGTCGGAGGCATGGCGGTGGACTCCGCCGGAGGCGTGTATGTGGTGGACGCGGAGCGCAAGCAGGTGCTGAAGTTGGCGGCCGGGGCGGACAAGCCGATCGTGCTGCCGTTCGGTGGCCTCAATCAGCCGGTAACGGTCGCGGTGGACGCCGCGGGCGGCGTCTACGTCGCCGACATCGGCAACCACAACGTGGTCAAACTTGAACCAGAGGCCCACAAATGACTGCGAAGCTGCCGCTTTTCCTCGCCGGCGCGATGGCGTCACTCGGTGTTCTCATCGCGCCGCCCGCAATCGCCGACGCGGGGTGCGGGTCGGGCGGGCCCCCGCCCGGTGCGGCGAGCAGGGACGTCAGCGACGTCTACGGCCAGCCGGCCAGGCTGTGGATCACGGACATGGTCGTCGGCATCACGACCGCCCAGGGCTACGGCGAGGCAAAGATACAGAGCCCCAGCCCCCTTCGGCGCTCCGCGCTGCTGATCGACGCCCAACAGGACGGCAACCACCAGATCATCGTCGACGCCGGCCGGGAGGCGATCCTCTATGCGGTGTCGGGCTGCACCATCACCCCCGTGGTCGACCCGCAGGGCGCGGAATTCCGATTCGACCGCGGCCACCGCAGGGGCAATGGCGACGGCATCGGCTGCAGCGACCTCGGCGACGGCCGCCGCCTGGTCGGATTGCTACAGCTTCGCGACGAACACGGCACGCCCCTGTTGACCGTGCGCCGCACCGAGATTGACCTCGATGGCGCGACCGCGACGATCGGTCGCTCGGATACCGCCACCGCGACGTCGGCTCAAGACCCGGCATGGACTTCGGCGGCGAACATCAGCTGCGGCGACCTCACGATGACGCGCGACGGAGTTCAGGCCGTCAACTGACGCGCAAGGCTCGCGCAAGAATCGCGCAAGGCCTCCTCCGCAGCCTTATACCCATGAAGAGATTGGTCACCCGAGCCCTGACGGTTGGGCTCGCCGCGGCGGCACTGTCAATGGCGGGATGTTCCTCGACCACCGCCGGCGCACCGACGCCGTCTGTGGCGGCCACATCGGCTGCGGCGCAGGGACAATCGGCATGCACCGATCTGGGCGGAAACATTGGCCCCAACGGGATGTGCCAGGTGCGGAGCACCACCCCCAGCTACCAGATCCAGATGAGCTTCCCCGTCGACTACCCGGAGATGCCGGCCGTAGCCGCGTTCCTGAAACGGAATCGCGACGAATTCGTCGACTGGGTCGCCAAGTTCGGCCCGCACGGTGGGCGCGATCGGCCGTATCTGTACGCCGTGACCGCCAAGACCTACCGCTCGGGAAAGCCGGACGCCGGCACCCAAAGCCTGGTGCTCAAGATCGACAACGACACCGGCCTCGCGCACGAGGGCCACCCGAACACCACGTTCCGAGCGTTCAACTTCGACCTCGCCAAGCACGTCCCGATCACGTTCGACACGTTGTTCAAGCCCGGCGCAAAACCACTGGAGTTGCTCAACCCGATCGTGCGGGCCGAATTTGACGCACCGGCCGCCGATCTCGACGAGACGACCTACCAAAACTTCGGGATAACCGACGACGCGGTGATCTTCTTCTTCGGCCAAGACCAAGTGGTGCATGACAACGCCGGACCACACAAGCTCGCAGTGCCCCGCATCGAACTCGCATCAATCCTGACTTAGGAAGGAACGAATCAGCATGAATCGCAAGCGAATCCAAGGGCGTGTCGCGGCATGGCGCGGTCGTGTCGGCGTGATCGCGCTGGCCGCGGTGCTGGCGGCCGGATGCGCGCCGTCGACCGCAACTCCCATGGCGCATGGCCCGTCGAGCGCGCCCGCGATGGAAACACCGCCGGTTGCCCACGGTGTGGAGGCCGCCATCGACACGATCCCCTGGTCGCGGGTCGGGCCGGGTTGGATGCTCGCCCTATGGAGCCCGGCCATCAGCCATCAGCCGGGCGCGAAACGAGACCCGAACGAGCCCGACGCGAACAAGGTCACCACGACGCTGTACCTGGTCGACCCGGCCGGTGGGCGGTACCCGATCACCACGTTCCCGCCCGGCTCCACCGCCCGTCTGATCGACTGGTCCGGGGATCGGACCCACGCCCTGATGTACTCGACCAAATCGGGATCCGTGTACGACGAATCGGTCATTGCGGTCGACCTTCGCAGTGGCAGCCAGACCACGTTCGCCGTCGTCGATGGTGGCCCCGTCCGCTATGCGCGCAACGACGGCACGTCCGTGTTGATCAGCAAGGGGCACTACCCGAATCGGCCTCGCTCGCTCCAACGCGTCGACCTCTCCGGCAAGCAGGAGCTGACTTATCCGCTGGGGCCGGACTATCAGGGTGGAGCCCTGCCGACACCCGACGGCACGCAGCTGGTCCTCGGTACAACCAAAGGCCTTGCCCTGATGGGCAACGACGGGACGCCCGGGAAGGAGCTCCCAGTACCCGGGAACCTCACCGCGTGCTCACCGGTTCGATGGTGGACCTCACCGACCGTGATCCTCGCCCAGTGCACCGATATCGCCCCGTTTTCCCACATCGGCCAGCTGTGGCGAGTGCCCATCGACGGCACCACGCCGACCGCGCTGACCGCGGTCAACTCGGGAGCGGGAAACGATCCCGGGTTCAACGGCGACCTCGGCGACACCGACGCATGGGAGTTGCCGAGCGGCACGTTCCTGCAGTCGATCGGCGCGTGCGGCAGCGTGTTCCTGTCCCGCCTGACTCCCGACGGGCACACCACGCGAGTCAAGGTGCCGGGCGTGTCCGACAGCGTGATCGTGGACGGCGTGAGCGGTGACAAGCTGGTCCTGGTTGGCAAGGCCGGCTGCGGTCCCGGCACTTCGTTGCTGGCCTACGATCCCGAGGCAAACACGTTCACCGCGTTCCTCGGGCCGACCGTCAATGGCGGCAGCGTGGCGCAGGCGATCGTCTATCCAGGCCCGAAGTGAGCTTTGCGACAGTCTGAGTTCATGCGAAAACGCATAGATAGCTCATAACCGGCATTTCACACCCGCTTTTGCTGTTCATAACTTCATAGTTGAGCGCGAGCGGTGCCGCACGAGACCACACTGTGAATTTAAATCGCAGTTGCGGTGTTGTGCGGGGAGTGGACCGGGCAGGAGAACAGCAAATGACTGCAACATCAGTGAAGGCGGCGGACGTCGGTGCCGCGCGCACCCACCGCATCCTTCTCGCCGTGGTGGGTCTGTGCCTGATGCTGACCGGCTGCACGGTGTCCGCCGCCGGGCGTCCCGTGGCGGCGCCGAACCTGGGCCATTGGCAACCGGCGCCAATCCTCAACGCGCGCTTGACGAACCTGCTGTTAAGCGCCAAGGACGTCAACGCCGTCGGGCAGACGACCGCCATGGCACTGCGCCGGCCGATCTCCGAGATGTCGCACAGCGACGACGTGGTCTCCGACCGCAATTGCCTGGACGCCTACTCGCCGGTCGAGGCCAGCGTCTACCGGGACAACGGCTGGGTCGCGCTGGAAGGGCAGTTCCTCGACAACGCTCGCGCGAAAGCCGACCAGAAGAAGCACGCGCTGCTGCAGGCCGTGGTCAGGTTCCGCGACGCCGACGTGGCCCAGCAGTTCTTCAGCCAGGCCAAACCGCGGTGGGCCGCCTGCGCCAACCGGCCGTTGACCATCACCCAGCCCGGCGACAACCCCGTCGCCTGGAAGTTCGGCGGGCTGGCTGCGACCGAGAGCACCTTGAGCCTCGTGCAGACCCTCGACACCGGCCGTGGCTTCTCGTGCGAACGCGCGTTGGGAGTGCGTAACAACGTCGTCATCGACACGCTTTGGTGTGGATTCGACACCACCGACCAAGCGGGCGAGGTCGTCAACAAGATTGCCGCCGCTGTCGAGGTGTGACCGGCCAAGGCGGGAGGGCGGCGCGGCCCCGCGACAATCGCATTGGCAAGAACTGCCAACTTATTGTTCGGCCGTGTGATGGGACGCGTCTATATCGATCAGGCCCCGACGCCGCGTTACATGTAACATGGGATCCATGTCACCTGCCCGCGATCGCGTTCGACGACATCGCGAACGGCTACGCCAACGAGGCCTGCGGCCAATCCAAATTTGGGTCCCCGATGTGAGCGCCCCAGAGTTCGTTCGCGAGGCGCATCGCCAGTCGGCACTTGTCGCCGCTTGCGAACAGGATCTCGACGACCAGGCTTTCGTCGACGCCGTCTCGGTCGACTGGGATGACGCCACCTAACGATGCGACGAGGCGACATCTACACGGCCGCGGCACGCGGTGCTTACAGCGGGAAGCCGCGGCCGGTGGTGGTCATTCAAGATGACCGGTTCGACGCAACCGCCTCCGTCACCGTCGTGCCGTTCACCACGAGCGACGTCGAGGCGCCACTGCTTCGAATTCCTGTGCAACCCTCGGACAGCACCGGGTTGGCTCAGACCAGCCAACTAATGATCGACAAGGTAACGACGGTTCCCCGCGCCAGCCTGAGTCAGCTGGTCGGTCGCCTATCGGACGGGGACGTGATTCGACTCAACCGCGCGCTCCTGGTATTCCTCGGACTCGCCGTCTGAAGAACCGAGTTGGTTCCCGCGCGCAGATTTGGTCGGACTTGCCGATCCGTTAGGTTCCGCGAAACCAGCCCATAGCGCGAGGTCTGGTGTTCCCAGGAGATCATGTTGCTGCTCGCCATATAAGGCCACGGTCCCGCACGATCAGAATCGCAGGTGAGCCAGCCTTTACTCGATCTTGACTGCTTGTTGAATCGCCTTACCGACGATTGCGGACGTGACTACTCTTCTAGAGGTGGAACTGGGGGTTTTGGGACCTCTCCAGGTCCGGCGAGCTGGCGCGCCGGTCACGATTCCGGGCGCCAAGCCCCGCGCGATCCTCACCATGCTCGGGCTGCACGTCGGTTCGGTCGTGTCGGCCGACGCGCTCGTCGAGCTGCTGTGGGGCGAGGATCCCCCGCGAACGGCAGCCAAGGCCCTGCAGACCCATATCTCCTCGCTGCGCCGCACCCTGGGCGATGGGTTCGTGTTGACGGAAGGCGCCGGTTGGACCCTGGCCGACAGCGAGGTTGACGCCTCGCGCTACAAGTCGGCCGCGCGACGGGGGCGCGATGCCGCCGCGGCCGGCGACACCGGCCAGGCGGTGGCCCGCTTCGAGGAGGCGCTCGAGCTCTGGCGCGGCATCCCCGAGCTGCCCGACGGGCGCCGGGGAACGTCCGAGAAGACGCGGTGGATCGAGGGCCACGCCGCGCTGGTGGAGGACCGGGCCGATGCGCTTCTGGCGACGGGACGAGCCGCCGAGATCATCGGCGAGCTCGAGGCCGCGGTGGCCGATGCGCCGCTGCGCGAAAGGCGGTGGGCCCAGCTGATGCTCGCCCTCTACCGCGCCGGCAGGCAGGGTGAGGCTCTGGGCGCCTACCAGCGGGCGCGGACCCTGCTGGCCGACGAACTGGGCGTCGATCCCGGGCCGGAGCTGCGCCGGCTGGAGGCTGCGATCGTGGCGCAGGACGCCTCGCTGGAAACACCTGGCGCGCAAAACGTTCCGTCGGTGACCCGCGCGGTGACCTTTCTGCTGACGGACATCGAGGGGTCGACCGCCGCATGGGAGGCGGAGGCCGACGCCATGGGGCTAGCGCTCGCACGCCACGACGAGCTCGTCGAACAGGTCGTCACGTCCCGCGGCGGGCGGCTGATCAAGACCCGCGGTGAGGGTGATGCCACGTTCTCGGTCTTCGAGCGGCCGTCCGCGGCCGCCGCCGCCGCTCTGGAGCTGCAGGACGCGATCGTTCACGAGCCGTGGGCGCTGCGGGAGCCCATGCGCGTCCGCGTGGCATTGCACACCGGGGAGGCCGAGTTCCGCGACGGCGACTACTTCGGAAGGGCGGTCAACCGCGCCGCGCGGCTGCGGTCGTTGGCGGCGGGCGGCCAGATCCTGTGCTCGGGTGCGACCGCCGAGCTCGTGATCGACTCCCTGCCCGACGATGTCGTGCTCGCCGACCTCGGCACGCGCCAGCTGCGCAACCTCGCGCGCCCGGAGCACGTCTTCGAGCTCCGGCCGGAAACCGCGGACGAACGTGGTGAGGACGTCCCGGGCGAGGCGCCGCTGGAACGCCCGGGCCTGCCCGCGGTGCTGGCCGGCCCGGGGCCGTTCGTCGGTCGCGGGCAAGAGCTCGAGCGGCTTTTTTCCGCGTGGCAGACCGCGCTCGCCGGTGGCACGAACGCGATGCTGATCGCCGGCGAACCGGGTGTCGGCAAGACGCGCCTGGCCGGCGAATGGTCCCGACAGGCCTACGACCAAGGCGCCCTTGTCATTTACGGGCGCTGCGACGAGGACCTCGGTGCGCCGTACCAGCCGTTCGCGGAAGCCCTGCGTTCGCTGGTGCCGTGCCTCGGTAGCAGTCGGCTTCGTGAGCTGCGCGGCGTGGAAGCGCTACTCCCCCTGGTTCCCGGGCTGAGCGATGTACTGCCCGATCTGGCCGCGCCGACCCGTGCCGACCCGGACACCGAGCGCTACGCACTCTTCGACGCCGTCGTCGCGCTGCTGGGCGTCGCTTCGGCGAGCGCGCCCGTCGTCCTAATCCTCGACGATCTACATTGGGCGGCCAAGCCCACGCTGCTCCTGTTGCGGCATCTGCTGCGATTCGGCGACCGGGCCCGCGTCCAGATCATCGGGACGTACCGCGGCACCGACCTCGATCGCTCCCACCCCCTTTCGGCCATGCTCGCCGACCTGCACCGCGACGGCACCGCGAACCGCCTTCAGCTCGGCGGCCTCGACGAGGAGGACGTGACCGACTACGTCGCCAAGGCCGGCTACAACGACGCGGAGTTGGCGCGGGCGTTGGCGTCCGTCACGGGTGGCAACCCGTTCTTCCTCATCGAGGCCCTGCGCCACGTCGAGGAAAGCGGCGGCCGGTGGGATCCGAGCACCCTGCCGCAAGGTGTCCGGGAGGCGGTGAGCCGCCGCCTTTCTCGCCTGACGCCGGAGACGAACAAAGCCCTTGCCGCGGCCGCGGTCGTCGGTAGCCGGTTCGCCTTGGAGCTCGTCGAACGTGTGGTAGGGGACGACCTCGTCGACCCTTTCGACGAGGCATGCAAAGCAGGCATTGTGATCGAAGAACCCGGCGGTCGTTACCGGTTCAACCACGCCCTCGTCCGGCAATCGCTGCTCGCCGAGCTGCCCTCGGTGCGACGGATGCGGCTGCACCAGCGCATCGCGACGACGCTGGAGAACGAGCCCGGCGCTGACGACGAGCTGCTCGCCGAGCTGGCTCACCACTACTTCGAATGTGCTTGGGCGGGAAACGCGGTCAAGGCCGTCGAGTACTGCCGGCGTGCGGCGGACCAGGCGATGGCGCGCCTGGCCTACGAGGGCGCGGCCGACCTTTACGATCGGGCGCTGCACGCACTGGAGGAAATCGACGACGAGCTGCCCGACCGCGACGATCAGACCGCCGAGCTGCTGGTCGCGCGCTGCGAGGCGCTGCTGGCCGCGGGTGACGTGACTTCCGCGGCCGGTGCTGTCTCTCAACTGCAAGGAACCACAGTCAATTCCGCCCGGCTAGTGGCCTGGGCGACGTGTTTCGACGGCCAGCTGTCGATGCTGACCGATCCCGAGCGATTGGACGAGGTCGAGGCCGCCGTGGGCGCGGCTGCCGCCAAGCTGGCCGAATTGGACGATGCCGCAGGCGAAGCGAAGGCACACACCGTTCGAGCCGGCTGCCTGGCACGGCTCGGGAGAATCGGCGACTGCGAAGTCGCCCTTGACGACGCCCTGACCGCGGCGCGGCGCGCACGCGAACACCGCCGGGTGAACGCGGTTTTGGCGAATGCGCCACTCGCGGCGCTGTGGGGACCCAACCCGGTCCCGCGCGCGGGCGGGCGGTGCCTTGACGTGGTGCGGCTCTTGCGAATAACGACCGACTCGCCGGCGGTCGAGGCGACGTCGACGCGGTGCCAGGCCGTGTTGGAGGCCTTCCGCGGCCGTGCCGCGGCGGCACGGCGGATGATCGACTCCGCCCGGCGCACGGTCACCGAGCTCGGCCTGCGTCATGCCCTCCTCGAGGTCGAGCAGTTCGCCGGCATCGTCGAGCTGGTCGTCGATGATCCTGCCGCCGCCGAGCCGCATCTGCGCAAGGCCTACAACGGCTTTCGCCGCATGGGCCTTGACGCCGACACCGCCGAAACCGCCGCGCTGCTGGGCCGCGCCTGTCTGTTGCTAGGTCGAGATGCCGAGGCCAACGAATTATGCACCGAGAGTGAGCGTCTGGCCGGGCACGCCCTGAAGCCCTCAATCGCCTGGCGCACGCTTCGGGCGCAGCTGCTGTCGCGCGGGGGTGACCACGAGGAGGCCCGGCGGGTCGCCGGGGACGCTGTCAGCGTGGCCGAGCGCACCGACGCGTTGGTCGATCACGGCGACGCATGTCTGGCGCTGGCAACCGTTTTGGCCGCCGCCGGCGACGTCGTCGGAGCACGAGCCGCTGCCGAGCGCGCGGTCGGCCTATGGGAGCGGAAAGGCGCTGCGGCGCTTGCTGAGAAGGCGCGTGGCATACTCGGTGAGCGCACCTTCCCGTCTACCCCGGCCGTACCGGAAGCTCCGACCGTCAAGCTGGACAACGCATGCGTACGAGCGGGCGAACGCGTGATGGCTGCTGTTGATAGCGGAGCCTGGGACGAGTTCGAGCGACTGTTTGCACCGGACGCACGCCTCGAGAGTCGCCGGAAGGTCGTCGGCTTCACGCCGATCGACCTCCCTTCGGACTGGGTACATCAAAATAGGCTCAATCTCGAGACGAGCGGGATGCACGTCACTTCGGACATTATCGCCGTGCGAGGCGAGCGCCTGGCCCTCAATCGATTGGTCGTGGGCACAGCCGACGCGAGCCCCGGGTCGCCGCAGGACGAATTACTTCAGATATACGGCATCGACGAGTCGGGCCTAGTCGCACTGCAGGTGTGGTTCGACGTCGATGACATGGACGCGGCACTCGCCGAACTCGACGCGCTGCACACCCGATTCGAAGAAGGGCAGCCGAACGCACGGCGGCTAGAAAACGCAGCGGCGCGCGTATTCGAGCACGTCTGGTCGCACTTCGCGAACCGCGACTGGGACGCCATGGCCGAAATGGTGGCCGAAAATTACTCCGGCATTGATCGCCGACGGGTCGTGAATGCCGGGACACAGCATGGGCGAGATTCCGTGATCAACGATCTCCAGGCAGCCACCGAGGTCGGCTTCACGATCTCGATGGTGAGCGCGATCGCGATCCGCGGCGAGCGCCTCGTCCTCGCACGTGTTCGCGCCGCCGGCCGCGACTCCGGGGCGATTCAAAACGACGCCCTTAACGTCGTCGAGATCGATGCAGCCGCGCGGATCGCGACGACCGTGACATTCGACGTCGAGGATTTCGATGCCGCCATCGCCGAACTCGACGCGCGCTATCTTGCCGGTGAGGCGGCGGCCCACTCTCACATGTGGGCCGCCATGTTAGGCGCCTATGCCGCGATCAACCGACGCGAACTCCCCGCCACGACGCCGGGCTTCGTGTCTAGAGACCATCGTCGGGGAGCAGCTTTCGCGCCCGATGACATGGTCGAATACCTCCGTGCCGGTTGGGATCTCGACCAAGGCATCGTTTTCTACATCGAATCCGTGCATCGGCTGAGCGATCTTGGAGTGGTCGTCACTCACGAGGGACGCGGAACCTCACACGAGGGCTTCAATGCCGAGTGGCGAGAGGTCATGCTGTTCACGGTTAACGGTAACTTGTTCGACCGCTGCGAGGTCTTCGACGAGGCAGACCTGGACACTGCGATCGCGAGGTTCGATCAACTCAGCCGGCCGGCGCGGCTGGAGAACGCGGCAAGCCGAGTGCTCGAGCGCTACTTCGCCCGCTTTGCCGCCCGCGACTGGGACGTCATGGCCGAAACGCTGACCGACGACTTTCTGACGGACGACCGTCGACGAGTGGTTAACGCGGGGGTTCGCCGCGGGCGGGACGCCGAAATCGCGAACATGCAGTCATTTGCCGACATTGGGATCGTAAACATCGCGCCGACCACGATCGCGACTCGTGGAGAGCGCCTCGTCCTCTGTCGTCACGATGTGTCTTTCCGCGACTGGGCCGAGGCTTACGACGTGATCAGCGTTGTCGAGATCACCGACACCCAGATTTCTGCCCACGTTATGTTCGACGTCAACGACATTGATGCCGCCATCGAGGAGCTCGATACCCGGTACCTCGCCGGCGATGCGGCCGCCAACGGCCAGACATGGTCGGTCATCGCAGGAGCGTACACCGCGCTGAACCAACATGAAATCGCCGCAACGACGCCAGACTTCGCGAGTACCGACCACCGCCGCGGGGCAAAGTTCGCGGCCGGTGACCTGATCGCGTATGTCCGCGCCACTTGGGATCTCGCACAAAACGGCAGCACCTATATCGAGGCTGTGCACCGGCTGACTTTCCTGGGAGCGGTCGTCACTCATGTCACGCGTGGAAGCTCGATAGCGGGCTTTGATGCCGAGTGGCGGGAAGTCTTCCTCCTCACGGTCGATGGTGACTTACTCAGCCGTTGCGAGCTCTTCGATGAGTCTGACCTCGACTCCGCGATCGCGAGGTTCGAACAGCTGAGTCGGCCCGTGCCTCGGCTGGAAAACGAGGCAAGCCAAGCGGTCGAGCGATTGTTGGCGCACTTCTCAACACGCGACTGGGACGCGGTGGCCGAGCTAGTTTCCGACGACTTTTACGGCGACGATCGCCGCCCTGTGCTTAGCGCTGGAACGCAGCGCGGTAGGGATGCAATGATCAGGCAGTTTCAGACCGCCGCCGACCTGGAGATCGCGCAAGCGGCGTCAGACCCCGTCGCCACGCGGGGGGATCGCCTTGTCCTCACCCGTATCCGGTTTGCACGCATCGACGAGGAACCCGACGCGTTCCGCGTCGATCTCCTATATGTAGTCGAGATCAACGCCGGCGCGCAGATTTCGGCGCTGATCGCATTCGACTCTAGTGATTTCGACACTGCCATCCAGGAACTCGATGCCCGTTATCTAGCCGGGGATGCGGCGGCCCACGCACGGACGTGGTCCGTCTTCACGCGGGCCTACGCCGCACTCAATAGGCATGAAATGCCTTCGACGAAGCCGGATTGGGTGACGATTGACCACCGCCGAGGAGCATCGTTTGCGTCCGGTGAAATGCCTGCGTTACTTGACGCCGCGTGGAACCTCACAGCTGACCTGAGGCATTCCGTCGAGGCTGTGCATCGCCTGAACGACATCGGAGCCGTCGTCACCAACGCTTCGCGTGAGACCTCGCAGGAGGGCTTCGACGCCGAGTGGCGCGTGATAACGGTCGGAACGGTGGAAGGCGACATGCTTAACCGGTGCGAAGTCTTCGATGAGGCGGACCTCGACGTCGCGCTCGCGAGGTTCGAACAGCTCAGCCGGCCCGCACCGCGGCTGGAGAACTCTGCAACGCGGGTGTGGCAGCGCCTCTACTCTTACATTGCGGCCGGCGACTGGCACGCCGTGGCTCAAATATCGGCCGAGAACGTTTCCGTCGACGATCGCCGGCGAGTGGTGAACGCCGGGATCCTGCATGGGCGAGATGCCAACATCAAAGATGCGCAGGCGACCGTTGATGTCGGCTTCACGATGACGGATGTGGCCGTCCTAGCAATTCGCGGGGACCGCCTTGCGCTCACACGAGTTCGCGTCTCGGGCCAGGAACCCGAGGCGATTCAAAACGATGCCCTCAGCATCGTCGGGATCGACGCCGACGAGCGAATCGCAGGCGTTGTAGTGTTCGATCTCGACGACACCGACGCAGCTTTCGCCGAACTCGACGCCCGATACCTCGCGGGCGAGGCGGCCGCCCACCGGCACACGTGGTCCGTCGTCGCGGCTGCTTACGACGCGTTCAATCGGCGCGAGTCCGCAGCGACGACGCCGGACTGGGTGAACGTCGACCACCGTCGCGGAGCAGCGTTCGCCGCCGGCGACATGCTCGCGTACATCCAAGCGGCATGGGACGACTCGCCCGACACCAAGATATATATCGTCGCCGTGCACCGGCTGAGCAAGATCGGAGCGGTCGTCACCCATGTGGCGCGCGGGATCTCACAAGAGGGCTTCGACGCCGAGTGGCGTGATGTCCACGTGCTGACGGTGGAAGGCGGTAATTTCAGCCGTTCCGAACTGTTCGACGAGGCGGACCTGGACACCGCGATCGCGCGTTTCGACGAACTTAAACCACCGGCACCGCGGCTAGAAAACGCGGCAACCCGGGTGGCCGACCGCTTCCGAGCACACTTTGCGGTCCACAACTGGGACGCCATGGCGGAACAACTCACCGACGACATTTTCTCCGATGACCGCCGACACACCGTAAACGCCGGCATCCGAAGGGGCCGAGACGTAGAGATGGCGAATTGGCATGCCACCGCTGACATCTGGACCCCTGATGTGGGTTCGACCGTAATCGCGACGCGCGGTGAGCGCCTCGCGCTCTTTCGTTTCACCTTCACAAGCCAAACACAGCAGCCTGAGGCGTTCCACGCTGAAGCGCTCGCCATTGTCGAGACGAACGACGCCAACCGAATTGCGGCGTACGTCGTGTTCGACATCGATGACGTCGACGCTGCCTTCGAGGGACTCGATGCGCGCTACCTCGCCGGCGAAGCGGGCGCCCACGAGCACACGTGGTCGCTTATGGGACAGTGCTACGCGGCGCTCAACCGGCATGAGATGCCTGCATCTACGCCCGATTTCGTCAACATCGACCACCGGCGCGGGAGGGCGTTCGAGCCGGGCGACCTCATCGACTACGCCGGTGCCACGTGGGAACTGGTGCCGGACGTCAAAATGTATGCCGAGACGGTGCATCGGTTGACAAACATCGGAGCCGTCGTCACGCAAAAGGCGTATGGAATTTCCCACGAGGGCTTCGAAGCGGAGTGGCGACAAATCGTTCTTGTCACATTCGAAGGTGATCGAGCCAACCGCTGCGAGCTGTTCGATGAGCCAGACCTCGACGCCGCGCTTGCAAGATTTGAGGAGCTGCAGCCGAGCACGCATCGGCTGGAAAACGCGGCAACCCGAGTGTGCGATCACTTTCAGGCGTGCTTGGCAGCCGGCGACTGGGCGGGCATCTGGGCCATCGCGGCGGCTGACATCATCACTGACGATCGCCGTCGGGTCGTTGGTGCCGGAGTCCAACGGGGCCGGGATGTAAACGTTGCGCATCTACGGGCCAGCTTCGACATCGGAATCGAGAACCTGACGTCGACCGTCATCGCGACCCGGGGGGAGCGCCTCATGCTCGATCGTGTCCGTTTCTCGGGTCGCGACCAAACGCCGGAGCCGTTTCACACCGAGATACTTCGCGTTCTCGAGATCAGCTCCGACGACCGGATCGCCGCCGGTGTCTATTTCGACGTTGACGACATCGGCGCCGCATTCGACGAGCTCGACGCCCGATACCTCGCCGGTGAAGCGGCCGCCCACGCGCACACCTGGTCGGTCGTCGCGAAGGCTTTCGCCACGGTAAACCGGCGTGAAATCCCCTCGACGACACCCAACTTCGTAGACATCGACCATCGGTCGCTGGCTGCGGTCCCACCCGGTGACCTCAAGGCTTATCTCCGCGCTGTGATGGCAGACATGGCGCACAACCGCCTCTACGTTGAGACCGTTCACCGGCTGACCGACATCGGGGTGGTTGTCACCCATACTGCGTCCGGGACCTCACACGACGGGTTCGACGCCGAGTGGCGCATAACCGACATATTTGCGGTCGAAGGCGACGTACTCAGCCGATGCGAGATGTTCGACGAGGCAGACCTCGATGCCGCGCTCGCGAGGTTTGAGGAATTGCAACCACAGCCACGGCGGCTGGAAAACGCTGTGACCCGAGGGATCGAGCGCTTTCGGGCGTGCTTCGCGTCGGGCGACTGGGATGGCATGACGGAATGGATGGCCGAAGACTTCTCCAATGACGATCGCCGTCGGGTGGTGGGCGCTGGGGTGCGATATGGCAGAGACGCCCAACTGGCGGACATGCGGGCGATCGCCGACGTGTGGACCACAAACACAACGCAGGCCATCATGGCAATCCGCGGGGAGCGCCTCGCGCTCGGGCGTTTCTCGTTCGGAGACCCGGAGCCCGACGAGTTTTTCGCGGAGTTTCTCTCGGTTGTCGAGAGCGACTCGGACGGGCGGGCTGTCGCATTAGTCTCGTTCGACCCCGACAACATTGACGCCGCCCTCAAAGAACTCGAGGAACGCTATCTCGCCGGAGAAGGCGCCGCCCACGCGCACACCTGGTCGGTTATCGCCCAAACCTACGCCGCATTCAACCGTCACGAATTTCCCTCGACGACAGCGGATTCGGTCTACATCGATCATCGTCCGCTAGTAACCAACGATGCGAGTGATCTGACCGCAAACATCCGTGCCACGTGGGACCTCATGGATGTCAGCAGCTACATCGCCGAGAGTGTGCATCGGCTGAGCGAACTCGGAGCCGTCGTCACCCAAGCCTTGAAAGGGACCTCGAAAGAGGGGCTTGATATCGAGTCCCGGATGATCGACGTTTTCACGGTCGAAGGCGACTTGGTAAGGCGCGTCGAAGTTTTCGACGAGGCCGACCTCGACGCCGCACTCGCCCGCTTCGACGAATTGCATCGGCAGCCACCACGGCTGGAAAACGCGGCAGGCCGAATAGTCGAGCGATACCAGGCGTGTTTCGCGGCGCATGACTGGGCCGCTATGGCGGAGCTGCTGGCCGACGACGTCGTCGTGGACGATCGCCGTCGTGTCGTGAACGCAGGGATTCGGCGGGGCCGTGTGCACATCGCGGACCTGCAAGCCGCCGTCGAGGTTGGTGCACAGACAATATCGTTGAGTGTTATCGCGACCCGCAGCGAGCGCCTTGCCCTCGCTCATGCCCGTGCCTTCAACCGCGGCTTTTCGCTCGGCGAGGTCGGCGCCGAGTGGCTCGGCATCGTCGAGATCGACGCCGACGAGCGGATCGTCACAATGGTCATATTCGATCTTGCCGACATTGACGCTGCCTTCGACGAGCTCGACGCGCGATACCTCGCCGGTGAAGCGGCCGCCCACGCGCACACGTGGTCGGTCATCGCGGCCGCTTGCGCGGCATTCAATCGGCGAGAAATGTTCCCGACGACGCCGGAGTGGGTCAACATCGATCACCGACGCGCGGTGGGTTTCGCACCCGGCGACATGACCGCTTACATCGGTGCGACGTGGGACATCGCGCCGGACGTCAAGAACCGACTCGAGGTTGTGCATCGGCTCAACGACCTCGGAGCCGTCATCACGCACGCGACGAAAGGGACGTCGAAAGACGGCGTCGTCGCCGAGTGGCGCGAGCTCGGGATCCTGACCGTCGAAGGGGATTCGATCAACCGTATTGAGACGTTCGACGAAGCGGACCTCGACGCCGCGCTCGCCCGCTTTGACGAACTTCGGCCGCAGACGCGCCGACTCGAAAACGCGGCAAGCCAGGCGGTAGAACGCGAATGGGCCTGCTTCACGACCCGAGACTGGGCCGCGATGGCCGAGACAATGACCGACGACTTTTCCACATTTGATCACCGTCGGGTCGTCAACGCCGGTGTCCTACGCGGTCGTGATGCACACGTCGCAAACTATCGAGCAGTCGCCGAGGTCGGATTCGAAGGCATCGCGTCGACCGTCATCGCTACCCGCGGGCAACGCCTCGCCCTCATTCGCGTTTGGTCCTCGGTCCGTGGCTTTGAACCCGGAGAGACCAGCACCCCGATGATCGGCATCGTCGAGATCGACGCCGACAACCGGCTCACCGCGGCCGAGCTCTTCGACCTTGACGACATCGACGCCGCCTTCGAAAGGCTCGATGCTCGCTACGTCGCCGGCGAAGCCGCCGCCCACGCGCGCACGTGGTCGGTGATCGTTCGCATTTTCGCCGCGTTCAACCGGCACGAGCTTTATCCGACGACCGCCGATTGGGCGAACGCCGACCACAGGCGAGGGATCGCGTTTTCGCCCGGTGACATGACGGCGTACCTCCGCGCCGGAAGGGATCTAACGCCCGACACCCCCACCTACATCGAGACTGTGCATCGGCTCAGCGACTTGGGAGTCGTCGTCACCCATGTGATGACGGGGACGTCGCAAGATGGCTTCCACGCCGAATGGCGGGAGATCGGAATTCTGACGGTCGCGGGGGACCTGATCAACTGTTGCGAGCTATTCGACGAAGAGGACCTTGAAGCCGCGCTCGCGAGATTCGATGAACTCAACCGGGCGCCGCGACTTGAGAACTCCGCCACACGGACATGGTCTCGAATGGCCGACGCGACAAATCGTCGTGACATGGACGGATTCCTTGCGCTCACCAACGCGGACTTGCGCTTCGAGGACCGGCGAAAAGGTCTACGCGATGAATTCCAAGGCCCAGAACGTCGTAAGGCCGTGCAAGCGATGCTCGAGAGCGTCCCGGCCAGCGTTCGGGTAACAGTGGACCCCATCGCCGTCAGGGGATCCCGCCTCACGCTAATCCATGTCCGTTACCGGGACACCGATTACGCCGATCGACCGATCACCGTAGAGTTCTTGCAAGTCGCCGAGGTCGACGACTGCGGGCTGATGCTCAACAGCGTCAGCTTCGATCCCGATGACATCAACGACGCGTTCGCCGAACTCACCGCTTGCTGGATCGCATCCGGAGAGGTCGCCCATCCCGAGATCGTTGAGTTTGCACAGCGGGTGACCGAGATCATCAACCGACGCGACCGGAAAGCGCTCGCCGTGCTGGCTGAAGGCGCAACTCACGTTAACCATCGACAACTGGCCAGTCCGGGCGTCGAAACGGTAGCCGATCATATGGCATCCGGCCGGATGATCGAGGCGCTCGTACCCGGCTATTGGGTCGAACCTGCCGAGATTCTCGCATTAACGGCGAAGGGCCTTGTCGTGTACTTCATCCTGAAAGGCACGTCGATCGACGGCGTCGTTATCGAGATTCCACTAATTCAATTCGCCCTTATTGAAGGTGGCCGCATCACGCACGTCGAGGCGTTCGACCCCGCGCAGCGCGACCTGGCCTTAGCGCGATTCCAAGAATTCAACCTGTCCGGCTAGCTCGCCGAAACGGCTTGCGGCGCCATACCAAGACCGATACCAACGCGGCCACTGCCAACACCGGTATCCACGGGATGAGGAATCCGACAGCCATCACCACGCCATGGATAGCGGAGAGCAGCGACTGCCAGCCGTGTCGAAGAGCATTCAAGAAACCAGGCTGAGTCACCGTCGGTTTGGTCGAGAGGCTGACATTGATCGTCGCATAGGAAATCTGGTCGCCCAGCGTGGCGCGCTGCGCCCGCAGCGAGTCCAACTCGGCCTGCCGCTGGGTCAGCGACGACTCCGCCGCAAGCAGGTCGGCCACGTTGCCGGCGCGCCCCATCAGTTCCAGCAGTCGATTGACCGAGGTCTGCAACGCCTCGATGCGGGCATCGAGGTCGACGCGCTGCGACGTCACGTCGTTGTGCCCGATCGACATGGAGTCGACGGTCCCCAGTTTCTTGGCATCGGCCAGAACACCGTCGAGTTTGTCGGCGGGGATGCGCAACACGAGATCCACTGTCGGCGAGGACGATCCGGACCGCTCCGACCGCGAATCCACGCGGCCGCCGGCGTCGGTGACCGCGGTGACGAGCCGGTCGGCCACCTGGGTGGGCTCGGCGACGATCATCTGCATCGATCCCGTCGTGATGATGTCGCGTTTGTAGGTGGCGTCCGCGGGAGCCTGCGGCGGTGGCGGTGCTCCGGGTACCGAGACGGTGTTCTCGGGAACGCCGGCCCTTATCTCGGTCGAGGCGCCGGTATCCCCCGTAGCTGGAATCTTGCCGCTCACGATGCCGTCGCGCGTCGCGGTGGAGTGGCCGCCGTCCCGACTCGCCGACCAGGTCCAGCCGCCGCCGATGAGCAGCGCGCCGGCGACCACCGCGGCAATCACGTTGCGCAGCTTGACCGTTCGCGCTTGTGACTTGCCTGCCTCCTTGACGGACGGAACGGGTCGACTCGCCGCCACGGCGGGCTCGGCCAGCAGGGTCCGCGGCGCGGCGGCCGCAAACACCATGTCGGCGTGGTCGGCGGGCTGCTCCCAACCGGCCGGCACCTCGACGGGCTGCATCACGCGGTGCGGCACTTCACCGTCGGTCACGACACGGCTATCCACCGCAACGAATGCCGTGAACCTGCACAACACGCCAAACCGCAACGACGTAGCGACAATCCGCCTCTCCAAGTCCTCCGCGGGAGCCGACGCGAAGCGGTCCTCGAGGTCGCGCAGATGCGCCCGGGCCCACTGCGCCGCAACGGCCGGGGCATCAAGGCGCCGTCCGGCGACGGTGGCAGACCAGTCGCCGCCGTCCCCCGTCGCGCCGCGGAGGGTCACGGAGCCGGACGCGCTCCCCCGATACCGCCCGCTCACCACCAGCGGCACCCCCGGGAACAGGTCCGGCAGCCGAGCGGGGCTCGCGGTGTCCTCGGTGACGGCCAGCCCCTCCGCGCGCAGCGACAACGAGTGCGCGAGCGGCGCGCCGATGCGGCGGTGAATCGCGTCCATCGCCTCGTCGAGGCGGTCCTCGCTTTCCACCAGTTCACAACGGCCGCCGCCGACACTGGCCAGGCGCCAAAGGAATCCGGCGTTGACGGCCTGGTCGACGCCGACCGCATGCACGCGCACCCGGCGCAGGTCGCCGGACAGCTCGTGCAGGAGTTGGTCCTCGCTGCCGACCTGGCCGTCGGTCACGAGGACGACGACGGCGTCGCGGGCCTCGCCGTTGCGCGACCCGCCCAACAACGCGAGAGCCTGCCGCAACGGTGCGACCAGCTCGGTGCCGCCGCGCGCGTCGACGCGGGCGAGGTGCTCGACAGCGCGGTACCGGTGCCGGTCGCTGGCCTCGACCAGCCCGTCGGGCAACCCGGCGGGTCGGTCGATCCGATCGTCAAATGTCAAGACCGCGAACCGATCCCCGCTGGTCAGCGTGTCGACGATGCGCGCCGCGGCCCGGCGGGCCGCCACCATCTTCCAACCGGCCATGCTGCCGGAGCGGTCGAGCACCAGCACCAGGTCCCGCGGGCGTGGCGGCGCGCTGGACGCCGGCGGCAGCACGGTGAGCTGATAGGTTCCCTCGTCGCCCTCCGAATCAGGCACCAGCACCAGCGAATCGGTGAGCCCGTCGGCGCCGTACCGCAACCGCAGCACGAAATCCCGGTTGGCCCGCTCGCCGGGGTGTACCCGTATCCGCCCGTCGTCGGTGGACACGGCGTGCAGGCTCGACCGGACCTCCGACAGCGTGAGACCGGCGGGGTCGATGCCGACCTCGATGGACAGCGGAACCGGGTGCGGGAAACCGGGCAGCAGCACGGGTGGCGTGATGCGCGACGCGTCGGGCACCGCGTCGGTGTCGTCGGCGTGGCCGTCGCCGACCGCGATGTCCGCGAGCGCGCGGCCCGGAATGTACCGCGGCGCAACCACAAGCGGAAAACGGAACGTCGCCTCGCCGTCCGCGTAGGCCAGAGGGATGACGAGCGTCAGCGCGACGCTGACCCGTTCGCCGGGCAGGATGTTGCCGACCCGCATGGTGAAAACATCGGGCCGCTCCTCCTCGGCGATGGACGCGCGCCGCCCCGACGCGATGGCGTCGTCGTAGGCCTGTCGGGCGGCCCCCCGCTCCCGCAGTTCGGCGTCGACGACCCGCCCGTCGGCCGTCATCTGCATCCGCGTGACCGCCCCTCGATCCGGCAGCGGGAACACGTAGCTGGCTTCCAGGGGTACGTCAAAGGCGTTGACGAAGTCCTGCGTCAGTTCGACTTGGCTGGTGAGCGCGGTGATCTCGGCGCGCACGTCGATGCGTTCCAGCGGCAGGTTGCCGCGCTCGGTGCTCAGCGCGCCAAACCCGGCCTCGTCGTCCGGGGCGGCCACCCGATCGGTCTCAGCGTCGGTCATCGACGTGATGCGGACGGTCATGTGGTGCTCCGTTCATCGGGGGGCAGCAGGCCACGCTCGGCCAGCAGTTCGAGCAGCGGCCGGGCGGCCGCACGGATCGCGTCGATGTCGTCGTCGTCCGGTCGGCCGCCGCCCCCGGATCCGGCGGGCAGCAGCAACAGCGCCCCGCCGGGCAAGCTCACGGCCGCCAGCTTCGTGACACTGTCAGTGCCGTCGCCATTGGCCACTGGTTCGGTAGCAGCGGGGGGATCGGCCCAGAAGCGTTGCCGGCGAACCGGACTCGGCGCCGGCTCCTCGGGCGGCTCCGCCACGATGAGTTCCTCGGGCACGGCCGCGACTTTCCGCAGGGTCTCGTCCGTCGCTCCAGCCAGTTCGGCCTGGATGTCGGCGAGCGAGCGGCCCTCGGCCTGGCGCCGTTTCACCGCAACGATCTGCAGCAGGTGCCGCGGGCTGTACAGCGCCGTGCGTCCCTGCATGGTCGGCCGGTCGACGAGACCGGTCGTCGTGTACCAGCGGACAGCCCGCCGATCGGGCAGGCCTCGGACCCGCCCGTTGGGCGCGCCCGGATACGCGGGATCGGCCAGCCCGGCGGCCACCCGTCGCACCAGCTCGTCCAGCGTCCAGGACGCCACGTCGGCCATCCGTCGATACTGACACTGTCACAATGACACTGTCAAGGTTTTGGCAACAGCTCGATTACCGATGCGGCGAAAACGCGTCTGCCGGGTCGAGACGTGAATACGCTTCATCCGCACAGAGATAAGGGAGGAACGGCGTGTCGCTTCTGGTGGTTGCCCCCGAGATGGTGACGTCGGCCGCCGCGGATTTGGAGAGCATCGGCTCATCGGTGAGCGCGGCGCATCTGGCGGCCGCCGTTCCGACGACGGGGATGGCGGCGGCTGCCGCCGATGAGGTCTCGCAGGCGGTGGCCGAGCTATTCGCCGCCTATGGGCAGCAGTATCAGGCGCTCAGCGCTCGGGCCGGCGCGTTTCAACAGCAGTTTCTGCAGGCGCTCAACTCGGCCGCCGGGTCGTATGCGGCCGCGGACGAAGTGGGCGCGTCACTGGTCAGTGCGGTCAACGCGTCCGCCGAGGCGTTGCTGGGCCGCCCGCTGATCGGCGTCGGGAGTGCCGCCGGGACTGGCGTGGCCGACGCCGCGATCAACGACCTGAACCTGCTCGTCCAGCGCGAGTTCGGCATCTACAACTTTCGCGACTGGCGCGGATGGGCCGCGTTTTTGTTGGATTACACCTGGGGCTTCGAGGGCACGGCGTTGGGCTACGGCGTGCAGGCCCTCAACGCGTTCACGCCGAACGGCGGCGGCTACGACGCCGCCTTCAGCGCGCTCGTGGGTTCCCACGTCTACCGTGGCGGCGTCGGACTGACGGGCTTTGCCACCACGATGGGCAATGTCACCACCCATCTCGGAACCGGTCCGGGTGCCGATGACGTCATGATCAATCACGAAGAGGTCCACGTCTGGCAGAACAGGATCTTCGGCCCGCTGTTCCAAACCAGTTACGCCGCTTGGGCGGTCGGCGGCTACTTCGTCGGGACGGGCTATTGGTTGCTCCACCCGAACCTGGACTGGTTCAGCCTGGTCGAGACGGCGTCGTACTACGACAACCCGTGGGAGGTCTGGGCCTACGCCAACGACAACAACTGGCCGCCGCCCGGCGCGAACCCGGCGCTGCTGTGGCCGGCCTGGACGGACCCGGTCCTGCTCTCGCCGATCTGGATGGAGCCGATCAGGCCGTTCTTGCCGGGGTGAGGCCTCGAATCCCGTTGATTCCCAACGGCGCCGGCATCATGCAGCAGAAGGCAGCGCTTCTCCGGCCAGAGCGGCTTTCGCTTCACGTTTCGTGCCGGGCGTGCGCACGTAGGCGAACCACGTGATCACCGCGCACAGCACGTAGAAGCCCAGGAAGACCCAGAACGCCGTCGTCGCTGATTTCGCCGGCGAGAGGTACGACGCGCGCAGCACGACGTTGATGCCGACGCCGCCGAGCGCGCCGATGGCCCCGGCGATTCCGATCAGCGCGCCCGACATCCGGCGCGACCAGTCGGCCTTCTCCCCCGTGCTGAGACCGTCGAGGCTCTGCGCCTTGGCGTCGAAGATCGACGGAATCATCTTGTATACCGAGCCATTTCCGATCCCGGACAGGATGAACAGCGCGACGAACCCGGCCACGTAGGCGAGCAGCACGCCGCCGGACGGGGCGCGATGCTTGGCGTCGCCCATCGCGCCGAACGCCACCAGCCAGCCGGCCGCAGCGATCATCGTGGCGAAGGTGTACAGCGTGACCTTGCTGCCGCCGATGCGATCGGACAGCCAACCGCCGACCGGCCGCACGATCGAACCCAGCAGAGGCCCGATGAACGCGATCTGCGCCGCATGCAACGCCGCCTGGGCCGTCATGGCCGGAGTCACTTTGGCGCCGTGACTGAGGTTGGCCAGAAAGCTGATTTGCAGCACCTGACCGAACGCGAACGAAAAGCCGATGAACGATCCGAACGTGCCGATGTAGAGCACGGCGATCAGCCACGAATCGCGGTAGGCCATCACGTCGATCATCGAGCGGCCGTTGGTGCGCTGGTTGGTCAGGTTGTCCATGAACAGCGCGGCACCAACCGCCGCGACGGACAGGAGCACCAAATACACCGCGCACACCCAGTGCGGGGAACGGTTGCCCGCGGTCGCGATTACCAACAGTCCGACGACCTGGATCATCGCGACGCCGATGTTTCCGCCACCGGCGTTCAGACCCAACGCCCACCCCTTGAGCCGCTGGGGATAGAAGGCATTGATGTTGGTCATCGACGACGCGAAGTTGCCCCCGCCCAGCCCGGCCACCGCCGCCACGACCATGAACGTGGTGTAGGACGTGTGCGGGTGGGCCATGAAATACAGCGTCAACGCCGTTGGGATCACGAGCACCATCGCAGAGAACACGGTCCAGTTTCGCCCGCCGAATGTTGCGGTCGCGAACGTGTAGGGCAGGCGCAAGATCGCTCCGACCAGCGTCGGCATCGCGACCAGAAAAAACTTCCCGGCGGCATCGATGTGGTAGACGCTCTGGGGCATGAAAAGGACCATGACCGACCAGATCGACCAGACCGAGAACCCGACGTGCTCGGCGAAGATGGACCAGATCAGGTTGCGGCGCGCGATCTTTGCTCCGCCGTTGTTCCAGGCGTCGACGTCTTCGGCGTCCCAGTCATCGATCGTGTGTTGGCGCGTCATTAGCGGCATGCGAGCACCGTAGGAAAGTGTTGTTGCGGCAAGGCTTGCCCGCGATGACCTACTTGCTACAAGCCGCTCACAAACCAGCCCTGAAGCGCTGTGAGTTATACGGCGTATCGCGTTAGACCCAGCGGCTGGGCGCGGGCGGCGGCCCAGGCTTTGCGCGGAGCGGTTGCCCGGGACTTTGCGGGTCGCGGCGACGATACACCAGGGCCAGATCCCAAGCAGTGCAGGGACAATCAGATGCACCTGCGGAACACGGCGACACCAAGTCGCCGCGCACGCCGAAAATCGTTGTGGGCGTTGCTCGGTCAGGGATGCGACGGCTGCCGGTCGGTGCTGCGCCGGCGTCCCAGCAACACGCAGAACAAGGCGAGCCCCGCCAGCAGCGGGTGAACGATGCGGTCGCGTGTGTCGACCGGCACCACGCCCATCAAGTCGGTGCCGTGAAATGCCTCAAGCCCGGTCGCCGCGGCGTAGATGAGCCCGACAGTCAGGGCTGCCGCGCGGGCGGATCGGGGGTATGCGATACCGACCGCGAGCACGACGACCATCGCCAGTTGCCAGACGGATCGCCAGCCGTCTCCGGGCAGGTTGAAACTGGCCCCCGCCACCAGCGTTGAGGTGGCGCGCACCCCGAGAAATAGCGCAACGACGACGCAATACCAGCGCGGGGCGCTCGCCGTACCCGTCCAGCCAGAGCTCATCGGAAGCTCCTCTCAGTTCCGTTACTGCCACGGCGGCAGTAACGCATCTGACTATACTGCCACTGTGGCAGTAACGGGAGTGGCGAGTGGCCGGGACTCCGGTCCCCCGCGCCGGCGCCGTCGCGCGCCCGCGGAGGCCCGCGGCGAAATCCTCGAGGCGGCGGCCGGGTTGTTGGCCGAGCAGCCTGCCCACGCGGTGAGCGTGGCGGCGATCATGGATCGAACCACGCTGTCGCGCAAGTCCTTTTATGTCTATTTCCGCGATCGCGCCGAACTGATCGGCGCACTGGTGCGGCCCCTGCGGGTCGAGGCGGACGCGGCCCTGGCCCAGTGGCGCCAGGCTGAGGATCCGGTCGCGGCCGGGCGTGAGGCGTTGCTGAGCGCGGCGCACACCTATCGCCGGCACGGCGCGATTCTGCGCGCGGTGTTCTGGTCGTCGGGCACTGATCCCGAGGTGGCCGCGGCGCGCTCGGCGCTGATCGACCCGGTGATCGACGTTGCCGAAGCGATCATTGACGGCGCGGACAGCAAGCTTGACGATCCCCGCGCGGTCGCGACGGCGCTGGTGACCATGAACGTTCACCGGCTGCTGACGTTGACCCCCGACACCTCCGACGCGGACATGCATGCGCTCGTGGACACATTGGCCACAATCTGGGAACGCGCGCTTTATCCAGGCAACGGTTAGCCCGGGCCCGGATCAGCGCGTCGACGCTCGACGCCGTGGCGGGCGATGCGCCGCCTGCACGTCGGCGTTGGCCAGCGTCTGCGCCTGAGCGGCCAAGGTCGACGCCCTGTTGGCATGCGCGATCGCATCGGGTTCGTTCGTTGCTTCCTTGCCATGCGCCGCTTGCAAATGCCGTTGCGCCTCTTCCAACCGGCGCTGGGCCTCGGTGCCGATGCTCTGGTGATGCCTGGTCACGTAGTCGGTGATCTGGCGCAATCTGGCGTCCGCGGTGGACAACGCGTGCGGCAACGAGTGCGCTTCGATGCTCACTTGCCCGTCGCCGGCGTCGACCCGCTGCACGGCGCGCCGGCGGCGACGACGGCGATAGAGCACGAGAGCCACCACGACGACGATCACGGCGACGATGACGCCGATCGCGATCAGCAGCCAGATGCGCTTGGACGAGCTTGGCGCTTTGTTCAACCCGTCAGCCGCGGCGACCGCGGCACCGCGCCAGTCTTTCGCGTTGACCGCTGGTTCAATTTTGTTGCTGCGCAAGTTGATTAGCTCGGCCGCCGTGAGGCCCTCCATGTTCGGCGGGGCGGTGAACGCGTACAGCTTGGTGTTCGTTGCCACGGCCAGCAGTGCGTCGTAGTCGCCCATCGCGCTCGCGCTGCGGGTTCGGTCGGCCCAGTTCTCGGGCTTGAACCTGGAGAAGTTGTCGACGTAGACCACCCACAGTTGAATGTGCCGGTCGCGGTACAGCCGGTCGATCGCCGAGCTGACCGCCGCCCGGTCCGCGTCCGTCAGCGCCCCGGTGTTGTCGGTGATGTGATCGGTGAGCTTGGACGGCGGCTGCGCGGCGGCGGGCGTCGCCCACAGCAGCCCCGCCGTGAGGATCGTCAGGACCACACCGAAGAGGCGAACAGCGTGCATACCGGTAATTTAGCCCGCCACCGACCGCCGCCCGGCGGGTCGCCACCGCGCCAAGCGCCGACCGCACCATCACCTGCCGTCGGCGATCGGCGTTCAATGCACTAATTTTCCTCGGGTGACGTTCTCAGCTACCGGCGCAGTCGCGCGCTGGATCGCCCCTCTCCTAACGGTTGCGACGGTTGCCGGAATCGGTTTTTTTGGGGACCGGGCCCCGACGGTGCGGTTGGTCGATGACGCCAATCCGTTGGCCGGCATGCCCTTCTACGTCAATCCGAACTCGGCGGCCATGCGTGCGGCACAGCATGCCGATCCGCCGAGTTCCGAGTTGACCGCTATCGCCCACACGCCACAGGCGTACTGGATCGTCCCGGGCTCGTCCGCGTCGACGGTCGCCAAGTACACCGGCGACGCGGCGGCTGCCGGCGCCATCCCGGTCCTGGCGATCTACGGGATTCCGCACCGCGACTGCGGCAGCTTCGCCGCGGGCGGCATGGCGACGGCCGACGACTACCGCGGCTGGATCGACGGGATCGCCTCCCAGGTGGGTGGTACCCGGACGGCGATCATCCTCGAACCCGATGCGCTCGCCATGGCCGACTGCCTGTCGGCCGACCAGCGCCAGGAACGCTACGACTTGATTCGGTATGCCGTCGACACGCTGACGCGCAGTCCGGCGACGGCCGTGTACGTCGACGGTGGTCACTTGCGCTGGCACAGCGCCGACGACATGGCCGCCAGGCTCAACAAGGTCGACGTCGCCCGTGCGCGGGGTTTCAGCCTCAACACCGCGAACTTCTACACCACCGGGGACGAAATCGGTTACGGCGAGGCGATTTCCGGGCTCACCAACGGTTCGCACTACGTGATCGACACGTCGCGGAACGGTGCCGGGCCGGCGCCCGACTCCGGGCTTAACTGGTGCAACCCGAGCGGCCGAGGGCTCGGCGCTACCCCGACCACCGCGACCGCGGGCGCGCACGCCGACGCCTATCTGTGGATCAAACGTCCCGGCGAGTCCGACGGAACCTGCGACAAAGGTGATCCCCCGGCGGGCACCTTCGTGAGCCAGTACGCCATCGATCTGGCCCACGCGGCAGGCTCATAGCGCGCCTCGTCGAGCGGTCATCTCAGCCGCGTGGCGCAAAGAAACCGCACCTCTGTACGGAAATACCTGGGCTATACAGACCTGGGTCTTGTTAAATACAGTTTGCCGGTTCGAGTCACCCCGATGAAGTTGAGGGGAGCCGCAGATGTCGAGTTACTTGATCGCAGCACCGGAGGCGTTGGCCGCGGCCTCGGCGGATTTGAACGCAATCGGGGAGGCGATCAAAGAGGCTACGGCGTCGTGGGTCCCGTCGACCACGGGGATTGCGCCGGCTGCCGCCGACGAGGTGTCCGCCGCGATTGCGCGGCTGTTCGGCAACTACGCGCAGGCATATCAGACGCTGGGCGCCCAGGCGGTCGCGTTTCAGCAGCAGTTCATGCAGGCCCTGAGCGGCAGCGCGGGCACATACGCGGCCGCTGAGGCCACGAGCGCAGCGAATCTGCAGCTCCCCGGCCTGCGGGCCGTAGAGCGGAACCTGCTGGACACGTTCAATGCCTACTCACTGACGTTTACCGGCCGGCCGCTGATCGGCAACGGCGCCAACGCCGCCCCCGGAACCAGCGGCGCCGGAGGGCCCGGCGGGTGGTTGCTCGGTTCCGGCGGGGCCGGCGGTTCCGGGGCGGCCGGTAACGCCGGCGGGGCCGGCGGGCCCGCGGGGCTGGTCGGCACGGGTGGCGCCGGCGGAGCCGGCGGCAGTGGCGCGGCCGGCGGTCCGGGCGGGCAGGGCGGGTGGCTGGTGGGGACCGGCGGGGTCGGCGGGACCGGCGGCTTCGCGACGTCCGGGGCCGGCGGCACCGGCGGGATCGGCGGGGCCGGCGGATTGTTCGGCTCCGGCGGGCCCGGCGGGGTCGGCGGGTTCTCGGCGACCGGGACCGGCGGAGTCGGTGGGACCGGCGGCGCCGGTGGGCTGCTCGGCGGGCTGTTCGGAGCCGGTGGTGGCGCCGGCGGGGTCGGCGGAGCCGGGAACATCGGCGGTGCGGGCGGTGCCGGCGGAGCCGGCGGCATGTTGGTCGGTGCCGGTGGCGCCGGTGGGACCGGCGGGTTGGGCGGTACCGGGGCCGGTGGCGCCGGTGGACCCGGCGGCGCCGGCGCCCTGCTGGTGGGTAACGGTGGTCCCGGCGGTGTCGGCGGCACCGGCTTCGGCGGCGACGGCGGGGCCGGCGGCACCGGCGGCCACTCCGGCTGGCTGCTCGGCGCCGCCGGCTCGGGCGGCGCCGGCGGCAACAACTTCGGCAGCGGCACCGGCGGCAACGGCGGGGCCGGCGGTGACGCGGGCGTGATCGGCTTCGGCGGGGTTGGTGGGGCCGGCGGGTTCGCGTCGGCCGGGGCCGGCGGCGCCGGAGGGGCCGGCGGCGCCGGCGCCCTGCTGGCCGGCGACGGCGGTGCCGGGGGGGCCGGCGCCCAGGGCGCCACCGGCTTCGCCGGCGGGATCGGCGGGGCCGGCGGCCGGGCGGTGCTGCTCGGCATTGGCGGGTCCGGCGGGACCGGCGGGCTCGGCGCACCCGCCGGCGGCAACGGCGCCACCGGCGCCAACGGGGTGTTGATGCCGGCGGCGGTGCTCAACGTGCTCAACGCGCCCAGCGTGGCCCTGACCGGACGCGCCCTGATCGGCAACGGCACCCCCGGCGCCGCAGGTAGCGGGGCCAGCGGCACGCCCGGCGGATGGTTGCTCGGCGACGGCGGGGCCGGCGGCTCCGGCGCGAACGGCCTGCCGGGCGGGGCCGGCGGGCCCGCCGGGCTCTTGGGCAGCGGTGGGGTCGGCGGGGCCGGCGGTTTCGGGGCGTCCGGGCCCGGCCGCGCCGGCGGTATGGGCGGACATGGCGGTTGGCTGTTCGGTAACGGCGGTCTCGGCGGGGCCGGCGGAGTCGGCGCCGCCTCCGGGCCCGACGGCGACGGCGGCAGCGGCGGGGCCGGCGGGCCTGGCGGGTTGTTGGGCTCCGGCGGGGTCGGCGGCGCCGGCGGATTAACCGGTCAGTTGAGCAGCAGTCTTCGACCCGGCGTCGGCGGGACCGGCGGGAACAGCGGGCCGCTCGGTGGGCTGTTCGGCGCCGGCGGCGGCGACGGCGGGGTCGGCGGATCGTCCATCAACTCGGCCGGCGGCGCCGGCGGACCCGGCGGCAGCGGCGGCCCGCTGTTCGGTCCCGGCGGCGGCGGCGGCGACGGCGGCTCCAGCTCGTCCAACGCCGGCGGTGCCGGCGGGTCCGGCGGGGCGGGCGGTGCGCTCTCGGGCACCGGCGGGTCCGGTGGGGCCGGCGGATCCAGCGTTAACGGTGCCGGTGGCCCCGGCGGAGTCGGCGCCATCGCGGGCTCGGTGAGCTCCGGCGGTGCCGGTGGCGCCGGCGGCACGTCGGGAGCAACCGCCGGAACCCATTCCGGCGGCCCGGGCGGGGCCGGCGGCGGCTCCGGACTCGTGGGCTCCGGCGGGGCCGGTGGGCCCGGCGGATTCGCCGCGACGGGCCCCGGTGGGGACGGCGGCCACGGCGGGAATGGCGGATCGCTGGTGGGCAACGGCGGTCCCGGCGCGGCCGGCGCGGACGTCGCCCTGACTTCGACTTTCAGCGGCGGAAGCGGCGGGGGCGGCGGCAGTTCGTTCCTGGTCGGCGACGGCGGCAACGGCGGCAATGGCGGCAACGCCGGCGCCGGGCTGTTGGGCGGACCCGGCACCGTGGGGACCGGCGGGACATTGCTTGGCCGCAACGGGATCCCCGGGTTACCGATGAGCCCGAACCTGTTGGTCAACCCCGGCTTCGAAACGGCCGACCCGTCCGGGTCGGGCTACAGCGGCGTGACCATTCCGGGCTGGACGGTCAGCGGCACGCCGACGATCATCGCCTACGGGACCCCGCGTGGTTACCCGGGACCGTTCTCCATCCCTGATCTCCCCGGTTTCCTGGGCTTCCCCGGCACCGCGCCTCCGGGCGGCGGCAACAATTTCGCCGGCGGCGGGCCCGTGGCCACATCGACCATGAGCCAAATCGTCGACCTGAGCGCCGCATCCGGCAAGATCAACACCGGCACAACGCCTTACACGCTGAGTGGCATGCTCGGCGGCTACCTAGGGGACCCGTCCTCGGCCTCACTGAAGGTCACCTTCCTCAACAACAGCGGGGCCGTTCTGGGCACGGGCACGACCACGTCGGTCACGTCGCTGGATCGCTTGGGGATCACGGGCTTCCAGTCACGGGACGTCTCCGGGACGATTCCAGTTGGTACCACCAAGGCCGTGGTGACCGCGACCTTCGCCGACCACAACCCGGTCCTCGGCAACTACAACAACGCCTTCGGCGACAACCTGTCGTTCACCGTTGGCGACCCGAACCTCACCGCGCCGACGCTCACCACACCGACGTCAAACGTCGGCCACCTGGATCACGTGTTCTTGATCTACATGGAGAACCACGGCGTCGGCGACATCGTCGGCAGCCCCAACGCGCCGTACATCAACGCCCTGATCAACAGCTACGGATACGCGAACAACTACTACGCGCTCGGCCACCCCAGCGACCCCAACTACTTCCGGATCCTGGGCGGAACGGACTACGGCATCGACGTCAACCCGCCGCCGAACGTCATCTACGGAAACAACAACCTCATGGCGAAGATGGATGCTTCGGGGGTCAGCTGGGCCGGTTACGCACAGAGCATGCCCGCCCCCGGCACCATCGTCGACTCGGGTGACTATGCCGTCGACCAACTACCCTTCGCGATGTTCAACTACGTCTATGCCAACCCCAACCCGAACTACCTGACGACCCACCTGCTCCCGCTGGACAATTTGAACCACGATCTGCAAAACCCAAGCACCGCACCGAAATTCACGTGGATAGCCGCCAATGAGTCGAACAACATGGAAGGCCCAGTCGATATTCCGACCGGCGCGCTGAACTTCCTGGGCAGCCAGCTCACGACGCACCAGTACAACGTCGCCGCCGGCGACCAGTTCGTCCAGCAACAGGTGTCGACCATTATGGGTTCGAACACGTGGACCGACCCGACGCAGCACGACGCGATCATCATCACGTTCGACGAGGACTACAACAACCTGTCGCTAGGCATCGGCAACCAGGGCAACAACGTCCCGATGATCGTCATCCCGAACGCGGGCGCCGTGAACGCCGCGACGGGGGCGATGCAATCCGGCCACTTCGTCGCCACCAGCCACTACGACCAGTACAGCCTGATGGCAACCATCGAAGACGCCCTGAGTCCTTCGCCGGGAGCTCTGGGACCGCTGACCGCCAACGACATGTACGCCCAACCCATGAACGAATTCTGGAAGTAGCGGCCGACCCCGACCGTCCTGGCCTCCGGAGTGTCAGACTGCCAAGGACTGGGCACTCCACCTCTGATGCGCTGGTTCGCATCTCAGAAACACGGGAAGGTGCATGATGCCGCACATAGTGATGACCGTATCGGGAACCGGTGTCGACATGTGGAACACCGCGTCGCCGCAACCCGCCGGAGTAGCTTCCGCCCTGGCGGCTGCGTTTCCGGACCTGTTCTACTGGCAGCCCGTCGGTAACTATCCGGCCAGCGTGTTCCCCATGGGTCCGAGCGTGGACGCCGGCGTCGCCGAGCTGAATAGGCTTTGCACACAAATCAATCCGCCACCCGGAGCGCCGTCCTATCCGGAGAACTCGATCATCCTGCTTGGGTACTCACAGGGCGCTATCGTCGTCTGTCAATTCCTGCACACGATCGCCTGGCTTAATCCGCAGATCGCGAACCGCATTGTCGCGGTGGGTGTTTGGGGGAACCCTCTCAGGTTGCCGGGATTCGCCTCAGGCAACCAGTTCGCAGGGTGGCCGATGCCGGCCAATGTCGATGGCGTTGTCACTGGCGGCGTTGCGGGTCCGGCGTGCATGATGCCGGCGGACGTCGCACCACACCTTCTCACGCCGGTCACGCATTTCTGGGGCGACTTCGTCAACACCATCGGTATCGGTAACGATATTTACGCGGACGCACCCGTCGGCCCCAACCCATGGACGGCTGAGGCCGGCCCGGGAGTCATCGAGACGCAAATCTACAACATCGTCCAAAACGCAAACAGTCCAAACATTTTCGCGATCCTGCGCGACGCGTTAAAACTGGTGAACCCGACCACATCGGTTGAAGAAATCATCTCCATAACCGAGGCGATCTATAACGGCGGAATGTTCTTGGCGGCCGGTCCGAATGCGTCCCACTACACCTACGACACCACACCGATCTATAACTTCATAGCCCTGGCGGGCCAAGAGACGCGGCCGTTTTCCACCAGCCAGGTTTGACGAGGTGCTCCCCCGAACTTCCCTTCGGTAGAGTTTGGGGAAGCAGTCACGAGAGGGAGCATGCGATCAGTTGCGTTGGCCGTCGCCACTGCAGTGGCGTTCGGCTTCCTCGCGCCGTCTGATCCACCGGCACCGCCCACAAGGCTCGCCGATCACACCATCCCATTGGCTCCTCCCGCCGACCCCGGCGACGGTTCCCTGCCAAACGGGGGCCAACTGACGCCGTTCGACGTCCAATACTCGGCAATCGGCCGGCTCGACCCGGCGTTGTTGAAAGCAATCCAGGGCGCCGCCACCGCGGCGGCTGCGGACGGCGTAACCATGACCATCACCTCGGGCTGGCGGTCGCCGGAATTTCAACAGCGGCTGCTGGACGATGCCGTGCGGACCTACGGCAGCCTCGCCGCGGCGCGGCAATACGTGCAGACCCCGGCGATGTCCAAGCACGTCACCGGCGAGGCGGTCGACGTCGGCGGTACGGGCGCCGCCGAATGGCTCATCTCCAACGGGTCCCGCTTCGGGCTGTGCCGGATTTATGCGAACGAGCTGTGGCACTTCGAACTGGCGACGGACGCGGCGGGAAACTGCCCGGCGCTGCTTCCCAACGCGGCCGGGTGACCGGGGTGGTCGGCCCGCCGTCAGCCTCTTCGGAGAACCCCTAACGTCATCAACCGGAAGCAGCCAGCCGGACAGGCGCACTCTCTATATGCCCATGTCCACGTCCGTCCGGACCTCAGCTGAATCGCGTTGAACCGCCTGCGAAGGCGCGAGTTAGACGGCGGAGGACCAACCCGGCATGACCCAGTCGGTACGCGCCATGGTCCGCCAACTCCTGCCCACCGGCACCGCCAGCCTCGAGTTGGTTGCCGCGCAGTTCGATCTGCATCCCAGGGCGCTGCACCGAAGGCTGTCCGCGGAGAACACCACCTTCGGCGAACTGATCGATGCAGTGCGTCGCGAAACCGCCGAACATTATCTGCGCGACACTGACATCAGCCTGTCGCACCTGACCCGAGAACTCGGCTATGCCGAACAGAGCGTGCTCAGCCGGTCCTGCCGCCGCTGGTTCGGCTGCGGTCCCAGCAGCTACCGCAACGCGAGCCGGTCTGGCGCAGCCATCGCTTCCGGATCCTCGGCCTCATACCGGGCCAACCACGAGTGCAGCCGCTGACGCGACACCCCAACCCGCGCCTCGGCCACGCTCGACCCGCTCATCTACGCAATGTCAACGATCAGCCGAAGTAGGTGTACGGCATCAGCCGAAACACTGTCAGGCATCACCCCAGACCTGAAACGTCATGGATGAGCCGAGGCCATAAAGGTCGGCAACACGTTCGACACGTTCCACAGGCGAACGGCAGCCCGTCGGGCGCGGCACCGGTCGCATCGGCGACGCGCCGTCAGCCGGTCAGACCCGCCATACCCGATAGTAGGAGATTTCCCATCTGGGCATCCCCAAAGGATTGACATGTGCGCAATAAGTAGATCTGTAGTTATGAAAATTGCATTTTTCGCTACTATATGGCTGTAACGCGTTATAGTTCGGGTATGTAAGTAACCACCGAACGGGCCAGGGGATGGGTCCGCAGGGGATGAGCCTCGGGAGGTAACGGTGTCGTTCCTGATCGCAGCACCGCAGATAATCAAAGATGCCGCAACGGATTTGGCGAATATTCGTTCGGCGATCGGTTCCGCCAACAACACGGCCGCGGCCGCGACAACGGCTGTACTGCCTGCGGCCGCCGACGAGGTATCAGACCGGATCGCTGCCCTGTTTTCCCAGTATGCGGCGGAGTTCCACCAGCTCAGCACGCAGGCGGAGGCGTTTCACGAGCAGTTCGTGCAGGCTGTGACCGCGGGCGCTAACACGTATGCGGCGGCCGAGGCCAACGTCGTCCCGACCCTGGCGACTGCACTGAATACGCCCGCCCAGGCATTGCCCGGGCTGGAGGCCGGCCTTAGCGGCGGGCTTTCCGGGCTGGGGGCCCAGGTGAATACGGCGTTGTCGGGCAGCTTTGGTGGTGGGCTATCCGCGCTTCCTGGGCTGGTGCTGAATGGAATACCTGCGCCTACCCAGGCATCGTTGGTGGCTGCCACACATGCGCCAGTCAACGTGTTGGAGCAATTCGCGCAGGCCCAGATCGGCTTCAACACAACATTAGTCAACGGTGAGTTCGGCTTAAACACCTCCATGGTCGCCAACGAGATGGGCATAGAGCAGGCGGTCTTCGGCACCAATAACGCGTTGAACGGCGCGGTCAACAACGTTTTCAACTGCTGCAACATGATGGTGGGCACCGGTGAGCAGACCGTCAACAGCCTGCTGGGTGCGCAGGTACCTGCGAACATCAACCTGACTTCCAGCCTGTTGATTGGTGGCCCAACCCTGACTGGTGGCGGCGAGGTCGGTGGCCTGTTGGGTGCCCTCGATCAGGGACTGATGTTCGAGCTCAATATGGGCGGCTTGGTCACCGGCGCCATGACTGGCAATGGGGCGATGCAGGCGGCGTTCAGTACGGTGATCAACGGGACGCCGTTGCAGGCGATGGTGAGCGGGCTTCCGGTGTCGGCGGCGGCGTGGTCGGCGACCTCGCCGGGCGGTATGTTCCAGCAATTTGTGCAAGCCCAGATCGGCTTCACCAACAACCTGGTCCACAGCGAGTTGGCATTCAACCATTCCCTGATCACCAACGAGATGGGCTTAGAGCAGGCCGTCTTTGGCACCAACCATGCGCTCAACGGCGTGGTCAACGACGTCTACAACTTCTGGAATCTGATGCTGGGTACCGGTGAGCAGACTGCCAACAGTCTCGTGGGTGCGCAGGTCCCAGCGGACTTCACCGCCAGCCTTTTGGTCGGTGACTCCTACCAAGTCATCGGCGGCGGTCAGGTCGGCGGTCTGCTGGGCGCGCTGGATCAGAAGGTGCTGTTCGACCTCAACGTGCTGGGCTTGCCAGGTCTCACACCGCCGCCGTCACCACCGCCGCCGCCACCACCGCCGCCGCCACCGCACCACTGCCCGCCTCCATGTCCGCCTCCGCCGCCATGCCCGCCTCCTCCGTGTCCACCCCCGTGCCCGCCTCCGCCCCCCTGTGACTGAGGCGGGCGGCGCGAACTCAGCGGAATGGCGGCGACGTGTTTGTCCGCTGCGGGTAGTTCCACAACAATGACTCGGTTTTTCAGCGAATAGCGAACGGCGCCAACCGTTTCGCCAGATACGGTGCCGTGCGGCTGTTTTTCGCACGTGCCACCTTCGTAGGCGGGCCCGCCGCAACGACTCGACCGCCGTCGCTGCCGGCTCCCGGTCCCAGATCGATCACCCAGTCCGCGTCCGCGACCATCCGCATGTCATGTTCGGCCACCACCACGGTATTGCCCGCGTCGACCAGGCGGTGCAGTTGGCGATCGAGCAGATCCACATCGGCGGGATGAAGCCCGGTGGTCGGCTCGTCGAGGACATAGAGGGTATGGCCTCGACGCGGTCGCTGGAGTTCGGAGGCGAGCTTGATCCGCTGGGCCTCGCCGCCTGACAGTTCAGTAGCTGGCTGTCCGAGACGGAGATATCCCAGTCCGACCTCACGCAACGTGGTCAGGCTCCGGGCCGCCTTCGTAACGTCGGCCAGAAAGTCTGAGGCCTCATCGACGGTCATCGCGAGCACGTCGGCGATCGTGCGATCGCGGTAGCGCACCTCGAGTGTCTCGTCGGAGTAACGCGCTCCTTGGCATGCCGGGCAGGTGGCGTATGTGCCCGGCAGAAACAACAATTCGACCGAGACAAAGCCCTCTCCCTGACAGGTGGGGCAGCGCCCGTCGGGCACATTGAACGAGAACCGGCCCGCTGCCCAACCGCGGCGACGCGCCTTCGAGGTGGCGGCGAATTCGTGGCGCACGGCGTCGAACAAGCCGGTGTACGTCGCCAGCGTCGAGCGCGGCGTGCGTCCGATTGGGCGCTGGTCAACGGATACCAGCCGATTGATCTTCTCGACACCTTCGGCCGTCACGCCGAGGCTGGCGTCGTGATCGAGATCGACGATCTCGGTGTCAGTTTCGTCGCCGTCGGTTTCGGTCGGCTCGACGGCACGTCCCGTGCCGAGATGGCTGTTCACGACGTCGCCGAGGACCTTGACGACGAGCGTCGACTTGCCGGAGCCGGACACTCCGGTGACCGCGGTGTACACACCGAGTGGCAGGTCCACGTCGAGGTCTCGCAAATTGTGAAAGCAGATCCCGCGCAGCCGCAGGCGCCCGGACGGCGTGCGGGGTTGACGAGAGGGCGGTCTGGCCTCCTCGAAGAGGTACTTGCGAGTGACCGATCCGTCGATATCGGCGAGACCCGGCACCGGCCCGCTGTAGAGCACATTGCCGCCAAGCTCTCCCGCCCCGGGTCCGACGTCGACGATCCAGTCGGCGCGGCGCACCACGTCCATATCGTGCTCGACCACGAATAGCGAATTCCCCGCGCGCCGCAGGCGATCGAGCACGTCGAGTAGCGGTTCGGCGTCCGCGGGGTGCAGTCCGGCCGACGGCTCGTCGAGCACATAGAGCACACCGAACAAGCCCGCGCGCAGCTGGGTGGCCAGCCGCAACCGCTGCAACTCGCCGGGTGACACCGTCGGAGTGCGGCGACTCAACGTCAGATAGCCAAGGCCGAGATCGATGAGTACCTGTAGGCGCGCGACGAGGTCGGCGGCGATCATCGTGGCCACTTCCGTCAACTCACCGGATTGCGTTGACTCGAACGCGGCGGCGGCATCGGTCCGAGAAGCCGTCGGGCGCAACGCGTCAGCGAGGGCAGCCAACGGCATTCCCGCGTAATCGGCGATGGTGCGCCCGGCGAATGTCACCCTCAGCGCCTCGGGCCGCAGCCCGGAACCGTCGCATACGGGGCATTCGACGGTGTCGACGAATTGCAGTACGCGGCGTCGCATCATCGCGCTGTGGGAGTTGGCCAACGTGTGGCGGACATGGCGTTCGGCGCTGGAGAACGTCCCGTTGTAGTAATAGTCGGCCTGAACGGGGTGCTGGCTCGGATCGATTTCGACCGTGGGCTGCTCATCGGTGAACAGGATCCAATTACGTTGGCGCTTAGGGAGTTTTCGCCAGGGCTTGTCGATGTCGTACCCCAGCGTGACCAGGATGTCGCGTAGGTTTTGTCCCTGCCACGCGCCCGGCCATGCGGCGACGGCGCCTTCGCGGATGGTCAGTGAAGGGTCTGGTACCAGTGTCTCTTCGGTCACCCGATGGATTCGTCCCAACCCGTGGCATTCGGGGCACGCCCCAACCGCGGTGTTCGGGGAGAACGCGTCGGAGTCCAGTCGTTCGGTGGCTCCCGGCGGGTAAGTTCCGGCGCGGGAGAACAGCATCCTCAGCAGGTTCGACAGGGTGGTGACGGTGCCGACGGTCGACCGCGACGTCGCCGAACCCCGTCGCTGCTGCAATGCGACGGCGGGAGGTAGCCCCGTGATGTCGTCTACCTTCGGCGCGCCGGCTGGCAGTAGCAGGCGACGCGCGTACGGGGCGACCGACTCGAAGTAGCGGCGCTGAGCCTCGGCATAGATGGTCCCGAAGGCCAACGACGATTTGCCGGACCCGGAGATCCCGGTGAACGCGACCAGGGCATCACGCGGCGCTACGACGTCGACACCCCGTAGATTGTGGACCCGCGTCCCGTAAACGCGCACGCACGAGTCGATTTCGTCCGCGCGTCGATCGGACATTCCTGTCATCGTGCTGAGACGAATACCCGCGCTGCAGCCGCGCAAGCATGAAAGTTTGCTGCTCAATCTCGCAGCGCGCCTACGGGCACCGAGGGAATGGAGCCGCATCCGTCCAGCCGGCCAAGACTAGGAGCTTCTAGTTCTTGATGGAGATCCGTCTGCGTAGGGGCGACGCCAGTGCCGCCGCGGCCGCGCTGGTTAGTGCCGCCGCCGAGGGCTTCGGTGACCAACGTAAGGCGGACACGGCCCAGCCGAGCGGCTTGTCGAGCTGCGGATCCGAGCCGTTATGGTTCGTGACCGTCCGCGATTGATCCGTCGACTCGGCGAAGATGTCGAGGGTCGCCGGGAGAAACGCCCGCCCTCATGTCCTGGGGCCCCCGACTGGTGAGGAGGTTGCGATCACGCACGACCTCGCGGTCAAGCCAGGTGGCGCCGGCGTTCACCAAGTCGTCCCGGATGCCCGGCCACGAGGTCAGGGCGCGCCCAGTGAGCAATCCTGCCGACGCGAGCACCCACGGACCGTGACACAACGTGGCGATTGGCTTGCCGGCGTGATCGAACGCACGGACAAAGTCCCGGGCAGCCGCCGACTGCCGCAGCAGATCGGGGTTGATGAAGCCGCCCGGAAGCAGCAGTCCGTCGTAGGCGCCAGGGTCGGCGTCGGTGACGACCTTGTCCACGCCGACCCGGCTGGCCGGCATATGCAAATTCACTCCGCGGATGCGGCCGCGGCGCAGCGATACGATATCCACCTTGGCGCCGGCCAATTGCAATGCACGCAAAGGAATTACCAGCTCCACCTTCTCGAAGCCGTCGGCGGCCAGCGCTGCGATTTTTCGCCCGGAAAGGCGTCGTGCCTGTGACATCAGGCTCTCCTGTCGGTTATGGCGCTCGAAGCGCCGATTTACCTCTGCCGTCGGCTGGCTGCTCAACCGACCCGCGGACGCGGCCGCTCGCGTGAGCGGCGCCGCCCTCAACGCGCTTGTCCTGCTACGGCCGGACCGATCCGCGGGCGCCGCCACAATTCCCAGACCAAACGGCACACCCCGATGCCGGCGAGCAGGCCGAGCGCTGCGAGGGCGGGCATGTGCAACAACGCAGGCAGGGCCGCCGCCGCGGCTGCTCCGGTAACGGCGCGGTCGGCTGGGGCCTGCCGGTGGTCACGCCATCGGTAGGCGACGTCAGCGAAGTAGAACAGTGCCACGCCGCCGGCCAGTGCAATCGCGGACAGCAACGGCAGGGTGACGGTGGCGTGCTCGATAGCGGCGTGCGCTCCGACGGCGAACAGCATGATGCCGGCGACGAGGGGTAGATGCAGGTAGCTGTAGGCATCACGGGCAAGATGGGCCCGTTCTATACCGGTGGCCTGCTCTAGCCGCTGCCGCGCTCCGGACGTCAAACCGAAGTAGGTCCACCAGAACGTGGCCATGACGGCCACACCCAGCACCAGAGCAGCGATGACCTCCCATCGGTCGAGATCCCTTGCGGCTCCGCCCAATTCCACTACCACCTCGCCGAGCGCGATGATGATGATCGAGCCGTGACGCGAGACGAAGTAGGACGGTGAGACGCGGAAGCCGCCGAGGCCGAGCGCGGCCGGTGCGCCGTAGTCGATCACCGCCGCGGCTACCCACAGCAGCTCGCGGCCGGGCGAGTCAACGAAGGCGGCGGCCACGATGCACGCGGGGGCGGCGACGAACGCCGGCGCTATTCGACGGGTGCCCTCCCGCAACGCGGGGTCCTCGTGCGAAGAAAGGGCGACGAACTTCACCACGTGGATCGACCGAACCACCAGCAGGCCGATCGCGAAGACCAGCGCACCCGACCCGAAAGCTGCGGGAAGTGCCGCTGCGGCGACGAGCATCGCGGCCATCGCAGCGATGACCACCGCTTGGTGCCACACGTTGGTCGTGTCGAACGTGTTGATGAGCCACGTGTAACCCGCCCAGGCCCACCACACCGCAAGCAGCGCCAGGGCGGCCCGGCCGAAACCCCTTGGCGAAAGGTCGTGCAGGACAAGCAGCGTGACCTGCGACATGGCGAAAGTGAATACGAGATCAAAGAACAGCTCGAGGTTGCCCTCGGAGCGTGGGCCCCCGCGGTGGATCGAGTTCTCGTCGTCCTCCCCCACGGCGTCACTCCCCCTTTCGTGCATCGGCGCGCTCCGAGCATTCTTCGGATCCTGGGCGCACAACAGACGTCGAGCCGCTCCGTCCACACCGCTCAGCGCCCCCACCCGGAGTAACCCGAAAAACCCGGATCAATCCGGAATATCCGCCAACCGTCATCGATTGGTTCCGCCGACCACATCGTCGGACACGTGTTTACCGGTGCCTCTTAACCTGTCAGGCGAAAGTGCCCGGCGAAGTTGGGCCTGCGGGTCCGGTTCGTGCCACCGGCGACTGCTCGATCTGACCCTTCGGGCCAGGTCCGCTTCGTGTCGATCGCGACGAGTTCTAAGGAAGACGCTATTTCGCCGGCCGTTCAAGCCCAAGGTGATCGCGCAGTGTGGGCCCGGCGTATTCGGTGCGGAATCGGCCGCGGCGCTGCAGGATGGGAACGACATGATCGACGAACGTCGTAAGTTCGTGCGGCAATGTCGATCCCATGATGGTGAACCCGTCGACTGCTCCTGCGTCCTGCCACGCGGTCACATGGCCGGCCAGCTGCTCCGGCGTGCCGATGAAATGCGTCTGTCCCGCCAGTCCGCCAGTCACCTGCTTGGCGATCTCCCTCAACGAGGCCTCCGGCCGCGCGCGCGAGGCTGCAAACAGCTGCTCGGCGCGGCTTGACGGCGCCGACCGCTCGGCCCAGAGTTCGGCGGGCAGCGGAGCATCGGGATCGAAGCGGTCCGGGTCAAGTCCCGCTGTGTAAAGAGTGTTCTGCCAACGAAACTCGGGGTTCTCCAGGTCTTCGAGGCGCTGTGCGCGCGCTCGAGCCTCGGCTTCGGTGCCGCCGAGTGTGATCATCAATGCGGGCAGCACCAGCACCTGATCGGGCTTTCGGCCTAGGGCCGCGGCCTGTTCGTGAAGGTTGGCTCGGAAAGCGACCGCCGCCTCAAGTGAGGGCGGTCCGGAGAAGACCACTTCGGCGTATCGCGCGGCAAGCCCGACACCTGCGGCAGACTGCCCCGCTTGAACGAGTACCGGATGCCCCTGCGGGCTGCGCGGAAATGGCTGGATGCCCTCGACGTCGTAGTACTTGCCGTGAAAGCGCGGCGCATGCAACTTGGCGCGGTCTGCCCACACGCCGCGGTCGCGGTCGCCGATGACCGCGTCGTCCTCCCAGCTGTCCCACACGTGGGTGACGGCGTCGACGAACTCGTGGGCCTGCGCGTAGCGGTCGGCGTGCTCGGGATGGAATCGCTCGCCGAACGCGGCGGCGGCCAGCGGAGTGACGGTGGTGACGATGTTCCACCCGGCGCGGCCACCGCTGAGGTGATCCAGCGTCGCGAAGCGGCGAGCCAGCTCCCACGGCTTGCTGTAGGTCGTCGAGCCGGTCCCGATCAGCCCGATGTGTTCGGTGACTGCTGCCTGCGCCGAGAGTACCGCTATCGGGTCGAACTGCGTCTGAGGCAGGTACGTAGCGCGATATTCGGCGATGGCAATGTTGTCGGCCAAGAAGATCGAGTCCATCAGACCGCGTTCCGCGATGCGCGCGATGTCCGTGTAATAGGACAGGCCCAGGACATTGCGTACATCGCCGTCGACGACACGCCACGCGGCCTCGTGATAGCCGTTCGGCCAGATGAAAGCGTTGAAGTGCAGAGACGGCGAGCTCACAGGTTCGACTCCTTCGTGCGAGTGAATGTTTCCGAGGGAGGCGTCGTGGCGATATCAGTCAGTCAACGCACGGTCACAGCCCTCGGCATTCTGCTGAGGCAACACGGCCGGAGGTTGAAATAGTCCTTCGCCGACAACGCACGCCGATGTCCTCAACCCGCACTTGCTCGCGTACATCGCCTCCTAACCCGGCAGGGTGGCGTGGGCAAGTACGTACAGGACGACGACCTGTTATCCCTCAATCGAATTCGCCGCGCAGTCGCAAACTCGCGGCTGTGATGGCCATGGCGAGCAAGGGAGTGCCGCTGCCGCCACCGGTCGCGGCGGAGCTGTGAGCGCAGCGAAGGGGGGGTTCGAGACTCGCGACCGCGAGCGGCATCGCGCCTAAGCGGCCACGTCCAGGCTCGTGAGCCCGCGCAGCACCGGACTCTCCCGGTACACCGGCCTGTCCTCCACGAGCGAGAGCCCCGGAAAGCGCTGCGTCAGCGCGTCGAACGCGAGCCGGGCCTCGAGCCGCGCGAGCGGCGCCCCGAGGCAGAAGTGCGCGCCGAACCCGAACGCGAGGTGCGGGTTTGGGTCGCGCGCGAGGTCGAGCTGGTCGGGGTCCTCGAACCGGTCGGGGTCGTGGTTCGCCGCGCCGATGCTCACCAGAACGAGCGAACCCTCCGGGATGACATGGTCATCGATCGCGACGTCTTCAAGCGCGACACGCACCGTCGCCTGCACGGGCCCGTCGTAACGGAGCAGCTCTTCGATCGCGGTCGGGAGCAGCGCGGCCTCGTTGCAGAGTCGGTGCCACTGATCGGGCTCGCGCAACAGGGCGAGCGTGCCGTTGCCGATCAGGTTGGTCGTTGTCTCGTGGCCGGCGAGCAGCAGCAGGTTGCCGGTCGCGAGCAGCTCGGCGTCGGTGAGAGCGTCGCGCTCCTCCTGGGCCGCGATCATCGCGCTGATCAGGTCCTCGCGCGGGGCGCGGCGGCGGGCAGCGATGATGTCGGCGAGGTAGTCGAAGATCTGGCGCGCCGCCTCGGCGCCGGTCGCACGCCCCTCCGCGCTCGGCGACGCGAAGCCGTTGATCATCGCGCTGGACCACTGACGGAACTGACGGTGGTCCTCCGCCGGGACGCCGAGCAGCTCAGCGATCACAATCGCCGGGAGCGGCTCGGCGAGGTCGTGGATCAGGTCGAAGGTCCCCTTGGCCTGTGCTTCGTCGGCCAGCTCGCCGACGATCGCCTCGATGTGGCCGCGCAGCGCTTCGATGCGCTTGGGCGTGAAGGCCTTGTTGACGAGCTTGCGCACGCGCGTGTGGTCGGGCGCGTCCATGGTCAGCATCGAGCGCATGCCGGTCGCGTTCTGGCGCAAGAACTCCGGCATGCGGTCGAGGTTGTCGCGCATGAGCGGCGCGCGCAGCCGTTCGACTGAAAAGCGCGGGTCGCGCAACGCCGAGTGGACGTCGCGGTAGCGCGTGAGCATCCACGCGCCGGGTCCGGCGTAATTCGGGACCGGCACCTCGAGCACGGGCCGCACGGTGCGAATCACGGAGTAAATCGGGTAGGGGTTTTCGAGCGAGCCGGCGCTGCGCAGCGGCAGGAACAGGTCGAAGTCAGCGGAGCCGTTAGGAGAAGGAAGAGGTGACGACCGGTCGCGAGAGGGCGCCGAGCGCTGCCAGACACGAGACGTCATGGCGGGGTCCTCTGGGCGAGCACAGTGTTGAGAATGACCGACTGACCGGCCACAATAACACCGTGCCCACGATCGCCTCAAGCGCGCGCGTCGCGTTCCACGAGGCCCGCCAGTCCCCCCTGGCCGCGCGTCGCCCGGAAGCTCTGGACCTCTCGCGAGGCAGGGATCGCGAAGGGCACCCCCTATCTCGACTTCGATAGCAAAGGCGCGCAGCAGCTTCGTGATCCGACACTTTCGAGTCGTCCGAGTCCTGCGCGTGTCACTCGCGGTCGTGCGCGTCCTACCCCGGTACCTGCTGCTCCTGGCGCGCGATCGCACCGCGCTGTGGGCTACGAACGACGCCGATTGGCAGCGCGCGCACCGCGCGGCGGCCCGCGAGATCAAGCGCGTCGCGCTCTCGCTGGCCGGCGCCTTCACGAAGGCCGCCCAGATCCAGGGCGCACGGGCCGACTTCTTGCCAGCGCCCTTCATCGAGGAACTGAGCCAGTTCCACGACGCAGTGCCGCCGCGCCCCTTCGAGACGCTGCGGCCGCTCGTCGAGCGCGACCTCGGCCGCCCGCTCGACGAGGTCTTCGCGACGATCGACCGCCGGGCCCTCGCCGCCGCTTCGTTGGCGCAGGTGCACCGCGCGACGCTGCGCGACGGCAGTCAGGTCGTCCTGAAGATCCGCTATCCCGAGATCCCGAGGATCATTCCGCTCGACCTCGGCATGCTGCGCCGCGTCGTCGGGATCGTCATGCTCGTGCAGCGGCGCATCGACCTGCGAGCGCTCGTCACCGAGACGACGCGCTTCATCGAGTTCGAGCTCGACTTCCGGCGCGAGGCACGCTCGACCGAGCGGCTCGCGAAGAACCTCGCTGACGTCCCCTTCGTGGTCGTCCCCCGCGTCCATCCGGAGCTGTGCGGCGACAACGTGATCGTGCTCGAGTACCTGGAGGGTATCCAGGTCGCGCGCACGAAAGAGCTTGTCGCGGCGGGCCACAAGCTCGCGGAAATCGCGCGCAGGGTCGGCGCACTCTACGGCACGATGATCTTTGAGCAGGGCTTCTTCCACGGCGATCCGCACCCCGGGAACCTGCTGATTCTGCCCGACGCCCGGATCGGCCTCCTCGATTTCGGCTTGGCCAAGGAGCTACCACCAGGATTCGCGCGGCTCGTCGCGACGATGATGGTGTCTTCGATGATCGGTGACTCGCGATCCGCGTTCGCCGCAGCCGAGCAGCTCGGCTTCGATGTCGCCTCGATGAAACCCGACAACCTGCGCACGCTGATGCTGATGACGATCGGCGACAGCGACACCGAGGCCGGCTTCTTCGAGATCCTGGGCGAGACGAGCCTGCGCAAGATCCCGGAGGACTTCGCGCTCGTCGGGCGCACGCTGATCCTGCTGAACGGGCTCTCGCACCGGCTCGCTCCCGGGCGCCGGCTGATCCAGGCCGAGCTGCTGAAGCACCTCGCCGCGGGCGCGGCCCGCACGGACAGCGACGAGCCGGTCCCATTGGCCAGCTCGGATAATTCGGCCCGCAAGCCCGCGTGATCCTGAGGGACGGCGGTATCCATGGCCACGGCGTTGGTCGCTGTTCGGATAATGAAATGCCCGCGTGTGCAACTAAAGTGCGCGACCGTACCCACGGTGGCACGCCGCGCTTAACTCCCTCATTCCAGAGTGTCAAGGATCAGCCGAAGTAACTGTCAACCATCAGCCGAAACACTGTCAGGCATCACCCGAAGCCAAAATGTCAACCATCAGCCGAGCTCATACAGCTTTACGGTGGGGCGGGCGGGGCTCGAACCCGCGACCAACGGATTATGAGTCCGCGGCTCTAACCAACTGAGCTACCGCCCCCGGTCGAGTTGAGGTGCGAGGATCACACTAGCGCTCCTCGTTGCCCAGCGGCCGTGTGGTGGGTCGCGCCGGCGCGCGCCCGCGAACGCTGGCGTCATCGACGGCGAAGGCCATCGGGACCCGGCCAAATGTTGCGGATTGTTTCGGCGCCCTCACAACAGCGCCGTTAGCGAGGTGAGCCGCCGACAGTTTGCGCAAAAGAAGTGCGCGTGCGGACGGGCCGCGCCGCAGCAAAGGCGTTTACACGTGGCTACGAGTCGCACCTGTAGGCATCGCGTGGCCGTCGACGGCCATCACGCGTCGACTACGGGTTGCGGGTCTCCCTACAAAAGCTCGTAAACAACTTGTGTTGCAGCGACTCTGGCTGTTGAAGTTACTGGCAAGAACGACCTAGCCGGGCCCGATTGCCACTTACCAGCCGACTTGTGAACAATGCTTGGCGGCGCGGTTTTTGTGCCGCTAACGCGAACTTAACGCGGTGCGGCAATCGCAGTGGGCCGTGACCGGAACATGGGTGCCGCGTTGCCTTCGTGCAGGTCAGAGGCGGATCGCAGTTGGCGCCGGCTTCCGGCGGGCGACGGTGATCTGCCGCTTTGCCTCGACGAGACCCAATTCGCGGCTTCGATTGCATGCCAACGACTTACGGTTGAACACCACGCCCGAATCCAACGCGCACGAAAACCAATAGCGATTTACTCGACGGCCAACCGATTGAAACAAAAGAGTATTTTTCATTTACTTCCCCGTTACCTTGCTGGGCGCCCAGTGGTGATTCCCGGGCGCACACTCCGACTAATGCGCGCATTACCAACAGTCAAAGAAGCCTGAGAGGAAATTGCGAATGAGTAGAACTACAGCCGACTGTCCTCGACGCCTTGGCGCGCGAGCCGCCTTCGCGGCGCTCGCGATCGCGGCCATGGCTGCGGCACCGGTGGTGGCGATCACCGAGGCAACGCACCCGGCCAAGACCACGATCAGCGCCGACCCCAACGACATCGACTACTACAACGTTGGCGAAGCCGGCGCCGGCGGCGGAGGCGGCGGCTAGACCGCAGCTCCAACCGACCGAGGTGCCGTGCACGCCGCGGCACCTTGGCCGCATGTCGGCCGTCAGCTGAAGACCGTCTGCCCGTCGGCGTCGAGCAAGTATCGCTCGGTTCCCTCCTCGACCCGCGGGGCGTCGGCGCCCAGCGACACCGCGACTTTATTGCTGGCATTGCGCATGACGTCGAAGGTGAGCTCGACGGCCTCGGCCTCGGAAAACCCGGAGCGCACCTCGGCGACAACGTCGGCGACGAGGTGCGCAGGCGTCCAAATTAACCCATCGGTATAGCGCAGCGCTGCTTTAGCGCGCGGGGTCAGCACCGGCGAGTCCTCGTAGCGTTCGATGTCGCCGTACAGCGACTCGGATGCCCCGGCGTCCAGCGCCGTGCTCTCACGCAGCGATTTGCACAGCCGGCAGTTGTGCTGCGCGGCGCCCCGCAGCCGGACCAGCTCGGAGGTGACCGGGTCCAGCGCGCGCATCCGGGCCACGGCGGGCAGGAACTCGTTGAACACCAAATCCGACGGCTCGGTAGCGCGGTCCCACGTGATCGGACCGTTCACCCAGCCGAGGTGTTCCGTACCGACGCCCAACGCCTCCAGCCCGGCCCGCACGCGCGGAACGAAGTCGGCGATGTACATCTGCGTCACCACGCTAAAGGTGTTGTCGCCCAGCTGCTTCCACAATCGAGATCGCTGTTCGCCGGTGATCGCCGAGACGTCGGCGCTGAACTGCTCGGCGAACTCGGCAACGACGGCCTCCGCCTCCGACGCCGGCTCGGAAACCTCGACCGCGGCGGGCAATGGCGGCAACGACATCGTCTGCGCGCACACCCGCCGTACCAGGCCCGTCATGCGCCCGTCGCCCGGGGACAGGGCCACCAACCGCGTCAGCATTTCTCACACGCTACTGCGCTTGGCTCACCGAAGACATATAGAAATCCGGTATCCGCAGCGACGGCATGGCCGCCCGGGTCGCCCAGTCACCCCATTCTCGCGGCAGCGTCTTTTCGCTCACGCCCGCCTCGCTGGCCCGCCGCAGTAGGTCCAGCGGGCTCTCGTTGAACCGGAAGTTGTTGACCGCCGCGGTCACCTCGCCGTCCTCGATCAGGTAGACGCCGTCGCGGGTGAGCCCGGTGAGCAGCAGCGTGGTCGGGTCGACCTCGCGGATGTACCACAGGGTGGTCAACAGCAGGCCGCGCTCGGTGGCCGCGATCATGTCGGCTTGCTCCGCCGACCCGCCGGTCATCACCAAATTGTCGGCGGCGACGGCGACCTTGGCGTCGAACTTCTCGGCCGTGGCTCGTGGGTAGGCCAGGGCGTTGATAACGCCGTTGCGGATCCAGTCCACCTGGGCGATCTCCATGCCGTTGTCGAACACCGACATCGTCTCCGAGGAGGCGCTCACCGCGACGAACGGGGTGCACGCCAGCCCCGGCGCCATCGGGTCGGAGAACAGCGTGAGTGGCAGATCGGTGAGCCGCTCCCCCACCCGCGTCCCCCCGCCGGGCGCGGATAACGCCGTGCGTCCCTCTTGCGCGCCGCGGCCGGCCATCGACCAGGCCAGGTAGATCATCATGTCGGCCACCGTCGACGGCGGCATGATCGTTTCGTAGCGGCCGGCGGGCAGGGCGACGCTGCGCTTGGCCCAATCAAGCCTCGTCGAGAGTTGCTCGAGCAGCGAATCGGTGGGCAGATCAACAAAGTCGGCGGTGCCGATGCCCGCCCAGGCGCTGGCGTCGCCGCGTTTGGCGTTGATCTCCAGCGCCCCGGTCGGCTGGGTGTAGCGCCGGCGCAGGCCGGTCGACGACGCGAGGAATGTCGTCGAAACACTGTGGTGCGCAAAACCATACAATCGATCGGCGCCGAGGAAACCCCGGCTCAGCGACTCGGCGACGTCGGAGAACACCAGGGGGCCGGTGCCCGGCACCGGTGCGTCCCAATCGGCGGGCACCCCGCTATCGGCCAGCAGCGGCGCGGCGTCACCGGCCTCCGGCGCCGAGCGGGCCGCCTCCTGGGACGCCGCGACCAGCCCCGGAATCACCCGCGGGTCGACCTCGGCGGAGACCACGGTGCCGATGTGTGCGCTGTCGCCTTGCCGCACAATGGAAATCACGGCGATGCTGCGGTTGACCGAAACCCCGTTGGTGGTCATGGAATTGCCCGCCCAGCGCAGCGTGGCCTCGACCCTGTCGCTGACCAGCACCATGGTCTCGCTGGCGCCGCCGAGCTTGGCCGCCTCGTCCAGAACGATGTTGACGACGTGCTGCGGGGTGATCATCGGGTGCCCTCGCTGACGGTGTTGAGCACGTTCACCCCGCGGAAAAGCGCCGACGGACAGCCGTGGCTGACCGGGGCGACCTGCCCGGGCTGCGCCTTGCCGCAGTTGAACGCGCCGCCCAGCCGCCAGGTCGACGCACCACCCACGGCTTCCAGCGAATTCCAGAAATCGGTGGTCGTCGCCTGGTAGGCGACGTCACGCAGCTGGCCGTCCAACCGGCCGTCGCGGATGCGGAAGAACCGCTGCCCGGTGAACTGAAAGTTGTAGCGCTGCATGTCGATTGACCACGACTTGTCGCCGACGATATAGATGCCGTCCTCGACGCGGCCGATCAGATCGGCCGTGCTGATGTCGTCGGGAGCGGGCTGCAGCGACACGTTGGCCATCCGCTGGATGGGCACGTGATGCGGCGAGTCGGCGTACGAGCACCCGTTGGAGCGCGACTGCCCAAGCCGGGGGGCGAACACCCGGTCGAGCTGGTAGCCGACGAAGATCCCGTCGCGCACCAGATCCCAGCTTTGCGCGGCCACTCCCTCGTCGTCGTAGCCGATGCTGGCCAGGCCGTGTTCGACGGTGCGGTCGGCGGTCACGTTCATCACCGGGGAGCCGTAGCGCATGGTGCCGAGCTTGTCGGGGGTGGCGAACGACGTTCCGGCGTAGGCGGCCTCGTAGCCGATCGCGCGGTCGTATTCGGTTGCGTGGCCGATGGATTCGTGGATGGTCAGCCACAGGTTGGTGGGGTCGATCACCAAATCCGTCGGCCCCGCGGTGACGCTGGGCGCCTTGACCTTCTCGGCGAGCAGCGACGGCAGCTGCGCCAGCTCGTCGGTCCAGTTCCACACCTCGTCGCCGGCCAGCGCTTCCCAGCCGCGTCCCATCGGCGGGGCCAGCGTGCGCATCGAGTCGAAGCTGCCGGCGGCGGCGTCGACGGTCACCGCCTCCAGCGACGGCAGCACCCGCACCCGCTGCTGGGTGATCGACGATCCGAAGGTGTCAGCGTAGAACGTCTGCTCCTTGACGGCGGTCAGGCCCGCCGACACGTGGTCGATGCCGTCGGCGCCCAGCAGGCGCCCGGAGTACTCCTCCAGCACGGCGATCTTGTCGGGACCGGGGATCTCGAACGGGTCGATCCGGTAGTTCGACACCCAGGTGGCATCGGTGTACACCGGCTCCTCCGCGAGCTCGACACGCTCTTTGTTCAGCATCGCCAGCGTGGTGGCCACGTGCACGGCGCGGCGCGCGGTCTCGGCCGCGACGGCCGGCGCCAACTCCGCGTGGGAGGCGAATCCCCAGGTGCCGTCGACGATCACCCGCACCGCCAGGCCCACCTCGCGGCTGACCACCGCGGTCTCCAGTTCGCCGTCGCGCAGCTGGATGATCTCGCTGCTCAGGCGGTGAAGCCGCAGGTCGGCGTGGCTGGCCCCGGCCGCCTTGGCCGCCGACAGCGCGGCTTCGGCGAGCTCGTGGCGCGGCAGGTCCAGGAAGTCGGGATCGATCCCCCGGTTCAAAGTCACCGCACCACCGTAACGACCGCTCACCCCGAACGACGCCTGCGCCCGCTTTAATTACCTGCATGGCCAGCGCTGTGCTGAGGAAACAGCCGCGATCCACCGCGCTGGGCTACGCGCTGCTGGCACCCAGCCTATTCGGTGTGATCGCCTTTCTGTTGCTGCCCATCCTCGTGGTGATCTGGCTCAGCCTCTACCGGTGGGACCTGCTGGGCCCGCTGCGCTATGTGGGGCTGGCCAACTGGCGGTCGGTGCTGACGGACTCCGGCTTCGCCAACTCGTTGGTCGTCACCGCCGTCTTCGTCGCGATCGTGGTTCCCGCGCAGACGGTCCTCGGTCTGCTGGCCGCCTCCATGCTCGCCCGCCAACTCCCCGGGACCGGGCTGTTCCGCACGGTGTACGTGCTGCCCTGGATCTGCGCGCCGCTGGCGATCGCGGTGCTCTGGCGCTGGATCCTGGCTCCCACCGACGGCGCCGTCAGCGCCGTACTGGGCCACAGCATCGGGTGGCTGTCCGACCCCAGCTTCGCGCTGCCGCTGGTGTCGGCCGTCGTGGTGTGGACCAACGTCGGGTATGTCTCGCTGTCGTTCCTGGCGGGCCTGTTGGCCATCCCCGACGACATCCACGCGGCCGCGCGCACCGACGGCGCCAACGCGTGGCAACGGTTCTGGCGCATCACCCTGCCCATGCTTCGTCCGACGATGTTTTTCGTCCTGGTGACCGGGATTGTCAGCACCGCACAGGTTTTCGACATGGTGTACGCCCTGACCGGCGGCGGCCCGGGCAACAGCACCGACCTGGTGGCGCACCGCATCTACGCCGAGGCGTTCGGGGCGGCGGCGATCGGGCGGGCATCGGTGATGGCGGTGGTGCTGTTCGTCATCCTGATCGGGGTCACCGTCGTGCAGCACCTCTACTTCCGGCGGCGGATCAGCTATGACCTCGTCTAGCCGCCTCTTCAACGTTGCCATCTACGCCGGCCTGACGGTGGGTGCGCTGATCACGTTGGCGCCGTTCGCCCTTGGATTGCTGACCTCCTTCACCTCGGCACACCAGTTCGCCACCGGCACGCCGCTACAACTGCCGCGGCCGCCCACGCTGGCCAACTACTCCGATCTGGGCGGCGCCGGGTTCGGCCGGGCGGCGGCGGTGACCGCGCTGATGACGGCGGTGATCCTGGTGGGCCAGCTGACGTTTTCGGTGCTGGCCGGATACGCGTTCGCGCGCCTGCATTTCCCCGGGCGCGACGCGCTGTTCTGGGTCTACATCGCCACGCTGATGGTGCCGGGAACGGTCACGGTGGTGCCGATGTATCTGATGATGGCGCAGCTGGGCCTGCGCAACACGTTCTGGGCGTTGGTGCTGCCGTTCATGTTCGGCTCGCCGTACGCGATTTTCTTGCTGCGCGAGCACTTTCGCATCATCCCGAACGACTTGATCAACGCCGCGCGCCTCGACGGGGCCAACACCCTGGACGTGATCGTGCACGTGGTGATCCCCGCCAGCCGCCCGGTGCTGGCCGCCTTGACGTTGATCACGGTGGTGTCGCAATGGAACAACTTCATGTGGCCGCTGGTGATCACCAGCGGGCACAAGTGGCGGGTGCTCACCGTGGCGACGGCAGATCTGCAGTCGCGGTTCAACTCTCAGTGGACGTTGGTGATGGCCGCGACGACGCTCGCGATCGTCCCGCTGATCGCGCTGTTCGTCGGCTTCCAACGCCACATCGTCGCGTCGATTGTCGTTTCGGGGCTCAAATGACGAGGCCCCGCTCATCGACACTCGTCGCGGGGGCCCTGGCCCTGGTGGCGGCGCTGCTGGCCGCGATGGCCGTGCTGTTGGACTATTCCGCCGAACCGCACGGCGGCAAGATCGTCGTCAAGGTGCGCGTCTGGGCCGACCAGATCGCCGCGGCGTATCAGCAGTCGTTCGCGGAGTTCAATCGCACGCATCGCGACATCGAGGTCCGCACCAACATCGTCGCGTATTCGACGTACTTCAACACGCTGCGCACCGACGTCGCGGGCGGCAGCGCCGACGACATCTTCTGGGTGTCCAACGCGTACCTCGCCGCCTACGCCGACGACGGCCGGTTGCTCGACGTCGGCCAGATGCTGGGCCCAAATGCGACCGCCGACTGGGATCCGGCGGTGGTCGAGCAGTTCACCCGCGGCGGCGTGCTGTGGGGTGTGCCGCAGCTGACCGACGGCGGAATCGCGCTGTATTACAACGCCGACCTGCTCGCGGCGGCCGGAGTCGATCCCGCCCAACTCGACGGCTTGCGGTGGAGCCCCAACGGCGACGGCGACACGCTGCGCCCCCTGCTGTCCCGGCTGACCCTCGACACCGACGGAAATGCCGCAGGCACAGCGCGTTTCGACGCCGGACGGGTCCGGCAGTGGGGATACAACGCGGCCAACGACCCCCAGGGTATCTACCTGAACTACATCGGCTCGGCGGGTGGGGTGTTCCAGCGCGGCGACGAGTTCGCCTTCGACAACCCAGCGGCGGTGTCGGCCTTCCGGTATCTGGTCCGTCTCATCAATGACGACCACGTCGCGCCGCCGGCCTCCGACACCAACGACAACGGCGACTTCTCCCGCAATCAGTTCCTGGCGGGCAAGATGGCGCTCTTCCAGTCCGGCACCTACAACCTGAAACCGGTCGCCCGCGATGCGCGCTTCCACTGGGGTGTGGCGATGATGCCGGCGGGTCCCGCCGGCCGCGTGAGTGTCACCAACGGCATTGCCGCGGCGGGCAATTCGGCGACCAAGCACCCGGATGCGGTGCGCCAGGTGCTGGCCTGGATGGGCAGCCGGGAGGGCAACGCCTACCTGGGCCGCGACGGCGCCGCCATTCCGGCGGTGCTCTCGGCCCAGCCGGTCTACTTCGACCACTGGGCCACCGAGGGCATCGACGTCCGGCCGTTCTTCTCGGTGCTGAAGGGCCCCCGCATCCCCGCGCCGGGCGGCGCCGGCTTCGCCGCGGGATACACCGCCCTGCAAAGCTATTTCGACGAAATGTTCTTGGGTCGAGGCGATGTCGCCGCCACCCTGCGTAAGGCTCAGGCGGCCGCCAACGCCGCCGCGCAGCGCTAGCCGCGTGTCCCGCGAAAGCGTTCACAGGCCCGTCGACGGGCGGTACGCTGACGCGACCTGCAACAAGGAGAGGATGTCATGCCCGGGTGGTGGATTATTGCGATCCTGTTTTTCCTGGTGGCGGCCGTGGCTTTCGTCGCGAGCCTGTTCCTCGGCGCGGGGACGAGGCCGACCTGGTGGGGCATCACCGCGGCGGCTGCGTTGTTCGGCGTGGTGTTCACCCTTATCAGCGCCTATGACCGGGTGGACACGCGCAACGTCGGCATCATCACCGAGTTCGGCAAGCCGGTGGGCGTGCACGGCGCCGGGATCGTGTGGCATGCGCCGTGGCGCAAGGTGAGTGAGCTGTCGGAGGCGATCCAGTTGCAGGCGTTCGAGTCGAACAGCTTCGACGACGCCAGCCAGGGCAGGGGCGCCAACAACAACCCGGCCGCGATCAATGTGCGGCTGGCCAACAACTCCAACGCCTACGTCGACGAGAACCTGAACTGGCGGCTGCGCGAGGGCGCGGCCCCGAAGCTGTTCCAGGATTACGGCGGCGCCAACGTGTTCCAGACGATCAAGGAGCAGTTGGTGGACCGGCAAGCGCAGGTGGCGTTGTCGAAGGTGTTCGCCACGTTCAACCCGCAGGTGATGCTGGCGGCGGCGGCGAACGCGCCGGGCGCGTCGGCGCAGATGACCGCACCCGCCCAGGGCGCGGACTTGCCGGCGATGGCCGCGCAGGTCAAAAAGGACCTGCAGGACGCCGTGGGCACCGAGATCGAGATCCTCGACGTGCGGATCCCGCGGATCTTCTACGACCAGCCCACCCAGCAGCGCATCGACGCCTACAACCAGAAGGTGCAGGAAACGATCAACGCCCAGCAGGACGTCAAGACCGCGGAGCAGAACCGGTTGGCCGCCGAGCAGCGCGCCAACCAGCCCCCACCGGATCTGCGGATCGCGATCTTCAACTGCCTCAATGATCAGGTGAAGAACGGGCGCGACCCGGCCGGCTGCTGGGGCCAGATCGGCGGCCAGCCGTTGGTGCAGGTGCCGCGCTAGTGTCCGTGAGCCAAGTCGCCGCGAGCGTCACGCTGGCGTGACGCTCGGCAGCTCCTAGCCGGGCAGCACCAGCACCGGCACCGGGCTCTCGCGGATGATCTTGGCGCTGCGGGAACCGAGGAAAACCCGGCGGATTTCGTCGCGCGGTCGCGTCCCGAGCGCCAGGATGTCGCCGTCGTGCCAGTCCGCGTTGCCCAGCGCCTCGTTCCAGTCGTGGCCGGTAACCACTTGCAGCGCAACGTCTTCGCCGACCACCCCGTCGGTCTTCAGGCTCGCCAGGATCTCGCGCGCCTGCGCGGCCCACGCCTCGAGGATCTCGTCCTCGACGCCCAATCCGACCTCGGGCGGATACATCGTCTTGCCGCGGACGGCGAAGGTCATCACCCGCAGCGGTACCCCGAACCGCTGCGCGGTCTCGGCACAGCGCCGCACCACCTCGACCGCGTCGGGGGTGGCGGCGTAGGCGCAGGTGATCCGCGTCAATCCGCCTGTGTGCGCGCGATATCCGCGGGGGCTGATGGCGACCGGCACCGTCGACGCGTGCAGCAGCCAGTCGGCAGTGGTACCGATGACGACCAGACCCGGTCCCCCGCTGGGCAGCGACCCCAGCACGACGACTTCGCCGCCGACTTCCTCGACCACCTCGATCAGTCCCGCCGACACCGAGCGGTGCGCGCGATGCAGGTAGGTGACGTCGATCCCGTCGCACAGATGGTGCAGGAAGCGCGCGGCCTCCTCCGCTGAGTCCGTCGCCAAATGCTCGGCCCACTGCTCGTATTCGGCGTCGACGCGGGCCAGTGACGGTATCAGCCACGGCTTGGGCACGATGGTCGCCACGGTGAGCGACGTCCCGAGCGTCCGCGCGGCGCGGACGGCCAGGTGCAGACCCGACAGCCCGACTTCGCCGGCCCGGTAACCGGCGACCACGGTCACGGCGTTTCCTCCTCGTTGAGGGCACTGTGGTGGCGGCCCCAGACGAAGTAGAAGATCAGCGCCACCGCAATCCATCCGGAGAACGCGATCCACGTGTACCAGTGCAGGCTGACCAGGATGTAGCCGCAGGCCAACACCGAAAGGGCCGGCGTGACAGGATAACCCGGCACCTTGAACGCCCGCGGCAGGTCGGGTTCGCGCACGCGCAGGATGATGACGCCGACGGAGACGACGATGAACGCCGTCAGGGTGCCGATGGACACCATGTCGGTCAGCTTGTCGAGCGGCACGAAGGCGGCCAGGCACCCCGCGGCCGCCGCGACGATCACCGTGTTGCTCACCGGGGTCATGGTCCGCGCATTCACCGTGGCGAACCGCGACGGCAGCAGCCCGTCGCGGCCCATGGCGAACAGGATGCGCGTCATGCCGTACATCGTCACCAACGTGACCGAGAAGATCGAGATTACGGCGCCAGCGGCCAGAATTGTGCTGGCCCAACGGCCGTGGGTGACGTTGTCGAGGATCGTGGCCAGCCCCGCCTCCTGCTGGGCGGCGAAGTCGCGCCACGACTGGGTGCCGAGCGCGGCCAGCGCGACAAGCACGTAGACGGTAGTGACGGTCGCCAGCGCCGCGAGGATGGCGCGCGGCATGGTCTTCTGCGGATCCTTCACCTCGTCACCGGCCGTCGAGACCGCGTCGAGGCCGATGTACGAGAAGAAGATGGTGCCGGCCGCCGAGCCGATGCCGGCGACGCCGAACGGGGCGAAGTCCTTGAGCCGGCCGAGGTCGAAGGCCGTGAACGCCAGGATGACGAACATAATCAACACGCCGAGCTTGGTGAGCACCATGACGGTGTTGACCTTGGCCGACTCGCTGGCACCGCGGACCAGCAGCAGCGCGCACATCACGATCAGGATGATCGCCGGCAGGTTCACGACGCCCGGTTCCGAGTCCCAGGGCGCCGCCGACAGCGCGTGCGGCAGTTGGAATCCGAACACGTTGTGCAGCAGCTTGTTCAGGTAGCCACTCCAGGTGACCGAGACGGCGGCCGTTGACACCCCGTACTCCAGCAGCAGGCACGCCGCGACGCCCATCGCGACGGCCTCGCCCAGCGTGGTGTACGCGTAGGAATAGGCCGACCCCGAAACCGGCACCGCCGCAGCCAATTCGGCGTAGCAGATGGCCGCCAGCCCGGCGGCGATGCCCGCGATGAGAAACGAGACGATCACGCCGGGGCCGGCCTCGGGCACCGCCTGGGACATGACGAAGAAGATGCCGGTGCCGATCGTGGAGCCGACCCCGAACATGGTGAGCTGGAAAGTGCCGATGCTGCGCTTGAGGTGATCCGCGGCCCCGCGCGCGGCGTGGGCGCCGACGACGGGACGGCGCCGCAGCATTTGGTCCGTCAGGCTGATCGAGCTGGATGGCACGTGCGCCCCCTGTTGCGTGGATCAGCTGATTATGCGCGAGCCTCCCGCAATGCCGCAGCGAACTGGTCAATCGCCCAGTCGATCTCCTGGCGGGTGATCACCAGCGGCGGCGCGAATCGCAGCGTCGAGCCGTGGGTGTCCTTCACCAGGACGCCGCGCCGGGCCAGCCGCAGGCTCATTTCCTTGCCGGTGCCGAGCGTGGGTTCGATGTCGACGCCGGCCCACAGCCCCAGGCCCCGCACCGCGATCACACCGTGACCGATCAGCCCCCGCAGCCGGCGGTGCAGGTGCGCACCCAATTGGGCCGACCGGGCCTGGAATTCGCCACGCGCCAGCATCGAGACGACCGTGGTGCCGATCGCCGCCGCGAGTGGGTTGCCGCCGAAGGTCGAGCCGTGTTCGCCGGGGCGCAGCACGCCGAGGATGTCGCGGTCGGCGACGACCGCGGACAGGGGCACCACTCCGCCGCCCAGCGCCTTACCGAGCAGGTAGACGTCCGGCACGACGCCCCACCGGTCGCAGGCGAACGTGTAGCCGGTGCGGGCCAGCCCCGACTGGATCTCGTCGGCGATCATCAGCACGTTGTGCTCGCTGCACAGCGCGCGGACCATCGACAGGTAATCGTCGGGCGGGACGACGATGCCCGCCTCGCCCTGGACGGGCTCGAGCAGCACGGCCACCGTGTCGTCGTCGATCGCCCGGGCCAGCGCCGCGGCGTCGCCGAACGGCACCGAACGGAATCCCGGGGTGAAGGGCCCGAACCCGTCGCGCGCCGTCGGGTCGGACGAGAAGCTGACGATGCTGATCGTGCGGCCGTGGAAGTTGTTGTCCGCCACGATGATATTGGCCTGTCCCGCGGCGACGCCCTTGACCTCGGCGCCCCATTTGCGGGCGACCTTTAGCCCGCTCTCCACGGCTTCGGCGCCCGAGTTCATCGGCAGCACCATGTCCTTGCCGCACAGTCCGGCGAGCGCGGCGCAGAACGGCCCGAGCGTGTCGGAGTGGAACGCGCGGCTCACCAACGTGACGGTGTCCAGTTGCGCGTGGGCGGTCTCGGTGATCTCGGGGTGGCGGTGACCGAAGTTGACCGCCGAGTAGGCGGCCAGGAAATCCAGGTAGCGACGGCCTTCGACGTCGGTGATCCATGCGCCCTCTGCGCTTGCCGCGACGACGGGCAGCGGCGAATAGTTATGCGCCGCATACCTTTCGACCAGCCCGATCGCCGCGTCGGTTCCGTGGGCGGTCCGGGCGTCGAGAATCGTCATGGGAATACCTCCAATGTGCAGCATTTGACGGAGCCGCCGCCCTTGAGCAATTCGGACAAATCCACCCCGACCGGCTCGAAGCCGGCCTCCCGCAGTTGTGTGGCGAAACCGGTTGCCGCCGAAGGCAGCACAACGTTGCGGCCGTCGGAGACGACGTTGAGCCCGAGCACGTAGGCGTCGGCGCTTCCCACGACGATCGCGTCCGGAAAGAGTGTGCGCAGCCGATCTTGCGCCGCCGCGCTAAATGCCGGTGGATAGAACGCGATCGTGTCGTCGTCGAGCACTGCCAGCGCGGTGTCGAGATGGTAGAAGCGCGGGTCCACCAGCTCCAGCGAGACGACCGGAACGCCCAGCGCCGCGGCGATTTCCGGGTGCGCGCGCCGGTCGGTCCGAAACCCATAGCCCGCCAACACCGTATCGCCGACCATCAGCAGGTCGCCCTGTCCCTCGTTGACGTGGCGGGTGGCCACCGGCCGATAACCCAGCGACGCCATCCATTCGGAATAGGCGCGAGACTCGCCGGCACGCTCGGCGAACCGAAACCTGGCGACGATGGCGATGTCGCGGGCGATGAACCCGCCGTTGGCGGCGTAGACCATGTCCGGGAGACCGGGCACGGGTCCGATCACGTCCACGTGGTGGCCCAGCCGCAGGTACGTCTGGCGCAGGGCGTCCCACTGCGCCCGGACGAGGTGGGCGTCGACGGGTGTGCCGACGTCCATCCAGGGGTTGATCGCGTATTCCACGGCGAAGAAGTCGGGCCGGGTCATCGCGTAGCGGCGGGTCCGGGACTCGCGCCATGTCGCGGACGAGGGTGCGGCGAGGTACGAATCCGTCATAAATCAACGGTATTTGCGCCGCTCGAAACAAGCAAACGACGTTTCTTGCGTGTTTATAATCGATTTGTTGCGCCAAAGCGCGTGTCACGGCGATTCGTTAAGGAGCGACGGATGGACCGCCTGGACGAGACGGACGAACGGATCCTCGCCGAGCTGACCAGAAATGCGCGGGCCACCTTCGCGGAGATCGGCCAGACGGTGAATCTTTCGGCCCCGGCGGTCAAGCGCCGCGTCGACCGGATGCTCGACGACGGGGCGATCAGGGGCTTCACGACGGTCGTCGACCCCAACGCGCTCGGCTGGAAGACGGAGGCCTACGTGCAGGTGTTCTGCCACGGCACGATCGAACCCGATCGGCTGCGGGCGGCGTGGGTGGACATGCCCGAGGTGGTCAGCGCGGCGACGGTCACCGGCACATCGGATGCGATCCTGCACGTGCTGGCCCGCGACATGCGGCACTTGGAGGCGGCCCTGGAACGCATCCGCTCGAGCGCGGACATCGAACGCAGCGAAAGCATCGTCGTGCTGTCCAACCTCATCGACCGGATGCGGACGTAGCGGTCCGGACTGCGTCGTCGGGCATTCCGGCGTGCCGGCGCAAGAAAGACACCTCGAACCGCAGCACGTTCTCGTGATCGAGCCCGCCGGCGTAGACATCGTAATGTCCACCGCGACTTCGATAGAGCTCTCCATGCGGTGCCTTGGTGGCCACCGCCAATGCCGGTCCGACGGGAGCCATGGTGTCGTGTTCGGCCACGACCATCAGCAGCGGGCACCGAGCCTTACGCGCGCGGCGCACCGGGCGGTGGACCGTCACGTCGAGCAGCGACCGAGCGGTGATCTTGTTGGGCCAGGACTCGTCGGCGGGGTGGAGCCGGGTGTACCCGATCATTGCGTCGTCCGTGGAAATAACGCCAAATTGCCCGGGCGGCACGCTGATTGGCAGGTAGCGCGGCCCTCGGCCAAGTACCGATCCGGCCAGATCGGCTACCGCGTGAGCGGTCAGCCGCAGCCCCCGCGTCGGCGGGACGTTGACCAGTCCCGCCAACCCGTCCACCAGGGGGCACTGCGCGATGGCGCCGGCCAGGTCGAATTCGCTGGCGGCCAGCTCGACAATGTGCATGCCGGCAAACGAAGTGCCCCACACGAAGATTCGCGCACTATCGAACTCATCCTGCGCGCGCGTCCAGCCCAGCGCGGTGCGGTAGTCCTCGAGCTGGCGACGGATCGACAGGAACTCCCGCGGCTGACCCGTGGAACGCCCCCAATGCCGGTAATCAAACACGACCGCCGCGAATCCATTGCAGGCGAACCGCTCAGCAAACGGCGCCAAGCCTGCCGCCTTGATACCGCCGATGCCATGCGCCATCACTACGACCGGGAACGGACCGGGCCCCTCGGGCAGATACGCCCAGGCGTCAAGCTGCTCGCCGGCGCTGGCCGAGATCCGTAGCTCGCGGCGCTGCACGGCAGAGCCGATCATCGGGCCACTCCCTCCCGTGTGATGATCTCTGCACCTGCGTCCCGGGCCAACTCGGCGCCGAACAACGCGCCCGGTGTGAACGCGCCGGCCCGTGCAGCCCCGTTGTTGATCCGTACGGCGGTGTGCGCGGCCACTTTCGCGGTGAACCCGTAGCCCTCGCCGGTGCGCAGCCAGGCCTCGCGGTGGGTGCCGTCGGGCCACTCCAGCCGTGCGTACGCCCAGGACACGTCGCCCGGTTTCACCGGTGGACTCAGCCGCATTCGGCTGACGAGCCGCTGCAACCCGGACCGGATCGGGCGCACCGCCAGCAGCGCCGACGCCGCCGGTAACATCGTCCGCACCATTCGTCCGCTTGGGACCTCGCTGGAGTACGCGAGCACATCGCCCGCGCCGGACGCCCGGTGCGCCGCCTCCAATTCGCCCGTCGGCACCGCGAGCGCATCCACTGCGGGCAAGTCGGGCAACGGAATCCGTGCGTGGTCGGCCCCGAGCCGTCGACGCACCAGTTGCCCATCCCGGTAGCGTCGCCCGCCGTAAGCGACACCATCGATCACGCTGGCCAAAACGGCAGATCCCATCCCGTCCACGGCGGGCAGCGCGGCGACCCTGGCGCGCTGCGCGGGCCGATCACTGCGCAGCTCGATGACCAGCGTCTCAGTGGCCAGCACCCCGAAGCCGGCGCCGGTAACCAACGTGACTCCTTGGGTTCGTGCGTCGCCATCCAGTTTCAGTAGCTCGCGCACCGGCTCCAACTCATTGGCCAGATCCACGTAGTGACTTCCGGCGGCCATGCTCGCGCGCGCCACGGGCATGGCGGTCACGCTAAACGGGCCAATGGTGTTCACCACCACCGCCGGCCTTTCGACGCCGATCAGCTCGATCAACTCGGTGAGCCCAGAGGACACCTGGGTGCGCACCGGCCCGCCCACTGAGTCGGCGACACCGGTCAGCCTGCTGTGGTCACGGCCGACCAGAACGACATCGGCCCCGCTGGCGACGAGTTCACGAGCGATTGCGCGACCGCCCTTGCCGGTCGCGCCGACAACCCAAATTGTTTGCATCGATTTATAGTGCACTGTGTATCGTTAATCTGTCAACCGCTATGGTGCTGGAGTTCACATGTCGGTCCTTCGAGGTCGCCCGCGCGACACCACCCTGGACATCGCGATCGCGAATGCGGTTGAGGCGGTGCTGCTTTCGCATGGGTACGCGGCTATCAACATCGATCGTGTCGCCAAGGTTGCCGGAACCACCCGGGCCGCGATCTACCGCCGGGCAAAAACGCGGGGCGAGCTCGTAGTCGGGTTACTGGTCAGCCGCTTCGGGGTCGACCCGGCCCCCGACAGCGGAAACCTGACGGAGGATCTGCGGCTCGTTCAGGAGCTTCAGCGCAAGTTCTTCAACGACCCGGTCATTCAGATCGCGCTGCCCGGTCTGCTCGCCGACGCGCACGCCGACTCCGATCTGAGCGACGTGGTGTTCGAGCGGTTCATGGCGCCGCGTCGCGACTCCGTGGCCGCAATGCTGGGCCGGGCAGCCGAGCGAGGTGAGATCCCGCTACCGGCGCAGCCTAGCGTCGTTTCCGACCTTTTGACCGGCCCGTTGTTGCTTCGGGCCGTGATTCCAGCCATCGGGCCGATCGACGACATTCTGCTCGACGCCACCGTCGAGGCCGCCTTGAACGCGTGCGATCCGGGGCATCGCCCGCGACCCGCGCGGAAAACCGCGAATCGTCGCGCTGCGCGAGCCTGACCGCCCCGCGAAATGCCGGTCGATTTTTCGCAGTGGGGTTAGGCTCGCGGACGCACGGCCTGAACCAGGCGGCCCAGCCTCGACGGTGACGGCGTCGGTGGCCGCCGAGACACGTAGGGCCACGGGCGGTTTCGCTCCGGCACGGAGGCGGCCCGGACATGCTTGAGCTGCGTGCGCAGGTGCTGGCGCAGGTCATGCAGGTCGGGATCCGTCCAGCGGTTGTCGGTTTCGATCGGGTCGGCGGTCAGGTCGTACAGCTCCCACTGGTCGTCCACCGGTGATGTCCGGTATGCCTCGCCGCCCAGCCCGTTGGCCGCGAGGTGGCGCACCCCAGGTTCGGTCCAGGTGGCCGGATCGTCGAACGTGCGGACCAGCTTCCACAGGTGCCCGGCGCCCCCGGTCGCCGTCGCGTCGTCGACGCGCACCACGAGTCCCTCGAAATTTGAGGCGGTGTGCGCGGGCACCCGAATCCGCAGCGGCGCAGGCGGATTGACGGTCCGCTTCAGGCGGCGCGCGAGCCCCGAGGCGCCGCTGTCGCCCTCGAGCATGTTGTCGCGGGTCATCAGGTAGACGGCCCGCGAATCGTCGGCGGGTGCCCCGTCGACGATCGGCATGAGGTCGCGGCCGGGCAGCTCGTGGACCTCCGAGAACGACGCGGCGAGAGCGGACGCGGCGGCGGCAACATCGATGCCGGCGGCCGAAAGCAGCGTCGGCACAAGGTCGACGTGCGACGTCGGCGCGGTCACCACGCGCGGCCCGGTCGACCGCTCGCCGGTGCGCGCGATCACGAACGGAACGCGGGTCGCCTCGTCGTACAGGTTGAACCATTTCTGGTGCAGCCCACCGTGGGCGCCCAGCAGGTCACCGTGGTCGGCGGTGCGCACCAGAACCGCGTTGGCCGAACCCCCCTCGGTCACCGCCCGCCTGACGCGGTCGATGGGCCCGTCCACCTCGGCGTGCAGGCGGTAATAGAGGTCGCGGTAGCGCTGGGCGCTGCGCTCGTAGATTCGGTTGATCGCCGGTGCCGGGCCGTAGCCGGAGTAATAGGCCTCGCGGAAGGCGATTTGGGCGGCCGGCTTCGTCGACAGGTCCTCGTCCGCGGTGGGCGCCGCGGGCACCGCCGGCGGGTCCAGCGGTGACGGCTTGACCGGACCCCGGCGCGACCACGTGGGGAACAGCACGATGTCGTGGGGGTTCACGAAGCTGGCGACCAACAGGAACGGGCGCAGCGCGTCGGCGTCGCCGGTGCGGCGGCGGGCGTAGCGGTCGGTGAGCCAGGCGACGACGCGGTCGGCGATCAACGGGTCCCGGCGGATGCCCGCGTTGGCCAGCAGCGCGCCGTGCGGTTCGGGACCCACCCATCCCGAAAAGCCAAACGGCCCAAGCGGATCGGCGTCCAGGTAGCGCTGGACGGCCGCGGCGTCGACGACGCCGTCGTCGTCGTTGGTCAGCAGTGAACGCCCGGTCGAGGGATCGACGAGGTCGGCGTGCGAGATGTGCCACTTGCCGTCGTAGTGGGTGTCGTAACCCGCCGCCCGAAACCAGTTGCCCAGGGTGGGCACCTCGCCCTGGCGGAGCCAGCGCATGCGGGAATCGTCGGCCGTCTTGCCGATGCCGTCGGTCTGGGTGACCCCGTGCAGGTCGGGGTAGTGCCCGGTGAAGATCGTCGGGCGGCTGGGCACGCAGGCCAGCGAGCCGGTGTAGTGCCGGCCGAAGCTGACGCCGTGGTCGTCGAACCACTTGCGCCCGCTCAGTATTCGGTCGCGCCAGGCCAGCACCTCGGGCGCCTCGTACGGCGGGACCGCGCGCTCCTCGTCGGTCATGATGATGACGACGTCGGGCCGATCAGACACGGGCTTTCTCCAATCGATTCGCGAGCCCGGCGAGCATCACGTCGGACTGTCGCGCGAGAAACCGACACAGGATACCTTCGGCGAGCTTTTGGACTGGGCGAGCGCCGATTTCGACCGTGCTCGTCAGCGCCACGACGGTCGAGCCCGAAGGGGACGGGTCGAGCGTCCAGCGGTTGGTCATCCTGCGCACGCGGCTGGGCAGGCCCTCGACGTCGTACGCGAGGGCGCGCGGCGGGTCGAACTCGATGATGCGTTCGACGAGGGCATCGCGCTTGACCTGGACCCGCCGGGCGGTGCCGACGGCGGCCCCGTCGGCTCCGGAGAACAGAATGCACGAGTGGTCGACGTTGCCGGCCCACGAACTGATCGCGCCGAAATCCGCAAGGACGTCCCAGATCTGTTGGGGGCGGGCCGCGATGCTGCGAGTGCGGCGAACGTCGGCCATGCCTAGGGCATCGCGTGGAGGATCGTCTCGAGCACCACGGCAAGCCCACTGACCGCGACGGTGATCGCGATCGTCACCCAGTCGGCCAGCTTGGGCCGCGCCGGATTCGCCGAGAGCTGCCCGGCGCCGCCGCGGGCGGTGATCGCGTCGCCCATCTCGTCGGCGCGCCGCAGGGTAACGGTGGTGGCGGCGGCCAGCAGGTCGATCAACTCCAGGGCGTGCCGCCGGCGACGGGCCTTGCGGCTCCGCGGTATTCGTTTGGGCCGCAGCCGGCGGGCGGCGTAGAGCACTTGGAACTCGTCGATCAGCATCGGGAAGGCGCGCAGCGCCAGGGCCAGGGCCGCCGCCCATTCGTCGACCGGGATCCGCAGCAGCTTGAACGGTCGGCCCAAAGTGGCCAGCGCTGGCCCTATTTCGGCGACATTGGTGGTCCAGGACACCATCGCGCCGAGGGCGAGCAGCACGATCGACAGCGCGCTGATGCGCAGGAACTGCAGGCCTCCCCCGAGTCCGATCTCGAGGCCGCCGATCGAAAATTTCGGGGTGCCGCCGCCCAGCACGGCGGTGATGCCGCCCAGGGCGATGACGATCCACAACCACCGCGGGACCGACGGCAGCGCACCGCGCGGGATGCGCGCGATCCGGGCCGCCGCCAGGACCAGCGCCCCGACCAACCCGATCGTCACCCAGCCCGGGTAGAACGTCAGCAGCGCCGAAACTCCAAAGACGACGAGCAGTTTGGTGCCCGCCCACAGTTCGTGGATGGTGGAGGTTCCGGGCACGGGTACAAGCAGCACGACGGGACGCGGCGTGCGTCGGGTCGAGCCGCGGTCCGGCGTCGAGGTTGCGGTCATGCCATCCCCCCCGCCGTGGCCGACACGGGCTCCAGGGCGCCGTTGCGCAGATGTAGGGTGCGCGGGCACAACTCCTCCAGCCCGACGAAGTCGTGCGAAATGACGACCACCGTCAGATCCTGTTCGCGGCGCAGGTCTACCAGCAGCCGCAGCAGGCCGCGCTGGCTGGCGGCGTCCAACCCGGCCAGCGGCTCGTCGAGGATCAGGGCCCGCGGCGAACGGGCCAACAGGCCGGCAAGCACCACGCGGCGCATCTGACCGCCGCTGAGCTGGTCGATCGGCCGCTTGGCCAGGGCGGCATCGAGTCCGACGACGGCGAGCGCCTCGGCGACGCGATCGGTCTCCCGCGGCGAAAAGCCCGCCGCCGACGCCACTTCCAGGTCGACGCGGCTGCGCATCAGCTGCAGCCGGGCCGCCTGGAACGACAACGCCACCGCGCCGACCTGCTCGTGGATGGGCCGACCATCTATGAGGCAGGTTCCGGACGTGGGCACCGTGAGCCCGGCCATGATCCAGGCGAGCGTCGACTTGCCCGAGCCGTTGCCGCCGTGGATCAGCACGCCGTCTCCCTGCTCCACGGTGAAGCTGACGTCGCGCAGTGCGGTTTTGGCCCACGGGGTGCCGCTGCCGTATACGTGGCCGACGCCGACGAGTTCGATCACTGGAGCCTGCGAGCCGCGGTTGACCGCCGTGGCCCCATTGGTTCCGGCCGGCGCCGGCACCGTCTCGACCATGCCCGCGTTATCCGGGGAATCGCTGAGATCGATTGTGCGGTCGGCGGAATCGGCCTCGTTGTTGTAGTGCGTGATGTGCACCAGGGCGGTGCGGTGGCGCTTGGTCAGATCGGACAGCACGCGCAGCAACGTGTCTCGTCCCTGCTGGTCGACCATGGTGGTCACCTCGTCGGCGATGAGCAACGCCGGCTCCCGGGCCATCGCCGCGGCGAGCGCGAGGCGCTGCAGCTCGCCACCGGAGAGGCTTCCCGTGTCGCGTTGCGCGAGCCCGTCGAGGCCGACCTCGCTCAGCAGCCGGTCCACGTCGATCTTGGTGCCGGGCGGCAGACCCCAGACCACGTCGTCGGCGACCCGCGTGCCCAGCACCTGGCTTTCGGGGTGCTGCAGCACGACCGCGGTGCCGCCCGGCTTGCCGAGGCCCACCGCGCCCGGGCGCTGCACAGTGCCCGACGTGGGTTCGCGGCCGGCCAAAATCAGCATCAGCGTGGTCTTTCCGGAGCCGTTGGGTCCGGTGATCGCGACGTGTTCGCCGACCTGCAGGTCCAGGCTGAGCTCGCGCAGCGCGTCCTGGCGGGCACCGGGGTAACGGAAGCGCACCTTGTCCAGCCGCACCGGCACCGGCCCGACGGGGCCCTCCTCGGCACCGCTTCCGTCCCACGCGTCCAACTGGTGCACGTCGGGGATGCCGCGCATCCGGTCCAGCAGGCGAGACAGCGCCCACCAGCCGATCAGCGACACGGCCAGGATCCCGACGAGGTAATAGAGCAGCACCAGCAACTGCCAATGCTGCACGCCGAGAGCGAAATACCGCTTCAAGTCCTCGCCAACGCCGTGCATGTGTACGCGCGTCAGGAAGGCCGCGACGCCGTTCACGTCCGCGGTAATGACGTCGAAGATCAGGTGACGCAGCCGGGTCATCACGGTCAGGCCGATGACGTCGGCGGCACCGAACGCCAGGCCGGCGACCAATGACCAGACGATCACCGTCGGCAAGCCACGGCGCTTGCGCTTGATGATTCCGGTCAGACCGCCGATGTAGACGCAATGGATGACGGTCATGAGGCCGCCCAACCCGGCGATCAGGAAGGCGATCATCCCGGCCGCGACCGTCGCGGCCATCAGGACGCGGAACCGGTAGCGGTAGGCCAGCAGCCCGGTGGGCACGGTGCCCAGCAACGCCAGTCCCGCGGCGAACGGGACGACCACCGAGAGGATGGCGATGACCGCGCACAGCGCGCCCATTACGGCGGCCTGCGCCAACTCGACCGGTCGCAGCGGTCCACCCCGGTGGCGTGATCGGGATGGTCGGGGGACGGTCACCTCACCGATTCTGCCAGGCCGCAGCGGCAAGTCCCCGCGCCACACCCGGCACGCTGGGTTTTTGCGGCGACGCGTGTGGCGTTCGCCTCGCTTAGCAAAGCTATGCAACCATGGATGTATGAACGCATCCGCCGCCAACCACACTGATGTCGTTGACGCCGCAAACACCGAACCCCAGTCCGGCCTTGGGGCCGACCTACTCGCCGTGGTCGCCCGGCTCAACCGGCTGGCCACCCAGCGCATCCAGATGCCGCTGCCCGCGGCGCAGGCCCGGCTGCTCGCCACCATCGAGGCGCACGGCGAGGCTCGGATCGGCGACCTGGCGGGCGTCGACCACTGTTCCCAACCGACGATGACCACCCAGGTGCGCCGCCTGGAGGACGCCGGCCTGGTGACGCGGACCGTCGACCCCGGCGACGCCCGGGCGGTCCGCATCCGCATCACGGCCGACGGGATACGCACGCTCGACGCCGTTCGGGCCGACCGGGCCGCCGCGATCGAACCGCAGTTGGCCCTGCTCGAGCCGGCCGACCGCGAGGTGCTCAAGCAGGCGGTCGAGGTCCTGCGGCGGCTGCTCGAGAACGCGTCGGCGACGCCGCGCCGCCACACGCTGTGACGTCAGCCCGCCGGCGGGTAGACATGGAATCAATGTCTGGAGGCGGCGACGAAAGGTGGCGGTGATGCGGCCCGAGGCTTCCGCCTTCCCGGCCTCCCCGTTGACCGTATGGGTCGGACCGACGAGGTACGTCTTCGCGCCCGGTCGTGACGTGCTGGTGGGCTACGGCCCGGGAGTCGACATCCCGCTGGGGCCGCCGGGCAATGCGGCGGCGCCCCACCCCGACGTGGTGCTGCGGTTCACCGGCCGCCACTGGGTGGCCATCGACAACAGCCCCCGCGGGATGTTCGTCAACGGCTCGCGGGTGCCGACCGTCAACATCCACTCCGGCCAGGCGATCACGATCGGCGATCCGCAGCGCGGCCCGCGGCTGGTTTTCCAGATCGGTCCCCCCGCCCCGCCGCCCGGGCGGCCCCCGGCCCCGCCGCCACGCCCCGCCCGTCCCGCGCCCCCACCGCCTGTCACCCGGAACCGCCCCGACGATCCCAACTTGCGGGCGCCGACCGAGCGCGGCACCCAGCCAATCCCGATCCCGCCACCCCAGCCGCCCGCGGCCGAGCCGCCCGCCCCGCCGGAACCCCCGGCGCCGCCGCCCGCCCCGCCAGAACCCCCGGCGCCCCCGTCCGTCGTGGAGGCCCCGGAAGTCGTCGAGGCCCCAGAGGCCCCAGCAGACGAACCGTCAGACGCTCCGGGCCTGATCGAGCGGATGACCACACGGAAGCTGCCGACCCCGAGCCCCTCCTTCCGCACTCAAGAGGGCAACACGACATACCGGCTGCCGCTGCGATCCGGCGCGCGGACCAGCGGGGTCACCGCGTACCAGCTGGGACTCACGGTCGACGGGCACGAGGTGCTCACGGACATCTCGTTCACGGCGGCCGTGGGGACGCTGACCGCGATCGTGGGACCGTCGGCGGCGCGCAACTCGGCCCTGCTCGAACTGCTGGCCGGCACAAGGGAACTCAGCTCCGGAACGATTACGGTCGACGGCCACGACGTGCACGCCGAGCCCGAGTCGATGCGCTCGCGCATCGGGATCGTGCGCGGCGACGAGTGCCTGCATCCGCGGCTCACGGTCGAACAGGCCCTGGGCTACGCCGCCGAGCTGCGCCTGCCGCCGGACACCGCCGCCGAGCATCGCCGGCGGGTGGTCGACCAGGTGCTCGAGGAGCTGGAGCTGGCGCCCCACCGCGCGACGCGGATCAGCAAACTGCCACCCGAGCTGCGCCGGTGCGCGTCGCTGGCGGTCGAACTGGTCACCCGGCCGACGCTGCTGGTGGTCGACGATCCCGGCGCCGGGCTCGATGCGCCGCAGCAAGACAGCGTGATGGCGGTCCTGCGCCGGCAGGCCGACATCGGCTGTGTCGTGGTGGTCGCGATGCCGCCGCACTCGTCGCTGAGCAACCTCAACCTCTGCGACCAGGTGTTGGTCCTGACCGCGCGGGGCGCCACGGCTTTCCTCGGGACGCCGTTGCAGGTCGAGTCCGCGATGGGCAGCACCGACTGGGCCAGAGTCCTCGAGCAGGTCGGCGCCGATCCCGACGGCGCGCACCGCGAGTTTCGGGTGCGGCAACCAGCGGCCATCGCGCCCACGCCGCCGGAGGTCGCCGCGCCGTGGCCGCTGCCCGAAAAGCTCGCCACCAAGCGGCAAGTCCGGCTGCTCGCCCGTCGTCAGCTCCGCCTGCTCTTCGCCGACCACCTCTACTTCCTGTTCCTGGCGATCCTGCCCTTCGTGTTGGCGGCGCTGGCCTTGTTGATCCCCGGCGATTCCGGGCTGGAGCGGCCCAACCCGAGCAGCTCCAACCCGCACGAAGCCATCGAAATCCTGGCCGCGCTCAACATCGCCGCGGTGATCGTGGGCACCGCCCTGACCATCCGCACGCTGGTGGAAGAGCGCCGTCCCTTCCGCCGCGAGCAGGCGCTCGGGTTGTCGGCCCCGGCCTACCTGGGCGCCAAGATCGTCGTCTTCGGCCTGGCCGCGCTCCTCCTGACGGCCGTCTTCTTCGCGATCGTCATCGTCGTGAAAGGCGGGCCGGTGCACGGCCCGGTGCTGTTGGGCTTCTCCGGCGGGGCGACGGCCGAGCTATTTCTGAGCGTCGGCGCGACGGCCGTCGTGTCGGCGGTCGTCGGGCTGGCGCTTTCCGCGATGGGCAACCGGCTGCGTGAGGTGCTGCCGTTGCTGGTGCTGGTGATCCTGGCGTCGCTGCTGTTCAACGGGAGCCTGGTGCAGCTGGTGAGCAAGTGGGGCTTTCAGCAGATTTCCTGGTTCGTCCCGGCCCAGTGGGGCTTTGCGGCGTCGGCGTCGGTCGCCGATCTGCGCAGGGTCGACGCGCTCGCCGCCGACGCCCTGATGTGGACGCACTATTCGGGCTGGTGGATCTTCGACATGGTGATGCTGTTGGGCTTCGGCGCCGGCGCGGCCGGCTTCGCCCTCTACCGGCTGCGCGCTAGACGTACCGCCTGACGTGGCGGCAGTAGTCGGCGTATTCGTCGCCGTATCGCTGCCGCATGAACCCCTCCTCGCGCAACACTTGCCGGTGGAAGAGCGCGGTGCCGGCGAGCAGGTAGATCAACGGAACCCAGTTGGGGAATACCAGGAGCTGGCCGACGAGGAAAACGAAGAACCCGACATAGATCGGATTGCGGCTGACCGCGAATATGCCCGTCGTCACCAGTCGGCCGGGCTGGTCGGTGTCGATGCCGACCCGGAAGCTGTTGCCGAACGACACCAGGCTGAGCACCAGGATCAGGACGCCAACCAGGCAGAAAGCCACTCCCAGCCAGGCGACAAGCGTCGAATGGAAAAACCGCTGACGGCTGGCCAGGGGCCAACCGAAGGCGGCGGCGAGCACCGTATAGAAGTAGAACAGCGCGACGGGCGGGATCAGGAAGTCGGTCTTGTCGAGCTTCCCGAAATGCATTGCTCGAGTGCCGGTTCTGCGCAGCAGCACCACTCTGCCGATCACGGTGCCGATCAGGAGCACGACCATGGCAGCGGCCAGATACTGCGGCATGGCTTGATGATGACACCCGCAGCGCGGGGCGAGCGTGCACTCAGCGCGAAAATCCGGCCCGAGACCCGCAACCATTGCACGTTGGGCGATTGTTATTCAAGGTCTGTTTCAAGGCCTGAGCAGCGGGTTACCGTCCTTTCATGGCACCAGACACGAAGAGCACCGCCGAACATCTGCGCAACGCCTTGGACGGGCGGTGGCGCGACGTGAAGAACCGGATGCGGGCCACGATGACCGAGGAGCTGTTCCGCCCGCATTACACACCGAACACGGTGATCGCCCGCACCAAGGTGGCCGAGCAAATGCGGATCATGGCGGCGTTCGGGGCCGCCGCCGACAACTTCCACAAGGAGCACGGTGGCACCGGCGACGTGGGGGCGGCGATCACGATGATCGAGATGCTCGCGATGTCCGACCTGTCGCTGATGGTCAAGGCCGGGGTCCAGTGGGGCCTATTCGGCGGTGCCGTCGAGAACTTGGGCACCGAGCGCCACCACGAGGCGTACGTGAAGCAGATCATCAGCCTCGAGCTGCGCGGTTGCTTCGCGATGACCGAGACCGGGCACGGCAGCGATGTCCAGTCGGTGGAGACCACCGCGACCTACGACGCCGAGACCGAGGAGTTCGTCATCGACTCCCCCACCCCGACGGCCCGCAAGGATTACATTGGCGGCGCCGCCCAAACCGCCACCATGGCAGCGGTTTTCGCGCAATTGATCACCACCGAGGATGGAAAGCCGGTCAACCACGGCGTGCACTGCGTTCTGGTCCCGATCCGCGACGCCGACGGCAACGACCTGCCCGGGGTGACGACGTCGGACTGCGAGTACAAGGGCGGCCTGCCCGGTGTGGACAACGGCCGCATCGTCTTCGATCACGTCCGCGTCCCGCGGGTGAACCTGCTGAACAAATACGGCGACGTGGCACCGGACGGCACCTACAGTTCGCCGATCGACAACCCCAACCGCCGGTTCTTCACCATGCTGGGCACGCTGGTTCGCGGCCGGATCACGGTGGGCGGCAGCGCGGGCGCCGCGGCGCGCGTGGCGCTGGACATCGCGACTCGATATGCGTTGCAGCGCAGGCAATTCAAGGCCCCGGGTGACGACACCGAGGTGCTGATCATGGACTACCTGGTGCATCAGCGCCGGCTGTTTCCGTTGATCGCGAGGTCATACGCGCTGCAGTTCGCCCAGAACGAGCTGGTCAGCAAGTGCCACGACATCCAGACCGCGGACGCCCCCGACGCCGACGAGCAGCGCGAGCTGGAAGCGCGGGCCGCGGGGCTCAAGGCGGCCAACACCTGGCACGCGTCCCGGGCCATCCAGGAGGCGCGGGAGGCCTGCGGCGGCGCGGGTTACATGGCCGAGAACCGGCTGATCGGCCTGCGCGGCGACACCGACGTGTTCACCACGTTCGAGGGCGACAACCATGTGCTGACCCAATTGGTGGCCAAGGAGCTGCTGACGGCATACGCCGACGACATCCGCAGCATGAGCCCCGTCGAATGGGTGCGCTTCGCCGCCAACACCGTCGGTGAGCGGGTGCGGAAACGCACTGCGGCCGAGGCGATTATGCAGACGATCATCGACGCCCGCCAAGACAGCGAAGAGGAGGGCAGCCTGTTCAACCGCGGCACCCAGGTCACCATGTTCGAGGAACGCGAGGACTACCTTTTGTCTTCGGTGGCGCGCCGACTACAAGGCAAATCCAAGGAAATGTCGGAATTCGACGCGTTCAACGCCGTGCAGGATCACGTGCTGCACGCGGCGAGCGCGCACATCGACCGGATAGTGCTGGAGGCGTTCGTCGCCGGGATCGACTCCTGCGAGGACGCGGACGCCCGCGAGCTACTCGAAATGGTCTGCGACTTGTACGCATTGTCGGTGATCGAGGACGACAAGGCCTGGTACATCGAGCATGGCTACCTGTCGACCGGGCGGGCCAAGGCCGTCACCCGCGGGATCAACGACCGATGCCGCAAGCTGCGCCCCTACGCCGAGACGCTGGTCGACGGATTCGGCATCCCCGAGCCGCTGCGGTACGCGGAAATGCTGCACCCGGAGAACCTGCCGGGCTGACACTTTCTGCGGCTTGGGTTTGGGCGCCGGCTGTGGGCCTTAGGTACGTAAACCGCATTGAATTCGTCCATAGGCCCCACACTCGGCGGGTCCGGTTGTGCGCCAGCGCTATTGATGCGGGATATTGCCGAGCGCCTGCAGCTTGCCGTCGGCTCCGATCTGGAACTTCACCGTGCCGATTCCGGTGGGACAACATGGTTCGTCCTTGCCGACCTGCCATTGGTACTGAACGGTGATCGTGTCGTCGGAGGGCGGCAACACGGTGATGTACGGCTTCGGGTTCGGCGTGGGCGGGCCCAGCGGGGTGTTGTGGTCGAAGAAGAGCAACTGCTGCGGCGTCGACTCGCTGGCGATGGTCGGGATGATCTGAACCCAGTACAGCCGGCACTTCTTGGTGTGCCCCCGCGCGATTTCGACCCACATCGAGCCCGGCACCTCGACCGGCACCGAGGCGATGGCCTGCCGCACCGTGTCGGCGGTCGGACCGTCGGAATCTTTGCAGGCATCGCCCCGCGATGCCGGCGGCGACGTCGGTTTACCCCCACAGGCCGACACCAACAGGATCAGCAGAATCACAAATGGGCGGCGCACATTGTGAGCTTAACGAAATCTGTGAATGTCCCATTTGTTTCGTCGGAAGCGTGCTTCTGAGGGCCAAATCACCGGTGAACACGGGTAATCTGGCCGACGTCGCGGATCAGCGCTGACCTGCGATTACCTGGCGTTCCGGGGACCTCACACGCTAGCCCGGATCCGGTGAAAGGAAGCCGTAAAACGGCGGAAACATCGGACACCCGATGCCGAAACATCGTTGCCGCACTATTTGGTGCATTAGGCCCTTTTGCGCTCGAGGGGAGGAAAGTAGGCGTGGCCACAGAGCCCCATGGCGTTCGCGGGGACGCCGTGCAGAGCATGTGCGCCTACTGCGGTGTCGGTTGCGGCATGGTGTTGCAAGTCACAGCGGACCGGGCAAGCGGCCGTCGTCACGTTACGAAAGCTGTTGGAAACAAAAGCCACCCGGCCAACTTCGGCCGGCTGTGCACGAAGGGCACGACCACATCCGACATGCTGGCCGCGCCCGGCCGGATGGAATCGGCACACGTGCGGGCCGACCGCGGCGAGCCCCTCGAGCCGATCGACATCGACGACGCGATAACTCGGTGCGCGCAGCGGCTCCGGGCGATCATCGACCGGCACGGCCCCGACTCCTTCGCCATGTACGTGTCCGGCCAGATGTCCATCGAGGCGCAGTATCTGGCGAACAAGCTGACCAAGGGCTTCATCGGCACCAACCAGATCGAGTCGAATTCGCGGCTCTGCATGGCCAGCGCGGGTTCCGGCTACAAGCTGTCCCTGGGCGCCGACGGACCGCCCGGCTCATACCAGGATTTCGACGCCGCCGACGTGTTCCTGGTCATCGGCTCCAACATGGCCGACTGCCACCCGATCCTGTTCCTGCGCATGATGGAACGCGTCAAGGCGGGCGCCAAGCTGATCGTGGTAGACCCGCGCCGCACCGCGACCGCCGAGAAGGCCGACCTGTTCCTGCAGATCGCCCCCGGGACCGATCTCGCGCTGCTCAACGGGCTGCTGCACCTGATCGTCCAAAACGGCCACACCGATCCCGAATTCATCGCCGAATTCACCGAAGGCTGGGAGGTGATGCCGAGCTTCCTCGGGCAGTACAGCCCGGAACGGGTCGGTGAAATCACCGGTATCCCAAGCGAAGACATCCGCACCGCGGCGCGCTGGATCGGTGAAGCCGAAAACTTCATGAGCTGCTGGACGATGGGGCTCAACCAGAGCACCCACGGCACCTGGAACACCAACGCGATCTGCAACCTGCACCTGGCGACCGGCACCATCTGCAAACCCGGCAGCGGTCCCTTCTCGCTCACCGGGCAGCCCAACGCCATGGGCGGCCGCGAAATGGGTTACATGGGACCGGGTCTACCCGGTCAGCGCTCGGTGGCCTCGGCCGCCGACCGGGAATTCGTCGAGGACCAGTGGGGCATTCCGCGCGGATCGCTACGCACCGAGGTCGGCACCGGTACCGTCGACTTGTTTTCCCGTATGGCCGACGGCCAGATCAAGGCCTGCTGGATCGTCTGCACCAATCCCATTGCCTCCGTGGCGAACCGGAGGACCGTACTGGCCGGCCTGGAAAGGGCGGAGCTGGTGATCGCCCAGGACGCGTTCCTGGAGACCGAGACCAACGGGTATGCAGACGTGTTGTTGCCGGCCGCCCTGTGGTCGGAGGCCGAAGGGGTGATGGTCAATTCCGAGCGAAACCTGACCCTGTTCCAGCCGGCCCTCGGCGCGCCGGGCCAAGCGCTGCCGGACTGGCAGATCATTGCCCGAATCGCCTGCGCGATGGGGTTTTCCGAGTCGTTCAGCTATGACTCCGCGGAGGAGGTGTTCGAGGAGATCAAACGATTCTGGAACCCCGCGACGGGCTACGACCTGCGGGGCGCCAGCTACTCTCGGTTACACCGGACGCCACTGCAGTGGCCGTGCCCGCCCGACGGTGCCGACCGTAACCCCATCCGCTACCTGAATGACGGTGTCAGCCAGGCCCGGCTGGTCCGCGAGGACGGCACCACGCCCCGGCTTGCCTTCCCCACCCCGAGCGGTCGCGCCGTGTTCTTCGCCCGCCCACACCTGTTGCCCGACGAAATGCCCGACGACGACTTCCCGTTCCTGCTCAACACCGGGCGCCTGCCGCACCAGTGGCACACGATGACCAAGACCGGCAAGGTGGCCAAACTCAACAAGCTCAACCCCGGGCCGTTCGTCGAAATCCATCCCGACGACGCGGCCCGCCTACAGATCCGCGACGACGACCCGGTCGAAATCGCCTCCCGCCGCGGCCGGGCCGTGCTGCCCGCCGTCATCACCGACCGGGTCCGGCCCGGCAACTGTTTTGCGCCGTTCCACTGGAACGACGTCTTCGGCGAGTACCTGTCGATCAACGCCGTCACCAACGACGCCGTCGACCCGGTCTCCCATCAACCCGAGCTCAAGGCCTGCGCGGTATCCCTCACCAAGGTCGCCGTCGCGCAACCCGATTCGAGCGACGCCGTGCCGACGGACGGCGAGATCAGCCTGGCCCGCGTCGACGCCTTCGCCGAACTCCTCGGGGTGGCAAACGAACCGGCGCCGCAGTTCGGTCCGCTCGGCCGCTCCTACCTCGCCGGCCTCGTCGCGGGGTTACGCACGGAAGCCGGACGCCGCTCCGGGGTGCCCACCCTGCCCCAAAACGCCCCGTTCGATTCCACCACCCGACTATGGGTCGACGGCCTGCTCGCCGGGCTGTTCGCGCGCACCGAGGCGCCCCAGACGGCGCCGGCACCGGCCGCCGAGCAGCCCCCGATCACTCCACCCGACCCCGGCCCCGCCCCCGAACGGGCGCCCGTCGTGGTGTTGTGGGCGTCGCAGACCGGCAATGCCGAGGAACTCGCCGCCGATGTCGCCGCGCAATTGCGCGAGGCCGCCCTGCCGGTCGCGTTGCACGCCATGGACGACTTCCCGTTGCAGCAGCTTCCCGCGACGCGGGAATTGCTGCTGATCACCAGCACCACCGGTGACGGCGACCCGCCGGACAACGGCACCGGGCTGTGGCGGGCGCTGACGTCCGATAGCGCACCGCGATTCACCGACACCCGCTACGCCGTGCTCGCGCTGGGCGACTCCAACTACGACGACTTCTGCGGCCACGGCCGCAAGCTCGACGAGCGGCTCACCGAGCGGGGAGCGACCCGAATCGTCGACCGGGTCGACTGCGAACCCGACTATGAAGACGCCGCGGCCAAATGGCTGGGTGGGGTCATCGAGGCGCTGGCCCGCACGCCCGCGCCGGTCGGCAGGAAGGGCGGCGCGGTCACCGCCACGGTCGCCAAGCCGGCCCGGCCGGCGAACGGGGCCGCAGCCGTCGGCTACTCCAAGAAGCGTCCCCTGATCACTGACATGGCCCGCAACATCAAGCTGGGCCGGCCGGAGTCGGCGAAGGACGTGCGGCAGTTGGTGTTTCGTGTGCCCGAGGACACGATCAGCTACGAGGCCGGTGACGCGCTCGGGGTGTGGCCGCGCAACAGCGACCGGCTGGTCGACGAATGGCTGTCGGTCACCGGACTGGACGGGCAGACCCCGGTCGAGGTCGGCGAGCACGGCTTGATGTCGTTGCGCTCCGCGCTCACCGAGCGGATCGAGATCGCCCACATCAGCCGGGATTTGGTGCGTTTCGTGCAGGAGCGCACTGGCAACCAGAAACTTGCCGAGCTGCTCAGGCCGGAGAACAAGGCCGAGCTGAGCAACTGGACGTGGGGACGCCAGTTGGTGGACCTGCTGGCGCAGCTGCCGGTCTACGCGTCGGCCCACGAGTGGCTGCGGGTCCTCAAACGCCTTCAGCCGCGGCTCTACTCGATCTCGTCGAGCCCCAAGGAGTGCCCGGCAGAAGTTCACCTGACGGTCTCGCCGGTGCGCTACAACTTCCAGGGCGTCCCGCGCCGCGGGGTGTGTTCGACCTACCTCGCCGACCGCTCCCCCGGCGATCGCGTCGCCGTCTATCTGCAGCCGTCGAGCAACTTCCGGCCGCCCAGCGACCCGGACACCCCGATGATCATGATCGGCCCGGGCACCGGGATCGCCCCCTTCCGCGGCTTCCTGCAGGAACGCCGCGCGCTCGGCCACACCGGACCGAACTGGCTGTTCTTCGGCGAACAGCACGCCGCGACCGATTTCTACTACCGCGACGAGATCGAACAGATGCGGGCCGACGGGCTGCTCACCGAGCTGGACCTGGCGTTCTCGCGCGACCAGCGCGAGAAGGTCTATGTGCAGCACCTGATGCGCAAGCGCGGGGACCAGCTGTGGCGCTGGCTGCAGGACGGCGCACAGCTGTACGTCTGCGGCAACGCCGACCCCATGGCCAGGGACGTCGACCGCGCGCTCTGCGAAATCGCCGCTGAACAGGGCAATCTAGACCCGGATGCGGCGCGGGAGTACGTGCGATCGCTGAGCGCCGACAAGCGCTACCACCGCGACGTCTACTAGGGCCCGCGGCCTGTAATACGACGGAAACGTCGCACACCCGCCGCTGAAACATCGCTGACGCAGGATTCACTCATTAGGTCGCGTACCAAAAGGAGTGACAGCGTGGCTCGCGATTCTGAAAGGCAAGTCTGCCCGCGGCGGGAGTGTCCGCTGCATCCCGACGGCAGGGCGTCGGCGCCGGGCCAGGTCGAGTGGGCGGGGTTGCCCGTCAACCTGGACATGGCGTTCTCCCGGGTGCAGCGCGACAAGGTCTACGTGCAGCACGTGATGCGCAAGCAGGGCAGCCGGCTGTCGCGGTGGGTGCACAACGGGGCACGGCCTTGCGTCTGTGAAGTCGCCGTCGAGGACGGCATGCTGGGCGCCGACGCGGCCGAGGCCCTCCCCGGCCGGTAGCCATAACGTTAATTCGCCGGCCGCGGGCAGGTACGTGCCGATAGGCGTCGAGAATCGTTCGCGTCCAAAGCATCGCCGAGGGTCCAAACCGCCGCTCCCAGCAACGCAAGGTCTTTGACGAGGAACCCACCCGTGTCGGTCAGGATGGGAATCGCTTCCGTTCGAATGTCCACTACACCCGGTGTCGTGAAGAGGAAGCTCACGGTAGCCAGGAACAGTCCGAACGCGAGTCCGCTGCCGACGGCCGATATCCGCGGGACAAGCGGCTTGAGCGCAATGAGGATGGCCGCGGCGATTTCGATGACACCGATCATGTCCGAGACCGTCTGCACGCCGAGGATGCAATAGATCCATCCCATCAAGGGCTGGTTGGCGATGAGCGGTGCGATGCTGTTCGCCTCTCCGGCAGTGAACTTCGCCGCGCCAATCCACAGGATCGGCACGATCATGCCGTAACGGATCATCAATCCGCCGTACCAGACCAAACGTTCAGCGGGAGACTTTCGAAACCCGGGATGCATCAACGCCTCCCGGATGGCGGGGCTGGGATAGCGAGGTTTCGGGCCAGAAGTCGTCGGCCATGGTCGGTGAAGTTTCTGCGCGCGTAGTAAGCGACGAGGCGGGCGACGTTGTTGCCGTTGGGCGCAATGACGACTTCGAGGTTGCCGCAACCGCGTGATCGGGCCCACTCGGCGCTGTCGTCGATGAGGGCGGTTGCGACTCCCTCTCGTCGATGAGCGGGTTCGACGAAGAGATCCTCGAGTTCGGCAACGGCGCCCTGTTCGAGTCCGAAACCAAGCGTCGTGATGGCGAAGCCGACGATGTCGTGGCGCCGGCGGGCGATCGCGACTCGGGCGGTGCGCGCGCGGAGCAACACCGCCAGGTTCTCACGAAGCTCTGAAGCCGGCGTATTGAATCCGTCTTCGAGGTAGAACGCCGTCGCCAGGCACAAAACGCGTGCAAAGTCAGCTGGCCGCGCGGTGCGGATGTCAACGCCGCTCATAGCTGCCCCACTGCGCCGAATGACATTGCCGCACATTTCTGTTGGCCGCCAATGGCAATGTCGTCAGGTTCCGGAACGGTCATGCGTGCCAGCTTGGGAGGTGGACGCGATGGCGGCCAAGATTTCCTCGATCGGCGCGATGTCGGCCGCGGTCCTGCTTTGATGCGCATAAACGACGCGCGCATCGCGGTCGACGACGAACGTGCTGCGGCCTTGCAGGAAGTCCGAATTGGCTCTGCCGACATGGCTTCCCGACCGCAGCGCATGGATCAGTTTCCTGGGCGAGAACGCAGCGTAGCGGGCGACGGAGAATTTCTGGACGTCCGTCGCGAGCTCGAGCTCACGGTCGGAATCGCTGACACACTGGAACGGGATGCCGCGCTCGGCGCGGGCACGCGCAATCGTCTCGACGTCTTCGCGGTAGACGATGACGACGTGGGCTCCCGCGGCGTCGAGTTGCTCTTTGACCGAGGCGAGTTCGCGAGCCGCCTGTTGGCAGAACGGGCACCACAACCTATGGAAAGCCACCACGAGCGGACCGCTGGAGAGCAAGGCAGACCACTCCAGGGGTCCATTGGGGCCGTCCACCGCGATCCTTGTGGGAAATCTCGTCCCGACGGCGAGGCTCATGGAATGTCCTTCCGGGGTTAGACGCTACTGTACTTCACAGTACAGTAATTGGACTGTTTGATACAGTGGTTGAGTGATTTCGAATCCGACAACCGATCGAGGACGCGCGACGGTAGGCCGCATCTTGGAAGCCGCATGCCTGCTTTTCGACAAGCAGGGCGTGCGCGCGACGACGCTCGACGAGATCGGAACCGCCGCGGGAGTGGGTCGCGGCCAGCTGTACCACTTCTTTGCCGACAAGTCCGACTTGGTCGCCGACGTGGTGGGTTTTCAAGTGGAGCGGGTGATCTCGTCGATACAGCCGTCCTTCGACACCATGTCGACCGCCGACGATGTGCGCGCCTGGTGCGAGAACGCCACTCGGCAAGCCGCGTCCTCGACCGATCCCGTCCGCTGCCCGATCGGATCGCTGGTCTATCAACTCGACCCCGATGCGGTGGCCGCCCGCGCGGCGCTGACGGCAGGGTTTGCCCGCTGGGAAGAGATTTTCGCCACGGGATTGCGCCGAGTGGCAGGCAATGGCGAATTGCTGGCCGGTACCGACCCTTCGGTCCTGGCGGCCGGCTTGCTTGCGGCCTATCAGGGCGGACTGCTGCTCGCTGACGTCAGCGGTAGCGTCGAACCCTTGCGCCGGGCGCTGCGCACGGTGACGGACGCGGCGTTGGCACCGCGCCCAAAGGCGAAATCGCGCAAAGGCTAAGCCACGCTTGACCACTCACGCGCCCGAGGAGTCTTCCTGCGCGAACTCCACTGGGGGGTAGTCGATCGGCACTTTGCTGAGATGGTGCAGGTAGTTGCTCAGCGTCGTCGATAGTGAGTGCCCGACAAGTTCGATGATGTCGGCGTCACGCCAGCCGGCCGCGCGCACGGCGGCAATCTGCTCCTCATCGACATGCCCGCGCGTGCGGATGAGCTGCTGGGCAAAGCGCAGCGCGGCGGCGGTCTTGGGATCGGATGCGTGTGCTGTGCGTGCGGCCGCAATGTCCTCGGCGGCAACGCCGTAGGCACGCGCGGCGGCGCTATGGGCCGCGAGGCAATACGCGCAACCGTTCTCCTGTGACACGGCGATGGCGAGCTGCTCAGCCTCCGCGCCGGTGATGCCACCTTCGCTGAGCGCGTCGTCGAACGCCAGAACCGCTCGTGTCATGGGCAGCGACAAGGCAAGTACCGCACCGAGATTGGGCACCCGCCCCCAGTGGCGGGTGATTTCCGTCCGCGCCTGCAGCTGGTCGGGCTCGGCGGTGGACGACTCGGCCGTGGCGATAGGTGACATTTTCGGTTCCTCAAGTCGAGCGGATCTGACTGTACTTGACAGTACAGTGTCTGTACTTTGAAGTACAGTCTGTGTGTTGGGAGGAACTGCGTTGACTAACCCGCACCGAGGTGAGGTTGGCGTCGCGGCGGCCGCGGTTGCCTTTGGAGTCGGCAGCGCGCTGACCGTACTCGCGCTGCGTGGCCTGACCCCCGCGGACATGCTGGTTGTCGAATTGGCCGGAGCAACGGTTGTGTTTGTGCTCGCCGCGGTCGTTGCCGGGCAACTCCACACCCATGGCGCCGTGCGTGCGATGGCCCAAGGCGTCATGTTGCCGGGCCTGACCTGGCTGTTGGAGAACCTCGGTTTGGCCCGGACCACCGCGACGAGCGGATCGCTGCTGCTGGGGACGGAGACTCTGATGACCGTTGCGCTGGCGGTGCTCGTGCTGCGTGAGCGTATCGGCCTGCCCGGCGTCGTCGCGCTGATTCTCGGGCTGGCCGGAACCAGCCTGGTTTCGCTGACCGCCGGCGAGCCGAATGAGATAGCCGCCGATCAAACCGTCGGCAACCTGCTGGTGATCGCGGCCGTGGCTTGCGGCGCGGTCTACGTCATCTGGTCACGGCACACGGCACATTCCGCACCGACGGCACTGGGTCTTACCGCCTGGCAATTCGCCGGGTCCACCCTCGCCGTCAGTCCCTTCGTGGCGGTTTCGTGGGCCACCCAGGGCAGCCACTTCAGCTCCGCGAGACCTGCGCATCTGCTTGCCGCCGTGGCAGTGCTCGCCTCGACCATCGCGGCGATGATCGCATTCAACCGAAGCATCCCATCGGTGAGCGCCTCACGAGCCGGGCTGATGCTGAGCCTGCAACCCGTCGCTGGAGCGATCACCGGCGTGATGGTGCTCGGCGAGCCCCCGCAGGCGCGCACCGCGATCGGGGGGACGCTGATCGTGCTCGGCCTATTGGTCCTTGCCAATAGGCGGACACGGCTCCGCGATCCAATCACCACGATGAACACGGGCGTATCAGGACAAACTTCTTAGCGAGCACCTGGATCGGCAAGAGCTCTTCCGGGTGCGTTCACCGCGATCGGCGCTACGGTGTTGTGATGAGCGATCCCCACACACCGCGGATCCCGCCGGCCCTGGCCGCCCCAAGCCTGAATCGCGGCGTGGGATTCACCCACGAGCAACGCCGGCGGCTGGGGCTGACCGGCCGGCTGCCGTCGGCGGTGCTCACGCTTGACGAGCAAGCCGACCGCGTGTGGCACCAACTGCAAAGCCTCGGTACGGATCTGGGCCGCAACCTGCTTCTCGAGCAACTGCACTACCGGCACGAACTGCTGTACTTCAAGGTGCTGGAAGACCACCTGCCCGAGCTGATGCCCGTGGTGTACACGCCCACCGTCGGTGAGGCCATTCAACGCTTCTCCGATGAATACCGCGGCCAGCGAGGGCTTTTTCTGAGCATCGACGAGCCGGACGAGATCGCCGAGGCCTTCGAGACTTTCGGCTTGGAGCCCGACGACGTCGACCTGATCGTGTGCACCGACGCCGAAGCGATCCTGGGTATCGGCGACTGGGGCGTCGGCGGCATCCAGATCGCCGTCGGCAAGCTGGCGCTCTACACCGCGGGCGGCGGAATCGACCCGCGCCGTTGCATCGCGGTATCGCTCGACGTGGGAACGGACAACGAACAGTTGCTGCAGGATCCGTTCTATCTGGGCAACCGCCACGCCCGGCGCCGCGGCGCGGAGTACGACGCCTTCATCAAACGCTATATCGAGACCGCTCACCGGCTGTTTCCGCACGCGATCCTGCATTTCGAGGACTTCGGGCCGCTCAACGCCCGGAACATCCTGAAAACGTACGGCGACGACTACTGCGTCTTCAACGACGACATCCAGGGCACCGGCGCGGTGGTGGTCGCGGCCGTCTACGGCGGATGCCACGTCACCGGCATCCCGATGCGTGATCAGAAGACGATCGTTTTCGGGGCCGGCACCGCCGGGATCGGCGTGGCCGATCAGATCCGGGACGCGATGGTCGCCGACGGCGCGACGGTCGAGCAGGCCAGGTCGCAGATCTGGCCGATCGACAAGCAGGGCCTGCTCTTCGACGACATGGACGACCTGCGCGATTTCCAGGTGCCGTACGCCAAGAACCGGCAGCAACTCGGGGTGGGTGCCGGGGATCGGGTGGGCCTGGTCGACGCGATCAAGCTCGCGTCGCCGACCATTCTGCTGGGCTCCTCAACGGTATTCGGGGCGTTCACCGAGAAGGTCGTGGACGCTATGACGGCTTCCTGCGAACGCCCGATGATCTTCCCGCTGTCAAACCCGACCTCACGGATGGAGGCCATGCCGGCCGACCTGCTCGAGTGGTCCAACGGCAAGGCGTTGATCACCACGGGCACCCCGGTCGCCCCGGTCGAATTCGACGGCGTCACCTACACCATCGGCCAGGCCAACAACGTGCTGGTGTTCCCGGGCATCGGGTTGGGCATCATCGTCTCCCGGGCCAGGACCGTCACCCCGGGCATGCTGCAGGCGGCGGCGAAAGCCGTTGTGCACCAGGCCCGCCCGACGAACGCCGGCGATTCTTTGTTGCCGGATGTGCAGAACCTGCGCGAGATCTCGACGGCGGTCGCCGAGGCCGTCTATCACGCCGCGGTGGAAGATGGGGTCGCCACCAAGACCCACGAGGACGTCGGGCAAGCCGTCGCCGACACGATGTGGACGCCGGTCTACGACTAGCCGCTATCGCCTGGGTGCGTCGGGTTGTCCATAGACGGCGACGACGACGGTGCGGTCCAGGCTGTTGTCCGACCACACCCCGATGTTGGTGTTGGCGCAGTCGCGGATGATCGCCATGTCGTCGGGGTTGTAGTACCACTGGTTGACCAGTTCGAGGCTGCTGATCGCCATCGCGGCGTTGATCGCCACCGTTTCGGCGGCCTTGCCGTGGAAGCCGGCCGCGTTGGCGCGGTCCTGCGGCGTCGATCCGTCGGATCCGGTGTCGTCGTTGATGTTCCGGTTCCTGATCATGTCGTCCGCGTGCCATTCGGCGGCCAGCGTCAGCGCGTTGTTCCGGATGACGTCGTTCGTGCAGCCCGCCTGGTGCTGCAGGGTGTAGACGGCCGAGACGACGGCGCTGTTGAGCCGCTTGTTGTCGGCGTGCGCGGCGGGCGCCGGCAATGCCGCTGCCGCCGCCGCGATCACCGCGGCGGACACCACCGTGACCGCTCGCATCACACCGGGTCGAACCGCGAGACCAGCCACCGGCCGTCTACCTTGTCCAGCGTCACCCGCACGACGGGTTGGGTATCCGTGGGGGCGCCGCTGCCGATGGTGACGGTCTGGTCGACGAACGCCAGCACAACGGCGTGGTTGGCCGACGCCGAAACCGAGGCCACCGCATTGACTTTCGCCACCGATGAGATGTGCTTCTCCTTCGCGCCCGGAATGACGACCTGGCGGGTCAGCTCGGTGTAGGCGTCCTTGAACTCGCCGGTCAGCCGTTCGCGCGCCGCGGCGAGATCCTTCTCCACCGAATCCGCCTTGTAGGACAACAGGGCGACTGCGTCTTCGCCGGCGACCCGCACCGATTCGGCACGTGCCCGCGCCAGGTCGTCGGCCGACCCGGCCACCCACTTGAAATAGCCCGCCCCCAACGCCAGCAGCAGCGCGACCGCGGGCAACACGCCCCGGGCGAAGACGCGCGACCAGTCGATGCGCCGCTTCTCGGTCCCGGTTGCCTCCGAATCTTGCTCTACAGTCTCGTTTTCCGCCGCAGGCTCCAGGTCCTCGTCGCCGGCGGTGGCCTCGATGTCGTCGCGCAATGTGGTCATGGCACGAACACCACGTTCGACACCTTTGCGTCGTCACCGACGGAGCGGACCTCGATTCGCATCCGCCATTCCCGCGGCGCCTCCTCGCCGCCGGCGGTGCGGGACTTGACCGCGACCGCGACCAGGACCTGCGCGGAGTCGCCCCGCTGGGATTCCAGGCCGGCATCGGTGACGGTGCCTTCCGACTTGGACTGTGCCGCCTTGACGACCTCGACGAACGGCTTGGACCGCTGCTCGAAGTCGTCGCGGAACGCCCCGGTGGACAGGTCGAGGATCCGTTGCACGTCGGCGTCGACCTGGGCGTAGTTGATGGTGGTCAGGTTCACCGCGCCCTGGCGGGCGACCTGAACGAACAAGTCGCGCTTGGTGTCGGCCTCGTGCTTCTCGTAGGCCCGGTAGCCCAGCCAGCCGGCCAATCCGGCCAGCGCCGCCACCACCGCGGCGGCGACCACCACTGCCGTTGCGGCGCGCGAGAACCGGGGGGTGGCCCGGCGCCGCCAGCGCGCAAGCCGCTTCTCGGGTTCTTGGGTGTCTTCGGCCATGTTGCTCCTTCGAATGCTTACGGCGTCGGGACTAAAAGCGATTGCCAGTTCTTGGCGCGAGGGTGCGCCAAATCGGCTTCGGTGTAACGGTGTCCGTCGGGCCCCACGTAGTCGCCGGTGGCGGGGTCGTAGGTCGCGACGGCGAGCGGCGGAGGTGCCGGCGCCGGGGGCGCGGTGCCCCGCGGCGGGGGCAGACGCGGGTCTTGTCCCGGCGGATACATCGGGACACCCTGCCCGCTGTAGGTGGCGTTGGGGTCTCCCTTCCAGTTGTAGCCGTCGTTGAGCGGCACATACTCCTCGTCGCTTTCACACAGCTCGACGGTGGGCGCCCGCTTCCATGGCTTGGCCTCGCACGGAATGTTGCGCACGCCACGGACATTGAACTCGGAGTCTTGCGGCACCCGGCAGAACAGGTCCGCGGCGGGACGGTCCGGCGCGTCGACGCTGGCCGGTGAGCGGCGCTGGGTCGGCGGGAGATAGCCCGTCGTGCACGGCGGCGGCAGGTTGATGTTCAGGTTGAAGTCCAACTGGGCGCCCCGGTACTCCTGCTTGGTATTGGAGCTGGGCACGACGATGGCCGCCATGGCCGCGATGCCTTGGGGGAACAGCACGAGCAGTTGTTCGATGTCGTGGCGGTACACGACGGCGATGTCGCCGAGGCTGACCAGGTTGGCGAACAACACCGGCACCGCCGGTGCGACCCGGTCGAACAGGGCGCGGCCTTCCTCCAGCCCGGAAGTGCCCTGCGTCAACAGCTCCCGCAGCGCCGCGTCTTGCGCCTTGAACTGTGCCGCGATGGCCGCCGTGCGATTGGCCCACGTGGCGATGTCGTCCGCCGTCTGCACCTGGGAGTTCAGCACCGCCGGGGACTGGTCGATCAGGGCGGCCAGCGGGTCGGCCGTGCGGCCCCCGGCGATGGCCAGCGCGGTGGACCCGTCGACGATCCGCGACAACTCCGGGCCCAGGCCGCTCACCGCGCGGTTGGTCTCGTCGATCACCGTGTGCAGGTTGTCCCGCGGAATCGCCTGCAGCGCACGGTTGGTCAGGTCGAGCAGGTGCCCGATGTCGACGGGTACGTCGACGCGGCCGGCGGGAATGACGTCGCCCGAGGCCAGCGACCGGGAGTGTTCTCCTTCCGTGCCCGGCCGCGGGGTCAGCTCGATGTATTGCTCGCCGATCGCCGAGCGGCTGTGCACCGACGCCTCGACGTCGGAGGGCACCTTGACCCCGGATCTCAGGGCGAGCACCGCACGCACCCCGGTGGCGGTGACCTCGACCGACTTGACCTGGCCCACGTCGGTGCCGCGGTAGGTGACAACGGAGGTCTGGTAGAGCCCACCCGACTGCGGCAGGTCGACCGAGACGTTGTATTCGCCGATTCCGAACAGCGTGGCGGGCAGCTTCATGAAGTTGAAAGCCATTGCGCCACAAGAAAGCACGGTCACCAGCGTCAACATCGACAGCTGGATCCACGTGCGGCGGTTCAGGCGCAGCATCAGTATCCCCCGAAGTGATACGGATAGGTCAGCGGGTTGCCCCCGGTGACCGGGCTGGGCTGCATGCCGATCGTGCGTCCCCACTGCAGTTCGAGCTGGGTGAGATTGCCCTCCCACCGGGAGCCGGTGAAGAGCCCTTGGTCGATGCGGCTTAGGGTCAGGTCGACCACCAGGGTGAGGTTGGCGTAGTCACCGCGGAACCAGTTCCGCACGGTGGACGCCGGCCACGGGTAGGCCACCAGGCCGTCCAGGCCCCTGGTGAGCGACGGCCCCGCATCGGCCAACGACCGCAGCACCGGCGCGATGTTGCGCAGGTTGTTCACCAGGGATTCCCTGCTCTGGTGGATCGTGTCCGCCGCGAGCGCGCTGAACTTGCCGAGTTGGTCGATGGCATCGGCGATCTTGGTGCGCTCCTCGGCAAGTACCGCAAGCGCTTTCGGAACGGTGGTCAACGCCTTGTCGACGACTGCGTCTTTGTCGGCGACCTGGCCCGCCAGCGAGTTGAGGTTCTCGGAGGCGGCGATGATGTCGTCGGTCTGGGCGTTGGTGCCGGCGATGAACTGGTCGAGCTGGCCGAGCAGGCTGCGCATGTCGTTCTCGCGGCCCGCGAAGGCCTTGGCGAGCGCCTGGGTGATTTCCTGCAGCTGACCCAGCCCGCCGCCGTTGAGCAGGATCGACACCGAGGCCAGGGTCTGCTCGGTGGTCGGATATGTGCTCGCGCGCGGCAGCGGGATGACCGAGCCGTTTTTCAGTTCACCCACGGGCGGCTCGTCTTTGGGCGGCGCGAGTTCGATGTGCATCGAGCCCAGCAGGCTGGTCTGCCCGAGCTTCGCGGTCGAATTGGCCGGCAGCCGAACGTCGCCGTTGATCCGCATGGTGACCAGCGCGTGCCAATCCTGGAGCTCGATCTTGGTCACGTTGCCGATGTTGACGTCGTCGACGCGAACCCGGGTGTTCTCCTGAATGGTTGCGACGTCGGGCATTTGCGCCTGGATGGTGTAGGAGCCGGGTCCCCCACCCGCGGTGCCGGGCAGGGTGAACGAATTCAGTCCCTTCCATCCGCAGCCCGACACCGCGGCTAGGCAGGCGAGGCACAGCGCCGCCACCATCGCGCGTCTCATGATGCCCCCGTCGGAAGCATCAGGTCACGCAGCACTTGCGTCGAGTCGACCGTGCCGTTCGGCGGCGGTGGCGCCTCGCCGGGCGGTGGCGCGTCGGCGGGCGGCTGCTCGGCGGGTGCGGGCGGCTGGGGCGGCGCGGCATCCGGCGGCGCTTCGGGGGGCGTGTAGCCCGGCCGCAACCGGTCCTCGCTGTAGGTGATCTCGTTCGGCCGGGCCTGCGTCCCGACGAACGGGTTCAGGCCGAACGGAAGGTAGTTGTAGATGCGGTTTTTGATGATCGGGTTGATGTATTGCAGGCACAGCTTCGACACGCGGTCCAGGCGCAGCCGGGAGGCCGCCTCGATCGAGCTGCAAATCCATTGCGGGATGTCGGCGAAATTGTTCAGCGCCATGATGCCGGTCATGGCGCTCTGCGCCGGCTGGTAGATGTTCAGGAAATTCTGGAACACCGTCGGGGCGATGTGCAGAATCTGTTTGACGTCGGCGCGGCTGTCGTTCAGCGCCGTGGTGATGGACGCCAGCCGGTCGGACGTGACGCCAATGGCTTCCCGATTCTCGGACAGGAAGTCGCGCAGATCCGTCAGCGCCCCATCCAGGCCCTTCACCGCGTTCGCCACCTCGTTGGGCGTGTTCGACAACACCGTCGTCACGCTGGCCAGGTTCTGGTTGAACGAGGCCAGCAGATCGCTGCTGGAGTGCAGCGCCGACACCAGCAGCTGCAGGTTGCGCACTGTGCTGAAGATGTCGTCGGCGTGATCGCCTAGCGCCGAAATCGCCTCGGACAGCTTCAATACGGTGTCGCGGGCCGTGTCGCCCTCGCCGCGAACGTTGTCGGCGCCGGAGTTGATGAACTCGCCGAGCGAGTTCACACCGCCCGGAGCGGTGGGCTGCAACGCGTCGGTCAGCTTCTCCAGCTGCCTGCGGAAGTCGTCCCATTCGACGGGAACCGCGGTGCGGCTCAGGGGAATCGACGCGCCGGGGCTCAGCTTTGGGCCGCCGGAGTACGCCGGGACGAGCTGGATCGCGCGCGAGGTCACCAGCGAGGGCGACAGGATCGCCGCGCGGGCATCGGCCGGGACCGCGTACTGCTTGTCCACGGAGAAGGTCACCTTGGAGCTGGCGGGCTGTGGCTCGATCCTGTCCACCACGCCCACCGCGACGCCGAGGATACGGATCTCGTCGCCGACGAACAGGCCGTTCGCCTCCGCGAAATAGGCGGTGTACGTATTCCTTTCGACCTGCCTCAGCAACTTGGTGCCGACGAGGAACGACGCCACGACGAGGGTGGCGACCAGGCTGATGCCGGTCACCGTCTGCAGCGTACGGCGACTCATCGCTGTCCCCCCGCATCCGCGGGAGCGAGCTCGGGCGGCGGGCCCGGCGCGGGGCCCGGGGAGGGCGGTTGCGACCAGATGGGATGCGGCGCGTTCTCGGGAGGCACGGGCGGGGTGCCGGTCGGCGGGTCCACCGATTCCGACGGCAGGCCCTGGTTGGGATCCAGGAACCGGTCATACATCCGCGCGTCGATCGTCGGGCCGCTGATCTGCCCGGGGATCAGGTTGGCCACGTACGCCTTGAAAAACGGCCCCGAGCCGAGGCATTCGCCGAACGACATCGCGTAGCGTTTGAACTTCGGCAGGGTCTTCTGCAGATCCTCCTTGCGGTTGTCCAGCACCTCGAGCACGCCGTTGAGCTTGTCGAGGGCGGGCTTGAGCTGGGTCCGGTTGTCGTCGACCAGCCCCGAAATCTGGTGCGACACCGCCGTGATGCTGTTCATCAGCACGTCGAGGGAATCCCGTTCGTCCAGCAGCGCGGCGAGCAGCGCGTTGGAATCGGCCACCAGCGTGGCGATCTGCTGGCTGCGCTTGCCGAGCACGCCGGAGACCTTGTTGGCGTTGCCCAATAGGCTGCGCAGCTGGGCATCGCGATGGTTGAGGGTCTCGGAGAACCGGGCGACGCCCTGCAGCGCGGGTTTGAGGTCGGCCGGGGTCTCCTTGAAGGTGTTGGCCAATGTCGTTAGTGCCGAGGACAATTGGGCGGTGTCGAGTCCGCTGATCGTCGTCGTCAGGTCACCCAGCGCGTCGGGAAGGTCGTAGGGCGAGTGGGTGCGTTCCAGCGGGATGGGGCCGTTCAGCCGTCCGTCGCCGCGCGAGGTGAGCTCGAGCATCTTGCTGCCCAGCACCGTCTCGGTCTTGATCGCGGCTTCCGTTCGGTCGCCCAGCTCGATGGCCTTGCGGACGGTGAAGCCCACCCGGACCTTGGTGCCCTCCAGGCGGATGTCGGAGACCCTGCCGACTCCCATCCCCGAAACCCGGACCGTGCTACCGGTTTTGATGCCGCCGGCCTCGGAAAAGTAGGCCGCATAGTCGTTGGTGTTCTTGATGAACGGCAACTTGTCGTACTGGAAGGCCGCGACGGTCACGCACACCAGGACTGCGGTGCCGATCACGCCGATCGTGACGGGGCTCCGTCCCGCGAGCGGCTTTATCTTGGGTAGCTTCATTGCGGCGTGCACCGCCCGCTGGGCTGGCCGAACAGCTTGACGAAGATGGGGTTGCCGCCCTTGCCGTTGAGCTTGAGCAACACTTCGCAGAAGTAGAAGCCGAAGTAGTCGCCGTTGAGGCCCTGCCGGGACAGGACCTGGTAGATGTCGGGAAGCTGCTTGAGCAGGTTGTCGACATAGTCGCGGTCGGACATCACCTGCCCCGACATCCGGTCGGTCTCGTGCACCACGTCCTTGATCGGCTGGCGCGCCTGGACGAGCAAGTCGGCGACCGAACCCGCCGCCGCGTTGATGTAGGCCAGCCCGGTGGAGATGTCGTCCCTGCGCTGCGCCAGGCCGTTGACGAACTGCGAGAGCTTGTCCAGGCCGTCGGAGAACTCGCGGTCGCGGGTGGCGAAGGTGTGCAAAACGGTGTTCAGGTTGGTGATCAGCTCGCCGATCAGTTCGCTGCGCCCGGCCAGGGTCGACGTCAGCATCGAGGTCTGCGCCAGCACCGAGGCCAGGGTGCCGCCCTGCCCCTGGAAGATGCGCAGCAGCTCGCCGGACAGGGCGTTGACCTGGTCGGGATCCAGCGCCCGGAACAACGGCCGGAAGCCCCCGATCAGCGCGTCGATGTCGAGGGCGGGCGACGTTCGCGCCAGCGGAATCGTTGCGCCCGCCGGCAGGCGCCGGGGGGACCCGGGCCCGTCTTCGAGCGCGAGATAGCGGTCTCCGATCAGGTTTTCGTAGCGCACGACGGCCTTCGTGCCGTCGGTGAGGCGCACGCCCTTGTCCACGGCGAAGCCGACGGTGACGGTGCCGTCGCGGTGCAGGGTGAGGTCGCCGACCTTGCCGACCTCGACCCCGGCGATGCGCACGAAGTTACCGGACTTCAGGCCGGATATGTTCGTGAAGACCGCCTGGTAGCCGGTGCGGTCCTCGAAGCGCAGCTGGCCGAACACGGCGATCAAGGTAAACGTGAACACCAGGCAGACTGCCGTGAACAGCGCGACGCGCGCGAGGATGGCGGACATCTTCCGTCGTCTCATGGCGGCGGCCGCCCCCCGCGATACCAGTAGTGGGGTGCTTCGGGCGGGTTCTTGGTGGTCGGGAACCAGTTGGCCCACCACGGATTTCCGGCGGCCACATTGGTGCGGATCTCGTCGGGCGCGGTGCCCCAACCGGTGTCGGTGACGAGCGCGCGCACCGGGAAGTTCGCGCTCGGGTCGGGCAGCGACCCGCAACTGGGCTTACCGCCGGGACCGCCCGTGGCGTTGACCTTGGGAAGGTGTCTTGGGTAGCGGTACGGGTCGTCACCGAACAGCAGCGCGGAGTCGAGGATCACCGAATAGCCGTTGCCGCCCAACGCGTCCCGGCCGCCGTGGTCCACATACCATTGCGCACCCTGGAACAGGCACGTGAAGGTCGGCGAGTACTTGTTCAGCAGCGCCGTGGTCGGATCGACCAGGTTGAAGGACCGGACGATGTTGGCCTCGCTTCTGCCGATGACGTTGATGCCGGTCTGGCTGAAACCCGCCGCCGACAACAGCAGCGAATCGAGTGACCGCTGGTTTTCGGTCAGGGTGGTGCTGGTGGTCGTCGCCGAGTCGAGGATCGACAAAATGTCCTGCGCCGCAGTGGAATAGGCGGCCGTCGTCTTGCCGAACAGCCGCCAGTCGGTGTGGATGGTGTCCATCCGCGGATTGACCGTCAGCAACAGGTCGTTCGCGTCGGTGATGGCCTCCCCGATCCGTTCACCCTTGCCGCGCACCGACTCCGCGAACGCCGACAGGATCGCGTTCAGCTTTGCGGGATCCAGGGCCTTGACCACGGCCTGCAGGTTCTCGAACACCGTGTTGACTTCCACGGTGACGTTCCGGGAGCGCAGCACCGCGCCGGGCTTGAGCGGTGTGGGGCTGGCGTGGTCGGGCACGATCAGGTCGACGTACTTGGACCCGAACGCGGTGGTCGATTTGATCTCCGCCTCGAGGTTGCTCGGCAGGTATTTGAACGGACCCGGTTGCATCTTCAGTTGCAGCTGGGCGGCTTTCACGTCGGTGCCGATCGAGGCGACCTGGCCGACCTGCACCCCGCGCAGCTTGACCTTGGCGCCCGGTTCCATCACCAGGCCCGCGCGGTCGGACACCAGCGTGAGCGGGATGAACGCCTGGAACTTGCCGGAGAACGACGCCGCGGTCAGCGCAACCATTATCCCGACGACGATGAACAGCGTCGGCGCCCACCAGATCGGGTCGATCCTGCTGCTGCGGACCCTGTTTCGCGCGCGCGATCCGTCGCCACGATGATTGCTCATGCCGTCATCCCGACAGGTTGAAGTTGCCGGATTGCCCGTAGACGGACAACGAAATCATCAGGCAGACAAAGGCGGTGACGATCATCGACGACCGCACCGAACGACCGACCGCCTCCCCCACGCCGGCGGGACCGCCCGTCGCGGTGAAACCGTAGTAGGTGTGCACGACCATCACCCCCGTGGCCATCGTCAGCGCGGCGAGGAACGACCAGAACAGGTCGGTGGGCCGCAGGAACGTGGAGAAGTAGTGCTCGTACACGCCGCGCGACTGCCCGTAGATGTAGATGGTGCCGAACTTGGCGGCGATGAACGACATCAGCACGGCGACCGCGTACAGCGGAATGACCACGAGGACACCGGCGATGATCCGTGTCGACGACAGATAGGTGATCGCGCGGATGCCCATCACTTCCAGCGCGTCGATCTCCTCGTTGATGCGCATCGCGCCCAGCTGGGCGGTCGTTCCCGCGCCGATGGTGGCCGCCAGGGCCACACCGGCCGTGCACGGCGCGATCATGCGCACGTTGAAGAACGCCGAGAGAAATCCGGTCAGCGCCTCGACACCGATGTTGGACAACGTGTCGTAGCCCTGCACCGCAACGAGGGCGCCGGTGGTCAGCGTGAGGAAGCCGATGATGCCCACGGTCCCGCCGATCACCGCCAGCGCGCCGGTGCCCATGCCCATCTCGGCGATCAGCCGCAGCACTTCGCCCGGGTAGCGCCGCACCGCCTCGGCCGTGGCGGCCAACGACCTGCCGTAGAACTCGGTCTGTTCGCCCAGCCTGCGGGTGGTGGCGACCAGCCTGGGCCCGAGGGCGGCCAGCCATCCGGGCTCGCGTGCGGCGTCGGTCACTTGGCGGTCACCTTCACACCGAGGGCGGTGATCACGATGTTGATGAAGAACAACGCCATGAACGAGAAGACGACGGTCTCGTTGACCGCGTTGCCGACGCCGGTCGGGCCGCCGCCCACCGAAAGGCCCTTGTAGCAGGCGATCAGGCCCGCCGACAGCCCGAACAGGGTCGCCTTGATGAGCGAGATCACCACCTGCGGTAGGCCGGTGACGAGCGTCATCCCGGCGATGAACGCACCCGGGGTGACGTGCTGGACGAAGACCACGAAGATGTAGCTGCCCGTCAACCCGGTGACCGCGACCACCGAGTAGAGCAGCAACGCGACGAAGGTGGCGGCGATGATGCGCGGAACCACAAGCGCCTGAACCGGATTGACGCCGATCACCTTCATCGCGTCGATCTCCTCGCGGATGGTGCGCGCGCCCAGGTCGGCGCACATCGCGGTCGATCCGGCGCCGGCGACGGCCATCGCGGTGACGACGGGCCCGACCTGGGTCACCGACGCCAGCGCGGCACCCGCGCCCGAGAGGTCCCCCGCGCCGATCTCGACGAGCAGGATGTTGAGGACGAACACGATGAGGACCGTGTACGGAATCGACAGCATGATCGTCGGGAAAATCGAGACCCGCGCCACGAACCAGATCTGCTCGAAAAGTTCACGCCACGCCCACGGCCCTCGTGCCGCGGCAACCAGTGCCTCGAGGCTGAGCAGAAAGAACTGACCCAGCGCGTTCATGGGCCGTGCGATGGCGGTGCCGTTCATGGGGTTCGTTCATGCCCCCGCGTCGTCCAGATATCCATACGGCTCATGCAGCCCCCGTTTTAGTGAAAGAAGCGAAAAACTTCGTGATTACCGTCACCGCAAAGGATTAGCGGTGTGCAGCGCGCAATCCGGCCACTTCGCCTGGCTGCGCACACAAAACACTTCGGAAGCCTAAAACCGACCCGGAAGATGTCGCAGGGTTGAAATCAACAAGAAGAAATCTGGCGAACCTCAGCCGGCGCCCGCGCCGCCCTCGGCGATCCGGCGCACCGCGCTGAGGAAGACGTCTATTTCCTCGAAGGTGTTGTAGAACGCGAACGACGGGCGGACGGTGGCCTCCAAGCCGAGGCGGCGCAGGATCGGCTGCGCGCAGTGATGGCCGGCGCGCACCGCGATGCCTTCGGCGTTGAGCGCCTTGCCCACCTCGAGCGGGTCGTGTCCGGCCAGCACGAACGACAGCACGCTGGCCTTTTCGGTCGCGGTGCCGACCAGGCGGACGCCCGGGATGTCGGCCAGCCGCGGGGTCGCGTAGTCCAGCAGGGCCCGCTCGTGGGCCGCGATGCGCTCCACGCCCAACCGCTGCACGTAGCGCAGCGCCTCGCCGAGGCCGACGGCGTCGGCGATGTTGCCCGTGCCGGCCTCGAACTTGCTGGGCGGTCCCTGATACAGCGAGCGTTCCAGCGTCACGTCGGCGATCATGTTGCCGCCGCCCTGCCACGGCGGTGTTTCGGCCAAGGCCTCCTCGGTCCCGTAGAGCACGCCGATTCCGGTGGGGCCGTAGATCTTATGGCCGGAGAAGACGAAGAAATCGACGCCCAGCTCGGCGACGTTGACCGGCAGGTGCTGGATGGACTGGGCCCCGTCGATCAGCACCCGCGCGCCGTAGCGGTGGCCCAGCTCGACGATCTGCTCGACCGGTGTCACCGTGCCCAGCGCGTTGGACACCTGGGTCGCGGCCACCAGTTTGGTTTTTGGCCCAAGCAAATCCTCGAATTCCGACATCAGCAAATTGCCGGCGTCATCGACCGGCGCCACTTTCAGAATCGCGCCGGTCTGTTGCGAAAGCAGTTGCCACGGGACGATATTGGCGTGATGCTCTAAATGAGTAATGACAATCTCGTCGCCGGGCAGCAAATGCTTGCCGCCCCAGGCGTACGCCACCAGATTGATGGCTTCGGTGGTGCCTCGCACGAAGATGATCTCTTCGTCGTTCGCGGCGCCGATGAATCGCCGGACGGTGTTGCGCGCTTCCTCGTAGGCGTCGGTCGCGCGGGCCGCCAACTCGTGCGCCGCGCGGTGAATGTTGGAGTTCTCGTGGGCGTAGAAGTGCGACAGGCGATCGATCACCGCCTGCGGCTTCTGGGTGGTTGCCGCGTTGTCGAACCAGATCAGCGGCTTGCCGTTGACGGTCTCGGTCAGGATGGGAAAGTCCGCGCGCACCGCGTTGACGTCGAACACCTCGTGCTCGTCGGGCAAGCGGGGCACGGGATCCGTCTTGGTAAGGAAGTGATAGAGGTGCTCGTCGCCGACGGGCGCAACCGGTGGCGCGTCGGACCAGCCGAGGTCCAGCACCGGCGGCGCGTCGGGCAGCCACGAGGGCGTCGCGGGCGCTGAACCGCGGGGGGCCACCGGAGCGGACGGCACCGTCCCGGCGAGCACCCCGGGCACCGTGGGCACGATGCCCTCGCTGGGCACCGCGAAGGCGGCGAGGTCGGCGAGGCCGGGTGGCACGTAGGGGTCGGCGACGCTCGCGGCCGTCGCCCCGGCCGACGGCGCGGCCGTCGCATCGGGCACGTTGCCGCGGGGGGCGACGGGCACCGATTGTGGCGGGCTCTCGGGGCCGGGCGATGTCGGCGCAGGGACGTATATGTCGGTGAAGCCGACGACGGGGACCGGCGGCAGGTAGGGGTCCGACGTGCCGGCGGCGGCCTGTCCGGCCGAGGTGGCGGCGGTGGCGTCCGGCACCGTGCCGCGCGGGGCCACGGGTGCCGTCTGCGGCGGGCTGTCCGGCCCGGGCCGGATGCTGGCCGCGTACAACTGGGTGGCCAGCGCCGCGAGTTCGGCGGCTCCGATCGGCAACTCGCTTTCGGCGTCTACCGCTCGGTACTCACTTGTACTCATGGAACTGGTCCACGGCCACGTCGTCGAGGACGGCGAGCGCGTCGTCGGTGAGAACGGCCAGCGAGTTGTACAGGGTGACCAGGTACGTCGCGATCGCTGACTGGTTGATCCCGGTGAACCGCACCGACAAGCCCGGCGCCTGCTCGCCGACCAGGCCGGGCTGGAACAGGCCGACGACGCCCTGGCGCTCCTCGCCGGTGCGCACCAGGATGAACTTGGTCTTGCCGTCTTCCACCGGCACCTTGTCCGACGGGATCAGCGGAATGCCGCGCCAGGTGATGAACTGCGCCCCGAACAGGCTCACCACGGGCGGCGGCACACCGCGGTAGGTGGCCTCGCGGCCGAACGCCGCGACACCGAGTGGGTGGGTGAGGAAGAAGCTGGGCGTCTTCCACACCTTCGTGATGAGCGCGTCGAGGTCGTCGGGCGTCGGCGCCCCGCCGAGCGTCTGGATCGTCTGCTCCGGCGTCGCCTGGGCCAGCAGCCCGTACTCGGGGCTGTTGACCAGCTCGAACTCCTGGCGCTCCTTGATCGTTTCGATGGTCAGCCGCAGCTGCTGGGCGATCTGGTCGTGCGGGCTGGAGTACAGGTCGGAGACCCGGGTGTGGATGTCGACCAGGGTCGAGATCGAGCGCAGCGTGTATTCGCGCGGGCTGGTCTCATAGTCGACGTAGGTCTCGGGCAGCGGTTCCTCGGTGCCGGCGCCCTCTTCGGCCTTGATCGCCACGCTCTCGGGGTTGACGACCCGATTCACCCGGTAGAGGCCGGCTTCCACGGGCACCCAGCTGAGCAGATGCAACAACCAACGCGGCGTGATGGTCGAGAGCTGCGGGACGGTCTTCGTCGCGTTGGCAAGCTGCCGGGCGGCGAGATCGCCTAGTGCCTGGGATTCGTTCTGAGCCCCCTGAGCCGTCGTCATCGCGCTCCTTCCGCTCGGTCGAACGCTGCTGCGAGTGCGGCAGCTTCATGATCGCCCACCGTCAGCGGTGGCGCGCGCCGAGCGTAGGCGGGCACGGAGGTGATACAGAAGGTTTACACCGGGGGTGAGTGAAATCAAGGAAGCGAGCCCGAAATCTGACAGCGGTGTTTGCGGGCCCTATAGTGGGGGCCATGCAACAGGCCGTTCAGCTGCGCTTCGTTCCTTCGCGCTGCCTCGCCATGGACTGTTGTTGTCGCTGTTGTTGATTTCCTGACGCCCTAACGACGCCGTAGAAATCCTCGCGCTGTCCCCGCAACGGGCAGGACCCGCGGTCCGCCCCGCGGCATCGATGCGCGCCAGTCGAACCCTTTCAGGAAGATCAACCACCCATGACCGTCTTATCCATGCCCAATCGCGCCCTGACGCGGGTCGCGACCCGCCGGCGCGTGCACATCCGGCCGGCGGCCGACGTCGCCCGCATGACGCGCTACCGCGGCGGCACCTACTCCCACACCGTGGACCGGATCGTGTTCGCCGACGGCAGCTGGGCGCGCACCGACCTGATCCGGCTGCACCCTAACCTGCTGGCCTACTCGCTCGACTTCACCGGCATCGCGCCGCACCTGCCGTCGAGCTACCGCCTGGGCACCTGGTCCGCCCTGCCGCACCTACGGGCCCGCGGCTGCGAGGCCGCGGTCGAATGGATCCTGCGGCACTCCTTTCCGACGAGCCACATCGCCGAGCTGAGCCATCGGTTGCGGGCCGCCGGTTACCCGCTGGGGCGGGCCAACCTCAGCGAACACGAGGCCATCGCGGCCACCCAGGCCGCGATATGGCACTTCACCAACGGCCTGGCCTTGGACACCCGGCCGCTCAACGAGCCCGTCGCCGTGGACCGCGCTCCCGGGCCGGTAATCACCTTCGAATTCGACGGCGAACCACAGCTGGGCGGGTACTCGGTATGGACGGCGTCCGACACGACCATCGGTGTGAAACTGCAAAAGTCCTCCAATGGCGTTGACTGGCAGGATGTTTCGGGTTCACAGCTGACCGCCCATGCCGGCAAGGGGCGACACCGGCGCACCCTCGGCGTGGGCAGCACGCTGTCGGCCAGCAGCCACGGCGGCGGTGGGCGCGGTTACCGCCACTACCGGCTCGTCGCAACGACGGACACCGCCGGCGCGACGATCGGCGATGTCCGGTTCTGGCTGACCGGCGCCCGCCACTACCGCAATGCCGATCGGGTCGTGCACCTCTACAATTACCTACTCACGGGGGCAAGCGCCGCCTTGCGCAACTCCGAAGAGCCGCGACTGGTCGATACCCATGCAACCGCCGAATCCGAACTCATAGGACCCTTCCAGGTGCGAATCCCTTTGAGCCTCAGCGCGCCCGGCGGACACGCGCTCGTCGACGCCGACGGTTCGGGCATCGACGAGATCGTCCAGCCGGGGACGGACTTCTATGTGCGTCCCGCGCCGGGCACATCGGCGGTGACAATGACCGCAACGACACCGCACGACCTCACCGGGCGGGTACTCACCGGCGAGGCATTCGCGGGGGCGTCGCAGCGATTCACGCCGGTTGCGCTTATCGTGCCAATAGACGTTGCAATCGAATTCGACATCACCTGGCAAGCCGACGAGCCCTGTACCGACATCGCGTAAGGAAGTTTCATGAGCATCGCCGAGGACGTCACACAGCTGATCGGTAACACGCCGCTGGTGCGGCTGCGCCGGGTCACCGAGGGCGCCGTCGCCGACGTCGTCGCCAAGCTGGAATCCTTCAACCCGGCAAACAGCGTGAAGGACCGCATCGGGGTCGCCATGCTGGACGCGGCCGAAAAGGCCGGCCTGATCAAGCCCGACACCATCATCCTCGAGCCGACGAGCGGGAACACCGGCATCGCGCTGGCGATGGTGTGCGCGGCACGCGGCTACCGGTGCGTGCTGACCATGCCCGACACCATGAGCGTCGAGCGGCGCATGCTGCTGCGGGCCTACGGCGCGGAGCTGATCCTGACCCCCGGCGCCGACGGCATGCCCGGCGCCATCGCCAAGGCCGAGGAGCTGGCCAAGACCGACCAGCGGTATTTCGTGCCGCAACAGTTCGAGAACCCGGCCAACCCGGCGATCCACCGCGCGACGACCGCCGAGGAGGTATGGCGCGACACCGACGGCAAGATCGACTTCTTCGTGGCCGGCGTCGGCACCGGCGGCACCATCACCGGTGTCGCCCAGGTCATCAAGGAACGCAAGCCGTCGGCCCAGTTCATCGCGGTGGAGCCGGCGGCGTCCCCGGTGCTGTCCGGCGGGCAGAAAGGGCCGCACCCGATCCAGGGCATCGGCGCCGGATTCGTCCCGCCCGTCCTCGACATGGATCTGGTCGACGAGGTCATCGCCGTCGGCAACGAGGACTCGCTGACCATGGCCCGGCGGCTCGCCCGCGAGGAGGGGCTGCTGTCCGGCATCTCATCCGGCGCGGCGGTGGTGGCCGCGTTGCAGGTGGCCCGCCGACCCGAGAACGCCGGCAAGCTCGTGGTGGTCGTGCTGCCCAGCTTCGGCGAACGGTATCTGAGCACGGCGCTGTTCGCCGACTTGGCGGACTGACCATGCTCGCAGCCATGCGGCGGGACATCCGGGCGGCCAGGGAGCGCGACCCCGCCAAGCCCACCACGCTGCAGGTCGTCTTCGCCTACCCGGGCGTGCACGCGATCTGGGCCCACCGGGTCAGCCACTGGCTGTGGAACCGCGGCGCGCGGCTGGCCGCCCGGACGTTCGGGGAGGTCACCCGCATCTTCACCGGGGTCGACGTTCACCCCGGTGCCGTCCTGGGCCCGGGCCTGTTCATCGACCACGCGACCGGCGTGGTGATCGGGGAGACGGCCGAGGTGGGCGAGGACGTGACGCTGTACCACGGCGTGACCCTCGGTGGCAGCGGCGCGGAGACCGGAAAACGCCACCCGACCGTCGGCGACCGCGTGATCATCGGCGCCGGGGCCAAGGTGCTGGGCGCGATCAAAGTCGGTGATGACAGCCGGATCGGCGCCAACGCGGTGGTGGTCAAGCCGGTGCCGTCGGGTTCCGTGGTCGTCGGGGTTCCCGGGCAGGTGATCAGCCGCGCCGGCCGGGGCACCCCCGACGACTCGATGATGCCCGACCTGGTGGGCGTCAGCCTGCAGTCCCTGCTCACCCGAGTGGCCAAGCTGGAGGCGTTGAACGACGGCCCGCAGAACGGCTGGGTGATCCGCCCGCCCGAGGCCGGCGTGTGGCACGGCGAGGACTTCCAGATCTGAGAGCGATCCCGCGTCGCTCGGTGCGCAAGGTTTAAATCCCTTGTGAGCCAATCACATATGTCACACCAGGGCCCGTTGACCATGGCCTATAGTGGTCTTATGTCATGGGCCTCGACGCGCTGCTGTTGCCGTTGATTCGCTGACGTTCGCGCCCTATCTCGCGCGAGACGTGGCCCACTTTCTTTCAGGCAATTGCCGCTATTCCGTTGCGTGGCAGAACTTTTCAGGAGGTAGTCGACAGATGACCGAAACCCTTGCGGGCCAACGGCATATCGATGAAGGCCGTCACCAGGCCAGCCGGGCGCTCGATACGGCGGTGGGGATACTCGTCGGATGGCGTAGGTGCAGCACCTATGCCGCGTTTCGGGAATTGCTCAGCGCGAGCGAACGGCACGAGGTACCGCTGTTCAAGCTGGCCTCGGCCCTGGTGGCCCTGGCCAGCGGAACCGCCGAAAGCGAGACAGGCGTCGACGCGGCCCGGTTGGCCGCGGAACGGGAATGGGGCCTGAACTACTTGCTGTGACCGGCGGGGTCGTTCGGATGCGGGCTCAGCGGCGTCACCTCGTCGGTGCGCCAGATGCGCAGGGGCATCGACGCGAGCACCCCCTCGAGTTCCTCCGCGTCGGTCGCGGCGAACAGGCCGAGAGTGCGCCATTCGCCCGGTTGCAGCGGCGGGCGCCACAGCCGCAGCAGGCGCCCCTGTTCGGCCAGTTCGCGGGAATGCGCGGCCTCCCTGGCACGTACGTCGTCGACGGTCTCCGGGGGCGTTCCGTCCGGGACGTGCGTGGTCATGGTGACCAGGAATTCCATCAGCCCTCCTGAGAGGCACCGGAAAGCATTGGGTCCCATGGCCGACGTGGCGGCCAGAGCGTGCGCGACTGAGGCTAACCCCGCTCCCCCGGGTGGACTCGAACCACCAACCCTTCGGTTAACAGCCGAATGCTCTGCCAATTGAGCTACAGGGGATTAAACCGATCGCCGGACGACTCTAGCGTACTGGTCCGACCACTCCCAACTAGAGGGACTGGCCCGCTTCTGACCGGCACGCGGGCCTGGTGGCTACCCGCCCCGCGCGCCAACCGCCGAAAGTGAGGCAGGATGGAGCCATCGATCGTCGGGAGGAACGCTTTGATCCGGTATGTCGTGGTGCTTGGACTGGGTTATGTGCTGGGCTCGAAGGCCGGACGTCGCCGATACGAGCAGCTCGTCGGCACCTATCGCGCGCTGACCAGCAGTCCCGTGGCCAAGTCGATGATCGAGGGGGGACGCCGCAAGATCGCGAACCGGATCTCGCCCGACGCCGGTTTCGTCACCCTGACCGAGATCGACGACCAGACCGCCGTGGTCCAGCGCGACCTCGAGCGACCGGCGGATCCGGCCCTCACACCGTCAGATCGTCGCCGCTAGCCTGCTCCAGCAGGCTGCGCCGATAGGCCTCCATGGCGACCAGGTCGCCGAACAGGGCGTGATACTCGTCGCCCTGCTCGATGGGTGACATGCGCTGCAGTTTGGACTTCACCTCGGCGATCTGCCGGCCCATCCAGACCTCCTGCAGGCGGGCTAACACACCCCCGATGTAGCGCGGCAGCTTCTCGTCGTCGACCTGGATGGCCTCCACCCCCAGCTCGCTGATCAGGCCGGCCGTCAGGCTCGAGGTGGTCTGCGCCCGCACCGCCTCGAGCCACTCCGCCCCGGTGACGCCGGTCGAGGTTCCGCCCGCGGCCTCGATGGCCGCCCGAACGGCCGCGTAGCCGGGGTGCGTGAAGCTCTCCACGGTCAGGGTGTCGAACACCGGACCCGCCAGCGCCGGGTACTGCAACGCCGACTTGAGGGCCTCGCGCTGGGCCCACAGGGTCGGGTCGCGCGGGTCTGGACGGGCGGCGCGCGATTCCTTGGGCTCGGCCGGCGCCGGGGCTGCCGGCTGGCGCTCGGCCCGGCGGGGAGCCTCGGATGCGGGGCCGCCGCGAGCCGGGGCCTTGGACCGCTTGGCCTCGCCGCGCACCCGCTCGATCACTTGCGCGACGTCGTCCCAGCCGACCCAGCCGGCGAGCTGGCGGGCGTACTCGTCGCGCAGCGTGGGGTCCTTGATCTGGCTGACCATGGGCACGCAGCGGCGCAGCGCGGCGACCCGGCCCTCGGCGCTGTCCAGGTCCATCTCGGCGATCGTGGTGCGAATCGCGAACTCGAACAGCGGGGTTCGCCGCGCCACCAGGTCGCGCAGCGCGACGTCGCCGGATTTGAGCCGTAGGTCGCACGGGTCCATGCCGTCCGGCGCGACGGCGACGAAGGACTGCCCGGCCAGGTTCTGCTCGCCGCCGAACGCCTTCAGCGCGGCGGCGCGCCCGGCCGCGTCGCCGTCGAAGACGTAGATCAATTCCCCGCGAAAGAAGCTGTCGTCCATCATCAATCGGCGCAGCATCGCCAGGTGCTCGTCGCCGAACGCGGTGCCGCACGAGGCGACGGCGGTAGTGACGCCGGCCAGGTGCATCGCCATCACGTCGGTGTAGCCCTCGACGACGACGGCCTGGTGCCCCTTGGCGATGTCGCGCTTGGCCAGGTCGATGCCGAACATCACCGACGACTTCTTGTACAGCGCCGTCTCGGGCGTGTTGATGTATTTGGCTTCCATCGGGTCGTCGTCGAACAGGCGGCGGGCCCCGAAGCCGATCACCTCGCCGGCCGCGGTGCGGATGGGCCACAGCAGCCGGCGGTGGAAGCGATCCATCGGGCCGCGGCGCCCCTCCCGGGACAGCCCGGCCGCCTCCAGCTCCTTGAACTCGAAACCCTTGCGCTGCAGGTGTTTTGTCAGCGAGTCCCAGCCCGACGGGGCGAACCCGCAGCCGAAATGGCGCGCCGCCTCGGCATCGAAGTTCCGCTCCGTCAGGTACTGGCGGGCCGGCGCCGCCTCGTCGGACTCCAGGGCCGCCGCGTAGAACTCGGCGGCCGCCGCGTTGGCCGCCACCAGCCTGCTGCGGCTGCCGCGGTCGCGCTGCACGTTGGTGGCCGCGGCGCCGGTGTAAGTGATGGTGTGGCCGACCCGGTCGGCGAGCAGTTCGACCGCCTCGACGAAGCTGACGTGTTCGATCTTCTGGACGAACGCGTACACGTCGCCGCCCTCGCCGCAGCCGAAGCAATGGAAGTGGCCGTGGTTCGGGCGGACGTGGAACGACGGCGACTTCTCGTTGTGGAACGGGCACAGGCCCTTGAGCGAGTCGGCGCCGGCGCGCTTGAGCTGGACGTAGTCGCCCACGACGTCTTCGATGCGGGCCCGTTCGCGGATGGCGGCGATATCGCGATCAGAGATCCGGCCGGCCATCGGCCCAGTCTAAAACGCCGGAGCCGATCAGCTCGCCGGCCCGATGACGCCGCACGCGATCCGCTCCATCGCCTGGTCGCCGGCGCCGTGGATCATCAGGGCGGTCTTGTCCCCGGCCAGCAGCTGGTCCCTGGTGAACGCGTCGCTGGTGGTCACCAGGTACGCGGACCCGTCCTGGCGCACCTCGAGCATCGTCAGGTCGCCGCTCTCGGGCATCCCGGAGTGCCCGGGCGCCTGGAAATGGCCGCCGGCCGACAGGAAGTTCCCGGGCGGGCCGCCGTTCGGGGCGACCGAATTCGGCTCACACTTGCCGATCGCGTGGATGTGCATGTCGTGGAGGCCGGGCGCGAGGATGCCGCCGGCGACCGTCTTGACGGTGATGGTGGCGTAGCCGTTGCTGAAGTCGAAGGTTGCGGTGGCCACGTCCTTGCCGTCGGCCGTCTTTAGTTGCGCCGTCAGCGATCCGGCGGCGGGCGCCGGTCCCGACGTCGACGACGCCGGGGCGCCGCTTTGGACCGGGGGCGTGGTGCCCGTCTGACTGGTCGCGTGCTGGGGCGAACTGCAGGCGTTCAGGGCCACGACGGGAAGCGACAGCAAGGCGACGGCAACGGCGCTGAGTTTGGTCATGCCGGTAACGCTATCCGGTCGCCTGACGGGCGTCGATCCGCTCCAGCCGACCCTCGGTATAGGAGGCGACCTGATCGACGACGACCCGGAGCCGGGCGCGGTCGTCGGCGGCGGTGTTGAACGCCGCGGCGAACATGGGGTCGAGCGTTCCGGGCGCCCCGGAGTACAGCCAGTGCGCCACGCGATGGATGCGTTCGCGCTGCCGGGCCTGGGTTTCCAGGTGCCGGGGGTCAGACATGATGAACTGCAGCGCCAGGATTTTCAGCAGGGCGACCTCGGCGCGCACCAGGTCGGGCACCTGCAGGTCGGCCCGGTAGCGCACCAGCGGGCCGGGGCCGGCCGCCGCGCGCGTGGTCGCAATCGCGGCCGAGGCGAATCGGCCCACCAGTTCACTGGTCAAACGCTTGAGCGCCACCGCCGCCACCAGCGTCGCGTCGTACTTGCCGACCGCGGCGACCACGGGCAGACCCGACAGCCGTCGCGCGGCGGCCATGAAGTCGTCGGCGCTCACCCGGGAGAATTCGCTCTCCCCCAGCTTGGCCAGCGCGGCCGCCTCGTCCTCGTCGGCCAGCACGCGCAGGTCGATGCGCTGGGAGACGACGCCGTCCTCCACGTCGTGCACCGAATACGCGACGTCGTCGGCCCAGTCCATCACCTGGGCCTCCAGGCACGTCCGATCCGCCGGCGCCCCCTGGCGGACCCAGGCCGCGGGCTCGCGGTCCTCGTCGTAGAAGCCGAACTTGCGTGCAGGCCCCTCACCGCGGGTCCACGGGTACTTGGTGACCGCGTCCAGGGACGCCCGGGTCAGGTTCAGGCCCGCGCTATTGCCCTGCGCATCAAGCACTTTGGGCTCGAGGCTGGTCAGTATCCGGAAGTTCTGGGCGTTGCCCTCGAAGCCGCCGTGCTCCGCGGCGAACTCGTCGAGCGCGCGTTCGCCGTTGTGCCCGTACGGCGGATGGCCGATGTCGTGGGCCAGGCCGGCCAGCTCGACCAGGTCGAGGTCGCAGCCCAGCCCCACCGCCATCCCCCGCCCGATCTGCGCGACCTCCAGCGAGTGGGTCAACCGAGTACGGGGGGTGTCACCTTCGCGGGGACCGACCACCTGCGTCTTGTCGGCGAGGCGGCGCAGGGCGGCGCTGTGCAGCACCCGGGCGCGGTCCCGGGCGAAGTCGGTGCGGTGCTGGCCTTCCGTGCCCGGCAGACCCGCCGTCTTCGCCGCTTCGCGCACCCGTCGCTGACGGTCGAAGTCGTCGTAGGGGTCCTGCTGATGCGTACTCACCGCAGGACAGTCTGCCAGGGAACGCGGGCTAGATTGACCTATGCGCTCTGCTCGGCTGCTCGGCGTGATCCTCACGATCCTCACAGGTCTCGGCGCCGGGCTGCTACTGGCGCCGACGGCGGGCGCGCAACCGCCGTTTCGGCTGCCGGACCAGGTCACCGACAACGCGAACGCGCTGTCGGATTCCGGCCGCGCCGCGGTGACGTCGGCCACCGACAAGCTCTACGCCGATCGCCACATTCGGCTGTGGGTGGTCTACGTCGACGACTTCTCCGGGGAAAGCGCGGAGAGCTGGGCGAGGCGCACCCGAACCGTCAGCGACTTGGGCGACTACGACGCGCTGCTGGCCGTCGCCACTACCGGCCGGTCATACGCGTTCTTCGTCCCGTCGGCGATCAAGAGCGTCAACGCGGGTCAGGTTGATCAGCTGCGGCGCACCAAGATCGAGCCCGCGCTGCACAACGGCGACTGGGCCGGTGCCGCGGTCGCGGCGGCCAACGGGCTCAACACGTCGCCGTCATCGTCGGGTCGCGTAGCCCTGCTGGTCGCGTTGAGTGTCGTTGTCGTCGCTGTCGTGGTCCTGCTGGTGGTGATGGGCTACCGGCGCCGGCGGCGCCGCGCCGCCGAATTGGCTGCGGCGCGGCGCGTCGATCCCACCGATCCCAACGCGCTGGCCGCGGTGCCATTGGCGGCCCTCGACGACCTGTCGCGCTCGCTGGTTGTGGAGGTCGACAACGCGGTGCGCACCAGCGCCAACGAGTTGACGTTGGCTATCGACGAGTTCGGTGACGAGCGGACCCAGCCGTTTACCCAGGCGGTAAAGAACGCCAAAGCGACGCTGGCGCAAGCCTTTACGGTCCGCCAGCAGCTCGACGACAGCATGCCCGAGACGCCCGCGCAGCGCCGCGAGATGCTGACCCGGGTGATCGTCTCGGCGGCGCGCGCGAACCGTGAACTCGAATCACAGCGGCAGGCGTTCGAAGAGCTGCGGGTTTTGGTGGTCAACGCGCCGTCGCGGTTGGCCGCGCTGACCCAGCAGTACGTGGAGCTCACCGCGCGCATCGCCCCCGCCGAGCACCGGCTGGCCGAGCTGCGCACGGAATTCGACGCCGCGGCCTTGACTTCGGTCTCCGGCAATATCGCAGGCACCAACGAGAGGCTGGCGTTCGCGGACCGCAACATCGGGTCCGCCCGCGAGCTGGCCGGCGTCGCGGGCGGTCAGCAGGCCTCGCTGGTCGACGCAATCCATGCCGCCGAGGCGGCGCTCGGACAGGCCCGCGCGCTGCTGGATGCGATCGACAACGCGGCCAAGGACATCCGGCACGCCGTCGCCGCTTTGCCCTCCCTCACCGACGAGATCCAGGCGGGCGTCAAGCGCGCCGACGAGCAGCTGCGGAAGGCGCGGGGCGCCGGGGCGGGCCGCGCCGGCGAACTCACCGCCGCACGCGACGAGGCGGCCGCGGCCGTCATGGGAGCCCGCGGCGCCGGCGCCGCGGATCCTCTCGGCACGTTCGCCAGGCTGACGAAGGCAGACGCCGCCCTGAATCGGGTACTGGACGCCGTCGCCCAGGAGGAGGCGGCCGCCGAGCGGCTCGAGCGTTCATTCGAGCAGGCCGTCTTCACGGCTCAGGCGCGGGTGCGCGCCGTCTCCGAGTACATCGACACCCGCCGGGGCAGCATCGGAGCCGAGGCGCGGACCCGGCTCGCCGAGGCCAACCGGCACCTGCAGGCCGCACAGGACAAGAGGGCCACGAACGTGTCCGAGGCGATTGCCCACGCCAACGCGGCATCGACGCTGGCCGCCAACGCCCAGGCGCTGGCGAACGCGGACGTCCAGCAGGCCCAGCGTTTCTATGCCCGTCGCGGCAGCAGCGATACCGGCGCCATGATCGGCGGGATCATCATCGGCGACCTGCTCAGCAGAACCATGCGCGGTGGGTTCGGCGGCTGGAGCCCCACCTCGTTCGGCGGCGGCCCGAGCGCCTCGGGCTCATGGGGCGGCTCGTCCGGGGGCGGCCTGATGGGTGGCGGCGGGCGGTTCTGAGACCCGGCAGACAAAGAACGGGGCCGCACACCGGTCGGTGTGCGGCCCCGCTTTGAAGCGGCGAATCAGGCCCAGCTGGACCCGACGGCGCTGTCCGTGCTGGACATGTT
>NZ_JCALCI010000003.1:0-869738 GCF_059812245.1 Mycobacterium sp. NGS64 | reverse complement strand
CTCCACCGCGGTGATGCGTCAGCGCTTCCCGAAACCCAGTGCGACGGCCTTATCCCACCTTGATCCACGGCGTGCAGCCGTGGGTAATGAATCTTCCGATCGCGGGTGCCACGATCTGCGCGGTAAGCGAAGTCCCGTCGTCGGAGCTGATGAATTTTCCGGCGCTGGTCCAGGTACTGAACGAGCAGGCTGCTGAGTAGCCGCCGGGTTCGGCGCGGGCGACATATACGCCGTAGGGAAGTTGGCCCGGCACTGCGTAAGAGCCCGGTCCGTAAGTCGCGTTCGCGCGCGCCGGCGGGTAGGCGACACAGGCGACGATCAACGCCGATGCCACACCCACTCGGACGGGCGTTGCGTACCGCATCTTGGTCACGACGCCTCCGGCCTGCGCCTGGTCCGGTCACCCCTTGGTAGACCCGGGAGACGACTTTAGGGCATCGGCTCGCTCCACTCCCGGTATAAAGCCGCCGCGATCGAATCTCGGTCGAACGCCCGACCTGGGCGGCCGGGGATCGGCGGATTAGGTGTTTTGCTTCGGCCGGATTTACTCTTGCCCGCGGTCCGTTTTCAACTCAGGAAAGTAGCCATGCCCGGTCAGACTCTGCACCGTCCCAGCACGCTGCGCAGGAGCCGCACGCAACGCGTCGCTCCCCGCGTAACGCGCCCCACCGTTGGCCAGTGCTTCGACATCGAGATCACTCGCGACGCCGACGGATGGCTGATTCGAATTCCCGAGATCGGCGGGGCCACTCGAGCCAGCAGCCGGGCCGCCGTGGAGCTGGCGGCGCGGCAATCGATCGCGAACCGCACCGGCATCCCGCTCGGATATGTCGCAATCTACGTTGCACGCGAGATCGGTTAGAGCCGAACACTTTTTTCGAACGAGGCGCGTCGGTCACCCGGCCGCCGGCGGCTTTGCCATCACCGACGGCTTGAAACCGTAGGTCGGAAGCATTCTCCCGTAACGGTTTCCGCCGAGTTGCCCCAACGGGGCCATGGGCAGGGCATTCATTCCGTCGGACCCGACCGGGACGACCGCGGAATTGAGGGCGGCCACCCCCGGATTGGTGACCGCGCTTACCGGGGCCCAGCTCGGCGGTACCGACAAGGCGCCCATCGGGAGCGCCCTGCCCAGACCCGCCGCGACGCCCCCGGCGTTCGTGCCGGCATTGGCCGCCGACTGCGCCGCGCCTTCGGCCGCCTTGACCGCGGGGCCGAGGCCCTTGGCGAAGGTGGTCATGGCCGTAATCCCATTGCTCACCTGCCCGAAGGACTGCGTCGACTGAATCATCGACTGCGCGGTTGACACGTAAGGCACCAAGTACTTGCCGTACAGCATGACGACGTCGTCCAAGATGGTGTTAGTCGAAATGTATTTGTCGAGCTGCGTGCCGTTGAACGACGAAACCAGTTCGGCCCACGGGTTCGGAATGGATTCCAAACGCGTCAGCACATCCTGCACGACGGTCTGGACGGGATTGTCGGCGGCGGCCGCGGACACCGCGGCAGATTGGCGTGCCAGGCCGGAGGAATCGGCCACCTCCGGTGGCTCCGCAAAATCGGTCAACTGTGCCGCCGCCGCCGACGAGCTCGCATAGGCATACATTGCCGTCGCGTCCTGAGCCCACATTTCGAAATACTCGGCCTCGTTAGCAGCGATCGCCGGGGCGTTTTGCCCTAAGAAATTCGTCGCGAGCAAGGCCGCCAACTCGGCACGGTTGGCCGCGATCACCGGGGGCGGCACCGTCAGGGCGAACGCGGTCTCGTGGGCGGAGGCGGCGGCCGCCGCCTGGCTGGACGCCTGTTCCGAACTCATGGCGCTGCTTTGTAACCACGCCACGAACGGCGTCGCGGCCGCAACCAACGACGCCGACGCCGGACCCAGCCACGGACCGCTGGTCAGCGTGGAAATCACCGATTGGAATCCGGCTGCGGCCGAATGCAATTCGATGGCGAGATCACCCCAGCCGGCCGAGGCGGCGACCAACGAACCCGCCCCCGGACCGGTGTACATGCGTGCGGAGTTGACCTCGGGCGGCAACAACCCATAGTCCATGGCCGCTCAGCCCGCAGACGCCGCGTTCGCGGCTTCCGTTGTCGCATAGGAAGCCGCGCCTGCGGCCAGCGTCGCGACCAGCATCTGCTGAATCGCCGCCGCCTGAGCACTCAACGCTTGAAAACGCTGGGCGTGCGAGGCGAAGTAGGCCGCGGTCAGCGCGGATACCTCGTCGGCGGCCGCGGGAACGACACCGACGGTCTGAGCGGCCGCGGCCGCATTGCCGGCGTTCAGTGCGGCGCCGATCGACTGAAGATTGGCGGCGGCCGACGCCAGCTTCTCCGGATAAGCAGTTACGAAGGACATGCGGTTTCCTCCCGTGTTTGTCGTTGCTACGGGACGCTATTCAAAGCCGGCCGTGTATCGATCCCACCCGAATGACAACCAATCGCTCCTGACCTCGGAATTCTGGCAAAGCTCACGCTGATTCAAATTCCGGTACTCGAAAAATATGGATTCCGGCGCGATTTCTCTGAATTAGCATTGAATCGGAGCGTATTGGACCGCAGCATATGAATCCGACGTGAGCTGCCGGCCAAAAAAGCCTTCGCATCGTCATGAATATATGAATTCGTTCGGCTCCGCGGCTAGTCGGCCTGACAACGGGATTGGGCGGCAGCATTGGGGCAATGCGCGGTGTCAACCGCCCTAAATTGGGCACGCTGCGCCGCCGGGAACTACATTTCGTGGGCGCGTGTGTATTGCGTGTGAGTTTCAATTGACGCAGCCGCGGGCTTTCTCCGGCGGCCTTCCGCCGGGCGACCACAACCGGCGGGTGCCCCGCCCGGCCGCTATTTTTTGTTCGGAATCGTCTATAAAGCGCGCGGCGCATGTATACGCTTTCGGGTATTCCGCGAGGCTCGACGATCTAGCTGAGTGGCCGACCGCCGGGTCGTAGCGTCGATCGGAGGTGCGGAATGTCGTTTGCTGTCGCAATTCCAGACCTGATCGCCGCGGCCGCGACCGACGTGGCGAGTATCGGCTCGAAGATCAGCGAGGCCAATGCGGCCGCGTTGGCCCCAACCGCGAACGTGCTCTCGGCCGGTGCCGACGAGGTGTCGGCGGCGATCGCGTCGGTGTTCGGCGAGTATGGACAGGCCTATCAGGCCGCCGGGGCCAGAGCGGCGGCGCTTCACGAGCAGTTTGTGCGGGCCTTGAGCGGGGGCGCGGCTGCCTATGCGGGCACCGAGGCGGCCAATGTGTCGCCCCTGCAGACCGCCGTGCAGGACCTGCTGGGCGTCATCAACACGCCCACCGAACTGCTGTTGCAACGCCCGCTGATCGGCGACGGCACCAACGGAGCACCCGGCACAGGGCAAAACGGCGGGGCGGGCGGCATCCTGTGGGGCAATGGCGGCGACGGCGGGTCGGGCGCGGGGGGCAGCAACGGTGGCAACGGTGGCGCCGCGGGCCTCTTCGGTCACGGCGGCGCCGGTGGTACCGGCGGGAGCGTCAACGTCGCGAGCGGCACCGGCGGCACCGGCGGCACGGGCGGCACCGGTGGCCTGCTCTACGGCAATGGCGGCGCGGGCGGGACCGGCGGCGCAAACAATTTCGTGGCTGGCCGGGCCGGCGATGGCGGGGCTGGCGGTAACGCCATCGGGTTGTTCGGCGGAGCAGGTGGCGCCGGCGGGGCCGGCGGCTTTGCAAACGACGGGACGGGTCCTGGAGGGGCCGGCGGCAGTGGCGGCAGCGGTGGCCTCCTCTTCGGGACAGGGGGTGCCGGCGGCGACGCCGGATTCGGCAACGGCGGCAACGTGGGCGGTGCCGGCGGCAAAGGCGGATTGCTGTTCGGCGATGGCGGCGATGGCGGCGCCGGCTCACTGGGACAGGGCGGCGGCACCGGCGGAAGCGCAGGGCTGATTGGAAACGGCGGCGCCGGAGGGACCGGCGGCGGCATTTTCAGCACCGTGAACCCTGGAGGTCCCGGCGGCGCGGGGGGCAGCGGTGGGCTCCTGGCGGGCAACGGCGGTCACGGCGGCACCGGCGGGCAGGCGGTGTTCGGTACCCCGGGGACAGGGGGCGCGGGGGGCAACGCGGTGGGGCTGTTCGGCAACGGCGGCGACGGCGGCGAAGGCGGCGCAGCCGGCACGGGCTCGGGCGGGACCGGTGGTGCCGGCGGAAACGGCGGAATTCTGTTGGGAGCGGCGGGGACCAACGGATCGACCGGGGCGCACCTATAGGGCGGTTCGCCTAGAGGTCCGCACCTTCGGCCAAGTAGGTGACGCGGTACCAACGCCCCGGCCCCGTTGCCTGCGTGTCGTAGTCCTCGGTGGCAACCACCGACTCCAAGCGGACGTCGGTCAGATGCGGATTCTGTACGCGCACATGGTCTTCGAGCGCCGCCTCGAGCGCGTCGCCGGTGAGAGCGGTGTCCGCGAGCGCCCTGCCCTCATATCTCGTCCAAGTCACGGCTTACATCCTTGCTGCGGCGCCCGGGGCGAACCCAGGAAGCGTTGAATCAGGGCGCGTTCGGCATCCGGGTCTTTGACGGGCCAGCACCACAGCGCCAGGAAAACGCGGATCAGCCACTGCGCGGCCAGTGGGTCGTCGTTGTCGGGGCCGACCATTTCGGCGGCCAGCCCCGTGACGATGGGTGAGCTGATGACCCACTCACTGACAGGATTCGCATGCATGGACTGCATGAGCTGGGCCAGCGGATCGGCCCGCAGTCGTTGTAGCGCGATAATCGTGGCGGTCGCAACACGGTCGGGCCCCCTGAGGTCCTTGATGGCTTCGCGTGTGGTGTCGACGATGCGAGCCGCTTGGATGGCGACGACGGCGTCGCGGATGGCCGCCTTGCCGCCGGCATGGCGGTAGATCGTCGCGGGCGAGCAGTGCACGCGGGCCGCTAAGGCTTCGATCGTGAAACCCTCGTATCCTTCGCGAGAGATGAGATCGGCGGCCGCGGTGAAAATCCGTTCGGTGGCTTCGCTGCGGCGATCGCGCCCCACCAGCCAGTCGTCGCGCGCCATCCACCCATGCTCTAACAGATCGCGGCTAGCAGAAATACTTCTCTCACGATGAGAATTCCCCAGCAGTATTTCTCAGGCGAATGCGCTGCTGGCGGTAGCTGACCGCCGGCGGCCTTGACCGGCGCCCGGCGCGATCGCTCCTCAACATCGTCTGGTCCCGTTGACGTGGCAGGTGGGCGCACCGAGGCTGAACGTATGCCCGTCCTGGACAGACCGAGTGAGCTCTTGGGCCCAGAGGCGCTGCAAGATCCGTACTCGCTGTATGACCGGATGCGCTCCGAAGCGCCGGTGCAGCGCATCGGCGAGTCCGTCTTCTACGCCGTGTGCGGTTGGGACGCGGTCCACGAGGCCGTCGAGCGCGTCGACGACTTTTCGTCAAACCTGACCGCCACCATGGTTTTTCATGAGGACGGCACCGTCACCCCGTTCGACATGGGGCCGGCGGGAGGCGCCGCCCACGCGCTGGCCACCGCCGACGATCCAGTGCACGCGGTGCACCGCAAAATTTTGCTGCCGCACCTGTCGGCCAAGCGGGTGCGGATCATCGAGGAGTTCGCCGCCGCCACCGCCGACCGGTTGTGGGAGCAGAATCTGGACAACGGTCAGATCGAATGGATGAGCGCCATCGCCAACCGCTTGCCGATGATGGTGGTCGCACAGCTTCTCGGCCTGCCCGACGACGACGTCGACAAACTCATCCGGCTCGGGTACGCCACCACCACGCTGCTCGACGGGATCGTCACCCCCGACCAACTTCAACAGGCGTTCGCGGCGGCCCTGGAGCTATCGGGGTATGTCACAGAGCATTTCGAAAAGGCAAGCGAGAATGCCGAATTCGGCCTGATCGCCGACCTGGCGGCGCGCTGCGCTTCGGGTGAACTGGACCAACTCCCCGCAATGGGCATCATGATGACGCTGTTCAGCGCCGCCGGAGAATCGACGGCGTCGCTCCTGGGCAGCGCGGCGTGGATTCTCGCCGATCGCCCCGCGATCCAACGGCAGCTCCGTGAAAACCCCGAATTACTAACCGCTTTCATCGAGGAGACGCTGCGCCTCGAATCTCCGTTCCGTGGCCATTACCGACACGTGTGGCGCGACACCACGCTGGCCGGTGTCGAGGTGCCGGCCGATTCCCATCTGCTGCTGATGTGGGGAGCGGCCAACCGCGACCCGGCGCACTTCGACGCTCCGAACGAATTCCGCCTCGATCGCACTGCCGCCAAGGGCCACCTGGCGTTCGGCAAGGGCGTGCACTTTTGCGTGGGCGCCGCGCTGGCCCGCCTCGAGGCCCAAATCGTATTGCGCAAATTACTGGAGCGCACCGCCTGGATCGACGCGGTTGACGTCGGCGACTGGCTGCCCAGCATCCTGGTCCGGCGCCGCAAAAGTCTGCAATTGGCCGTCAGCTGACGATTACGGTCGGGGCTGCACGTCGACACTCGGCGGCCGGGGCGACGGCTCCTCCCCGCCGCGCATCGAACGCCGGACGACGCTGAACGCGACGGCGCCGCCGGCCACGACCAGGACCGCCGCCCCTGCGATCACCCAGGGGCGGGGCCGGCGGCGCTGGGCCCGGCGCGCCTCCTGCAGCGCCTGGGGCAGCCCGGCGACCACCTCCTGCGCGGCGGCCAGCTCCTGCGTGAGTGCCTCTTGGGCAGCGGCGATTTCGCGGGCGAGCCGGCCCTCGCGATACCGGCGACGAAGTCCCGAAGCGGTCGACTGCGCGCCGTGCACGCTCAGCCCGACGACGCCCCGGGTGACATCGACCGGACCCACCGCCGAGTAAGTGAGCCCGCGGGCCAGTCGCTCCCGTGGGGTCAGCCGAGTTTCCGTCTTCGCGCTCATCTGCCGCCCTTCTGTCCGCTCGTGGGATGCCTCATCAGCGTGCCGTTGATGGGCCACGCCCGGCCCTGTTGCGCGCATCCGGGTTCGGTACCGGGTGCGGGCAAGGTCGCGCGTAATGGCAGACTCTAGCCCCGTGACTAACAGCCCCATTCAGACCGCCACCGCAACGCTGCACACCAACCGCGGAGACATCAAGGTCGCCCTGTTCGGAAACCACGCGCCCAAGACCGTCGCCAACTTCGTCGGCCTGGCGCAGGGCACCAAGGAGTACTCCACCCAGAACGCATCGGGTGGCCCGTCGGGCCCGTTTTACGACGGCGCGGTCTTTCACCGGGTGATTAGGGGCTTCATGATCCAGGGCGGTGACCCGACCGGTACCGGCCGCGGCGGTCCGGGCTACAAGTTCGCCGACGAGTTCCACCCTGAGCTGCAGTTCGACAAGCCCTACCTGCTGGCGATGGCGAACGCGGGCCCGGGCACCAACGGTTCGCAGTTCTTCATCACCGTCGCCCAGACGCCGCACCTGAACCGGCGCCACACGATCTTCGGCGAAGTGACCGACCCCGATTCGCAAAAGGTGGTCGACGCGATCGCGACGACTTCCACCGACGGCAACGACCGTCCCACCGAGCCGGTTGTCATCGAGTCGATCACGATCTCCTGAGGCGGCGGTCGCTCAGCGCCGGTTGCCGCCCGCGTAGCCGGCGTCCGTGAGGGCGTCGAGCACCTTCAACGGGTCCGTCCCGAGGTCCCAGCGGTTCAAGATCAGCAGCCCACCGTTGACCGTTTCGACCTCGAGCAACCGCACGGTGCGCGCGTGACGGCGGAATTCGGTGATCCGGATGATCTTGATGTCGGAGTGCCGCAATAACTGCGTCCGGAACCACCCCCGCAACGCGAGGCCGGCCGGGGTAATTGCCAGTTTCGGACGCGCGCGCCACGTCATGCCCGCAAACAAGATCAAACCCGCCGCGGCAATCCCGGTCAGGATGCGGCCGGGCGCGTCTGTGACTACGGTCACACTGGCGATAGCCATCAAGACCCCGGCAACCCCGCAACCTGCGATTCCAGTCGCGGGCGGCGCCCATTCTGTTTGCTGCATGGGCTACCTAACCCCTCCCACCACTGCCAACGCGCTTATCCACAAGCGCTATCAACAGTGGGGATAAATCACACGCGTGTGATTGGTTGGTCGCGACGTTGCTGAGCCAGTTACAGGAACACCCCAAGATGAATTCATTACCTCTGCGGGGTTGGTCAGTGCCAGCGCATTGTGAGCAACAAGCCGGTGATCATGAAAGCGAACGCGATCGCGTAGTTCCACGGGCCGAGTTGCGCCATCCAGTTCAGGGCGGCCGGCGCTTGGCTTCCGACGGCGGCCAATTGGAACACCATCAGCCAGACGAGCCCGATCAACATGAGTCCGACGAACAGGCAAACGAACCACACGCTGGAGGGTCCGACCTTCACTTTCACCGGAGTGCGGCTGACCGCGCTGACGGTGAAGTCGTTCTTCTTACGGACCTTCGATTTGGGCATTTGAATACCTCGGCATACCTGAACAACGGGACGGGGTGCGACGATAACGATGGCAGCTGCACGCATAGCTCGGATACGAGACTAACTCACCTGGCACGGTGACCAGGAAATGGAGACTCGATGACTGACACGCGCCGCTCACCATGGCGCTTCGGGGTCCCGCTGGTGTGCCTACTGGCCGGGTTGCTGCTAGCCGCCACGCATGGGGTGTCCGGCGGCGCCGAGATCCGCCGCAGCGATGCGCCGCGCCTGGTCGATCTGGTCCGCGAGGCCCAGTCGTCGGTCGATCGCCTCCGCGCCCAACGCGACGAGCTGGCCCACAAGATCGACTCCGCGCATGGCCGGTCGACGGACACGGCGCTCAAGGCGATGCTTCGGCGCTCCGCCGAGCTGGCCGGCGAAGCGGGCATGGACCCGGTGCACGGCCCGGGTCTGGTGGTGACCCTGCAGGATGCCCAGCGCGACGCCAACGGCCGCTTCCCCCGCGACGCATCGCCCGACGATCTGGTCGTGCACCAGCAGGACATCCAGGCCGTCCTGAACGCGTTGTGGAGCGCCGGCGCCGAGGCGATCCAGATGCAAGACCAGCGCATCATCGCGACCTCGGTGCCCCGCTGCGTCGGCAACACGCTGCTGCTCAACGGCCGCACGTACAGCCCGCCCTACACGATCACCGCGATCGGCAACGCGGCGGCCATGCAAGCCGCCCTGGCGGCCGCTCCCCTGGTCATCCTCTACAAGCAGTACGTGGTCCGGTTCGGCCTCGGCTACCGCGAAGAGGTCAAGCCCGATGTGCAGGTCGCCGGCCATTCCGAGCCGGTCCGGATGCACGTCGCGCAGCCGGCGGGCCCGGTGGGGTACTGAGCGGCGGCCCCGCGTGGGGCCGGACGGTAACCTGACACGATGCGGATCCTGGTTGTCGACAACTACGACAGCTTCGTGTTCAACCTGGTGCAGTACCTGGGCCAGCTAGGCGTCGAGGCCGACGTCTGGCGCAACGACGACGACCGCCTCTCGGACCCGACCACCGTCGCGGCGCAGTTCGACGGCGTCCTGCTCAGCCCGGGACCGGGCACCCCGGAACGCGCGGGCGCGTCGATCAGCCTGGTTGGCGCGTGCGCCGCGCAGCGCACCCCGCTGCTGGGGGTCTGCCTCGGACACCAGGCGATCGGCGTGGCGTTCGGCGCCACGGTGGACCGCGCGCCGGAGTTGTTGCACGGCAAGACGAGCAGCGTATTTCACACCAATGTCGGTGTGCTGCAAGGGCTTCCGGATCCGTTCACGGCGACCAGGTACCACTCGCTGACGATCCTGCCCGAGTCGCTGCCCGCGGTCCTGGAGGTGACGGCCCGCACCCGCAGCGGTGTGATCATGGGCGTGCGCCACACCGGGTTGCCGATCTACGGTGTCCAGTTCCATCCGGAATCGATCCTCACCGAGGGCGGGCACCGCATGCTGGCGAACTGGCTCGGGTACTGCGGCTGGACCCACGACGACATGTTGGTGCGCCGCCTGGAGAACGAGGTGCGCGCCGCCGTGCGGCCCTATTTCCCGGACGCCGAAACCAGCGGCGCGGGAGCTACTGGCCGAACTTCAGCGTGATGATTCCGTCCCGGTTGCAACCGGTGCCGGCCGGCGGGTTCTGATAGACGACCCGGTGGGATTGGGAGCCGCCGGCGTCGACGTCGGGCCCCTTGTCCAGCCCCCCGGTCCAGCCGAGGGCACGCAGCCGCGGTTCGGCGTCCGTCCAGAACATGCCGGTCAGGTCGGGCATCGTGAATTGGTTGCCCTTGGACACCTGCAGTTCGATGATCGAGTCCACCGGAACCATCTGGCCCTTGGGCGGATTCGTGCCGATCACCTCACCGGCGGGCCGGGTGCTGTCCACCTGCGCCTGGGTGACCTTCGTGAAGCCGTAGACCGTCAGGTTCTTCTGCGCGACGTCGACGGTCTGACCGGCGACCTCGGGGACCTGCTTGGTCTCTGGTCCGGAGCCCACGATGACGGTGATCACGTTCGTGATCGCCGACGTCTGGTTGGCCGGCGGGTTGGTCCCGATCACCTTGCCCAGCAGCTCCGGGGTCGACGGGGAGTTCGCCTGCTTGAACTTGCTGAATCCGGCGGTCTTCAGCTTGGTGACCGCGTCGCTGTAACTCAGCGACGAGACGTCGGGGACCTCGCGCTGCTCGGGGCCGGTCGAAACGTTGATGGTGATCTCGTCACCGGCGCTCACCGACGCGTTGGCGGCGGGGTCGGTGCTGATGACGTGGTCGGGCGGAACCGTCGAGTCGGGCTTCTGCAGGGTGCGCGTCTTGAAGCCCCGGTTTTGCAGCGCGGCAATGGCATCGGCGGACACCTGCCCGCGCATGTCGGGCACCTGGACATCGCGGGTGCTGCCGCCGAACGTGTTGAAGGCGATGACCACGACGATCGTCAGCACCGCCAGCACGGCGACCGCGACCACCCAGCGGCCGATGGAACCGCCGCGGTCGCGGTCGGTGTCGTCCAGCGCCTGGCGCGGCAACGGGTCGGTGCGCGGTCCGTGACCGGGGCCGGTGGACGACAGGAACGAACTGCGCTCGGCGTCGGTGAGCACCTTGGGCGCCTCCGGCGGCTCACCGTTGTGCACCCGCACCAGGTCGGCGCGCATCTCCGCCGCCGTCTGGTAGCGGTTCTCCGGGTTCTTGGCCAGCGCCTTGAGCACCACGGCGTCCAGGTCGGCGGAGATGCCCTCGTGCCGTTTGGACGGCGGTACCGGATCCTCGCGGACGTGCTGGTAGGCGACCGCGACGGGTGAGTCACCCGTGAAAGGCGGTTCGCCGGTGAGGATTTCGTAGAGGACGCAGCCCAGCGAATAGACGTCGGATCGGGCGTCGACGGAGTCACCGCGGGCCTGCTCGGGTGACAGGTACTGGGCCGTCCCGATCACGGCCGCGGTCTGGGTCACGCTGTTGCCGCTGTCGGCGATGGCGCGCGCGATGCCGAAGTCCATCACCTTGACCGCGTTGGTGCTGCTGATCATGATGTTCGCCGGCTTGACGTCGCGGTGGATGATGCCGTTCTGATGGCTGAAGTTCAGCGCCTGGCAGGCGTCGGCGATGATCTCGATGGCCCGCCGGGGCGGCAACGGCCCGTCGGTGTGCACGATGTCGCGCAGGGTGACGCCGTCGACGTACTCCATGACGATGTAGGGCAGCGGGCCGGTGGGGGTTTCCGCCTCACCGGTGTCGTACACCGCCACGATGGACGGGTGGTTCAGCGCCGCGGCGTTTTGCGCCTCGCGCCGGAAGCGCAGATAAAAACTGGGATCGCGGGCCAGGTCGGCGCGCAGCACCTTCACCGCGACGTCGCGGTGCAAACGGACGTCGCGGGCCAGATGAACTTCGGACATGCCCCCGAAACCGAGGATCTCGCCGAGCTCATAGCGGTCGGACAGGTGCTGCGGGGTGGTCATCGCGGTGTCTCATAACGGGCCGGCGATGTGCTGGGTCGAGAGGGGGTGACCCAGTCAGGTCCATGCGGCCTGCTCTGAAGTCCAGAATTACCTGAGCTCTCCGGATCCGTCCAATCCAGGCGCAGACGCGGCGCGGAGCCGCTGGGCGTCCTGCTCGCCGGCGGCGCCGTGGCCGGCGGTGTCCCGGTGTCGGTGACCGTCGGCGGCGCTGGTTGCCCGTTCTCCGCGCGGGAGTTGATGACGATGATCACCGCGATCAGGATGGCAAGCGCCCCCAGCACACCCGCGGCCCACAGCAGCGCTCGCTGGCCCGACGAGAACGTGCGCCGCGCGGGCGGCCGGGAACGACCGGTGGACGGCCCGGAGCGACGGGGCGCGACGGCGCGGCTGGGCCCGACGGCGGTGGCTCTGGCGTGCGGGCTCGACGGAATGGCCGCCGGTGAGGCCCGACCGGGGGGCGGCGACTGGCTTGGCCGCGGCGGGCGGCGACCGGCCCGGACTGCGGCGACCGCGTCGGCGAACGGTCCCCCGCTGCGGTAGCGCATCTGGGGGTTCTTCACGAGGGTGATCTCGATCAGTTCGCGCACGTTGGGCGGCAGCTCGGCTGGCAGCGGCGGCGGGGGTTCCTTGATGTGCTTCATCGCCACGGTCAACGCCCCGTCGCCGGCGAACGGGCGCTTACCCGAAACCACCTCGTAGCCAACGACTCCCAGTGAGTAGACGTCACTGGCGGGGGTGGCGTCGTGACCCAGCGCCTGCTCGGGTGCGATGTACTGGGCGGTGCCCATCACCATCCCGGTCTGGGTCACCGGTGCGGCGTCGACCGCCTTGGCGATGCCGAAGTCGGTGATCTTCACCTGGCCGGTCGGGGTGATCAAGATGTTGCCCGGTTTGACGTCGCGGTGCACCAGGCCGGCGGCGTGCGCGACCTGAAGGGCCCGGCCGGTCTGCTCGAGCATGTCGAGCGCGTGCCGCAGCGACAGCCGTCCGGTGCGTTTCAGCACCGAGTTCAGCGGTTCGCCGTTGACCAGCTCCATCACCAGGTAGGCGGTGCGGCCCTCCCCGTCCAACTGGCTCTCGCCGTAGTCATGGACCTGGGCGATTCCGGGATGATTCAGCATCGCCGTGGTGCGCGCCTCGGCGCGGAACCGTTCGATGAACTCGGGGTCCTGGGAGAACTCCTGCTTGAGTACCTTGACCGCGACGCGCCGGCCCAGCCGGCTGTCGACCGCCTCCCACACCTGGCCCATGCCACCGGTGGCGATGAGGCGCTGCAGGCGGTACCGGCCAGACAGCGTCACACCAACTCGCGGGCTCATGGTCCTCCCTGTAGCGCGGCCTCGATCACCGCCCGGCCGATCGGTGCGGCAAGCGCCCCCCCGGTCGCGGACAGGCGGTCGCCGCCGTTCTCCACCAGCACCGCCACGGCAACCTTCGGTGTCTGCGCGGGCGCGAAGGCGATGTACCACGCGTGCGGCGGAGTGTTACGCGGGTCGGTGCCATGCTCAGCGGTACCCGTCTTGGATGCAATCTGCACGCCGGGAATCGCCCCTTTCTGCTGCGCGACCTTCTCGGCGCCGACCATCAGCTCTGTTAGCTTAGCGGCGACCTGCGGTGACACCGCGCGGCGCTGTTGATAGGGCGCGGTGGTACTGATGTTGGACAGGTCCGGCCCCTTGAGGCTATCGATCAGGTAGGGCTGCATCGTCACCCCGCGGTTCGCGATGGTAGCGGCGATCTCGGCGTTTTCGAGTGGTGTGAGGGCCACATCCTTCTGACCGATGCTGGACATCCCCAGCGCCGCGGCGTCCGGGATGATCCCAATGGTGGACTCCGCGACCTGCAGCGGGATGACGCTGGGGGTGCTATCCAGCCCGAACGAGTGCGCCATGCTGCGCAGCGCGTCGGCGCCGGTACGGAGGCCGAGCTGGACGAACGCGGTGTTGCAGGACAGAGCGAACGCCTGGCTGAGCGACACCGTCGGCTCATTGCCGCACGGCGTGCCGCCGTAATTCTCCAGGGTGGCCGTGCTGCCGGGCAGCGGAATGGAGGACGCCGCGGTCAGCTGCTCGGTGTCGGTCGCGCCGGCCTGCAGAGCCGCCGCGGTGGTAATGACCTTGAACGTCGAGCCGGGTGGGTAGGTCTCGGAGATGGCGCGGTTGGTCATCGGATTATCGGGATCGTCACGAAGCCGCTGCCACGCCTGCGACTGCACCTGGGCATCGTGCGACGCGAGCAGGTTGGGATCGTAGGACGGCGACGAGACCATGGCCAGGATTTTGCCGGTGGACGGCTCCAGCGCCACGACGGCGCCCTTGCACGGCGGCCCACCGCAGCCCTGCTGCATGGCATCCCAGCCCGCCTGCTGGACCCGCGGAACGATGGTGGTGTCGACGTTGCCGCCCCGGGGATCGCGACCGGTGAAGAAGTCGGCCAACCGGCGCCCGAACAGCCGCTCATCCGACCCGTTCAGCACCGGGTCCTCGGTGCGTTCCAGTCCCGTGCTGGAGTAGCGCAGCGAGTAAAAGCCGGTGACGGGTGCGTACACGGCGGGGTCGGGATAGACCCGCAGGAAACGGAAGCGGCTGTCGGTGGCCACGGAGTACGCCAGCAACTGACCGCCCGCGACGATCTGGCCCCGTTGCCGGGAGTACTCGTCGAGCAGGACTCGCTGGTTGCGCGGGTCGGCACGCAGCCCGTCGGCGGCGAAGACCTGCGTCATCGTGGCGTTGAGCAACAGCAGCACGACCAGCGCCATCACGGTCACCGAAATCCGGCGGAGGGAGGCGTTCATACCCGCTCGATCACCTCGGTGCCGGCCGCCGCGATCGGCGACGTGTTGCGGGCGCGGGTGCGCAGGGGTCGTCGGGCGCTGTGCGAGATGCGCGCCAGGATGGCCAGCAGGATGTAGTTGGCCAGCAGCGACGAGCCGCCGTACGACATCCACGGAGTGGTCAACCCGGTCAGCGGAATCAGCCGGGTCACGCCGCCGACGACGATGAACAGCTGGATGGCCAGCGTCGAGGCCAGACCCGCGGCGAGCAGCTTGCCGAAGCTTTCGCGCGTCGCGATCGCCGTGCGCAGGCCGCGGACGATGACGATGGTGTACAGCATGAGAAGCGCCGCGAAGCCCACCAGCCCGAGCTCTTCACCGAACGCGGCGATGATGAAGTCCGTCGATGCCGCCGGCACCGTATCGGGTTGACCGTTTCCCAGCCCGGTGCCGAATATGCCGCCGGTGGCAAAGCTGAACATCGCCTGCACGAGCTGATAGCCGCTGCCGTCGGGATCCGAGAACGGGTCCCACCACATCTGCACCCGAACGCGGACGTGCTCGAAAAGGAAGTACGCCACAACGCTTGCCGCGGCGAACAGCACCAGTCCGATGACGACCCAGCTGAAGCGCTGGGTGGCGAGGTAGACAACCACCAGAAACGACGCGTAGAGCAACAGCGAAGTGCCGAGGTCTTTTTCGAAGACCATCACGCCGATGGAGATCACCCAGGCGGCCAACAGCGGCGCGAGGTCTCGGGGCCGGGGCAGGGTCATTCCCATGAAATGCTTGCCGACGCTGGTGAACAGACCCCGCTTGGCGATCAGCACCGAGGAGAAGAAGATCAGCAGCAGGATCTTGGAGAACTCGGCCGGCTGAATTGAGAAGCCCGGCAAGCGAATCCAGATCTTGGCGCCATTCTGCTCGGACAGCGATGCCGGCAGCACCGCGGGGATCGCCAAGAAAACCAGACCCGCGACGCCGCATATGTAGCCGTAGCGCGCGAGCTGTCTATGGTCTTTCAAGAAGGTGACGACCAAAGCGAAGGCGGCCACTCCGACCACGGTCCACATCAGTTGCTGGGTGGCGCTGGGGTGGCGACGGCCGCTCAACTCGTTGTTGACAAGGTCCAGCCGGTGGATCATCACCAAGCCAAGTCCGTTGAGCAGGGCCACAATTGGCAGCAGCAGCGGGTCGGTGTAAGGAGCGAAGCGCCGGATGGCCAGGTGCGCGCTACCGAACATGACCAGAAAGATGAGCCCGTAGGTCACCAGGTTCCAGTGCAGGTCACGTTCCTGGTTGGCCTGGACGATGAGCAGCGCGGCGACGGTTATCAACCCGGCGAAGAACAACAACAGCAGCTCGGCATTGCGCCGAGTGGGCAGCGGAGGAGTCACCGCGACCGGCGGCTGAAGTTGTGTGGTCATGCCACCGCCCGGCAGTCGATGCCCGGCTTAGGTGGAGGTGGCGGGAGCGCAGTCACCGTGGGGGACGTGGTCGGCGACGTGGTCGCGGGCGCTGGGGTGGCGGGAACGCTGGTCGGGGTGGCGCTGGTGGGCGGAGTGCCGCTGGAAGTGGTCGGGGGCGCTGTGGGATTCGGCTCGGTGCTGCTGCCCGTGGTCGTCGGGGCCTGCGGCGCCGGCGGGGAGGTGGCGCGGGGCGGCGGGCAGGGTGGCAGCAGGGAGTTGGCGGACAGTTCGCGCAATTGGGCGATCGCGTCGTCCAGGCTGCCGGTGGGCAGCCCGGCCTGAACCTGGGCGCGCTCGGGCGGGCGCAGATCCTGCAGTTGCATCAGGCGACAGTCCAGATGGCCTCCGCTCTGACTGAAGCCGATCAACGACAACTCGTTGCGGGCATTCAGGCAGCCGATCAAATAGGGTTCGTGCAGCGACATTCCCAGCAGCGACCCTTGGATGCCCCGCAAGATCGACACCATGCCGTGGTATTCGGCGACGTAGTAGTTGCTGCGGATGATGGCTCGGCCAATTCCTAGACCCGCAAGCACCAGCAGCACGATCAGGGTGACGACGATCGCCATCCGTCGGCGTGACCACCGCTGCCGCCGGGACGGTTCCTCTTGCGGCGGAACGCGTTTGGCGACCTCGTCGCGGGGCCTGATGGCCGAGGCGCGCCCGGCGGAGGTATTGGGCAGGGTGGTCAGTTGGTCGTCGTCGCCGGATACCGCGCCGGCCAGAATCGGCTGGGTTTGACCGTAGTCGTAGTCGACGACGTCGGCGACCACCACGGTCACGTTGTCCGGCCCGCCGCCCCGCAGCGCCAATTCGATGAGGCGGTAAGCACTTTCGGCGACGTCGGGGATCTGCAGCGCCTCGTGGATGGTCTCGTCGCTGACCGGGTCGGACAGTCCGTCGGAGCACAGCAGGTAGCGGTCGCCGGCGCGCGCCTCGCGCATGGTCAGCGTGGGCTCCACCTCGTGGCCCGTCAGCGCCCGCATGATCAGCGATCGCTGGGGGTGGCTGTGCGCCTCTTCGCGGGTGATGCGTCCCTCGTCGACGAGGGTTTGAACGAAAGTGTCGTCCTTAGTGATCTGGACCAGCTCGCCGTCGCGCAGCAGGTAGCCACGCGAGTCCCCGATGTGCACCAGCCCAATCCGGTTGCCGTCGAACAGGATTGCGGTGAGCGTGGTGCCCATTCCCTCCAGGTCGGGCTCCATCTCGACCTGTGCGGCGATGGCCGCATTGCCCGCGCGCACCGCCGCGTCGAGTTTGGCGAGCAGGTCGCCACCGGGTTCGTCGTCGTCGAGGTGGGCCAGCGCGGCGATCACCAACTGCGAGGCCACCTCACCGGCCGCGTGACCGCCCATGCCGTCGGCCAGGGCCAGTAGCCGGGCGCCGGCGTAGACAGAATCTTCATTGTTGGCGCGTACCAGGCCGCGGTCGCTGCGGGCCGCATATCGCAGGACCAGGCTCACGAGCGCCACTCTCCCCTGCAAGCGGGAGGTGCCCCCACGACCCCGGCCATGCCGGCGTCATCGTCGTAGGCGCGGCTCACGGGCGCAGCTCAATCGCCGTCTTGCCGATCCGAATCGGCGTGCCGATGGGAACCCGTACCGCAGTCGTCACCTTCGCCCTGTCAAGGTAAGTGCCGTTGGTCGATCCTAGATCCTCGACATACCATTCCGAGCCACGCTGAGACAGCCGGGCATGCCGCGTCGAGGCGTAATCGTCGGTGAGCACCAGGGTCGAGTCGTCAGCGCGCCCGATCAACACCGGCTGCCCGCTGAGGGTGATCCGGGCGCCCATCAAGGCCCCCTCGGTTACCACCAGATAGCGTGCGGCGGTGCGGCGCTGGCGTGCGGGCAGCAGGGTGCCGCGCAACGCCAAACCGCGACGCACCATGACGGCCCCGGTGGGTGCGTAGATATCGGTCCGCAGGACCCGCAGCACGGACCAGATGAATACCCATAACAACATTAAAAATCCGGCACGCGTCAGCTGCAGTACTAGTCCCTGCATCTGGCGTCCTTTCCGTCCTGGCGCCGCACCCCTCGTCGCGCCCGTGATACCGAGCACGTCAGCAACGTCACGATACTTGGACGGTCGTCGCCGCGGGGCGAAGCACGGCAGCTTTGAGCCCGGTGCGTCTAGTGGATGCGAACGATGATCTCCGAGTGGCCCAGACGGATGACGTCGCCGTCGGCCAACTGCCACTCCTGTACCGGTGCGTTGTTGACCGTCGTGCCGTTCGTCGAGTTGAGGTCGGAAAGGAGCGCGACCTGCCCGTCCCAGCGGATCTCCAGGTGACGCCGCGACACCCCGGTGTCCGGCAACCGGAACTGGGCGTCCTGGCCGCGGCCGATGATGTTGGAGCCCTCGCGCAGCTGGTAGGTCCGGCCACTGCCGTCGTCGAGCTGCAGGGTCACCGCCGCTCCGGCGGCCCCGTAGCCGCCCTGGCCATAACCGCCGTAGCCCGCGCCCGCCGGCTGCCCGTAGTCCGCCGCGCCGTAGTCGGCCGGCTGGCCGTACTCCGCGGCTTGGCCGCCGTATTCGTAGTCGCGGTGCTGGGTCTCGGGGTATCCGCCGCCCTGCGGGGGGTAGCCACCGCCCGGAACGCTTTCGGCGTACTGGGTGTAGTCGCCCGCGCCGTACTCCTGCTGGCCGTATCCACCGCCCTGCTGGTAGCCCTGCTCGTACCCGCCGCCTTGCTCCGGGTACGGCGGCCGCTGCTCGGGCGCGGCCTGCGGGGCAGGCGGCGCATAGCCCGCCTCCTCCGGGCGAGCCGGGCCGCGACCGTATTCGCCGTAGCCGCCGCCGTAGCCCTGCTGGCCGCCGGCAGGCGGGGGGTAGCCGCCGCCCTGGCGGTAGCCCTGGTCGTAGCCTTGGCCGCCGTAGCCGCCGGGAGCGGGCGGACGCTGCTCATAGGACGGCGGGTAGCCGCCACCCTGCCCTTGGTCGGGGTAGCCGGCCTGTCCCTGGTAGCCGCCTTGCTCGGGGTAGCCGCCCTGCGGGGGGTAGCCGCCCTGCGGTTGCTCGGGGTAGCCGCCGCGCGGTTCTTGGTAGCCGCCCTGGTCGGGGTAGCCGCCCTGCGAGGGGTAGCCGCCCTGCGGTTGCTCGGGGTAGCCGCCGCGCGGTTCTTGGTAGCCGCCCTGGTCGGGGTAGCCGCCCTGCGGGGGGTAGTGCTCCGGCGGACGAGGCGGCGGATATCCGCCTTGCGGAGGGTAGCCGCCTTGCTCGGGCGGATAGCCGCCACGCGGATCCGGTCCGCCCTGCGGCTCCGGGCCGCGCTGCTCGTCCTGCGGCCGCCCGTAGCGGTCGTCGTAGTACTCGTCGCCGGGCCGCCCCTGCCCCTGACCACCGCGGTAGCTCGAATTGTCAGTCATTGCTGCTACTCCTCGTTCTGCGCCGAACGCATGATCTGATTGTGGCCGGGGCGGATGGTTGGCGGTCGGGCGGGGCTCGACATCGGGATTGACAGCACCGCGGGTGCGGTACTGACCGGTATGCAGGCTCGACGACTGCTCGAACCGGACGACCACATCACCATACGTTTGCCACCCCTGTTCATAGATATAGTCGGCCAAGTACCTCGCGAAAGCGCTCGACGTGGGATTCCTGTCGGCGCCGACCTTCGCAAAGTCGTGCACACCGAGGGTAATGATGTATTCGTTGGGGGCCAAAAGACGCCCGCCCTGAAGGGCCCGGACACCGTCCTCGGCTTCCCGGCGCAGTAGCGCTTCAACCTCTTGCGGGACGATCGATCCGCCGAACACCCGGGCGAACGCGTTGTCCACGGTCGCCTCGAGCTTGCGCTCGATGCGTTGCACGAGCCCCCGTTGGCTACTCATCTTTCAGCGCTCGCCCGCTGTTGTTGTGGTGTGTCGCGGGCGCGAGGCAAACGAACCGCCCGCGTGTTGTTTCACCCCCGCATGTTATCGGGACACCGGGACACCGCGGCACCGTGGGAATTCTGAGAATCGGATCCGTCCAGGTCAGAGCCTCGCGGCCCGGCCATCAGCAGGCACTGACGGCCGCCCGGAACCGCCGAGGCGATTGGGGCACACGACTATTAGAGTGGTATGGTCCATCGGTTGATTTTCCGGGCGAGTGGCGGAATGGCAGACGCGCTGGCTTCAGGTGCCAGTGTCCTTCGGGACGTGGGGGTTCAAGTCCCCCTTCGCCCACCAAGAGTGGTTGGAGAGAAAGGTCACGACCTCGAAAGAGGGCGTGACCTTTGTGTTTTGGGCCGAGTCGCCTAGCGCGACAGCACGGACTCGATGGCGTCGACGACCTCGGGCGCGTCGGGCTCCGTGCGGGGACGAAACCGATTGACCACCTGACCGTCGGGGGCAACCAGAAACTTCTCGAAGTTCCATTGGATGTCGCCTGCCGAGCCGTCGGAATCGGCGGCCTTGGTCAGCTCGGCGTAGAGCGGGTGACGGTGGTCGCCATTGACGTCGGTCTTGGCGAGGAGCGGGAACGTCACCCCGTACGTCGTCGAGCAGAATTCCTGGATCTCTTCGGCCGTGCCCGGCTCCTGGCCCATGAACTGGTTGCACGGAACGCCGACGACCGTCAGACCACGATCGCGGTAGTCGCGGGCCAGCTTCTCCAGCGCCGTGTACTGCGGAGTCAGCCCGCACTTGGAGGCAACGTTCACGATCAGCGTTGCGCCGCCGGACAATTCGGCCAGCGTGGTGGGCTTGCCGTCGAGGGTGGTCAAGGCGATGTCGTTGAGGGTCACGCCGATGACGCTAACACTTGCTTTAGCGGGCCAGCGGGCTGTAGAAGACCAGGCCGTTGCCCTTGTTGTCGTAGACCACGGCGCGCCGCTCGTGCGCGTCGTCATACGGGCCTTTTACGATGCCGCCGCCGCTGGTCTCGGCGGCCTTCGCTGCCGCGTCGACGTCCGCGGTCTTGATGCCGACGACCACCTGCCCGGGGATGGGATGGTCCACCGCGGTCGCCAGCGCCAGGGTGACGGCCCCGCCGTCGAGCGCGGCGAAGTGGGCACCGTCGCGGAACTTCAGCGGCATCCCCAGCGTCTCGCTGTAGAACCGAATCGATTCGTCAAGGTCGTCGGTCGACAACACGATCATCCGGACTTCGTGATCGCTCATTGGTGCCTCCTGTGGCCGGGTCGCCTTACCCTAGCCCCGTGAGCAGCAACCGAGTACCGGGCGGCGTGGTGCACACGCTGCCGGCCGACCTGCGCGAAGCGCTGGCGGCCAACTCCACCGCGCTGGCGGCCTGGAAGGACATCACCCCGCTGGCGCGCAACGAGTTCATCTGCTGGGTCGAGGACGCCAAACAGGAGGCCACCCGCAAGCGCCGCATTCGCCGAACCCAGGAGGAACTGGAGGAAGGCATGCGCCGGCCGTGCTGCTGGCCCGGCTGCAAGCACCGGGAGCGCAACGGCCGCGCCTAGCCCCGCACGTCGGGCGTGACGGGATCGGTGATGTCGTCGTATTCGGGATGCTTCTTCAGCACCGTGCCGACCATGGAACACACCGGGACTATGCGCTTGCCGTCAGCACGGGCCGCCTGCAGCGCCTCCTCGACAAGGATGGTCGCCAGGCCGCGCCCGCCGTACGCGGGGTCGATCTCGGTGTGGTGGAAGACGCGCTGATTGCCGCGGTCGAAGAAGTCGGCCAGGCCGACGGTTTTGCCGTCGACGGCAATGGTGTAGCGGCCCTCCTCGGCGGTGACGGTGGTTGGTGCGCCGGTCTTGTCGGCGGTCATATGTGTTCCTTCCCTTGGGGTATCGGTCGCGGCCGCAACCGAGCGGTCGGCAGTGGCGGGGCCGGCAGTCGGGTTACCGAACCCTGGTAGCCGGTGACGGCGCCGAAGCGTTCGTCGGCGTCCTGCCAGAGCCGGCGGTAGCCCGCGATGTCGTCGTGACTGCGCCCGACGAAGTTCCACCACATCACGAGCTCTTCGGCGAACGGGGTCCCGCCCAGCAGCAATACCCGCGCCGGCCGGTCGCCCGGGTTGCGCAACCGCAACGACGAAGCGCCCGCGCCCTGGTATCCGAGGTCGCCGACCGCGAGCGTGGTGTCGCCCATGTCGACGGGTCCGAGATCGCAGAGCACGCCGTGTTCGAATGCCGGGTCGACGTCGATGTCCAGCCCGGTGCTGGGCGCCACATCGATCTGCGCGCCGACCAGTGGGGTGAACGTGCGCACCGGCGACCGGCCTCCGGCCAGCTCGCCGAGAAAGACCCGCGCCACCGCGCCGGGCAGCGCCACGGGCGGCGGCACATAGTGCGCGAAATCGCGGCCGGTGTCGCGGGCGGAATCGGGCAGCGCCACCCACAGCTGAACCCCGTGCAAGACGGCGTCCGAACCGATCGACACCTCGGAGTGACAAATGCCCGCGCCCGCGGTCATCAGGTTCAGCTCACCGGGCCGGACCACGGCGTGCACACCGGCGCTGTCCCGATGCTCCACTCCCCCGCTGAACAACCAACTGACCGTTTGCAATCCGGTGTGCGGATGCGGCGGGACGTCCATGCGTGCGCGCACGGGGCCGTAGTGGTCGATGAAACACCACGCCCCGATCAGCGAGCGTTGCCGTTGCGGCAGCGTGCGCTGCACCCTGATCGCCCGCGGCCCGCCCAACGGAACCTCGCGCGGATGCAACAACTCGGTGCCGAGCACCCGCGAAGCGCCGCAGGCGACTTCGTCCGGCGCGGTCTCGAGGTTGCTCACCGGCTCGACGCTACGCCTTGTCGGGGCATCACTTGCGCGGCGGCCGCAGCACCCGCATGGCCAGCCGCATGACCGGATCCGGCACGCGGTCCTGCATCGCCAACGCGGTATCGGCGGCCCGGGATCGCAGTGGGGCGCCGCGGCCGAAGAGCCGGTTCAGCGGCCCCCCGGTCGGCTCGATCACCACATGGAGCGGTGGCGTGCCCACCGTGGCGCCCAGCGCGTTGGAGATGACCATCCTCTGAATCTCGCTGGTGCCCTCAAAGATGGTGTACAGCTTGGCATCCCGATACCATTTCTCCACCGGGTGGTCGGTGATGTAGCCCCAGCCACCCATGGTCTGGATCGCGCGCTCGGTGGCCCGCACGGCGACCTCGCTGGCGGCCAGTTTCGACATCGAGCCCTCGCCCCGCTCGAAGGGCACCCCGTTGGCCGCCATCCAGGAGGCGCGCCAGGTCAGCAGCCGAGCGGCATCGATCTGGGTGGCCAAGTCCGCCAACGGAAAGGCGATGCCCTGGTTGTCGATGATCGGTCCGCCGAACGCCTCGCGCTCGGTGGCGTACGCCGTCGCGTACTCCAGTGCGGCGCGGGCGATCCCGATCGCCTGAGCGGCCACCATGGGGCGGGTCTGCTCGAAGGTGCCCAGCGTCGCCGAGCCGGACTGTTTTCCGCCGGCCACCACTTCGCGGGCCTTGGCGAGCTTGTGTTCCAGCTTTTCTTCTCCGCCAAGCAAATTGGCGCCAGGAACGCGCACACCCTCGAACAGCAACTCGGCGGTGTGGGACGCCCGGCAGCCCAGCTTGTCGAGCTTTCGCAGCAGCTTCAGCCCGGGCGTCCCGCCGGGCACCACGAACAGCGCCTGCCCGCGATGCCCGAGTTCCTCGTCGACCACGGCATTCACCACGTGTACGTTCGCGATACCGCCGTTGCCGATCCACATCTTGTGGCCGTCGATGATCCAGTCGTCACCGTCGCGGCGCGCGCGGGTGCGCAGGTTCCGCACGTCGCTGCCGCCCTCGGGTTCGGAGATCGCCAACGCGGCGAGCTTGATGTCGCCCGGTGTCCCGAAACACTCGGGCGCCCACTGGAGCATTTGCTCGGGGGACGCGGCCTGGCCGATCGCCGACAGCGCCAGCGCCGGCATGACGATCGCCAAACCGATTCCGGCACAGCCCCAAAAGAGCTCCTCCATGAACATCGGGAGCGAGATACCGGTCGGGTCCCCGATCAGGTCGCGGTAGAACAACGGGCTGTAGAAGCCGCGCTGGGCCGCCTCCTCCAACACCGGCCAGGGAAACTCCTGGCGCTGGTCATAATGGAGGGCCACCGGGCGGATCACTTCTTCGGCGAACTCGTGGGTGCGCCGAGCCAGATCGTGTTGTGCGGCCGTCGGTGTCAGGTCGAACGTCATGGATCCGCCTTCGGGTCGACAGACTCGGTCGTGCCAAGCCCGACTACCCCGTCGGCGGGGTCAGCAAACGGTCATGCGGCCGAACGGGGACCCACTTGCGCGATCGGCAGGTGCAACACCACCGCCGCGACCGGCATCGCCTCGTGTTCGTGGCGCGCCAGCAGGGCCGCGTTCTCGGGAAGCTGCCGCGAATTGATTTCGCCGGCAGCGATCCGCCGCAGCACGTCGTGGGCGCGGGCGAGCTGTTCCCGCTTCCGATACTGGCCGCCGGGCAGCTTGACGCCGGCCCAGACGCCGTACTCCTCGCGGTGGGCGATGGCGTGCTGGGCGCAGCGACGCTGCTGGGCGAGCGGGCAGCGGCGCAGGCATTGGATCCGCGCCTCGGTCGCGGAGCGCTCGTAGGCGCGCGCCTTCGCCGCACCGTCACCACCGTCGTCGTCGGGGTAGCCGAACCACAATTCCGGGTTGGCTGCGCAAGGGTGTCCCATGGCCGGTCTCCTTGGGTCAGTAGCGAAACGTAGGCAAAAGCGTATACGCATATCGGTCGCCTGCGCAAGAGAAACGTGATGAAAACGTATATCCGCAGGATGGACGGGCCCCGTGTGTAATATCCGGCCTATGGCCGGAGCCTGCGGTGAGCCGTGAGTCGGCCGGTGCCGCGATCCGCGCGTTGCGCGAGTCACGCGACTGGTCGCTGGCGGAGCTCGCCGCCGCCACGGGGGTCAGCATCATGGGCCTCAGTTTTCTGGAGCGCGGCGCCCGCAAGCCGCACAAAAGCACAGTTCAGAAGGTCGAAAATGGGCTCGGCTTGCCACCGGGCACCTACTCCCGCCTGCTGGTAGCCGCCGATCCGGACGCCGAGCTGGCCAGGCTGATGGCCGCACAGCCGGTCGACGCGAGGTCCGCGGCGCCCGCCGGCACGGTCGTCGTCGACCGCCACAGCGACACGGAAGTGCTGGAAGGCTACGCCGAAGCCCAACTCGACGCCCTCAAATCCGTCATCGATCGGCTGCCGGCGACGACATCAAACGAATATGAGACGTATATTCTGTCTGTGATCGCTCAGTGCGTGAAGGCCGAGATGCTGGCCGCCAGCTCGTGGCGCGTGGCCGTCAACGCCGGCGCCGATTCCACGGGGCGGCTCATGGAGCATCTACAGGCACTCGAGGCGACCCGCACCTCCCTCCTCAAGCGCATGCCGACCAGCTTGAGCGCGCGGTTCGATCGCGCGTGCTCGGAGTCTCCGCTGCCGGAGGCCGTCATCGCCGCGCTGGTCGGTGTCGGCACCGACGAAATGTGGGACATCCGCAACCGGGGCGTGATACCCCCTGGAGCCCTCCCCCGCGTTCGGGCTTTCGCCGAGGCGGTCGAGGCGACGGGTGGCGAGGGGGCGCCATGAATGGCAACGAAATAGAGGTGTTGAGCCGCGCGCATCGCCTGTTCGCCGGCGACATCCGGCAGCCGTCGCTGGATGCCGGCACCGAGCAGTACCGCGCAGCGTTGACGAGAGCTGCCGACCTGAATCATGCTGTGGCACAGGGCCGTTACCAGCTGAGCGCGGAGCGTGGCCGGCAGCGGCTGCTATCGGCGGCCCGCACCGACACTGCGGCCGCCGAGATCATCGCCGCTGCCCACCGGGATCGGGCCCGCGCCGGCGCCCTGACCAAATCCCTGGTCGACGAGGCCCGCGCGGACGCCGCCGCCACCCCGGTGACGCCGATGGCCCAGCGCGAGGCGATGCGCCGCAGCGTCGCCCGACTGCGCGCCCAGCGGTCCCATGTCCTGTCGGCCCGTGCGAACGCGCGGAGGCACTCCGCGGCGCTGCGGGCGCTGCGATACCGGTTGACGCACCATCGCGGGGCACCGACCCGCGCGGCGATCGCCGTGCGCGCGGCGTTGTCGCGGCTGGGGCGCCCGTACGTCTGGGGTGCGACGGGGCCGAACCAATTCGACTGTTCCGGGCTTGTCCAGTGGTCCTACGCCCGCGCGGGCGTCCACCTGGGTCGCACCACCTATGAGCAGATCGACGACGGGATACCGGTTTCCCGTTCCCAGGTCCGTCCGGGAGACCTGGTCTTCCCCCACGCCGGACACGTCCAGATGGCCATCGGCAACAACTTGGTCGTCGAAGCGCCCTACTCGGGCGCGTCGGTGCGAATCAGTCCACTGGGCAGCAACATCGCGATTCGCCGCCCGCTATGACACGAGAAGGTTGAACCAATGTCGGAACCAGCCGGACCTTCGATTGGCGCCATCCAGGCGCAGCAGTCGGTGCTCGCCGGCCAGCACGGCGCCGCCGCCGACGCCGACCGCGTGCTGGCGGAAGTGCTGGCCAGCGCGCATGCCGCGACCCGCGAAAGCATCGGGCGACTCGACGCCATCGCCGCGGAGATCGACCGCGCCGCCAGCGGCCGCTCGTACCTTGCCGTCGATACCCCGATGGGGGCGCGCGAATTCCGTCGGTTCCTGGCCGACAAACAGCGCGAGATCGCGACGGTGGTCGCCGACGCGCGCGAACTCGGCCGCGCGAAAAGGGCTGTGCTGGATGGCTTGCGCGCTCAGTACGCCGTGCCCACCGGCTAGCCCGAACGCGCTTCGATCCGGTCGTGCACAGGCGCGCCGGGGTGAATTGTCGACGGGAACATGCCTGGGTACTGTCGCCCGGCATGGAGGGGCCGCGACACCGATGTCGACGTATGACGAGCTGATCAACACGATCAAATCCGTCCGGGACCGCACCGGCGACCCGAACGCGTGGCAGGCCGGCTTGGCGCCGAATGAGGTGACGGCGGTCATCACCCCCACCACCCGGGCCGACCAACTCGAGGCGATCGTGCGCAAGATCCGCCAGCAACATTCGGACATCTTCGGCGCCGGGGCGCCCGTATCCGACCGGGAACAGGGCGAGGCCGCCGAGGCCATGGCGGGTGCCGAAGCCGCTCTGGCACATCAGAATTCGGCGAGCTCTCAGCTTGATATGCAAGTGATCACGGCGATCTTGAACGCCCACCTGAAGTCCGTCGAGGGCAGAGAAGCCCTGTCGAAGCTGCAGCGCGAGACCGAATCCGCCGTCCTGACCCGGTCTGATCTCGACACTCCGGCGGGCGCGCGGGACTTCCAGCGATTCCTCATCGGGAAGCTCAAAGACATCCGGGCGGTCGTCCTGAACGCGAGCCTCGACGACACGTCGAAATCGGCGCTGATGGCCGCCTGGACGTCGCTCTACGACGCCTCCAAGAGCGGAGCCGACGAACGGCCGCCCGCGTCCCCCGCCCGCGTCGCCGCGCCCGCCGACGGCACGACGCAGGAGCCTGTCGAGGACCTCGAGACCGGCTGGGACCCGCTACTGGATTCGATGCCGGCCGACGACTCCGGCCCGCCCGCAGCGGATTCCCCGGTGCCGGCCACCGGCGGGGGCAGCCCGGCCCCGGCGGCGCCGTCGGCACCGCTGATGCCGGCCATCCCGAGCCTCGGCGCCGGATCGCTGCCGGGCCTGGGTGGCCTGGGCGGCCTGCCGTTGCCCGGGCTGGAGGACGCCGGTCGCACCTTGCGCGGCATGGGCGACGAACGGCTGGTCGGGTCGCACGACCCGGAAGCGGACGATTCCGAGGGAGAGCAAAATCGGGCCGACGCAGAAGACGCCGCGACGGACCAGCGCGATTCGCCGCCGGTAGGTCCGACCACCGTGACCCTGCCCGACGGCGATACGGTGACGGCCGCCAGCCCGCAGCTCGCCGCGGTGATCAAGGCCGCCGTCGGCGGCGCGCCTATCGCAGATGCCTTCCACCAGCAGGGAATTACCATCCCGCCGCCGGGAACCGCGGTCACAGACCCCGTCGACCCGCTGCAAGCGGTACCCGGCGACATCGGCATCCTCACCGATCGTCACGCGCTCGCGCTCGGTCACGAGAAGGCCCTTCTCGACGGCCAGATTCAGCACATCGCCTCCGTGAACGGGCCGAGCTTTCTAGGCTGGGAGCATCCACCGGCGGCGACCGCGCCCGCTGCCCCGCCGGCTGAGCCGCACACACCGACACCCACCGGGCCGGCGGCCACGTCGACCGCATGAGAATAGTGATCTCGCCGGGCTTCCCCGGCGCCGCAGGAAGAGGAGACAGCAGATGGCCGAGCCAATTCGTGTGGTGCCCGCGCACTTACGTCAAGCCGCTGCGCATCACCAGGAGACCTCCGACTACTTGCGCACCGTTCCGTCGTCGCACGCGGCGATCCAGGAAAGCCTGGACTCACTCGGGCCCATCTTCGGTGAACTGCGTGAGGCCGGGCGCGATCTGCTCGAACTCCGCCGCCAGTGCTACGAACAGCAAGCCGACGACCACGCCGACATGGCCGAGAAATTGGGCATTTCGGCGGCCGCGTGGGAGCAGCACGAACAAGACGCGGCACGAGATTTCGGCGGCATCATCGACGGCGGTCGATGACGGACGCCAATCCAGCCTTCGACACCGTCCACCCGAGCGGCCACATCCTGGTCCGCTCCTGCCGCGGCGGGTATATGCACAGCGTCGCGCTGAGCGAAGAGGCGATGGAAACCGACGCCGAAACGCTGGCACAGGGCATCCTGCTGACCGCCGATGTGTCCTGCCTCAAGGCGTTACTCGAAGTCCGCAACGAGATCCTCGCGGCAGGCCATACCCCGTCGATGGAAGTCCCCACCCCGCACGATCTCGATGCGGCCATCGAAAAGCTGCTGGCGCACAAACTGCGCCGCCGCCACGGCGCGCGCTAGCGGCTCAACGGGCCTAAAGCAGCCACCTCTTCGCGCTGTCGGGATCGGGTGCGATGTCGGTGGGCGGCTCTATGGGATTGGGGCCGAACAACTCTCGGGCGCGGGCCAGCAGGGCACGCACCTCGTCGAGTTGCTGCTGCAGCGCAGAATCAGCCATGTCCCCACGCTACCCAGGCCATCGAAGCTGCACAATTCACTGACTGAATGGACGCCCCGATGGATGTCGGTAGGCTTAACCAGTGGCGATCTTCGGTCGGATGACGGCGCGCCAGCGCCTCCGGAGAGCTACTCGGGAGTCACTGACGATTCCCGCCTTCAGCTCTCCGCTGGATTGCACGCCCTGGGTGACGGGCGGGCTTTGGCCTGCCGAGCTTTCCACGACGAACGACGAAACCGCCACTCTCGCAGAGTATCTCAAGGACGACCTGCAGCGGATCACCCGAAGCGCCAATGACGAGCTGCGGGCGATCAAGCTGGCGGGAATGCCCGATTTCACCAGACGGGCGGAAGAAGCCAGGGTCATCGACGAGGCACGGGCCCGCGCCGCGCGACGAGTCGAGTCGACGATTCGGCAATTGCACGCGATGCGCGCCGCGGCGCCCGTCGAACGCGACCGCCCGCGGGATGCCGAAACCCTCAACGGCGCCGATTTGGAGACGACGCAGGTTATCCCCGTCGTCACCGACGCCGAGTGCCCGGAAGGAAGTAACGGCGCCGATCTCGAGGAGACTCAGGCCATCCCCGTCGTCACCGACGTGGCCGCCCCGCAAGCCACCGAGGCTCGGCACCGAGCCCCCGACGACGACGCCGTGACGCCGGTACCCGCGGAGCCCCGGGAAGAACCGGTCCCCTCGGCAACCGCGGCCGCACGCGAATCCGAGGACGAGCGGTTGCGGCGGCTCCTCGCGTTCGTGATCCATCAAGAGCCGCGCCTCAATTGGGCGATCGGGGATCGTCCCGACGGCACCACCGTATTGGTCACCGACTTCGCCAACGGCTGGATACCGCCGGATATCGCGATTCCGGAGGGCGTGCGGTTGCTGGAACCGGAGCGGCGCGCCGGCAAGGTATCCGCCCTGCTGGGCGAAACCGAGCGCGCCGTCACCTACGCGCCTGGGGACTCCCTGGGCCGACTGGACGACTTCGCCGAGACCAAGGCCTCGGCGCAGCCCCGCGAGTTGCCCGCGGTCGACGACCTCGGCTGGGAGCTGAGCCAGGCCACGCATTGGCGCGACGGCCTGCCGCGGATGGTGCACACCGTGGCCCGGGCCGCCACCGCCGGAACCGGTGTCGTGGAGGAAGAAATCGACCTGCTGCGAGTGCATCTTGATACCGCGCGTTATCAGCTCCTGATCCAGTACCCGGACCTCGATCCCGCGCTCTTCCTCAATTGCTTGTTGCTGGCCGCCACCGAAGCCGCCGCGACCGGGGACTCGGTGGCGGCGAACTACCACCTGGCCTGGTTTCAGAAACTCAGCGCGCCTTAACGGCTCTCTTCGCGCTTACGCGCTCATCGACCGGGGCTTGGTCAGATGGCCCCGGCTCTCTTCGCGCGCTCGAGCGCTCATCGACCGGGGCTCGGTTAGATGGCCCCGGCTCTCTTCGCGCGCTCGAGCGCTCATCGACCGGGGCTCGGTTAGATGGCCCCGGCTCTCTTCGCGCTTTCGCGCTCATCGACCGGGGCCGGGAGGCCCGGCGAAAGCCTGCGCGATCTCCAGCCACCGCTGCGCGTCGGGACCGTGCGCCGTGATGTCGAGCGCCCCCAACGGGCGCCGCTGGGTCACCAGGAAGCAGAAGTCCTCGGCCGAGCCCGTGACCCGCTGGGCGGCGTCCGGCGGCCCCCACGACCAGGTGTCGCCGCCGGGCCCGCGCAGCTCGACCAGGAACGGGTCCGCCGGCGGCGTCAGGTTGTTGATGGCGAACGCGTAATCGCGGGTGCGCACCCCGATGTGCGCGATCGACCGCAGGCGCTCGGTGGCTGGGCGCTTGACGCCGAGCGCGTCGGCCACGTCGAGTCCATGCGCCCAGGTTTCCATCAACCGGGCCGTCGCCATCGAGGCCGCGCTCATCGGTGGCCCGAACCACGGCAGCTTGCGACCGTCGGGCACCGTCAGCAGGGTGTCGTGCAGCCTTGCTCGGGTGGTCCGCCAGTCGGCGAGCAGCTCGGCCGGCGCGACGGCGGCTAGTTCCTCGGCGCCCGCGTCGACGAACCCGGTGGGGTCGGCTGAAGCGGCCTCGAGCACGGCGGCGAAGCCCGCCTCGTCGGTGGCCGCGGTCAGCGCGACCCGGTCCGTCCACAACAGGTGCCCGATCTGGTGGGCGATGGTCCAGCCGGGCGCGGGCGTCGCATCCGCCCAGCGGCCCGGCGCAAGTGGCGCCACCAACGTGTCGAGGTCGTCGCTTTCGGCCCGCAGGTCGGCCACCATCGGCGCGGCACCGGTCATGTATGCACCTTAACCAGTGCCCGCCGGCTGGCCGCGGCGCCCGATGAAGGCGTGCATGGCCAGCCCGATCAGGTACAGCCCCGACCCGAACAGCACGAACCCCGGCGCGCGTCCGTCGTTGGGAATCAGCGTGGCGGACAACGTGATCGAGACGATGAACGCCACCCAGAACAGCGCGTCCTGCACCGCGAACACGTGTCCGCGTAGCGCATCGTCGACATCCATCTGCATTGCGGAGTCGGCGCAGAGCTTGACCACTTGACCGGCCAGGCCGAGGAGAAAGCCACACACCACCATCACCGGGAGCCGCAGGCTGGCGCCCGGGATCTGGATGACCGCGGCCGCCACCAGCGCGCCATTGGCCGTGGCGTAGCGCCCCCAGCGGCGCACCACCGCCGGTGTCAACAAGTTGGCCAGGAACGCCCCCAGGCCCGCCGCGGCGAAGAACAGCAACGCGATGCCCAGGCCCCCGGTCGCCGGACGCGGACCGGGCAAATGGTGCACCAGCACCAGCATCACCAGCGAATTGATGCCCACCACCATGCGATGCGCGGCCAGGCCGGACAGGGTGGCCGCGACCGTCGGGCGCTGCACGACCGTCCGGGCGCCGTGCAGCCAGCCGGTGGTCACCGCGTAGACGGCCGATCCGTGGATCGCGCGCTCGGTGTCGTCCGGGCCCAGCACCCGGGCCCCGAACCGTAGCGACAGGAACAACGCGATCGACACCGGTATCGCGGTCATGAAGATGATCACCGAGGCGCCCTCGTCGCCGGCGCCGACGAAAAACCGGGGCACCAGCATGAAGTTGGCACCGAGGAAGGCCGCGAAGGCACCGGATGCGGTCGCCACCGAGTTCATGGTGACCACCTGCTCTCGCGGTACCACATGCGGCAGGGACGCCGACAGGCCGGATGCGACGAACCGGGCCAGGCCGTTGGCGAGCAGCGCGCCGATCAGTAGCGGTATGTCGCCGGCCCGCAACGCCAGGATGGTGCCGATGCAGGCGATGAGGATCAGCCGGCCCACGGTTGCACCGACCAGCACCAGCCGCCGGTCCCAGCGGTCCATCAGCGCGCCGGCGAACGGCCCGAGCAGGGAGTACGGCAAGAACAGCACCGCGAACGCCCGGGCGATGGCCATCGGGTCGGCGGCGCGGTCGGGGTTGAACAGCAGCGCCCCGGCCAGGGCGGCCTGGAAGAGACCGTCGCCGAACTGGCTCGCCATGCGCACCTGGAGCAGCCGCCAGAAGTCCGGCAAACCGCGCACCGACCGCCACAGGTCGACGGGTGCGCGCGACTGCATCCGGGATTGAATCACAGAACCGACTTCCACCGTTGGGGTTGGGCGCCATCGCCAACAGTACAAATATGTATCGGCCATGCCCGATTGCACCGGCCGACGTTACGAAGGTGCGATGATGGTTTGATGCCGCCCGAAGATCCGGAGGACTACGTAGCACCCGCAGCGCAGCGGGTGCGTGCCGGCACTTTGCTGCTCGCCAACACCGACCTTCTCGAGCCGACTTTTCGGCGCAGCGTGATCTACATCGTCGAGCACAACGACGGCGGCACACTGGGTGTCGTGCTCAACCGGGCCAGCGAGACCGCGGTGTACAACGTGTTGCCGCAGTGGGCCAAGCTGTCCGCCAAACCCAAGACGATGTTCATCGGCGGGCCGGTCAAGCGCGACGCGGCACTTTGCCTGGCGGCGCTGCGGATCGGCGCCGATCCGGAGGGTGTGCCGGGCCTGCGGCATGTGGACGGCCGGATCGTCATGGTGGATCTGGACGCCGACCCCGACCTGATCGCCCCCCTGCTCGAAGGGGTGCGCATCTTCGCCGGCTACTCCGGTTGGACTATCGGTCAGCTCGAGGGTGAGATCGAACGCGACGACTGGATTGTCTTGTCCGCCTTGCCATCTGACGTGCTAGCCGGGCCGAGGTCCGATCTGTGGGGGCAGGTGCTGCGCAGGCAACCGCTGCCGCTGTCGCTGCTTGCCACCCACCCGATCGACGTCAGCAGAAACTAGCCCGTTTCGTCCGGCGCGGCCGAGATCGCCGACGGCGCCGGGCCGGCCTCGTCGGCGTCGCGCGCCAGCCTGCTGGCGATCACCGCGCAGACCACCAACTGGATCTGGTGAAAGATCATCAAAGGCAACATGGTCAAACCGACTGTGGCCGCCGGGAAAAGCACCAGCGCCATCGGAAGCCCGGACGCCAGGCTCTTTTTCGAGCCGCAGAACAGCAGAACGATGGCGTCGCCACGGTCCAGCCTGGCCAGCCGGCCGACGGCCGTGGTAACGCCCAGCACCACCGCCAGCAGCACGGCGGCGACGACGGTCACCGAGATCAGGCGCCACACATCGACACTGACCCAGATCCCCTTGACGACGCCCATCGAGAAGGCGGTGTAGACCACCAGCAGGATGGATCCGCGATCCACCACCTTCAGCAGCGCCGCGTACCGGGTAATAAGCCCGCCCAGCCATGGGCGCGCCAGCTGACCCGCCGCGAACGGCAGCAGCAGCTGCACCATGATGTCGCGAATCGCGGTGCCGTCGACCCGCGGCGCGCCGGTGGTCGTCATCAACAGGACCACCAGCAGCGGCGTCAGCACCACGCCGAGGATGTTGGACAACGACGCGCTGACGATGGCGGCCGAGACGTGCCCCCGCGCGATCGAGGTAAACGCGATGGACGATTGCACGGTCGACGGGACAAGGCACAGAAACAGCAGGCCGTTGTAGAGGTCGATGGTCAGCACCGACGGCACCAACGCTCGGGCGGCCAATCCCAGCATCGGGAAGAGGACGAACGTCGTCGCCAGCACCAGCAGGTGCAGCCGCCACTGCCGGACACCGTGCCAGGCCTGCTGGGGCGACAGGCGGGCGCCGTAAAGGAAGAACAGCAACGCGATCGCCGCTTTCGCGGCGACCGACACGGCTTCGGCCGCTTCGCCGCGTGCCGGGACCAGGGCGGCCAACGCAACCGTCGCCCCCAGCGCCAGCAGGAAAGTATCGATCGGCAACGCCGACAGCCGTTTCAACATGACGGCTCGAGCGGTAAGGGTGTCAGTGGCAAGACTGTGTGCAGACGGCGCAGCTGCCGGCGCAGTCGGGCGCCGCGGCTTCACTGCGCAGCGCGAAACGCGCGCTCTGCCACGACCCGGTGGCCAGCGTCCCCAGGGCACCGGCGACGCAGATGATCAACACGACCAAAGCGGTGTCGGGGGAGGCGGCCAGGGCCACCACACCGCCGGCGGCAAACATCACGGCGGCCGCCAACTGGGGCGGGGCCATGGCGCGCAACGCCAATTGGGTGCCGCCGACGCCTTCGGTGGTCTGGTTGTGGGAGAGCGACCAGGCCCCGAACCCGGCGGAGGCCAACGCCGCACACATGCACACCACGCCCGCGATCAACATGGCCTCACAATACGAGTCCGAAGGCGCGCCCGCGCGCCGGGCTCGACCAGCTTTCGTTTCGCGGCTGATTAACGCCCTTGCAGGAACGCGAAGTTCGGCAGCGGCGGCAAACCCGGCACCATGGTTAACAGGTTGGGTGTCGGCCGTGGTGCGGCCACCTGGTTGGGCGGTACCGGCTGCGACGGAAGCCCGACCGGCGCCGCTCCGACCGGCGCCGCTCCGACCGGCTGCGAGGGAAGCCCGACCGGCGCCGCTCCGACCGGCGCCGCTCCGACCGGCTGGGGGGGAAGCCCGACCGGGGCCGCGCCGGCTGCTTGAGCGGGAATGCCGACCGGGGCCGCAGCGGCGCCCGGTCCGGGTACGGGCGCGGTGGTTCCGGGCACGGTCACCCGGAAGCCGTTGACGATCGCGTCGGTCGCCGGCGCGTCCGCGACGGCCACCGCACGGTCGGTGGTCACCGACATCGACACCAGGTACTTGTCATGTCCGGACGTCGCGATCACGTGCCGGCGCGACGTGTTGAGCAGCATGTCGCCGTCGCGGTAGGTGCCCTCGATGATCGACGACGGGAAGCCGCCGAAGTCGGCCATCGAGGCGTTCGTGGTCTGCCAGAGGGGAAGTTGCTGGCTGTCGACGAACCCGTGGGTGATGGCCTCTTTCGGATCGAAGTTACCGACCAGCTTGTACACCACCACCTGCGCGTTCGAGGTGTAAATGCTGGTCCCATGCCGGTCGGCGATCACCGCGAACGCGTCGGGCACATTGGGGTCGGGCACCTGCGTCCAGCGGGTGGGCAGCGGCAACGTGATGTCCAGCGCCTTGAAGCCCTGGGGCTTCTGCGCCTCCAGCTTGACGCCCTTCGACTGGAAATAGTCACGCAGCGTGCCCGAGACGCCAGGTGTCTGCGCCGGGGGCAGCGGCGCGGCCGGTGCGACGGCCGCGGGCGCGGCTGGCGCCGGCGCGACGGCCGGGGTTGGCGCCACCGGATTTGCCGCCGGGGGAGCGGCGAGGAATCTGTTCCCGGGGACCTGTGCCGGGGCGGCCGTGACGTTCTGCGGCGCCGGTGCCGCGACGGCGGGGACGGGCGGCGGCGCGGGGAGCGCGGGCAGTACGGGATCTGCCGAAGCGGTGGCGCCCGCGAACGCGGTGACGCCGATCGCACCGGCGGCCAATCCTCCGGCTAATACCCGCACGGTACGGGCGATGTGAATCATCTGCGTCGATCCTTCCCATGGCCCCGGGTCCCAACACCCGTCGTAGAGGCTGACTGTAACCACAGGTCAAAGGCACTGGATACCGTCGAAATCGACCTGGGATGAAGCTCTGATCGGCGCGCAACGCAACCGAGACCAACCTGTGGCCGGCAAGCCGGTCCGGTCGGCCCTTATACCCTGTTCAGGTGACCGAATCCCCGACCACGGCGCCTGGGGGCACCCCGGCCGCCGCCGCGCCGGACTCCGATGCGCCGCCGTTTCGCTACACCGCCGCGCTGGCCGGCCGCGTCGAGAGCACCTGGCAGGAGAACTGGGCGAAGCTCGGCACGTTCAACGTAGCCAACCCCGTCGGTGATCTGGCTCCGACGGACGGGCGCCCCCTGCCCGAGGACAAGTTGTTCGTGCAGGACATGTTCCCGTATCCGTCGGGTGACGGACTGCACGTCGGGCACCCGCTCGGTTACATCGCCACCGACGTCTACGCCCGGTACTTCCGGATGACCGGCCATAACGTGCTGCACGCGTTGGGCTTTGACGCGTTCGGGCTGCCCGCCGAGCAATACGCGGTGCAAACCGGCACACACCCGCGCACCAGGACCGAAGCCAACATCGTCAACTTCCGGCGCCAGCTGGGCCGGCTGGGCCTGGGCCACGACAGCCGGCGCAGCTTCTCGACCACCGACACCGAGTTCTACAAGTGGACCCAGTGGATCTTCCTGCAGATCTACAACGCGTGGTTCGACCCCGCCGCCAACAAAGCGCGGCCGATCGCCGAGCTGATCGCCGAGTTCGATTCCGGCGCAAGGCGTCTCGACGACGGACGCGACTGGGCAACGCTGACCGCGGGGGAGCGGGCCGACGTGATCGACGGCCACCGACTGGTCTATCGAGCCGACTCGATGGTGAACTGGTGCCCGGGGTTGGGCACGGTGCTGGCCAACGAAGAGGTCACCGCGGACGGGCGTAGCGACCGCGGCAACTTCCCGGTGTTCCGCAAACGGCTGCGGCAGTGGATGATGCGCATCACCGCGTATGCCGACCGGCTGCTCGACGATCTGGAGCTCCTGGATTGGCCCGATCAGGTAAAGACGATGCAGCGCAACTGGATTGGCCGATCGACCGGGGCCCAGGCGCTGTTCTCGGCGACCACCGGCGACGGCTCGGCGGTCGACATCGAGGTGTTCACCACTCGGCCCGACACGTTGTTCGGGGCGACGTACCTGGTGCTGGCACCCGAGCACGACCTGGTCGACGAACTCGTCGCCGCCGCATGGCCCGACGGCACGGACCCCCGGTGGACTTACGGTGCCGCCGCACCGGCCGAGGCCGTCGCCGCCTACCGCCGCGCGATCGCCGCGAAGTCGGACCTCGAACGCCAGGAGAGCAGGGAGAAGACGGGCGTCTTCCTGGGCAGCTACGCGACCAACCCGGTCAACGGGAAACCCGTTCCGATCTTCATCGCCGACTATGTGCTGGCCGGCTATGGCACCGGGGCGATCATGGCGGTGCCCGGCCACGACCAGCGCGACTGGGACTTTGCCCACGAGCTGGGCCTGCCGATCGTGGAAGTCATTGCCGGCGGCGATATCTCGCAGGCGGCGCATGCTGGGGACGGTGTGCTGGTCAACTCCGGCTACCTGGACGGCATGGATGTGGCGACGGCCAAGGAGGCGATCACCGCTCGCCTGGAGGGGGATGGCCGCGGGCGGGCACGCATCGAATTCAAGCTGCGCGACTGGCTTTTCGCGCGGCAGCGTTACTGGGGTGAGCCGTTCCCCATCGTCTTCGACAGCGACGGACGGCCGCACGCGCTCGATGAGTCCGCGCTGCCGGTCGAGCTGCCCGACGTGTCGGATTACTCACCGGTGTCGTTCGACCCCGACGACGCCGACAGCGAGCCGTCGCCGCCCTTAGGCAAGGCGACCGACTGGGTGCACGTCGAGCTCGACCTGGGCGATGGCCTCAAGCCCTACACCCGGGACACCAACGTGATGCCGCAATGGGCCGGCAGCTCCTGGTACGAGCTGCGCTACACCGATCCGCACAACTCAGAACGTTTCTGCGCCAAGGAAAACGAGGCGTATTGGATGGGCCCGCGACCCGCCCAGCATGGCCCGCAGGATCCGGGTGGGGTCGACCTGTACGTCGGGGGCGCCGAACACGCGGTGTTGCACCTGCTGTACTGCAGGTTCTGGCACAAGGTGCTGTACGACCTGGGCCACGTGACCTCGCGCGAGCCCTATCGCCGGCTGGTCAACCAGGGCTACATCCAGGCTTTCGCGTACACCGATTCGCGCGGATCGTATGTCCCGGCGGAGGAAGTGATCGAACGCGGCGGCCGATTCTTCTATCCCGGGCCCGACGGCGAGATCGAGGTCGCCCAGGAATTCGGCAAGATCGGTAAGAGCCTGAAGAATTCGATCTCTCCGGACGAGATCTGCGACGCATACGGTGCGGACACGCTGCGGGTGTACGAGATGTCCATGGGGCCCTTGGAGGCGTCGCGGCCGTGGGCCACCAAGGACGTGGTTGGCGCGCACCGCTTCCTGCAGCGAGTGTGGCGCTTGGTGATCGACGAGCAGACCGGCGAGACTCGGGTGACCGACGACACCGGCCCACTGGGTACCGAGACCCTGCGGTCGCTGCACCGCACTATCGCCGGAGTCTCCGAAGACTATGCGGCGCTGCGCAATAACACCGCGGCGGCCAAGCTGATCGAATACACCAACCACCTCACCAAGGAGCACCGCGACTCGGTGCCGCGTGCGGCGGTCGAGCCACTGGTGCTGATGCTGGCGCCGCTGGCCCCGCACATGGCCGAGGAGCTCTGGTCGCGGCTGGGCCATGGCGCCTCGTTGGCGCACGGGCCCTTCCCGCAGGCCGACCCGGCCTACCTCGTCGAAGACACCGTGGAATACCCGGTGCAGGTGAACGGCAAGGTGCGCGGGCGCGTGGTGGTGGCCGCCGACGCCGACGACGACACGCTGAAGGCCGCGGCCATGGGCGACGAGAAGGTGCAGGCGTTCTTGGCCGGCGCCGCCCCGCGGAAGGTGATCGTGGTGCCCGGCCGGCTGGTCAACCTGGTCGTCTAGCGGGCGCCGGTCAGTGCTTGCGCGGCCGCAGCACGACTTCGTGGACGTGACCGTCGGATGGCGTGGCCACCGCATTGGCGACCGCCGCCGCGACCGTTTCGGGCCGCAGGAAGTTCGCCGGGTCATATTGGTCGCCTTCGAACGCGACGAGTTCGCGTTGCATGGCGCTGTCGGTGCGGCCGGGATAGATGGTGGTCACGCGCAGCTCCGGCTCGTCGGCGCGCAGCGAATCGGCGAAGGCCCGCAACGCGAACTTGCTGGCCGAGTACGAGGCCATGCCGGGTGAAACATTCTGCCCCGCACCGGAGTTGATGAACACCACCTGACCGCGGGCCCGCCGCAGCGCCGGCAACAGGGCCAGCGTCAGTTCCACGACCCCGAAGACATTCACGGCGAACGTGGCGCGCCAGTCGTCGACGTTCGACTCGGCGACACGGCCGGGGATGGACACCCCCGCGTTGTGCACCAACACGTCGAGTTCGTCGATGATTTCGCAGCCGGCCTCGATCTCGCCCGGGTCGGTGAGGTCGAGCGGCAAGGTGCTGGCGCCGAACCGCTCCGCGACGGCGTCGAGCCGATCGGAGGACCTGCCCGCCAGCAGCAGGGTATGGGTGGTGGACAGCGCCGCGGCGATCGCGGAACCGATGCCGCCGCTCGCGCCGGTGATGAGTGCGATAGGCATGCACTCAGTCTACGGAAGCGATCAATTCCGTTGGAGACCAGCCACTTTCAGGCCTGCTTGCGCGCCGGCGGCTCTCCGGCGGGCGGCGATTCGCCGCAGCCCAGGCGTTCCAGCGGCGCCAGCGCACGTGCCAGGGTGTTCAGGTCGGACTCGGGCAGCTGGCTGAGCATCGCGGCCAGGGCGGCGTGCCGGTTGGCCAGCGATTCGCCGTGCACGGCCCGGCCCCGCGGCGTGATGTCGACGAGCACCGCTCGCAGGTCGGAGGGGTCGCGCGAGCGTTTGACCAGCCCGATCTTCTCCAGCCGGCGGATCGCGACCGTCGTGGTCGGGGTGCGCACCCGTTCGTGCGCGGCCAGGTCGGTCATCCGGATGGGGCCCTGGTCGAGCAGCGTAATCAGGATGGACAGCTGCGCCAGGGTCAGGTCACCGGCCACCACCCCGCTGGGATCGCCGCGGCGCAGAATCGAAAACAATTTGGACAACGCGCGGTGCAAACCTTCCGCAAGCTCCGTCACCTCGGGTGCGGTGGATTCGCTGTCCGCCATAAGTCGGCAGTCTAACCCGATATGCGTGGCGTACAAGGGAGCTATTCCGGACCAGTTACCGACGTTTCAAAGGACTTGGGATAAGAATCGCTGCAGGCGCTCCGTCTCGGCGGCTTCGAATATCTGCTCCGGGGGGCCCGATTCCAGGACCTTGCCGTGATCCATAAAAACGACGGTGTCGGATGCCGACCGGGCGAAGTCCATTTCGTGGGTGACGACAATCATCGTCATGCCGTCGGCGCCGAGGTCGGCGATGAGTTGCAGAATGCCCTTGACCATTTCGGGATCGAGCGCCGAGGTCGCCTCGTCGAAGAACATCACCTGCGGCGCCATGGCCAGCGCGCGGGCGATCGCGACCCGTTGTTGTTGGCCACCGGACAACATGGCGGGGCGGGCATCTGCCTTGTGTTTCAGGCCAACTCGGTCCAGCTGAGCGAGCGCAAGGTCGCGGGCCGCGTCCGCGGAGAGCCGCCGCAGCTTGCGCGGCGCCAGTGCAACATTCTTCAGCACGGACAGATGCGGGAACAGATTGAAATGCTGGAACACCATGCCGATGCGCTGGCGCAGCTCGTTCGGATCGTCGCGCAACACCGACCTGCCGTCGAGCAGGATGTCGCCGCTATCGGGCTCGTGCAGTCGGTTCAGGGTGCGCAACAGCGTCGACTTGCCGCTACCGGACGGTCCGATGACGGCCACCGTGGTGCCCGCGGGGGCCTCGAAATCGACGCCGCGCAGCACCAAGTTTCCACCGAGCGTCTGGTGAACATCCTTGGCCGCCAGCGATACTGGCGCGCGGTGGGTGACAGTCGCCGTCACGTCATCTCCTGGCTTAACGGTGACGCGAGCACGTGGTCGTGGTCGTCCGGCTTGGCGGCGGAGCGGCCGCGGCGAAGCCGGCCGTCTATGTAGTTCACGAAATGCGTTAACGGAATGGTCAATATCAGGTAGAAGAGACCCGCGGCGACCAAAGGCGACAAACTGCCGGTCTGCGCGTTGAGGTCACGGCCGACCTGAAAGAGCTCTCGCTGATTGGCGACCAGGCCGAGGAAGTACACCAGGGCGGAGGCCTTCAACAGCCCGATGGCCTGATTGACGAGCGCCGGCAGCACCCGCCGTATTCCCTGCGGTACCACCACCAAACGCATTGCGGTCGCGTAGCTGAACCCGAGTGCGCGGGAGGCCTCGAGTTGGCCGGGGTCGACGCTTTGAATCCCCGCGCGCAGAATCTCGCCGATGTAGGCGGCGGCCATCAATCCCAAGGCGGCGATCCCTAACGGGTACGGGTTCTTGTGCGTCAGCCCGCCGACCAACGGCCCGACGCCCATCCCGATGATCAGGATGATCACCACTTCGGGCAGACCGCGGAAAATGTCGGTGTAGATCCGCGCCGGCCAACGCAGCCAGCGTGAATGCGAGATGCCGGCCATTGCGAGCAGCATCCCCAGCGCCAGGCCGATAACCAGCGCGCTGTTGGTCAGGATCATCGTGTTGGGCAGGCCGACGGTGAGAAGAATCGGGATGGCCTGTCGATAGAGATCCCAGTCGAAGAACGACTCACGCAACTGGTCCAGCGTCGACATCGGCGCGGCCGGGCCCACTGGTTCGCGGTGGTGGCTCGCGGCGATCGCGGCGAAGTCCGGCAGGTGTGGTTTGGGAACGGCTTTGGATCCGGGTTTCCAGCCGGGCGGCATTGTCCGCGGTACCCATTGGCAGTACAGGTTCGACCAGGTGCCGTCGGCGATGACGGCGTCCAGCCCGGAATTCAGCGCGTCGATCAACGGCTGGTTGTCCTTGGCGACCGCGTAGGCCACGAAGCTGCCTCGGCTGAAGGTGTTCGCCACCACCACCGCCGGGTCGCCCGGTCGAATGATGGTCGAGGCCAGGGTTCCGGGCGCCACCCATGCATCGAGCTGGCGGGTCTTGAGATTCGCGTACAGGGTGGCGAAGCCGGGAAACTTCACCGGCTGCAGGTGCAAGTGGTCGACGACGTACGACTCCTCGACGGTGCCCTGGACCACGCCGATGCGCTGGCCCGCCGCGAGATCGCTGAATTGGTGGATCGCCGAACCGGGCGGGACCACGAGCGAATAGAAGCCGAAGTCGTAGCCGTTGGTGAACGAAACCGTGCGACGACGCGCATCGGTGGCTTTCACCGATGCCGAGCCGACGTCGAAACGCCGCGATGCGACTTGGGCGAGCAGAGCGGAGAAGTCTGTGCTGACAAAACGGACTTGGAGGCCAAGCTTGGCCGCGATGGCCCGCAACAGCTGGTTGTCGAAGCCGCTGAACTCGCCGGTGGGATTGATGCAGATGTTGGGCGGGGCGTCCGACAGCGTGCCGACCGTCAGGATGCCCGGTGTGCTCAGCCCCAGGGCGCCGGCGTCCACCGACCCGAGCGGCTCGACGGTGGCCGTGGTGTTCCGGTCGTCGTCATCCGTAGATGGGTGCTCGGTCAGATCCTTCGGCAGGACGCGGGCGCTGTCCAAGCCGCCCGGCGCGCACTGATTCCAGTCGGCGGCGGCGGGTGCGGCCTTTGCCAGGCCGCAGACAATCAGCATTGTCGTGGCCAGTGCGAAGAGCTTTCGGCACATGGGACGCCGGTCCAGGCGCGAACTCATCACCGCTACCGTATCGACACACCGGCAACCTGGCGCGCCGAAAGAGATTTACAGCGCGATCGACGGCTCGTCCTCAGCCGCCTCCGCGCCGGCCAGTACCCGAAGCGGGCCCGCGACGACCTGGCCGATGTCATCCGGCGCGGAGAACACCCTGCGTCGAAACAGCTCGGTCAGCATGGTCTGGGCCATCAGGTTGGACCGGCCGACGCATGCCGCCCGCGCGGCCTCCGGGTCCCGCCGGTGGATCGCGGAGGTCTCGTCTTCGTAGAACGGCAACATGTCGTCGCGGCTGCACTGGTAGGTCATCCAGAACACGCGGGGGATGAGGTTTTGCGAAGCGCGGATGGTGGCGTGCAACCGCGGGCCCGCGTATTCCTCGTTGATCGTGCGCCGATATTCCCCGGCGATTTCCGAAAAGGCGCGGGATTCTTTGGCGGAGCGCAGCGATCGCATCAGCGTATCGAGCTGTCCCAGGATCCGGGGCGTGGGGTTGGTGGCCGCGCGCGCCGAGGCAATGCCGTTCAGCAGGCCGTCGAGTTCGTGATGTTCGAGGACGGTCGCTTCGTCGAACCGCTCGACGAATGCGCCTCGGTGATAGCGGGTGGACACGATCCCGTCGTGTTCCAGCTGCACCAGCGCCTCTTGAATCGGCACCCTGCTGACCCCTAGACCGACGGCGATCTCGTTGCGATCGACGCGGTCGCCGCTGCGAAGTTTCCCCGTCAGAACCAGGTTGAGAATGTGCGAAACCACCTGGTCCTTTTCTTTGACCCCGTATTTTTTTGGCATCCGTTTCTTGAGTGCCTTCCCAACCGGTTCGGTCCACCTAGCGCAGAGAGTTTCTCATGTCTTGGCGCAGTGTTCAGCTCTTTGGTGGATGAATCGAAGGCAAAACGGGCAGCGAATTCGAGCAGCGGCCCTCAGCGTCCGTCGCGCCACTTGCACAGCGCCTCGGCGGCGCCGAGGTCGTAATCCGGGCCGCCGCAGCCGACGGTCAGCATCGTGACGCCGAGGTTCACCAGCGCTTCGGCATTGGCGATCAGCTGGCCGCCAGAAACGTCGCCGTTGACCGCGGCCGAGCGTTCGATCGTGGCAGGATCACGGCCGACGTCGGCGCAGTGCCGCTCCAGGACGGCGGACTTGGCCGGGAGCTCGTCGGCGGAACTGAAGCTGTGCCAGACGTCGGCGTACTCGGCCACCAGGCGCAGGGTCTTGCGTTCACCACCACCGCCGATGAGCACTGGGATGTCGCGGGTCGGCGGCGGGTTCAGCTTGGCCAGCCGCTCCTTGATCCGCGGCAGGGCGCCCGCCAGGTCGTCGAGGCGGCTGCCGGCGGTGCCGAATTCGTAGCCGTACTCGTCGTAATCCTTTTGCTTCCAGCCCGAACCGATCCCCAGGACGAGTCGGCCCGCGGATATGTGGTCGACGGTGCGGGCCATGTCGGCGAGCAATTCGGGATTGCGATAGGAGTTGCACGTCACCAGCGCACCGATTTCGATGCGTGACGTCTGCTCGGCCCAGGCGCCGAGCATCGTCCAGCATTCGAAATGCGGGCCGTCGGGATCGCCGTAGAGCGGGAAGAAGTGGTCCCAGTTGAAGGCGATGTCGACGCCGATGTCTTCACAACGGCGAACCGCGTCGCGGAGCTGGCCGTAATGTGGGGCGTGCTGGGGCTGCAATTGCACGCCGATACGAACGGGACGGTCGGGAGTCATAACACCCACCGTAGGCTCAGCCCGCGTCGAGCACTCCGCGCAGGATCTCGATGAGCGCGCGGGGTTGGTCGCTCTGCACGGAATGGCCCGAATTGTCGACCACATGTGCCGCGCGGAAATTGCTTGCGCGCCTGGCTAATTCGGCGGCATCGTCGTCGGTGACGAAGCCCGACGAGCCGCCGCGGATGAGGGTGACGGGTGCAGACAGCCCGTCGACGTCGTCCCACAGGCCGTCGAAGTCGGGGAACTTGCGGATGGCGTCGTAGCGCCAGGACCAGTTGCCGTTGTCGAGGCGGCGGGAATTGTGGAAGACGCCGCGGCGCAGCGCCTTGACCTCGCGGTGCGGTGCCGCCGCGATGGTCAGGTCGAGCATGGCCTGGAAGCTGGGGAACTCGCGCTCACCGTGCATCAGCGCAACCGTGCCCTGCTGTTCTTTCGTCAGCTCGGAGTGGCGTTGTAACGCCGACGGGGTGACGTCGATCAGGACGAGTTCGTTCACGAGTTCGGGTGCCACCGCGGCCAGCCGGATCGCGGTCAGCCCACCGAGCGACATTCCGACGACGAGGTCGGCGCTCGGCGCGTGCTCGCGTACCGCCGGCAACAGGGCGTCGGCGTTCAGCTGCGGCGAGTAGTCGCCATCCTCGCGCCACGCCGAATGCCCGTGCCCGGGCAGATCCACGGCCAGCGCCGGCTCACCGAGACCGACGATCACGGTGTCCCAGGTGTGCGCATTTTGCCCGCCGCCGTGCAGGAAGACAATCCGCGGGCGACGGTCCAGCGAAGGCGCGCCCCAGCGCAGCGCGCTGATCCTGCGCTCGGCCGCGCCCGACTCGACCCGCTCTACGTCGGGCAGCGGACCCGGAACGCCCGCCTGCTCAGCGTTTTCGGTAAGGAGCGAGAACTCCGACAATTCGGCCAGTCGGTCCTCAGATATCTCGGTCACGGTCTAAAGACACTACTTTGGACTGCGGGATGTGCGTCCAGGGTTCTGCGCGTGCATTCAGCGCGCCCTCAGCTCCCAAGGAAAGCCCTCACCGCACACGCGCCGCCGTCAGCGCACACCCAAACGGCCCGCAAAGACAAGCGTGCGGTGAGGCCACTCAACGCGACCCCACCGCACACCGGTACGGAGAGTTACCCCTCGATGATGAACTCTTCGAGTTGGGCCCGCGCGATGTCGTCGGGCAGTTGCTGCGGCGGGCTCTTCATCAGGTAGGCAGACGCCGGCACCACCGGGCCGCCGATGCCGCGGTCCTTGGCGATCTTGGCCGCGCGCACCGCGTCGATGATGACCCCGGCCGAGTTCGGCGAGTCCCACACCTCGAGCTTGTATTCGAGGTTCAGCGGAACGTCACCGAACGCGCGGCCCTCCAGCCGCACGTAGGCCCACTTGCGGTCGTCGAGCCAACCGACGTGGTCGGACGGCCCGATGTGCACGTCCTTGGTCTTGAACTCGCGCTGCAGGTTTGAGGTGACCGCCTGTGTCTTGGAGATCTTCTTGGACTCCAGCCGCTCGCGCTCCAGCATGTTGAGGAAGTCCATGTTGCCGCCGACGTTGAGCTGCATGGTGCGGTCCAGCTGCACGCCGCGGTCCTCGAACAACTTGGCCATGACGCGGTGGGTGATGGTGGCGCCGACCTGACTCTTGATGTCGTCGCCGACGATCGGAACGCCGGCGTCGGCAAACTTCTTGGCCCATACCGGGTCGGAGGCGATGAACACCGGCAGCGCGTTGACGAACGCCACGCCCGCGTCGATCGCGCACTGCGCGTAGAACTTGTCGGCCTCCTCGGAGCCCACCGGCAGGTAGGACACCAGCACGTCGACGTTGTTCTCCTTGAGGACCTTGACCACGTCGACCGGCTCGGCGTCGGACAGCTCGATGGTGTCGGCGTAGTACTTACCGATGCCGTCGAGGGTTGGACCGCGTTGCACAGTCACGTTGGTGGGCGGCACGTCGGCGATCTTGATGGTGTTGTTCTCCGACGCGAAGATCGCCTCCGACAGGTCGAACCCGACCTTCTTGGCGTCGACGTCGAACGCGGCCACGAACTTCACGTCGCGGACGTGGTACTGGCCGAACTTCACGTGCATCAGGCCGGGCACCGTGCTGTTCTCGTCGGCGTCGAGGTAGTACTGCACGCCCTGAACCAGCGACGAGGCACAGTTTCCGACGCCGACGATGGCGACTCGTACCTCTGTCGACGCCTCGGGCGCCCCGAACGGCTTGTGGTCACTCATAGGGCGTTCTCCTAACTTCTGTTACTTCTGTCTTGGGTGTTCTGGTTGCGGGTTCGTGCAGGGGTTTCACGTCTGTTCGGATAGGCCTGGCATCGCCCGCTCCGCCGCGATCAGCTCGTTGAGCCACTTGACCTCGCGCTCGCTGGACTCGAGCCCGAGCTGGTGCAGCTGGCGGGTGTAGCGGTCGAACGAGCTGCTCGCCCGCGCCACCGCTTCGCGGAGCCCTTCACGACGCTCCTCGACCTGACGGCGACGGCCCTCCAGGATGCGCATCCGCGCCTCCGCCGGCGTGCGGTTGAAAAAGGCCAGGTGCACGCCGAAGCCGTCGTCGGTGTAGTTGTGCGGACCGGTGTCGGCCACCAGCTCGCCGAAGCGTTGCCGGCCCGCGTCGGTCAGTTGGTAGACCCGACGAGCCCGCCGGACCGGGGTGCCGGCAGGCGCGGCGTCCTCGGCAATCAGCCCTTCGGCCTGCATGCGCCGCAGGGCTGGGTACAGCGATCCGTACGAGAAGGCCCGGAATGCGCCGAGCAGGCCCGTCAACCGTTTCCGTAGTTCATACCCATGCATGGGCGATTCGATCAGGAGTCCCAGGATGGCGAGCTCAAGCATCGATATACACCCCCTCGAAATGGCCGGGAACGACTAAGTACGGCTACGTATGGCTTCGCTTGCCTGATTGCTTTGACGGACTTAACGGTCCGACGCCTCGCGTAATCGTATCGTTTCGATATATTCGCCACAACACTACCTGTCGTTGGTGCGCTATTCGTCACACCGCCGCGGGGACCGCTAGGACGGCAGGTTGATGCGTTTGATGGTGCCGTCACCTGCGAAAACGATGTATCCGCCGCCGTAGTCGCCCGACACGTACACCGATAGCGAGAGCGCGCCCGGGGTGGTGGGGTCGGTCGAGGGATCGATCACCAGATAGGTGGTCTTGACGTCGGACTGCTTCATCCGGAGGCTCTCCGGGGCGCCGCGCACCAGGCCCACGGCGGCGGTGATGTCGAATTTGGAGAGGTCGACCGGGACGGGACCGTCGGTGCCGCTCTTGGCCGAGCTGGTGGGGTCTCCCCATCCGCCGCGGTAGTCGTAGGCCAGCATGCGCCGGTCGTCGGAGGGGTCGGGGCGGTCGAGCACCGCGTAGGTCGGGTAGATCACCAGCCGGAACCCCATGGTGTCGCCGAACCTTTTGCGCGTTTGCTCCATCAGGCCCGTGAGGCCGCCGACCGACAGCAGCTGCGTGGGCGGCGTCAGCACCACCGGGGCGACGCCGTCGGGCTTGGCTCCGGGGTCCGTCGTGAAATCCAGCGGCGAGCGGGTGTTGCCGTAGACGGCCCAACCGATGCCGACGCCCAGCAGGACCGACACGAGCAAGGCGGCGGCCAGGCCGCGCCACCCACCGAACTTCGGCAGCATCGACGAGGTTGACCCCCACGCGCGAGCGGTCGACTGCAGCCCGGTGGTGTCGCCCTGCAGGTCGTCGACCAAGGCCCGCAGCTCGCCCAGCGTGACCGCGTTGGTCGCCGCGCTGACGCGTTCCCGGTGCTCCTGATCGGATATCTCGCCGTCGTTCAGGGCGGTGTCGAGGATCTGGCAGGCGTCCTGCCGGTCGCTGTCCTTGGCGCGGGTCGTCGACGTGGCGCCGGCAACCCCGCCGCGCGCCGTCGTCCCGAGCAATTTCGCCACGCCGATGATCGTAGAAGTCCCGTCCGGATCCGGCACAGGACGCCGACGGTCGATCGTCGCGGCGCGGTCCGGCGACGGCGTCGGTTGCGTATCGGCGGTGCGGGCGGCCACGTACTCTGGTCAGCGTGCGACTGCAGCGACAAGTGGTGGACTACGCGCTTCGGCGGCGCTCCCTGCTCGCCGAGGTTTATTCGGGCCGCACCGGTGTATCCGAGGTGTGTGACGCCAATCCGTATTTGCTGCGCGCCGCGAAATTTCACGGGAAACAGAGCCAGGTGATGTGCCCGATCTGCCGCAAGGAGCAGCTCACCCTGGTGTCGTGGGTGTTCGGCGACCACCTGGGCGCGGTGTCGGGCTCGGCGCGCACCGCCGAGGAGCTGGTGCTGCTGGCGACTCGCTTCCCGGAGTTTTCCGTCCACGTGGTGGAGGTGTGCCGCACGTGCAGCTGGAACCACCTCGTGAAGTCGTACGTGATGGGTGCGGCACGCCCCCCCAAAGGCACCGGCGGCACCCGGACGGCGCGCAACGGCGCCCGCACGGCCATTGAGTAACGAAGGGCCCCACGACCAGTCGCCCGGTGACCTGAACGAATCGGCGACCGAGCGCGTGGGCAAGCACGCGAGCACCGACCGGCCGGGGAACCCCGACCGTCCGGATCCGCAGCGGCGAGAGGCGCCCCACGCGCCCGGGCGCCGCCGCCCGGTTCCACCCGACGACCGGTTGACCACGATCCTGCCGCCCGTCGTCGATGACCGCGCCCCCCGCCGGCCCGACCCGGTCCAAGAGGTGAAGGCCGCACTCGACCGCCCCGCGTCTGTGCCCCTGCAAAGCGACCCGATCGAAGAGGTGAAGGCCGCGCTGGACGGACGGGCGACCGCCCCGCGCCGCGGCGAGCCGATGTCCGGGCGCCGCCCACCCGAAGGGCCCCCACCCCCGCCCCGAGGGCCTGGTGGGCCCGGCGGACCGGGCGGACCTGATGGACCTGCTGGAAGACCCCCACGACCCGGGGTGGACTGGAGCTGGACCCAGCAGATCAACTGGTTGTGGGTGCGACGGGCGGCTTACATCACGGCGGCGGCCTTGGTGCTGCTGCCGATCGTCACCTTCACCATGGCGTACTTCATCGTCGACGTGCCCAAACCCGGCAACATCCGCACCAACCAGGTCTCGACGATCCTCGCGAGCGACGGCTCGCAGCTCGCCAAAATCGTTCCGCCCGAAGGGAATCGGGTCGACGTCAACATCAGCCAGGTGCCGGTCCATGTGCGTCAGGCGGTGATCGCCGCGGAAGACCGCAACTTCTATTCCAACCCGGGCATTTCGTTCACCGGGTTCGCGCGGGCGGTCAACAACGACCTCTTCGGCGGCGACCTGCAGGGCGGCTCGACGATCACCCAGCAGTACGTAAAGAACGCGCTCGTCGGTTCGGCGCAGCACGGGTTCAGCGGGCTGATGCGCAAGGCCAAGGAATTGGTGATCGCGACCAAGATGTCGGGGGAATGGTCCAAAGACGATGTCTTGCAGGCCTATCTGAACATCATCTACTTCGGTCGCGGGGCCTACGGCATTTCGGCCGCCGCGAAGGCCTATTTCGACAAGCCGGTCGAGCAGCTCACCGTGTCCGAGGGAGCGCTGTTGGCGGCGCTGATCCGGCGGCCCTCCTCGCTGGATCCCGCCGTCGATCCCAAGGGCTCCGCGGAGCGGTGGAACTGGGTTTTGGACGGCATGGTGGAAACCAAGGCGCTGTCGCCGAGCGACCGTGCGGCACAGGTGTTTCCGGCGACGTTGCCGCCCGATCAGGCCCGCGCGCAGAACCAGACCACCGGGCCCAACGGGCTGATCGAGCGCCAGGTGACCAAAGAGCTGATGGAGCTGTTCAACATCGACGAGCAGACTCTGAACACCCAGGGGCTGCAGGTCACCACGACGATCGACCCGAAGGCCCAGCAGGCCGCGGAGAAGGCGGTGTCGAAATACCTTGACGGGCAGGACCCCGACATGCGGTCCGCGGCGGTGTCGGTCGATCCGCACACCGGCGCGATACGCGCCTACTACGGCGGTTCGGACGCCAACGGCTTCGACTTTGCTCAGGCCGGGCTGCAGACCGGATCGTCGTTCAAGGTGTTCGCTCTGGTTGCCGCGCTGCAGCAAGGTATCGGGCTGGGCTACCAGGTGGACAGTTCGCCGCTCACCGTCGACGGGATCAAGATCACCAACGTCGACGGGGAGAGCTGCGGGACCTGCAATATCGCCGAGGCGCTGAAGCTTTCGCTCAACACCGCCTACTACCGCCTGATGCTCAAGCTCAAGGGGGGACCGCAGGCCGTCGCCGACGCCGCACACCAGGCGGGCGTCGCGACCAGCTTCCCCGGTGTCGCGCACACGCTGTCCGAGGACGGCAAGGGCGGACCGCCCAACAACGGAATTGTGTTGGGCCAGTACCAAACCCGGCCCATCGACATGGCCTCGGCGTACGCCACACTGGCCGCGTCAGGTGTCTACCACCGGCCCCATCTGGTGCAAAAGGTCGTCAACGCCGAAGGCCAGGTGCTGTTCGACGCCGGCAACTCCGACAACAACGGCGAGAACCGCATCGACAAGGGCGTCGCCGACAACGTCACTGCCGCGATGGCGCCGATTGCCGGCTACTCGCGCGGACACAATTTGGCCGGTGGGCGCCCCTCGGCCGCCAAGACCGGGACGGTGCAGCTGGGCGACACCCAGGCGAACAAGGACGCCTGGATGGTCGGATACACGCCGTCGCTGTCGACGGCGGTCTGGGTGGGCACCGTGCAAGACAACGTGCCGCTGGTGACGGCCTCCGGTGCGGAGGTCTACGGTTCCGGCCTGCCATCGGACATTTGGAAGGCGACCATGGACGGCGCCCTTAAGGGCACCCCCAACGAGACCTTCCCCAAGCCGAGCGAGATCGGCGGCTACGCCGGCGTTCCCGCCGCGCCGCCCCCGCCGGCACCGCCCGCGGTGAGCGTCATCCAGCCCACCATCGAGGTGGCGCCCGGCATCACGATTCCGGTCGGCCCGCCGACGACGATCACCAACGCGCCTCCGCCGCCCGGGGGCACCCAGCCGGGTGGTCCGCAGCCACCCGGCGTCCCGCCGGGCGGCCCGCAAGCGCCCCCGCCGCCGCCGTGACCGGCGCGCGGCAGCAGGACAGCACCATCTCACCGCGGCCCCTGGCCGCCGATCTGCGCAGCGCCGACAATCGCGATTGCCCCAGCCGCACCGACGTTTTGGGCGCGGCACTGGCCGATGTCGTGGGCGGACCGGTGGGCCGCCACGCGCTCATCGGCCGCACCAGGGTGATGACGCCGGTGCGGGTCATGTTCCTGATCGCGCTGGTGTTTCTGGCGCTCGGCTGGTCGACCAAGGCGGCGTGCCTGCAGAGCACCGGCTCGGGGAGCGGCGACCAGCGGGTCGCCAATTGGGAGAACCAGCGGGCCTACTACGAGTTGTGCTACTCCGACACGGTGCCCCTCTACGGCGCGGAGTTGTTGAGCCAGGGCAAGTTCCCGTACAAGTCGAGTTGGATCGAGACCGACGGCAGCGGCGCGCCGCAGACGCGCTACGACGGCCGGCCCGCCGTGCGCTACATGGAGTATCCGGTGCTGACCGGGGTCTACCAGTACGTGTCGATGGCGGTGGCCAAGACCTACACCGCGCTGAGCAAGGTCGCGCCGCTGCCGGTGGTGGCCGAGGTGGTGATGTTCTTCGACATCGCGGCGTTCGGGCTGGCGTTGGCCTGGCTGGCGACCGTCTGGGCGACCGCGGGGCTGTCGGGCCGGCGCATTTGGGACGCCGCGCTGGTGGCCGCCTCGCCGTTGGTGATCTTTCAGATATTCACCAACTTCGATGCTTTGGCAACGGCTTTCGCGATGGGCGGGCTGTTGGCCTGGGCGCGGCGCAAACCGGTGTTGGCCGGTGTGCTGATCGGATTGGGCGCCGCGGCCAAGCTCTATCCGCTGCTGTTTCTGGGCCCGATGTTGGTGCTGGGCATCCGGACCGGTCGCCTTCGCGCCTTGGTGCGCACAGCGGCGACGGCCGCGGCGACGTGGTTGTTGGTGAATCTGCCTGTGCTGGTGCTGTTTCCGCGCGGTTGGTCTGAGTTCTTCCGGCTCAACACGCGGCGCGGCGACGATATGGATTCGTTGTACAACGTGGTGAAGTCGTTCACCGGCTGGCGCGGTTTCGATCCCGGGCTGGGCTTCTGGCAGCCGCCGACCGTATTGAACGCGGTCGTCGCGGTGTCCTTCGCGCTGTGTTGCGCCGCGATCGCGTATGTCGCGCTGACCGCCCCGCGGCGACCACGGCTGGCGCAGCTGCTGTTCTTGGTGGTGGCGGCCTTCCTGTTGACCAATAAGGTGTGGAGCCCTCAGTTCTCGTTGTGGTTGGTGCCGTTGGCCGTGCTGGCGCTGCCGCATCGCCGAATCCTGTTGGCGTGGATGACAATTGACGCACTGGTCTGGGTGCCGCGGATGTACTACCTGTACGGCAACCCGAACCGCGGGCTGCCGGAGCAGTTCTTCACCACGACGGTGCTACTGCGCGATATCGCGGTCGTGGCGCTGTGTGTGCTCGTTCTCCGGCAGATCTACCGGCCCGAGGAAGACCTGGTGCGCTGGGGCGGACGCGTCGACGATCCGGCGGGAGGCCCCTTCGATCGCGCCTCCGACGCACCGCCCCGCTGGTTGCCCGACTGGCTGCGTCCGCCGGGGGTGCGCCGCCCGACGGCGCCGGCAGCCGAACCGGACAAGGAAGCGGTGGCCGCGGCGCCATGACCGTCGTCGCGATCCCGCTGTTCCCACGGTTCACCGCCTTGGACGCCGTGGGCTCGTACGAAGTGCTGCAACGCATTCCATCGATCGAGGTCGTGTTCGTCGGGCACCGCCGCGGCGAGGTGCGCACCGAAAACGGCATGCTCGGCGTCGCCTGCGATGCGGCCTTCGACGAAGTCGGCGCCCCCGACGTGGTAGTCGTGCCGGGCGGCATCGGAACCCGCCAGCTGATCCACGACGACGCTATCCGCGCCTGGCTTCGATCGGTGCACCCCAACACCACGTTCACCACCTCGGTGTGCACCGGGGCGTTGTTGCTGGCCGCCGCCGGCCTGCTCGACGGGCTCACCGCGACGACCCATTTCAGTGCTGCGGATTTGTTGAACGAGTTGGGCGCACGTTACGTGCCCGAACGAGTTGTCGAGCACCTGTCGCAGCGAATCATCACCGCCGCCGGTGTGTCCAGCGGCATCGACATGGCCCTACGGTTGGTCGAGCTTCTTGTCGACCGAGAGGCCGCGCAAGCCGCTCAGTTGTTGATCGAATACGACCCGCAGCCGCCGTTCGACGCCGGGTCGCTCGCCAAGGCCGACGACGCGACGAGGGCCAGGGCGAAGGAATACACCGAACGCCGAAAGTAAGGCACCGGACGGACGGATTTTTCGGGCCGGCCCCCCGTCCGGTACCCTGGTGCGGTTGCCGACGCAGGCGACCCTCCTGCCACGGAACGACCGTGGCCGCTTGAGACCAGAGGAGGTGGTGAGGTTTCCATGCGTCCATACGAAATCATGGTCATTCTTGACCCCACGCTCGACGAGCGCACCGTTGCCCCATCCTTGGAGACGTTCCTCAACGTCGTCCGGAAGGATGGCGGGACCGTCGACAAGGTCGACATCTGGGGCAAGCGCCGCCTGGCCTACGAGATTGCCAAGCACGCCGAGGGCATCTACGTCGTCGTCGATCTGAAGGCCGAGCCGGCGACGGTATCCGAGCTCGACCGCCAGCTCAGCCTCAACGAGTCGGTGTTGCGCACCAAGGTGATGCGCACCGACAAGCACTGACTGCCGAGTGTCGTCGGAGCTGCGTACGCTCAGCGGGAACACACTGATGTCTATCCCCCGTCCAAAGGCGACGAACAGGGTGGAACGAGGAGGAACCTGTGGCTGGTGACACCACAATCACCGTTGTCGGCAACCTGACCGCCGACCCCGAACTGCGGTTCACTCCCTCGGGTGCCGCCGTGGCGAACTTCACCGTGGCCTCGACGCCACGGATCTATGACCGCCAGAGCGGGGAATGGAAGGACGGCGAGGCGCTGTTCCTGCGGTGCAACATCTGGCGGGAGGCCGCCGAGAACGTCGCGGAAAGCCTCACTCGCGGTGCCAGGGTGATCGTCACCGGACGGCTCAAGCAGCGTTCGTTCGAAACCCGTGAGGGCGAGAAGCGCACCGTCGTCGAGGTCGAGGTCGACGAGATCGGGCCTTCGCTGCGGTACGCCACCGCCAAGGTCAACAAGGCCAGCCGCAGCGGGAGCGGGGGCGGTGGCTTCGGCGGGGGCGGCGGCTCGCGCCCGGCGGCGGCCCCGGCGGCCCAGCCGAGCGGCGGGGACGACCCGTGGGGCAGCGCCCCGGCGTCGGGGTCCTTCGGCGGCGGCGACGACGAGCCCCCCTTCTAAAACACAAAACCTTCAGACCAGTAACAAACGGAAAGAAAGACAGACATGGCCAAGTCCACCAAGCGGCGCCCGGCTCCGGAAAAGCCGATCAAGGCGCGCAAATGCGTCTTCTGCGCCAAAAAGGGTCAAGCGATCGACTACAAGGACACCACCCTGTTGCGCACCTACATCAGTGAGCGCGGCAAGATCCGGGCGCGCCGGGTCACCGGCAACTGCGTGCAGCACCAGCGCGACATCGCCATCGCGGTGAAGAACGCGCGCGAGGTGGCCCTGCTGCCCTTCACCTCCTCGACGCGGTAGCCGCCGAGAGCCAACCGAAAGTACAAAACAATGAAGCTGATTCTGACGGCTGACGTCGATCACCTCGGGACTGTCGGCGACGCGGTCGAGGTCAAGGACGGGTACGGCCGCAACTTCCTGCTCCCGCGCGGCCTGGCCATCCTGGCCTCCCGCGGCGCACAAAAGCAGGCCGACGAGATTCGTCGGGCCCGCGAGACCAAGACCGTTCGCGACCTCGAGCACGCCAACGAAATCAAGTCGGCGATCGATGCGTTGGGCCCCGTCCCGCTGCCGGTGAAGGCCGCGGGCGACACGGGCAAGCTGTTCGGCTCGGTGACCGCCGGTGCCGTCGTCGCGGCCATCAAGAAGGCCGGCGGACCCAACCTCGACAAGCGGGTCGTCCGCCTGCCCAAGACGCACATCAAGGCCGTCGGCACCTATGCGGTTTCGGTGCACCTGCACCCCGAGATCGACGCGGAGGTCGCGCTCGATGTCGTCGCGGATAGCTAACTAAGTAGCGTTTGCTCTCATTCGGTGGCGGCCCTCGATCGGCCGCCGCCGAACCTTTGGTGCTCGGCGCGGGGTTCGCGGCGGCTTTTGAACTCCGTCGCGTTTGCTCGGCTGGCGAACTCTTTCAGGGGTGCCGGCGGCAGAACCTCTTAACCACCTCGTAACTCGGCGAAAATATGGCCGAAAGCCAACACGCCCGACGCAGTAACCTGCGACGACACGCCGAAGAGATTCCTGTCCACACCGATTGTGGTGAGTTGTACTGCTCTTATCAGCAGCGATGTCGCGGAGTCTCGAATTAATCCACAGGTTCTCCACACCCCGTTCAACACAGGTGTCGAAGGATATGCACACACGATGCACAGCCTTATGAACAGAGCCCCCTTTAAGTCCTTGCCAGCAACGTTTACCGTCGTCCCCGCGCGATGCGATACGGGCGCGCTAGGTCGGTGGTTGTCGGGGCCTTGACTTACGCTCCGAATGTCGGTTCGAATGTATGTTCGGCTACTCGTGTTAGGGGAGGTGAGAGTCCGTGGCGGTCGTCGATGACCTCGCGCCAGGCATGGATTCGTCGCCACCCAACGAAGAGTTCGGCCGCCAGCCCCCGCAGGACCTCGCCGCGGAGCAGTCGGTGCTGGGCGGGATGCTGCTGAGCAAGGACGCGATCGCCGACGTCTTGGAGCGGCTGCGGCCCGGCGACTTCTACCGCCCGGCGCACCAGAATGTCTACGACGCGATCCTCGACCTCTACGGGCGCGGCGAGCCGGCCGACGCCGTGACGGTGGCCGCGGAACTGGACCGGCGCGGCATGCTGCGCCGCATCGGCGGCGCGCCCTATCTGCACACCCTGATCTCGACGGTGCCGACGGCGGCCAACGCGGGGTACTACGCGGGCATCGTCGCCGAGAAGGCCCTGCTGCGACGGTTGGTCGAGGCGGGCACGCGGGTCGTGCAATACGGCTACGCGGGCGCCGAGGGAGCCGACGTCGCCGAGATAGTCGACCGCGCGCAGGCCGAGATCTACGACGTCGCTGACCGCCGGATGTCCGAGGACTTCGTTCCCCTCGAGGACCTGCTGCAGCCGACGATGGACGAGATCGACGCCATCGCGTCCAGCGGCGGGGTGTCGCGCGGCGTGCTGACCGGTTTCACCGAGCTCGACGAGGTGACCAACGGCCTGCACCCCGGGCAGATGATCATCGTGGCGGCCCGACCTGGCGTGGGCAAGGCGCTGGCGCTGAAAACGCCCCTGCCGACGCCGGGCGGTTGGACAACGATGGGCGACGTCGCGGTCGGTGAGGAGCTGCTCGACGCCGACGGGCAGCCGACGCGGGTGGTTGCCGCGACGGACGTGATGCTGGGACGCCCCTGCTACGAGGTGGAGTTCTCCGACGGGACAGTGATCACCGCGGACGCCGCGCATCAGTGGCCCACGACTCGCGGCATCCGGACATCAGCTCAGCTGCGCAGCGGCTGGGACACGATTGCCGCGGCCGGCTCGACGCCGCACTACGGCGACTTTGGGACGACGGCCTTGTTGGCTCCTGTCCTGCAGATCATCTCGGTGCGCCGCGTGGAAAGTGTGCCGGTGCGCTGTGTCCAGGTGGACAACGCCGCGCGTCTTTATCTTGCCGGCGCAGGGATGGTGCCGACGCACAATTCCACGCTGGGTCTGGACTTCATGCGGTCGTGTTCCATCAAGCACCGGCTGGCCAGCGTCATCTTCTCGCTGGAGATGAGCAAGTCCGAGATCGTGATGCGGCTGCTGTCAGCCGAGGCCAAGATCAAGCTCGCCGACATGCGTTCGGGCCGCATGAGCGACGACGACTGGACGCGGCTGGCGCGCCGGATGAGCGAAATCAGCGAAGCGCCACTGTATATCGACGACTCGCCCAACCTGACCATGATGGAGATCCGGGCCAAGGCGCGCCGGCTGCGGCAAAAGGCCGACCTGCGGCTGATCGTCATCGACTACATGCAGCTGATGACGTCGGGCAAGAAGCACGAGTCTCGCCAGGTGGAGGTGTCCGAATTCTCAAGGCATCTCAAGCTTTTGGCGAAGGAGCTCGAGGTTCCGGTGGTGGCGATCAGCCAGCTCAACCGCGGTCCCGAGCAGCGCACCGACAAGAGGCCGATGCTCGCTGACCTTCGCGAGTCGGGATGTCTGACCGCATCGACACGGATCCTGCGCGCCGATACTGGGGCTGAGGTCACGTTCGGTGAGCTGATGCGGACGGGCGAGCGTCCGCTGGTGTGGTCGTTGGACGAGCGGCTACGTATGGTCGCGCGCCCCATGACCAACGTTTTCCCAAGTGGCCGCAAGGAGGTGTTCCGGCTTCGATTGGCGTCGGGCCGCGAGGTCGAGGCCACTGGTAACCACCCGTTCATGAAGCTCGATGGTTGGACTCCGTTGGAGCAGCTCAAGATCGGCGATCGCATCGCCGCGCCGCGGCGTGTTCCCGAGCCCGTCAACACGCAGCGGATGGACGACTGCGAGGTGATGCTGCTTGCCCACATGATCGGCGACGGATCGTGCGTGAAACGCCAGCCGATCCGCTACGCGTCGGTCGATGAGGCGAACCTCGCCGCGGTGACGATCTCCGCGGCGCACTTCGGGGTGAAGGCGATCCGCGACGAATACCCGGCGGCTCGCGTGACCACGCTGCGGTTGCCGTCGCCGGAACGACTGGCACGCGGCCGGCGCAATCCCATTGCTGCCTGGCTCGATGGAATGGGTCTGTTCGGCAAGCGCAGTTACGAAAAGTTCGTGCCGGAGGCCGTATTTCGTGCGCCCAACGACCAGGTGGCGTTGTTCCTGAGGCACCTCTGGGCAACCGATGGTTCGGTTTGCTGGAACGAGTCAACTGATGCTGCACAGATCTACTACGCCTCGACAAGTCGGCGTCTGGTCGATGACGTCATGCAGTTGCTACTCCGATTTGGAGTTTTTTCCCGGGTAGCACCTGTGCGCAAGCTTGGCTACCGCGATTGTTGGTCCCTGTATATCGACAGGGCGGAGAATCAGGGCAAGTTCCTTAGAAGCATCGGTGTTCACGGGAAGCGGGGTGAGTCTGCCCGCGGAGTTCTCGCTAAGCTGGACGCCCGCATCGGTCGCCCAGGCTGTGACACCATACCCAAAGAAGTGTGGGAAAAAATCGCAAAAGCATTGACGGTAAAGGGCATAACGCATCGCGAACTTTCAGCTGCGATGAACTCGAATTTTGCCGATGCGACAAGAAGATTCGCACCGGGGCGCTCTCGGTTGCAGAGCGTGGCTGCGCTGCTCGAAGACCGCGAGCTTCACGCTCTGGCTACCAGCGATGTGTTTTGGGACAGGATCGTGGAGATCAGCAGCATCGGTGAACACGACGTATACGATGGTACCGTTCCTGAGACGAATAACTTTGTAGCACAAGGGATTTCAGTACATAACAGCCTCGAACAAGATGCCGACGTCGTCATCCTGCTGCACCGGCCGGACGCGTTCGAGCGCGATGATCCGCGTGGGGGGGAGGCGGATTTCATTCTCGCCAAACACCGTAACGGTCCGACCAAGACGGTTACGGTCGCGCACCAGCTGCACCTGTCGCGCTTCGCCAACATGGCGCGTTGATCACGTCTTTGTTGTAGGTTCTCATTCAACACGGCGATTCTCGTCGTCGTGACGAGGAAATGGCTGATCCGCCACAAGGAATCTAGTTGGTCGGCCTAAGCTTAGGCGTGGACTTGAGCGGTGGCCCAACCGCTCTGCGTGTGGATCTGTGGGACTCGGATTGCCTTGTACACGAAGGACATCGGCGTCCAGTCGTCAAGCGGACGGCTGTGGCGACGCCTCTGACGACAACAAAGTTCGTGGATACCAGCTGTTATCGACCAAACCCCGAACCGCATGTCGCTCCTGCCCAGGGGATGGTCCGTCCCATCGGTTCCTGGTTCGTGACCGTCCACGACACTCGAGAACCCATTCCGTCGACATCGGTGACGAGTTTACGGGCGTGTTGTTCATTCTTGCCCAGCTCGCGCGACAACAGCACGGCACCGGAGTCGTCGAGCACCAGGGCCCGAGCGGCCAACCCACGTCGGCGCCGAACTGCGCAGGCCGAAACGCGCGACAGCGGCTCGATAAACGACGGTGATCATCACATCCAAAACCGGTGTTGGACGGCCGTGTCCCTCAGCCGCATCGTTGAGGTAGACGCTGAGACATCCACCAAAGGAGGGACGAAATGATCACGCAGACAAGCAAGCACGTGGCGTCGTTAACGCAGGGCGAAATTGTGCAGGAGTCCGACCTGGGGTCGATCACGCGCCTGACGGCCGACACCTTCCCGATCCTGAAGGGCCTGTCCATCAAGCGGTTGCTGATCAACCCCGGGGCGATGCGGACCCCGCACTGGCACGCCAACGCCAACGAGCTGACCTACTGCGTCTCGGGAACGGCGCTGGTCTCGGTCCTCGACACCGGCAGCCGGTTCGCGTCCTTTGTGGTGCGCGCCGGAGATATGTTCCACATCGACAGCGGTTCACTGCACCACATCGAGAACATCGGCACGGACACAGCCGAATTCATCATCACGTTCCGCAGCGAGAGGCCCGAGGACTTCGGGCTGGGTGCGGCTTTCGGCGCGATGACCGACGCGGTACTGGGCAACACCTACGACCTGCCGGCCTCGGACTTCGCGGCGATGCGCCGCAGCACTACCGACCGCGCGCTGGCGGCCCGGACCGGTGGCCCCGACGTGCCAGCCACCGCCTACTTCGATGACCCGCACAAGTTCTCGGTCGACGCGATGACACCGCCGGTCAGCGTAGCCGTGGGTTCGGCGAGGACCGCCCGCCTGCAGTACTGGCCCGCGCTGAAGGACCTGTCGATGTACTCGTTGCGCATCCGTGAGGACGGCATGCGCGAACCGCACTGGCACCCGATTACCGCGGAGATGGGCTACGTCAACAAGGGCGCCGCACGCATGACGGTGATGGACCCCGACGGCAGCCTGGACACTTGGTACTTGCGGCAGGGCGACGTGTATTTCATCCCGCGCGCCTACCCGCATCACATCGAGGTTTTCGACGCGCCGGAGATGCACTTCTGCATCTTTTTCGACCAGCCAACCCCTGCCGACATCGGCTATCGGGCCTCGGTCAGCGCCTACTCGCGCCAGGTGCTCGCGGCGACGTTCGAGACCCACATCGACGACCTGCCCGACTTCCCGTTCACCAAAGCTGACCCGCTGATCGTGAACCGGATCAACGCGCTGGACGCGCACGCTATCAGCGAGGTGTAGACGGACGGGGGCTCGCGTGGCGGTCACGTCCGCCGCGCGAGCCCGTGCCATGCGTAAAGGCAGGCCGCGCTGGGGCGTCTAGTGCGATCAGGTGATCCGAGATCCGATGCGGTGCAGGGCGCCGTCCGGATTGACGCAAGCGACTCCCCGCAAGGGGGCGTATCGCTTGGTGCGATCAGCCGGCCCTCGAGGTAGGCCATGCCGCCGAGGTAGGTCATCGCCAGGACCTGGTCGCTGGAGGCTTCGGGGGTGACGTCGTCTGCCAGGCAGATGACCGAGCCGGCTTCCCGAAGATAGAATATCGGTGGTTATGCTATAAAGTTCTTGTCATGAGATACCCGGCAGACCAGAAGGTCAAGGCACGCGCCGCGCTGCTGCGTGCGGGCACGCGCTCGATGAAGGTCGCCGGCTTCAACGGGATCGGTGTCGACGGGCTAGCGGCCGCGGCGGACGTGACCTCGGGAGCGTTCTATTCGAACTTCGCAAACAAGGAAGCGATGCTCGAGGCGATCATCGAGGCCGCCGTCGGTGAGCCGTTCCTTTCCGACACAGAGTCCGGCAGCAAGACCGAGCGCCGGTCGAAGCTGAAGAGCTTTCTCGCGGAATACCTCAGCACCTGCCACGTGGAAAACCCGGGCGACGGATGTGTGATGCCGACCCTTAGCGCCGACGTCGCGCGGGCGGGAGTGTCCACTCGAGAGGTGTACGAACACAAGATCAGCGCGCTTGCGCAGCGGGTGGCCGATGTTCTCGACGGAGCCGATCGGCAGCGGCGGGCGTGGAGCGTCGTCGCGCTGATGGTGGGGGCGGTGTCGATCTCGCGCGCGATGGCCGACCCCGCGACGCAAGCAGACGTGATCGACGCCGCGAGCGAGACCGCGGATAGGCTCATTTCACCCGGCAAGCGACGCGCTTGAGTGGAGGCGGCATGTGGGCATCGAGTGCTTGGAAAGCCGCTCTGGCAAGCCTGGGTATCGTCATGCTCTTGGTTTGCGTTGTGCCGGGCGGCAATTCGATCGCAGCGCCGGACGACGAAGCTGCGACAATCCAGCGGCAGCGGGCCATCGTCGGCGCGTTCGCGACCGCCATCGTGCACGACGACCATGCCGGAATCGCCGAACACGCCACCCCCGACATTGTCTGGACCATCCCCGGCTCCAGTGTGGTGTCCGGCAGGGCGACTGGAATCGACGACGTCACCAGGCTGACCGACACGTTTGCCCAGTACGGGCTGCACATCTCGCCGCGCGGATTTGCTTTCGGCCAAGACACCGTCGCGGTCACGCTGCACGACACCGGTGAACACAATGGCAAGCGGCTCGATCAGGACGTGGTCAACGTGCTCACCATCCGTGACGACAAGATTTCTGAGGTCACAGCGCATTTGACCGACGTCGGGTCATTTGACGCGTACTTCGCCTAACCCGAGGTTCCTCGCGGCCCATCCCACCGCGGATCCGAACCCTGGGCTAGCCATAGGATAACGATCACTATATAGTGACCGTTATCCTATGGACCGACGGAAGGAAAGCAATGGCAAGCCAGCAAGCGATCGAGTTCGCCGACTTCTACGCCGAGATCGGCAGGAGATCCTCGAATCCCAATTTCGAGCTGGAGACGATCCGCGACGTCACCGAGAACATCCATCTGGCGACGAAGGAACCCGAGGGCGTGACCTACGCCGAGGTGGACGCCGGCGGAGTCGAGGCGCTGTGGTGCGTCCCGGTCGACAGCGACCCCGAGGCGGTGCTGCTGCACACGCACATGGGCGGCAGCGTGCTGATGTCAATGCATTCGGACCGAAAAGCTGCCGCGCACATCGCGAAAGCGGCGGGCGTGCGGTCGCTGGTATTGAACTTCCGGCGTTCCCCGGAGCACAAGTACCCAGCGCAGGTCGAAGACGTGGACGCCGCCTACCGCTGGCTGCTCGACCAGGGCTACCGGCCCGACAAGATCGGCAGTGTCGGCCACTCGATCGGCGGCTATCTCGCGGTCGAACTTGCACTGCGGTTACGTGATCGGGGCGAGGCACTGCCCGGTGCCGTGCTGTCCATCTCGCCGTGGACCGACGCCACGCTGTCGGGGGACTCCATCGAGACCAACGCCGAGCGAGACAAGCTGCTCACGCGGGGATTGCTCGAGCTGTTCCGGTCGTGCTGGCTTGATGGAACCGGCGTGGAATTCACCGACCCGCAGGTGCATCTGCTCGGGGCCGACCTGTCGGGGCTGCCCCCGACCGCGGTGTACTACGGCGAATACGAGCTGCTCGCGTCGGACGCCATCGCCTTCTCCCGCCGGGCGAAGGAGGCAGGCAATGACGTACTCGTTCGGCGGGTCGACGAGGGGCAGCACTCCTTCATCATGGGCGCGGGCCGCGTCGGGGAGGTCGACCGCGCGATCGCCGAGATGGGTCGCTGGCTGCGCTCTGTGCTCGGGCTCCAGACCGCGGTGGCCTGAAAGACATGCAGCCGTTCGAACTGACGTTGGCCGGCGCCGCACAGGAGATTCGGGCGAAGACGCTATCGCCGGCAGTGCCCGCGGAAGCCCTTGCGGGCGAGCCCAATTAGTGGCCGAAGACCTTTGTCCGAGTGCGGTTGAACCGCTCAGCTTTCCCGGTCGTGTATCTAGGTATCTGCTGATATACCCAGCCGTTCAAGTCAGGAGACCCTTGTGAATACTGAGTTGAAGCCGCGTTACGACGTCATCGTGTGCGGTGCTGGATCGTCGGGATCTGTGATCGCCGGCCGGCTGGCCGAAAACCCCGACATCACTGTCTTACTTTTGGAGGCCGGCGGCAGCGACGACGTCCCCAGCGTGACTGACGCAAGCCAATGGCCATCTAACCTTGGCAGCGGACGTGATTGGGGATTCATGTCCGAGCCCGACCCGCGGCTTCACGGCCGCGCGATCCCGTTTTCGATGGGCAAAGTGCTCGGCGGCGGGTCCAGCATCAACCTGATGATTTGGGCGCGCGGACATCGCAGCGACTGGGACCACTACGCCTCGGAGTCCGGCGAGCTGGCCTGGGGATACCAAGCAATCCTCGACCTCTACCGGCGGATCGAGGACTGGCACGGCATCGGCGAGCCGAACCATCGGGGCAGGGGCGGGCCGGTGTTCGTCCAGCCGGCACCTGATGCGCACCCGCTTGCCGCGGCGACCCTTGAGGCGGCCAGGGCCATCGGCATTCCCACCTATCAGAGCCCCAACGGCCGCCTGATGGAGGAGACCCGCGGCGCTGCTATCACCGATCTGCGCTGGCGTGACGGAAAACGCCTATCGGTGTTTCGCACGTATACCGCCCCGCATCAGCAGCAGGCGAATCTGACCGTGGTCCCGCTCGCACTGGTCACCCGCGTGATCTTCGAAGGCAGCCGGGCCGCCGGTGTCGAGGTCGTCCATGGCGGCACAGTACATCGCGTAGCCGCCGACGCTGAGGTCGTCCTGTCGCTGGGCGCCATTCACACACCGAAGGTGCTGATGCAGTCCGGCATCGGAGACGAAGACGACTTGCGTCGAGTCGGCGTCACCGTTCGCCAGCACCTGCCCGGAGTCGGGCGTAACCTTCAGGACCACTTCGGGTTCGACTGCGTGTGGGAGTTCCCCGAGAACATCCAGGGCAGCACCCAGGTGGGGGCGACGATGTTCTGGGACTCCGGGGCGGCCGATGTCCAGGGACCGGACCTGTTCGCATGTTCAGGCCCATTCCCGAAAGCCACCCCGGAAAACGCCGCGAAATACGGCCTGCCGCAAAACAGCTGGGTCCTGTTCGGCTCACCCACGCACCCGCACAGCCGCGGTCAACTACGCCTGTCAGGTCCCGACCCGACCGACCCCCTTCGCATCGAAGCCAACGCGCTCTCGGACCCCGACGACCTCAAGACCGCCATCTCCTGCATCGAAACCCTGCGCGAAATTGGCAACTCCGCCGAACTTCGGCCGTTCGTCGCACGCGAGGTCATGCCGGGCGACCTGACCGGCGCTGAACTCGAGACATATCTGCGGGACGCCGTCACCACCTACTGGCACGAATCCGGTACCGCCAAGATGGGCCGCGACAACATGTCGGTCGTCGACGGACACCTCAAGGTCTACGGCATCGAGGGCCTGCGCGTCGCCGACGCATCGATCATGCCCCGCATCAGCACCGCCAACACCATGGCGCCCTGCGTCGTCATCGGCGAGCGCGCCGCGCAATTCATCAAGGCCGCACACCGAATCTGAGCCGCGATCCATCCGATCACGGCAGGCAGCCCAAACGGCCTCTCCAATCGTGCTCAGAAGCGTTCGCCGGTTAGCCGAGAAATCAACCATCACATGCAGAGGAGAAGACGCATGCTGGAATTGATCTATAAGGGACAAGCCAGCAATGCGCACCCGCACCCCCTGCTCTTCGTCCACGGCGCCTGGCACGGCGCATGGTGTTGGAATGAACACTTTCTCGACTTCTTCGCCGGCCGGGGCTTCCACGCCCTGGCGCTGAGCCTGCGGGGCCACGGCACCAGTCCAATCGAGAAATCGCTTCGCACGTGCTCGATTTCAGACTTCCTCGCCGACTTGAGCTCGGTCGCACAAAAGCTTGCAACACCCCCGGTGCTGGTCGGCCATTCTATGGGCGGCTTCCTAGTCCAAAAATATCTGGAGATTCATGACGTACCAGCCGCGGTACTTATCGCCTCGGCGCCACCGCGGGGACAGCTGCGTTCCCTCATGCGGTCGATGCGCCGACATCCCTGCCGCAGCAACAGGTTCGCGCTCACCGGTGATCCCGCTCACCTGTACGGGTCAACCACAGGCGCCCGAGAACTCCTCTTCGGTGACAAGGCTCCCGATCCTCTCGTCCAAGCGGTCGCAACCCGACTCCAGCCGGAAAGCATGCGCGCCATCTTCTTGGACATGGTGGCCACCAACTTGGTCAACACCAGAAAGATCGGCACCCCGATGCTTGTCATGGGCGGACAACAGGACCAGGTCTATGCCGTCAGCGACGTACGCCGGACCGCCAAGGCCTACAACACAGAACCCGTCTTCCTTCCAGAGATGGGACACGAGCTCATGTTAGAGCCGGGATGGGCCACGGTCGCCGACACCATTATTTCTTGGCTGGGCAAGCGACGACTATGACCCTCGGCGCCTAGTTGACGGCGCAATAATCATCGATATGCCGCCACTGCCTCCTGACCGGATTGAAGGGCTAGAGGTGCTCCAGCGATCGATCGACGATGTGATGGGCACGAGTGCCAACATCGACTGGTCGGTGTGCATTCGAGATGCCGCAGGTCACGAACTAGCCTCTCGTAATGCCGATCGTCCGATGAAGACTGCGAGCATCGGCAAGCTGCTGTTACTTGTCGAGGTCGCACGGCAATGCGCAGAGGGCGATCTCAGCGGCGCTACTTTGCTCGACCGTGATCCAGAGCTCTTGGTTGCCGATTCGGGGATCTGGCAACACCTTCACGTCGAGAGACTATCTATCCAGGATCTCTGCGTTCTGATTGCCAGCGTCAGCGACAATTTGGCGACAAATGTAGTCCTCAAGAGGGTGGGCTTGCGCACGCTTCGCGACCTTGCCGAATCCCTCGGCTTAGTCCACACGGCGCAGCTGGACTACGTCAGGGATCACCGAGGGCCAGATGACCCGGCGACGCTGTCTACCGGCTCAGCATCCGAGTTGTCACATCTGATGAGCCAGCTGGATCGCAAAGAGCTGATATCCCATGCGGTTTCAGAACAGGTGAACGCCTGGCTGGCAACGTCCGTAGACCTATCCATGGTCGCGGGCGCATTCGGGCTTGATCCGCTGGCTCATGCGACGTTGGATCGAAACTTCCTTGTCCGTAACAAAACTGGTGCGGACGCGGGCATCAGAGCAGACGTCGGGACGATCGGGCGAGACTCCGCCTGGTTCGACTACGCGGTGATCGCCAATTGGGATCCCTCTGACCGAGACCTCCGAGACGAGGTGCTGGCGGGAATGCATGCCATCGGCATGACACTGAGGACCATGATCGAAAGTGCTTCGTAAACATGATCCCGAAACAGACCGTGTCCAGTGAGCGCCCAGACCGGCCAAGCCGACCAACTCACCTGAGTGGGGTCAGGTAGCGGAAGCCGACGACCTATGCGGTGGTCGTCGCGGGCTCGCATCAGCGGGCTTGTCGGAGGGTGCGTGCATGCTGGTGCGCAACCACTACGAAAGGGAGCTGCGATGTGCTGGCAATGCGACCATCCGGACGGCACAACCGAGGAATACCTGGAGGAACTGCGTGAGACCATCCGCGACCACGGTTGGGCGGTTCAGTACGTCGAGAGCGAGAACAGACCGTTCGCCTACACGGTCGGGTTACACCGTCGAGGGCTTCCCGAATTATTGATGACGGGTCTGCCCGCCGACACGGCCTGCCGCGTGCTGAATTCCATTGCCCACATGATCGTCGACGACGGGACGGCGCTCGCACCGGCGATGCATATCGACTACCAAGACAGGTTTCTTATCGAGGTTGTCGAGGTCGAGCACCCCGATGTCCACTTGAAATTCGCAGTTGGGCTCTTCGGCCCTCGGGTTCGTGGCCTGCAGTTGGTGTGGGCTGACGACAAGGGCCGTTGGCCCTGGGATGCGGGGTGGGGGCACGGCCGGCGTCGGCAGCCGGTGCTCGGCGTCCGTGCGGACTGCCCGGGCTCGGCCGCCTAACGACGCCTCGATCTGCCGCGCGTTCTGCCACGCTGAATCGGCCCGGTTACGTGATCGACCAGAATTCGAGCAGAGTCCGCAACGTCGCGACGAGGGGGAGCGGCTGGTCGAGCATCGGATGATGGCCGGCCTCGGCCAATTCGACGAACGGCCCTCGCAGCTGGAGCATGGAGCGGATCCGTTCGGCCATCGCGGGCGGCACCAATCCGGATTCGCAACGCACATAGCCCAAACGGCACCGCATTTCGGCCATCATGGTTTCGAGCGTTTCTTCGTCGGAGGTTGTCGGCTCGAGAAGGTCACCGCCGAAAATCGCCGGGTCGAACTTCCAATTCCAGCCCCCCTCGGCCTTCCGCACCGACTCGACCGCGATATGCCGCCGGATGTAGGGGAGAATGACCTGCTGCGAGGGAACCGCCGTAAAGCGTTGCAGGATCTCGTCTCTCGTCCGGTACGGGGTGTGTTTGCGGTTGCGTAACCGCGCTTCCTCCGGCGAACGTTCCCACAGCGGCGAGTCGATCACGATCATGCTATTGATCTGATTACCGCAACTCATCGCCGCCGTGGCCGCGATCCAGCCGCCCATGCTGTGGCCGATGATCGTCGGTCGCCCCGACGCCCCGGCGGCCGTGGAAACTGCCATCACTTCGTCTGCCCACGTTTGCAGGTCGTAGCTGCTACGCGTGCCGCTGTCGCCGTGTCCGGACAGATCCGGCGCGATCACGCGATGGGTGCGGGACAAGAACGGTGCGATGTGGTCCCACCAACCGGAGTGAGCCGCGCCGCCGTGGACCAGCACGACCGTGGGTTGGTCCGCGTCGCCCCAGGCGCGTAGGTGAATGCGGCAACCATCGACGTCGACGTCGCAATGGTCCGGTCGCTGGGCCAGCGCGGCGGCGAACCAGGACGGTTCGGTTTCCACCTGGCGCGAACGGGAAAACAGCTCCGACCTCCGTGTGGACATAAACGCAGCTCAGTGGACGCCCTACTTTAACTGCAGTCAAACTCCCTGGGAAACGTGCACAGCAGCGCAGTCAGCGCCCAAGACGCTCGGCATCCGCGCAAGTCGAGTAGTCAACTACGCATGTGAAGCGGCCTGGCAGCTGAGACTCTGTTGCCGTCCAGCACTGCCTGAACCGGAGGACGGCGATAGAGGCCGCCACCAAGGAGCGAATTGTGAACCGAGGAAGCCGATTCTTATGACCGCAGCCATGGCTACTCAGCGGACGTTCCCCGACTACTACTGCGACCTCGCCGGCGACGGGATCTATATCGAGTACTGCGTCACCCCACCGCGGATCCCCGGCAGGCCACCCTTCGTGCTTCGATACGACAACGGCTGGCAGACGCTCAACTTCGAGCGCGAGCAGATCCGCAGTACGTTCGTGGCCGACCTGGGCTGGACTCTGAGCGTGACCACGCACGAGCTCGGCGATGCCGGTTCGGTCACCGCAACGATTCTCTTCCCAACCGTCGTCATGCCCCCGACGGGAGGGGAAATCCCGGTGCAGTCGATGCTGATCATCGCCACCCACGAGATCCCCGCTGTGGTGACGCTTCCCGGCCAGCGTGACCATTACCGGATAACCGCCCTCACCGGCCGCGCCCAAAAGATGCGGCTCTATTAGGCGGAAAGCGGGCGGCCGCTACCGCCCGCGACAGAGTTCGGCCAGGGCTTTGGGAGAGCTTCCCGATCAACCGGCGATTGCGGCGGCATGCTCAGCGGCTGGGTGGCACCGGAATGTCTGCGTGCCGAATCTGGTTTCCCCCAGCGCGTTTCGCCTCGTACATCGCGCCGTCGGCGGCGTCCACCAGGCGTTGTATGACCTGCCGGTTGATGGTTTCACCGTCCGATAACAGCTGGATACTGCTGACGCCCAAGCTCGCCGTCACACCCCAAGGGGCGTCGGCGATTGCGGAGCGCATCGCCTCGGCCGTCCTAAGCGCGTCGTGAATTCCGGTCGTCTCGGCGACCAGGAATTCCTCTCCGCCCACCCGGGCGAGAACCGTTCCGGCATGGCTGATTCGGCGCAGGTTGTCGGCCACGGCCACCAGGATGCGGTCGCCAGCGGCGTGGCCGTAAGTGTCATTGATCCGTTTGAAATTGTCGAGATCGAGCATCAACACGCTGAGACAAGGCGCGGGCGTCTGGCCAGTCAGCAACCTGGACGCGGACCGATAAAAGCCCCGTCGGTTGCGCAAGCCGGTGAGCGGATCGGTGGAGGACTTCAGGGCGTCCACCGACAGCCAATGAACGAGGATCTGCCCGCAGAACGGGACCGCCAGGATCCCAGCGCTGAGCACCAGCAGTTTGGCCGCAGCCATCGACACATCACCGGCCACCGCCACCCGGCCGGCGCACACCGCCGCGGTAAGCAGGGCCGTGCCCAGGGTGAAGACCAGCAGGCGGGCCGAATGAAAAAACGCGACGTACCCGGCGAGGCCTCCGAACGCCGCGCAACCCAGCAGCCCGCTGAGCGGGTTGCTCTCGATCAGGCAGGTCGCGGCGATGCCCAGCGTCCCCGCTGTCGAAAAGACCTGGGACTGAACCAGCGTCGGCCAACCGCGCAGCCACACCAGCGCCATTCCGGCCAGGATGACGATGAACGCCACCGCGACTGCGCGCTCAGTTGGGGTTCGCGGACCCGATGGGCTGCTCAGCATCAGTAATGTCGCCGCGGTCAGGGTCGTTAGGATAACGACCAATAAAAAGCGGACAAAGGGCTGCAATCCGCGCGCGGCAAGGTAATCCGACAACCAGTCATAGTGGTCGGGTTGACGCCACCACACACCGATCCAGCGCATTTTCGACGCCTTTGGCCCCTCCTTGACACCACCGTTCGTCTGCGCGGACGACTGAACCTCCGTCGTATGCTACTTATTGGCCTGAAAATCAGGTCCCGTTCAGAATTTCAGTTCGAACTGCGCGGTTGTGCGGACAGCTTGGTAATCAGCCGCCGCATACTGCGGCCGAGGGATCGCGGAACGTGATCGGGATCCATCAGGTCGTTCTCGGCCAGCGCGCTGTCCTCGCCGGTCACCGTCCGCCCGGTGAATCGCCGCAATGTCTTGCCCTGCCCACGAAGCGTCTCGACGGCCGTCAGGAAGGACTTATCCTGCCGCATCGTCCCCTCGAACTCGTCGACGGAAATCCCCAGATGCTCGCACACCAGTTGTTGCCGCACCGACTCGATCGCCCGCCGAATATGTTCGTGTGCTTCACTTTTCGGGTCCGCCTCGACGGCGAGGTCGCACTCGCTGTCGAACCCCATTGACCGGTTGTTGAAGTTCGACGAGCCGACGCGCAACAGCCAATCGTCGACGACCAATATCTTCGAGTGAATGTAGATCTGCGACCCGCCGTCGGTCACCGCCCAGTAGACGCCCAGCCGGCGGTATTCGTCGGCCGCCCAGAGTTTTTGGAGGAGCCGGTGACGCGCGCTGTCCATCGTCTCGCGCTCGAGCCGGTTCAGCCCGCGGCGGGGAAGAACGATGAGGATCTCCGGACCGTCCTGCTCTTTGAGCCGAGCGGCCAGCGCCTCGACCACCTGTCGGGCCGCCAGGTACTGGTTCTCTAGATAGATGGTGTGACGTGCCGCCGCAATCGCCGCGAGGTTGAGCGCTTCCACCTCGCGAACCTCGTCGCGACCACCGAAGGTGGGCAAGGTGCGCGCGATCCCGACCTCGACGTCGCGCAAGATGGGCCGCAAGCCGCCGGGCCATACGGCGCGCGCAGGCTCGATCGGGGCCAGCGACTCCCGGGTCGCGGCCCACCACCTGTCCCGGGCGAGCTCCGCGAGGGCGACCGCCGCGGCGCCGTCCACCGCGACCGCGACCTCGTGTCTCGGGCCGTACCTGCGGCCGAGCGCGCGGCGAAACCGGTTGTTGTGCTTGTGCTCCGGAGTGTCCCAGCGATCGAGTGTGAGGTCGATGCCGCCGCAGAACGCGAGGACGTCATCGACGACCACGATCTTCTGGTGGTGGACCGCGCCGGTTGGCCGGGCCCCGTCGATGGCCAGGCGCAATCGCCTGCTGCTCAGCCGATTCACAACCGACACGGGCGTGACGCCGTACCACAGGCCGTCGAACACGGGCAGCAGGCGGAGGTTGGATTTCAATACGAAAATTTCGAGGGCCGGGCGTCGCCACAGCAGCCAGTAGAGAAAGGCGCCCAGCTGGTTCGGTCCGGCGAGCTTCTTGCCTCCTCGTTCGAATGCCGTCCTGGCGTCGAAGTCCCAGCCGATCAAGATGATTCGATGTTGGGCCCGCAGCATCGCCGCCTTGACCTGAAGAAAGTAGTCGGCGGCGTCGATGATGCAGGCCAGCTGGTCGGCGCGCTCGACGCGCCAGCAGGTCCGTCCGGTAATGGGCAGGGGCTCGTCGCGCATACGCGGTCTGTCTATCACACGAGCGCCCGATTGCCCGGCGACCGCCGCCGGCCTGCGTACAGTCGTGAACCGTGAACGTTGACGCGGTCGCCTTCAGCGAGCAGTGGGTGGCGGCATGGAACGCCCACGACGTCGAATCCGTGCTGAAGCACTTCCACGAAGACGTGCTGTTCACCTCGCCGGTGGCGGCCGAGCTGCTTCCGGAAACGGTGGGGCTGGTTCGCGGCAAGGCCGCGCTGCGGCGCTACTGGACTCACGCCTTGCAGCGCGTTCCCGACCTTCGCTTCGTCGTCGAGGGGGTCTACCTGGGCATCGACACCATCGTCATCGCCTACCGCAACCAATCCGACAAGCTGATGAGTGAAGTCTTACGGTTCGACGGCGACGTGGTGATCGAGGGGCACGCGACATACCTCGTTCCTCGGTAACCACGGTCCGTCCCGCTCGATCGACTCGGTGCGCTGGAGCGTTCGAGCCCGATGCACAGAATCGAGCGCTGAGCCGCCCCTCGCGGCGGCGAGACCTACCGCGTGCTCTCGTCAGGAAGATCGTGCCGAGACTGATGCAGCGCGGGTCCGTCCGGGTCATCGTCCTGGTGCTTCAGCTTCTCCTGAAGCTCCCGCTGCTCCGCGGTCGCTTTCCGGGCATCTTCGGGCGCCGGCGGCGGGTCGATGTTGACTTGTTGATCCACGCGAGATCTCCCTCGAGCTTCGACGGCTGTTCCTGGAGAATCGCCCGGATCACGCGATCCGAAACCGAACAGTCACGACGACGGGCCTGATCGAGCACGGCGACGGGCCTCCCGGAGGTCGGTCGCTTTAGCGCGGACCAGGACGGCTTCTTTGCGGACGAGTCGCGCGTGCCTGCGAAGCTGGCGGGCTTGCATGGTCGGGTCACGCGGTTTTTGCGGGACAGATTCGTCGAAGGCCCGTCGGGCGATGCGCGAGCGGTAGGCCTTCTGCCGGCACGCCCCGGAGCAGTAACACGCGTCGGAACGACCGTAGAACGGCGTCCGGCACACACAACACCGCAGTCTCGCGGCAACCACGCGCAAGACGTTACAGCTAGCCGTAACGCTTTGCCGGGGTTTCGGCCGGTTTATTCGATCGAAAAGACCATGCTCGCAAGGTAGTAGCATTCACACTCGCAGGGTGTTGGTACAGCTGCCGGCTCAAACGACGCGTGGGCCGACGCGGGTCACGAAAGGTGCCAATCCGGTGGCCGGTAAGACGTTTGCGCAGTCAGACGAACCGGAGCTCCTGCACAGGCCAAACTACCTCGACGGTGGGCTGCCTTGGTTGACCTCGTATCGCGTGTCTCGCTGCTACCAGGCAAGACGCGACTCGATGCTTGGCCGGGGGTTGGCTCAGTGATGTCGCGGCTCAAGGCATGGTGGAGCCAGCCCGACGAGTATGAGTGGATCACCGCATTCCTGGACCAGCGTGGGATGCTTCGTCCGGCACGGATGATCATGGCGGTTGTCGCCGGATCATCGGCGATGGTGCCGCTGACGGTGTTGCCGAGCCACAGCCACCCGAGTGCCGTCGAACTGACCACCGGTGCCGTCGCCTCCGCTTTCACCATCTGTGTCACCTTGTTGTGGCTGACGCGCTGGCCCACTCGTTGGCAGTCGCAGGTCGGCGTGGGGCTGGGTTCGTTGTTCGTCGGCGCGTGGAGCCTGGTGCAGCCCAGCGGTGCCCTCGCCGCGCTGGCGTGCACGGCGATGGCTGTCACCGGCGGCTACATCGCGTTTTATCACGGTCCCAAGCTCTTGGTCTTCAATAGCGTGGTGGCCTGCGCGGTCACCGCGGCGGCGGTGGTGCGGCTGGCTCGTGAGACCAATATTGCCACGGCGGCCTCCGCGCTCTGGATAATCACCTTTCTCAATGTGTCTGTGGCACTGGGTATTTGGGGTATGTCGCGGGCCATGGGAATGTATGTTCAGCGCTCCGAAGAGGATGCCCTCACCGGGTTGCTGAACCGGCGTGCGTTCGCCGACGCGGTCACTAACCGATTGGCGAATCCGCCGGCCGAGCACACGCACCTGGCGATGCTGATGGTCGATCTGGACAACTTCAAACGAATCAACGACACCCATGGTCATTTGGCCGGTGACCGCGCTCTGCGGGCGGTGGCCGACCTGCTGCGCGAACACACCCCGTCCGACGCGGTCATCTGCCGCGCCGGCGGCGAGGAGTTCTTGGTCGCGCTGACCGCCGTGACGTCGGACGTGAGGCCACTGACCGTGCAATTCAGCAGGGCGCTGGCCGGGCTGCTCCCCAGGGTCACCGCGAGTGTCGGCATCGCGAGCACCGAGCTGCGCCAGTTCAATGGCGACGCTGCCTACGTCGTCGACGACCTCATCAAGATCGCCGACGACGCGATGTATGCCGCCAAACGCCGCGGCGGAGACCAGGTCCACCAGAGCGTGATGGCCTAGCCGCCGGCTTTCGAAAGATACCCGCTTCGCTCGCGTACATGTCCTGCACAGATTCGCCATAGCGGCCGCTTAGGTTGCGGCGAAATCATCGAGCCAGGCTTATCAGCTGCCCGCGCACGCGAGGGAGGGACATTGAGCTTCCAGACCGACGTGGCCGCACAACCCAAGCTCGTCGAGAACGTGGCCGCCACGCTGACCAAGCCACGGCTGCGGGGCTTCATCCACCAATACTGCGCCGTCGCCGCCGTAATCGCCGGCGCGCCGCTGGTGGTGATCTCGTGGGCCGAGGCCTCCAAGCGGGCTGGACACTCGACGCTGACCTACACCCTGGCGATCGTGGCGATGTTTGCCGTCAGCGCCGTCTATCACCGCGTGCACTGGGAGTCCGCGGTCTGCCGGAATTGGATGAGGCGGCTCGACCACTCGATGATCTTCGTGCTCATCGCCGGCACCTACACACCGTTCGCCAGGCTCGCGATGCCCCGCGGGACCGGCTACCTGGTCCTCGCGATCGTCTGGGGTGGTGCGGTGGTTGGCATTGCGCTGCAACTGTTCTGGCCGACTGCCCCGCGGTGGCTGGGGATTTCCCTCTACTTGCTGCTGGGCTGGGTGGCGGTTTGGTACACCGGGCTGATCTCGCAGAACGCCGGAATGGCGGCGGCGGTCCTGCTGGCGGTGGGTGGGCTGCTGTATAGCGTCGGTGCCGTGTTCTACGGACTGCGCTGGCCCGATCCCTGGCCGACGACGTTCGGCTACCACGAGGTCTTTCACGCGTGCACCGCGGTCGCGGCGATCTGCCAATACATCGCCATCTGGTTCGCGGTCTTCTGAGCCGACGGCCCCTGGCGCGGCCGGCTACTGCGCTTCGGAGGCGACCCGCTCCAACGCGGCGAGGTGGTCGTCGACGGTCGCCAGGCCGGCCTTCATGGTGTTCACCGATACGTGCGTGGCGCCGGCAGCCTTCCAGGCGGCGATGTCGGCGGCGGCTTTCTGCGGGTCGCCGGTCCAGCTGATCCGGCCCTCCATGCCGAGGGTGTCGGGGTCGCGGCCGGCCGCCGTCGCTGCGCGACGGACCTGCTCACGCGCGTAGTCCAGGCCGGGTCCGGGCTCCATCATCGGAAACCAGCCGTCGCTCAGCCGTCCGGCGCGTTCGTAGGCGCGGTCGGACGCGGCGCCGAACCACACCGGGATGGGGCGCTGGGTCGGCATCGGGGCCAGGCCCGCCCCAGTCACCGTGTGGTACTTGCCGTTGAACGTCACCGACCGCTCGGTCCACAGCTTGCGCATGACCTCAACCTGTTCCTCGGAGCGGCGGCCGCGGTTGGTGAACGTCTCGCCGAGCGCCTCGTACTCGACGTCGTTCCACCCCAACCCGATACCGAGCCGGAAGCGCCCGTCGGTGAGCAGATCGACCTCGGCGGCCTGCTTGGCCACCAACACCGTCTGGCGCTGCGGCAGGATGATGACGCCGGTGACGAGTTCAAGCGAGGTGACCGCGGCCAGGTAGCCGAACATCACGAACGGCTCGTGAAAGGTCGACTCGATGTCGTAGTAGCCCTGCCAGCCCCGGTGCACCGCCGGATCGGCGCCGACGACATGGTCGTAGGCGAGGATGTGGGTGAAGCCCAATTCCTCGACGCGCTGCCCATAGGCACGTACCGCTGCGGGGTCTCCACCCAGTTCGGTCTGCGGGAACACGACACCAATGCGCATTGCCCGTTCAACCGAGTCGCGCCGCGGTTGCTTCCCCGAATCGGAATCTGCCGCGCCGGCGTGCTTTTCCCAGTAAACACGCGTTCACAGCGAACTGTCAGGGAACCCGGTACCGCCGGTACGCATGACGCGGGAGCCGGGTGGGTACCCGGGCGGTTGAACGGTCGCGTAGCGGCGGCCTGCGTTCCGCCCTTGGATCGACCGCTCTCTGAAATCGAGGGGATGCCGACGGCGCACCACCCGTCGGCGGGAGGAGCGTCTGATGCCAGAAGTCCAACTTCACCACGAAGGACATCCCAAGTACCGCCGGATGGTCCGATTCGACTGGTCGGAAACGCCGCTGCACTGGGTGCCCGACGATCCGTTCTCCACCCACATGATCAATGTCCTGCATCTGCTGCTGCCCGAAGGCGAGCGGCACTTCATCAAGGCGGTCCTCGAAGCCTCCTCGCTGGTCGACGACCCGGAGCTGGAGGCGGCGATCAAGCCGTTCATTCAGCAGGAATCCTGGCACGCGTGGGCGCACCAGATCGTGCTCGACCACTTGGCCGAGCAGGGCATCGACACCAAGCCGTACACCGACCGGCTTGGCCGACTGTTGTCGATCACGCTGGGTGATCCGCCCAAGTGGTTTCCGCCGGCGATGAAGCGGTGGTGGCTGTACCGGCGGTTGGCCGACGTCGCGGCGCTGGAACATTTCACCGCAATGTTGGGCCAGTGGGTGCTGACGAACCGGGGCCTGGACTATGCGGGGGCCGACCCGATGATGCTTGATTTATTGCGCTGGCACGGCGCCGAGGAAGTCGAGCATCGCTCGCTGGTTTTCGACGTGTTCCAGCACGTCTGCGGCAACTACTGGATCAGGGCGTTCGCGATGTTCTTCACTGCGCCGCTGTTCGTCGGCTGGTGGATCGCGGGCGCTCGCTACCTGATGGCACAGGACCCGACCATCGATCAGAAGTGGCGATGGCGGGACTGGCTATGGGCGGCCCGCGAGTACCGGGTGGTCGGGCCCTGGAAGCTGCTGGTGACCACACCGGTCCGGTACATGCGGCCCAGCCATCATCCAAACGACGAGGCGTCCACGCAGATGGCGGTCGACTACCTCAACTACTCGCCCGTGGCGAAAGCGGCCCGCGAGCGGGCGCATTCCCAAGGTAAGTCCCCGGACCAATCGCACGGGATCGAGACGTCCCGCAACGGAGCAGGGAAGGTCGATGTCCGATGAAGGTCTCGGTTGATCTCGACACCTGCGACGGCAACGGCGTGTGCATGAGCATCTGCCACGAGGTGTTCGACGTACAAGAAGACGGGCTCCACGTACTGCAGGCGGAGCCACCGGAGGAACTGCGCCAGCAACTGATCGGCGCCGAGGTGTCCTGCCCCACGCAGGCGATCACGGTGAAGGAGTGATCCGATGCCGAGCCGTCAGCTAAAGGACGTAGTCGTCGTCGGTGCCGGCGTGGCGGGGACCCGCGCGGCCGAGACCCTGCGACAGGAGGGCTACGACGGTGCCCTGACCATCGTCGGCGCCGAGCGCTACGCCCCCTATCACCGGCCGCCGCTCTCCAAGAAACTGCTCACCGGCGACGTACACCGCGCCGGGGTCGACCTGGCGCCCCAATTCGAGCTGGAAGCGCGGGTGCTGCGCGGCGCATCGGCGACCAAGCTGGACCTGGCGTCGCGCACCGTCCACGTATACGACGAAAACCGGGACCTGGCACTGCAATTCGACGGACTGGTGATCGCAAGTGGTGCGACACCACGCGAATGGCCGGGCGGCCCGGTCCCGGACGGAGTGCTGATGCTCCGCACGGTCGACGATTGTCTGGCGATCCGGCAAAGGCTGGGCTCACGCCCACGGGTCGTCGTCGTCGGCGGGGGTTTCATCGGAGCGGAGGTGGCCGCGAGTTGCCGCTCGGTGGGGCTGGATGTGGTTCTGATCGAGAAGGCATCCAGCCCGCTGCTGGCCGCGCTGGGCGCGGAACTGGCGCCACGCTGGGCCGAACTGCACCGCCAGCATGGGGTGGATCTGCGGGTCGGGGTGGGCGTGGACACGTTCATCGGAAACGGGCACGTGGAGGCCGTTCGGTTGACCGACGGTTCACAGGTTCCCGCCGATCTCGTCGTCGTCGGCCTGGGCGTCACCCCTGCCACCGACTGGTTGGGCGGCTCGGGATTGCACCTCGATGACGGCGTGTTGTGCGACGCCACGGGCGCGGCCGAGGGCCCCGACGGGGACGCTGCCGTCGTCGCCGCCGGCGACGTCGCACGCTGGTGGCACCCGCTCTACGAGCGGCATTTGCGGACCGAGCATTGGGACGACGCCGGGCGTCAGGGCGCGGCGGCGGCTCGCACGCTGCTGACGGGGCCCGACGGGGCGCAAGCTTACGACGACGTGCCGTATTTCTGGTCCGATCAATACGACGTGAAGGTCCAGATGCTAGGCGTCCCAACGGATTACGATGCCATCGAAGTCGTCGAGGGCTATCCCGACGGCTGGGAGTTCGTCGCCGCGTATGGACGCGACGGCCAGACCATCGCGGTGCTGGGAACGATCCCGAACCGGGTGTATGCCTACCGTGACGCCATCGCGAAACGGGCGGAGTTTCCGCTCGGGCGTCCGGATTAGCGCCAGGTGTGCCACTAGTCGGGCGCTGCCCAGGGAATGGATACGCGGGGTCTGCAGTTGAGAAGGCCATGACCGACCGGATCGAGCTGAGCCCGAGAGACTGGGTGCGCGAGCAAACCGAACGAATCCTGCAGCAGGGCACGACCGACGGCGTCGAGATCCTCGACCGGCCCGTCGTCCTGATCACCGTCACCGGCGCCAAGTCCGGCAAGCAGCGCTACGTGCCGTTGATGCGCGTCGAAGAGGACGGTCGCTACGCCATGGTGGCGTCGAAAGGCGGCGCGCCCGAACACCCGTCGTGGTACTTCAACGTCAAGGCCAACCCGGCGGTGACTGTGCAGGATGGCGAAAAGGTCGTCGCCCTCACCGCGCGCGAGCTGGAGGGGACCGAGCGCGAGCACTGGTGGCGGCTGGCGGTCGAAGCGTTTCCCCCTTATGCCGAATACCAGGAGAAGACGGCGAGGCAGATTCCGGTTTTCGTTCTGGAATAGTCGATCGAATCCGCTTGCCGCGGAGGGGTTATTCGCTCGGGCACCAACTGGGTATCCCCCACAGATGCCCGCAGATTCACCTATGGCCGCCGTCCCCGCGGGGTTTACCCGCGCCGGTGCCGCGGATGCCGCTACCGCTGCCGAGTTGCGCAGTGCCCTGCGACGGTGGCTGCAGGAGGTGACCGAGGTTCCGGCGGATCTTCGCGAGGACATCGTTTTGGGCGCCAACGAAGCGTTAGCGAATTGCGTCGAGCACGCGTACCGGGCCCACCCCACGCCCGGCCCGATGAAACTGCACGCACGCCACGATCCCGGCGCACAATCGGTCAACGTGCGCGTCAGCGACCGGGGAACCTGGCATCGGCAGCAGCCCATGAAGCCCGACGATCCCCGCGCGTCCCGGGGCATCCTGCTGATGCACGCGCTCGCCGATCACTGCACCATCAACGCCCGACCCGATGGCACCACGGTGTGCCTCGACTACACCACAACACCTACGCCGCCCTAGGTCACACGCCGTAGGCGCGCTCCAGATCCTTCAGCGACGTTTCCAAGTGGCCGAGCAGCCGCTGCAGGTGCGGAACGCTGCGGCGGCAGCCGACGAGACCGAAATCGAGGTTTTCGGCGTTGTTGGTCACGGTGATGTTGACCGCCTGCCCGTCGAGCGGGATCGACAGCGGGTAGTTCCCGTCCAACCGCGCGCCGCGCCAGTACACCGGTTCCGACGGTCCGGCAGAGACGTTCGAGATGACGATGTTGAACGGCGGCGAGGCGGTCGACAGATAGCCGGGAACCAGCCCGAGGAACAGCCCCCCGATGTTGAAGGCCGAGAGCGCAAGCTGTTGAACTGGGGGCAACTGCCGGAACACCTCTTTGGTGTCGTGGATCGACGAGCTGATGATCTCCAGCCTCTTGGCCGGATCATCGAGGTCCGTCGCGAGGTTGCACAGGAACGTTCCGACCATGTTGCCGCCGCGGTCGTCGTCGGCCTTGCGCAGGTTGACCGGCACCATCGCGGTCAGCGGGTCACTCGGCAGGGCGTTCTGCTCGAGAAGGTAGGCGCGAAGCGCCCCGGAGGACATAGCCAGCACCACGTCGTTGACCGTCACTCCCGCGGCGGACTTCACCGCCTTGACGCGGTCCAGCGACCAGGACTGCGCGGCCACCCGCCTGGCACCGCCGATCCGGACGTTGAACATGCTGCGCGGCGCACGGAACGGGAGGGTCAGTTGCTGTTCGAGCAGCGCCGCGCGCGCAAGCCTCACCGTGGACGGCGCCAGCGCGAACGCCGACCCCGCGGTCCGGCCGACCCGCTCGAGCAGCGATGGCCGCTTCCGCGACCCCCTGTGCTGCCGGGGACCCAGATTCCATGGCACCCGCACCTCGTCGTCATCCGGGTCGGGGCTGAAGGCCCGTTGCACCAGCCGCAGCGCCGATACGCCGTCCATGAGGGAGTGGTGGTACTTCGTGTAGACCGCATAGCGCCCGTCCTCCAGGCCCTCGATGAGGTGCGCTTCCCAGAGTGGGCGGTGCCGGTCGAGCAGGCTGCCGTGCAGCCGGGAGGCCAATTCCAGCAGGTCACGCACGCGTCCCGGCTCCGGTAGGGCCGACCGGCGGAGGTGGTAATCGAGCTCGACCTCCCGGTCGAACGACCACGCGACATTGGTGATGCCGCCGAAGAAGGCCGGGTGTTTGCGGAACGTCGGTTGAACGTCCGTGCGCTCGAGCATCGCCTGATAGGACTCGCGGACGAAGTGCGGCCCGGCGTCCTCGGGCGGCACGAAGAGCTGCAACGAGCCCACGTGCATCGGATGCTCGCGGGACTCGCCGATGAGGAACAGCGCATCCGTCGGCGATATCGGTTCCATGGTTGGCCTCCCCATTCAGTCCATTCGGTACGGCTCCTCACCTCCAATTAGCCCGAGCGGGCATCGCCCACACCTGCAAAATTCGGCGCCGCCAGTTTCCGCCGCTAAGGCCATCAATTCGTTGCCCGGCCAGCCGGACGGATAGACTGCTAGGCCGTAACTCGAGCGGCTGAGATCACACGCCGCTGAGCCCAATAAATTCACGTCCGGGGGAAGTGCCATGCCTGAGAATCAGACCGAAGCTGTCGGCTTGGAGCCGCACTTCGAGGACGTGCAGGCGCACTACGACCTGTCCGACGAGTTCTTCGCGCTATTCCTGGATCCCACGCGCACTTACAGCTGCGCGTATTTCGAGCGCGACGACATGACCCTCGAAGAGGCGCAGATCGCCAAGGTCGACCTCTCGCTGGGCAAGCTCGGATTGCAGCCGGGCATGACGCTGCTCGACATCGGCTGCGGCTGGGGCACCACGATCATCCGCGCGCTCGAGCGCTACGACGTCAACGTCGTGGGGCTCACCCTGAGCCGCAACCAGCAGGCGCATGTCCAGCAGCGCCTCGACCGGCACCCGTCCGCCCGGAGCAAGCGCGTGCTGCTGCGGGGCTGGGAGCAATTCGACGAGAAGGTGGACCGCATCGTGTCGATCGGCGCCTTCGAACACTTTGGACGCGACCGGTACCCCGACTTTTTCAAGATGGCCTACGAGGCACTCCCCGCCGACGGTGTGATGCTGTTGCACACCATCATCAAGCCCAGCGACGAGGAGTTCAGCGAGCGCGGACTGCCCATCACCATGACCAAAATCCGGTTCATGAAATTCATCATGGACGAGATCTTTCCCGGCGGGGACCTGCCACAAGCCAAGGGCGTCGTCGAGCACGCCGAGCGGGCCGGCTTCGCCGTCGAGCGGATCCAGCAGCTGCGCCTGCACTACGCCCGGACGCTCGACACGTGGGCAGCCGCGCTCGAGTCGCGCCGCGACGAGGCCATCGCGGTTCAGTCCGAAGAGGTCTACGACCGGTACATGAAGTACCTGACCGGTTGCGCCGACCTGTTCCGCGACGGCTACACGGACGTCGCGCAATTCACCCTCGCGAAGGGCTGACGTCACGCCCCTTGCGGGTGGCTGAAACCGGCCGCGCCTACGCGGCGCGGTTTATCGGCGCATCCCTGCGGGTAACACCACGAGCAACGACCTGATGCGGTAGGGACCGAGGCTGCATGGTGCAAATCCGCAGGAAGGAACTGACCGTGGACGCCAGGCGCCAAGCGAGCGAGTTATCGGAGCAAAGAACCCATGCGACCGGCTGGCGTGCGCGGCGCGGGTTGTCCGGCGTGGCGATGGCATGCGAGATCGTCTCCGCGTCGATGTTGTGTGCCGCCAGCCTGGCGGGCCTGTTTGCCTACGTCCAGCCCGACAAGCCAACCGTCGAGTCGACGCTGGGGCCGCCGCCGGCCTCCCACCCGGTACGCCAGCAGGGGACCGTCATCGCCGTGTCCGGGGACTCGGTGACTGCCCGCAGCCCCAACGGCTACACACAGACCTACCGCGTCACCCCGGATACCACCGTCATTTCCCGTGACGGCGGCCAACCCCGTGCCGGCGCTTCACATTTCACCGTCAACGAGCAAGTGGACATCGTCGGGACGATCGAGGGCGGCACCGCGCTGGCCACCGCCGTCGCGGACCGTGGCACCTCCAACGGTGACGGGCCCCCGATGGATCACATTGCGGCGCAACCGATCAGCGGCTCAGCCGGCGGCATGTGAGTTTACTGAATTTCGCTAGTGCCGCCCCAAATGCGCACCGCTGTCATCCAATTCGTCGCGGCGTAGGGCCATCGGCGTCTTGGCCGGAATGTCCCCGCCGGCGACCACCGCGCGGGTGATCGGGGTGAGCGCCCGAAACAGCGTTTCCACCTCGTCGTCGCTGAGGGCATCGAGGGCAGACAGTGCGAGCGCGTCGGTGCTCGATTCGATGCGGTCCTTCAGCTCCCTCCCGGCCGCGGTCACCGTGCCGTCGCCGTTGAGCAGTCCCCGCTCGGCGAGCTGTTGCTCGTGGTGGCGCCACGCCGCTTCGTCGTAATCGCGGGTGCGGGCGATGTAGTCGGGCTCCACCCGGCCGGTCGCCGCGTGCAGCACGTTGGATTCCCGCCCCGAGACACCGGCGGCCGCCAGCACCGCCACGTGCCCATCGCCGCGCTGCTCACGCAGCAGGGTCGCGGCATGCCAAAGCGCGGTCAGCGGTTCGTCCGGCCAGGGCAGCGCCAGATTCGCGGCGAACAGCGGTCGCCCGTCGAGCGGCGCCCCTCGGGCGGCCTTGGCCGCCAATTCGGATGCGACGGCGACGTTTTCATCAGCCTCGACGCCGTATCGGCGCAGGGCCGCGACCGCCGATTCCTGCCGGGCACGCAACGCGGCCTCGGGACCGGCGATCTCCCACGCCGCGGGCAGCGCCTTCGCGACGCGCTCGGGGGCGAAGTTGTAGAAGATCGCGGTGACTACTTCGCGCGGCACCATGCCCAACGGCGCCGATCTGGCGGCGAAGTAGCCCATCCAGAAGCCGCGGTAACCCAGCGCGTCGAGCGCCGCCCGCGCCTCCGGCGCGAAGTAGGTGACTGCATGCACCGGCTCGAATCGGTCGAAGAAGCGTCGCGCCAACGCCGGTTCTCTACGCACGTTCGCAGTTAACCACGCCGCTCGTCGGGAGCCGTCCCGAGGACACCCCGCGGCCGTGCGCAGCCACGGGCTCACTGGCCTTTCAGGCTGCCGATCCGAAGTGAAAAGTCCGTGCGTTTGGGCGGCGAATCGCCTTCAAGCGTGTCGACATAGCGTTCGGGGTCGCGGTCGACGATCGGCAACCCCTCGGTGGTCGGATGCTCGGCCATGAACTCGCTGTATTGCCGCCCGAGCGCCTCGCGCAGACCGATTGGGGCGTTGCGACGAAAATCGGGCAGCCCGTCCCGCTCCTCCTCGCCCATGTGGTCGTCGTTCGCCGATCGGGTGCGGCCGACGGCGGCCCACCACTCGTCCGTGCCGACCCGAGCCGCGTTGGCGTCGCGCACCCCGTCCCGAATGTCGTTGTGATCACCGATGGCGTCGAGCGTCTCGCCTTCGGGATCGTTGGTACCGCGCTTCAGCAGCTGCGGGTAGAAGATCTTCTCCTCGATGTAGGCGTGCACGTCCAGCTTGTCGGCGAGCGGGCGCCACACCCGCTCGAGTGCCGAGTTGTTGACCGGCGCCTGCGTCCGCAGCGACTCGAGCCTGGCGAACTGCTCGCGGAACCAGTCGTGGTCGGTCTGGATCAGGACCGTGATATCAGCCATGCCGGCTCCTAACCTCTCGGACCGCTACGCCTTCGGCCATCGTGTTCCATGCCGAGCCAGAGTTCAACCGGCCGCTGCTTAGGCTCGACAAGTGACGATCTCCTATGACGAAGGCCTGCGCGACCGGATCCAGGCACACTTGGCCGCCCATGACCGGCGCACGGTCACCGACCCGACGAAGCGGCACGCGGCCGTCGCGGTGGTCTTGGTCGACTCGGAGCTCGGGGAGGACAGGGTCGATCCGGCGCCGCTGGACGACTGGATCGCCGCGGGCCCGGGGTTGGAGACCGACCTCGACGGCCGCATGGTCGATGTGTCCGGTGGCGCGGCTTTCCTGCTGTGCCGCAGGGCATCTCGCCTCGCTTCTCATGCGGCGCAGTGGGCGCTGCCCGGTGGCCGGGTCGATCCGGGTGAGACGGCCGTCGACGCGGCGCTGCGCGAATTGCGCGAGGAGGTCGGCATCGAACTGCGCGACGAGGCGGTGTTGGGTTTGCTCGACGATTACCCGACCCGGTCGGGCTACGTCATCACCCCGGTGGTGATCTGGGGAGGCGGACGGCTGGACCCGCGGCCCGCGCCCGCGGAGGTCCTGGCGGTGTACCGGGTGGGCCTGCACCAACTGCAGCGGGACGATTCGCCGAGGTTCATCAGCATTCCGGAGAGCCCACGACCGGTCGTACAGATCCCGCTGGGGAACGACCTCATCCATGCCCCGACCGGCGCCGTGCTCCTGCAGCTGCGGTGGCTGTGCCTGGAAGGCCGTGACGACCGGGTGGACGAGTTGGAACAGCCGGTGTTCGCCTGGAAATAGGCGCCGGTGCCTCTCGCCGGCGAACGGGTGATTCGGCCGATTCCCGAATGGGTATGTCTCTGTCGAGGTTGTGCAGCGAGTAATGGGGGACGAGATTCTGATGGCGGTGGAACGTGGACGGGCGCGGTGCCCGCGGTGCGCGGCGTGGGCCGAGTACCAATTTCTTGAACTCGCTGACCACAAACTCGAGTACGAAGTGCGATGCGGCGCTTGCGGTCACCTCCACTCCGAGGTGACGCCGGTGCACCCGGCGACCACCGCGGCCGCCTAGGACGGCCGAAACCGCTTAACTGACAAACTCTTTGGCCGCCAGCTGTGAAACGAGCGGTCGGCTCGGAATCAGCTCGCGGAGAATGGGCGCGACTTCGGACTGAAACAGCTCGAGGCTACGGCGCTGCAGGGCGGCCGTCACCCCGTCGGTGTCCGCACTGAGGTGCATCACTTCGTGTCCGAGCCGCTCGTGGTAGCGCCCCACCTTGTCGATCACTTGTTCCGGGCTACCTACCAACGCCGAGCTTCGCTCGACGAAATCTTCGATCGACTCGAATACCACCGGAATCCCGGCACGGCGCTGCGCCGCCAGGCGTGCCTCGAACATCGGACGGTATGTGGCCACCGCTTCCTGCGACGTCGGGGCGATGTAGAACCCCGCGGTTCCCGCCCCGACGAGGGCGTCCCCGGGCCGGTGACCGTAAGATTCCCAGCGCTGCCGGTAGTGGCGAACCAGGTCGGCGTAGGGCTCGATGGTGTTGCTGACATTGGCGGAGAAAATCGGGTCCCCGTGGCGGGCGGCGAGGTCGACCGAATCGGTACTCGTTGCGCTGCCGTGCCAGATTCGAATCCGGTGCTGAAGCGGCCGGGGCAGTGCCTTCGCATTGACGAGTGGCGGGCGGAAGCGGCCCGACCATGTCACGCGTTCGTTCTCCCACAGCAACCGGAACAGTTCGTAGCCTTCACGATTGCGGTCCCATTGATCGGCGGTGGTCACGTGGAACAGCTCGGCCTGAGCCGCACCGTTGCCCTTGCCGATGATCAGTTCGAGCCGGCCGCCGGAGAGGTTGTCGAGCGTCGAATAATCCTCGAACGCACGAACCGGATCGAGCAGACTCAACGTCGTCACCCCGGTGAACAGTCCGATCTTCGACGTGCGCGCCGCGATGTGGCTGAGCACCACCGGAGGGGAAGAGGAGATGAACGGGTCCTCGTGGCGCTCACCGACCGCGAAACCGTCGAAGCCCAGTTCTTCGGCGAGGGCTGCCTTGTCGAGCACATTGCGCAGCCGATCGGCGGGGCTCTTCTTCTCACCCGAAACGGGATCGGGCAGGTGGGTTATCAGCGTGATGAGTAGAAACTTCATCGAAATCCTCGGCGATCGGCCGTCCGAAATGTCTGTTCGTTCAGATGAACCGAGGGACTCCCGACTTGATTCCCGGCGCGTTACGCGGCGCGACGCTCGCGCCCGCTGATCAGGTAACGGCGGCGCGCAACTCCAGCAGAGGGTCGTCGGACGGCTCGACCCCTTTTGCCCCGCCGCATCGTTCGCGACGGGGCCGGTCAACCTGCTCTCGCCGGCCGCATTAATGAACTTCGGCAATCGTGAGATCCACAGGTGCATATGCGCAGCGAGATCTAAACGACTCCGATCAGCTTTCTGAATGCGGTGTGGGACTCTGGCCAGATTCCCATTTCGCCGCGAGGGATCTCCTGACTGGCGTGCCGGGTGCCAGGTCGAGCTGGAACGTCTCGCCGGCGCCCTCGAGCGTCACGACGAAGCGGCCGTCGGTGAAATCCTTGAACACCACCTTGTATGGCTGCTCGCCGGCACCGCGGTCGACGGCGATCACATCGCCGGGCGCGACGTCGTCGATTCGGTCGTTACCGGTTACTTCACTCATCTACGCGACGATAGCGGTCAATTAAGTTGCAACGCAACATTATTGAAGGTTAGCTCATTTGGTGAGCTGCACCAGGAAATCATGGCAGCGCTGCGCGCGCTTGGAATCCTCCGCCATGACATCCTCGAAGAACGAGGCCACGTCGTCGAGCCCCGCGTTCTTGGCATCGCGGACGTACTGTCCATAGTCGTGCCCGGCCTTCAACGAGTGGTACTGCACCGAAACAAGGTCGTACGTCACGTCGTCGAAGCCGGTTTCCCCCGTCGCCATTGCGCGCCTCCTTAAGGTCGTCGTCAGAATTGACGTCTGAGGCCTACCCGTGGGCCGCGGGCCTAAACCGATGGCCGGCGTAATTAGACGTTCGCGGTCCAAGAGCCCGTAACCACTGCCTTCGGGTGCTGTCACTCGACGGACGTGCAATATTTGTCTTCTGGTAACCGGCGGGCGGATTGTGTCTGCGAACCTTGACCGACGCTCCGGGATTGAGGAGTCGCCGCGAGGAAAAGAAAGGGCGACCATGACGGAACACTTGCGCGCTTACAACAGTCTTTGGCAGGTCCGTAGCGACTCGTGGTGCCGGTTGGAGGAGGCCGCCGATCGGCTCACCCGCCCGACCACCGAGGGCGCGCTGAAGACGAAGTGCATCAACACCTGCCAGGAATTGCTCACGCGGCTAAGCACTCTCGAGCCGTACTGGGCCTATCCGGGTTCGCCGCACTTCGCCCGGGTTCAGCGCCTGTTCGCCGCCGGCAGTTACGACAAATTCGCGCAGGCCCTGGTGCAGATCAACCGGGCGCTGACCACGGAGTCGTACCGTACGGGCGACGTGGAGAACGCCGGAAGCGACGACCTTGACATGTTCCCGTCCGATCCGCGACAGCTCGTCGAACATCAGCCGGCGACCCAGCGTGACCGTCCCTATTTCGAGGTGCTCGTCGTCGAGAAGATGACCGAAGACCAGGAGCGGGCGCTGCGCAACGAGGTCCGCAAATGGCGGCGCCCCGACGACGAATTCGTCTACGAGCTGGTGGTGGTGTCCAGCGGCGATGAGGCACTCATCGCGGCACGGCTCAACGTCAACCTGCAGGCGGTGGTGATCCGGCGGCGCTTCTCACACCAATCGACCCGGGACCTCTCGGCCCTGGCGGAGTTCGTCGATACCGGGGTGTCGCACGAGTTGGCGGACCACCAGTCGCCCGAGGAACGCGCGCAGATCCTCGCGATTTCCCTGGCGAAGTTGCGGCCCGAACTCGACCTCTACCTGATGACCGAGATCGAGGTGGAGGACATCGCGGGGCGGTTGGGCCAGTACTTCCGCCGGGTGTTCCACGCTCGGGAAGGCATGCTCGAGCTTCACCTATCGATCCTGCAGGGTGTGGCGGCGCGCTACCGCACCCCGTTCTTCAGCGCGCTCAAGCAGTACAGTCACCGGCCCACGGGCGTCTTCCACGCCCTGCCGATTTCGCAGGGCAAGTCGATCGTCAACTCGCACTGGATCCGGGACATGGTCGGCTTTTACGGCCTGGACGTGTTCATGGCCGAGACGTCGGCGACGTGTGGCGGTCTGGACTCCCTGCTCGAGCCGACCGGGCCGCTGCGCGAATCTCAGCAGCTCGCCGCCGAGGCCTACGGGTCGCGCCACACCTACTTCGTCACCAACGGAACCTCGACGGCGAACAAGATCGTCACGCAGGCGTTGGTGGCGCCCGGCGACATCGTGCTGCTCGACCGCAACTGCCACCAGTCCCATCACTACGGGATGATGCTCGCCGGCGCGAATGTCATTTACCTCGAGGCGTATCCGCTCAACGACTACTCCATGTACGGCGCGGTCCCGCTGCGTGAGATCAAGTCGAAGCTGCTCGCGCTCAAGCGCGCCGGTAAGCTCGACCGGGTCAAGATGATGTCGCTGACCAACTGCACCTTCGACGGGATCGTCTACGACGTCGAGCGGGTCATGGAGGAGTGCCTCGCGATCAAGCCCGATCTGGTTTTCCTGTGGGACGAGGCATGGTTCGCGTTCGCCCGCTTCCACCCCGTGTATCGGACCCGCACGGCCATGGCGGCGGCGCGGGCGCTACGGGAGCGGCTGACCGACCCCGAGTACAAGCGGCGCTTCGAGGAGGAGCTGGCAACCGAGGGCGCGCCCAGCGATGACGACCTGCTGGACCGCCGCCTGCTTCCCGACCCGGCACGGGCCCGGGTGCGGGTCTATGCGACCCAATCGACACACAAGACCCTGACCGCGCTGCGACAGGGATCGATGATCCACGTCTTCGATCAGGACTACGACCAGAAGGTGGCGGAACCGTTCCACGAGGCGTACATGGCGCATACCTCCACCTCGCCCAACTACCAGATCCTCGCATCGCTGGATCTCGGCCGCCGGCAGGTGGCGCTGGAGGGTGTCGAGCTGGTGCAGCGGCAGATCGAGAACGCGATGCAGCTGCGCGACGCGATCGACAACCATCCGCTGCTCAGCAAGTACATGCGCTGCCTGCGGACCTCCGATTTGATTCCCGAGGATTTCCGGCCGTCGGCCATCGAACAGCCCCTGCGCTCCGGTCTGCGCAACATGATGGCCGCCTGGGATCAGGACGAGTTCGTGCTCGATCCGTCCCGAATCACCTTATTCATCGGGCCCACCGGATACGACGGCGACACGTTCAAGCGCCAACAGTTGATGGACCGCTACGGAATTCAGATCAACAAGACGTCGCGCAACAGCGTGCTGTTCATGACCAACATCGGTACCACCCGCAGCTCGGTGGCCTTCCTGGTGGAAGTGCTCGTCAACATCGCCCGCGAGCTGGACCAGAACATCTCCGAGATGAGCCTCGGCGAGCGCGAACACTTCGCGCGGGCGGTCTATCGGCTCACCGAAATGTCTTTGCCCCTACCCGATTTCAGCGGCTTTCACCCGGCGTTCCTGGATCACAGCGGAAGCGAGGCCACGCCCGAGGGCGATGTCCGCCGGGCGTTCTACCTCTCCTACGACGACACCAATTGCGAATACCTCACCGGCGAGCAGATCGACGAACGCTTGGACGCGGGCGTCGACATCGTGTCGGCGACGTATGTGACGCCCTACCCGCCAGGGTTTCCGGTCCTAGTACCCGGTCAGGTGTTCAGCCGCGAGATTCTACAGTTCATGCGCGACCTCGACACACCCGAAATCCACGGCTACCTACCGAATTTCGGCTATCGCGTGTACACCGAGAAGGCCATCGAGATGGTCAGCGAGGCGGTCGGGCTGGCGCCCAACGGTCATCGCCCCTCGCGAGCCAAGGCCGCGCCGGCGGCGGCGAAGGCGCCGAAGAAGAAGTCGGCCAAGCACGGTCGGTCCAACGGCGACGGGAACGTCCCCGAGGTCGGCCATGAGGAACTGGTCGGTTCGCAGCACCCCGGCGACGCGGTCGCGGCCGACCCGCCGACGGCCGACGACGGCGATGTCCCCGAGGTTGGCGTGGACGAATTGATCGGCGGTCAGCAGCCCGGCGACGCGGTGCAGGCCGAGCACCGCTCCTAGGCGCGCGAGCCGGGTAGCCGATGCTCGATGATCGTCAGCGCGCGCTCACCCCAGCGAATGTTCTCCTTTTCGAACGAGATTCCGCGCAGCAGCGTCAAATAGGGACCCACCCGTTCGGCCTGGGCCAGGTATGCCGCCTCGCTACGTCCGTCGAGCATTCGGGTGCGCATGCGTTCGTAGCGCTGCAATTTGGCCTTCGCCCGTTCCACTCGTTCCACCATGAAGTCGCGCACGGCCCGCGCGTCACCGGCGTCGACGGCCATGACTTTGACCGCAAGCTCGTCGCGGATCACGGAGGGCTTCGGCGCGCGGGCGGTGAACTGCACGATCGCTTCGTAGCCGGCTTCGGTCAGCGAGAACATGCGCTTGTTGGGCCGGCGATCCTGATGCACGACCCGCGCCCGGATGAGACCCTGCTCGGCGAGCCGCTCGAGTTCTCGATACAGCTGCTGAGGGGTGGCCATCCAGAAGTTCGCCACCGAAGCGTCGAAGCCCTTGGCCAGGTCGTACCCGGAGGCTTCGCCGTCGAGGAGCGCGGCCAGCACCGCATCACGCAGGGACACGCCTGACAGTGTAACGATGTGAATAATCAACAAAGTGATTAATCGCACATCGACATACGGCCGGACAGGCTTTAGCGTCGAGCACGCCTATTCAACAAATTGACTATGCGAGGTGTCGCATGAGTGCTAAGCATCCCTTTCGCAAGGCGGTCGAGGAGCGCGACGAGGCGGCCATCCAGGCGATGCTGGCCGACACCGTGGTGTTCACCAGCCCGGTGGCGTTCAAGCCCTATGTCGGCAAGCCGATAACCGCCGCGATCCTGCGCGGTGTGCTGCGGGTCTTCGAGGACTTCCACTACGTCCGCGAAATCGCCGACGGCAACGGGCGTGACCACGCGCTGGTATTCGAGACCGGGATAGCGGGGGCGCCGGGAGTGAAGATCACCGGTTGCGACTTCCTGCACTTCAACGACGACGGGCTGATCGACGACTTCATGGTGATGGTCCGGCCGCTGTCGGGCGCGACGGCGCTATCCGAGGCGATGGCCGCGCAGTTCGATCGGATCCAGCAAGAGGCCGTCGAACTGGCCAACCAGTTCGCCACCGCGTCGGGGTAGGGATCATGCGGATCGGATTGGGAATCAACTACGCCGGCGGGTTCAAGGACGTCGCGGCCGAAGTGGCCGACCTGGAACGCGCCGGGTTGGACATCGTCTTTGTCCCCGAGGCGTATTCGTTCGACGCGGTCAGCGCGCTGGGCTACCTGGCGGCGAGCACCGAACGGGTTGGGCTGGCGTCGGGCATCCTGCAGCTCTACACGCGCACCCCCACACTGACCGCCATGACCGCCGCGGGTCTCGACTACGTCTCCGACGGCCGGTTCACGCTCGGCTTAGGCGCCTCCGGCCCCCAGGTGATCGAGGGCTTCCACGGCGTGCCCTACGACGCCCCGATCGCGCGCACCCGCGAAGTCATCGACATCTGCCGCCAGGTGTGGCGCCGCGAAACGCTGCAACACAGCGGCAAGCACTACACGATCCCGTTGCCCGCGGGCCAGGGCAGCGGACTCGGCAAACCGCTGAAGCTCATCAACAAGCCTGTCCGAGAGCGCATCCCGATCCTGGTTGCTGCGCTGGGGCCCAAGAACGTCGAGCTGGCCGCCGAAATCGCCGAGGGCTGGCAGCCGATCTTTTATCTGCCCGAGAAGGCGCGCGACGTGTGGGGGGAGGCGCTGGCCGCGGGTCAGGCCAAGCGCGACCCCGCGCTCGGGCCGCTCGACGTGTACGCCGGGCCGGTGCTGGCCATCGGCGAAAACGTCGAGCCCCTACGCGAATTCGTCAAACCGCACCTGGCGCTCTACATCGGGGGGATGGGCGCCAAGGGCAAGAACTTCTATCACACCCTGGCCACCAAGTACGGCTACGGCCCGCAAGCGGACCGCATCCAAGAGCTCTACCTGGCCGGCGACAAGGACGGCGCGGCCAAGGTGGTGCCCGACGAACTGGTGCGAGACGTCAACTTGATCGGTACGCGCGAATTCGTCAAGGAACGCCTCGCGGCGTACCGCGAGGCGGGCGTGACCACGCTGAACGTTGCGCCCATGGCGGGCACGCCGCAGGAGCGGATCAAGCTGATCGAGACGCTCCGCGAGCTGCTCTGACCGCCGGCGTCACGCCCTACCAAGGCCGCGCTTGCCATAGCATGTGTTTATCGCGCCGGCGGACCGTAGGAAGCAGCTGCAATGGACCTGGACCGAATCACCCACCCGCTGAGGCTGGCCCGAGGATCGCATCGGCCCGAATCGGGCAAAGGCTGTGCAATGAACGTGATTTCGTACATCAACGGCGACGAGCAGATCACCGACTTCCCGGCAACCTCGGCCCGGCCGCTGGCCTCCTTCGTCCAGTTGTGCAACGACCTGCTTGCCGGGCCCGACGGGTATCTCGCGCCGGATGACAGCATGTTGGTACTCGACTTGGCGTGGCTGACGGTTGGCACCGCCGACGTCGCCGGAACCGTCGTGCACCCATGGGTCGCGAAGCTGTTGGTCAGCCCCCCGTGGGGTGTCATTCGCTACGCCGAGAACGCGGCGGCGGCAGGAGCGATCACTGACATCGCAGAACTGCATCGCCGGCTCGCCCCCGGCGAGATGCCGCCGATCGCCGAGTGGGATGGCGCCGCCCGCGCCGCGCGCGCGATCGGTACCACGCCGGTGACCGCCGAAAGGTATGCCGTCCGGACCGCCGCTCAATCGACGGCACTCGTCGAGACCGACGACTGGGACACGCTGGATGCCGTGACCGGCAATGCCCTCAAAGCGCATCGATTGGCAAACGCGGACGCTGGAGCGGCCCGCGTCGTGGAGATCACGCGCCACGCCATTCGCTCGTGGCGGCGTTTGGCGGGGCTGAGCGTCGTCGGCGAGCGACCCAAAATCGTTGCGGCATAAGGCATCCGACCGCAGAATCAACTCTGGCGGTGGGCAGCGCGTCGCAGCCGCACCGCGCGTGTCACCGCTGTCACCAACGCCAGCACGGACATGACGGCCAAGATCGTCGTCGAGACCGTGGATCCGGCGGTGGTGAGTATCAGCGGCAGGCCGAAGCCGACGTAGGTCACCACGTAGAAGACTCCGACCAGCGCGCCGCGCAGCCGCTGCGGTGCGGCGGCTTCCAGATCGATCAAACCCTCGCGCAGGCATAGGCCCGACGCACACCCAAGGATCAAGAACAGCGGCACGGCCAGCGCCACCGACATGGTCGGCGGGGCCAGCGCGGTCGCCGCGTAGCCGAGCGCGGCCAGAACGGCGCCGGCGGTGCCGGCGTGCGGTCCCCAGCGAACCACCCGGGCGAGCAGTTGAATCAGTCCGCTGACGCCGTTGACTATCAGCGTGGCGGTCCCCGCGGCCATCGGGGCCGCGAGCCCGGTATGCAGGCGGCTGGGGATGGCGATGAATCCCAAAGTCGCCGAGGCGAACACCCACGGCGCGAGCGGCATGGCCCAGCTCAGGGCCCACGCGGTTCCCCGCCGCGCCGCGGTCGAGGGCTCCCAGGCGCGCGCGGCAACCGTCGCCGTCTCGTCCGATCTCCGCACCGCCAGGATCGAGAAAATCATCGCCGCCACGACGAGGGCCGCGGCCAGCCCGAACGACACCCGAATGCCCAGCTGGTCGGCCCGCGCGATCACGCCCGCGGCGAACGGCCCGACGGCGAACCCGGCGAGCAACACCGCGCCCGCGGTGGCCGCGCCGGCGGGACCCCTCAGATCGGACGCCCATGCGGTGCAGGAGCTCATCAGGAGACCCACCCCGAGCCCGACGACCAAACGTCCCGCCAGCAAGACGTCGGATTGTTGCGAGAACAGCATGGCCAGCGTGCCCACCAGAGCGGTCGTCGAGCCTGCCAACGCCACGGACTGGCGCCCAAGCGCGTCCGAGGCGCGCCCGCCGAAAAGCAGGCCGGGCAACAACCCGAGCGCGTAGATCCCGAATATGGCGTCGAGCCGGGCCGCGCCGAGGTGCTGGTGGTCGCTGATCGACGGCATCAACGCAACGAAGTGGTTGGCGACCCATCCCGTCGACAGCAGCAGGGCCAGCACGCTGGCGAACACGGTTCGGCTCGAGCCTGACTCGAGGCCCGCGTCGCGCTCGCCCGCCGTCGCCAACGTCGACGCGTTCGACGGGCTCACTGCTTGGTCCTCCCTGGGCTTTGCAACGAACGAATAGACGTAGCGACTTACCAAGGTATTCCCGCGTCGGCGCAAGCAAACACAACGTCCGTCGGCGCAAACCGCAGTGAGTTTGAAATCAGCCGGTTTGGTGAACAGACAGCTCAGACCGGACCTAGGAGGGCAAATGATCAAGCAAACCGCGGCGGCCACGATCGCGCTGGTTGCGCTGCTGTCCGGCGCGTGCTCGGCCTCCCAGATCGTCAACACCGGCGGCGACACGAAATGCAAGGACTTCACCGGACAGGACGAAAAGAAGCAGAGCGATGAGGTCAGCAAGATGCTCAAGGACAAGAACGGGTCCGATCCGACCAACGCGGAGATCACGGCGACCCGGCTGTCCGCGCTGACGTACTGCCAAACGTTGGGCAAGCCGGACACGAAGATCTCCGAGGCTCCACACGGTTGACCGGGCTAGCCGCGGCCGGGTTTGAATCACGAACGATCCAAACCTGGTGACGGCCGACGCCGATTCCTAGGCTGCGCGGGTGACGTCGAGCAACCCCGCGCCGGCGCGTGTGTCCCTGCGCGGTGTCAACCGAACGTTCGGCAAGCGCGCCGTGCTGGACGACGTCGACGTCGAGATCGAGCCGGGCGAGGTGGTCGCGTTGCTCGGATCGTCCGGGAGCGGCAAGTCGACGCTGTTGCGGCTCATCGCCGGCCTGGACCGTCCGACGGGCGGGCGGATCGAGATCGACGGCATTCCGGTTCGCGGGATCGATCCGCGCTGCGCCATGGTCTTTCAGGAACCTCGACTGCTGCCATGGCGAAACCTGGCGGACAACGTGGCCTTCGGCCTGCCCCGCGGCACCACCCGGTCGAAAGGGCCGGCCGTGGTGCAGCATTGGCTCGACGTGGTCGGGCTGCGTGAATTCGGCAACCATTATCCGCGGCAGGTGTCCGGCGGTATGGCCCAACGCGCGGGGCTCGCACGCGCCCTGGCCCGGCGACCCAGCGTGCTGCTCCTCGACGAGCCGTTGGCGGCCCTCGACGCTTTGACTCGGCTCCGGATGCAGGACCTGCTCGACACGGTGCAGCAGGAGGCGGGCACGACCACGCTCCTGGTGACACACGACGTCGACGAGGCAGTGATCCTGGCCGACCGCGTGCTGATCCTGCGCGCCGATGACCGCGCCGAAACCCGAGGCGTCGCAACTATTGCCGCGACCTTCAGCATCACCATCCCCAAGCCGCGCGACCGTGGCGACCCGCGCATCGTCGGGCTGCGCGATCGGTTGTTGGACGAACTCGGCGTGCGCCGGCACGGCGCTGCCGGCGATGAGGAGGCAAAAGCAGAATGAAGGCCCGTTATCTGGCGGCGGTTTCGGTTTTCGCGGTGGCCGCCGCCGTGTCCGCCTGCGGTTCGAAAGCGGGTCCGACGGCTTCGAAGGACATCCGACTGGACTACGCCTATTACAACCCCCTGAGTCTGGTGGTGCGGGACCAGCACCTGCTCGAGGGCCGGGGTTACAACGTCACCTGGGTTCTTTCGGCGGGCAGCAACAAGGCCAACGAGGGGCTCCGCTCACAAGCGCTGGACTTCGGGTCGACCGCAGGTTCGGCCGCATTGGTCGCGCGGGCCAACGGCACACCGATCAAGATCATCGACGTCTACAGCAAGCCGGAGTGGACGGCCCTGGTTGTCCCGAAGAACTCCCCGATCAACTCGGTGGCCGACTTGAAGGGCAAGAAGATCGCGGTTACCAAGGGGACCGATCCGTACTTCTTCCTGTTGCAATCGCTTGCGACGGCGGGGCTTTCGCCTGCCGACGTGGAGATCATCAATCTGCAGCATGCCGACGGTAAGACCGCCCTGGAGCGCGGCGACGTGGATGCCTGGTCAGGACTGGACCCGTTCATGGCCCAGACCGTCCAGCAACAAGGCTCGCGGTTGCTGTACCGCAACCCGGATTTCAATTCCTACGGCGTGCTGAACGCCCGCGAGGACTTCATCACCGCCCATCCGGATCTCGTCCAATCCGTGGTCAATAGCTATGAGGAGGCCCGGAAATGGGCGAAGGCGCATCCCGACGAGTTGGCGGCGTTGCTGGCCTCGCAGGCGAAGGTGACACAGAGCGTGGCCCAGGAGGAGTTGCAGCGAACGGCATTGGACATCCAACCCGCGCCGGGCGATCCTCAGCGCGCGGTCCTGACCAACATCTTGCCGATCGCCGTGGCGGACTCGGACATCAAATCCGACGAAGCCGGGCGCGGCGCCTTGAACACGATCATCGACCCGAAGTACGCCCAGCACGCATCCTGAGGTTGCGCGCCGCACCGGTGGCGGGGCTCGTCGTTCCGCTGCTGCTGCTGGCGACCTGGCAACTGGTCACTGCCGCGGGACTTTTCTCGGCCAGTCAGTTGCCGCCCCCCGGCGATGTGGTGGCCGCCCTCGGCGGGCTGCTCCGCCACGGTGAACTGTGGACCCACCTGCAAGCCAGCCTGTTACGGGTGGCGCTCGGCTACCTGGCCGGCGCGGCGGCCGCGCTCGCGCTCGGTTCCCTGATCGGTCTGTCGGGTGCCGCGCGCAGCCTGCTGGCGCCCACGGTGGCGGCGCTTCGCACGGTGCCCTCGTTGGCGTGGGTACCGTTGCTGCTCTTGTGGTTTGGGATCGACGAGACGCCGAAGGTGTTGCTCGTCGCCATCGGTGCGTTCTTTCCCGTCTACACGACGACGGCGTCGGCACTTACGCACGTCGACCCGCAGCTTCTTGAGGTGGGCCGCGCCTACGGTCGGCACGGCGCCGCGTTGCTGACGACGGTGATGCTGCCGGCGGCGGCCCCGGGCCTGGTGAACGGGTTGCGATTGGGCCTGGCGAATGCGTGGCTGTTTCTGGTGGCGGCGGAGCTGATCGCCTCGTCGAAGGGGCTCGGTTTCCTGCTCATCGACAGCCAGAACACCGGGCGCACGGATGTGATGCTGCTGGCGATCGTGCTGCTCGCCGGATTGGGCAAACTCAGTGACGCCGCGTTGGGCACGCTCGAGCGCCGAATGGTGAGGCGGCGCACTTAGCCCAGGATGAGCTCGCTCGGCGGCTCTTCGTTCAGCACGGCATAGGCCAGCAATTCGCCGAGCAGCGGCCCGAACTTCATCAGGTTGCTGCCGACGAACGCGACGACGCGACCCCGCCGGGCTACCGTCCAGCCATCGCCACCCGAGTCCAGCCACGCTGCGCGAGCCGTGACGCAGTCCACCCGGCCCACCGGCGACAGGGACGGAAACAGCGCGCGCACTGTCGCGGGGTCGGGCACCTCCTGCCCGAACGCCCAGCGCCCCGTGCTGCCCAGCGGCAACCCGTATCCCTCGGGCGCGGAAAGGCATGCGGCGCCGGCCGCTTCGGCGCCCTCGTAGGTGAATCGGGTGTGTGGGGCGAATTCGATGCCCAGCGGTCCGAACAGGGCCGGCGTCTCGACACCCGCGCAGATGAGCACGCGGTCCGCGTGCACGACGGTGCCGTCCGAGAGCGTCGTCGCGCCGTCGTCGTCAACCGACACGACCTGGCCGCGCTCGATGGCGGCGCGTCGTGCCAAGGCATCGAGCGCGCGGCGGATGCGCAGGCTCCCGCCCTGCGGATCGAACACTCCGGTTTCCCATGGCGCGGCCAAAAACGGTATTCGCGCGGTGATTTCGGACCGGTCAAGCCGAAAGTAAGCGGCGCCGGCATCGTCCATCGCGGCCGCGATGTCCGGGCCGGCGTCGGCGGCGATGAAGCCCTCCGCGCCAAGGAGGCGTCCGGCGCCGAACTCGGTCTCCCAGCGCTGCCAGCCGTCGCGGGCCCGCATGGCGAGCCTGCACAACACGGGGCGCCGATGGGCGATGCGGAAGATGCGCGCCAGTCCCGCGGATTGTTCCGCGAACGGCGCACCGCGCTCGAACACGACCGGGTGTTCCCCGCGCCGGGACAGCTCGTAGGCGGCCGCCAGCCCACAGATGCCCGCGCCGACGATGACGATCATCGCTAGAAGTAAAACCCGGCGTGCGGGGCGTCGGGCACCGCGAACAGCCGATCGGCAACGGCGAGCGCTTGCGGGTCATCGGCGCGGGCCAGCCCGGCCGTGGCCAGGCCGCGCCACGTCGCGCCCCCGAGCAGCGCGGCACCGAGCGCTTCGATTCCGGTGTGCAACCGGGCCGGTCGGTCCGTCGGCTCCGCGCCCGCGGCGGTGACGGTGAAGCTGGCCGAATTCTCCGGCAACAGGGGGTCGTCTACTGCGATGGTGACCTCCCCATCCCCGATATATCCCCGCGCCGCCAACGCCTTTCGCGCGTCGACGACGCGCAGCCACGTCTCGTCGTGCACCGCGGTAACCCGCGCGGCTCGCCGATCTACAAGCAGCCAGGGCAGCGGAGCATCGGCGGGCAGCATCCAGAACACCACCCGGTCGATGAGATCGAGCCCGAGCAGGAAACGCAGCAACCCGACGTAGGCCTGCATCGTCGGCGCGAAGAAGTCCTCGACCGCGATGGTGCGCTGGTCGCTGACGAACCATGCGTCGGTGTCGACGGGGCGGTAGCGAGCGAATCCGGACTCCGATCCCGGTTCGCCGTGCACCGCGACATACGAAGCGCCCGGCGCGGATTCGGCGCGCATCCGCAGGCTGCGCCACCACACCGCCGGGCGGTCAATGGTTCCCGGGCGGGACGGCCGATTCTCGGCGTAGATCCGGGGCAGGAGGTCCCAGGATTCGCCCACCTCCACCAGCCGCACCGGACCGCCGGCCGCCACCCCTGGGCGCAGCGCGGCCCGTGCGGTCTGAACCTCGACCGTCTGCGACGAACTCGCTACACCGTAGCCGTACCGCTCGTAGATCGTCGCCTCCGAGGCGCGCAGCGTCGCGACCGCTTCGCCCCGCGCGGCGATGTCGCGCAGCTGATGATGTATCAGGTCGGTGGCGATGCCTTTTCGGGTGAACGACGGCAGCACCCCGATGTGGGTCACGGCGGCGTGGCCCACGATCGCGCCGCCGGGAAGCGTCAGTCCGCTCGTCACCGCGTCGGCGGTGCCGACGAGTTGCCCCGAAACGAAAGCGCCGATCGTGCGGCCGGGTTCCACCAGCTCGGTGATCTGGCCGGGCGCCAGGTTCGCCAGCGGGGGAAATCCCACCATGGCGGCGCGAAACACGTTCGCCGCGGCGATGAGATCGTCCTCGCCCTCGAGGATGCGAATGTCGGTGCTCATGTCGCCATAATGTCTCGTGCCGTCGGCGGCAGTGCCCGCACCTCCCTCGGGCGCGAGTTGAGTGCGGCCAGAACCCAGCTTGCCCTCCGCTCGGCAGGAACCTAGCGTCGACGGCAGATGACTCCTCGATTCTTCTGGTTCTTGCCCACCACCGGTGACAGCCGTTCGATTGTCGGCGGATCGCACGCATCGTCGAACCGCGCCATTGGCTGTGTCGGATATATCAGAGCGTATTGGCGGCACCGACCGGTTTCGGGTCACATGATCACACATCGTCATCACGGGTATCGACGCAATTGCCGGCGCGCGTGTTTGTCAGTGTGTTCTGAGACGCTGATTTTTGATGACGCGGCACACCACATTCCGGTTCTGTCTCGACCCGACGGTCGAGCAGAGTGAGGTGCTGGCTCGTCATGGCGGGGCGTCGCGGTTCGCGTTCAACCAGTGTCTACGCATGGTGAAAACTGCGCTCACCCGCCACAAAACAGATCCGTGCGTTGATGTCCCGTGGACGGGGTTTGATCTGATTAACACATTCAACGCGTGGAAGAAGACCCAAGACGCCGGCCGGGTCTTTACCGTCGATAGTGACGGCGCCGCTGACGTGGTGGTGACGGGCTTGTCGTGGCGGCGTGAGGTCTGCCAGCAGGTGTTCGAGGAAGCCGCTGTTGACCTGGGCAGGGGCCTCAAAGCGTGGTCGGATTCCCGCTGCGGCAAGCGAGCGGGTCGTCGTGTCGGCTTCCCGCGGTTTAAAAAGAAGACCGGCGCCATCGCGTCGTTTCGGTTGCGCAACAAGCACCCCATCGGCAAACCCGCCGCGATCCGTATCGGAGATAACACGCGGCCTCGATCGGTCACGCTGCCGGGTATCGGGCAGGTCGCAGTGCATGACGACACTCGCCGGCTGCGGCGTCTACTGGCCAAACACCGAGCGAGGATCTGTTTTGCGACGATCAGCTACCACGGGGGCCGATGGTGGTGCGCGGTGAATGTCGAGGCCGCCGACTTGCACCCACTGCAGCGGCACCCGGCTCACACCGACGACGCCGGCGGCTGGGTGGGTGTGGACCGCGGCCTGTCAGCGTTCGTGGTCGGCGCCACCGCCGACGGCACAGAAGTTGCCCGCATCAGCGATGCGCCGAAAGCCTTGGCCGTCGGGATCAAACAGCAACGACGGCTATCGAAGTCGTTGTCACGCAAGAAGAAAGGTTCACGCAACCGCAAAGAATCCGCCGCCCGATTGGGCCGCCATCACCATCGTGTCGCCAATGTTCGGCGGCATTTCCTGCACCGGGTATCGGGCGAGCTGGTCAAGACCCACGACCGGATCGTCATCGAAAACCTCAACGTGGCAGGCATGCTGGCCAATCACCGTCTGGCTCGCGCGATCTGCGATGCGGGATGGGCCGAGTTCGCCCGCCTGCTCAAATACAAGCAGGCGTGGCGCGGCGGGGAGCTGATCGAAGCTGACCGCTGGTATCCCTCGACCCGCCGATGCCCCCAGTGCGGGGTGGTCAACAAAGCGATGACGCTGGCCGATCGAGTGTTCACCTGCGCGTGCGGGCATACCGCCGACAGGGATACCAACGCCGCGGTGAATCTGGCCCACTGGGGCCGCACCAACCACGATGACCTTCATCGAACCCCGGACCCCCAAGCAGGAGGCCGGGCCACCAATGCCCGCCGACGAGACGGCTCTGGCCAACACCCTCGTGTTGGTGAAACCAGCTCGGATGACGCGGGAACCGACGTTCACACCGCGCCAGCGGCCTGAACTAACGGACGCCCGAGAAGGGCGGTGCCGAACACTCAACCAAGAGTTCCTCGACACGCTTTAACGGATTTGCAGGCCGGTCACCGCTCGCGAAATGACCAGGCGCTGAATCTCGCTCGTTCCCTCGAAGATGGTGAAGATCTTCGCGTCGCGGTGCATTCGCTCCACCGGGTAGTCGCGGGTGTACCCGTTGCCGCCCAGAATCTGGATGGCCTCGTCGGTGACGTAGACCGCGGTCTCGCTGGCCACCAGCTTGGCCATCGAGCCCTCCGCCGAGTCGAAGCTCTGGTTGTTGCGGGCCATCCAGCCGGCCCGCCACACCAGCATCCGCGCCGCGTCGATGCGGCTCTTCATGTCTGCCAGTTTGAACGCGATCGCCTGGAACTCGCCGATCTTGCGGCCGAACTGCTCGCGCTGGCAGGCGTATTCGAGGGCGTATTCATAGGCGGCCCGGGCCACCCCGACGGCCATCGCGCCGACCGTGGGCCTGGTGCGCTCGAAGGTCTTCATCGCGGCCTGCCCGCGCGACGAGGCGCCGGACTTGACCCGGGCGATGCGCTCCTCGAACTTCTCCCGTCCGCCCAGAATCGCGTCCTGGGGCAGCCGGACGTTGTCCAGCACCACTTCGGCGGTATGCGAGGCGCGGATCCCGTGCTTTTTGAATTTCTGCCCCTGCGACAGGCCGTGGGTGTCCGGCGGGATGACGAACGTGGCCTGGCCGCGGGTGCCGAGCTCGGGATAGACCGAGGCCACCACGATGTGGACATTGGCGATGCCGCCGTTGGTCGCCCACGTCTTGGTGCCGTTGAGCACCCATTCGCCGGCGGCCTCGTCGTAGCGCGCGCGGGTGCGGATGGCGCCGACGTCCGAGCCCGCGTCGGGCTCCGAGGAGCAGAACGCGCCGAGTTTGGGTTCGTCGGGCGTGCCGAACATCTCGGGAAGCCAGCGACCCAGCTGTTCCGGAGTTCCGTTGCCCGCCAACGCCGCCGCGGCCAGACCGGTGCCCAGGATGGACAGCGCGATGCCGGCGTCACCCCAGAACATCTCCTCGAACGTGGTGAGGAAGCCCAGTCCGCTCGGCTCGGCCGCCTGCTGGGCGAAGAAGTCGGGGGAGTACAGGCCGACCTTCGCGGCCTCCTGGATCACGGGCCACGGGGTTTCCTCCCGCTCGTCCCATTCCGATGCGGCGGGGCGGATCACTTCGGCCGCAAACTTGTGCACCCAATCGCGCACCTCGATCACGTCGTCGCTCAATTGCAGTGAGAATGTCACGGGTTGGCTCCTGAAATAGGTTGGTGGATTTCAGCTTTCCGGCTTTTCCGGCTTGCGATATTGCTTGAGGACGCTGAGCGTCTGGTTCACCCACGCCTCGATGTAGCGGTCCTCGGCGATATTGCCGGGCAGGCGCCCGGTCAGCGACTGCAACGTCGCGGCGTAGGACAACGACCCGATCGCCACGGCCGCGGTCGCCGCGGGATCGGGTATCTCGGTGCGGCCCGATCGATTCAACGTGGCCAGTTCGTCGGCGAACCGCTGGTAGGCGTTGTCGGTGATGACCTGCCAGGTCTTCTCGCCGAGATCGCCGAGCTCGTCGGGTTCGCGCAGCATGACCTTGAGCAAGTCCTCGCTCTTCTTGAGGTTGCTCCAGATCAACTGGCCCGCCGTTCGCACCGCCTGCTCGACGCTGGCGGGCTCTCCGGCGTCGTACTGCTCCCGGGCGGCCACGATGCTGTCGATTCGGTGCGCGACGGCGGCCTCGAGCAGCTCCCGCTTGGAGCCGAAGTGCTTGTAGAGCGCGCCCGACCCCGGCGCCAGGCCGGACGCCCGTTGGATGTCGGCCACCGACGTGGCGGCGTAACCCTTGTCGGCGAAAAGCCGCAGCGCCTCGCCCAGCAGTCGGTCGCGCCCCGAAGGTTGCATAGGTGAGAGAGTACTCACTCACCTATGCCGTGGCCATATCTGTGTTGCGAAGTTCACATCTCGCGCCGGGGGAAGTCGCCGGCGACGAAATGGGCCCGCGGGAACATTTGCATTCGATAAGCGCCGGGCCCGTCGGGTTGCCCGGCTCCCAACACCCCAATTACCTTTCACGACAGGGGCCGGGAAATTCGCATCCGAATGACGACACCGCGAGTCATGTAAACCGCTAAGCCCCAACGTATTACGCAGGCGTCGGCGCCGAAGAGCGCGACGCACAAGTCAACACCCAACAAGAAGGCGAGCAATGCAGCAAGTCGAAGAATCACCAGAGCGAGGCGTCGGCCGCGCTCAAGCTTCGCGACGCGAACGAAACGACCGGTTGCGCTCCATGATTCGCAGCGACCTGCCGGCGTCGCTGGTTGTGTTCCTGGTGGCTCTGCCCTTGTCGCTCGGCATCGCCATCGCATCCAACGCTCCAGTGCTCGCCGGCCTGATCGCCGCGATCGTCGGTGGGATCGTCGCCGGGTTGATCGGAGGATCGCCACTGCAGGTGAGCGGTCCCGCGGCCGGGCTCACTGTCATCGTCGCCGACCTGGTGTCCCACTTCGGTTGGGGGGTGACATGTTTGATCACCGTCGCCGCCGGCTTCCTGCAGGTCTTGCTGGGCATGAGCCGCGTCGCGCGGTCAGCGCTGGCGATTTCACCGGTCGTCGTGCACGCCATGCTGGCGGGAATCGGAATCACCATCGCACTTCAACAGGTTCATGTCTTGTTGGGCGGCAAATCCAAAAGCACTGCCTGGCAAAACGTTACCGGCCTACCGGACCAGGTGCTCGGCGCGCACCGACCCGGCGTGATCCTGGGCGTGCTGGTGGTTTTGATTCTGATCGGATGGCGGTGGGCGCCCGCCAAAGTCGCCCGCATACCCGGCGCGCTCGTCGCCATCGTTACCGTGACGGTTATTTCGCTGGTCTTTCCGTTCGACGTGCCTCGGATCGAGCTCGAGGGATCCGTTTTGGACGCGCTGCAGCTGCCGGAACTGCCCGACGGCGGTTGGGGCGCCGTCGCGGTGGGTGTACTGACGGTCGCGCTTGTCACCAGCGTTCAGAGCCTGCTGACCGCAGTGTCGATCGACAGGATGCACAACGGAGCGCGGACCGACTTCGATCGCGAGCTGATCGGACAGGGCGCCGCGAACATCGTGTCGGGCGCGATCGGTGGCCTGCCGATCAGCGGTGTCATCGTGCGCAGCGCGGCTAATGTCAACGCGGGCGCAAAATCCCGTGCCTCGACGGTCATGCACGGCGTCTGGATCCTGCTGTTCACACTCCCGTTCGCGGAGCTCGTCGAGCAGATTCCGAGCGCGGCGCTAGCCGGCCTGCTGATCGTCATCGGAGTTCAGCTACTCAAGCCGGCCCATATCGAGACCGCGCGCCGCACCGGAGATCTCGGCGTCTATATCGTCACCGCACTCGCTGTTGTCTTCCTCAATCTGCTGCACGGCGTCATGATCGGCCTTGCGGTCGCGGTGGCGCTGACCGGCTGGCGGGTGATACGGGCCAGGGTCGACGCCGCGCGCGTGGCTGACGAATGGACGATCGACGTCGGGGGTGCATGCACCTTTCTCGCCCTGCCCCGGCTGACCCGCGTGCTGGCGTCCGTCCCGGCGGGCGCGAAGGTGACCGTCAACGTCGCGGCCAGCTACCTCGATCACGCCGCGCACCAGGCGATTAGCGACTGGCTGAGCCACTATCGGCATACCGGCGGCACGGTACGCATCCACGGCATCAGCGAGCCGGACGGGACCGGTCGGTCCGACGGTGAAGCCGCAAACGTCGAGCGCGGCGGTGCCCAGCTGACCCTGGTCCATCCCAAGACGGCATCGGCCGAAGGGAGCTGACCGCTGCGCCGGCGCTCGTAGCGCCGCGCGTGTGAACCGCTAACCTCAAACATCGCGCCTATATCCTGAGCTCGTTGGTCAAGCCAGGGCCAAGACGGAAGGCAAGATGTCACGAGAAGTTCGGCCGCTGCCGCGGACGGTGTGAGTGATGGCGACCGATAGGCCTCCGCTTCATCGTCTGCGGTTGCCGATGAAGGTGCTGTCGCTGCGCACCATCCTCATCGTCGCCGCGCTCTCGGTGATCACGCTGGTCGTCCTTCTGGGCGCGTGGGTGTGGATCGGCGTCACCAACGATCAGTACAGCCAGCTCGACCGCCGGCTGGATTCGGTGAGCAGTTTGGGAGATATCAACACGCTGATCAACAGCGGCCAGCTCGCCAATCCCGATCGGCCGACGCCGGACGGCAACCTAGTGCGCACCGCGCGCATCGGGGACGTCACGGTGTCCGTTCCGGGCAATATCGTTTTGCCGAAGCTCCCGAACGGATACGCCAACACCACCATCAACGGCGTGCAGTACCGCGTCCGCACCTTCAGCGCGGGCCCCGCCTCGATCGCGCTCGCCGCCCCACTGGCCGAAGCGCAACACCGGATCAACGAACTACACATGCGCGTGTTGCTGATCTGTGGCAGCGTCATCGGCGGCACGATCCTCGTCGGCTGGGTGATCTCGTTGATCATGGTCAATCCGTTCCTGTTGCTGGCGCAGCAGGCCCGCGCCATCAACGCCCAATCCAGCCCCGACGAAGTCCAGGTTCGGGGCGTGCGCGAGGCCGTGGAGATCGCAGAAGCGGTCGAAGGCATGCTCGCTCGCATCGGCAACGAGCAACAGCGCACCAAGGCGGCGCTGGAGTCGGCGCGCGACTTCGCCGCCGTCGCGTCGCACGAGCTGCGCACCCCGCTGACCGCCATGCGCACCAACCTGGAAGTGTTGTCCACCTTGGAAATACCGCGGGAACAACGCCAAGAGGTGATCGGTGACGTCATCCGCACCCAGAGCCGGATCGAAGCGACGCTGACGGCGCTGGAACGGCTCGCGCAGGGCGACCTGACCACGGTCGACGACTTTGTTCCGTTCGACGTCACCGAGCTTCTGGACCGTGCCGCGCACGACGCGCTTCGCGTGTACCCGGATGTGCAGGTGTCGCTGGTGCCGTCGCCCACGGTGTTGATGGTGGGGTTGCCCACCGGGCTGCGGCTGGTGATCGACAACGCGATCGCCAACGCCGTCAAGCACGGGAGCGCCAACGAAATCCGGCTCTACGTAACAAGTTCCGGCGAGGGCGTGGAAATCGCCATCGACGACAACGGCACCGGGGTGCCCGAGTCCGAGCGCACCGCCGTCTTCGAACGCTTCTCGCGCGGGTCTACCGCTTCCCGTTCCGGGTCGGGTCTCGGACTGGCCCTCGTCGCCCAGCAGGCCGAACTACACGGAGGGACAGCGTCCCTGCACTCCAGTCCGTTGGGCGGCACGCGTCTTTTGCTCCGGCTGGCCGGTGACGGGCGCGGGCCGGCCGGCTGACGCGATGCTCGGCCACGTCGGTGTCAATGTGCCGGACCTCCGGGCCGCGAAGCGGTACTACGACGCGCTGATGCCCTTGGTCGGATTCGAGCCCTTCCTTGATGCCGTCGACGAATTCGCCTACAAACCCGCGGACAACAAGCCCGGGACGTACCTGTTCTTCTACCCGTCGGGCCAACCGGGCGAGTACTCGGCAGAGCGGACCGGCCTGCAGCACCTGGCGTTCATGGTGCGGCGCCGGTCCTCGGTGCACGCCGTACACGATCATGTCCTTCGGATCGGCGGCACGGTCATCCATCCCCCGCAGCACTTCCCGCAATACGCCGGCCACTATTACGCCACCTTTTGGTACGACCCGTTCGGTCTCAGGCTGGAGGCCGTCTGCCACCACGATCGCGACTGAGGCCAAGCTGGTATCAGGCCGCTTGACATAAATCAGCCACGTTGATATCACACTAGGAAGTGTCGCCACACCGATTCGCTAACGAGTGAGCGGGGACGAAATGCCTGATCCGAAACCGCCGGCCTGGCTGAAGGCGATGAACAAGGTGATGATGCAGATGCAGAAAGCTGGTGTCGTCGCCGGGCCGGTACGGGTGCTCACGGTGCCAGGCCGCAAATCGGGGCAACCGCGCAGCACGCCTGTCACGCCGTTCATGTTTGATGACAGCCGCTATCTCGTCGGATACCCGCGCGCCGATTGGGTTCTCAACGCCCGGGCCGCCAGCACCGGGACCATCATGCGGGGCCGCAAGGCCGAGCGCGTGGCCTTCGCAGAGCTCTCCGCGGAGCAAGCCCGGCCGGTGCTGCGCGCTTTTCCCGAAAAAGTGCCGCGCGGCGTCGGGTTCTACAAGCGCTCGGGTCTGGTGCAGCAAGGAACCGCCGACGAGTTCGAAGCCCTCGCCGGCCGATGCGCGGTGTTCCGGCTCGACGCCGTACCGTCATCCTGAGCAGGCCGGCCCGCCACGCCTACCCGCGAGCGTGCGTCCAGCCGCACGGTCGAGCACTGATGGTGACCTATTAGCCCAAATTCACAGTGGGGTGGCCTGTTGGGCCAGGTTCAGCAAGACGTAGGCGATGCAGAAGAGGAAGTTGAGTACCACCAGGACCAAGCCCATGAACAGCAGCGAGCGGGTGCCCTGGCGCTTGAGGCGCTTGACCCTCGCGCCCCGGGCCTCGCGATTGAGCTGAATCGCGATCAACGCGAAATTCACATCCGTCACTTCATCGTCGGCGACGGGCCCCCCTGCCACCATCTGGCGCAGGCGTTCGGGGGCGGTGTGGACGCCGACGCGCTCGAAGTGGTGACACAGCCGCCGCGCCCGCCTGCGACCGAGTGCCTGACATCGCATCTGTACCTGATGCAAGAGTTGCCGCCGTTCGTAGCCCCAGGCATCGGACGGACTCGTCACAAGCCGGGAGTCTAATGCGCGCCTACCCGATTTCGGGAGGTCTAATCGAATTCCGTTGGCACCTTTTCGCCGCCGCTTATCCGCTCGGACTCGGGCAGGTCCAGGTAGCGCTCGAGGTTGCGATGCATGTTGATGACGCGCCGTTCCTCGCTGGAGAGCGCCAGGTGGGTGAACCCGGGTTGGTGCAGGCCGCGCTGTAAGCCCGCGAGCAGCCGGATGTCCTGGGTCAGCACCAAGCCCGGTTCGGCCTCCCCGGCGGTGCTTCGCACGTCCGCCGGCTTGCACCGCGGTGCCCCCGGCGCCATCCGGGTCATCAAGAAGATGACCATTTCGCCGTGATCGGGGTCGGCGCCCGGCCGCGAGCACATCAGCGTCAGGTGGTCGGCGTTGGCCAGAAATGTCATGTTGGGGAACACGTTGTACTGGTGCAGCCGGGTGACCCGGTCGGTGTCGGCCCACTCGAGGTCCACCCCGCGGCTGGCCGCGAAGGCGCGGGTGCGCGCCGCGATCAAGTCCTGGACGGTCTGCCCGGGCCGGCGCTCGTCCGCGGGGAACGGCGTGCCTTCGGCCGCGCCCATCAGCGCGCCCTGCGTGTAGACGTAGGCGTCCCAGACCTCTTCGTCGCTCAGCGCGCCCCCGAAGCGCGGGCTCTGCACGCCGTAGGGCTGGTCCGACTTGCCGGTGTGGCCCCAGATCTGTTGGGGCGCATGGACGTCGTCGACGCAGCGCAGCAGCTCGGGATGCAGCGTCTGGATGTGGTAGGTCTCGCTGTAGCCGTCGGCGATCGTCTTCCAGTTGGCGTCGACGTCGATGGTCAGCGTCGCGTAGCAGCGGAAGTCGCTCAGGTGGCACCACGCGATGTCGTCGGGCACCGCCTCCAGGTACTCCAGCAGCGGCATCGCGCCGACATCGAGGTTGACGAAGACCAGCCCTTCCCAGGTGTCGACCCGGGCGGGTATCAGCGGGAAGTCGGACATCCGCAGGGAGCCGAAGCCCTTGCGGTCGGGCACCCGCTTCAGCGTGCCGGCGAGGTCCCAGGTCCACCCGTGATACCCGCACTTGAGCTCGCGCAGCCCGGAACCCGAACCGGTGCACAGCGAGTTGCCGCGATGGCGGCAGGCATTCTGGAACGCGCGCAAGACGCCGTCCGCGCCGCGCACGATCAGCACCCCGTAGGGGCCGCAGCGGTACTCGAAGTAATCGCCCGGCTCGGCGACGTGGTCGACCATGCAGGCGAGCTGCCACACCTTCGGCCACATCCGTTCGACCTCGAGTTGGGCGAACGCCGGTGAGTAGTAGCGCTCGGCCGGCACCATGGTCGGGCAGGGGGGCGGGGTCCCGATTGCGTCCTCTTGGGCGTGGGGGCGGGGTCGAGCCGGGTTGCCCACTGACGCATTCACGCGCGGAACCCTAACGCGCTCCGCGCACCAGGCGGCCGGGGCGCGCCCCGGTGTCGACGTCGTTGCGGCGGGTCACCGTCCCGCCGACGATCGTGGCGGCGTAGCCGCTCGCGCCCTGCAGAATCCGATGGCCGCCGGCCGGCAGGTCGAAGGCCATCGCCGCCGGATGCAGTCGCAGGGCGTCCATGTCGATCACGTTGATGTCGGCCTTCTTGCCGGGTTCGATGGTGCCGCGGTCGGTGAGGCCGAACAGGTGCGCGGTGTCGCGGGACTGCTTGCGGATCACGTACTCGAGCGGCAGCTTCTCGCCCCGCCGGCGGTCCCGGGCCCAGTGCGTCAGCAGGAAGGTGGGATAGGAAGCGTCACAGATCATTCCGCAGTGTGCGCCGCCGTCGGAGAGGCCCAGCACGCCGGCCGGGTGCAGCATCATCTCCCGGATCGCGTCGCAGTTGCCGTCGGCGTAGTTGAACAGCGGCAGCATCAACATGTTGGTCGCGTTCGCCTCGAGCATGAGGTCGTAGAGGGTGGCCAGCGGGTCCTCGCCGCGTTCCTTGGCGATCGCGGCGACGGTGCGGTCGGGGGTCGGCTCGTAGTCGGGCGGGTTGCCCAGCGCGTAGAGGCGGTGCAGCGAGTGCTGCACCAAGGCGAACATCCCGTCGAACAGCAGCGTCGGGTCCACCGGCAGGTCGTCCTCGGAAAGGATCGCCGCCTTCACCGCGGGATCGGCGAGGCGCTGCGCGAGCTCGGCGCGGCTGCATTCGGCCGCGAGCCTGCGATACGTCGGCCGATGGCTGAAGCCGTGATGTCCTTGGAAGCCGATCATCATGCCGAACGGCCGTGCCGCGATCTGCGGGTGCAGCCGTGCGCCCGCCGCGTGCGCATCCGCGGAGAGGTCGAGCATCTCGCGCCACAGCTTCGGGTCGGCGTCCACCTGAATGAGGGCGAACGACACCGGGCGGTCGATCTCGGCGCTCAGCCGGCGCATCCAGTCCAATTCCTTCTTCGGGCCGATGATGTCCTCGCCCGCGGCCCCCTGCGGGGCCAGCTCGAACACGGCCTGACCGCCGGCGGCCATGGCCCGGCCCAGGCCGAACAGTTCCTCCTCGGCGGCGAAGGTGCCGGGCACCGGCTCGCCGTCCATCGCGCGGTGGCCCATCGTGCGCGACGTCGAAAATCCGAGCGCGCCGGCCTCGATGGCCTCGGTGACCAGCCGCGACATGGCCGCGATGTCGTCGGGCGTGGCCGGCTCGTTGCGGGCGCCCCGCTCGCCCATCGCGTAGGCGCGGATGGCCCCATGGGCCACCTGGCTGCCCACGTCGATCGCGAACTTCTGCTTGCCGATCGCGTCGAGGTACTCGGGGTAGGTTTCCCAGCCCCAGGTGATGCCCTCGGTGAGCGCGGTGCCGGGGATGTCCTCGACGCCCTCCATCAACTCGATCAGCCACTGCTCGCTGCCGGGCCGCACGGGGGCGAAGCCGACCCCGCAGTTGCCGGTCACGATCGTCGTGACGCCGTGGCCGCTGGACGGCTCGAGCAGGCCGTCCCAGCTCACCTGGCCGTCGTAATGGGTGTGGATGTCGACAAACCCGGGGGCCACCAGATGCCCTGTCGCATCGATGGTTTCGGCGGCTTCACCGGCCATCGGTGGGTCGTCGGCGCCGCGGCGGACGACGTCGACGATCACGCCGTCCTTGATGCCGACGTCGGCCCGATAGCGGTCGGCGCCGGTGCCGTCGACGACAGTGCCACCGGTGATCTTGAGATCGAACATGAGAGACCTCTCCGCCGCATTACGCTACGCCGCGTAGCGTAAGTACTGACGATATTCCTCCCGGCACCTTCAGTCAATGAATCCTGCGAACTTCGGGTTAAAGACAACTCTTCAGTGCCGCAATGGTTTCCAGGTCGTCCAGCGCTGCAACGCCGCGCCGCAGGCCCTCCATCGCGATGCCTTCCACCTGCATTCCGCCCATCCCCGCGGTGATCAGCGGGGCCACATACGCATACAGCGCGCCCTGCCGGTAGCGCCGCCACAGCTCGTCGCGGTCGAGGTCCGGTCCGCCGGCCGCCGCCAGGGCGCGTCGGTAGTCGTCGAGCAGCTCCCGTTGGTTCGCCACGCGGTCCTCCGGGGTCAAGCTGGTGATCAGCGTGTACGCCAGCTCGCGGGAGGGGTGTCCGCGCCGCACCGCCTGCCAGTCCAGCAGTCCTGCCTTGCCGCCGTCGAAATACATGTTGCCGGGGTGTGCGTCGCCGTGCATGACGGTGTGCGGGGGCGTGTCGATCAGCGCGGCGACGGCACGGTAGTTGTCGGCGATGAAGGCGCCGTTCTCGACGGGGATTTCGGTGCGTCCCGCGAGCCGCTTGATCGAGGCGTGCATCAGCGAACCGGTCAACAACGACGTGACGTCGTCAGACGGGGTGTAGAGCCAGCCCAGCGGGCCGTTGCGGTCCCGCGGGAGGCGGTCCCAGAAGGTGGCGTGCAGATCGGCCAGCAAGTCGACGATGAGGCTGGCCTGGTCGGGGGACAGCGGGTGGAGGGTGTCGGGGAATTCGCACGACCCGGCGGGCAGGTCTTCCAGAACCAGCAGGTAACGGCCCGTCCAGGTGTCGAACGCCGCGCCGTAGGCCTGCGGCAGGCCGTGCAGTTGCGGTGCCAGTTCGTTGTAGAAGCGCACCTCGGTGTGTCCGAGGCGGCCGAGCTCGCCCATCAGGCGGGTGGCGGTGGTTTCGGCGGCGACCTTGACGAACACCGACTCGGGGACGTTCTTGCCGGTCAGCACGAGCCGGGCTCGCGACGAGGTCCCGGCGTCCCGGTCGAGCACGCGGACCGACCTGACGGCGGTCCCCATCAGCTTGGACAGGACGCCAGCGTCGATGTCAGCGACCGTCCGGGGCAACCCCAGCCGGGCCCCCACCACGGCGTCGGCGGCCACCCGGCGGACCCCCTGGCCCAGATGAGCGGCCAAGCCGACGAGGGAAAAAGCCTGTTCCGCAACGTTTTTCATGTGCATCCGTTCTGGTTCGGGATCCCCGTGCCGGCGGGAGGGGTCACTCAACCGGCGCGGGGTCCCGTCAGACAAAAATACCCGAACGTCTGGACATCAGACAATACGTGATTATTGTCTGATTTGTGGCACCAGCGCCCGCACCACGAACTGCTCGACGAACTGGCGTTTGTCGGCGGCCGGGCGATAGCGCCACGACGGCCCCAGCAGAAACAACGTGGTGGTGTGCAACCACTGGACGATCGAGCGAAAGTCGAGGTCGTCGTAGAGGCGCCCCGCCCGCTTCCACTGATTCAGCAGGGGTTCATAGTGCCGCAGCAGTAGCTCCACGAAGGGCTCCGAGCCCTTCTCCAGGGCCGCGGCCACCGCGGTGCTCTCCGCGGCGAACATCGCCTCGTTCAGTGGATTGCCGGCCACCGACTCGACCCGCGCCAACACCATCTCGGGCACCGACCGAACCGGGTCGTCCGGCGCGGGCAGCGAGCGCACCAGATCACCAAGCGCTTTGTCGACCCGCATCAGCATTAGGCCAAGCAACACATCGTCGCGGCCGGGGAAGTACCGGTACACCGTCGACCGCGACACCCCGGCCTCGTCGGCCACCTCACCCATCCGGAACTGAGAGTTCCCCCGGCGGACGATGCAGCGCCCCGCGGCGTCGAGGATTCGCCTGCGGGCCTCCTCGTCGTCGAGGATCGCGCGGTCGGCGCCCCACCACCGGCTCGGTTCCATCTCGCCGATGGTACGGGATGCGTTGTGCTACTTCGGTATCTGATGCCACGGGCAACCGCGGTGCAGTCGCGATGCATCGAATCTTCTTGTGGCCCAGGCCATCAACCCGACAGAGAGGGCGATGATGGGCTACTCTGCTGCCGACGAGTCGTTCACCCACCAGCTCCCGACAACCTTCGACCGGGTGCACGATCCCGATCCGACGTGGTCGGACCGGTGCTACTTCTTCGCCGCGTCGCCCGACGGCACCATGCTGTTGGCCAGCGGCTACGGCAACAACCCCAACACCCGAACCGCGCTGGGATATGTCAAGGTCAGCCTCGCGGACGGCCGGCACTGGGACCTTTTGGCGGGCCGGCCCGTGACCGGCGCCGACCGCGCCGACCTGCGCGCTGGGCCGATGAGCTGGACCTGCGTCGAGCCGCTGAAGAAGTGGAGGCTCGACGTCGCCCCCAACAAGTCCGGCATCGAGTGGGAGCTCTACTACGAGCCCACCGCCCCGATGTGGGAGCTGCTGCCGATGAAGGTGCATGGTGCGGATGGCCAGCTGCTGGCCGACATGTATCACATGAAGGAACCCGGACGATGGAGCGGCTGGGTCACGATCGACGGCGAGCGCATCAGCGTGGACGGGTTCCACGGCGGGCGCGACCGCACGTTCGGCGTGCGCGTCTCGGACAAGATCGACTTCTGGTTGTGGCTCGACGCCGGATTCGACGACCGCGCCATCGAGGCGTGGGTCATCGAATCCTCGGACGGCGCAGTCAATTACGTCGACGGCGGGATCACTCACGCCGACGGCACCCTGTCGAAGCGATTCGTCGAGATCGAGCACGAGGTGGAATTCGACGGCGACAGAAAGCGGCCCGCCCGCGCGACACTGGTCTTCACCGACGAAGACGGCAAGGCCTACCGTGTCTTCGCCGACGCCGCCCACCAGGAAGTCAACGCCTACTACGGCCTTCCGATGGCGCACTGCCAATACGAGGACCTGGGCGACGGAGCGTACTTTATCCATTTCAATTGGGACAGCACCGATCCCGAGCAGCTCGCGGAGACCGAGGGCAAATCGATGGCGCTCGACCAGTTGATGCGGTTCGAGATCGATGGCGACATCGGTTGGGGCGTCTTCGAATTGCTGCTCGGCGGGCAGGGCTACCAACGCTATCCGAACTGGACGGCTATGGACATGTCGGCGTTCACCCAGGACAAGACACCCGTCGACCGGCTGCCCGGAGAAGACGATCCGGTCCGCCAATGACACTGGACGCCAACTCCGAAGAGCGCCTGACGGCCTGGCTGCGCACGCAAGTACCCGACGCTGACGACGTCCGTGCCGAGGGGCTGGACCGGGTGGACTTCGGACATTCCGCCGAGATGATGATGCTGAGCGTCGTCACCCGGCACGGTGACCGGCACACCCGCCAAGAGGCGGTGCTGCGGCTGCGGCCCAAACCACCCGCCCTGCTGGAGCCCTACGATCTCGCCCGCCAGTTCGCGATCCTGCGGGCGTTGGCGGACTCCGCGGTCCGTGTCCCGCGGGCGCTGTGGCTCGAAGAAACCGGCGACGTGCTCGGCCGCCCCTTCTTCGTGATGGAACGGGCCGCCGGTCAGGTCTACGAAATGGAGGCGCCGGCCGGCGTCGCGGACTCGACCGTGGTGCGGATGTGTCAGAGCCTGGTCGAACAACTCGCGGCGATCCACGCCGTCGACCTGGCGCAGACCGGGCTCGACGCGCTGGACGACGGTCGCAGTCATCTCGACCGCGAACTAGACCACTGGGTTGCGGAGATGAACCGGGTCAAGCGCGACCGGCTACCCGCGCTGGAACGGCTCTACGAGGTGCTGCGCGCCGGCAAGCCCCGGCCCTGCCCGAAGGTCAGGCTGGTGCACGGCGATGCCAAACCGGGCAACTTCGCCTTTCGCGACGGCGAGGTCAGCGCCGTGTTCGATTGGGAGATGACGACCGTGGGCGATCCATTGACCGACATCGGTTGGCTCGAGATGTTGTGGATGCAGCCCGTCGGCATCAACACCCACCCGGCGGCGCTGGGCATCGACGCCCTGCTGGCGCACTACGAGTCGGTCAGCGGGATCACGGTCTGCAACCGCGCGTGGTATCGCGCGTTCAACGCCTACAAGATGGCCGTCATCTGCCTGATCGGCGCGATGCTCATCGAGGATGGCCACAGCGACGACCAAAAGCTCGCGCTCGCCGCCTACGGCACCTCGCTGATGACCAAAGCCGGCCTGACCGAGCTGGGCGTCGACGAAGCTCTCGACGACGGTCCCGTGCTGCCACGCGACGAACGCATTCAGCAGGTCCTGGCGCCCGCCACTTAGCGCGTCAGGCGAGCTCTTCCGAGGTTGAACCTTCGGAGACCCGGCACAGCGCGCTGTCGAGCGTGCTGTACAGCGACAGCACGTTGTCCAAACCCATGAGCTTGATCGGCCGGCTGGTGGCCGGGCCATTCGCGACGACCGCGAACCGAGTGGGCGGCGCGACGTCCGCCTGCGCGGACACCAGGACGGTCATCCCGGCCGAGGCCAGGAAGTCCACTTTGGACAGGTCTACGACGAGTCCCGCCGGTCCGGTGGCCAGCTCGGTGTGTATCGCCTCGGCGAGTTGCGGCGCGCTGAGCATGTCCACTTCGCCCGAGACGGTGAGTACGACCGTCTGGTCTACCTGCCGTTTTCCTACCTCGAAGGCGATCGGATCGGTCGAGTCGCCAGATTGTTCGATCATGGTTCATCACTCACATTCGTCCGGTGCGGGGACAGAGAAATCAACAGCTACCGCCAAGCCGGGGCTGTCGACTCAACCCGCGTAACACGCCCATGTAGAGGACAAATACTCCATCGATCCTGCGCCGCTAGGCGGAGCGCAGCCGCACGTGATCATTCGATCCTAAGCCACGGGACGTCGATACCGATGCTCCGGCCCGGGAGGTGCGCTGGCAACGTCGGTTGTCAGTAGGCGATTACTGAACGTATTCGGGCGCCGCGACGTGGTCGCAGTGTGCGCGAGGACCGCCGCAGGTGTTGCGCACGGCAGCCCCGGGTGGATGAATTGCGTCCACCGAGTGTCGTTCCCAGGCTGCGCGGCTGGCCCCGAAAAGCGGGAAAGGACGGTGGGCATGGAGGCCGGTGATCAGGATGGCGTCCCGGACGACGACGTTGACGCGACCCAGGCCGAACATCCGCGCCGCTTCGCGCTGAATCGGCGGGCCGCGCTGCTCGGCATGGGCGCCGTCGCCGGCTTCGCGGCGGTGGACGTGGGCGGGTTTGCCTATGCCGGCGGCTGGTTGAGGCCGGACACGCTCACCCCGCCCCGGTTCGCCGATCGCTTCGAGCACGTCTTCGGCCGCCACGACGGATTTCGGCGAAACCATGCCAAAGGACTCAGCGCGACGGCGTCGTTTGCGAGCAACGGGGCGGGCGCGGCCATCTGCCGGGCCGCGGTCTTCCGGCCCGGAACCGTGCCGGTCGTCGGCCGGTTCTCGCTGGGCGGCGGCCTGCCGGACCAGGCGGACAAGCCCGACACCGTCCGCGGCCTCGGGCTGCTGTTCGAGGCCCACGGGCAGCAGTGGCGCACCGCGATGATCAACTTTCCCGTGTTCACGGACAGCACCCCGGAGGGGTTTTACGAGCGGTTGCTGGCGTCCAAGCCGCTGCCCGAAACCGGCAAGCCCGACCCGCAAAAGCTGGCCGCGTTCCTCGATCGCCATCCCGAAACCGTTGCGGCGATGAAGATCATCAAGCAGTCCCCGCCCACCGCGGGGTTCGCGGACAGTACGTATTACGGGTTGAACGCGTTCTGGTTCACCAACAGCGCCGGCGCCACCGTTCCGGTGCGCTGGTCGGTGGTGCCAGTGGACGCCGGCGGCGGCGGGGGCCCGCAGCCGCCGCACGGCAAGGACTACCTTTTCGATGACCTCATCCGCGCGGCGTCGCAGCGGCCACTGAGCTGGCGGCTGGTGCTTACGGTCGGCGAGCCCGGCGATCCGACCCACGACGCCACCAAGCCGTGGCCGCAGTCGCGGCGGACCATCGACGCCGGCACCATCACCATCACCGCGGTGCAGACCGAGGAAGCCGGCAACGCGCGCGATATCAACTTCGACCCGCTGGTCCTGCCGGACGGCATCACCGCATCGGACGACCCGCTGCCGCCGGCGAGGTCGGCCGTCTACGCACGCTCCTTCACCCGTCGCGCCGAGGAACCCAAATCGCCCAGCGAGGTCAACGTGACCAAGGTGCTGTCATGACCGGAACCGCAAGCGAAACCACCAGCGCCCCAGCACGTTTCGCTGTCCCCTCCCGAATTCTGCACTGGCTGATGGCGCCGATGGTCATCGTCCAGCTGGTGATCGGCGTGACCATGATCGCATCGCTGAGCTACTACCCGCTGCTGCTGGCCATCCATCGCCCGCTGGGGGTGTTGATCCTCGTCTTCGCCGTGGTGCGTTTGGTGAACCGGCTCACCCACCGGCTGCCCCCGTTCCTGGCGACGATGGGCCCGGCCGAACGCCGCATCGCGTCGTGGTCGGAATACCTGCTTTACGCGCTGCTGCTCATCCAGCCGCTGATCGGGTGGGCGATGCTGTCGGCCGCAGGATTCCCGATCACCCTGGCGGGGCCGCTGCGGCTACCGGGCATCGCGCCGCACGACCTCGATCTGTACGCGGTGCTCCGGCAGGCCCACAACGTGTTCGCCTTCCTGCTCTTCCTGACGTTCACCGCTCACGTCTGCGCCGTGCTGTTTCACACACTGGTGCTGCGCGACGGGCTGCTCGATCGCATGGCGGTGTGGCCCACCAAACGCCGCGCCCCGCGGCAGGACGACACCGTGGCGTGACGGCCGTGTCGTGCGACCATGACCGACGTGGAGCGCTGGCAACGCGCCGAAGTGACGGCGGTAGCGTCTGATCATGCTGATCGCGGCACTTCGCGACGTGCACCGGCGACTGACGACCTGCCCGCTCGCGCCCCGATCGGACGAATATGATCGGCACCCGACAGTGCCACGAAGGAGTGGGGAAGTTCCATGCCGAACCAGCAGCAGGCCGACCGGATGACGTCGGGCAAGGGGTTCATTGCAGCGCTTGACCAAAGCGGCGGCTCGACGCCCAAGGCTCTGCGTCTATATGGAATTCAAGAGGACGCGTATTCCTCCGACGCGGAGATGTTCGACCTCATCCACCAGATGCGTTCGCGGATCATCACCTCCCCGGCGTTCAACGGCGACCGGGTGCTGGCGGCGATCCTGTTCGAACAGACCATGGACCGGGACATCGAGGGTGTGCCGTCGACCACGTACCTCTGGGAGACCAAGGGCGTGGTGCCCATCCTGAAGATCGACAAGGGCCTGGCGGAGGCGTCCGACGACGTCCAGCTGATGAAGCCGATGCCGGGACTGGACGAGCTGCTGGAGCGGGCCGTGAGCAAAGGCGTGTTCGGCACCAAGGAGCGGTCGGTGATCGGCGGGGCCAACGCGGCGGGCATCGCGGCGATCGTCGCCCAGCAGTTCGAGGTCGGCCATCAGGTGCTGTCGCACGGCCTGGTGCCCATCCTCGAGCCCGAGGTCACCATCTCGATCCCGGACAAGGCCGAGGCCGAGGCCATCTTGCGGGACGAGATCACCAAGCAACTCGAAACCGTGCCGGACGGTCAGCGCGTGATGATCAAGCTGAGCCTGCCCACCGAGGTCAACTTCTACCGTCCGCTGATCGAGCACCCCAAGGTGATGCGCGTGGTCGCGCTGTCCGGTGGCTACTCGCGCGACGAGGCCAACGAGCTGCTGGCGAAGAACACCGGGCTGATCGCCAGCTTCAGCCGCGCGCTGACCGAGGGGCTTTCGGTCGACCAGTCCGACGAGCAGTTCAACGCCACGCTGGACAAGTCGATCCAGTCGATCTACGACGCGTCCGTCGCGGGCTGACGCCCGGGTTCTTAATAGCGGTGGTTGGCCATGGGCGGGCCGCCCCGGCCGGGTTCGCCTTCGTCCGACACCAACGCGGGCACCATCTCGCTGGTGACCAGCCCATCGTGCTGCGTGAGTTCGTCGACGACGTCGAAGCATTCGGCGATGTTGGCCGGGGTGTCGATGACGATTGTGACCGCCGGCACGCGACGCCTCAGCGAGAGCAGCTTGTCCCCGTGGGGTCGGTGGTCCCCGTGATAACCCCAGATGCCGCGGACCACCGTCGCGCCGTCCGGCGATTCGCGCTGACGAAGCCGCTGGACGATGGCGCGGTGAATCGGCACCCCGTCGTGCAGCGCCGATTCGGAGGTGTAGACCATCAGCTTCTGCCACAGGGGCAGGCCGTGTTCGTCAACGCCCGGCAGGGCATGCGGCCGTTCCAGCAATTCGCCGTCGCGCTTGCACACGCGGACGCGTTCCAGCGTGAGCATGGGCCGGTGGAGCAGGTCGCCGAGCTCCGGCAGCACCCGAGCGATCCGATCGCCGGACCCGACCGCGACGACCATCATCGGTACGTCGGCGTTGCGACCGAAAAAGTGGGCGCGGTGCCGTTGTCCGTGGATGAGGCCGTCGACGGCCAGGAAGACCGAGGCGCCGGCGATGTGGCGCCGGTGCATCAGATCGCAGACCGCGACGTAGGCCGGCACTCCCTGGGCCCGCTCCTTGCGGCCGAGGTAGATCGTCAGCTTGACGGCCTCGCGCAAGTCGTCGGGTAGCTCCGGCAACCTGACGTCCTCGCGCAGCAGCCGCGCGCGCTCCAGCGTGATCAGGCCGCGCTGTTTGATCGCGAGCACCGGGTCGATCAGGGCCTCGATCGATTTGCGCGTGTCCACGGCGACGATCACCACGGGCGGGTCCTCGGACAGCGTCAGCGACTCGTCGGTTCGCAGGTGCCGACCCGTCCCGAATCCGCCGATGCCGCGCAGCACGACGCTGCTGGCGATCCGGTGTTGTTGGTAGAGGTCGAGCAGGACGTCGGAGACGAAGCCCTCGCCGGTCCGCCGGCGTTCCGCCAGATAGGCACTGAGCTTCAGACAGTCCTCGTCCATGCCCGCTCCCGTCGCCGTGCGGGATCTTACCCATCGGATCCGCGCCGCCCGGATTTGGGACCAATTCCTCTGCTCTGGGATCCCCGGCGGCCGCTAATTTGGTGTGTGCCTTGATGTTTCGCGTCGTTACCGTTACGCGGACGTTAACACCATGTGGCCGCAAAACCACGAAGGAGTCGTCGTGCTTCCTGAGCGCATCGCCGGGGGAGGTGACCTGCGGCGACTGGCGGGTTTGCTCGACCGGATCGACGGCTTGTTGACCAGGTTGTCCGAGGCCGAACGCGCGTGGGCGGACTGGCTGACCACCGTGGCGCCCGAGCATCGGTCGAGCGCGCGAAACCTGGTCCACTACTGGGCCATTCGGCAATGCGACTTGCGGGAGCTGCAGGCGGACCTGGCGGAGTTCGGGCTTTCGTCGCTGGGCCGCAGCGAATCACATGTTCACGCCACGCTTTCGGCGGTTCGCGCGGCCATCGCCGCCATCGTGGGAGGCAGGTGGGAGCCGCCGCCGCCCTCGGTGGTACCCATCAATCGAGGCCCGGAGATACTGCGGCAACGTACCGTGGACCTGCTGGGCCCACGCCCGCCGCATCGCGCGACCCGCATCATGGTCACGCTGCCGTCGGAGGCCGCCACCGACGCCGACCTGGTTCGCGGGCTGGTGCGACGCGGCATGAACATCGCGCGGATCAACTGCGCGCACGACGACGCGCCGGCGTGGCGCGCGATGGCGCACCACGTCCGGGACGCGGCCGCCCGCGCCGGCGAAACCTGCCTGGTGGCAATGGATCTCGCGGGACCGAAGCTGCGTACCGGGCCGCTGGAGCCGGGTCCCCGCGTCATCAAGCTGCGTCCACACCGAAATCCCCTCGGTCAGGTCGTCGCGCCGGCACGCGCCTGGCTGACGTCGACCGAGGAGCCGACCGGCCCGCCCCAGCCCGGTATGGCGGTCATCACGGTCCCGCGACGGTGGCTGGCCAACCGCGACGGCGGCGACGTACTGGTATTGCGGGACGCGCGCGGATCCAGGCGGCGGCTGGGACTCGAGACCGTCGGCGCTCCAGGCGGATTCGTGCTGACCGCCCAGCAGACCACCTACCTGGTGACCGGTACGGCCCTGCACGCCGGAGACGGCGGAAAGCCGGCCGAAGTGGGTCCGCTCCCGGCGAAGGAGCAGAGCCTGGTGCTGCGCGCCGGAGACCTGCTGCGGCTGACCCGCGACTGTTCGCCGGCCCCGGTCGACGGTGCTCAACCCGTCGCGCGAATCGGTTGCACGCTGCCCGAGGCGTTCGACCATGCCCACCCCGGGGATGCGATCCATTTCGACGACGGCAGGATCGGCGGGCGGGTGATGTCCGTCGACCGTGACGTCATCACCGTGCGCATCGACCATCCCGAACAGGGTGAGGCTCGCCTCAGGGCCGCCAAGGGCATCAACATGCCGGACACCGAGTTGCCGATTTCGGCGATCACCGACCGCGACGTCACCGACCTTGCCGTCGTCGCCGAACTGGCCGACTTGGTGGACATGTCGTTCGTTCGCAGCCCGGCGGATGTCGAGCGGCTGCTGGACGAGCTCGATCGCCTCGGCGCTGGCGAGCTGGGCATCGTGCTCAAGGTCGAAACCCGGCGCGCCTTCGAACACCTACCGCAGCTGCTGCTCACCGCGATGCGCCGGCCGCGGGTCGGGGTGATGATCGCGCGGGGCGATCTGGCGGTCGAGTGCGGTTACGAGCGGATGGCCGAGCTGCAGGAGGAGATTCTGTGGTTGTGCGAGGCGGCGCACCTGCCGGTGATCTGGGCGACGCAGGTGCTCGAGCAGCTGGCCAAGACGGGTCTGCCGTCGCGCGCCGAGATCAGCGATGCGGCGATGAGCGAGCGGGCCGAATGCGTGATGCTGAACAAGGGCCCTTACCTGCCCGAGGCGGTGACCGTGCTCGACAACATCATGCGCAGAATGGCGGAGCACTACTACAAGAAGAATTCGTTGCTGCGTCCTCTGCACTCTTGGTCAGCGGCGGGCCCCGAGCGCCTCGACGATGATGCGGGTGGTGCGCTCGGCTCGGCGTCGTGAATATGACTGTGCGTCAGAGAGTATCGGATACACCACGCCGCCGACGATGGCGTCGGCCGCCGACTCGGCCGTTGCCTCGTCGATACCGTCCGCGAGAAGCCGGCTGCGGACGCTTTGGTGCAGCGGCAAACTGAACCCGGCCCGCAGTTTGGCGGCGGTTTCCGGGTGCTCCATGCAGGCGACGGTCAGGATCCGCAGCATCGCCGAGCCCCGCGGTGTCGTCAGGGTTGCGGCGAGTTTGCGTACCCACCCGACGAGGTCGGCCGCCAGGTCCTCGGTGTGGTCGACCGACGCCAGGATCTTGTCCGCGTCCTCGAGCATGACGTCGGCGACCAGCACGGGGCGGCTGGGCCACCAGCGATAGATGGTCTGCTTTCCCACGCCGGCCCGGGCGGCGACCGCCTCGATGGTCAGGCCGTCGAATCCGCGCTCGAGAAGCAGTTCTCTGGTCGCCGTGACGATGGCCGTGCGTGATTTCTCGCTGCGGCGCCTCGGATAGCTTGCCTGGGTGAGATCGGTTGGCATCTAAGTGATCCTCATCTCCCCAGGTCTCTCCTGTCGCGCGCCGGGTCGCGTCCGCTTTACATATCCTGACCCGCCCCGTAGTCTGCCACAAGACGAGACGGTTCGTCTTGTAAGGAAAGGGCAGCGGTCTTCGATGGCGTGTCGCCTCAGCCGCGCGGGGTCGCGGTCATGACGCTGGGACTGACCCCGGAACAACAGGACCTTAGCGACGCCGTCGCCCAGTTCGCCGGCCGGCACGCCCCGATCGCCGCGACTCGCGAGAGCTTCGACGACCTGGCCGCGGGACACCTTCCGGCGTGGTGGGACGCACTGGTTGCCAACGGCTTTCACGCGGTGCACCTGCCCGAGCGCCTCGGGGGCCAGGGCGGACGGCTCATCGACGCGGCGTGTGTGCTGGAATCGGCCGGCAAGGCGTTGCTGCCCGGCCCTCTCCTGCCCACCGTGACCGCGGGAGCCGTTGCGCTGCTGGCTGATCCGAACCCGACGGCGGAGTCACTGGTGCGCGACCTGGCGTCCGGCTTGCCCGCGGCGGTCGTCCTTCCCGGTGGCGGTGACTTCCGCGCGCGTCGCGACGGCCAAGGCTGGGTGGTCAACGGCGCGTCGGACGTGACCGCGGGCGTCTGTTCGGCGCGGGTCGTCCTGGTGTGCGCTCGGACCGGGGAAGACGATGACGTCTGGGTGGCGGTTGACACCACAAAGCCGACGGCGGCAGTCGAATCCGTGCGCGGCACCGACCTGGTGACCGACGTGGGGCGCCTGCGGCTGAGCGAATACGTCGCCGCCGAATCCGACGTGCTCGGCGGGCTCGATGCCGACCGCGCCGAGTGCGTCGCCGTCGGATTGGTGGCCAGCGTGATGGCCGGCATCGCTCAGTGGTGTGTCGACGCGGTCACCGCGCACCTGCGAATCCGCGAGCAGTTCGGCAAGGTGATCGGTACCTTTCAGGCTCTGCAGCACAGCGCGGCAATGCTGCTCGTCAACACGGAGTTGGCGACCGCCGCGGCCTGGGACGCGGTCCGCGCCGTGGACGAACCACTCGACCAGCACCGCCTCGCCGCGGGCGGGGCGGCGACGATCGCCGTCTCGCCGATTCCGGACCTGGTGCTCGACGCGCTGACGATGCTCGGCGCCATCGGCTTCACCTGGGAACACGACGTGCACCTGTACTGGCGCCGGGCCATCAGCCTGGCGGGATCGATCGGTCCGGCGAATCGCTGGGCCCGGCGGCTGGGCGAGCTCACCTGCATCCAGACCCGCGACATGTCGGTCAATCTGGGTGACGCGGAATCCGAGTTTCGTGCCTGGGTCGCCGAAACCCTCGACGCGGCAATGCAGTTGCGCAATGACACGCCCGCGCCGCACGGCGACTACCCGGACCAGGCCTCCGGGCCGCAGCGCACGCTGCTCGCGGACGCCGGACTGATGGCGCCGCACTGGCCCGCGCCATGGGGCGTCGACGCGGGCCCGCTCAAACAGCTCATCATCGACGAGGAGTTCGCTAAGCGGCCCGCATTGGTGCGGCCATCGCTGAACATCGCCGAATGGATCCTGCCCTCGGTGCTGACCGCCGCACCAAAAGAGCTCCAGGAGAAGCTGATCCCGGCGACCCAGCGCGGCGAGATCCATTGGTGCCAGCTGTTCAGCGAGCCTGGTGCGGGCTCCGACCTGGCGTCGCTGGCCACCCGGGCGACCAAGGTCGACGGCGGCTGGCGGATCAACGGCCACAAGATCTGGACCTCGTTGGCGCAGTACGCCGACCTGGGCGCGCTGCTGGCGCGCACCGACCCCGAGGCCAGCAAGCACCGCGGCATCGGCTACTTCATCATTGACATGCGATCGCCCGGAATCGAAATCCAGCCCATCAAGACGGCGACCGGGCAGGCGCACTTCAACGAGGTGTTCTTCAACGACGTCTTCGTTCCCGACGAGATGTTGCTGGGCGGTCCCACCGACGGCTGGAGCCTGGCGATCGCCACGATGGCCGAAGAGCGTTCGGCCATCAGCGGATACGTCAAGTTCGACCGGGCCGTCGCGCTCCGCCGCCTCGCCGCACAACCGGGGCCGGATCGTGACGACGCCTTGCGTGAGCTTGGCGAACTCGACGCCTACACCAATGCCATCCGGGCGCTCGGCGTGCGGGAAACCATCCGGCTACTCGACGGGCAGGCGTCCGGTCCGGCTTCGAGCATCGCCAAGGTGGCGATGAACGTGTTGCTGCGCCGCACCTTCGAGGCCACGCTGCAGCTGACCGGGCAGGTGGCGATGGTCGATGACCCCGACGCCGCGGTCGTGGAACCCTATCTGCACCTGCCGGCCGAGCTGATCGGCGGTGGGACGAGGGAGATCCAGCTGAACATCATCGCGCAGATGATTCTCGGTTTGCCCCGGAAATAAGGACACCGCATGGGATTACGTGGAGAAGCCGCGATCGTCGGGTACGTCGAGCTGCCGCCCGAGCGCATGAGCAAGGCGTCTCCCGCACCGTTCGCCATCGAACAATGGGCCGAGCTCGGCGCAGCTGCGCTGGGTGACGCCGGACTGCCGTTCGAGGTCGTCGACGGCATCGTGGCCTCGCATCTGGCCGAGTCGGAGATCTTCGTCCCGTCCACGATCGCCGAATACCTGGGCGTCGGAGCGAGATTCGCCGAGCACGTCGACCTCGGCGGGGCCAGCGCCGCGGCGATGGTGTGGCGGGCGGCCGCCGCCGTCGAACTCGGCATCTGCGAGGCGGTCCTGTGCGCACTGCCCGCCCGCTACATCACTCCCATGTCCAAGAAGAAGCCCAAAACCTACGGCGACGCCCTGTACTTCGGGTCATCGAGCAACCAATACGGCTCCCCGCAGGCGGAATTCGAGATCCCGTACGGCAACCTCGGCCAGAACGGCCCGTACGGTCAGGTCACCCAGCGCTACGCGGCCGTCTACGGCTACGACGAGCGGGCGATGGCCAAGATCGTCGTCGACCAGCGGGTCAACGCCAACCACACCGAGGGCGCGATCTGGAAGGACAAGCCGCTCACCGTGGAGGACGTCCTCGCCAGCCCGGTGATCGCCGACCCGCTGCACATGCTGGAGATCGTGATGCCCTGCGTCGGGGGCGCCGCCGTCGTCGTCGCGAACGCCGACCTGGCGCGGCGCTCGCGCAATCGTCCGGTGTGGATCAGGGGATTCGGCGAACACGTGCCGTTCAAAACCCCGACCTACGCAAAGGATCTGCTGCACACCCCGATCGCGGAGGCCGCGGACACCGCCTTCGCCATGACCGATCTGACCCGCGACGACATTGACATGGTGTCGATCTATGACTGCTACACCATCACCGTGCTGCTGTCGCTGGAGGACGCGGGGTTCTGCGAGAAGGGCAAGGGCATGGAGTTCGTCGCCAACCACGACCTGACCTTCCGCGGCGACTTCCCGCTCAACACCGCCGGTGGCCAACTCGGTTTCGGCCAGGCCGGGTTGGCGGGCGGCATGCACCACGTATGCGACGCCACCCGCCAGATCATGGGGCGCGCCGGCGCGGCTCAGGTCGCCGACTGCAACCGCGCCTTCGTCTCCGGCAACGGAGGAATCCTGTCCGAGCAGACGACGCTCATCCTGCAGGGAGACTGACGATGACCTTAGAGCGGCCGATGCCCGTCAAAACGCCTACCACCACACCTTTTTGGGATGCGCTGGCCGAACATCGCGTCGTCATTCAGTATTCGCCGTCGTCGCAGAGCTACGTGTTCTATCCGCGGGTGCGTGCCCCGCACACCCTGGCCGACGACCTGGAATGGCGCGAGATATCCGGGATGGGAACGCTGTACTCGTTCACGGTGGCCCGCCGCCCAGTCGGCCCGCACTTCGCCGACGCGGTTCCGCAGCTGCTGGCGATCGTCGAATGGGATGAGGGGCCAAGGTTTTCCACCGAGATGGTGAACGTCGACCCGGCGGACCTGAGGATCGGGATGCGGGTGCGCCCAGTGTTCTGCGACTATCCCGAGCACGACGTCACCATGCTGCGTTACGAGCCGGCGGAGTAACAGCCGCGTCACAGCCGCCACAGTGGCATGTGCGGGCAAGGATGTTCGACCTGCCCGCCTCGCAGCGACAACCGGCCTTCGAGACAGCCGCGTTCACGGATTGTCGCTGCGAGGCGGGCACTTCGACATGTGCCAGAAATCGGTGACGTATGTGCCGGATGTGACCGGGCGGCAACGAGTCACTTCAGTTGCTCGGTCGGCACCCCGTAGCGGTCCTGATAGGCGCTCACCCGGTCGCGGACCTCGGCGGCGTCCAGGGCGGTGTCCGACCAGGTGTATCGGCTGCCCCCGCCGTCGCCGGGGTGGGCGGCCAGGAAGTCGCGCATCCGCTGTGCGGCCTCGGGTTTCAGCTCGCGGCCCAGCTTTTGGTAGATGTCCTTGATCGTGGTCCACGGGTCGTTCATGAAATCGGTGAACAGCACGTCCACGACGCGGCCGGGTGGGACCGCGCCGCTGTCGCGCAGGGCCATCCCGCGCTCGAGGCCGACGACCACTTCTTCGTAGGACTGGGCCGCGCACTCGGCGATGTCGGATTCGTCGCTGCCCATCCGCCGCAGGTGGTGGGTCAGCGCGGCGATCGACGAGATGACGTTGAGCGGATCGCGGTGGGTCTGCACGATCAGCGCGTCCGGATATTCGGCGAGCAGGGTGTCGAGGTGCCACAGGTGCGCCGGCGATTTCAGGAGCCACTGACCGGGGACGCCGGACTGCAGGTGCTGCAGAAAGATTCGGTGGAAGCGGTAGGCGCCGGCGTGGTCGGCCTCGTACAGCAGCCAGCGGTAGTAGCTCGGCAGCCGGTATTGCACCGAGAAGATCATGCTGGTGAACTCGCTGGCCGTGATGCGGACACACTCCTGCCCGACGAGTGCCCCCATCGGGTGAAATGCCAAGAATCCCGGGATGATCTGCTCGGAGAGTTCGATGCTGGCCTGCGTCTGCGCGATCCGCGGGTCGTCGTGATAGGTCTCGGGCTGCGGGACCGGACAGGGCGCATCCACCTCCCACGTCAGCGGCGCCCGCAGGTCGGGGTCCTGGGCGAGCAGGTCATAGAGGATCGTGGTGCCGCTGCGCGGCTGGCCCACGATGAAGATCGGCGCCGTGATCGGCTTGTCGGCGACCTCCGGATGTTGCTTGCGCCAGTCGATTACGCCGAGCCGGTTCTTCAGGGCGCGCATGAGGTCGAGGTAGGCGATCTCCACCCCGATCGCCGACAAACGCGCCTCGTTGACCAGCCCGTCGGTCAGGCGCTGCAGCCCGGCCTGCCACCCGTCGTCGCCGAAGTCGTCACTCCCGGCCTCCTCGCAGGCGGTGGCGATCAGCCGCTCCGGGGCGAATCGCTCCTGCAGCGTCATGCCCGGACCTTTCCCTCGTGGACCGACACCGAGACGTCGGGCGGACTGGGGTTGTCCAGCCAGCGCACCACCACGAACCCGCGGGGCCGGCCGCCGGTGTCGAGCCAGTGGCCGAAGCCGAAGTCCTCCGCCGAGATGGCGATCCGCACCCGACCGTCCGCGTCGGGCTGCACCGCGCGACTGGTCACCGAGCTGTGCCGGCGGCGCGGCTCCAGGCACTCGTGCCAGAGGCTTTCCAGCGTCACGTTCCAGTAGCGGGTGTCGGGAGGCTCGATGTCGAGAACCAGCGCCTGCCCGGGATCGAGCCGGAATGTCCCCATCATGTACAGGTTGTCCGGCGTGGTGTCGGCGGCACCCAGATCGGCGGCCTCGGCGGTCAGCAGCGTGTTGGGCGTCTCCAGCAGCTCGGGCTTGATGGTGCGGTGCAGCGTGACCAGCTTCATCAGCGACCACGCCATCGCCGTGAACTGGTCGGCGAGTTCGTCGTCGGTCAGCGGTGCGACGGGATCGGGGTCCAGGGCGTCGATGCGCATGGTGGCCAACGCCTCGGAGGCGGGATCGCCGATGTACTCGCGGACGACGACCGAGGACGCGTCCTCGGGGATCTGCACCCATTGCGCGCCGGCGAGATCGGCGGGTTCTTCCGAAGAGAGCACCAGCGCGAACTCGTCGCCGCTTAGCGTCAGGCCGGTGTCGCTGACGTAGTTGGCCATCCGGCGTGGGGTCAGGCCGGTGCCGGCCAGGATCTGAAACCCGAGATAGGCGCTGGTGCCCCGGGTGCCGGTGATCCGGTAGCTCCGATCACCGCGGATCATCGCCAGGTAATAGTTGCCGTCGGGGTTGGGCCCGCCGACCATCCTTGTCGGAGAACACATATCGAAGAACGCGGGCCGGTCGGGGTCGGCCTCGACGGACAGTTGCGAACACAGCGACGACACGCGGGCGATGACGCGCAGCCCCTCGAGGAGTTCCCGTTCAGATTCGGCGTCCTCGGTCACGATCTTGGTGACGTCGGCCAGCATCTGCTGGAAGAACTGCCACGCGGCGCGCGCCTTCGGAGCCTGGGTTTCAGCCATAGCCACATGCATAGACGATGCGTCAGCCTCCGGGCGCCGATTCGCCCGAATATCGGGAGGGCGACCCACGTGGGACGCGTGGCCCTGTCCGAGCTCACCTGCAGCGCTGGACTAATAGTCCCTTACCATTGGCTCGGACTGCATGGCGGGCGGACGAATGAAGTTGCCGAATAATGGCGGTGCCAGCGTGTATTTGCCGTTCGGCCATGTCACACGGCGCCGTTGACTCTGTGACAGGAATCATTGTCTACTAGTCGCTATATCGGCAGAGGAGTGCGGCATGAACAAGGACGACCTGATCCTGATCAGCGTGGACGACCACATCGCCGAGCCGGCCGACATGTTCGACGCGCACGTCCCCGCGAAATATAGGGACCTGGCGCCCCGGGTGGTCCTCGAACCGGACGGCGCCCAGCAGTGGTACTACGGCGAGGTTCGCGGACGCAACATGGGCCTGAACGCAGTCGCCGGAAAGCCCCGCGAGATGTACAACATCGACGCCTCGCGCTACGACGAGATGCGGCCGGGCTGCTTCAACGTCGACGAGCGTGTCCGCGACATGAACGCCGGCGGCCAGCTGGCGGGCCTGAACTTCCCCAATTTCACCGGCTTCTCGGGCCAGGTGCTCAACCAGGGCCCCGACCGTGACGTGAACCTGGTGATGATCAAGGCCTACAACGACTGGCACGTCGACGAGTGGTGTGCGGCCTACCCGGGCCGGTTCATCCCCTGCGGCATCCTGCCGCTCTTCGACGTCGCCGAGGCCGCCAAGGAGGTCAAGCGGCTGGCCGACAAGGGCTGCCACGCGGTGACATTCTCGGAGAACCCGGAAGCCTTGCAAATGCCCAGCATTCACACCAAATACTGGTATCCGCTGTTCGAGGCCGTCTGCGAGAACAAGACCGTGCTGTGCACCCATGTCGGCTCGGCGTCTCGCTCTCCTCAGGTGTCGACGGACGCGCCGCCCAGCGTGCAGATGACGGCGTCGTCGATGATGAGCATGTTCACATTCACCGAGCTGATCTGGGCCGAATTCTGGGCCGACTTCCCGCAGCTGAAGTTCTCGCTCACCGAGGGTGATGTCGGCTGGATTCCCTACTTCCTCTGGCGCGCCGAGCACGTCTACAACCGCCACTCGGGCTGGACGCTGGCGAAATTTCCACCCGGCTATGCCGGACCCAGCGATGTGTTCAAGCGCCACTTCTACACCTGCTTCATCAGCGACAAGGTCGGCGTGCACAACATGGACTGGTTCAACGAGGACATGCTGTGCTGGGAGTCCGACTTCCCGCATTCCGACAGCAACTGGCCGTTCGCGCCGGAGGACGTCATCGAGACCATGGGGCACCTGGACGACTCGGTCATCGACAAGATCACGCACGAAAACGCCATGGCCGCATACTCATTCGACCCCTTCCGATACATCCCCAAGGAGCACGCCCGCGCCGGCTACCTGCGCTCGCAGGCCAGCGACGTCGACGTCGTCACACACGTCGGTCGCCCGGCCGGCCAGCGCGACCTCGACGCGTGGACCCGGATGACGCAGGCCGGTCTGCAGGCCCTGGCGCAGGGGCAGCCGCCGCCGACGGTCGAGATAACGGGTATCGCCGGGCGCGCCACCACCCTGGGCAACTGAGTGGCCGCCCGGGCACCGTTCGCCGACTGGCGGGTGCTGGAGTTGTCCAACGGCATTGCGGTGTCCTACTGCGGCAAGATGTTCGTCGATGCCGGCGCCGAGGTCGTGAAACTCGAGTCGCCGCAGGGCGATTCGATGCGGAGCTGGTCGGCCGGCGGGCCCGCTGGCGCACTGTTCGGCTACCTGGCTGCCGGCAAGAAGTCGGTGAACGACCGTGGGCGGGCGGCGGCGCTGCTGGCCGGCGCCGACATCGTGCTCACCGACCTGACCGACGGCTGGACCCTCGACGACATCACCGCGCACACCGGACCGTCGGCGGTGATCGTGGCGGTGACGCCGTTCGGCACCACCGGGCCCTACTTCGAAGAACAGGTGGTGGCCAACGAGTTCATCCTGCAGGCGCTGTGCGGCTCGATCGACGGCCGCGGTTGGCCGGGCGACGAACCGGTGCAGGCGGGCGGGCGGCTCGGCGAGTGGCTGGCCGGCTCGTTCGCCGCGCCCGTCGCCGCCGCGACGGCCCGCCGCGCCGCCCGGGGCGGAGGCGGGGAGGTCATCGACGTCTCGACCTACGAGGCGATGGCGATCGCGATGGGCGGCCTGTCCGCGATGTCGGCCAGCGTGCTGGGCGCGGATTCCCTTCAACAGCAACGCAGCCTGGAGCTGCCGTCGATCGTTCCCACGGCCGACGGCATGGTCGGCTTCTGCACCATCACCGCGCAACAGTTCCAAGACTTTCTGGTGATGATCGATCGCGCCGACCTGCTCGACGACGCCGAGCTCGCGTCGTTCGTCGGGCGGGTTAAGCGCCGTGACGAATTCCTCGGCATGGTCACGCAGTGGACAGAAACCCGCACCACGCAAGAGATCATCGACCTCGCCGTGGCCTTCCGCATCCCGGTGGCCCCCATCGGCACCCCGGCCACGGTGCCGATGGTCGACCACTTCGTCGAACGCGGCGTCTTCGTCGAATCGGGACCCGGCGGCGTGCAACCGCGGGTGCCGTATCGCAGCGACGCGATCGCGACCAGGCCGCCCGGCAGGCCCCCGCTGCTGGGCGCGGACAACGGCGGTGTCCACTGGCCGCCGCGGCCCCACCGGCCGCAAGCCGCCGACGCGGGCGCACTCCCGTTGTCCGACATACGGATAACCGACCTCACCGCGTTCTGGGCGGGACCGGTCGCCACCCAATTCCTGGGCTCCCTCGGCGCCGACGTGATCAAGCTCGAGGGGGTCCGCCGGCCCGACGGCATGCGGCTCTCCGCCGGCCGCCCACCCGACTGGGACCAGTGGTGGGAGTGGGGCCCGGTGTTCTTGTGCAGCAACAACAACAAGCGCGGCATCAGCACCGAACTCAGCGTCGACGCAGGGCGCGCCGTCGCCTTGGAGCTCATCGCCGCGAGCGACCTGGTGATCGAGAACTTCTCACCGCGGGTGATGGAGAATTTCGGCCTGGACTGGGATGCCGTGACCGCGGCCAATCCGCGCGCGATCATGGTGCGGATGCCCGCGTTTGGCCTCGACGGCCCGTGGCGCGATCGCGTGGGCTTCGCCCAGACGATGGAGCAGGCGACGGGAATGGCGTGGGTGACCGGACACGCCGACGGCCCGCCGGTGATCCCGCGTGGGGTATGCGACCCGATGGCGGGGCTGCATGCCGCGTTCGCCGCGGTTGCGGCGCTCGTGGTTCGCGACCGGGACGGGACCGGGATGCATGTCGAGTCGACGATGGTCGAGGCCGCGCTGAACGTGGCGGCCGAGGTGGTGGTCGAGTACTCGCGCAACGGGATCGAGTTGCGCCGCAACGGGAACCGGGGCCCGGGCGCGACGCCCCAGGGCGTGTATCCGTGCCGTGGCGACGACGAATGGGTCGCGCTCGCCGCCCTGGGAGACGCCGCTCGCGCGTCGTTGGCGGCGCTCATCGAGCGACCCGACCTCGGCCCGGACAGCGCCGCCTGGCGCGAAGGGGCCGACGAAATCGACAAGCTCATTTCCGGCTGGACCGCCCGGCGTTCGGCGACCGACGCGGTGGCGGCGCTGCGCGCCGGCGGGCTGGCGGCGGCGCGCGTCACGCCGGCCGCGGAGCTGCTGAGCGACCCGCAACTGCTCGCCCGAGGCTTCTGGGAAGAGATCGACCACCCGGTCGCAGGTTCCTTCCTGTGCACCGGCATGCCCTTCGCCTTCGTCGGGAAGCCGCGAAGGTGGCTTCGGCGGGTGCCCCCGTTGTATGGCCAGCACACTGACGAGGTGCTGACGGGAATTCTTGGGCGCAGTCAACGGGATCTGATGCAGCTGCGCGCCTCGGGGGCCACCAGCGCACGGCCGGCGGGCCTCTGACGTGGCGGTCACGCTGTGCGTCCCGCCGCGGGCCGGCGAGCCCTGCGCCCCGGTCCGGTTCCTGGTGCGCCAGGACTCCGTGGTGATGGAGCTGACCGCCCGCCACCGGATCACCGGTGTCGAGTGGGACGAGAGCGAACGGGCGGTCGCGATGGTCGTCGAGATCACCGATCCGCAATCGGCAAGGCCGATCGACGTGCGGATCGACGTGATCGAAACCGGTGCCGCACCCCGCGGCGCGCGGACCACGACGATCGGCACCATCGAGCGCGACGGGCAAGAATACGACGTCGTCGGAACCTACCTGGGAGTTGTCGCGGATGAAAACTAGCCCGGCGAAGCGGACCGCGGCGATCGTCGGAGTGCACAACACCCGGCAGGGCCGCCGGCTGGACGGCGAAACGTCACGAAGCCTGGCGCTCAAGGCCATTCACGGGGCGCTCGCCGACGCCGGCCTGAGCCTCGAGGACGTCGACGGGATCAGCGCGGGCCCGCTGTCCACCGCGCTGATCTACGACCTGCGCCTCGGGCCGGCCTGGCAGGGACTGGCGTTCGGGGTCGGCATGATCACCGAGGCGGCGGCCGCGATCGAGCACGGCATGGCCGACGTCGTCGTCCTGGTCGCCGCACAAGCCGGTGAATACCGCGACCACCAGGCCACTGCTCCGTGGACCCGGCCCGAGAACGAATTCGTCGCGCCCTGGGGAATGTTCACCACCGCCGAGTTCGCGCTGATCGCCCGGCGCCACATGCACGTCTACGGCACCACCCGCGAACAACTGTCGATAGTCGCGGCGACCATTCGCAACAACGGATCGCGAAACCCCGAAGCCGTTTACTACCAACGGGGTCCGTTCGCGCCGGACGACATCACCGCGTCGCGGCCGATCGCCGACCCGTTTCATCTCCTCGATTGCGCCACCACCTCCGAGGGCGGCTGCGCCCTCGTCGTGGCCAACATCGACCAGGTGGACGTCGCCGGCCAACCGATCTACGCGTTGGGCAGCGGCGCGGACTTTCACGGCCCGTCGTATCAGCACCCGCCCGCTTGGGACCTCGCCGGCCGGCGCGGCGATCGCGGCCACTACGTCAATGGCGTCGTGGGCAGGCGCGCGGCCGAGCGGGCCTTCGCCCACGCCGGCCTGCGGCCCGACGACGTCGACGTGCTGGAGCTCTACGATCCGTTCTCCTTCGAAATCATCCGCCAGCTAGAGGCTTTCGGCTTCTGCGGCGACGGCGAGGGCGGCCCGTTCGTCGCCGACGGCCACATCGCGATCGACGGCAGCCATCCGGTCACCACCGACGGGGGGACCATGTCGTTCAGCCACGCCGGCTCCAATCCGCAGATGATGCAGCGGGCCGTCCGGGCCGTTCAGCAGCTGCGCGGCCAGGCCGGTGACCTCCAGGTGCCCGACGCGCACATCGCGTTCTGCAGCAACGGGGGTGCGGGAGCCCTGTTCACCACAGTGCTGATCCTGGGAGACGAGCCGTTATGACATCCGAACCGTTGCGGCCCCAGACCGGCCCGGTGCCCCACGCCAGCAGCGAACTCAGCGTCCCCTTCTGGCAGGGCTGTGGGGCGGGGGAGTTGCGTTACCAACGGTGCGAAGCGTGTGGCCTGTCGAACTTTCCGCCGACCGAGCATTGCCGCCAGTGCCTTTCGGCCGAACTGCGGTGGGAGTGCAGCGGCGGGCTCGGCGAGATCTACAGCTGGACGGTGGTGCATCGCCCGGTCACCGCGGAATTCGAGCCGCCCTATGCGCCGGCGATTGTCACGCTGGACGAGGGCTACCAGATGCTGACCAACGTCGTCGGGGTGGACCCGGGCGAGCTGGCGATCGGCATGCGCGTTCGGGTGCAATTCCACGCCGTCGGCGCCGACGTCACCCTGCCGTATTTCACTGGGTTGCAATGAGTCCCGCCCGCACCAGCAATGGCCTGCCGGTGACGGCCTACCTGGTGCTGGGCGTGTTGGCCGCCAACGACGAGCAACTCACCGCCGGTGAGATCAAGATGCGTGCCGAACTTTCGGTCGGCCACTTCTACTGGTCCCCGTCGGTGAGCCACGTGCGGCGCGAGCTGAACCGCTTGTTGGAGCGGGGCATGGTCAGCGAGATCGGCGCCCAATCCGGCAAGCGCGCGATCACCTTGTACGAGACCACCGATTCGGGCCTGGACGCGCTGCGCCGGTGGGTCCAGCACTTCCCGGCCCAGGATCGGGTGGTCATCAAACACCCCGTCATCCTCAAGACCTGGCTCGCACGCGGCGAAAATCCGGAACACCTCGTCGACACGCTGGACCGCCACCTCGAGGCAAGCCGCGCCCGGCTGGACGAGGCGCTGTGGTCGCGGCAGCGCTCTCGCGACCTCGGTCTGGCCGATGACCCGGACCAGCGTTGCTCGTTCGCGGTGCTCGACTACGCGATTCGCGGTTTGTATGCGGAGATCTCCAACATCGCGCAGCTCCGCGACGAAATCGCCGGCGGCACCAGCCGAGATCCGGTCAAACGGGTGCGACGGGCGAAGGGGCAGATCCGCCGTCGGGCACCGCGGAACCCGCGTTAGACGCGGCCTGCCGATAAGTGGTGCCACGCCCGTCACGCTCCCAAAGGATTTCGCCCTGTCCGGCGGACGCGCCTTCGGCGATCAGCTGGCGTTTGAGCACCTTGTGGGTGGCGGTGCTGGGCAGGTCGGCGGCGATGCGCACGTATCGCGGCCAGGCCTTCGGGGACAGGTCGGGTTGCGCGCGGAGGAAGGCTTCGAACGCATTCGGGTCGAGCTCGGCGCCGTCGTTGAGGACGATCGCGGCCATCACCTGATCTCCCACCCGTTCGTCCGGGACGGCGTACACCGTGGCGCGATTGATGGCGCTGTCCCGCAACAAAATCCGCTCGATGGGAGCCGCGGCCAGGTTCTCGCCGTCCACGCGCATCCAATCGGCGGTGCGCCCGGCCAGGTAGATCCAGCCGTCGGCGTCGCGGTAGGCCAGGTCCCCCGACCAGTACATGCCGTGGCGCATGCGTTCGGCGTTGGCCTCGGGATCGTTGTAGTAGCCGGTGAAGAACCCTGAGCCCGCGGTGTTGACCAACTCGCCCACCGCCTCGTCGGCGTTGGCCAGCGCCCCGTTGGCGTCGAAGCGTGCGACGGCGCATTCGGTGACGGTCTCGCTGTTGTAGATTGCGACCCCGTCGACGCCGCGGCCGATCGACCCCTTCGGTGTCCCGGGTTCGCGGATCACGATGACCGCGTTCTCGGTGGAGCCGAAGCCGTCTTCGACCTGAACGCCGAATCGGCGGGCGAACTCCTCGATGTCCTTGTCGTTGGCCTCGTTGCCGAACGCCACCCGCAGCGGGTTGTCGGCGTCGTCGTCGCGTTCGGGGGTGGCGAGGATGTAGGCCAGGGGCTTGCCGACGTAGTTCATGTACGTGGCCCCGTAGCGGCGGATGTCGTCCAGGAAGTTGCTCGCCGAGAACTTCGCCGGGACGATCGCGGCGCCGGAGGCCACCGCGGGCGCCCAACCGGCGACAACCGCGTTGGAGTGAAACAGCGGCATGGACACGTAGCAGGTGTCTTGCTCGGTCAGCCCGAATCGCCCCATCAGGCTGAGCCCGGCGACCACCGCCATCAGGTGCGATACCTGGACCGCCTTCGGATTACCGCTGGTTCCCGACGTGAAGATCATCATGAACGCGTCCGTCGCGGTGACCTCGCGGTAGGGGACCAAATCGCCGGTGCCCCTGAGGAATTCGTCCCACTGCGGCGTCGAGGTGTCCAGGATTTGCGTTCCCCCGAGGTCCAGGCCGTCGAGCAGCGGCCGATGCTCGGGATCGGTGACCACGAACTGACAGTCGGCCCGCCGGATGTCGGCGGCCAGAGCCTCGCCGCGCCGCGTCGTGTTCACTCCGCACAGCACGTAGCCTCCGAGCCCGGCCGCCGCCATCTGGGCCAGCATCTCCGGCGTGTTTCCCAGCAGGGCGCCGACGTGCATCGGTCGCCGCGGGTCGGCGGCGGCGATCAGGGCCGCGGCCCGCGCCGTCGCCTCGGTGAGGTATTGATCCCAAGTCCATTGCAAATGGCCGTGTTTGATGGCGACGGCAGGGTCCGTCAGGCGCTTACGCAGCAGCGCTTGAATCGTGTCGTCGGCCATCGCAGCGGTCCACCTTCGGTTACGAGACGAGACGGTCCGTCTTATCTTAGCGGCGGGGTCCCCAGCCCCGGGTCCTAGCCGCCCACCATCATCAGTCCGCCGTCGACGGCCAGCAGTTGCCCGGTGATGAAGCCCGAGCCGGTGCCGGCCAGGAACACGAGCATGGGTCCGACGTCTCGCGCGGGCTCTCCGAGTTTCCCGCCGATCGGGATCATCAGCTGCATCTGCTGATCGATGAGGGCGCTCGCATCGGGACCGAGGAAATCCCGAAAACGGTCGGAGCCCGGTGTCTGCACCGCCGGAGCCAACGCGTTGACGGTGACGTTGTCGGCGCCCCAGGCTTTCGCGGCCGATCGTGTCCAGGCCTGCACCGCGCCCTTCGTCGCGGCGTAGACCGCCGAGATCGCGCTGCCCTGCACGGCTTCGGACGACCCGAAGTTGATGATCCTGCCGCCCTTGGGGTTCTGCTCTTTCATCACCGAGTAGGCGGCCTGATTGGTCAGGATGGTGGCCTTCACGTTGGTGTCCAGCAGGAACGAGATGTCGTCGGCGCCGATGTAGCCCGGGATCCCGGCCTGCCACAGCCCCGCGGCGTTCACCAGGACGTCGAGCCCGCCGAGGTGATCCGCGGCCTGCCGCGTCATCGCCGTAACGGCGTCGGCGTCCCGCGCATCGCACTGCAGCCAGGTGTTCGCCAGCCCATCCGGCGGCGGGGTCTTGTGGTAGGTGCCGACCACCTCGGCCCCCGCGTCGGTGAGGACTCCGATGGCGGCCGCGCCGATACCGGTGGCTCCACCGGTTACCAGGATCCGCCTGCCTTGCAGCGCCTTTTGCATGCCGCGAGCGTAGCGCCCGCCAAGCGCTGTCCCGAGCTAGGTGCGCACCGCAATCGACGACAGCAGATCGGCGAGCCGCTCCGGCTGGTCAAGCATCGAGAACGTGCGCGCTTTCTCGATCACCTCGAGGCGGGCGTTGGGGATGGTCGCGGCCAGCCGTTCGCCGTCCGCGAGCTCGAAGAACACGTCGTCGGCCGACCAGGCGATGAGCGTGGGCTTGTCGAATTCGTGCAGTCGCGCGGCGACGCCGGTGGTGACCTCCGTGCGCATCGAGAGGCTGAACTGGCGCAGGTCTTCGGCGATCGCCGGGTCGGACAGCCCCGGGCGCACCCATGCCTCGGTCAGGTCGTCGATGTTGGTATATGCGAGGCCGTCGAACGCGCGCTTGCGCGCGGCCGGCGCGCGCATGGCCTGGGCGACGGTCTTGAACATCGTCTTGGACTTGGCCGCCAGGATCACCGGCTTGAGGATCGGCGGCGGAAAGTGTTCGAACGCATCGCAACTGGTGAGCACCAGCGCCCCGAGCCGCTCGGGATGGTGCACCGCGACGAGTTGGGTGACGACCCCGCCGGTGTCGTTGCCGACCAGCACCACGTCCTCGAGATCGAGGGCGCCGAGCATCTCCGCGACCATGCCGGCGACGCCGTAGATGGTGCGGTCGGCGCCCGGTCGCAGCGGCTGGGGGTGCGCGCCCAGGGGCCAGGTGGGGGCGATGCAGCGCAGGCCGAGATCGGCGAGGCGGACGCCGACCTGGCGCCACAGTTGGCTGCCCATCATGTAGCCGTGCACGAAGACGACAGGCCTGCCGTTCTCGGGTCCGGTTGCTTCGTAGTGGATGGTCCCGGCACTAATGTCGATCGTCGACATGGCTGACTCCTACGTTGAAAGGTACAGTTACAAACAGGCTGTCTGTTCGTAAGTTACCAACAGGCTGTATGGAAATCAAGAGACGGACCCAGGAGGAGCGCTCCGCGGCGACCCGCGACGCGCTGATCTCGGCCGCCCGCAGGCTGTGGGGCCTGCGCGGTTACGCGGACGTGGGCACGCCGGAGATTGCGATGGCCGCCGGCGTTACCCGTGGCGCGATGTACCACCAGTTCGCCGACAAGGCAACGCTTTTCGCCGAGGTCGTCGAGGCCGTCGAGCAGGATGTGATGGCCCGGATGGGCACGATCGTGGCCGAGTCAGGGGCGACGACGCCCGCCGAGGCGATCCGGGCCGCCGTCGATGCCTGGCTCGACGTTTCCGGCGATCCCGAGGTACGCCAGCTGATCCTGCTCGACGCACCCAGCGTGCTCGGGTGGCCGGCGTTCCGGGACGTCGCGCAGCGCTACAGCCTGGGTATGACCGAACAGCTGCTCACCGAGGCCGTCAAGGCCGGGCAGTTGGCCGAGCAACCGATGCGGCCGTTGGCCCACATCCTGATCGGCGCGCTCGACGAGGCGGCCATGGTCATCGCCACCGCTGACGACCCGAAACGCGCCCGCCGGGAGACCGGGGAGGTGCTGCACCGGCTCATCGACGCGATGCTGAGCGAATAGCGTTCGGCCTTAATGTCGCTGCTGCGCGGAGGGCGCGGCGGCGTGAGCCGCCCCGTTACAGGCGGGCCAGGTTCAACAGCCCGGCGATCCCGGTGCCGATGTTGAACAGGCCCGAGTTCGCGCCGCTGAAGGTGCCGCTCGGGAAGGCGGCGATGGGAGCGGCGATGCCGATGTTGAAAAAGCCCGAAGTCGCGCCGTTGATGTCGGAACCACCGGTGGCCCTGTTGAAGAAGCCCGACATCGCTCCGTCTTCAATGCCGCCGGTGGCCGTGTTGCCGAACCCCGACATCACCGGGCCGGTGTTGAAAAAGCCCGAGTCTCCTGTGCCCGTGTTGTTGAAGCCCGAGTTGGCCAGGCCGGTGTCCGTGGTGGAACCGAAGCCCGTGTTCACGCTGCCCGAATTCCACAAACCCGTGTTGGTGTCGCCCGAATTCCCATTGCCGGTGTTGAAACCGCCCGAGTTGCCGAAGCCCGTATCGGCGGAGCCCGTGTTGCCGGCCCCCGTGTCGTACTGGCCCGAATTCCAGAAACCGGTGTTGAGCTCGCCGGCGTTCCCAATGCCAGTGTTTACCGCTCCGGAATTTCCGAAGCCGAAGTTCCCGATGCCGGAGTTTCCGACGCCGAAGTTGTTCGGGGCCCCTGACACCAGAACATTGCTGCCCGTGTTGAAGATGCCGACGTTGCCGCTGCCCGAGTTGAAGAAGCCGATGTTGTTGGTGCCGGAGTTGCCGAAGCCGATGTTGCCGCTGCCCGAGTTCAGCGTGCCGAAGTGGAACTGGTTGGTTGCCCTGTCGAAATACGTGTCCCCGATTCCGATCTCGTTGTTACCGGTGAGCCCGAATCCGATGTTGGCGTTGCCGGTGTTCCCGGCGCCGATGTTCCCGTTGCCGTTGTTTCCGCCGCCGTAGTTGCCCGCGCCGCTGTTGCCAAGGCCGAAGTTGTTGTTGCCGCTATTGCCCATGCCCACGTTCTGGCCGGTGGTCGGCGTGCCGCCGGCGTTTCCGAAGCCGATGTTGCCGAAACCGGTGTTCCCAGAGCCAAAGTTGCGGTTGCCGGCATTTCCGTCGCCGACGTTCTGGTTGCCGATGTTCCCGCCGCCCAGGTTGGAGCTGCCGGTGTTTCCGTTGCCGGCGTTGCCGCTGCCTGTGTTGCCGCTGCCGAGGTTGGCGTTGCCCTTGTTGCCGATCCCGAGGTTGGGCAGGCCGGCCAGCAGCTCTTGCAGCGTCTGCGCGGGGGTTAGCGCGGCGGCCGCCGCCGACGCCCCCGAGTAATAGCCGGACATCGCCGTCACGTCCTGCGCCCACATCTCCTCGTACTCGCCCTCGAGCTGAGCGATCGCCGGGGCATTGAGGCCGAACCAGTTGGACATCGCCATCCGCACCAACGAATTCCGGTTGAGGTCCACCAGGACCGGCTGCACCGTGGCCGCCTGCGCCGCCTCGAATGCGCTCACCACCGCGCGGGCCTGCCCGGCTGCTGTGGCCGCCTGCGTCGCCGCGTGGCTTAGCCATCCCGTGTACGGGGCGGCTGCGGCCGCCATCGCCTGCGACGCCCGCCCCTGCCAACCCTGACCCGCCAGCCCCGACGTCACCGACCCGAATGACGAAGCGGCGCTGCCCAATTCGGCGGCCAAGCCTTCCCAGGCCGCTGCCGCCTCGAGCATGGGTGCCGAACCGGCCCCGGCGAACATCAGTACGGAAGTGATTTCGGGCGGCAACACCAAAAAGCTCATCACCGTGCCTTCCTAGCCGTAGCGTCCGCTGCCACCGATTGCCGCGTGCCCGGGCGCCGCGATGGATCGCATCGCTATCGAATGTGCGTTGAGGAGCGACCCCCGCGAATCGGGAATTTTCCCTATATTTGCGGGGCCTGAGATGCGGCGTCTCGGGCGCGTGCCGCGGCCTGGGTGCGGTTCTCGACTCCGAGCTTGGCCAGGATCGCGGCGACGTGGTGGCCGACGGTCTTGGGGCTGATGGACAGTTTGGTGGCCACTTCGGCGTCGCTGTGTCCGGCGGCGATCAATGTGAGGACCTCGCGTTGCCGCCGGGTCAGTCCGTCCGGGTCGGAAACGGTGCCCGCGCCCCGTCCGCGACGAGCATCACCGCGCAGCGTTGTCAGGCGCTGCTGAGCGCGGCGGGCCGCTGCTCGTGCTCCGAGGCTGCGGAAGGTGGCCAGCGCCGATTCGGCGGCGGGGATGTCCCCGTCGAGCTGGGCGATGGCCGCGTCGTAGGGGCAGCCGCGCCGTTCCCACGCCGAAGCGGCGCCGCGCCAGTCGCCGCCGATCTCCAGCTGGAACGGGGTGAATGGGTCGCTGTTCGTGATGGGCTCCGCTGGGCCACCGGGAAGCCGCGCCCACCGGCGGAGTTGCCAGATCAGCCAGGGATTCCGGTCGGCGCCCATCTTGACTAGTGAACGTTGCGCCACGCTGCGGGCGAGGTCGTCGTCACCGGCCAGCCATGCGGCCTCGGCGCGCGCTGCCCAGATCGGGAAGAACCGCTGTTGCTCTAGCTCGTAGTCGGATTCCAAGTCGTCGAGCAGCGAGGCGACGGGTTGTTCGCCCCGGCGGGCGTGGATCAAGGCCAGGGTGATCCGCGGCGAAATCCAGTTAACCAGCGTGAGCCCGGGGCGGGTCAGCAGATCCTCGGCGCGCGCGATGGTGCGATCCCACTGGCCGCGATGCAAGCCCGCCAACATGTCGGCGCCGTCGGCGATTCCCTCGAAGAGGTAGATGCCGCGGTCGCGGCAGTAGGCGACGGTGTCGGCGATGTAGCGATCCGCCCGATCGGGGTCGTAGTGCATCGCCGCGATGTAGCCGTTCACCGCCCCGAAGAAGGCGGCGGTCTCGCCGCGGGCGTCGGCGTCCTTCGCTTGATGCCAGACCGCCTCCAGTTCGTCCCACCCTGTGTCGGTGCGCACCACATTGGCCAACGCGGTGTAGCCGCGCGCGCGGACAACCACCGCGTCGTCGCCGAGTTGGCCGCCGATCGTGATCGCCCGAGCCGCGTAGTCGGCGCAGTCCGGGTCGAAATTCCACAGGCCCTGCTCGGCCATGTTGACCAACGACCAGGCCAGCTGTGGACACGCTTGAGCGCCCTCCAACAGGCGCAGGGAGGCGCGTGCCGCGTCGGCGGATTCGCTGACCCGGCCCAGGCCCCACAATCCGTGCGACAGCCAGCGCAAGTCGTCGCCCTCACCCAGCCGGTCGCCCATCGCCTGGCGCAGCGCGATCGCCTCGCGCCAGGACGACACGGCGGCCTCGCCGCGCCCGCAGAGGTAGCACGCCACCGCGTGTTGCTCGAGCCACTGGACCCTTTTGTCGGCCGGTTCGGTGTCGGCGCGCCGCAGCGCGAGTGTGAGCAGGTCGGCGGCCTGCCGCGGTGCTCCGAGGGCCGCGGCGCGTTCGGCCCCGGCCACGCCGTAGCGGATCACGGCGTCGGCGTCGTCGACCTGATCGGCGTGAAAAGCCAACGCTGCGAACGTGTTCGGGTCGATCGGCGGTTCGGCGAGGGCGTCCAGTGCGCGGGCGTGCAGGGCCTTGCGCTCATGGGCGGGGATTTGGTCAATGGTCGCGCGCCGGGCCAGCTCGTGCCGAAACCCGATCGCGTCCCACTCCGTGTGCAGCACCCCGGCGTCGAGGCATTCGGCCAGCCCCGCGCTGCCGGCCGGGCATGCCTTGTCCAGCACCGCCGGGTGCACCCGTGGGCCGCAGACGGCCACCGCGTGCGCGGTCTCGCGCGCCGCGGGCGACAGCCGCCCCAGGCGGCCCCAGACGGCCTCGGTCACTGTGCGCGGCAACGCATTTCGCCGCAGCGCTTGTGCCCCGGCCGCCAGCACTTCCGTGGCGTAGAACGGGTTCCCGCCGGTGAGTTCGTACAGTTGGTCCGCGTTGACACCGCTGCCGGCGGAGAGCACCGCGACCGCTTCCCGGCTCAGCGGCTCCAATCCGACGCGGCTGACTCCCGCGCACGTCGCGATATCCCCGAGCGCGACCGAAAGCGGGTGCTGCCGGTCGAGCTGGTCGTCGCGATAGGACACCACCAGCAGCAGCCGTAGCGAGTCGATGCGCCGGGCCAGGAATCGCATGAGATCGAGGGTCGCTCCGTCGGCCCAATGAGCGTCCTCGATCAGCCAGACCCAGCGATGTCCGTCGCGCAACATCGTCAGCAGCCGCCGGTACAGCGCGCCCGTATCACCCGATTCGATCGCGTCATCCAGAGCCCGAGCCGCCGTGGGACCCACCCCGCCCAGCGCGTCCAGTAGCGGGCCCAGCGGCCGTGGCGCGGCCAGCGGGTCGCACCAGCCGCGCAGCACCCGCATCTCGTCGAGGCCCGCGGAGAAGCGGGTGATCACCGCGGTCTTGCCCACGCCGGCTTCACCGCGCAGCAACACCGCCTGGCCCTTGCCCTTTCGCACGGCGCGGGCCAGTGCGGCCAGCTTCGCGAGGACGGCCTCGCGCTCCAGCAAGCGCTCCACGTGACAAGTAAACCGGCGAGCGTCGAATTGTTGCACCGAAAACGCGACGATCGCCCGAACAAGTCGACGCTGGACAGATGCTCAGCGGTGGCTCTGGGCGAAGAACTGCCAGATGGTGTCGGTAGCGTTGAGCGCCGTCGACGGTTCGGGGATGCCGGCGAGTTCGGCGAGCGGGCTCGGCTGGCCGCCGGGCCATTGATGGCCGGCCCCGGCCACCGAGATCAACTCGACGGTGCGCCCGTCGGGACACCCGGCCGTCTGCGTGGTCACGCTGCCGGCGGTGGTCGAGGTCGGGGGTCCGCATCCGTCGATGGATCGCCACGTGGCGTTGACCGACTCCACCGAGGGGCCGTCGACGCGTGGATTCCCGTTGATGGCGAAGGCCTTTCCGGGTCCGCCGTTATAGGGCACCCGGTCGTCGGCGGTGCCGTGTATCTGCAGCACCGATGTCGGTCGCGCTTGGGAGCAATCGGTCAGCAGCGTGCCGGCGACGGGGGCGATCGCCGCGAAGGTGTCGCTCTGGCAGCCCAGCCGCAGCGCCATCATGGCCCCGTTCGACATGCCGGTGGCGTAGACGCGCGCGCGATCGACGGGGATCTCCTGCTCGATGGCCCCCACCATCGCGGTGAGGAAACCGACGTCGTCCGTATCCGCGCGCTGCGGTTCGCCGCAGCAGGTCCCGGCATTCCAGGCGCGGTTGAGCCCGTCGGGATAGGCGACCAGGAAATGCCCGGCGTCCGCCTCGGCGTCCCAGTTGTAGGACCGCTCGGCCTGCGCGCCGTTGCCGAAGCCGCCGTGCAGCATCACCACCAGGGGCGCCGCGTCGGGCAACCCCTGCGGTCGGTACAGGTGATAGGTCCTGCTGACGCCGCCGGAATCGATGGACTGCGTGGACTGCCCGACCGGAATCGGTTGGGCGCCAGGCGTTCCCAAGGCATGACCGCCGCCGACGCACCCGCCGAGCACCACGACCAAAATCGAAGCGAGACAGACACCGAACCCCCGAGCGCACAGCGATCGCATGAACCCATCGTGGCAGCCGGCCGACATTTTGACAAGTTACTTGTCAAAATGCCTTCAGGTGGCACACTCTTCCCATGCGACGTGTTGCGGACGGCCTCTGGAAGCCCACCGTCCCGGCGCTGGTGAACCTGGTGGCCGCCTCGGGTGCGCCCCGCCTGCGGGCCGCGTTCGCCGCGGCCGGCCTCGACGGGATCCGGCCGGCGCAGGCGGTTGCGCTGGTGCCGCTGGCGGGCGGCGGCCTGCACGCGTCGGATCTGGCCGACCGGCTCAACGTGAGTCGCCAGGCGGTGGCCCAGGGGATCGCCAGCCTGGAGCGGCACGGCTATGTCACCCGAGTGGCCGATCCCGAAGACGCCCGGGCCAGGATCATCGAGCTGACGCCACGCGGTCGCCAGGCGCTGCGCGTGATGCGTTCCAACGCAGTTGCTTTGGAGAAGCGGTGGGAACAGCTGCTGGGCCCCGAGCGGCTGGGCGAATTGCGCGACACCCTGCAGACGTTGCTCGCCAGCGAGGTCGACGCGGGGCGCGAATGACACGGCGTAAGTTCGACGCAAGACAATGACAGGAGTCCGCCGTGCCCATCTTCATGGTCGAGCGCAACTTTGCCGAGGACATGGAACCGACCTTGGAGGTCGCCGACGGCATCAACCGGATCAACGACCTCGAGGGTGTTCGCTGGATGTACTCGTTCCTGTCGGCGGACAAGCGCAAGACCTACTGCCTTTACGAGGCGCCCTCACCCGAGGCCATCAGGACGGCGGCCGCGAGGGCTGGCCTGCCCGCCGACGTGATCGTCGAGGTCCGCGATCGCGTCATGCCCGACGGCAAGCTCTCCGATATCTGAGGGTCGTCACCCGAGCAGCTCGTGGTCGGCGGCGTACATCGCCGCCTGGGTGCGGTTCGCGGCGCCCGTTTTGATCAGGATGTTGCGCACGTGGTTGGCGGCCGTGTTGGTGCTGATGTAGAGGCGTTCGCCGATCGCCCGATTGCTCAGCCCCTCGGCGAGCAGCCGCAACACCTCGACCTCCCGGTCCGTCAAGCCGTCCGGGCCCGTCACCAGCACCGCATCCACCAGCTCGACGACGCGGTTCTGACCGATCGGCGTGGCGATCGCGCGTGCCTCGTCGGCGAGGCGCCGGGCTTCCTCCGTGCGCCCGCGTGACGCCGCGAACAACGCGTGCCGGGCCAGTGTCTCGGCGATGTGAACCACCGAGCCCATGCGGCGGTCCATCTCGAGCGCCGCGACGAAATGCCGCTCGGCCGCTGCGGTGTCGCCGTCGAGTGCCGCGATCCGGGCGAGGTAACGGTCGGCGCTGCCGAACAAGGCGACGAACTGGCCGGCGACCAGGTTCTTGCCGGCATAGCGACCTATGTACGGACGCAGCGAATGCAGAGCCTCGCGGTTGCCGAGCTCCAGCGCCGCCTCGACCATGAACGCCAGCTCCATCGGCCACTGCGCCTCGTCGGTGCGATCGCCGAGTTTGCGGTTGAGCAGGTGGTTGAGGGCTCGGATCATGCCCGCTTCGCAGTTGAGCTCGGTGTACAGCGCAAGCAGGCCGGGCACCCAACGTCCGGCGAATGTCTCGCTGCCGTCGATGAACCCGGCGAACCTCTTCAGGTCCGAAGTCTCCCGGCGGATCATGAACATCTGGACGCCGTTGGAACCCTCGGTGTCGTCCGCGTCGAACAAATCGCCTGCGCGCAAAGCGATGTCGGCCCACCGTTCGGCGCCGGTGAAGTCGCCGCGCAGATAGGCCAGCGCCTGCTCGACGCACGCACCGACGAACCCGAAGACCGGTTGCCCGATGGCTTTTCCCGCGCGGCGCATGTCCGCGGTCGACGCGGCCAGGTCATCGGGCCGGCCGGCCAGGTAACTGACCATGGCGCGAAAGTGCGAGGACGCCCCGAGCACCTCGTAGTCGCGGCGCTCCAGCGCCATGCGGGATACCTCGGCCGACCGCTCCGCCTGGACTTCGCACAGCTCCGGGGTGAGCCCGTGCCACAGGCTCGTCTTGAGCGTGTGCATCAGCACCGCCTGATCCCCGGTGGCCCGCGCGCGGTCGATGGCGTTGTTGCCCACCTCGCGCGCTCGCGCCGCCTCCCCGGCGAAGGCGAGCGCGCGCCCAAAGCTGCCGAGTGCCTGCAGGTAGCGCAGGTCGTCGGTCTCCAGCCCGCAGGATTCCAGCGCCGACGCCAGCAGGTCGGCTGCCGTCGAATCCGACTGTCCGCGACGCCAATTCGCTTCCTCGTAGCCGACGGCCGCCCCCAGCCGGATGAGTGGATCGTCCATCGCGCTCAGGCGCCCATAAATCGCCCGCGACCGCGCGAAATCGCCGGCCCGCACGTGGTTGGCGGCCGCATCGAGGTCCAGCCGCGCCCGATCGGTGCGGCTCAGCTCCGGCAGCGACGCCGCCCGCTCGAACCACCTCGCGGCGTCCTCGTAGGCCAGGCTTTGTTCGGCCATCCGGGCCGCCTGGTGGGCGTACCGCAGCGCCTGCTCGTGGTAGCCGAGCACGTGGGCCCGTAGGTAGTGGTTTGCCAGCCGGGGGATGAGCGACGCGTCCGCCCGGCCCTCGAGCGCTTCGGCGGCCCGCGCGTGCATGATCCGCAGCCGGGACGCCGCCATTCCGCCGACCACGGCCTCGCGGGTGAGCGCGTGCACGAACGCGAACTCGCCGTCGGAGTCGCGAACCGGCCGGATCAGGCCGACGCCCTCGGCCGAATCGACCGCCGCCAGCGTCGCGGCGAGATCGGTTTCGCTGGCGGCGATCAGCGCGGGCAGGTCGAACGTCTCGCCGAGCACCGCCGCCTGTTCGATGACGACCCGGACGCCGGCGCCCAACCCGCTGAGCCGACGGGCAATGGCGTCCCCGATCGATGCCGGCACGGTCTGCTGCACACCGAGCGTGGCCAGCCCACCCCGGGCTTCAAGGTCGCCGACCAGCTCGGTCAGGAAGAACGGATTGCCACCGGTCTTGTCGCGCAGCAAGGCGGCGGCCGTGCGCGCCGACGCGGGAGCCAGCTGCTGGGTCCGCCTGACGAACTCGGCGATCGCCTCGGTGTCCAGCCCCGCGAGATCCAGGCGCCGCACCCCGTCGAAGCGGTGCAGCTCGGCCAGCCGGGTGGTGAGCTCGTCGGAACGGTCCGGTTCGGTCGACCGGAAGGTGGCGACCACCAGCATTCGGACGTCGGCGCAGCCGATCACGACGCGTTCGAGCATCACGAGGGTGGGCAGCTGCGCCCAATGCAGATCATCGAGGATCAACGCGATCGGACGGTCGGCGGCCAGGCGCCGCAGGAAACCCGTAAGGGCGTCGAAAAGTGCCTGCCTGGGCGCCCCGACCTCGTCTGCCGGGCCGATGTCGGGCAAATGCCGATCGACTTGGGTGGACAGCCGGCGCAGTTGCGCTCCGGCGTCGGCCAGGGTGTCGGCCAGCGAACCGGGCGGGGCCGCGAGCAGCAGCCGGTCCAGCGCCTCGGCGAACGGCGCGTACGGCACGTCCGCGTCGGCCGTCGAGCTCCCGACGAGCACCGGGACGCGGTGGTCGGCCAGCGTTCCGGCCACCTCGGCCGCCAGGCGGGTCTTGCCCGCCCCGGGTTCACCGCCGATGAATACCGCCTGGCGGGTGCCGCCTTCGACGCGTTCCCACGCCTGCTCGAACGCGGCCAGCTCCGCGGCGCGGCCGACGAGCGGGCCGCGCCGACGCGCCAACAGATCCGCCGGAAGGGGTGGTGGCACCCACTGGGCCATGGAATCAAGGTAACCGCGCCGATTTGGCCGGTCGATAGTCAGATCTGACTATCGTTGGAGGCCTGGCAAATGCTTCGTTGTGGTCATGACGCGCGGCCTCGCCGCCTCGTAGCGTCGCGGCATCAAACCTTCGAGGCAACCAGAGGAGGTGCGGGCGATGAGCGTGACAACCGCAACCGACGAACTACGCAGCCGGTTCGGGGCACAGGTGATCCTGCCCCACGACGCCGGCTACGACGAGGCCCGTGCGCTGCACAACGCGATGATCGACAAGCGGCCCGCGGTGATCGTGCGCTGCGGAACCACCGGCGACGTCGTCGGCGCCCTCGAGTTCGCCACGGCGTCGAACCTGGAGGTCGCCGTCCGCGGGGGCGGCCACAACGGACCCGGCTTCGGTTGCGTCGAGGGCGGTCTCGTCATCGACCTGTCGCCGATGAACCGCGTCCACGTGGACCCCGATCGGCGGACCGCTCGCGTCCAGGGCGGGGCGACGTGGGCGCAGGTGGACGCGGCGACCTACGCGCACGGCCTGGCGATGCCGTCGGGCATCATCTCGAGCACCGGTGTCGGTGGGCTGACCCTGGGCGGCGGCCACGGCTACCTGACCCGCAAGTACGGCCTGACCATCGACAACCTTCTGGAGGCCGAGGTCGTGCTGGCCGACGGCCGGGTGGTGACGGCGTCCGAATCCGAGCACCCCGACCTGTTCTGGGCGTTGCGCGGTGGCGGCGGAAACTTCGGCGTGGTCAGCTCGTTCACGTTCCGCCTGCACCGGGAGCACACCGTGCTGTGCGGTCCCACGGCGTGGCCCGCATCGGCCACCGCCGACATCCTCAGCTGGTACCGCGACTTCATGCCCGCCCAGGACGAGGACCTCTACGGCTTCTTCGCGACCATGACCGTCCCGCCCGCGCCGCCGTTCCCCGAGGCGTTCCACCTGCAGAAGGCGTGCGCGGTGATCTGGTGCTACACCGGCGATCCCGGCGGTGCCGATGAGGCGTTCGCGCCGGTCCGCCAGATGCGGCCGGCCTTCGAGGGCCTCATGGCGGCGCCCTATCCCGCGCTGAACTCCACCTTCGATGCGCTGTATCCCAAAGGGCTGCAGTGGTATTGGCGCGGCGACTTCATCCGCACGATCCCCGACGCCGCCGTCGCGGCCCATGCCCGCTTCACCGAGGAGCTGCCGACGATGCACTCCACGATGCACCTCTACCCGATCGACGGTGTGGTGCACCGGGTCGGCCAGACCGACACCCCCTGGGCCTACCGCGATGTGAACTTCTCTCAGGTCATCGCGGGCGTCGACCCCGATCCGGCCAACGCCGAGGCGTTGAAGCGCTGGACGAAGGAGTACTGGGAAGCCATCCACCCGTACTCGGCCGGCGGCGCCTACGTCAACTTCATGATGGACGAGGGCCAGGACCGGGTCCGCGCCACCTACGGCCCGAATTACCAGCGGCTCAGCGAGATCAAGGCCGAATACGATCCGGCCAACATGTTCCACATCAACCAGAACATCCTGCCGGCCGGGTCGCCTGGCACCGCTTAGGCGTCGGAGCGGCGCAACAGGCACGGGCGGGGGTCCGGCGTCCATAATCATCGGGTGATGGAAGATCCCCATATCTACCGCCGCCTCGCGCTGCTCGAACAGCAGGTGCGGCTGCTGTCGGATCGGCTCGGGGTTCCGTGCCCGACGTTCGGCAGTGACGTCGGCGCCACATCGGGGGTGCTCGAGAACGGTGTGCCCTCGGAAGTCGTCGCCCTCGCCCGCTCCGGGAACGCCATTGCCGCGATCAAGCTGTATCGCGAGCTGACCGGCGCGGGGTTGCGCGAGGCGAAAGACATCGTCGACAACCTGTAGGTCGGCTACTGCCGGCGAAAAGCACCGTTCATCCGCCGCTTGAAGGCGCGATCGAAACGCCGGTAGTCGCGGCGCAAGTCCTGGCCCGGCCAGTTGGCGCCCGCGAGTTCGGCGGGCAGCAGCGGGTCGAGCTGAAGATGGCGCACCACGGCGATCGACAGCGCGAACTCGTAGGTGAAGCTTTCGGTCGAATCGTCACGCGTGTCGGCGTCGAGCGCGGCATCCATGGCCTCGATGAGCGCCCGGGCGTTGTCGGCCCATTCGTCGAGGTAAAACAGCGCTCGCGCGTACGCCGCCGTGATGTCGGTGGCGGCGCCGTGAAAGCGGGTGCACTGCTGGTCCAAAACGGCCCTGAGGGCCGGAAACCGTTGCGGATCAAGGTTGTCCGGGCGGACCCAGACGCCCTCCCGGAGCTCGGCCAGGTGCAGGGCTGTCGCGGCCTTTCGCAGCTCCAGGCGATCGGTCGCCGATCTGCGCTCCAGCGCGACGATCGCGAGTTCCCACGTTCCGTCCCATCGGTGGGCGGCCGTGTCGTCGAGCCGGGCCGCCTCGTCGACGCGCTGGCGGCGATCCGACAGCCGGCCCGCGAGTGCGTAACTGCCGTCGTCGGCGGTCAGTTCACCCGCGGACACCATCCGCCACAGGCAGGTGCGGGCCGCGCCGGGGCTGATGCCGAACAGCGAGGCAACCGCCACCAGTTCCGCCACCGTGAGGCGGCCCCGGTCGGACCCCAGCAGCGCGGACGCCAGCACGGAACGCGCGCTCAGCGGCCGGCGATCGATCAGGTCGCTCGCTCGAGATCGGGGCAGGGCGGGCATGGCTGCCAACGGTATCACCAAATCATTGACGCGTGACGACGATGGTGTGATACTGACACGCATGAGCTTGCCGACCAAGTCGGTGCTCGCCGACGATGTGGAGATCGTCCGGCGCGTCCTTGCCCATATCGACGCCGGTACCACCGACGAGGGTGACGCCTGGCGCGAGCCGGTCGAAAACTATTTGAGCCCAAGCCGATTCGCCGAGGAGCTCCGTCTGCTTCGCGCGATGCCGAGCGTCTTCGTGCCCTCGGCAGCGATCCCCAATCCGGGCGACCACGTCGAGCGGACCGCCTTCGGCGTGCCCCTCTTCGCCGTGCGGGGTCGCGACAGCCGGGCGCGGGTGTTCCGCAACGCGTGCCGGCATCGCGGTTTCGCGCTCGTCGAGGAAGCCGGCTGCTCGCACGCCCTGGTGTGTCGCTACCACGGCTGGACCTACCGCCTGGACGGTTCGCTCTCGCATGTGCCCAACGCCGAGGCGTTCCCCGGCTTGGACGCACCGACCCGCGGTTTGGTCGAGGTGCCCAGTCACGAGGTGGACGGTCTCGTGGTCATCGGCGCGCTGGATTCGCATGCGGGCGAGGGAATCCGGGCCGACGAGGAGCTGGGCGCGCTGACGAACGGGACCGCCTGGCGGGACAAATTGGTGCCGGCGCGCCAGTGCGTGTACGTGGAGTCCACCCCGAAGGCGATGAATTGGAAGGTTCTCGTCGAACAGTTCCTCGAGGGCTATCACATCCGGTCGACGCACAAGGGCACCTTCTTCCCGGTGCAATACGACGACCTCAACGTGGTCGAGACATTCGGTCCGAACAGCCGAATCACCTTCCCGTACCGCAACATCGAACGGCTGCGCGAGCGCCCGGAGAGCAGCTGGACGACGGACGCGCGGGTGACGTACGTGTATCAGCTGTTCCCCAACGTCATGGTGGCGACGTTCCCGGACCTGGTGCTCGTGATCGTGGTCGACCCGGTGGACATCGACCACAGCACGCTCGTCGTCTACACGATGGTCAACCCCGACAAGGCCGGCCGCGGGTCATCCGATCGACCCGGTAACCCGGCGGGCGCCGGCAGCTTGATCGCGCGGGGCGCGGTCGAGGACAACGAGATGTCCGAGGGCGTGCAGCGCGGACTGCGTTCGGGCGCTAACGAATTCGTGGAGTTCGGCCGGCACGAGAGCGCGATCGGCCACTTTCACGCCACGCTTGATGAGCGCCTTGCCGCGATGGCCCGCTAGGAGTCGCAAGGCCCGCCAAGCCGCCGCGGATCCGGCGCCTGCACTATTACGGCGTCTTGAGGAAGACGTCGTTCAGGGTGACCGTGCGCAGATCTCGGTCGCGGATGATGTCGACGAGTTGCGGATAGACGTGCGTGACGGGCGGGTGGTTGAGGTGGCCGATCACGATGGACTGCGGGGTGAAGTACTCATCGGCCATCTTCACGATGTAGTCCTCGTGGATCAGCGTGGAATCCGACAGCGACCCCGACCACAAGGTCGGCACGGTGTAGCCGAGGTCGGCGGCCACCGCGTCAACGGCGGCGTTGCGCTTCGCGTACGGCGGCCGCCAGTACGGTTTCGCGCCGATGCCGTAGGTCTTCTTCAAGAATTGGTCGTTGCGGGTGAGCTGCTGGGCGATCTGGTCCTTGGGCAGCGTGGTCAGGTCCGGGTGCGACCAGGTGTGGTTGCCCAGTTGGATCTGCCCGGAGTCGACCAGCGGCCGCAGTAGGTCCAGGTTCTCAGTCCAGGAGTCGTAGACCCCGTTGACGAAGAACGTCAGCCGAATCCCGGTGTCCTTGGCGAACTGCGTGTAGGCGCGCACCACCTCGCTGTTGACGCCGTCGTCGACGGTTAACGCGAGCAGATCGCCCTCTCCGGGGATCTTGGTCAGCGCGCCGCCGCCCGGCAGCGCGATGCGCGCGCTCGGCGGTGGGGGCGGCAACAGGGCCGACGGGGCCGTCGGGCCGGACGTCGCGACGTTCGCTGGCGGCGCCTGGGCGAACGTCCGGGGTTGTGGGTCGACCACCAGGCGAGCTGCGCCCACGCCGGCCACGGTCGCCGCGGCCAGCGCCCCCAGGAAACGGCGCCGGCTCAGCTCCGGCGCGGTGCCGCCGCCGATACTCGGGAGGGCGAACGTCACGCGCCTCTCGGGTCTTTTGCGGTGGGATGTCGGCACACGCGACCCGGTACCCCGGATTCCTGTGTTGCCAAACTCCGCCGCCACAGCAGCGAACGGTACCAGTGCCGGTTTCAATATGCCGGGTTCGTTACAGGAGGTTCAGCTGTGAATTGGGGCTCGAAAAGGTAACGGTCTTGCATAGCTGGCGTCAGTGCGGCGCGCCGCCACCGCGCTGCGGCAACGCGACGGGCTCGGTGCCGGGAGTCCCCAGCGTCCCGGCCAACCAGGGCAACGACGCGGCGAACGCCTGCGCGGCAAACGGCCAGTCGTGCCTGCCGGGCTGGGTGACCACCGCGCAGGTGATCCCGTTGGCGGTCGCGACGTCGCAAAGCGCGTTGGCGGCGGCGTCCTGGCCTTCGGGGTTGGCGGCGGGATCGACGCTGGGGCCGGCGATGGCGGAGTTGGCTTCCTCGGCGACGGCGTGCGGACCGGGCGACGAGGGAACGTCGAACCACCCCGACAGCCCGGTGTAGTGGCCGTGTCGGGTCATGACGGTGGTGGGGTCAAAGGCGGCCCAGGCGGCGCTGTCGCCGCCGAACAACCGGGCGACGGTCTGGTCCTTCGACCCGATGCTGGGGCTGCGGTCGCCGGCGATGTCGACGAACGCGCTGAACAGCTCGGGATGCATGACCGCCAGGTCGACCGCGCAGGTGCCGCCCATCGACCATCCGGCGACGCCCCAGTTGGCGCGGTCGGCGCTCACCCCGAAGTTCGAGACGACGAAGGGCACGACGTCCTTCGTCAGGTGATCGGCGGCGTTACCGCGGGTGCCGTTGACGCATTCGGTGTCGTTGTCGAACGTGCCGGTGGGATCGACGAACACGAGCACCGGGGCGAAGCCGTGATGCTGGGCCGCAAAGTCGTCGATGGCGGTGAAGGCGCCGCCGGGGCGTAGCCAGTCGGCGGGGGTGTTGAACGCCGAGCTGATCATCATCACCGCCGGCAGCCGGGGCGGCGGATTGCTGTTGAACCACGCCGGGGGCAGATAGACCAGTTCCTGGCGGTGCGGGAAGTGCGACGCGTCGGCGCTGATCGTCACGGGCACCACGACGCCCTTGGCGGGCTTGGTCCCCTCGAGCTGCATCGCGGTGACCCTGAGCCGATCGATTTGATCGGGCAGGGGCTGCGAGGTCAGCTGGTCCCAGGCCGCCGCCACGGTGGGGAAGTAGCCGACCCAGCCGTTCAACGCGAGGGCCGCGCACAGCGTGCACAGCGGCACCGAAACCACTGCCAGGCCGCGTCGCCACCAGCGGGCGCCCGGCCAGCCGAGGGCCAGCACCGCGACCGCCAGCCCGCTCATCGCGATCCACAGCCACAGCGTCACCGGGGCTGGGTCCCCGGCCACACCGATCGACGTGATGTACCAGTACGACAGCGCGGTGGCCAGGCCCGCGACGCCCAGCGCCACCGGAAGCGCCCAGCCGCGCCAACGGCGCCTCGTCACACCGATCGCGCCGACGACGACCAGCAGCGCGAGCGCTTGCACCGCCACCGGCAGCCAGCCATGCAGCAAGGACAGCTGTTCGACGAATGGGGGCAACGGCGGTGACCTTCGCTAAATCAAATCTGGTTGCGAATAACCCACCGGCCAAGGCTTGAAGAACGCGGTAGGCCAGATCAACTATCCCACAGGATCCGTGCGCATCGTGCCCGCGAAGCTGCGCAGTCGCAGGCTGTTGCCGACGACGAACGCGCTGGAGAACGCCATCGCGGCGCCCGCCACCATCGGATTGAGCAGGCCGAGCGCCGCCAGCGGGATCGCGGCGGCGTTGTAGCCGAAGGCCCAGAACAGGTTCGCCTTGATGGTGCGCAGGGTCCGCCGGGACAGCCGGATCGCGTCCACCGCGGCGCACAGATCGCCGCGCACCAGGGTCAGATCCGCGGCTTCTATCGCCACGTCGGTGCCCGTCCCCATGGCGAGCCCCAGATCGGCGCGGGTCAGGGCCGCGGCGTCGTTGACGCCGTCGCCGACCATGGCGACCACCCTGCCCTCGGATTGCAGGCGTTCGACGGCGGCCACCTTGCCTGCGGGCGTCACCCCGGCGACGACGTGCGCGATGCCGACCTGCTCCGCCACGCGCCGGGCGACGGTCTGGTCGTCGCCGGTCAGCAGCACGGGCGTGAGTCCCAGGGCCGTGAAGCGCCGGACCGCCTCGGCGCTGGTGGGCCGGACGGCATCGGCGACCACCAGGATCCCGTGTGCGCGGCCGTCCCACCCGATGGCGACGGCGATTTTGCCTTCGGCCTCGGCGCGGGTTTTGGCACCCGACAGCTGCGCGTCGAGCTGCTGGGCCCGGTCGGCCAGCAGGTCTTCCCGCCCGACGACGACGGCATGGCCGTCCACCGTCCCGTGCACGCCTTGCCCGCCCACCGCCACGAAATCCCGGGCCGCGGGCAGGGCGCCGAGTTCCGCCCGGGCGGCGGTGGCGATCGCCTGCGCGACGGGATGTTCCGAGGCGTCCTCCACGGCGCCGGCATAGCGCAGCAGCGTTTCGCGGTCCGTGTGCGGCCCGGCAATGACGTCGACCAGGGTCATCCTGCCGGTGGTGACGGTGCCGGTCTTGTCGAGCACGATCGTGTCGACCTTGCGCGTCGACTCCAACGCCTCGGGTCCCCTGATCAGCACGCCGAGCTCGGCCGCCCGGCCGGCGCCGACCAGCAGGGCGGTCGGCGTCGCCAACCCGAGCGCACACGGGCAGGCGATGATCAGCACCGCGAGCGCGGCGGTCACCGCGGCGGGTACGGAAGCGCCCGCAGCCAGCCATGTCGCGAGGGTGGCCACCGCGACGACCATGACGGCCGGGACGAACACGCCGGAGACGCGGTCGGCCAGCCGCTGCACTCCGGCCTTGCCCGATTGCACCGCTTCGACGAGCCTGGCCATCTGCGCCAGCTGGGTGTCATCGCCCACGCGGGTGGCCCGCACGACCAGACGCCCCCCGGCGTTGACGGTGGCGCCGGTGACGGCGCCGCCCTCACCGACCTCGACGGGGATGGACTCACCGGTGAGCATCGAGGCATCGACGGCGGAGGAGCCGGAGACGACGATTCCGTCGGTGGCGATCTTTTCGCCCGGGCGCACCACGAACACGTCGCCAACCGCCAGCTGGCTGACGGGCAGCCGGGTCTCCGACCCGTCCCGCAGCACGGCGACGTCCTTGGCGCCGAGCTCGACCAGGGCCCGCAGCGCCGCTCCCGCGCGCCGCTTGGCGCGCTTCTCGAAGTAGCGGCCGGCCAGGACGAACATGGTGACGCCCGCGGCCACTTCGAGGTAGACGTGTCCGGTCCCGAGGAGCAAGGCGTACAGCGAGCCCAGGAAGGCCGAGAGCGTCCCGACCGAAATGAGTGTGTCCATCGTGGCGGTGCCGTGCTTGAGGCTGGCCCACGCGCCCGCGTGAAACGGGCGGCCCGCCCACGCGACGGCCGGGGCGGTGAGGGCCAACGACACCCATTGCCAGCCGCGGAACTGCATGGCGGGCAGCATCGCCAGCGCGATCACCGGGACGGCGAGCACGATCGCGCCGACCAGGCGGGTGCGCAGCGCCGCCAGCTCGTCGTCGTCCGCAGGCGCGGGCGTTTCGGCGGCGGATGCTGGTTGCGGGAGCGCGGCGGTGAAGCCGGCCCTTTCGACCTCCGCGATCAGCTCCCGCGCGTCGTATCCGAGGGGGAGACTGACGGCCGCCTTCTCGGTCGCGTAGTTGACCTGGGCGCTGACGCCGTCCAGCCTGTTCAGTTTCTTTTCGATCCGCGCCGCGCACGAGGCGCAGCTCATGCCCCCGATTTCCAGCTCGACGTTGTTGGCCGTGTTAGCGTCCGTCGTCACGCGACCAGGACCGCCCGATAGCCTGCCTCGTCGACCGCTTGCAGCACCGCGCTCGCGTCGACCGGAAGGGAGCTCCGCACGACGAGCCTGCCCGTGCCGGCGTCGACGTCCACGCCCTCCACACCGGGGATCCGGCCCACCTCGTCCTTCACGGCGGCCGCGCAGTGCCCGCAGCTCATCCCGCTCACTTGATACTCGCGCGTGGTCACGACGCTCCTTTCCGTACGCCCCGTGCGGTATAGGCAGGACCGATACACGCCGATACACCGATTTCCCCGGGGGATTCCCCGTCAGGCAGGAGGCAACACGATTGTGCCTGGACGGCGGGATGGGGCGCGCGCGGACCTGGCTCGGCTGCGATCAGACGTAGCCCACGCCGATGTCGACCGACACCTGACTGGCGGTGACCAGCCTGGACTGGTCGGAGACCAGCCACGCGACCGCATCGGAAATGTCTTCGGGCTGGGCGATGCCGTCGGGCAGCAGCGGTTTGTGCATGCCCCGCAGGTGTGGGTAGCTGTCGGCGGCCGATCGAAGCGCGTCGCGCATCCGGCCGGTGCCCATCGGGGTGGCGACCGCTCCCGGGTTCAAACTGTTGACCCGGATGTTGTAGCGGCCGAGTTCGGCGGCGAAGGCGCGCGCCATCCCGACGACGGCATGTTTGCTCGCCGTGTAGTGGATCATGAACGACTGCATGTTGATGCCGGCGGCGGATCCGATGAGGATGATCGAGCCGCCGCGGCCCCCGTCGATGATGTGGCGAGCGCCGGCCACCCTTCCCGGTATCGACTGGCTCACCGAACCGCTCCCCGCTGAAGGTCGTTCGAACAGTTATAAAAGTTCAATCCGGCGAAGCGTAGCGTCGACGTCGCGCTGCCGGACACCGGAAGGAGACCGTCATGACCGTCAACCATGTCGACGCGGGTCCCCGACAGGTGAGCCGCTCGATCGAAGTGGGCGCCCCGGCCGCCGAGCTGTACGCGATGGCCGCCGACCCGCGGCGCCACCACGAACTGGACGGATCGGGCACGGTGGGCGACAACATCAGTGTCCCCGCGGAAATGGCTGTCGGATCGAAGTTTTCGACGAAGATGAAGATGTACGGCGTGCCGTACCGCATCACCAGCAGGGTGACGGCCCTCAAGCCGAACGAGCTGATCGAATGGCGCCACCCCGTAGGACACCGGTGGCGCTGGGAATTCGAGTCGCTGTCACCGACGAGGACGCGGGTCACCGAGACGTTCGACTACCGCGAGGCCGGCGCGATCAAGAACGCGCTGAAGTACTACGAGCGGATGGGTTTCCGCAAAGCCAACGCGGAAGGCATCGAGGCGACGCTGGCCAAACTGCGCGATCGCTACGCGACGTCATGACGGATCGGGCGCGTCCCACGGGATCACGCCGGACACCCAATGGCTCAACTGGTCAACCTCATCGTTGCGGTGCAGGTGGCGCGGCGGTGTTGCGAAGGTGGAGTAAGGCCGGCACCGGATGACGACGCGGTTCTCCCGGTCGCACATCTCCTGGACGAACGGGCGTGCCTCCTCGCCGAGCGGTTGACCTGACATTCGCCAGGCGACCGCCATCATGACGTCCACGGCAAGGTCACGGTCGTCGTCAAGCGTCGCGTCCGCGTACACCTGTAGGTAGGCAAACGGCCACCGTTCGTCCAGGACGCACAGACTGATCTTGCCGTCGCGTTCGATGACTCGGGCCTTCCCGCGGCCGGCCATGGTGGACACCAGCAGTTCATCGGTGTCGGTGGGGATGTAGTAGACGATCGACATCGCGGGGCCGTCCTTCCGCCGGCGGTAACCGTATACACAGGTCCGATGCGTACGGACGAATTCGCGACGCTCGGAGGGAAGCATGTCGCGGTCGGTGGGAGTTACGTACGGCGTCGATGCCAAGGGAAGCAGCATGGCGGACGTCCTTGTCTGTTGCCGGAGGTTGACCCCGATTCAATTAATGGATACAGTGTGCCCATAAATTGTCCGGCTGTCAAACCATAGAGCCGCCTAGGCATTTCGGAGATGCGCACAGTGCCGAACGAGCAGCCATCGGGACGCGCCCGCGGGCGCCCGCCCGTGCCGCTGGACCGGATCCTCGCCGCGGCCATCGAGCTCGTCGACGAGCACGGGGCCGATGCGCTGTCAATGCGTTCCCTGGCGCAGCGCCTGGGGTCTGGTACCGCCACCCTGTACCGTCACTTCGCCGACCGGTCGGAGCTGGTGGCCATGATGGTCGATCGCCTGCTCGGTGAGATCGAGTTCGATCCCAAAACCGCCGCGACACTCCCCTGGCAGCGGACCTGTATATCGTTCGCACAGAACATGTTCGACACGCTGGCCCGACATGGCAATGCTGCATCGCTACTCATCGGGCACGTGCCGATGGGGCCCAATGCGCTTGCTCAGCGCGAGCTCGTCCTGTCGGTCCTTCTCGCCAACGGATTTTCCCCAGTTGTTGCCGCTCACTCCTACGCGACACTGGCGCGTTATGTCCTCGGCTTCGGGATTCAACTCTCCGGATCGACGACTGCCCGGGATGACGAACTGACGGCCGCGTTCCATGACCTTGATCCGTCCCGCTATCCCGCGACGGTCGCGGTCGCCGCCGATTTACCCGTTCCGTTGGAAGAGGAATTCGCGTACGGGCTGCGACTCATCGTCGCCGGACTCGAGGAACTGGGTCATTGAACCCAATCGGGAGGCGAATCGTTAACCCTGCTGAGGAACGCGCCGCTCCGAAGGAAGGATCCGCTCCGCATGATCGACCGCACCCTGTCCCCCGCCATCACGCCGCCCCGCGTGGCCGGATTGCTGACCCGCACCGGACAGCTGGTCAGCCGTTACGGACTGGTCGTGGTCTTGGCCTGGATCGGATTCGGCAAGTACGTGAAGATGGAATCCCGGGTGCTCATCGAGCACAGCCCGCTGATGAGCTGGATTTATCACGTGGCCTCCGTCACCACGGTGGCACGCGGACTGGGAACGATGGAAATCGTTGCGGCGCTTCTCATTGCGCTGCGACCGGTGTGGCCGCGCGCGTCCGCCGCGGGCAGCGCCCTTGCCGTGGTGCTCTTCATGGGAACGCTGAGCTTCTTGTTCACCACACCCGGGGTGGTCTCGACCCACGCCGCCGGCATCCCGGTGTTGTCCGCCCTGCCGGGCCAATTCCTGCTCAAGGACCTGGTTTTGATCGGCGTTGCGCTGTGGACGTGCGGCGACTCGCTCGCGGCACGAAAAGAGTTCCCCTGAGCAATTCCTTGGCCGATGCCAGCGTGGCGGCGTAGGCATCCGGAGTCAGGTTGGCCGCCCGGTCCGTCAGCCCACGAGCCAGCGCGTAAAGCGCGTTGACCGCGGCGCCCGGGTCGGTATCGGGCGACAGCGCTCCCCGCGCTTGGGCGTCCCGGACGATCTCGTCGATGGTGTCGCGCAACCCTTTTGGCCCGGCACGCCCACGCATGGCTCGCTCGAACGCGGCCAGGTGCGGATACTCGCGCAGCAACCTGTCCAGCTCGTCCAGCATCGCCTCGAGGCAATCGACGACGTCGTCGCAGCGGGCCGCGGCGGAACGCAGCCGTGGCAGCGCGATCTCGTCGATTTCGGTGACGGTGGCCGTCAGCAGTTCGCACTTGTTCGGAAAATAGTGATACAGGCTGCCGCTGGTCATCTCGGCGGCCTTGGCGATCTCTCGAATGCTTGCGCGGGAATACCCGACCTCCGCCACGCAGCGCATCGCCGCGTCGATTATTCGAGCGCGGGTCCGCTCGCCGCTGGCGCCCACCGGGCGCCCCAACTGTGCCCGCGCGGCGTTCATGCGGCGCGCCTCGCTACGGAACCGGTACCTAAATTGATCGGCCGATTATATTCGACGGCATGCTAGGCCGCCCGGTCGGCGCCAGCGGCGAGGAGACCCGCCGTCGGATCATCGTCGCCACCATGCGCTGCGTGGCCAGGGCGGGCTATTCGCGCGCGACCATCCGCGAGATCGCCCGCACCGCGGAGGTGACCAGCGCAAGCCTGTACAACTACTTCCCCAACAAGTCGGAGCTGATTAAGGCCGCCGTCGCGGCCAGAACCGACGTCGCGTTGCCGCGCCTGCGTGAGGCCGCCGAGGGGCCCGGCGACGTCACGGACCGGATCGAAGCGGTGCTCGACGAATCGGGCCGGTTGATGCGCGAATACCCCGACCTCGCCGCTTTCGAGTGGGCGCTCCGCGCCGAAGGTGCGATCGACCCTCGGGAGGGCGGCACCGGATTCCAGGCCTTCCGCGAGATCATCGAGGGCATCGTGGCGGACGCCGGCAAGCCGGGCTCGGTGGAAGCCATCTACTCGCTGATCTACGGGCTGACCGAGCTGGCGGCCACGCTGCCGCCAGAGGACTACCACGCGGCGCTGGGTTCGGCCAAGCGCCTGATCAGGGGCACGCTGTTTCGCTGAGGGCGGCCGGCGGCATCGAGACTGCGGCCAGAGCGTGGCTCGGCCACAATTCGCGCGCTGAGCGCAGGCGCGATCCACGCGAAGCCATTGATATGATCAACTGATTGATTATATAGTCGCCCGTGGAGTCACGATGAGGGAGCCGATGCCAAGGCCTGCGACCGTTGGGGTGACGTTCGACGTCGACGCGCTGCGCCGCAAATACGCCGAAGAGCGGGCTCGGCGACTGCGCCCGGACGGAATCGCGCAGTACGTGGAAACGGCGGGTGCCTTCGCGCGATTCGCCGAAGACCCATGGGTGGACGGCACGTTCACCCGCGAGCCGCTCACCGACGACGTCGACGTCGCGGTCATCGGTGCTGGCTTCGGCGGCCTGTTGACGGGCGCCCGGCTGCGCGAGCTCGGCGTCCAAAGCGTGCGGCTGATCGACCGGGCAGCCGACGTGGGCGGCACCTGGTACTGGAACCGGTACCCGGGGATCGCCTGCGACGTCGAAAGCTACGTGTACATGCCGCTATTGGAGGAGCTCGGCTACGTTCCGGCGGACAAGTACGCCCGGGGTTCGGAGATCTTCGCCCATTGCCAGCGCATCGCCGAGCACTACGACCTCTACCGCGACGCCTGCCTGCAAACCGACGTACACGAGATCCGCTGGGATTCAAATGCTTCACGCTGGATCATCCGGACCAACCACGGGGACGAGATGCGGGCCAAGTTCGTCTCCATGGCCAATGGTTACCAGGCCAAGCCCAAGCTGCCCGGGATCGCCGGCCTCGGCAGTTTTCGCGGGCCGACCTTCCACACCAGCCGGTGGGACTACCGCTACACCGGCGAAAAGCTGGAGCACCTGGCGACAAAGCGCGTCGGGATCATCGGCACCGGCGCCACCGCCATCCAGTGCGTGCCGCACCTCGCCGCGGCGGCGCGGCATCTCTACGTGTTCCAGCGCACGCCGTCATCCGTCGACGTGCGGGCCAATCGGCCCACGGACCCGCAGTGGGCCAACGCATTACAGCCGGGCTGGCAGGCCGAGCGCATCCGCAACTTCCAGATCCTGACGGCGGGCGGTCAGGCCGAGGAGGATCTGGTCGCCGACGCGTGGACGAGCATCACCCGCAAACTTCCCGTCATGCGCCAGGACGGCGCCGGCCCCGCCCCGAACATCGAACTGGCCGACTTCGCCAAGATGGAGGAGATCCGGGCGCGCGTCGACGAGATCGTGATCGATCTCGCGACCGCCGAGGCGCTCAAACCGTGGTACGGCTACTTCTGTAAGCGGCCGTGTTTCCACGACGAATATCTGCAGACCTTCAACCGCGACAACGTCACGCTGGTCGACACCCGCGGCCGCGGGGTCGAGCGCATCACCGAGGCCGGCGTTGTCGTCGACGGAACGACGTACGAACTCGACTGCCTGATCTTCGCGACCGGTTTCGAGGTCGGCACCGACTACTGCCGGCGCACCGGGTTCGAGCTGATCGGCCGCGACGGCGTGACGCTGACCGACCGGTGGCGCGACGGAGTGCGCACGTTCCAGGGCTTGTGCGCCAACGGGTTTCCGAACTGCTTCATCGAAAGCATCGCCCAGGCGGGGCTCACCGTGAACTTCCCCTATCTGCTGGACGTGCAGGCCAGCCACGCCGCGTGGATCATCGCGTGGGCGCTGGAGCGCGGCGTCAGCGAGATCGAGGCGTCACACGAGGCCGAAGCCGCGTGGGTCGACCTGGTGGTGGCCCGCTCGACGGCGACCGCCGAGCGGGCCAGGACCTGCACCCCCGGCTACTACAACCGGGAAGGCAAGGCGGACGCCAAGACTCGGCAGGGCAGCTTCTTCATCGGCGCACCGACCGAGTACGCGGACCTGCTGCAGGCCTGGCGGGCGAAGGGGGACCTGGAAGGGTACGAGGTCCGCGGCGGAAAGGCCGGGCCGTGACGAGCCGAGGCGCCCGCCGGCGCTATGCGGTCGGGCGGCTGCGGGCGGCCACGCGCCGCGGGCGCCCACCCAAGGTAGCGATCATCGGGGCCGGCTTCGGCGGCCTCGGCGCGGCGGTGGCGCTACGCCGCGCCGGCCTCGACGACCTGGTCATCATCGAGGCCGGCGACGGGGTCGGCGGCACCTGGCGACGCAACACCTATCCCGGCGCCGCCTGCGACATCCAGAGCCACCTGTACTCCTTTTCCTTCGCGCCCAACAAGTCCTGGAGCCGCACCTACGCTCGTCAGCCCGAGATCCTGGCCTACCTCGAGTCCGTGGCCGACGACTTCGACCTGCGCCGCCATCTCATGCTCGGCACCAAGGTGCGTTCGGTCCAATGGAATTCCGATGCGTGGTGCTGGGACTGCGAAGTGGACCGCGCGGGGCAAGCCGAGACGCTGAGCGCCGACGTCGTCGTCTGCGCGGTCGGATTGTTCGGATCGCCGAAGCGTCCCGACATCGCGGGGCTGACCGACTTCGGCGGCTCGCTGATGCACACCGCGCAGTGGGATCACGGCATCGAGCTGGCCGGCAAGAAGGTGGCGGTGATCGGCACCGGCGCCAGCGGGGTGCAGGTGGTCCCAGAGCTCGCGAAGACCGCGGAACGCGTGACGGTGTTCCAGCGGACCCCGCCCTGGATGGTGCCCAAGGACGACCGGCCTTACAGCCCGGCCGAATTGGCGCGCTTTCGGCGTGATCCCCTGGCGGTGCGCCGCGCCCGTTGGCAGATCTGGAAATTCCAGCACGACAACACCGCCACCTTCGCCGACGACCCGGTGGTCGCCGCGCGCACGCACGTCGCGACGTCGTTCTTGGAGCGCACCGTGGCCGATGGGCGGCTGCGCCGCGCGCTGACGCCGGACTATCCATTCCGCTGCAAGCGGGTGCTGCTGGGCGACGAGTATTACCGCGCATTGCAGGCGGACAACGTCGAGCTGGTCACCGATCCCATCGCGCGGGTCACCGAGACGTCGGTGCTGACCACGGCCGGCCGGACCGCCGACGTCGACGCGATCGTGCTGGCGACCGGCTTCGAAACGTCGCGCTACCTGTCGGGGATCGAGGTGGTCGGCGTCGACGGTCAACGGCTGCACGAGCACTGGGGCGCCGACCCGAGCGCCTATCTGGGGGTGGCCGTCGCGGGCTTCCCGAACTTTTTCATGCTCTACGGCCCTAACACCAACCAGGGCGGCAACTCGATCGTCTACATCCTGGAGGCGGGCGCGCGGCTGGTGGCCAGCGCAGTCAGCCGGGTGGCGCGCCGGGGCGGCTACGTCGACGTGCGCCCGGAGGCCGAAAGGCGCTACAACGAAGCGCTTTCCGCGGATCTCGATCGCACCGTGTGGACCCAGTGCGACAGCTACTTCCGATCTCCCACCGGCCGCATCGTGACCCAATGGCCCTATACCGAGCTGGAATACGCGCGGCGCACCTGGCGGCTGCGGTCCCGTGATTGGTGGCACCGCTCCAGAGCGGCTTCGCCGCTTCCGAGGCCTCGTCGGCACGCCGATCCAGCCCGCCACGTTGGTTATCGCCCTGCGGAACGCGTGCATGCCGAGACCGATGCCCGGGGAACGTAATTGGAGCCCGCTCAACGGGCGGGATCGTCGGCCACCTCGATGTCGCCGGCCTTGGCCGCCGCGCGCAGTTGATGGAAGTCGTCGAGCGACTTGTCGGCGTATGAGTAGCTCCACTCGGCGACCGCCTGATGCAAGGTGTCGCCGGTGCCCGCGTAGCCGCGCAGTATCGACGCGTTGGCGCTCTGCGAGTGCGCCCGCGCCAGCAGCACCGCGCAGGCACTGACATAGTCGCTGAACGTCGAAGGCGACATGCCTTCGGTTTCGACGGAGCCCTTCATGTCGTGGAATTGACGCACGTAGTAGTCGCGGCCGTCCTTGCGCGTCGTTCCGAGGAACACGTCCGACATCGCCTGCAGGATCTGCTGGCCATCGATGACGCGCAAACCCTGGCCGCTCGCCTCGACGGCCGCGTTGAGGCTCTCCGGTTGAGCCCACCGCCCGTACTCCTCGAGCACCGATCGAGTGGCCTCTTTGATCTGCAGGATCAGCGGCGTGCCATCGGGCCCCACCAGGATGACCAGATAACACCGGGTGCCGACGCTGCCGACACCGACCACGCGCAGCGCGACATCGGTGATACGGAAGTGCGACAGCAGCAGCGCAACGTCGGCCGGGACGGCGGTCAGATACTCCTGAACCGCCTCCACCAACGGCTCTTCGGTCTCCTCGTCGACATGTTGGAGCACCGGGGGCGCCTCCCGCAGGCGCGGTGTTCCGTCGGGCCCAATCTCCATGATCCGCTTGAAGACTCGCGCCGACGTTCGGGTGCGCGCCCGGGATATCGTCTTCTGAATCACCGCCTGCAGGCCCTTGGACACGTTCCCGGTGTAGTGCTCGGGTTCCACCCGCAGGTAGTAGCGGTCCAGAACGTTCATCTCCTCGAGCATCGCCGTCAGGCTGGTTTGGTAACCCACCACCGCCTGTTCGACGCAACGGCGGATCGCCTTGGCCGGGTATCCGGCGTGGCGCCCCCCGACGATCGCGCTGGTGATCAGGCGCTTGACGTCCCACTCGGCCGGCGCCACCGCGGCCTCGTCAAAATCGTTCAGGTCGAACACTATTGAGCGATCGGGCGCGGCGTATACCCCGAAATTCGAGATGTGCGCGTCACCGCAACACATGATTTCGATCCCGCTCGTTGGGCTGGCGGCGAGGTCGGCGGCCATGACCGCCGCCGAACCCCGATAGAACGAGAAGGGGTCGGTGAGCATCCGGGCAAAACGCAGGGGGACGAGTTCGGGCAGCCGGCCGGCGTTTTGCTCGACGAGAATTTCCGTGGCCGTTCGGTGAGACGGAGTCAATTGGGCGAGAGCGCTCCGGGGAGCCGTCTTGCGCAGCGCCCGTCCGCGCGCCACATCCTCGCTGGGCACTTCCAGTTCGATCAGGCGGTCACGCAAGGCCCGCTGCGGCATCTGCTCAGCATAGGTACGGTGCACGTTTTGCAGTTAGCTTCAGGGTGATTCTCAACGCTGTGCCGAAGTGGCCTGATCGTTAACATCCTTGAACGTATTGGTGCCGGACGAAATGGTCCGGCGTTTGCTGCGAGAGGACGCCTGGATGTTGAAAGCGCGTCCGGCGTTCGAGCGTTTCCGCCCCCGGTTGCGCATCGGCTGGCTCAACGTCGTCGGGGTGGTTGCCCTCGTCCTGGCCGCCACCGCGATCGTCGTCAAGAACGCTCCCGGGGCGGGAACCAACCAGATCCTCAACGTCTCCTACGACCCGACGCGTGAGTTGTACGCGGCGATCGACAAGGCATTCATCCCGCAATATCGCGCGCACACCGGAATCAGCTTGGACATCAAGGAATCTCACGGCGGTTCGGGCCGCCAGCTGCGCAGCGTCCTCGACGGCAGCCAGAAGGCCAGCGTGGTGTCGCTGGCGCTGATCAGCGACGTCGAGACGCTGAGCAAGCGGGGGCTGGTCGCGCCCGACTGGCAACGGCGGCTGCCGCACAACTCGGTGCCGTACACGTCGACCATCGTCTTCGTTGTCCGCAAGGGCAATCCCAAGGCCATCCACGACTGGCCCGACCTGATCAAGGGCGACGTGTCCGTGGTGAGCCCCAACCCGCGCAGCTCGGGCAACGGCCAGCTCAGCGTCCTCGCGGCCTGGGGCTCGGTGACCACCCGGGGCGGCAGCGCGGCCCAGGCGACCGACTACGTGCGCTCGCTGTTGCACCACGTGGCGGTCTCGGACGCCGGGGCGCGCGGTGCCGGCGACAGCTTCACCCTGGCGAAGATCGGCGACGTCCAGCTGACCTGGGAGAACGAGGCGCTGCGCGAGGTCGCCGCCAACAAAGACGAACTGCAGCTGGTGTATCCACCGGTCAGCATCCTCGCCGAACCCGCCGTGGCCTGGGTCGACGCGAACCTCACCGATCCGAAGAATGCGACCTACGCCAAGGCGTACGTCGACTACCTGTTCACCGACGCCGCGCAAGAACAGGTGGCGCAATACGGTTACCGCCCGTACAAGCCGGAGATCCTGGCCAAACATGCCGACCGGCTGCCGCCGCTCACGCTGTTCCCGATCACCGCCATCGCCAAGGACTGGAGCGACGCGCGCGAGCAGTTCTTCGGCGTCAACGGAATCCTCGACACCATCTCCGCGCCGCCGGGTGCGGCGTCGGCCACTTAACGGAAAGACCGAACGCACCGTGGGCTTGGCGCTGAATTACGACCTGGTGAAGGGCCGGCACGACCTGATCGCCGGCCTGACCGTCGCCGCCATCTCGTTCCCCCAGGCGATGGCGTACGCGTTGATCGCGGGCGTGGACCCGAGATTCGGGGTCTACTCGGCGATCGTCGTGACGATCGTCGCGTCGATCTTCGGCTCGTCGTCGCATTTGATCAACGGGCCGACGAGCGCCATCTCGCTGCTGGTCTTCGGCGCCCTGGCATTCATCGATTCGGAGAACAGCACCCAACTCTTCGAGGGGTTGTTCCTGCTGGCCGTGCTGGTCGGCGGATTCCAGATCGTGATCAGCCTGTTCAAGCTCGGCAACCTGACCCGCTACATCTCCGAGTCGGTGATCATCGGCTTCATGGCGGCGGCGGCGTTTCTGCTCGCCGCCGGGCAGCTGGGCAACGCACTCGGGGTGCGCGACAAGGGAAACGGGCACATGCAGGTCTTGCGCCGGGTCTGGCTCACCCTGACCCACGGCGACGCGATCAACTACCGCGCCCTGACGCTCAGCGTCGCCGCGGTGGTCCTGGCGGTCGTGCTGCGCAAGCTGGTCCGACGCTACGGCTGGCCGCAGGTCGACATGCTCGCCGTGCTGATCGTCACCGCACTGATCGCCTACGTGGCGGGGTGGTCGATTCCGGGCGCCAACGGGCATACCGCGGTCGCGGTGGCCGCGAAGATCCCGCGCAGCCTGCCCGCCCCGCACATCCCGGAGGTCCACATCGACTGGCTGCCCGAGCTGTCATCCGGCGCGCTGGCGATCGCGTTCGTCGGCATCATCGAGGCACTGTCGATCGCCAAAGCCATTGCCTACCAAACGCAGCAGCAGATCGACTACAACCGGCAGATCATGGCCGAGGGTCTGGCCAACCTCACCGGCGGCTTCTTTCAGAGCCTGCCGGGCTCGGGCTCACTGTCGCGATCGGCGATCAACTTCCAGTCCGGCGGGTTGACCCGGTTCTCCGGGATCGTCTCGGCCGCAACGGTTGCCGCGGCACTGCTGTTGTTTGCGCCGCTGTTGCGCTATGTGCCCCAGGCGGCGCTGGCTGGGCTGCTGCTAGTCACCGCCGCCCGGCTCGTCGACTTCAAGCGCCTGATCTACACGCTCAAGGCGTCCCGCTATGACGCCGGCCTGGTGCTCGTCACCGCGTTCACGGGAGTGGCGATCGACCTCGACAAGTCGGTTCTGTTGGGCGTGATCCTGTCGATCCTGCTGTTCGTGCCCCGCGCGGCGAAGCTGAAGGCCAAAGAGCTGATCGTGACCCCCGAACGCGTGGTCCGCGAACGAATCCCCGGCGACCCGGCCGATCCCTCGATCGTCATCTACGACGTGGAAGGCGAGCTGTTCTTCGGCGCCGCACCGGAATTGGATCGCTACCTATCGGAGATCAGGCAGCGGGTCGAGAGCGACGACATCCGGTTCGTGGTGTTGCGGCTCAAGCGGGTGCGCCATCCCGATGTCGTCTGCATCGAGCGCATCGAGCACTTCCTGCGCGAGGAGGCGGCGCGCGGTGTCACCGTCCTGCTCGCCGGAGTGCGCGCCGATACGCTCACGCTGCTGAAAAACGTTGGCTTCCAAGGCTGGTTCCCCGCAGAGCACGTCTTCCCCGAGGAAGACGAGGAATACTCCGCGACGCTCAAAGCGGTGCGCTATGCGCACAGCGGGCTGGCGGAACCGGCCCCGCCGGCCGAGTTGTACTACCTGGTCTGAGCGTCAGCCCTTGGCCGCGGCCACCCTGGCTCGCTCGGTCATCGAGGCGATCACCCCGCCGTCGTTGAGGATGTCCGTCCCGGTGAGGTAACCCGCCTTGTCGCTGGCGCAGAACGCGAGTAGCTCCGCCATCTCCTCGGGCTTGCCCCAGCGCGGCACGGCGGCATCCGCGACCATGGCGCCGGCCCCGGCCTGCTCCTCCAGCCGGCCCATCTCGGTGTCGGTCGACCCCGGCGAGACGGAGACGATGCGCAGCCCGCGCGCATTGAATCGCTCCGCCTGTGCCTGGCTGTACCACTTGACGAAGGTTTTGCTCAGCGCGTAGGCGAGGCCCGGCCGGGCCTCCTCGGGCGCGATGTCGCAGGCCGTCAGCATGGCCCCCATGAAGGCCTCGGGGTCTTGCAGGGCCAGCGGAAATTGATGTGCCGGAACGATTTCCGCGGGGAGCATGTAGGCCGACATGGACGCCACGTTGACGATCACCGCGCCCTCACCGGCGATCGTGTAAAACGCCTCGTTGACGTTGACCGTGCCGACCGCGTTGGTCCGCATGACGTAGTCGGCGGCGCCCATGCTCGGACTGACCCCGGCGGTGTGGATGACCGAGGCGAGCGTCCCGAGCTTGGTTGCGGTGTCGAGCAGGTCGGCGACCGCGCCCCGGTCGGTGACGTCGCAGTGGACGGCCGTGGGAGTCATCCCGAGGCCTTCCAGGGCCGCGGTCGCGGCTTTCAGGCGGTCCTGGCGCACGTCGCAGAGGACCACGGTGTGGTCGCGGCCGAGGATCTTGGCCGTGGGCAAACCCATGCCACCGGCGCCGCCCGTGATTACCGACACTCGATTCATAGGGGGACCGTATACGCACGGCGCGCTGCAGGCGCGAGCCGGGTTATTCGCGCGCTAGCCCGGGAGTGTGGGGCGCTCCACCTGATGATGGGGGTGGCCGGTGTGGCGGATCGCCCGGCCGACGAATGGCGCCCGGAACGTGTCGATCAGGTGGCTGCGGTTGATGATCAGGCCGACGACCGCCATCGCGGTATAGACACCGCAGAGCAGCAACCGCTCCTGTGTCGAGACCAACGGGAACTGGACGAAGAACAACGCCAGCAGCGCGCACGCCGCGAGCCGCCCGAAACGCAGCCCCAATATCAGCGCCACCCCCATCAGCGTCTGGGTGGCCGTCAGCAGCACTTCCTCGACCTGTCGGGAGTCGAGCACCAACGCGAACCCGCCGCCGCCGAGGAGGTGGGCCACGGGCAACGATCCGATCAGCAGCGTCCACTGGTTGACCTTGGAGGAGATGAGCGTGGCGATCGCCGCCGTGCCCTTGCCGCGGGAGGCGAAGATGACCGCGATGATGAACTCGGGCGCCTCCGAGGCCAGCGGCGCGAGCCACTGGACGAGCAGGAACCGGTCGATGCCGAGTTCGGTGCCGGCCGTGACGAGGTTGTCGGCGAAGGGCTTGGCGCACAGCAGGATCACGGCGCCCGACGTGACGAACAGGCCGATCACGGCGATGCGTCGGGTGCGGTCGGGCAGCTCCCCGAGGGCGGCCGCGGTACCGATGAGATCGGGCTCCTCCACGTCGCCGTGGCCGATCTTGTACAGGTAAAAGCCGAACCAGGCCAGCAGCACCAGCCCAAGGGCCAGGTGGATCTGGCCGGTCGCGGGCATCACGAACGCGACTACCCCGGCGACGAGCAGGAAGCCGAGTTCGACGCGATTGGCGGGCTCCAGGGTCACGCCGCGGGATTTGGGCCTGCCCGCTTTTCGCGCCACCATGATGCTGACCAGTACCACGACCGGCCAGCCCAGCCCCATCAGGAGCCGGTTGGACCCGGTCATGTTGGCGGCGGCGTACTGGGTGTAATCCGGATTGTGGCCGGACACGTAGGCGTAGTAGAGGTCGACGGCGTATTCGGGCAGCACCGCCACCAGCGCCAGCACCGCGATCGCCAGGCCGCCGGAGACGTCGATCTGCGCGGTCTCGGCGGCCCACGCGAGCAGGAAGCTGGCGGCGACCACCGCGGACCCGTAGATCAGCAGCGCGGCGACCGGGTCCAGCCGCAGGCCGATGATTCGGATGATGACCGCCGGGGCGATGAAGATTGCGGTGATCAGCGCCGAACGGGTCAGGGTGAACCGCCGCGCCCGCGATGACGCCGCGACCGTGGCGGCGGGTGAGTCTGTGGCCGGCATCGTCATCCTTCAGCTCGAAGAGGGGTGCCGATCAGTGGTGGGTGCGTGGCTCGTATGCCCTGGCGAACTGCTCCCAAACCTACCCGCGAAACCATGGGCCAGCAACGCGACCGGATCGGCGAAGGAGCCGTACCACCGATTCCGTCTTCGCTGGCCACGCCGTTCGAGGGGGAAAGTTCGGGCCGGCTGATCTGAAACTTTGGCAAACCTTTTGGGCGTTGTGGTGCCGTTTTGAGTTGCCCTACGCCGCGGGCGGGTGCGTCTCGGACACGGATGTGTCGACGGGTGCACAGATAGCTCGATCAACTTCGGGGAAGTGCACTCCGCCGGACAGCCGTGGAACATCGATATTCACTACGACGCGTTGCTGGAGTCCAAGGTTCCCGGCGGAGCCCGACGGGTGCTCGACGTCGGGTGCGGGGTGCTGATCTTGTGGCGCGCCCCCGGCTAGGCCGGCGGGCCCATCGCCGCGGCCGCGGCCTGTGCGAACAGTTCGACGGCCTGCTTGCGCGTCAGTGAACTCGTGAGCTGCTCGGCGGCGCGCATGACGTCGCCGACGAACCAGGTTGGGCCGTTCGCGAGGTTGTCGAACGCCTCCGCGATCACGTCCTCCACGGCGACGGATCCCGGTGGGGTCTCGTCGGGCGAACTGATCTGGCCGCGGCTGTGCTCGAGCCGGCGCAGCGCGGGCGTGTCGGTCTTGCCGAGGATCAGGCCCACCACGTCGACGCCCTTGTCGTGCAACTCGGCCCACAACGCCTCGGCGAAGACCATGTCGAACGCCTTGGATGCGCCGTAGGCGACCATGTTCGCCCCGCCGGCCAGCCCGGCGCCGGACCCGAAGATGACGATGCCGCCGCTGCCCCGCTCGACCATGGCGGGCGCGAAGTGGTGACACAACTGCATCGGCACCATGCAGTTGCGTTGCACCATCGCCTCGGCGGCCTCGATCGGGTTGGCAAGGAACGGTTCATAATTCGGGTCGGCACCGGCGCAGTACACGAGGAAGCCGATCTCCAGATCGCTGGTCGCCGCCGCGATCGCCGACGCCGCGCCCGGCCCCGCGAGGTCGATCGCAAGGGTGCGCGTTTCGACCGACGTCCTGGAAGTGATCTCCGCCGCAACGTGATCCAATGCCGATTGGCGGCGGGCCAGCAGCACGACGTTGACGCCGCGCTCAGCGAGCCCCGCGGCGAACGCGGCGCCCAGACCGTCGGAAGCCCCGGCGACCAGCGCCCACGGCCCGTACTTGGTTGCGAATGTCATCTAAGGGCTCCCCACTGTAGCCACCCGCACCACGGTGAACCGCCGCCGCGCGATGCGCCATCCGTCGGCGGTGCGGACCATGTCGTCGTCGTAAAAGCCGATCCCGTTGGCACCGGATTGGTTGTCGGCGAACATGATCAGCGCATCGACATAGGTACGCGCCGTGGCCTTGTCCCCGTCGATCGTGATGACCTGGTTGGTCAACCGGTGCAGCGTGTGCCCCGCCAAGGCGTGCGTCTTCTCCATGAAGTCCGTGACGGCGTCAACGCCGCTCCATGCGCCGATCTCGCCGTAGTAGAGCTGGCAGTCCTCGGTGAACACCGTTCGAAACAGCGGCCAGTCGCGTCGGTCGATCCCCGTCGCGTAACGAACGAGCAGATCCGAAATCTCCTGCCGGTCGCCGTTTTCGGTCATCGGACGTCTCCATTCGGGTGAACCACGATGCGTGGTGGGCCGTCGGACTTGCGGGCCAACTCGAGCGCCCCCGGGACGTCGTCCAGGCCGATGACCTTGCCGACGCTCGGCAGTGGGTCCAGCCGCCCCGACGCGATGGCGTCGAGGGTTCCGTACCAGTCCTGCGGGTGCGGGCCCCCGCCGAACTGGATCGTGACGCCCTGCCGGGTGGCGGTGGTGATGTCCAGGGTGTCACCGGTGTACCAGCCGCCCGCGCAATAGATCCGGGTGGCCACCTCGGCCGATTCGATGATGCTCTGAATGAGCCCGGCGGCGCCGACGCACTCGAACACCACGGCCGGGCCGGGCAATCCGCGTTGCGCGCGAGCCTCGCGGAACGCGTCGAACCACGGCTTCTCGGCGGGATCGACCACGACGTGCGCCCCGAAGCGGTCGCGGGCCAGCCTGCGGCGCTCGGGCTGGTAGTCGGCGACGATGATCGGCTCGACGCCGCGGGCGGCCAGGGCGGCGACCGCCGAGAGCCCGACCGCCCCCGCGCCGATCACGATCGCGATTTCACCCGGTTGGATCTGCGCCGACCTGACGTAGAACTCACCGACGGCGAACGCGTCGGTCAGCGCGACCGCGTCGCTGGCGACGTCGCCCGGGACCGGTTTCGCCGCCGCCTCCGAAACCACCAGCAGCTCACCGAAACTCCCCTGCGCCTCCGGGTGCTGACCGATGATGCGCATGCCGCCGGCGCCACCGTCGACGAGGCGCACCGGCATCGCCGTCACCCGGTCGCCGACGGCGAACTGATCCGTGCAGCCGGGTCCGTGCCCGATGACCTCACCGACGAACTCGTGGCCGAGCACGATGTCGCGGTCGGGATCGTAGAGCGAACGGCCGGTCGGATCGTCGACGGCCAGTTCCGGATGGTCCATGAAATGCACATCGGACGCGCAGATCGCGGTACTCAGTGTGCGCAGCAACAACTCGCCCTGCCCCGGCGCCGGGTCCGCCGTTTCGCGTACCTGCAGCCGGCCGTCCCTCAACACCACGGCGCGCAACGCATCAGCCTCGTTTATTTTCTCGAATAATCGATATAGAGTCTCGAATGATCGGTGTAACCATATGAACCCCGGCGTAAAGGAGTCAAGACATTCGCGGATCGCCGTCGGCGCCGACCGCCCGCGTGCTCGACGTAATCGAGTTCCTGGCCCGGTCCCCGGATGCGCCGCTGCGCTTCTCCGATGTGGTGCGCGAGTTGGATCTCACCCAGGCGACGGCCCACGCGATCCTCAAGACGCTGTGCGACCGGGGCTGGGTCAGCCGCGACCCCGTCACGAAGACGTTCACCCTGGGTCCCGCGCTGGCCGTGGTGGCGGCGCGGACCGACACCGCGCGTCCCCTGGCGCACGCCGCGCGTTCCGCGGCGCTGCGACTCTCCCGTGAAGTCGGCTACGCCGGTTCTGTGGTCGAGCGATTCGGTGACTCGTTGGTGGTGACCGCCTTCGAGGGCGACCCCGCGACGCAGCCCGCGGGCATCCCGGGCGATCGGATCCCCTACGCCCCGCCGTTCGGCGTCGCCCTCGCGGCGTGGGACGGCGAGGAGGAGCAACGGGCATGGATCCGTCGCGGCGCCGGCGACAACGTCGATCGCACTCAGCGCCTCGAACGCGTCCTGGAGCACACGCGGGAGCGGGGCTTCGACGTCGACTGGACGACGCCCGCACTGGCGCAGGCCGTCCAGGCGGTCGGGACGCTGGACCAGCACGAGATGCCGACTCCCGTGCGGCACATCCTGGATCAGCTGCTGGTCGAGTTCACCACCATCGGCTTCCTCTCCGACGACAACCCCGGCCGGCGCAAGCAACCCGTGGTCACGATCGCCGCGCCGGTTTTCGACCATCGTGGGCAAGCCGCCCTGATGCTGGCCGTGCATCCGTTGTGCCCGCTCAGCGCGCGGCAGATCCGGCTCATCGGCGAGAAGCTCACCGACGAAACGGCGGCGATCACGCGATCCCAACGGCATGCGGTGGATCGCGCCGTCTAAGTTCGCCATCCGGATATCAGAGCGTCATCACCAAAACACCTGCAGCACAGCCCGTCTCGTCGTCATCCCGGCCTGCCGAGCCGCTGTCTCCCGGCCTGATGGGCGCTATATCTCCTCGCGGCCAGGAACTCCCGCGTCGAAGGCGTTGAGCGTCACGGCAACCATGGAGAAGCAGCCCACCAGAAAAACGATCTCGGCGGCCCCTTGCTCGCCGAACCGCGCGACGGCACGTCGATAGGTGCTCTCGGGCAGGACACCGCCGCGGTTGAGCGCGGCCGCCATGTCGTACGCGACGCGTTCGTCGCCGGTCAGGTCGGCGGGGCGCTCACCGGCGGCGACGGTGGCGATCTTGTCGTCGGACAGCCCCGCTCGGCGTGCGAAGTACTCATGTCCGTAGATCTCGTACCGCGCCCCGAACTTCGCGGCGGTGACCAGGATGACCAATTGATGGACGCTGCCGGGCAGCAGGGCATGCTCCCACAGCGATCGGTTGAGAGCCCAAGCCGGCGAGCCGAATTGGGGAAAATGGAGCCAACCGTTGAACGGCCCGACCAGCGCCCCGTCGCCGCGGTAGGCAATGAGTTCACCGAAGCCGCTGTCGATGACGGCGCGCATATCGACATACAGGTCTTGCTGTGCGGCGGTCAAACCGCTCGGTGGCAACAGCGGAAGTCGCACCGGCTCCCTCCTCACGTGATCGCGGCTCGTTCAGCCCAGCCAATCCCCGGAACGCCGACGTGTCCACGACGAGCTTTCGACCAGTGCTAAGTCACGCTTCCTACCGCAGGTAGAGCCACTTAAGCTCGTCTCATGGAACTGCGGCAGCTGGGCTACTTCGTGGCGGTTGCCGAGGAGTTGCACTTCGGTCGGGCCGCCAGGCGGAAACACATCTCGGGACCGGCTCTCTCCCAACAGATCATCGCCCTCGAGCGCGAGTTGGGCGCCGAGCTGTTCGCGCGAGACCGGCGCAGCGTCCGGCTCACGGAAGCCGGACGCACCCTGCTGCCGGACGCGCGCAGGATATTGGCCCTGGCCGACGACGCCAAGCGTCGACTGCAGCTGGCGGCGGCCGAAAGCACGCCGGTGCGGCTCGGTTACGTCAGCTGGCTGCCCGACGACATCACCAGCTTGCTCGGGCCCGAGGTGGCGCTGCGAGTCGATGAATGGGTGCTGCCGTCGCACGCGCAGGCCGACCGAGTGGCGGAGGGCACGCTCGACGTTGCACTGGCGTGGGTGACCGCCGAGCAGGTCAAGCAACGCGGGCTGACGGCGCACCTGCTGCGTGCCGAACCCCTGCAGGCCGTGCTTCCCGGCGTTGGATCGCCGGAACCGATTGCCGCGCAACGGGTCAAGGTCCTCGTCGACGCCGACGAGTCGGCATGGTCGTCGTGGAATCGGTTCGCCGAGGAGTTCGCGGCCCACACGGGTGCGCGGATCGTCAGGATTGACGACGGCGGCGTCACCGGTGACGCCTTTTACGCCCATGTGCGCAGGATCGGCGCCCCGGTGCTCGCTTCACCGAAGCGACATACCGCGGTCATTCCACCCAGCCTGGGCGAGCGTCCCGTCGCCGCGCCGACACCCCTGTGGACGTGGTCGTTGTTGCACCGCCAAGACGATGATCGGGCCGGTGTGCGTGGGCTGGTGGACGCGCTGCTGACAACCGCGCGCGGGCGTGGTTGGCTCACCCCGCCCACCGACCGGTGGTGGGCTCCAGCCGACGACCCGCACCGCGACGCCCTCGCCTCGGGCGCCGAACTGCGGTAGGAACTCCCGTCGACCAGTGGTAAGAGATCGGTCCTGGACTTCCGTGTCGTTGCGGCGTTTCAGTGGAGTCAACGACGGGAGGACCAAACCCCATGGCACATAACTACATTGTCGACGAGCTCGCCGGCTTCGTCGTCGGCGCCCAACAAGAGGACCTGAGCGGGCAACCCCGGGCCTTGCTGAAACGCAACGTGCTGGACAGCGTTGCCTGCGCCGTCGGCTCGCTGGACGGTGAGCTGATCACCGCGATTCGCGAACACACCGACCAGTTCAGCGGAGTCCCCACCGCGACGCTCGTCGGTGGCGGCCGGGCCTCGGTCGATCAGGCGGCGTTCTTCAACGCGGTCCTGGTGCGCTACCCGGATCTGCTCGACACCTATCTGACGGTGGGCGGACTGTGCCATCCGGCCGACAACTTCGGTGCGATCCTCGCGGTGGCCGAGCATGTCAACGCCACCGGGGCGGATTTCCTGCTGGCGCTCGCGGTCGCCTACGAGATCCAATGCCGGTTCAGCGCCCAGGTTCCCGTGATGGCGCGCGGGCTCAATCACGCACTGCAACTGGCGATGTCGGTCGCGGCGGGATCGGCCAAACTGTTGGGGCTCGACGCCGAGCAAACCGCCAACGCGATCGCCGCCGCCACCGCCGACAACGTGTCACTGGCGGCCGTGCACGCCGAACCGGTCTCGAACTGGAAGGGCATCTCGCCCGCCATCACCGGCATGCGCGCGGTGTACGCGACGATGTTGGCCGCCCGCGGCGTCACCGGGCCCAAATCGCTGTTCGAGGGCCCGCACGGCCTGGTGCAGCTCTTCGACCAGCCCATCGACTTGCACACCGCCGACCGCGCGCTCGCCTGCGTCGAACAGACCTACCTGAAGCAGTACTGCTCACTTATCCACGGGCAGGCCATCATTGACGCGGTCTTGGCGATCCGCGGCGATAACGACCTGCGCGGCGAGGACGTCGCGCGGGTGAGGCTCGAGGTCTTCCAGGGCGCCTACGACTTCGCCGGCGGGGGAGCGTACGGCGCGAAGGACCACCCGCTGACCAAGGAACAGGCCGACTACAACCTGAAATACCTGAGCGCGGTTGCGCTGCTCGACGGGGGCGTCGGTCCCGGACAGATCGAGTCGGAACGCCTGTTGCGCGGCGACGTTCAGGACCTGCTGGCCCGGGTCGACGTCAAGCCCGCGCCCGACCTGACCGCGGACTACCCGCAACGCACCGCGGCCCGCGTGCACGTGCTCACGCGCGACGGGCGGGAATTCAGCCGCGAGCAGAGCGATTACGAGGGATCGCCCACCCGGCCGATGTCCTGGCAGCGTGTCGTCGACAAGTTCGGTTGGCTCGCCGAGCCGTTCTGCGACGAGGCACTGCGCGACGACATCGTCGCCGCGGTCGATCGCCTGGACGAGATCCCCGTCGCCGAGTTCGCGGCCCTCCTCGGCGCGGTCAGCCCGAGCGCCCGACGTCGCCGCAGCAGGGCACGCTTCTGACGCGCGCTGCGCGCGTCCCCTTGCGTGGTCCGCTGCGGGCGTTCAATGATCGGCCATGCGCAAAGATCGCGGCATCAACCGGTGGGAACTGGTCACCTGCGCGCTCGTGGGGCATGTGACGTACGCGCCGGACGAGAAGGGGCTGGCTGAGCGGCTCAGCGGCACCACCGGACTGGGCGAAGTCTGGCGTTGCCTGCGCTGCGGTGAATTCACCGTCGGCGAACCACACGGCCGCGGCCACGCCGACGACGCCCCGATGATCATGCGCGGCAAGGCTTTACGCCAGGCCATCATCATCCGCGCGCTCGCGGTCGAACGGCTGTTCCGGGCCGTGGTGATCGCGCTGGCCGCGTATGCCGTCTGGAAATTCCGCGGCGCGCGCGGGGCCATCCAGGCCACCCTGGACCGTGACCTGCCGATCTTCCGCGCGGCCGGGTTCAAGGTCGATCAGATGACGATCGTGCACGAGCTGGAAAAGGCGCTGGCCGCCAAGCCGTCCACCCTGGCGCTGCTGACGTTGATGCTGGTGGGCTACGCGCTGATCGAGGTCATCGAGGGCGTCGGCCTCTGGTTGCTGAAGCGCTGGGGCGAGTATTTCGCGGTGGTGGCCACCTCGGTCTTTTTGCCCTTGGAAATCCATGACCTCACCAAGGGCATCACGATGACCCGCCTGGTCACCTTCACGATCAACGTGGCCGCCGTGATCTATCTGCTGGTGTCGAAGCGGCTGTTCGGCCTGCGGGGCGGTCGCAAGGCCTACGACGAGGAGCGCCGCGGCGAGCAGCTGCTCGACGTCGAGCGCGCCGCCACCGCGACCTGAATGGGCACCTACGCGATCACCGGATCGGCGTCCGGGATGGGCCGCGAGGCCACGCGGCGGCTCCGGGCCGACGGGCACACCGTGATCGGCGTCGACGTGAAGGACGCCGACGTCGTCGCCGACTTGTCGACGGCGCACGGCCGCGAGTCGGCCGCCGACGGAATACTGGCGGCCAGCGGCGGCAGGCTCGAGGGCGCCGTGCTGGCCGCCGGCCTGGGCCCGAGCCGGGGCCGTGATCGGGCCCGCCTGATCGCCCAGGTCAACTACCTCGGCGTGGTGGAATTGCTCGTCGCATTGCGCCCCGCGCTGGCCGCGGCTGACCGCGCCAAGGTCGTCGTGGTCTCCAGCAATTCCACGACGACGGTGCCCGCAGTGCCTGGGCGAACCGTACGGGCATTGCTCGCGCACGATGCCGAGCGGGCGGTGCGATCCGTGCGGCCCTTCGGGCCGGCCGCGCCGACGATGATGTATGCGGCCTCGAAAATCGCCGTGGCACGTTGGGTGCGACGCCACGCGGTGAGGCGGGAGTGGGCCGGCTCGGGGGTGCGCCTGAATGCCCTGGCGCCGGGCGCCATCAAGACGCCGATGCTGCGAGAGCAGCTGGCGGACCCCAGACAGGCCAAAGCGGTCCGATCATTCCCGGTGCCGGTCGGCGGGTTCGGAGACGCCGGGCAGTTGGCCGACTGGATGCGTTTCATGCTGTCCGATTCGGCCGACTTCCTTTGCGGCAGCATCGTTTTCGTCGACGGCGGGACCGACGCGTACTTCCGCGCCGACGACTGGCCGAAGGCCCTGCCGGCGCGCCGGCTGTTCGGCTATCTGCGGCGGTTCAGGACCGGCATGTGACGTGCCCGTTTCGGCACTGCGTATGTGCCTCACGCCACAACGCGGCTTTTCGCGACGTTTACCGCGGCGCGGCGCGCCCGTAAAACCGCTGGGGTGCAATTCAATGAGTCGGCAACTGGCCGAATGGACAAGGGACGGACAAGGACGGCAACTGTGCCAACACTGCAGCACTGGATGAGCCGGAGCCCGACCAGCCTCGACGTAGTCACCCCCATCAAGGCGCGGGCGTGCGACGCCCTGCAGGCGGTGCTGAGAAGCAGGCCGCGCCAAGCGGGTTCACCCGCGCGGATCATGCCGAAGGGGGTCGAGCGCTGCTGAGGGCCGGCGCACTGGACTAGCTGTTGGCGCGATCCCGTTCGCGTCGGCGCGCCCGCGAAGCCCGCAAATTTGCGGCGTTCCCGCACGTCTTCACGTCGTGCCACACCCCGCTGTTGTTCTTCGAGCGGTCGTAAAACGTCGACGCGCAGCCGGGGTTGTGGCATTGCTTGATCCGCCGCCACGTGCCGTCGCGCTGGCTGAGCAGAATCTCTCCCCACAGGGCCGACGCCAGCCATCGCCAGCCGGTTCCGGCGGGCTCGAGCCGTACCTCGCCGGTCTCCGACAGCGTCAACGAGGCCGAGGCCACGCCCGCCGCACGTCCGGCCTGCGGCTCCCCCGCGACCAGCCGCGCGATCGTGTCGCGCAGGGCGCGAAGCTTCGCCACGTCCGCGTCGCCGAGCGGCGGCGGCTGCACGTCCAGCCCGCGCGCGGTCGCCCATGTCCGGACGGCGCCGGCCGCCCAGTCGCCCGCAACGGCCGCGTCGGCAAGCAGGTCCGGGCCGTATTCTCCGATGCCCACCGTGTTGAGGAAGTCCTGGACCAGGCCCAGACCGCCGGGCGCCGGAGCGAGCTGGTAGCGCTGTGATGCACGCCATTCGGTAGACATACTCAAAAGGTACTTGCCTATGTCGAGATGGTCAACTACGGTGACAGAGGCAAAACGCTTTCAACTACGTCAAGGAGTACGCATCATGGTTAACATCAATGGCTCGACGGTCGTGGTAACCGGCGGGCAGCGCGGGCTTGGCAAGGCCATCGTCGAGGAGTTCCTGCAGCGGGGCGCGGCGAAGGTGTACGCCACGGCGAGGGCGCCCAAGCCCGGCGAGGACCCGCGGGTGGTCGCCCTCGAGCTGGACGTCACCAAGCCGGATTCCGTTGCGGCGCTGGCTGCTACGGCGTCCGACGCTGACATCGTCATCAACAACGCCGGAATCATCGGTGCGTCGAAGTTGCTCGGCAGCGACATCGAGGAGGTGCGCGAGGTGTTCGAGACGAATTACTTCGGCGCCCTTCGGGTCGCCAAGGCGTTCGCCCCGATCCTGGCCGACAACGGCGGCGGAGCCCTGGTCAACACCCTTTCGATCCTGTCCTGGGTCGCGGGCTTCGGCGGCTACGGCGACTCCAAGGCGGCCCTGTGGGCGGCGACGAACTCGCTGCGCATCGAGCTGGAAAAGCAGGGAACCCTGGTCACCGGCGCGCACCTGAGCTTCACCGACACCGACATGGCCGCCGGCTTCGACGCGCCGAAGAACGACCCACGCGACGTCGCGCGGCAGATCGTCGACGGTATCGAGCGGGGCGACGCAGAGGTGCTGGCCGACGACGACACCCGTTACATGAAGGCGGCGCTGTCCGGACCGGTCGAGGCGCTCCGGGTCGGCTAACCGAGGCGGGCGCGTAAATGGCCTGTCCGAAGGCAGATCCCCGTCTTGTGACGGTGGGTCAAGCAGGCCGTGGGGGCCTCACCCAAAAATGGGCTTGCTGCACTTCGGACAGGCCACCGGGTTGTCCCGGCACCGATCACGATGTCAGCCCAACCGCTAGCGCCACGACGGCCGAAGGTCCCGAAGGCGGCCGGCCGAAAGTCACATCCACTCCGCCCGGGCGGGCATGTTTGGATGGCGACATGGAACCGGAACGCATCGTGAGCGCAACCCGCGTGATATCGGCGAGCGCCGAGCGGATTTTCGAACTGATCGCCGATCCCGCTCAGCAGCCGAGCTGGGACGGTAACAACAACCTCGCCTCGGCCGCCCCCGGTCAACGGGTCCGCCAGGTCGGCGACGTGTTCAAGATGACGCTGACCAACGGCGCCGTGCGGGAGAACCACGTGGTGGAGTTCATCGAAGGCACGAAAATCGCCTGGCGTCCAGCGGAACCCAAGAAGCTGCCGCCCGGCCACCTGTGGCGCTGGGAACTGCAGCCGATCAACGCGACGCTCACCAGCGTGACGCACACCTACGACTGGACGGAGCTGACCGACCGCGCCCGGATCGAGAGGGCGAGCTCGACGACTTCCGACATGCTGCGCGAGTCGATCGACCGGCTCGCCACGCTCGCCCAGGCAAGCGACGGCTGACATGGCCCTCCCGCCGCCGGGCGCCGACAGCGCCGCGATCGTCACCGGCGCATCGTCGGGTATCGGCGAACAGTTCGCCGGGATACTCGCGCGGCGCGGCTATCAGGTGGTGCTGGTGGCCCGCAGGGCCGACCGTCTCGAGGCGCTGGCCGCGCAGTTGGGCGCGCAGGCGCACCCGCTGCCGGCGAACCTGTCCGATCGAAGCGAACGGGCTGCCCTGCCAGACCGCATCGCGGCCCTCGGTCTGATTCCGGACATCCTGGTCAACAACGCCGGCCTCTCGACGCTCGGTCTGGTCGCGAAATCCGTTCCGGAGCAAGAACTCAACCTCGTCGAGGTCGACGTCGCCGCGGTGGTGGACCTGTGCAGCCGGCTCCTGCCCGGAATGGTCGAGCGCCATCGGGGCGCCGTGCTGAACGTGGCATCGGTGGCCGGGTTCGGTCCGCTGCCGGGCCAGGCGGCGTACGGCGCCGCCAAGGCGTTCGTGTTGTCCTACACCCACAGCCTGCGCGGTGAGTTGCGCGGCACCGGGGTCGGCGCGACGGCGCTGTGCCCGGGGCCGGTGGACACCGGATTCGGCGAGGCGGCCGGTTTCTCCAAGGAGGAGGCCGAATCGGCGCTGCCGCGGGTGATGTGGGTGCCCGCCGACAAGGTGGCCCAGGCCGGAATCGATGGGCTCGCGGCCGGCAAGGCCGTCGTTGTGCCCGGCCGAGTCAACCGGGTGGCGTCCGCCTTCTTCCGGGTCGCGCCCCCCGAGCTGCTGCTGCCGGTGCTGAGGCGCGGGCATCCGGCCTTCAAACGGGGCTGAGGCTCAGCCGTTCTTGCCGCGCACCCACTGGAACGTGCCGTAGTTCTTGACCCGCACGCTGACGAATCCGTTGTCCTCCAGGATGTCGCCGATTTCGTCGTCGTCGAACACGTGCGCCCCCACGTTCGGCAGCTTTTGCCAAAACCTGGCGGCCTGCCCGACGGTGGGCACCATGATGGCCAGCCGGGCGCCCGGCCGCAACACCCGGGCCATCTCGGCCAGTGCCGCCGCCGGATTCGGAACCAGCTGCAGCACGGCCATCGAAACCACTGCGTCAACGACGTTGTCGCGCAGCGGAAGTCGTTGCGCGTCGGCCTTGATGAAGCCGACCTGCGGCCCGGCTTCGTTGCGGACGGCGCGGGCCAGCATCGCCTCGGAGATGTCGACACCCAGGGCCAGTCCCTCGGGACCGGCCGCGCGCGCCAGCGACGCGGTGACGTTGCCCGGGCCCGAACCGACGTCGAGCGCCACTCCGCCCGGCGGGATGCTCAACCAGTCGATGGGCAGTTGCCACGCGCTGATCAGCCGGCGCGACAGGGCTTGTGCGTTGTCATACAGCATCGACCCGATGGGTGATGCCCAGGCCGCCTGTATCGGGCCGGTGTTCTTTTCGACGGCGTCGTCCTCGGCCGATCCGGCGCCGAGCAGATCCAGGTAGCCCCTGCTGACGTCCGGGTCCGCGGGCGGATCGGCGAGTAGATCCAGCGCGCGGCGCAGCGCGGGCGGCAGCGAGACGTGCACGTCGGTCACGCGTACTCCTTCGATCAATAATCAAAGCCCCGCAGCGGGAATCGAATTCGGGGCTCGCTGGCGAGCCTACGCCGAGCCGAGGGGCGCCTCGACCGCTCGGGATGTGGGTTTCGTTACCGCCGGGCCGGGGTGCGCTCGCGCACCAGGGCACAGAGCTGCCACCGGCCCGGCACGCCTTTGAGCTCGCCTGCGCCGCGGTCGGCGAACCTGTGGCGCGAGCCGGTGACGATGTCGCGCACGGTCGAGGACACCAGCACCTCGCTGGCTTCGGCGTGCGCCGCCACCCGCGCACCGATGTGCACCGCCATGCCGGCGACGTCCGACCCGCGCACCTCGACCTCGCCGGCGTGAATGCCCACCCGCACCTCGATGCCCAGCACCCGTACCGCGTCGACGATTTCGTCGGCGCAGGCGAGCGCGGCGCTGGGGCTGGAGAAGGTGGCGACGAACCCGTCGCCGGCGGTGTTGACCTCACGCCCCCCGAACCGCTGCAGCTCGTGCCGAATGATGGTGTCGTGGTTGTCCAGCAGGTCGCGCCAGCGGCCGTCGCCGAGCAGCGCGGCCCGCTCGGTCGAGCCGACGATGTCGGTGAACACGATGGTGGTCAGCAGGCGCTCGGCTTCCGAACCGCCCCGCATCCCGGTGATGAACTCCTCGATCTCGTCGAGCATCGTGGCGGTCTCGCCGACCCAGTACAGGGTGTCTTCGCCCGGTAGCTCCACGAAGCGCGAACCGGCGATGTTGTCGGCCAGGTACCGGCCGTGCGCCACCGGGGTGAACTCGGAGTCGACGCGATGCAGGATCAGCGTCGGCGCGGTGATGCGCGGCAGCGCGTCGCGCACGTCGGCCTTGCGGATGGCCAGGATCATCGCGCGGGCCATGCTGGGCGAGGCGGCCCGGTTGCCGGCGGCGTCCCACCAGGCCCGGAAGGCGTCGTCGCGCGCGACGCTGGGCGCGATCATGCCGAGCATGTCGAAGCCCTGCTCGACGGCGTCCGGGTCGATCGCGAGGGTCGTATACGGGTCGAGGTCCTCGATCTTGGCGCCGATCGGGTAGTCAGGGGCGTACAGGGTGCGGGCCGCGCCGTTGACGATCACCAGGCTGCTCACCCGTTCCGGGTACTCGGCCGCCAGCGTCAACCCGGTCATCGACGTGAAGCTCGGCGCCACGATGGCGGCCCGCTCGCATCCCACCGCGTTCATCACCGCGACGACGTCCTTCGCCCAGAACTGCGGCCCGATCTCGTCGATCGACGGCACGCGCGACGACAGCCCGATCCCGCGCTGGTCGAGCCGGATCACCCGGGCGAATGCCGCCAGCCGTCGATGGAAGCGGTACATCGACGGCTCGACGTCGACCGAGTCGATCGGAATCGAGGGCCCCGGAAGCAGCAGCAGGTCGATCGGTCCATCGCCGAACACCTGATAGGCGATGTCCGTGTCGCCGCAACTGGCGTACCGGGTTCGTGGTGCCCCAGGAAACCCAGCCACGATTCAAAGGCTAGTGCAAGCCACCGACAAGAGCTGGCCCCGCTAGCGGCCGATGATCGGGACCAGGTAGCGGGCGGCGTAGTCGCGCACGGCCGTCTGGTCCGAGGTGTCGAGCCGGTCGGTCGGGAACACGATGATGCCCAGGGCGACGCGCAGCAGGACGTCGGCGATGTCGGCCAGCTCGGCGTCGGGGATCTCGGCCCCGCAACGGCGCAGCGTGTGCGCGATCCCGTCGGCGAATTGGCGAATCGGGAACACGTGGGACCGGGAAAACAGGCCGAGCAGCTCGGGCTCGCTGTCGACGATCCGCGAATAGAGGCGGGAGTCTCCGACGAGGCGCACCCCGAGCGTGAACGCCTCGATCACGGCCTCTTGCGGTGTGCAGCCCTCGGTCGCCCGGTGGAGCGTGCCGAAGAAGGTTTCGGCCTCGCGCCGCACGACGTGTTCGAACAGGTCGTCCTTGGTCGGAAAGCGCCGGTAGATGGTGCTGCGGCTGACTCCGGCGCGGGCCGCGACGTCTTCGATGTTGGCCCGGCGCACGCCGTAGGTCTCGAAGACCGTTCGCGCGGTCTCCAGGATGGTGCGGTCGACGTCGGTGAGCTCGCCGAGATTGCCGTCGCGGACGTGATTCTGCATCAATGACGACCCCCAGGGCGATCTCGGCGGAGCGTGCTAGCGTGACACAAAGATACGCATTTGTTTCTGTGGTTCACAACCCGATTTTTTGGGGGCGAGGAGGTCGGGATGACGGCGCAATGGGCCGAGCAGGATTTCGACGCCGGCGTACGCGAGGCGGTGCCCATGCCGGTCGACGACGACGTCGCCGACTCGGCTCCCCGCCTCGGGCCAGAGTCGTTGACGTGGAAGTTCTACGGTGATCACCGCACCCAGTTCTTCGGGTTTCAGCGCACGGCCGGCGTGGAGAACTGCATCGAGCAGCTCGCTCAGGGCGTGCTCGATCACTCGGTGATCTTCAGCGACACGTTGGGCCGGGCCAAGCGGACGGCGCCGCCCCTGATGAAGACCGTCTACTCCGCCGACCCGCACGAGTGGGGCCGCAAGGTCCGGGACTTCCACAAGCCGATCAAGGGCACCATCAGCGACGGCTCGAGATATCACGCGCTCAACCCGGAACTGTTCTATTGGGCGCACGCCACCTTCGTCGATCAGGTCATCTACACGGCCGACACGTTCATCCGCCGGTTGTCCCGCGCGGAGAAGGAGCAGATCTTCAACGAGGGCAAGGTCTGGTACGGCCTGTACGGGGTGAGCGACCGCGGCCAGCCGCAGACGTACGACGAGTTCGTCGCCTATTGGGACGAGATGCTCGAGCGGTTCGTCCCGCACAAGACCGTCTTGTACGGCACGGGTTACATCCGCAAGGGGATCCCGGGTCCGCGCTGGATTCCCAAGCCGGTCTGGAAGGTGTTGTCAGCGCCGCTCAACGCCTACACCCGACTGGTGCTCGTCGGCACCCTGCCGCCGCAGATGCGCGAGGTGTGCCGGCTGCAGTGGGATGCCAAGAAGGAGAAGCGATTTCAGCGGTTCGCCGCCGCGGTACGCGCACTCAATCCGCTGATCAACAGGCTGCCCGTGTCGTTCATCTACCTGCCGTGGGCGGCCGCGGCGTGGCGCCGCGCGGGCGTCGACCCGCGCAAGCTACACAATTTCCCTTCCGAACGGGCGGCTTAACCGAGGCGCAGCAGCCGTTCGGCGTTGCCGTGAGCGATCTTCTCCCGGTCGGCCGCGGACAGCGTCGTCCGCTCGAATCCCTGGACCGCCTCCCGGGACGACTCGTAGGGATAGTCGACCGAGAACATCACGGCGTCGGCGCCGACCTCCAGCACCGCTCCCAGCATCACCGCCGGGGAGAACACCCCGCTGTTGGTGAAGACGATGTTGGTGCCGAGGTACGCCGACGGCGGGCGCTGCAGCGGATTCGTCGTCGCGATCGTGGCGTAGCGGGAGTCCAGCCGGCTGCGCTGAAACGGCAGGAACTCACCCATGTGCCCCAGGATCAGCGTCGCTCCTGGATGCCGGTCGAACACCCCGCCGAACACCAGCCGCAGCGCGTGCCCGCTGACCTCGGCGGCCCAGCTCCAGGTCGCGCCGTACAGTTCCGGGCGCCCGTCGATCACGCGCCAGCGATCCGCCTGCGGTGCGCCCGGGTGCAAATACATCGGCACCCCAAGGGATTCCACCGCGGACCACAACTCGTCGTATTCGGGCGCGTCCAGATACCGCCCGCCGGGCCCGCTGATGCAATCGTTGACCAGTGCACCGCACAACCCGTCCTCGGCGACGGCGCGCTCCAGTTCCGCCGCCGCGGCCGCCGGGTCCTGTAGCGGCAAGGCGGCGAAGCCGCGGAACCGATCGGGATGCTGGGCAATGACTTTCGCCAGGTAGTCGTTGGCGAACCGGGCGTTGGTGCGCGCCCGCTCGGCGTCGATGTCGACCTGCAGGCCCGGGGATGTCAGCGACAAGACCTGCATGTCGATGCCGGCCTCGTCCATCTCCGCCAGCCGGTATTCGGTGAAGTCGGGCAGCCGGCGTTCGTACCGCTCGGCGAATTCGGGTTTCAGCAGCTGCATCAGTCGTTGATGGGCCGGCTGCAGGTCGGCCAGTTCGGTGACGAAAAACGCTTCCTCCAACGCGATGTAACGCATCGGCCTCCCTCATCCGTGGTCGGGCATGACGTGCAGTATTGCGCGGTCTGCGCGCCAATCCGCCCTGGGGTCTACCCATCGGTGCCCGAAAGCACGAAAGTGAGGGGGTAGGCGAAACCGAAGGAGGGGAGCGGCCATGCAGATGACGGGCAACACGGTGCTGGTAACCGGAGGCGGCAGCGGGATCGGTCGCGGCCTTGCCGAGGCGTTTCACCGACTCGGAAATACGGTTGTCATCGCCGGACGGCGCCGTGAGCTGCTGCAGGACGTCGCGAAGGCCAACCCGGGCATTCGGACGTTGTCGCTGGATCAGGGCGATCCCGCCGACATCCGCCGGTTCGCCACCGAGCTGACCGACCACTACCGGGACGTCAACGTCGTCGTCAACAACGCCGGCGTCCAGCGCTTCGAGAACCTCACCACGACCGGCCCCAGCGTGGCGGAGCTGACGGTCGCCATCAACCTGCTGGGTCCGATCCGGCTGACGGCGGCGTTGCTGCCGTCGCTGCTGAAGAAGCCGCGGGCCGCCATCCTCAACGTCACCTCGGGCCTCGCCTTCGTCCCCAGCGCCGTGACGCCGACGTATTGCGCCACCAAAGCGGCGCTGCATTCCTACACCGAGTCGCTGCGCTTCCAGCTCCGCGGAACCGCGGTCCAGGTGATCGAGATAATCCCGCCGCACGTGCAGACGGAGCTGCAGCGCGGCCGGGGATTCGACACCAGCGACCCCAGGGCGATGCCCTTGGACGAATACATCGCCGAGACGATAAAGCTGTTGGAGACGCAACCGGAGGCCGACGAGATCATCGTCGAGCGTGTCAGGCCGTTCCGCTGCGCAGAGCGCGACGGCGTCTATCCGGACACCTTTGCCGCCCTGAACGAGGCGATGGTGGCGGCCGTCGCTCAATCGCGGAACGGCTGAAAACGGGCCGGTCACAAAGAGTTCGCCGCGGGATCGGGCAACGTTCAACGCCCGTATGCCCGGCGCGCTCCGGCACGGTTGTCGGGCGGGTCAGCGATGCGACAGGATCGACGGCATGGGCGACTTTTCGCTGTTGGATGTTCCCCGATCGGCTCCGGTCGCCGACCCCGAGGCGTACCTGCGCGCCGCCATGGCGTGGCACTTCGGCGAGGACACCGGTTCCCGCTTCTGGTTGCGAACCGCCCGGACGCTGAACTTCGACCCGTTGACCGACGTGAAAAGCTTTGCGGACTTGCGCCTGTTCCCCAACCTCGTCAACGAGTTGCGCGTCACGCCGGTCGAGGACCTCATCCCGCGCGGTTACGGGTCGCCCGCGCCGCTGCCCCAGATATTCGAGTCCGGCGGCACCACCGGCGCACCGAAACGCACTGTGCAGATGCCGGATTGGGTCGCGCAGGTCGTCGAATGGCAAACCGAGGACTTCGCGGGGGGCGGCTTTGTTCGGGACCGGGGCTTTTTGTGCCTGATGCCGAGCGGGCCGCACGGGGTGGGCTACTTCTCCCGCTTGGTCTCCCAACGGCTGGGCGCGGTCTTTCACGCGATCGACATCGACCCCCGCTGGGTGAAGAAGCTCGCGGCCCGCAACGCCGCCGATGAAGTTGCCGCCTACATCGACCACGTCGTCGAGCAGGCGGTGTTCGTGCTGCAGACCCAGAACGTCGCCAATCTGCACACCACCCCGCCACTACTCGAGGCCATCGCCCGAGACGACCGCGTGGTCGACCTGGTCAACGACAAGGTCCGCTATTTGTTGCTCAGCGGTGCCCACGTGGACGCCGACACGCTCGACCTGCTGCGCGACATCTTCCCCGACACGACCATCACCATGGCCTTCGGCAGCACCATGGTGCTCTCCCAAGCGGTCACCCGCACCACCGACGGCGACTCGTTCGTCTTCGACCCGCGCACACCGTATGTCGTGTTCTGGGTCGTCGATCCCGACACCGGAGAGCGAGTGCCGTACGGGCAACGAGGCCAGGTAGTGATGAACCACATCAGCCGGGGCATGTTCATCCCCAACAACCTGGAGCGGGACCTGGCCATCCGGATGCCGGGGCCGGCGGGCGAACGCAGCGATTCCGTCAGCGAGGTGCGGCCCGTCACCACCTTCGAGGGCGAGGCCGTCATCGAAGGCGTGTACTGACCGTGGGAGGGCAAAGTTCCGGCCTCACAACCGATTTGGCGCAACTCGACGCGCTCGGTCCCGGCGGCGAGTATCGCACCCGCAACCGCGAGGTCATCATGAACACCGCGGGCGCCCCCGTAGCCGAGCTGAGCATCGTTCCGCCGCTGTATGTTTCGCGCACCATCGGCGCCCAGCGGAAGGCCGCGCCGCTGCCCGCCGGGCAGCGCGAAGCGGCGCTGGCCGACGCGGCCCGTCTGTTTGCCAACGCGGTCATCGGCGGGCTGCACTTCGAGGAGTACGTGCGGCTGGCCAGTGGCATTTCCGGCCTGCCGATCGCGGTCGCCCGGGCCGGGGCACGGGGGGTGGCCGACGCCGTCGCCTCGGCCTTCGACGCGGTGCGCGCGGCTCGGCCCGCCGGCGCCACCCTCGACTGGCGCGAGGAGCGCATCCGCCGCGGCGGTGCGGTGTGGGCGCGGCGCGGGGAGGTGTTCGCGGTGCACGCGGCGGGCAACGGCCCGGGGGTGCATGCCCTGTGGCCCCAAGCGCTCGCGCTGGGATACCGGGTGGCGGTGCGCCCGTCGCGCCGTGAGCCGCTGACCGGACACCGGCTGGTGAATGCCCTGCGCCAGGCGGGATTTCGTGCCGAAGATGTGGCCTATCTGCCTACCGACCACGGCGGCGCCGACGAGATCATCCGCTCGGCCGACCTGGCGATGGTGTACGGCGGCCAGGACGTGGTGGACAAGTACGCCGACGATCCCGCCGTGATGGTGAACGGTCCCGGCCGCACGAAGATCCTCATCACGGCGGACCGGGACTGGCGCGACCACCTCGACCTCATCGTCGACTCGATCGCCAACCTGGGTGGGATGGCGTGTGTCAACGCCACCGCGGTGCTCTACGAGGGCGACCCCGCCCCGTTGGCGCACGCCATCGCCGAGCGGTTGGCCGCCATCGAGCCGCTGCCCAGCGAGGACGAGCGCGCGATCCTGCCCACCCAGCCCCTGGAAAAGGCTCAGGCGCTTGCGGCCTATCTGGCCGCCAAGGCCGCCGGAACGACGCCGCTGCTGGGCGCCGATCAGGTGGTCGCCCCGATCGGCGACGGCTGCGCGGCGCTGCGTCCGGCGGTGCACCTGCTGACCGAACCCGGCTCCGGCCAGCTCAGCGACAAGATCAACACCGAGTTGCCGTTTCCGTGCGTGTGGGTGGCGCCGTGGCCGCGCGCCGCGGGCATCGCGCCGCTGCGGCATTCACTGGTGGTCACCGCCATCACCGACGACGAGCGGCTCGTCGACGAGCTGCTCGCCGAACCGACGGTCGCCAACGTCTACGCCGGGCACCACCCGACCTTCTACGCGGCCCCCGAAATCCCGCACGACGGGTTTCTGGCCGATTTCCTGATGCGCAACAAGGGATTTGTCAGGGACTAATCCCGGTCCGCTCAGCTGCCGAAGCCCCCGCCGCTCGGCGACGCGACGACCGTCGTCGGCGCCGCGGGACCCGCCGGGGCGGCTGGACCCTCGCCGAGGCGGCTCAGCGCGAAGGCGACGCCTTTGTCGATCATCGCCCCGTCGTCGGCGTAGGCATCGTGGGCGGCGAAGTTCATGCCGTCGGAGCACACCGGGTCCTCGGGGGCGCACACCTTGATCGTCTTGCCCTGATACAGCGGACCAATCGAGACCGGGGGCTGGTTGAGGAAGTTCATCGCCCGGACGTTCGGCATTCCGAACAGCACCACGGAGGAGACGTGGTTGGCCACGTCGGGACCCAGCGGTTTCGGCACGGTCGCGGGATCCACCCCGTCCGGCACGGAGGACGAGGTGACGAACCCCATCACTGCCGCGCCCTGGGAAAAGCCGCCGAGCACCATCTTGGTGTTGGGGCAGTCGTGCGCCATCGAAACCACGTGCGCGCCCGCGTCCCTGATGCCGTCGAGACCCGTCGCCCACTCCTGGCTGGCGGGATAGTTGACCGGATAGATGTCGAAGGACCTTGCGCCGACTCGCGAGCGGAGGGTGTCGGCGAACGCCTGGCCGGTCGCGCCAAGGCCGGGCGGCTCACCGGTCCCGCGGGCGAACACCACCTGCACGTCGGGACATTGGGCGGAGGCGGCTGGGAGCGCGCCGGAGAGGACCGAGGCGCTCACGCCGGCCGCCGCGACGACGGCTGGACCAAGGAAACGAGGGAGGTGACGTGCGATCATGCCGCCATTGTGCCCAACTGAACGCCTGCCTAAACAGTGATCATCCGGCGAAATATTTCAGATCCGTAAAAACTCCGGCGGACGCGCGACGGCGCGCCGACGCGCGATTCGCGACCGCGACCGATCGCCGGGCCGGGGCGCGGGCCCGTACCTCGGTGTGGTCTGCTTGCTGTAGTCCGAGTCGAGGCACACGGTCGAGCCAGCGCCGCGCCTCGCGCGCAATTCGGAGTGAATGCGGCAGTGAACGTGAACGTGATACCTCAGCCTCTTGTAAAGCCCCTTGTAAAGCCCCTTGCGAAGGCCTTCGAAGCGACCCTGGCGCGAGCCACTGATCGATTGGCAAATCCGGCGCGGGTCTCCGACCCCGACCGGCTACGCGGTGCCGTTTCCGGCAAGACGGTACTGGTGACCGGCGCGTCGTATGGCATCGGCGAGGCGACGGCCCGCAAGATGGCCGCAGCGGGAGCCACGGTCCTGATCGTCGCGCGGTCCGCGGAAAGGCTCGACGACATCGCGGCGGCCATCAACGCCGGCGGCGGCCGGGCGGTCGCCTACCCGACCGACCTCACCGACGAGTCCGCGGTCAGCGAGCTGACGAAGCGGGTCACCGAGGAGTACGGCGCGGTGGACATCGTGGTGAGCAACGCGGGCAAGTCGTTGCGTCGCAGCCTGCATGATCAGTACGACCGCCCCCATGATTTCCAGCGCACCATCGGCATCAACTACCTCGGACCGATCTGGCTGCTGCTGGGCCTGCTGCCGGCCATGCGCGAGCGCGGCGGCGGGCACATCGTGAACGTGTCGAGCGTCGGGGTGCGCGTCGTGCCCGGCCCGCAGTGGGGCGCCTACCAGGCCTCCAAGGGCGCGTTCGACCGGTGGCTGCGCAGCGTCGCCCCGGAATTGCACGTCGACGGCGTGGACGTCACGGCGGTCTACTTCGCGCTGGTCCGTACCCGGATGATCGCGCCCACACCGATCCTGGGCCGCCTTCCCGGCCTGTCCCCGGACGAGGCCGCCGACGCGATCGCCAAGGCGGTGATCGAGCGGCCCCGCACCAACGAACCACCGTGGGTGTGGCCGGCCGAGCTGGCCTCGGTGCTGCTGGCCGGGCCCGCCGATCGCGCGGCCCGGCTGTGGCACCGGCGGTTCTTCGCCGACGCCGACGACCAAGAGGCCGGACGATGACCGACGGCGTGGTCGCCACCGCGCTCCGCGCGCTGCTGCGCTCCCGACTGCTCAGCCTGCCGTCGCCGGTCGCGACGGTGCGGCTGATTCGCGAGGCGCGCCGCGGCGGCACCAATCCCTACACGCTGCTGGCGGTCACGGCGGCTCGCTGGCCCGACCGCGCCGCGATCATCGACGACTGCGGCGTTCCAGGTGCCCTCACCTACCGCGAGTTGCGCTCGGAAACGGAATCCCTCGCCCGCGAGTTGTCCGGCGCGGGGGCTGGACCCGGACAGGCCGTCGGGCTGATGTGCCGCAACGGGCAGGGCTTCGTCAAGGGCTTCTTCGCCGCCGCGCTGATCGGCGCCGACGTCGTGCTGGTCAACACGGACTTCCGCACCGACGCGCTGGCCGCCGCGCTGAGCGGGCACAGGATCACGATGATGGTCGCCGACGACGAGTTCGTGGAACGGGTGCGCGCCGCCGATCAGTCGGTTGCCGTGGTCGACCCGGCGGCCGTCGGTGCGCGCGACGAAGGACGGCCTTCGAGACCCGACGTGGCCGCGCCCGGCCGGATCATCCTGCTGACGTCGGGTACGACGGGCACGCCCAAGGGTGTGCCGCGCACACCGCAGCTGCGTTCGGCGGTGGGCGTCTGGGTGACGATCCTGGATCGCACCGGGTTGCGGACCGGGTCGCGGATCTCGGTGGCGATGCCGATGTTTCACGGGTTGGGGCTCGGCATGCTGATGCTGACCGTGGCCCTCGGCGGGACGGTCCTGACGAATCGACACTTCGACGCCGAGGCCGCGCTCGCGCAGGCATCGCTGCATCGCGCCGACGCCTTCACCGCGGTGCCGGTCGTGCTGGCGCGCATCCTGGACCTGCCGCAGCGGGTGCGGGCGCGAAACCCGTTGCCCTATCTGCGTGTGGTGCTGTCCAGTGGGGACCGGCTGGATCCCAACCTCGGGCAGCGGTTCATGGACGCCTACGGCGACATCCTTTACAACGGCTACGGCTCAACCGAAGTCGGCATCGGCGCGCTGGCCACGCCGGCCGACCTGCGCGAGGCCCCCGAGACGGTCGGAAAACCCGTCGCCGGCTGCCCGGTGCGCATCTTCGACAAGAACGACCGACCCGTCGGCCCGCGCGTCACGGGCCGCATCTTCGTCGGCGGCGAGCTGGCGAGCGAGGGCTACACCGACGGTGGTGCCAAAGCCGTCGTCGGCACCATGACCAGCACCGGCGACATGGGCTACCTCGACAACTCGGGCCGGCTCTACATCGTCGGCCGCGAGGACGACATGATCATCTCCGGCGGCGAAAACGTCTACCCGCGCGCGGTCGAGAACGCGCTCGCCGAGCACCCCGACATCGCCGACAACGCGGTCATCGGCGTTCCCGACGAACAGTTCGGTCATCGGCTGGCCGCCTTCGTGGTCCCGCAGCCCGGGCGCAGCCTCGACCCGGAGGGGCTACGAGATTACTTGAAGGGCAGGGTTTCCCGCTTCGAGCAGCCGCGCGACATCAACATCGTCGAGAGCATCCCGCGCAACCCGGCGGGCAAGGTGGTGCGCAAGGAGTTGTCGACCTGAGGCGCGGTCTGCCGACCATCACCCGACCCGCAAATGTGATAGCGCAGGCGCTATCGGATTCACGAGTGACCTATCCCTCCCGCACGTTTGGCCGGCTACGCAACCACCGCTTGATAAGCGAACGGCGAGCACCGCGAATGTTCAGTCCTTCTTGGGCTCCAGCGCGGCGACCCGGTTGGCCAGCCAATTGGGCGCCAGCACCGACACGGCGGTGGCACCCGCCGTCGAACCGATCACGCCGGACCAGGCGACCGGCCCCAGGGGCGTGCAGCCGAAGAACTGGCTGACGCCGGGCGTCTGCACGATGGCGACCAGCACACCCGCGCTGCCCAGCGCGGTGGCCAGGACCAGCGGGCTGTGGCGCCGGGTCAGCAGGGTCTGCGCGAGCTGCGTGCTCACCAGCGCCGTGAGACCCATTGTCGACGTGCGCCGTTCGGTGCCCGGAGTCCACCGCCCGATGGCCCAGGCCGCCGTCGCGCCGGCGGCCGTGACGGCGCCGCGGGTGACGATCTGGCGCATGAGCGGTGCGTCGAGCGACGGCGAGGGTTCGGACAGCGCCGCCAGCTGGAAGGCACGCTGCATTTCCTCGGCGTCGCGGTCGGCGCCGTCCTCGTCGTCTTCTGGTTGCGGGTACTGCGGCGTGACGGCCACGGCGAGCGCCGGAAACATGTCGGTGAGCAGGTTCACCAGCAGCAGTTGACGCGTGCCCACCGGCGCCCGGCCGGTGCCCAACGCGGTCCCGATGATGGTGAAGAGCACCTCGCCCACGTTGCCGCCGACCAGGATGCTGACGGCGTCGCGCACCCCGCCCCACATGCCGCGGCCTTCGACCAGCGCGTCGAGCAGGACGCCGAGGTCGTCGTCGGTCAAGACGATGTCGGCGGCCCCGCGGGCGGCCGACGACCCGCGACCGCTGACCCCGACGCCGACGTCGGCCATCCGGATCGCGGCGGCGTCGTTGGCCCCGTCGCCGACCATCGCGACCGCCTGCCCGCTGTGCTGCAACGCGGCGACGATCTGCACCTTCTGCTCGGGGCTGACCCGGGCGAACACCTGCACGTCGGCGGCGAGTCTGGCCCGGGCGTCCTCGTCGAGCGCGGCCAGTTCGGCCCCGGTGGCCTCACGCGCATCCGACGGCAGCCCCAGCTGACGCGCGATCGCCCTGGCGGTGATGGGATGGTCGCCGGTGATCAGCACGACCCGGCGTCCGGCCTGCACCAGCGCCTCGATCAGCGGCCGCGCCGACGGGCGCGCGGTGTCGGCCAATCCCACAAAGCCGACGAGCTCCAGGTCGTGCGCGGCGGCGTCGACGCTGTCGGCGTCGGTGTCCTCCTCGGCGGTCCCGCGGTCCCAGTTGCGCCGGGCCACCGCCAGCACGCGCAGGCCTTCCCCGGCGAGGCCCAACACCAACGACTCGGCATGGTCTTGGTCCCCGTTGCCTTCGGCGAACCGGCATCGCGGCAGGATCTCCTCGGGGGCGCCCTTGACCATCAGCATCGGCTCCGCCGTCGCGGTGGTGGCGGTGACGATGGAGGCAGAGTAGCCGCGACTGGACTCGAACGGCACCTCGGCGAGCACGGTCCAGTCCGAATCTGCTTGACCATCAAGGGAATTGGCGGCCGTCAGGATGGCCTCGTCGGTAGCGTGCGCGTGCCCCTGCCCGTTGTGCGGCTGGGTGCACGCGCGCGCGGCGATGCGCAGCACCTCGGCGGCGCGCGGCTCGGCGGGATCCGGGAAGGGGCCGTCCGCGCTCGTCTCCTGCGGCACCACCCGGACGAGGCGCAGGCGGTTCTCGGTGAGGGTGCCGGTCTTGTCGAAGCACACCGTCTGGACGCGGCCCAGCGCTTCGACGGCGCGTGGGGTGCGGACCAGCACGCCGCGCCGCGACAACCGCTGGGCCGCGGCCAGCTGGGACAGGGTGGCCACCAGCGGGAGGCCCTCCGGGACGGCGGCCACCGCGATCGCGACGCCGTCGGCGACCGCCTGGCGCAGCGAACCCTGGTGCGCCAGGGCCAAACCGGTCACCGCCGCGCCGCCGGCAAGCGTCAGCGGAAGCACCTTGCTGGTCAACTCCCGCAACCGCGCCTGCACCCCGGCGGCGGACTCGACATCGGCGATCGCCGACATCGCCCGCTGCGCGGCGGTGCCGGCGCCGGTGGCCACCACGATCGCCCGGGCGCGGCCGGCGACGATGGTGCTGCCCTCGAAAAGCATGCTGGCCCGGTCGGAGTCCGTGACCGCGACGGGATCGACCTGCTTGTCCACCGGCAGCGACTCACCGGTGAGGAAGGACTCGTCGACCTCCAGGTCCTCGGCCACCAACAGGCGTGCGTCCGCGGGCACCACCTCCGGGGCGGCCAGGTCGATGATGTCGCCCGGGCGCAGCGACTTGGCGCTCACCGTCACGGTCCGTTCGGTCGAACGGGCCGCCTCGAGCCGGCGGCGCGCCGTCGCCACGGTCGGGAGGACGACGCGGCGCGCGTGCCGGTCCTGCTCGGCGAACAGCTCGGCGACCGCCGCCTCGGCCCGCAGCCGCTGCACGCCGCCCGCGATCGCGTTGGCCGTCATCACGCCGGCGACCAACAGCGCGTCGACGTTGCTGCCGACGATCGCCGAGGCCGCCGCGCCCACCGCCAGGATCGGCGTGAGCGGATCGGCTAGCTCGGCCCGCGTCGCGGACAGCAGCCGCCCGACCCGGGTGGCCGGGCCACGCAGCGGCGCGACGAGCGGGTTGTAGGAGAGGTCGTCGAGGACCTGCCGCCAGGGCGCCTCCCCGGGCTCGACGGCCAGCGGCCGCGTGCGGCTGGCCAGCCGCGAGTAGACGATTTCGGGGTCCAGGGCGTGCCACGCGGTCAGCGGCTGCGGCGTGGGGTCCGGCAACCGGAGCGCCCGGGTGGCCGAGAAGACGCCCGACACCAACGCGGCCGCGGCGGCGGCGTTGACCGGGTTGAGCCAGCGCTGCACGGCCAACGGGTTGGCGGTCCCGGGCTCGCCCGTGACCAGCAACAACCCGGCCAGCGTGCTGCCGCCCTTGGCCAGGCGCACCGACGATTCGGTGGCCTCCCGGGCCACCGGCAGCGTCGAGAGGATCCGCACCGCCGCGGCGAGGTCGGTGCCGGTGATGATGTCGGCGGTCCACGGCGTCGCGGCCTGCGGATCGTCCAGCGCCACGCCGACGTCGGCGACGGCCAGGGCCGCCAACGTATCGGTGGACGCGAAGTCCCGGTGCACGGCGGTGATCAGCAGCACCGGTCCGCGGTCCGTCCGCAGATCGCGGACCAGCTGGAGCAGCGGCGTGCCCGCCGGGTGGCTCACCGCGACGCTGGCGGTCAGGTCCTCGGTGCCGGCGACGTGGCGCAACACCACCCGCGCCCCGGTCCGGTGGGCCGTCTGCAACAGCGGGATCGCGAACGGGTCGACCTCCCATCCCACGTCGACGCCGCCGACGCGTTCACCGTCGACGATGAGGTCGGCGTGCTCGAGGCCCTGGGCGGGCGTCGCCGACGGCTCCTGGGCGCGAAGCCAGCGCAGGCGCGCCCCGGTAGCCGGCAATTCGTCGGGGTCGGGGTCGGGCGCCTCTTCACCGTGCAGCAGCGCGTCGGCGACCTCGTAGACCCGGTCCTCGTCCCAGCCGGGTACGTCTCCTCTGGCCTGCAGCACCGCGCGGTTGTCGCCGCGCAGCGCGGCGCCGTCGATGACGACCACCTTGACCCGATCCAGCCGGCGCAGCGCGCCCGGATCCAGGATCAGTTGCCCGGCGTTGGCCAGGCCGCGCCCCAGCACCGCGGCGAAGGTCTGACGGCCCACGTGCGCGGCCCGCGGCACGCCGGCCAGCAGCGCCCCGGCGGCGTCTTCGGTGCCACCGCCGGCCAGCAGCGCGCCGGCCGCGGCGATCAGCGAGGCGTTCGCGGCCTGGTCGGCGTACTCCTCGACCGGGCCGGCCATGGAACCCTTCGCGGTGTCGATGGCGGCGTCGATCGCCCCGCCGACCATCACGTGCGAGACCTCGCCGGCGGCCGCCGCGGCCCAGTTGTGCCGCGGGGCCTGCGAACAGGGGCCGGCCGACGAGATGACGGGCACCACCGGCGCCTGGGGCCGATCCGGCGAGGCCAGCTGTGGCTCCCGCTCCCGCCAGCGCTGACGATGAGCCGACGCTTCCGAGATCTGCAGGCCGCGTTGCGCCAGGTCCAGCATCGGCGTGCCCACCGCCTGGGTCAGCCCGTTGGCCAGGGCCGTCGAGGCGCTCAGCGCGATGTCGGTGCCGACGCGACCCAGCCGCGACTCCAGGACGGCCACCACCCGGGGCTGGTGATTGAGCAGTGCGGCGGCGGCGCGCGCGCTGCGCGGCGCGACGGGCAGGCGCCCCAGCCACCCGGTCACCGCGGCGCCGATGGCCGCGACGTCCATGGCCGCCGCGGTGAATGGCACCAGAATCGCCAACGGGTTGCCGGGGTCGGCGAATGGCGCGGTGCGGCTTATCGCCTTGGGTCCGGTGAAAGCCAGGTCGGCGGCTACGCCGCACACCGTGTCCCGGACCTGGTCCAGCACATCATCGGCGTTGGCGTCGCTGTCGAGTTCGACCACGAGCCGGCCCAGCGCGCCCTCGACGTGGGCCGTGGCCACGCCCGGAATCCTGCGAACCGGTTCCTCCACCACCGCCGCGTGTTCGTGCCAGCTGGGAAAGGGCAGCAGTGGATCCAGGTCCAGATGCACTCGGCGCCCGCTGTGCCAGCGCACCGGCGGGGCGACACCGTCGGGGGAGGAGCCGTTGGACGCGGCGCCGATGCCGATCGCCCGGCCGGTCGTGTGAGCCATCGACGAAACCACCGGGCTGGCCAACTCCATCACCGGGCTGGCGAACATCTGCACCGCGCCCGCGGCGCCGGCCGCGGTGGAGACGCCGGCTCGTACCACCTGCGCAGCTCCGCCGGTCACGCCAGCAACGACGCTGGCTACACCCGGAACCCTCATTCCGTCACCCTTCAAACCCGTCTACCCGCGCCTAATGATCCTGGCGTGTCACCGGCCTGTCCACAGGTGGGCCGGCCGTGCGATTACACCAGCGAGTGGGGCGCGTCGGACTCGCTCGGTTGCCAGGGCTGCAATTGCTTCCTGGCAAAAGGTTACCGGGTTGGCGGCAGACCAAACCTGGGAGAACACGTGGAGGCGGAGAAATCTCGGGAGACGTCGTCGGAACATGCGGTCGCGGCGTCGCGCACCGAACCCGTTGGCGGAGAAGGTGTTTCGGGAATTGCCGAATCACCAGCCGGGCAGAAAACACAAATGCGCGGTAGCCGTCGGACGGCTACTCGCGCATTCGGCTTGGATAAAGGTCTACAAGATCCGGTGATTCGCCCTGCCGACCTGGTACCCGGCCGGGAAGGACTTCTCGATGACCTGCAACTGATGGTTCACCCGGGACTCCAGCTCGAGAACCACACAACTATCGCCGAGAGATTTCGACTCGAGAACTATGTACCGCTGACCACAATCGGTGATCGGGTCGCCCGAGTGCAATTTCTCGACCGGCACCGACTCCGGGGTTCCTGCTTCCTCCATCCCAACACGGTAGGTCAATTACGCGGGTGAGGGAATAGACCGCTACCCGGTGTCGGGCGAGCGTTGCTTGAAGAACACGCTGACGCGAGAGATCAGCCCGTCGTCGCTCCGCTCGAAAAGAATGCATTCGGGCCACGTCGCGCTGACGCCGTCGATCTCGAACGCCTCGGTCAACTCGACGTAGGAAAGGCGATCGTTCACGTGCGAGACCCGCTGCACCTCCAGCCGGTGACCCTTGAGGGTCGTACACACCTTGCGCAGGTAGGCGACGTAGTGCTGCTTGCCCTCGACGACATCGCAGAACGGGCCCTCCCGGGTCAGTCCGTCGTCGGCGATGGTGGTGGCGAGGCCGTCCCAATCGTGGGCGGCGAGGCATTCCAGGTAGCGCTCCACGACGCCGAAACCGACCTCAGTCACATTCGGTGACCTCACGGAAAACACAGTAAGGCACCGCGGCAACCTGGGAAACGGTGAGAATAGTGCGATGACTGCACCTGGGCCACCGGAGGCCGAAGCGCCGACGTGCTACCGGCATCCCGGTCGCCAGACCTATCTGCGCTGCAACCGCTGCGAGCGCTACATCTGCCCGGACTGCATGCGCGCGGCCGCGGTCGGTCACCAATGCGTGGAATGCGTACAGGCGGGTGCCCGAAGCATTCGTCAGCCCCGCACGCAATTCGGCGGGCGGGAACGGACGGGCACGCCGGTGATCACCTACGCGCTGATCGCGATCAACGTGCTGGTGTTCGGGCTGCAGATGTCGGTGCGGGGCTTGCAAAGTCAGCTCGTGCTGTGGCCACCCGCCGTCGCCGACGGCCAGCTGTACCGCTTGGTGACCTCGGCGTTCGTGCACTACGGCGCTGCGCATCTGCTGCTGAACATGTGGGCGTTGTACGTCGTGGGCCCGCCCCTCGAGATGCTGCTCGGCCGGTTGCGGTTCGGCGCGCTGTACGCACTGAGCCTGCTGGGCGGGTCGGTGCTGGTTTACCTGATCACGCTGAACACGGCGACGGCAGGCGCGTCGGGAGCGGTGTTCGGCCTTTTCGGGGCCACGTTCGTGGTGGCGAAGCGGCTCAACCTCGACATGCGCTGGGTCGTCGCGGTCATCGTGATCAATTTGCTTTACACGTTCGTGGCTCCGGCCGTGAGTTCCGAACGGATCAGCTGGCAGGGCCACGTGGGCGGGCTGGTGACCGGCGGATTGGTCGCCGCGGCTTACGTTTACGCGCCGAGGGAACGCCGCAACCTGATCCAGGCCTCGGTGACCGTCCTGGTATCGGTTCTGTTCGCGGCGTTGATCTGGTGGCGCACGGGCGTTCTCGCGGCGGAGCTGTACCTGTGAGCTGGTGGACGGCGCACGCCGAAACCGAGCTGTCCGAAGATGTCCCCGCACCGCCCGACGACGTCCGCGATTTCTACGTGGATCTGGACAACATCAAACTCGTGCATCCGCTGATCGTGTCGGTGCAGTCGACGTCGCGCGCCGAAACGCCGGAAGGCTACCTGCAGAGCTACCGGGTGGTGGACCGGATTCCGTTGGGGCCGTTCACCATGCGGATCACCTATCGCGCGCGCCTGCACGTCCGCACGGACGGCGAGGTGACGACCGAGGCCGATCAGTCGCCGGGGGTGCGCCTGCGCGGAATGGTCAGCTTCGCGCCGATCGACGGCGGAACCCGCGTCACCGAGCGGATCCGGATCGCCGCGCCCCGACCGCTCGCCGCGATGACGACGCGGGAGGCCGTCAAGGCGCATACCGAGATGCTGGCCGGCATCCGGCGCCACTTCGAATCCGGTTGAACGGGCGGCGTTTCAGGCGCCGGCGAAATCGATGATCCCGCGAATGTTGCGCCCTTCGCGCAGGTCCGCGAACGCCTCGTTGATCTGGTCGAGCCCATAGTGGCGGGTGACCAGCTCGTCCAGTTTCAACGCGCCCGCCTGGTACAACGACAGCAGCAGCGGCACGCTGGTGCGCGGGTTCATCCCGCCGTAGAGGGCTCCCCGGAGTTGTTTTGCCGACAGCGTCATCTCCTGCAGGACCAACGGCGTCGGGGGCTCGGTGTACGGGGTGATGCCGGTGAGCACGCAGACCCCGCCCTTGCGAAGCAGCGTCATCGCCAACGGGATCAGGTCCACGTGCACCACGCCGGGGCAGACGACGACGCGGTCGGCCATCAGGCCGGCGGTGATCTCTCTGACCAAAGGTATCGCGTCCTGCGCGGAGGCGGCGGTGTGCGTGGCGCCGAAGATCTTGGCCGAATCCCGCTTGGACTCAACGGGATCCACCGCGACGACATATTTTGCGCCGACGGCGCGCGCGCCCTGCAGGGCGTTCATCCCGACGCCGCCGGCGCCGATGACGACGACGGTGTCGCCCGGTTCGGTCCCCGCCGAGATTGTCGCGGACCCCCAGCCGGTGCTGACACCGCAGGAGACCAGTGAGGCGGCGTGAAAGGGTATCGCGTCGTCGATCTTGATGACGGACCTCTCGGACAGCACCGCGTATTCCGCGAAAGTCCCCAGTTGTCCATAGGCCAACAGGTTTTCGTCGCCGAGGTGCCGGCGGCACGTTCCGTCGGTGGGCATCTCCCGCACGAACAGGCTCGCGCCGATATCGCAAATGTAGCTTTGACCGTTGACGCAGAACCGGCAGCTGCCGCACGCGGGGATGAACGAGAGCGCCACGTGGTTCCCGGGCCGCACCGTCGTCACGCCCGGCCCGACTTCCGCGACGACGCCGGCGCCCTCGTGGCCACCCAGCAGCGGGAACCAGTCCGGCGCGGGCTGACCGCTCGCGGCCAGCACCTCCGGGGTCGGCACCACGTCGCCGGTAAACACATGGTCATCGGAATGGCAGATTCCGGCCACGGCCATCCGCACCAGGACCTCGCCGCCGCGTGGCGGATCGAGAGTGATCTCGCGGACCTCCCAGTCCTCGCCGACGCCGCGCAACACGGCGGCACGACACTTCATGGCACACCTCCATCTTCGGCCAGCCGCTTGACGGCCAGTTCCCGAAGCTCACCGGCCTTGATCTTGGCGTTACCCGTCACCGCCACTTCGTCCTCGCGGAAGAACAGCACGTGGCGCGGCACCTTGTAACTCGCCAGCCGTTGCCGCAGGCACGCCAAAAGCTCTGTGGTGTCGATGGTTACGCCGTCATGCGGCACCACGCAGGAGACAACGACCTCCCCGAGCGTGTGGTGCGGAACGCCGACGGTCTGGGCAACCTTGACGCCCGGCTGCGCCATGAGGGCCTCGTCGACCTCGCGGGGGGAGACGTTGGCGCCGCCGGTCTTGATGATGTCGGTCAGCCGGCCCTGCCAGTAGAGCCGCCCCTCGTCGTCGAGGTAGCCGCCGTCGCCGGTCGGGAAGAAGCCCTCGGAATCGAGCGTCTCGTCGAGCGGCGTGCCGACATAGCCCAGCATGAGTGTCGGCCCCTTGACGCAGATCTCGCCCGCCTGGCCGCGCGCAACGGGGCCGCCGGTAAGCGGATCGGCGATCTTCAACGTCACACCGGGCAGCGCCACCCCGAAGCTGTCCGCGTGGACCTCGGGTGGGGTGTTGGCGGGATAACCCGTTGTGATCGTGAATGTTTCGGTGTTGCCGTAGGCGTGGCCCGGCTCGTGCCACTCGCCCGACACCGTCGGATGGTGGGCAATGGGGGTCTTGAAATCCGCGAACCGCACGCTGCTCAGGTCCACCGTGCTCCAGTTGGGCGCGCCCTCCAACTGGGCCCACTGGTGGGGCCACGCGAACGGGAAGTTCACCCGCTCGGCCTGCATGAGCTCGAGCGCCTCGGCCGCGTCAAACGTCGATTGCAGGACCAGCGCCCCGCCACTGGCCAGCGTGGATCCGAGCACCATCGTGAAATTGCCGGACCAGAAGAAGCCGTTGGCGGTCCAGCCGCGGATGTGGTCGTCCGGGCTGAACCCGTACATGCGCCGGAACCGCCACAGCTGTATGCACACCCCGCGGTGCGCGCCGAGGATGCCCTTCGGCTTGCTGGTCGAGCCGGACGAGAAGAACAGCACGGCGGCATCGCTGGGATACACCGCCGCGGCTGTCGCCTCGACCAGCTCGCGCGGCTCGTGGTGCCCGGACGACAGGAATTCGGGCCACGATTCGATGCCCGGCGCCGGGTCACCGACGAGCGCGAGTTTGCGCAAGTACGGGTACGTCGCCGGGTCCAGCTCGGCCAGCACGGCCGCGAAGTCCTTCGTCAGCACCCTGCGTTCGAACAACAGCACCGCGATGGCGGAGGCCCGGATCAGGTAGTCCAGTTCGGGCGGCGTCGAGAACGTGCTCAGCGGGACGGCGATGCCCCCGGCCAAGGAGGTGCCGAACACTGCGGCAAGCCATTCCGGCCGGTTTGTCATCAACACCCCGACGCGGGTGCCCTTGCCCACGCCGGACGCGCGCAACGCGCGCGCCACCTCGATCGCACGGTCCCAGAGTTCGGCGTACGTCCACCGGGTGACGCTGTCGGCGGTGCGCCACACCAACGCTTCGCGCGGGCCGTACGTCCGCGTCACGTCGTGCAGGAAGCCCGGCAGCGTGAGCGACCCGAGACCGGGCTCATCCGACAGCGGTGGCCCGGAAACGATCGAAAGAACCTGTGCCGCTTGCGGATCCGTCTCGTCGGCCATGGCTACAGCGGGAGTTCCAGCTCGGCCGTGCAGCCGACCAGCATTTCCCCGTTCTGGTTGGTCAGTCGCAGCTTCACCTGGACCAGCGGCACACCCCAGGCCGACTCCGTTTGCTTGTCGACGATCTCGGCATCGAAATACGTGACGTCACCCTCGAAGGCGGGCGTGCGGAAGTCGGCCTTGGAGTGACGTACCAAGCCGTCGTGGCCGGCCCAGTACGCGAGATAGTCGGTGCACCACGCGCCCATGGTTGCGCCGTAGCCGTAGGCGCGCGCCATGCCGACCTCACTGGCTCGCTCGGCGTCGATGTGTCCACGCGACGGACCGACGTAAAGCCCGTCGCGCTTGCGCGGATCGATCTTCGCGTCTTCTTCGTCGAAGGCAAAGTCCTTGCCCCAGCCGGGATCCTGATAGACCCAGGGATCCTCGATGCCCGCTGGCGCCACCCACTCGAAGGTGCCCCAGATGTTGAACAGGAATGCCCGGTATTCGGTGGTGAAGCTGGCGATGCTGTGCGGGCCGATCACCCGACGCGGCAGCGTGTCGCCGACCTTGACCTCGTCGAAGCGGGGCGAAACACCCAGTCGGTTGGACTCGAGCCACTCGCGCCGCAGCCTCTCGACGGCCTCGAGTTCGGTTTGCGTCCAGCGCTTGATCTCGCCGAGCTGGTTTTCGAACATGCCACGCTTGGTGGCTTCCTCGTACAGATAGCGGATCGCGGTGGAACGCTCGCGCGCCACCAGGGCGCCGTGCTGGTTCTTGTGGACGGTGTCGCCGCGCGAAAACATCGTGGGCCCGGCGAATTTCGTCTCGGTCACCTTGTAGTCGTGGAACCGGCGCTCCTGGAACAACTTGTCCCCGGGCCGAACCGGACAGCCGTAGAACCACCACTCCTCGCCGCCGAAGATCAGGTGGCTGTTCGGGATGTGGCCGACACATGCCGGCGCCGCGCCGTGCCCGTAGTCCAGCGCTACCGCGATGGACTGCGGCGCGACGATGCCACCAAACTTCGACCCGCGCGCGAATTGCTCGTCCCAGTGCAGCGGATTGGGGTAGTCCATCGCCATCACCCAGCGCCGAATGTCCGAGGAGCTGCATGGATCCCACAACTGACCGCCGCCGATCGGCTTGCCGACCCGGTGATCGACGTCGGACAGGTCGAGCTGGGCGCCGCCCGCGGGCTTGGTCGTCTTCTTTGTCACCGGCGCTCCCGTCAGCGGTTGACGTCGACGACGATCCGGCCGCGGACCTTGCCATCCATGAGTTCGCCGGCCGAGGCGATGGCTTCGCCCAGCCCGATCTCCCGGGCGATCGCATCGAGCGCGCCGGCATCCAGGTCGCGTGCCAGGCGTTCCCAGGCGGTCAGCCGCCGCTGCTTGGGCGCCATCACGCTGTCGATGCCGAGCAGCGAGACACCGCGCAGGATGAACGGCGCGACGGTCGCCGGGAAGTCCATGCCGCCGGCCAGGCCGCACGCGGTGACCGCGCCGCCGTACCGGGTCTGCGCGCAGGCGTTGGCCAGGGTGTGGCTGCCGACGGTGTCGACGACGCCGGCCCAACGCTCCTTCTGCAGCGGCTTGCCCGCCTCGCTCAACTCGGCGCGGTCCAGCACCGTCACGGCCCCGAGTTGCTGGAGGAACTGCTCTTCTGACGACTTGCCTGTCGCTGCGGCCACTTTGAACCCGGCCGCGGTCAACAGCGCGATCGCGACGGTGCCCACGCCGCCGGTCGCGCCGGTCACCAGGACCTCGCCCTGATCGGGGGAGACCTCGTGTTGCAGGAGTGCTTCGACGCAAAGGCTGGCGGTGTAGCCGGCGGTGCCGATCGCCATCGCCTGGCGGGTGGTGAAGGCGGCGGGCAGGGGCACCAGCCAGTCACCGTTGAGGCGGGCTCGCTGAGCCAGCCCGCCCCAATGGGTCTCGCCGACGCCCCAGCCGTTGAGCACCACGCGGTCGCCCTTGCTCCAGTCGGCGTGGCTGCTCTCGGTCACCACGCCGGCGAGGTCGATGCCGGGCACCATCGGAAACTTGCGCACGACGGGCGATTTGCCCGTGATGGCCAGGCCGTCCTTGTAGTTCAGCGTGGAGTACTCGACGTCGACGCTGACGTCACCGTCGGGCAGCTGGGCCTCGTCCAGCTCGGTGACCCCGACGGTCTGTCCCGCGTCACCCTTGTCGATTAAGACTGCTGAAAACATCCGTGCTTCATCCCTTCTGGGGCGCGTAGCCCAGGGTGCTCTTGACCTCCAGATACTCGTGGAACCCGAACTCACTCCACTCGCGACCGTTGCCGCTGTGCTTGTAGCCGCCGAACGCCGAGTTCATGTCGAAGGCGTGGTTGATCGTCACCCAGCCGGCGCGGATCTTGCGGGCCACCTTCCGGGCCTTGTCGAGGTCGGCCCCGGAGACATAGCCGGCCAGGCCGTAGTCGGTGTCGTTGGCGATCTGCACGGCCTGGTCGAGGTCGTCGTAGCCGAGGATGCACAGCACCGGGCCGAAGATCTCCTCGCGCGCGATCGTCATGTCGTTGGTGACGTTGGCGAAGACGGTCGGCCTGACGTAGTAACCGTTGTCCAGCCCGTCCGGCCGGCCCGGGCCGCCGGCCACGATGGTCGCGCCCTCGTCGATGCCCTTCTGGATCAGGCCCTGGACCTTTTCGAATTGCGCCTGTGAGGCCACCGGTCCGATCGCCCTCTTGTCCTCGGGATTTCCGACTTTCACCTGCTCGGCGACCTCGCGTGCGATGTCGATGGCCTCGGCCATCCGCGAATTCGGGACCAGCATGCGCGACGGGGCGTTACAGCTCTGCCCGGTATTCGGCATCATGTTGGCCACGCCGGCGCGGACGCTGTCGGCGAAGCCCGCGTCGTCGAGGACGATGTTGGGGCTCTTGCCGCCGAGTTCCTGGGTCACCCGCTTCACCGTCGTCGCGGCGTTCCTGGCCACCTCGACACCGGCGCGCGTGGACCCGGTGAACGACACCATGTCGATGTCGGGGTGGCTGGCCAGCGCGACGCCGACGCCGGGGCCGTCGCCGTTGACCAGGTTGTAGACCCCGGCGGGGACGCCCGCCGCATCGAGGATCTCGGTGAAGATGTAGGCGGAGAAGGGCGCCACCTCGGACGGCTTCAGGATCATCGTGCACCCGGTCGCCAACGCCGGGTAGACCTTGACCGCGATCTGGTTGAGCGGCCAGTTCCACGGCGTGATCAGCCCGCACACGCCGATCGGCTCCTTGGCGATCAGCGTTGCCCCGTGCTGTTCGGAGAACTGGAAGTTTTTCAGCACGTCGATCGCCGTCACCAGGTGACCTAGCCCGAGCTGCACCTGCGGGCCGGCGGCCAGCGACGGCGGCGCGCCCATTTCCTCGGTGACGGCGTCGGCCAGATCGCCCGCCCGTTTGCCGTATTCGGCGAGGATCGCCTCCAGCAGTTCGAGGCGCTGCTCCCGGGTGCTTTGCGACCAGCCGTCGAAGGCGCGCCGGGCGGCGTTGACCGCCACGTCGACGTCGGCGGCCGAGCCGAGCGAGATCTTTCCCGCGACCTGTTCGGTGGCCGGGTTCTCGACGTCGAAGGTGTTGGGCCGCACCGGGTCGACCCAGCGGCCGTCGATGTAGAACTTCAAGTACTCGCGCATGACTACTCCTTACTACCTACTGGGTGCCTTCTGCGTACCAGGTGCGGAATTCGTCGTACTTGGGCATCTCCTCGGAATTGGCCTTCGGATCGATGCAGACGTGGACCACGGCCGCCTTGCCGCTAGCGTAGGCCCGCTCGATCGCCGGGCCGATCTCGTCCTCCTTTTCGACGTACTCGCCGTGGCAGCCGAAGCCCTCGGCGACCTTGTCCAGACGGACGTCTTTGCTCCAGTGCACGCCGGGCTGGGGTGACGGCTGGGGAAAGGTGCGCTTGTAGACGCCAACCTCGAGGCCCCATTGGTGGTCGACGCCCACCACGCACACCAGCGGAAGCTGTTGCCGCGCAGCGGTTTCCAACTCGGCGATGTGGAACAGGAACGCCGAATCGCTGGTCAGCAGCATCACCGGGCGCTTGCCGCCCTCCGCGACCGACGCCCCGATCGCGTACGGCAGACCGGTGCCCAGATGCCCGAAGTTCTGGTTCCAGATGACATCGCGCGGCTTGGCCTGCGAGTAGGTCCACTGAAAGATGACGGTCGCGCCGCCGTCGCGGACCAGGATGCCGTCCTTCGGGAACGCTCGGGTGGCCTCCACGACGAACCGCGCCGGGTGTATTGGGGTGCGGCCGGTAGGCGCGTTCTCCGCAAGCTGCGCCAGCTCCGCCGCGTCCTCGGAGATCCAGCGGTCGAGGTCGATTGACGCTTCTCTCGGCTTGTCGCGGAGCGCGTTCACCAGCTGGGGCACCACACCGCGAAGGTCGCCGACCAGGGGGATGTCGATGGGCCGGTTGACGCCGATGGCCACCGGATCCTGTTCGACCAGAATCCATTTGCGTTTCGCGTCGTTCGGGGCCCAGTGGCGGGTTCGGCCGTAATGACTCGGTTCGCCGAGCTCCGTGCCGAGCGCGACGCACAGATCCGACTTCACCACCGCCTCGACGGCCGCCGGCGAGAACCCGTAGGCGAAGGTGCGGTCCTGTAGACCGTCGATGAACGACGTGCCGCCCGAGGTCTGGATCACCGGGCAGGCCATCAGCTCGGCCAGCTCCCGGACCGCCGCACCGGTGCGCGAGGTGTGGACCCCGTGCCCGACCAGCAGGATCGGGCTCTCGGCCGCCCGGATCAGCTTCGCCGCTTCGGCGATCTCGCGCTCACCCGCGGTCTGGTTGACGAGCCGATACCTGTTGGGTGGCAGCGGATCCGGCACGTCGAGCTCTTCGAGGATGACGTGCGACGGGTACTCGATGTAGGCGGGCCCGGGTGTTCCCGACATGGCCCGGCGGATCGCCTCGTGAATGATCTCGTCGGTCTGGTCGGCGTACTCGATCGAGGCGCTGTACTTGACCGAGGGCGCGAACAGCGGTTCCTGCCGGACGAACTGGATGCGGCCGCGCCGGACCCGGCGCTCGGTGATGCGGGCGCGCTGGCCGCCGATGAAGATCACCGGCGAGTTCTCGACCTTCGCGCACTGGATCGCGCCGGCGATGTTGGCCATGCCGGGTCCGAGCGTGCCGATGCACAGGCCGGGCTTGCCCGTCATCCGTGACGCCGCCTCGGCCATGAAGCCCGCGCTCAGCTCGTGATGCGGTGCGACCACGGACCATCCGCGGGCGTCGGCCTCGGTGAAAATGTGCACGAAGTTCGGATCCGGGATGCCGAACAGCGTGTTCACGCCCTCGACCTCGAACAGGTCGAGGATGCGCTTATAGACGGGCACAGCCATGTTTAAAACTCCGTTCCCTCGCGAGCAGACGCAAAATCGCCCTCCGGCAAGCTGTTTCGTGCGATTCTGTGGCTGCTCGTGCCGATTTCGGCGAGCACTTCGGCGGTGTCGGCGCCGAGTTCGGGCGCCGGCCCGGCGACGCGACCCGGTGTCCGGGAGAACCAGGTGGGCACGCCGGGAAACCGCACCGGCCCGTGCGGGGTGTCGACGGTCTGGAACATGCCGACGGCGTTGAGGTGTGGATCGTCGAACAACGCGCTCGGCGTGTTCAGCGGCGCGGCCGGTATCTCGAGCTCGCCGAACAGCGTGAGCCACTCCCCGGTCGAGCGCTGTTTCATCGTCTCGGCCACCAGCCCGTACACGGTGTCGATGTGGCGCGCGCGCTCTTCCAACGTCGAATACAGCTCGCTGGCCCACGGTGGGCGCACGGCGTCGACGAATGCGTTCCAGTGCTTGTCGTTGTAAATGAGCGCGGCGATGTAGCCGTCGCTGGTGCGGTAGGGACGGCGGTTGGGCGCCACCGTGCGCGGATAGACGGCCGGGCCAAGGGGCGGGTCGAACAGGGCGCCGTTCGCGTGTTCGACGAGCATGAACGAGGCCATGGTTTCGAACATGGCGACCTCGACCTCCTGCCCCTCGCCGGTGCGCTCGCGGTGGAACAGCGCCATGGTCGTCGCGTACAGCGCGGTCAGCCCGGCGACCTTGTCGGCCATGATGGTGCCGACGTAGTCGGCCTCGCCGGTGAGCTGCTGTTGCACCGCGGGCAGGCCGCATTCGGCCTGGATGGTGTCGTCGTAGGCGGGCCGGTCCCGTTCGGGTCCGCGCCGCCCGTACCCGTAGCAGTTGGTGTAGACAATCGCCGGGTTGATCGCGGCGACGTCGTCGTAGGCGAAGCCGAGCTTGGCGATCGCCTTGGCGCGCATCGAGTGGATGAACACGTCCGCGGTCTCGACGAGGCTGCGCAGCGCTCGCGTCCCCTCGTCGGTGCGCAGGTCCAGCACGATGCTGCGCTTGCCGCGGTTCACGTTGACGAACACCCCGCTCATGCCCGGCGCCGGACCGACCGAGATGTAGCGGGTGTTATCGCCCTGGGGCGGTTCGACTTTGATCACGTCGGCGCCCATGTCGGCCATGATCTGGGTGCAGTACGGTCCCATCACCATCGCGGTGAGGTCGATCACCCGAACGCCGGCCAGCGGTCCCGCGCCCGCCCGGCTAGCCATGCAGCACGCCTCGATCGCTGGAACGGCGCGCGAGGTCGAAGCTGTACCGGATGTGCTGGCCGTGACCGTCGGGCACCACCGGAAAGATCAGCGGCGCCTCGACGTTTCGGATCGCGTCGAGGTGCGCGCCGACGTCCTCGACCGTCCACGCCGGCCGGTGGACGCCGGGACTCTCGGCGATCACCGCCCGCGCGACCCTACCCGCCAGCGCGATGAACATCTCCCCGGTCACCGAACAGGTTTCGTGGGCGAGCCAGGCCACCACGGGCGCGACGAGCTCCGGGCCCATCGGCGGGTAGGCCGAGGTGTCGATGCCGTCGGCCATCCTGGTCACCGCGGCCGGGACGATCACGTTGCACCTCACGCCCTCGGCGGCGCCTTCGAGCGCGGCGACGTTCGACAGCCCGAGCACGCCGGCCTTCGCGGCCGCGTAGTTGGCCACGCCGTGGTTTCCGTATAGGCCGCCGATCGAGGACGTCAGCACGATGCGCCCGTAGCCGGCCTCGCACATCACCGGGAACGCCGGCCGCACAACGTGGAACGCGCCCCGTAGGTGCACGTCGAGTACTGCGTCGAAATCCTCGTAACTCATCTCCTTCAGCGAGCCGCGACGGACGTTGCCGGCGTTGTGGATCAGGATGTCGAGGCGACCGTAGCGTTCCAGCGCCGCGTCGATGATCGCCTTGCCGCCTTCCGCGGTGGCCACCGAATCGGTGCTCGCGACGGCTTGCCCTCCGGCGGCGACGATTTCACGCACCACGTCGTCGGCCGGACCGGCGTCGGTGCCATCCCCGGAGAGTCCGCCCCCGGGGTCGTTGACGACGACCTTCGCGCCGCGCGACGCCAGCAGCACGGCGTAGGAGCGGCCCAGCCCGCGGCCACCCCCGGTGACAACCGCCACCCTGCCGTCAAATCTCAAATCGGCCATCTATGTTCCGAGCACCAGACCGTCGAGGTCGCCTTTGGCACGCCATTGTTTGAGCAGGTCGTCGAACGCGTAGAAGCCGGGCGAATAGGGGTCCCCGAGAAACGAGCGGATGCCCTCGCCGCCTCCGCCGCCCTCATTGTTGTAATAGCCGGGCGTGCAGGTCATTTCGAACGCGGAGTTGTCGATCGCAAGTTCCCGGATCGTGGCGACCCAGTTGTCCTGACCCTCCTGACTCGGTTCGACGGTAGTCACGCCGCGCCTGATGGCTTCGGAAATGATGTAGGCGATGTGTTCGGCCTGCTGCTCGAACATCGCCGTGGTGTTGGCCGAAACGCCCCCCTGGAGGAAGCCGGTGTGGAACTGGTTCGGGAAGCCGCGAGTGGTCATGCCGTGCAAGGTCTTGTAGCCGTCGCGCCAGTGATCGAAGAGCGACGCCCCGTCGCGGCCTTCGATCGCATCCATCGCGTAGCGGCGGCTGATCTCGGTGGAGATCTCGAAGCCGCTGGCAAAGATCACGCAATCGACCTCGTACTCAACGCCGTTGGCGACGATGCCGTTCTCCGTGAGCCGTTCCACGCCCTTGGACTCCGACACGTCGATCAACGTGACGTTGGGATTGTTGAAGGTCGGCAGGTACTCGTCGCTCGAGCACGGTCGCTTGCACAGGAACCGGTAGTAGGGCTTGAGCGCTTCGGCGGTATCGGGGTCATCGACGATGTCGGCGATCCGGCGGCGCAGCCGCTCCATGATCTTGTAGTCCTCTTCCTCGCGGATCGCCATGATCTGTTCGATTCCCAGCGACGCGGGGTCGTCACTGGCGGCGATGCGCGCAGTCATGTTGCGTCCCAGCTCGGTCCAGAAGTCGCACACCAGATCGGCCGCATCGAACACCACGCCCTCGAACGGCGACCAGCGATGGAAATTGCGCTTCCGCTCCGCCTGCCATCCGGGCTGCAGCGATTCCACCCATTGCGGATTCGTGGGCTCGTTTCCGCGCTCGTCCACCGATGAGGGTGTCCGTTGGAATACGTACAAATGCTGGGCGTCCCGACCCAGGTGGGGAACCAACTGAACACCCGTCGCCCCGGTGCCGACGAGGGCGACCCGCTTGTCGGCAAGCTTGTGCAGTCCGCCGTTGGCGTCGCCGCCGGTGTAGTCGTAGTCCCAGCGCGCCGAGTGGAAGGCGTGGCCTCCGGCGTCCAAGTAGTCCTTGAGGCCGGGGATCCCGGGCAACTTGGGCCGGTTGTAGGAGCCCTGTGTCATCACCACGAATCGGGGGCGGATGTCGTCGCCACGATTCGTCCGCAGCCGCCAGCGTTTGATCTCGTCATCCCAGCGCAGCGTGCGCACCTGGGTAGAGAAGATCGCCCCGTCGTACAGTCCGAAGTGCTTGGCGATGCGGCGACAGTGTTCGTAGATCTCCGCACCGTCGGCGAACTTCTTGCTCGGCATGAAGTCGAGTTCTTCGAGCATCGGGATGTAGCAGTACGCGTCGTTGTCACACTGGATGCCGGGGAAACGGTTCCAATACCAGACGCCGCCGAAGTCGCCGCCCATCTCGATGACGTGAACATCGTCGACGCCGGACTTCTTCAGGTAGGCGCCCGCCAGCAGCCCGGCGATGCCCCCTCCGAGAACCGCTACCTCGATATCTTCGGCGATCGGCGTGCGCGGAGTCACCGGCGTGTGCGGATCGACCTCCGAGAACTCGGCGAAATCGCCCTTGAGTTCCAGATATTGCTTAGATCCTTCGGGGCGCAACCGCTTGTCGCGCTCGTGCAGATACTTCTCGCGGAGCGCGTCGATGTCGATGTCTTGCGGGGTGTCGGTCGGCCCGCAGGTGTCGAAACTCGTCATTGAATCTCTTTCGGCGCACCGGTGCCCATGTACTTCGACAGTTGGTAGTGCAGGTTGACGGTGCTGCGCTCCCGGTAGGGATTGGGCTTGGTGCCTGGAAAGCCCAGCGATTTCATGCCCTGCTGCACGGCGGCCATGTTGGAGAAGTCCTGCGGCAACACCGAGCGCCACCGCGGGTCACCGACGGGCGTGTATTCCCACTCCGTTTGCGGCTCTTCGCCTTTCGGAAACAGTTCGAACACCGACACCTCGAAGATGCACTTGTCGGGGTTGTAGCCGGGGTCCGGCCGGGCGCCGTAGCACAGCGCAACCGTCAGGCCCTGACCGATCTGGAAGTTCGGGAAGATCTGCCACGCCGTGCCGGCCTGCCCGAGGATGTCGGGCGGGATCGTCGGCCAGATCACGCCGCGGGCCTCGTCGTCGCGGCGCGCCGATGCCAGCCAGTGCTCGAGGACCTTGTCCGCCGGGGTGCCCTCGGGCAGCTCGTCGACGAGTCGTTTGGCGGCGTTCACCAGCGTGTCGGTGGTGGAGGTGTTGGTTTCCTCCATCGTGTAGATCTGCATCTCCGCGGTCGACACGCGGGGATCGGCGCCGGTGCCGAGGCGGATCTTGGACTTGGTCGCGGCGAGGTCGTCCGGGGCGTCGTAGCCGATGTTGCTGTGCTTGCCCTGCGCCTTGGCCCACCCCTTGAATTCGCCGAACTTGTTGAACTCCGGATGGGTCGTGCAGACGTGGTAGGTCTCGTTGAAGGCCTCCAGCGCCACCTTCCAATTGCAGTCGAAGTAAAGCCATTTGCGCCATTTGTAGCGCAAATTCTCCAAGCCGAACGGGTCGAGGATCTTGGCGGCTGGGAACAGGTAGTCGGCCAGCGGCTCGCAGTCAGGGTCCATGTTGATCCACAACCAGCCGCCCCACGTGTCGACCCTGACCGGCCGAAGGTGGGTGTTCTCCGGGGTGAGCGCCTCCTGCCAGTCCTGTTGCTCGCGGATGTGCGTGCATGCCCCGTCCAAACCGTAGGTCCAGCCGTGGAATCCGCACACGAACGACTTGCGGGCGCGGCCGCAGGCGTTCTTCGCGCCCTGCGGTGTGTCGATCAGCCTTCGGCCGCGGTGCATGCACACGTTGTGGTGGGCGCGGAATTCGTTGCTGCCGGTGCGCACCACGATGATCGAGTCGTCGAGGATGTCGTAGGTCAGGTAGCTGCCCACCTCGGGCAGCTCTTCGACACGGCCGACCTGCTGCCACACCTTGCGCCACAGCTTGTCGCGCTCGGCGCGGGCGTAGTCCGCGCTGATGTAGGCCTCGACCCCGATCGTCATGGGTTTCGAAAGTTCTTCGGTCGCTTGGACTTCCGTGTCAGTCACGACATCCTCCTAATGGCCGCGCGGAAGGATTCGTCCTTGAGGAACAGCGAGGTGTTGTCGGCGCCCAGGTGGCTCCACTTGAGGTCGAGGCCACCGTCGACGAGCAGCGTCTGGCCGGTGATGTAGCTCGACAGGTCCGAGAGCAGGAACAGGATGGCGCCGGCCTGCTCCTCCGGCCGGCCGCGCCGGCCCATCGCGATCGCCTGCCGATCCCGGTCCGGGTCCTCGTCGACGTAGGTGCGCGAGGCCGCGGTCTCGGTGACGCCGGGCGCCACGGCGTTCACCCGGATCCCGGACATCGCCAGCTCGAGCGCCATCGTCCGGGTCATCGCCGCGATCGCGGCCTTGGCGGTCCCGTAGGCGATGTGGAACGGCGCGGTGTTCATGCCGCTGATCGACGAGATCGACACGATCGACCCGGGCCGCTGCTGCGCGACGAGTTCGGCCGCCACCGCCTGGCTCATGAAGAACGCCGTTTCGAGGTTGTCGGTGAAGATCTTGCGCCAGTCGCCGCGCGCCACCCGCGTCGACGGCATCCACGTCGACGGCTCGGCGCCGCCGGCGACGTTAACGAGACCGTAGAGGCTGCCGTCGGCGCGCCGCGCCTGATCGATCACCGTGGCGATGCCCTCGTCCGTCGACGCGTCGGCCGCGACGGGAACCACCGCCAGACCCTGTTGCGCCAGCGGGGCGACGTGCTCGTCCAGGTTTTCCTTCGACCGGCTCACCGCGATCACCGTTGCCCCGGCGCGGGCGGTCATGGCCGTGACGGTGGTGCCGATGCCGCCGCCGCCGGCGCCGGAAACCACGACGACGCGCCCGTCCAGCCCTGGGAGGGGCCCGAGAAGATCGTCCATGACCTGCAATCCGCTGCGTCGCTTTGTCCGGACAAGATACAGCGTTCTGTCCTTTGGAGAACACTATTCCCATCGACAGAGTTGGCTGTCAAGGCCAAGCCGGCCCACCTTTGGAAGCTATTGTCTGGACTAGAACAAGTTGATAGCGTCCAGCTCACACGGCTGACGGAAGGACCTCGGCAGGATATGGCCATCGCGACGCAGCCATCCCGGTATGCGGTACCGCCGTCGATCGGCGTCGCGGACGGCTGGCGACTCGACCGGGTCACCGCTCCCAGCCGCTTGTTCGGCGCCAACGGCCTGCGCACCGGCCCGGACGGGCGCGTGTACATCGCGCAGGTGACCGGCAGCCAGATCAGCGCGCTGGATCCACGCACCGGGGAACTGGGTGTCATCAGCGCCAAGGGCGGCGAGATCGTCGCCCCCGACGACGTCGCGTTCGACGCGCGCGGCAACCTGTACGCGACCGAGGTGATGGACGGGAGGGTCAGCGTGCGCGACACCGCCGGCCGGACCCGGGTGCTGCGCGACGACGTCCCGTCGGCCAACGGGATCACCTTTCACGGCGACCGGTTGTTCATCGGCGAATGCCGCGAGGGTGGGCGGCTGCTGGAGCTGGACCTGAACGGCGGGCCGCCGCGGGTGCTGCTGGACGGCGTGCCCTCACCCAACGCGATGGAGGTCGGCCCGGACGGAAGGCTGTACTTCCCGGTGATGGGCGCCAACGAGATCTGGCGCGTGCATCCCGACGGCGGCGAACCACAATGCGTCGCGGGCGATCTCGGTGTGCCCGACTCGGTCAAGTTCGACCCCCAGGGCTACATCGTCTCGACCCAGGTGGCCAGCGGCCAGGTGCTGCGCATCGACCCGCGCAGCGGCCAGCAACGGCTGCTGGCCCAGCTGAGTCCGGGGCTGGACAACTGCACTCTGGTCGGCGATCGGGTGCTGGCGTCCAATTTCACGGGCGAGATCACCGAGATATCGCCGGACGGTTCGACGCGAACGGTGCTGCCCGGCGGGCTGAACTGGCCGCTGGATCTGACCGTTGGCCACGACGGCCGGCTCTACGTCGCCGACGGCACGTACTTCTATGTCGCCCTGCCCGACGGGTCGTTGCGGACAGTCGGGATGTTGTTCAGCCCCGGCTATCCCGGCTTCCTGCGGGGCGTCGCGTCCAGCGGACCGGGCGAGTTCGCCGTCACCACCTCGGGCGGCCAGGTCGGCCGTTACCGGCCCACGGCGAACGAAACCGAGGTGCTGGCAGACGGTTTCGACCAGCTCTACGGCGTCGCGGTCGGGCCGGGCGGGCCCGTCGTCGCCGAGTTGGGCACCGGGCGGGTGCTGTCGGTCCGCGCGGGTGGCGTCGACGCGCTGGCCACCGGCCTGCGCGAGCCGGTCGGCGTCGCGATGGGCGCCGACGGGGCGTGCCTGGTCGCGGAGGCCGGCGCCGGACGGGTGATCCGACTGAACGGCTCGACCATCGACACCGTCGTCGCGGATCTGCAACGCCCGCAGGGCATTTGCCTGCACGACGACGTGCTCTACATCGTCGACGCCGGCGCCAAGGAGTTGGTCGCGTTCGACATGAGCACCAAGGATCGGCGGACCATCGCGTCGGGATTACCGGTCGGACCCCCGGCGGGGGTGGTGCCCAAGCCGCTGAAAGGCATGCCGCCGTTCTCCGGCCCGCAGGGCCCCTTCGCCGGCATCGCCGCCGCGGCCGACGGGACGCTCTACGTCTCGGCCGACGGGGACGGCAGCGTGCTGGCGGTGCGCCGATCGCCGGGCGGCCGCTGATGTCCCAAGCGGTTTCGAGCGAGCACCGTTATCTGCAGATCGCGCGAACGCTGCGCAAAGAGATCGTCGACGGCGTGTACCCGGTGGGTTCGCAGCTGCCGACCGAGCACCAATTGTGCGAGCGATTCGCGGTCAGCCGCTACACCGTGCGCGAAGCGCTGCGCCGGCTCCGCGAGGACAACCTGGTCGCGTCGCGCCCCCGCGCGGGCACCCGGGTGGTCCCCCGGCCGGCGACCAGTTCCTATGCGCAGGACACGATGTCGATCGACGACCTGCTCGCGTTCGCGTCCGGCGCGCAGCTGACCATCGATACCAACGAGATGGTGGAGATCGACGACGAACTCGCCGCCCGGACCGGCCTGCCGGCCGGCACGCAGTGGCTGTCCGTGCGCGGCTACCGGCGAGCCGAGGGCGCCTCGGTGCCCCTGTGCCGAACGGAGTACTACATCAATCGTGATTTCGCCGCGGTGGGCAGGCTGCTGCGACGCCACACCGGCCCGATCTTTCCGCTGATCGAGGACCTGTTCGGGGTGAGCATCGCCGAGCTGCGCCAGGAAATCGCCGCGGTGCTGCTGCCCCCCGAGCTGGCCGACGGACTCGGAGTCGCGGCGGGCACGGCGGCGCTGGAGATGCGGCGCACCTATAGGACGTCCGACGGCGAGGTCGCCCAGGTAACGGTCAACACCCACCTGTCGTCGAGCTTTCGCTACGCGATGACCATGCGCCGCGTGAATGACCAGGCCGACTGACGTGACAGCCCGGGCGCATCAAGACGCGACACTCGCGGCGGAGGCGTACCGGCGCGGACTGTGGGTCACCACCACGCTGGCGGACTCACTGCGCGCGGCCGCGGAGACCTCGCCACGGCGAACGGCGTTGGTGGACGCGGAGACTCGGCTGGATTGCGGCGCGCTGTACACCGAGGCGACCCGGTTGGCCAACGCCCTGTTGGCGCGCATGCCGACCGGCAGCGTGGTGTCGTTCATGCTGCCGAACTGGCACGAGGCGGCCGTCGTCTACCTGGCCGCGACGCTGGCCGGGATGGTGGTGAACCCGATCCTGCCGTCGTTGCGGGACCACGATTTGCGCTTCATCCTCGAAGACGTCGAATCCGCGATGATCTTCATCCCGCACCGGTTCGGCGGTCACGACTACGCCTCGATGCTCGGACGCGTCACGGCCGCGCTGGGCCGCGCCCCCGAGGTGGTGGTGCTGCGTGGCGAATCCGGTGCGCATACGCCGTATCCGGCGCTGCTGGAGGGCCCGCCGGATCCCGCGCGGTTGCCGCCGTTGGATCCCGACGCCGCACGCATGGTCCTGTACACGTCGGGCACCACCGGGCGCCCGAAAGGCGTGCTGCACAGCCATAATTCGATACACGCGCTGATCAGTCAGATCGGTGACCAGTGGAACGTCGAACCGGGCGATACGTTCCTGGTCCCGTCGCCCATCGCCCACATCGGCGGGTCGATCTACGCGTTCGAATGTCCGCTGCTGCTGGGCACGACCGCGGTGCTGATGGACCGGTGGGATCCGGCGGCGGCCATAGCGCTGATGAACCGTGAACGCTGCACCCACATGGCCGGCGCCACACCGTTTCTGCAGCAGCTGTTGTCCGCCGCCGAACGCGCCGGCAGCCGCCTGCCCGACCTGAAGGTGTTCATCTGCGGCGGCGCCTCGGTGTCGCCGGCGCTGATCCGGCGCGCGGCGGACTATTTCGACCGAGCGGTCGTCACCCGGGTGTACGGCTGCACCGAGGTGCCCGTCGCGACCGTCGGCGCGCCCCGGCCGGACGAAGCCGACCGAGCCGCCGACACCGACGGACGGCCCGGCATCGCCGAGATCAAGCTCGCCGCCCACGACTGGGCATCCGACGGTGACGGCGAGATCTGCGTCCGCGGCCCGCAGATGCTGATCGGGTACCGGCATTCGCACGACGATGCCGAGTCATTCGATGCCGCAGGGTTTTTCCACACGGGGGACCTCGGTCGCTGGGTCGATGGAGAATACCTCCTCGTGACCGGGCGGGCCAAGGACGTCATCATCCGCAACGGCGAGAACATCTCGGCCAAGGAAGTCGAGGACCTGCTCGCCGAGCACCCCGGCATCGCCGAAATCGCGGTCGTCGGGCTGCCCGACGAGCGCACCGGGGAACGGGCGTGCGCGGTGATCGTGCCCGCGGCGGAGCGGGGCGAGTCAGAGCCGGGCGTCGCCGACCTGCTCGCCCTGCTGCAAAGCAAGGGTGTCGCGAAGTTCAAGGCGCCTGAGCAGGTGGTCATTTGGGATGCGCTGCCCAAGAACGACGCGGGCAAGATCCTCAAACACCAGATCAGGGCCGCGTTAACACAGGATGGGTGAGATGCAGGTCGCTATCGTCACGGGCGCAACCAGCGGCATCGGTTTGGGATGCGCAAAGAGACTCGCCGAGATGGGAATGGCGGTCCTCGGCACCGGCCGCGACGAGGACCGACTGGCCGAGCTGCAGGCCTCCATCGCCGACCCGGCTCGGGTCGCGACCCTGGCCGTCGACCTGACCCAGGACGACGCGCCGAGGCGCATCGTCGAGGCCGCCGTCGACCGTTGGGGCCACGTCGACTTCCTGATCAACAACGCCGGGGTCGGCAACCCCAAACCGGTACACGAAACCGACGACGAAACACTGGACTACTTCCTGGGTTTGATGCTGCGGGCGCCGTTTCGACTGGCGCGCGAGGTGCTGCCGCACATGGGGCCCGGGTCGGCGATCATCAACATCACGTCGACCTTCGCGGTCGTCGGCGGGCTGCGGGGCGGCGCCTACTCCGCCGCCAAGGGCGGCCTGACCGCCCTGACCACCCACATCGCCTGCCAGTACGGACCCGCCGGCATCCGCTGCAACGCCGTCGCGCCCGGCGTCACGGTGACACCCATGGTCGAGAAGCGCTTGCAGGACGAGCGATTCCGCAAGATCAACACCGAGCTGACGCCCCATCAGCGGCTGGGCACCGTCGACGACATCGCCAGCACCGTCGCGTTCCTGTGCTCGCCCGGTGGGAGTTTCATCAACGGGCAGACGATCGTCGTCGACGGCGGCTGGAGCTCGACCAGGTACATGTCGGACTTCGCCCTGAACTCGGAGTGGGTCGCCAGGTGAAGGTTTCGCCCGCCGCGTTCGTGCGCACCACCCTTCCGCTGAACCTGTCGGGCCTGGCGGAGCTGGATACCGGTCGGTACCACTCGATCTGGCTGCCGGATCACATGGTGAGCTTTTGGCCCGACGCGCTGTGGACGCCCGAGTTCACCGACCTGGCAACGTCGTCGCCGTCGCCGCATCGCCACCTCGACGGCATGGCGGTCGCCGCGGCGGCGGCCGTGCTGACCGAACGGGTGCCGCTGGCCACCAGCGTCGTGGACACGGTGCGCCGCCACCCCGCGATGCTGGCCCAAAGCGCGCTGACCATCGACCATCTCTCCCGGGGGCGATTCATCCTGGGCCTGGGCAGCGGTGAGAGCGAAAACATCCTGCCCTACGGATTCGACTTCGCCCGGCCCGTCGGCCGCTTCGAGGAGGCGTTGCAGGTCATCCGGCTGCTGTGGGACAGCGACGGTCCGGTGGACTTCGAGGGGCGGTTCTACCGGCTGCATCGCGCCCGCCTGGAGACCGAGCCGTACGACGGGCGCTTCCCGCCGATCTGGATCGGCGCCAGCGGGCCACGAATGCTCGACATCGTCGGGCGCTACGCCGACGGCTGGTGGCCGGCCGGTGCGTGGACCCCCGAGCACTACGCCGAAATGCTCGGCGCGGTAAGGCAATCGGCCGAACGGGCCGGCCGCGACCCGATGGCGATCACGCCGTGCTACGTGCAGGTGTGCCTGATCGGCGAGGACGACGACGCGATCGAAAGGATCCTGCGCGCCCCGCTGGTGGCCGCGTTCCTGCTGCAGGTCTCGGCAGAAGTGCTGCGCCGCTTCGGCTTTGACCATCCGATGGGCGACGACTGGGGCGGCTTTCATGACATCGACCCGACGACGCTGACGCGGGAACGGATCCTCGACTTCCTCGGCCGCGTCAAGCCCGAAGCGATCCGGGCGGTCGTGCCGCACGGCACGCCCCGGCAGGTCGCCCGAATCATCAAGTCGTATGTGGATGCCGGGCTTCGGGTTCCCAAGATCCTGGATTACGGCGCGATGGCCGGACTGGAGTTCAGCGCCGCGTCGGCGGCCAACGTGCGCAAGACGGAGGACGAATTGTTGACCTTGTGTGGCGGGCAACCGTGACGGCGGGACTCGACGCGGACGCGATGCTTGCCCGCGCGCAGGCCGATGCGGGGCGGGACGACTATGGCGATCCGACACTGCCACAGCGGTTCCGCCTGGCCGTCGACCACTTGAACGGTATCGGCATGGACGCCAACGGCATTGAACAGGCCGAAGGGGTCTGCCATTGGCTGCTGACGTCGCGACTGGAACTCATCGAGGACCGCAACCGCTATCCGATCGGTGCCGAGGTGATCGATCACCCGATGTTCGTCACGGGGGAGCCGCGCTCGGGAACCACGCTCGTGCACGCCCTGATGGCGGTGGACCCGCACGCACGCGCGCTGCGGTTCTGGGAGGTGATGTACCCGTCGCCCCCGCCCGGCACCACCCGCCCCGACGACCCCCGCCGCGCCCGGGCCGACGCCGACTGGCGCGAGATCAACGCGAAGATGCCCAAGTGGCTGCTCAGCCACCCCTACAACGACATGCTGGGCGACGGTCTGCCCGAAGACGAGCGCACCTGGGCCTTCGACTTCCGGGTGATGACCCCGACGGCGTGGTGGCGGGTGCCGATGCAGACCCTCGTCGGTGGCCTGCCGACGGACCCGGCCGCGCAGTACCGCCTGCACAAGGCGATGCTGCAGCAGTTTCAATACAACCGGCCCCGGAAGTACTGGGTGCTGAAGGGGTTTCACGGCTTTCGGCTCAAGGAGCTCTTCGATACCTATCCCGACGCGAACCTGCTGTGGCTGCATCGCGACCCCGTCCAGGTAGCGGCGTCGCGTACCATGATGATGGCCGACATCCTCGACGGCATCGTCGGCCCGATCGATCTCGCGGTCGAGGCCAAGAAGCACCTCGAGATGACCCGGGCCAGCATCGCCAACACCATGACGAACCCGCTGGTCGATGACCCGCGAATCCTGCACATCCCCTACGCCGACTTCATCGCCGACCCGGTGGCGACCGTCCGGCGCTACTACGCCTACTGCGGGCGGGCCCTCACCGGCGAGGCCGAGGCGTCGATGCGCGATTACCTGGCCTACAACCGCGGTGATCGCTACGGGAAGTTCCGTTACTCCACCCGGTTGCTGACCGACATCGGCGAAGACCTCGACGACCTGCACGCCGAGTTCGCGCCCTTCCGGGAGCGGTTCGGGGTCAGCATCGAAAAGCGGGATTGAGCCTCCCGTGCGCGCGTTATCGGTCCACAACGTGACGTTCCTCGGGGCGGATACCGGTGAGCTGCACCAGAATTGGACGGTCCTTGGCCTGCGGCACCTCAGCATCCTCGACACTCAACTCCTCGACCCCGGCTTCGTCCGCCTGATCGGCGCCGAAGGGTACGCGGTCGAGGCGGTCTACCATCTGTTCCGCGCCGGCGCGGACCTGTCCCGGCTGATCGATGCCGCCGCCGCGACGGGTGCGCGGTGCATCTACCTGCTCACCGGCGGCCGAGACGGGCTCACCTGGGAGCAGGCGGCCGAGCGGTTTTGCGGCGCGATCGAGCCGTGCGTGCAAGAGGCCGGGCAGGCCGGCGTCGGCCTGGCCGTCGAAAACGCGTCGAGCCTGTACGCCGACATCCATTTCGCGCACAGCCTGCGTGACACGATCACCCTCGCCGAGCTGGCGGGGCTCGGCATCTGCATCGACCTGTTTCACTGCTGGGCCGAAGCCGATCTCGCGGGCCTGCTGCGGCGGGCGCTGCCCCGCACGCAACTGATCCAGCTGAGCGACTACGTGCTCGGCGACCGCGCCCTACCGGCCCGCGCGGTACCCGGCGACGGTGCCATTCCGGTCGAATCGTTCGTGGCCCAGGCGTTGGCCGGGGGCTACCGGTTCGGTTTCGACCTGGAGTTGCTCGGCCCCCGCATCGACGCGGAGGGCAGGTTGGCAGCGGCCGGGCGGGCGTGCGCGACGGTGCGCGCGATGCTCGACAGGCTCGACGGCTGAGCAGCCGAGAAAGGAAGGGGTGCGGTGGCTTTCGGCGACGGGGCGGACGACGCGGCGCTCGACCGCGCGTGGGACGAATTCTGCGAGCGATTGAAGGCCGCCGGCAAGCAGGCGTTCAAAGACTTCAACGCGACCTCCGGCGTGCAGCGCGCCGACGCGTTTCGCTTCCTCACCCAGAACCTGGGGCAGGCGTTCGATCTGGCCCTGGAAACCCGCGACACCCGCTATCCGGTGCTGCACGCCTTCTGCAACCCGACCCGGAAACTGGGCGGGGACTGCGCCGATTTCACCTACCAGCAGGCCTGGATCGACGGCGAATCGACGTACCGGATCACCGGAACCCGCGGCACCGCGCCCTTTTTCAACATCACCGTGCAGGGGGCGCGCCCGGACGGCCCGCACGTCCTGCACGAGCCGTTCGGCGACGTGCCGGAGGTCAACCTGCTCGGCCACCAGCTCCGAGTCGAGCCGGACGGCACCTTCGAGCTGTATATCGGCGGCCCGGAGCGCGGCCCGAACTGGCTGCCGACCACCGCGCAGTCGCGCAAGCTGTTCATCCGCCAGGGTTTCGACCGCTGGGACGAGCGTCCGGCCCGGATGCGGATCGAGCGCGTCGACATGACCTCGCCGAAGCCGCTGCCCACACCCGCCACCATGGTCGCGGCCATGCGCTGGGCGGGTGATTTCGTCACCGGGCTGATGAGCGACTGGCCCGAGTTCCCGTTCACCCACGGCGGCGTCGACGGTGAACATCCGAACCGGTTCCCTCGCCCGGACGCGTCCGACGCGGACGCCAAGCGCGGCCGCGCCGCCGCCAACATGTACTGGGAACTGGGCCCCGACGACGCCCTCATCGTCGAGTTCGACGCCCACGAGGGATTGTGGATGATCACGAACATGGGGGCCTACTTCACCAGCATGGACTTCCTCTACCGGCCGGTCAGCTACACCCCGAGCCGCGCATCGGTCGACGACGACGGCAAGGTCAGACTGATTCTGGCCCACCGGGACCCGGGCCTGCACAACTGGATCGACACCCAGGGATTCGAGCGTGGGAACCTCACCTACCGGCACATGCTCGCGGGTCAGCCCGCGACGCTGACGACCCGGCTCGTCAAACATGCCGACCTCGCGCGCGCGTTACCGCCGGAAACCGCGCGTGTCACCGGCGCCGAACGAACCGCGTTGATGTGGGAGCGCTTCAACGGGATCCGTAACCGATTTCCCCTCTGACGCGCCCTCGCACGCGCGTGTCTTTCCGGCTATCCGGGCTCCTGCGCAACTAGGCTGGCTGCGATCACGAGGAGGGGCAGCGACGTATCGGCATGGGCCAGGGCGCGTTAACGGCGGACACTGAACCGGGCGGGAAGAACCCCGCACCGGCGCGTTCTGCTCGTCGGCCGCGATGGGTCGCCCCGGTGCGCCGCGCCGGCCGGATCGCGATCTGGGATCAACCCGAACGGCGCAGCGGCATTCCGGCGTTGGACGGGCTTCGCGCGATCGCGGTCACGCTGGTGCTCGTCGGGCACGGCGGCATCCCCGGTGTCGCGGGCGGGTTCATCGGCGTCGACATCTTCTTCGTCCTCAGCGGCTTCCTGATCACCTCGCTGCTGCTCGACGAGCTCCAGCGCACCGGCCGAATTGAGCTGACCGGCTTCTGGATTCGGCGGGCACGACGGCTGCTGCCTGCCTTGGTGCTGATGGTGCTCACCGTGGGCGCGGCCCGCGAGCTCCTGCCGAGCCAGTCGCTCACCGGATTACGCGACGACGCGATCGCCGCGTTCCTGTGGGTCGCGAATTGGCGGTTCGTGGCCCAGAACACCGACTACTTCACCCAGGGCGCCCCGCCGTCGCCGCTGCAGCACACCTGGTCGCTCGGGGTGGAGGAGCAGTACTACTTCATCTGGCCGGTCCTGCTCATCGCGGTGACCCTGCTGTTGGCCGCGCGCGCCCGGCGGTACTTTCGGCGGGCCACCGTCGGCGGGGTGCGGTTCGCCACCTTCCTGATCGCCACCACCGGCGCGCTGGCCTCCGCGGCCCTCGCCATCGTCCTGGCCTCCGATTCGACGAGGGACCGAATCTATTTCGGCACCGACACCCGTGCGGAGGCGTTGCTCACCGGCGCCGCCGCGGCGGCACTGCTGGTGCGGGATTGGCCGTCGATGAACCGCGGCTGGTGCCTGATCCGCAGCCGGTGGGGACGGCGGGTCGCCCGCTTCTTGCCGCTGCTCGGCGTGGCCGGGCTGGCGGCGGCGACCCACTTCGCGTCGGGCCGCGCCGGTGAGTTTCGCCACGGTCTGCTGATCGGGGTCGCGGTCGCGTCCGTCCTCGTGGTCGCCCCGGTGGCGATGGAGCAGCGCGGCGCCATCGCCCGCATCCTGGCCCTGCGTCCCCTGGTGTGGCTGGGCGCCATCTCCTACGGCGTGTACCTGTGGCACTGGCCAATCTTCCTGGCCCTCAACGGTGAACGCACCGGATGGTCCGGCCTGCCGCTGTTCGGCGCGCGGTGCGCCGCCACGGTGGTGGTCGCCGCGGCGTCGTGGTGGCTGATCGAACAACCGATCCGCCGGTGGCGGCCGGCGCGGGTGCCGCTGTTGCCGCTCGCGGCGGCGACCGTGGCCAGCGCCGCCGCGGTGACGCTGTTGGTGGTCCCGGTGGGCACCGGGCCCGGCCTGCGCGAGGGCCTGCCCCCGGGGGTCTCGGCGGTGGCCGCGGTCTCGCCGTCCCCGCCGGGCGGTGGCCGCCCCGCGCCCCGCGATCCCCACCGGCCCTTCACCGTTTCGGTGTTCGGCGACTCGATCGGGTGGACCTGGATGCACTACCTGCCGCCGACACCCGGCTTCGCGTTCCTCGACCACACCGTCATCGGCTGCAGCCTGGTGCGCGGCACGCCGTATCGGTACATCGGCCAAACCCTTGAGCAGCGGCCCGAATGCGACGGCTGGCCCATCAGGTGGTCGGCGCAGCTCGGCCAGGATCAGCCCGACGTCGCGCTCTTGATCATCGGCCGGTGGGAGACGGTCGATCGGGTCAACGAGGGGCAATGGACGCATATCGGCGATCCGACCTTCGACGCCTACCTCAACGGTGAGTTGCAGCGAGCGCTGAACATCCTGAGTGCCAACGGTGTTCGTGTGGTGGTGGCGACCGTGCCCTACAGCCGGGGCGGTGAGAAGCCGGACGGCCGGCTGTATCCGGAGGACCAGCCCGACCGGGTCAACCTCTGGAATGCCATGCTGCGCAAGACGATCGCCCAGCACACCGGCGTCCAAATCCTCGACCTCAACAAAAAGCTGTGCCCGGACGGCGTTTACACGACCAAGGTCGACGGCATCAAGGTGCGCAGCGACGGCGTCCATCTCACCCCCGAAGGGGTGAAATGGCTGACGCCCTGGTTAGAGGAATCCCTGCGCTAGGCCCTTAATCGCCGGTGCGGCAGCTGATTTCCATGCTGTCGCTTTCCCGGACCAGGAAGTTGAAGCTGACGTAGCCGTTGTCCGGGTCCCGCACCCGGTCGAGGTAGGGCTGGGTGTCCGCGGCGCTGGCGTTGTCGGCGACGATCAGCGCGCCGGTGGACAGGCGCGGTTCGAGTAGCTCGATCACCGGGAGGTAGAGGTCCTTCCACCCGTCCAGCAGGACGAAATCGACCGAACTGTCGAGCTTGTCCAGCGTGGTCAGCGCGTCTCCCTCGAGAATGGTGATCACGTCGTCCAGGCCGGTCTCGGCGAAGGTCTGCTTGGCGGCGGCGATCTTGCTGGCGCTGAGCTCGGTGGTCACCACCCGGCCGGTGCCGTTGTCGCGTACCGCCGCGGCCAGGTGAACCGCGGAGATTCCGAAGGACATGCCGAACTCGACGACCGTGGCCGGCCGGGTCGCCCGCACCAGCGCGTAGAGCAGGCGGCCGGATTCCGGTGTGACCGGGATGTAAAACTCGCTCATCGCGTCGGCGCGCTCCTGCGCGCTCATCGGCCGGTCGAAATCGCCGACCCTTTCCCGCAACCGCGACATTTGATTTTTCGTTTCGGTGTACATCCGGTCGAGCACCGTCGCGACCTTGGGCGCCTGCAAAGTATTAGCCATGGTTTCGAGCGTAGTCGCGACGGTCGATGGGTCTTGGGTTAACAGAAACCAACGTGATGGTTGCGTAAAGTAATTTGACGCCCATTGGGTCGCGGTGCAAGATGGACGGGCAAGCACCTCGGTAGGTGAGGCGTCTGCACGGATACAGGCCACTGACCCCGAACGTCGAGAGACGCCCCGGGTCAGGACAGCTCTTCCCGGACCCAAGGGTTGAGCCCAAGTGGCTTCCGGAACCATCGGATACGCCGTGCAGTGCCGAAGCTCCGACGAGAGGGGTGCGACCGGTGGTTTTCCGCCGGTCATTTCGCCTCTTCCGTTCAGGTGAATGTGACGACACCCGCGTGTGTCCCGGCCGTGAGGAGGTGAGGGCGAGATGAGTCCCGGCGACAGTCCGTATCCCAATTCCGTCTTGTCCCGATCCGGTTCCGGCGTCCTATTCGCCGCCTGATTTCCTCGGGTCCCCTATACCGCTGCGCAGCAAGCGCATTGCGGGCGCCTAGGGCCATGCCAGGAGCCGATCGGACCTCCCGACAGGAGACGATCATGGCTTTTGTTGTTGCACACCGCCTTACCGGTCTGCAGCGGGGACGCGGCCGGTCGATGCTGCGAATCGGCCGACTCTTGGTCGGCAAGCTGCACGCGCGCAGCACGCTGACTCCGCAGGAGCGGGCCAACCTCTACGTGTCGCGGATGCCGATCGCGGTCATCTCGGCCTCGCTGGGCGGGCATCCGCCGGACAACAACCGGCGATGATTCGCTAACCCGACCCCGAACCTGTTCGGAGATAGCGAGGATTCGATGACGTCGATCTCGACCGAGCCCCGCGGCGACCTGAGTACGTCCGAGGCGCCAAGCCAAGCCGTGCTGGATTCGGCGCACGCCGGCGACATCGTCGGCGCGTTCGGTCGCATCAACCGGGACGCCGCACACCCGGCTACCGGTGGCCGCTGGCGGCGGCTGCGGACCCTGATGGTCATCACCGGTCCCGGACTGATCGTGATGGTCGGGGACAACGATGCCGGCGGCGTCGCGACGTACGCGCAGGCGGGGCAGAACTACGGGATGGGGCTGCTGTGGACGCTGGCACTGCTGATCCCCGTGCTGTACGTGAACCAGGAGATGGTGCTGCGGCTGGGCGCGGTCACCCGGGTCGGCCACGCGCGGCTGATCTTCGAGCGGTTCGGCAAGTTCTGGGGCGCCTTCAGCGTCGGTGATCTGCTGATCCTCAACGCGTTGACGATCGTCACCGAATTCATCGGAGTATCACTGGCACTCGGGTTCTTGGGCTGCCCCAAGGCGATCGCGATCCCGGCCGCCGCGGTGTTGCTGTTCGCCGTGGTGGCCGGGGGGTCGTTCCGCCGCTGGGAGGGCCTGATGTTCCTGCTGATCGCGGTGAACGTGCTCATCATTCCGATGGTGTTGATGGCGCATCCCACGCTGAAAGGAACGGCGGGCGGGCTGGTGCCGCAGTTCCCGGGCGGGCTCAACTCCACCGTGCTGCTGCTCGTCGTCGCGATCGTGGGCACCACGGTCGCACCGTGGCAGCTGTTCTTTCAGCAGTCCAATGTGGTGGACAAGCGCATCACGACCCGCTGGATCGCTTATGCCCGAGCCGATCTGATCATCGGGATCGTCGTCGTCATGGTCGGCGCGACGGCCCTGATGGCGGTGACCGCGTTCGGGTTGGCCGGCACCGCCGACGTCGGCGGCTTCACCGACGCAGGTGCGGTGGCCGCCGGCCTGGCCCGGCACCTCGGCGGGACGGTGGGCGCGCTGTTCGCGATCATCCTGCTGGATGCGTCCTTGATCGGCGCCAACGCGATCGGGCTGGCCACCACGTATGCCGTCGGTGACGCGTTGGGCAAGCGGCACTCGCTGCATTGGAAGGTCAGCGAGGCTCCGCTGTTTTATGGCGGGTACGCCGTGTTGCTGGCGGTGTCCGCCGCGGTCGCGTTCAGCCCGGACCACGTCCTGGGCCTGGTGACCCAGGGCGTGCAGGCCCTCGCGGGCGTCCTGCTGCCCTCGGCGACGGTGTTCCTGGTCCTGCTCTGCAACGACCGGGCGGTGCTGGGGCCGTGGGTAAACACGGTGCGGCAGAACATCATCGCGTGGGCCGTCGTGTGGTGTCTGGTGGTCTTGTCGCTTGCGCTGACGGCGACGACCTTCTTCCCGGGCCTGTCCACGGGCACCATCGAGGCCGGTCTCGCGGTCGGTGCGGCGATCGGGATCGTGGGCGGGGCCGTCGCGATCGTCACCGGCCGGCGGCACCGCGACCGGCGGGACGCGGAAGCCGTCGCGGGGACGCTCGGCGGTGGCGTGGATCCCGAAGAGGTGGACGAACTCGACGACGCGCCGCTCCTCACGCGCGCCGAGCGGCGGGCCGTGCGCCGGCAGGACCGGGCGCGTTGGCAGACCCCCAACCTCGCCATGCTGGACCGGCCGGTCATGTCGCCGATCCGGCGGGCCGGGCTGTTGACCCTGCGGGGCTATCTGGTCGTGGCCGTCGTGTTCGTGATCATCAAGATCGTGCAGGCCGGCATAGTCGGGCCGGCCACGTCGCTCTGAATCAACCGTTCGGCAGCAGCACGATTTTGCCGCGGGTGTGCCGCTTTTCGAGTTCCTCGAAGGCGTCGGCGACGTGGTCCAGCGGGTAGGTGCCGGCGACCTCGAAATCGATGGCGCCGGTAGCGATCAGGTCGGCCATCTCGGCGAGCACTTCCGGCGTCGACGCGTCCACACTGCCCTCGGTCTTGGCGCCCACCTCGCCGGCCTTCTGGAACGAGATGATGGTCTCGATCCGATCGGGCGCGACGCCGAGATCCACGGCGAGCTGGACATACTCGGGGCCGAACAGATCGATGAACGCGTCGATCCCGCCGGGCGCCGCCTCTCGCAGCCGGTCGGCCAGGCCGTCCCCGTACTCGACCGGGGTGACGCCGTGGGCGCGCAGCCAGTCGGCGTTGCCCGGCCCGGCGATGCCCAGCACCACCGCCTTGCGCAGGACCAACAGCTGCACGACGAGGCTGCCGACCCCGCCCGCCGCCGCCGAAACGGCGACCGTCTCGCCCGGTTTGGGGTCGACGGCGCGAACGGCGGCGTAGGCCGTCACGCCGACCACATACAGCGAACCCGCTACCTCCCAACTCAATTCGGGAGGCTTGCGAATCAGTTGATCAACCGGGACGGCGGTATGCGTGGCGTGGCTGGAGCGGCGGAAGCTGAACCCCAGGACTTCGTCGCCGACGGAAAACGCCGTCACTCCCGGCCCCACGGCGGTCACCACCCCCGCAAGGTCGCTGCCCTCGCCGGACGGAAAAGTGGCGGGGAACATGTCATGCATCGCACCGCTTCGGATGGCGGCCTCGCCGGGATTGATGCCGGCGGCGCGAACCTCCACCACCACCTCGTCCGGGCCGGGCGACGGCATGTCCACGTCCGCCACGTAGAGGACGTCGCGGTCCCCATAACGGTCGAACCGTACGGCTCGCGCCGTTCCTGCCGTCATCTTTCCCCCTCACGCCGCGAACAGGCCTCGCCCCGCCAGCATAGGCGCGTGGCCTGCTCTTGTTCCCTCCTGCATTTCGCAGTAGCGTCAGGCGCCGCGGATTGGACAGGGAGGGAACCCCATGGAGCTCGCTCGGATCACCGTCGCCGGCTGGGCGGTCGCCGCGGCAGTCGGCGGCGCCACCACCGGCTGCGGCGACTACCACCACAGTTCGCCCTCCACATCGCTACCGGGCAGTGGCGCGACCGGTTCGAGCGCGGTGACCAGCCCGTCGCCCGGGCAGCAGACCGATTACAGCAACTTGCTGATCAAGGCCAGCGACATCGGTGGCGACTTCACCACTCCCCAGCCGCCGGTGCTCAATCCGAACAACGCCGCGGGCGTCGCGCAACTCTTCGCCAATGCCGACAACAGCCGCCGGATCGGTGACACGATCCTGATCGTCGCCGATCCGAAGGTGGCCGCGGCGGGAGTCGAGAACACCAAGGCCAACTACGCGGGCAAGGTCAGCGGAACGTGGCAGCCGATCGATATCGGCTCCAACGGCGCGATGATCTCCGGCACCGCTCCGGGCAATTCCCAGGCCATCACGGTGCTGCTCTTCAACGAGGGCAAGGCACTCGTCAACCTCGAATTCGACAGCGCGCCCAACGATCCCATCGACCCGGGCGTCGCGACCGATGTCGGCCGCAAGCAGGACGCGGCGGTCAAGAGCGGGTTGCCCAGCTAGCCTGGGCCACTCAGCGCAGGTCCGACACGGACTTGTCGATCAGGGCCGCCGAGAGGTGCGGAATGTCTTTGCCCCCACCGATCTTGGCCTCCTGCACCGCCGCGCGGAAGACCTCCGTCGGCGCCGGCGCACCGCGCAGCGGTTTCTCCGGCTTACGGATTGCTGGCGCTGCTTGTCCGGCAAGGCCCTTGCCACGGTCCGCGAGGGGTCAGGCCACGACCTGGACGGGATCGCCGACGCTCACCTGGTTGAAATACCACGCCGCATTGTCCGGGCTCAGGTTGATGCATCCGTGACTGACGTTGGCGTGGCCCTGCGAGTCAACCGACCACGGGGCCGAGTGCACGTACACCCCGCTGTTGGTGATCCGCACCGCGTACGAAGCGATGATGTCGTATCCCTCGGGCGAACTCAGCGGGATGCCGATGGTCCGCGAGTCCATCCGCACGGTGCGGTCCTTCTCCAGGGCGGTGAAGCTGCCGATCGGCGTCGGACGGGAGGGCTTGCCCATCGACGCCGGCATCGTGCGAAGCACCTCTCCGTTTCGGCTGACGGTGAATGTGTGCTCGGAGATGCTGGCAACACCGAGGAGCGCATCACCGGTTTCAAAGCCCGTCGTAAGCGCCTGCACACCCACCGAGACGTGGGTGTGGGCGGGCCAGTAGTGGTTCGGAACCCACTGCACGACGTTATTTTCGACCCACTCGAAATGCCCCGGCATGCCGCTCGGCGATGTGACACGAATCGACCGTTCGGCCGCGGCGTGATCGGCGACGGGCGCGGTGAACTTCACCACGACCGGGTGCGCTACGCCTACCACCGCGCCGTCGGCCGGCGCAACCGACGCGACTACGGGCACGGGATCGGGAACCGGGACCGCGGCCACGCTGCGGGCGCCGCTCCCCAACACGCCCATGGTCGTGCACGCCACCATAACGAATAGATAACGAACCGCTCGACGCATGGCGCCCACCCTTTGCGATTGTGCAGTCAACACAACGATATTCTACTGGCTGTCTACCCATTACGGTTTTCAGCAAACAATTCCAGCTTCGCCCACTCGTCACAACAGCGATCGGATCACCGGTTGGGTTCGATCCCGTCACGGGGGGCGGTGAGGAGCGGGCATGACAGCAAAGGATCGCTATACGCGCCCGTTGGCGCCTTCGGCGGCGCTGGTACTGGTCGATGTACAGCGCGATTTTCTGGACATGCCGGGCGGAGACACGCCGATGCCGGTCGCGGGCACCTACGCGGCGATCCCGGCAATGGCAAAGCTGGCGACCGCCTTCCGCGAAAGCGGGCTGCCAATCGTGCATGCGATCCGCCTCTACCGGCCGGATGGGTCGAACGTCGACCTAGTGCGGCGGCAATCGATCGAGCAGGGCGCGAGAATCGCAGTACCGGGCAGCTACGGCTCGCAGATCGCCGCCGAACTGTTGCCCAATGTCATTGAGCTGGACCACGAATTGCTGCTGTCCGGCGGTTTCCAACAGATCGGAGCCGCCGAGCACGTGATGTACAAGCCGAGGTGGGGCGCGTTCTACGGCACCGCCCTCGAGCGCCACCTGCGCGAAAGTGACACCGACACATTGGTTTTCGCGGGATGCAACTTCCCAAACTGTCCTCGCACGTCGATCTACGAGGCGTCCGAACGCGACTTCCGGATCGTCCTGGTGTCCGACGCGATCTCGGGCCTCTACGAGAGGGGTGCAGACGAATGCCGCGCCATCGGGGTGGATGTCGTGGGGTTGTCAGAGACACTCGCTTGGCTGGCGCGCGGGTGACGCGTTAGCCTCAGCGGAGGTCGGCGCCCGAACACCGAGCGCGAACACCGAGGAGTGCGGGTGCTTTTCCGTCAGCTGGAGTACTTCGTTGCGGTCGCCCAGGAGCGCCACTTCGCCAGGGCGGCCGAGAAGTGCTACGTGTCGCAACCCGCGCTGTCCGCCGCGATCGGCAAGCTCGAACGCGAGCTCAACGTCACGCTGATCAACCGTGGCCACAGCTTCGAGGGCCTCACGCCCGAGGGTGAGCGATTGGTCGTGTGGGCCAAACGGATTCTCGCCGAACACGACGCGTTCAAGGCCGAGGTGCACGCCGTCCGGTCCGGCATCGCGGGAACACTTCGGCTGGGCACGGTGCCCACCGCCTCGACGACGGCGTCCCTGGTTCTCTCGGCGTTCTGTTCGGCGCATCCGCTGGCGAAAGTGCAGATCCTGTCCCGGCTTGCCGCCACCGAGCTGTACCGGCGCCTGCGCGAGTTCGACTTGGACGCCGCAATAGTGCACTCCGCCACCGACGACGCCCACGATGTGAACCTGGTGCCGCTCTACGAGGAGCACTACGTGCTGCTCTCGACGGCCAGCATGCTGCCCGCCGGGGCGTCGACGCTGACGTGGCCCGAGGCGGCGCAGCTGCCACTGGCGCTGCTCACCGCCGACATGCGTGATCGCCAGATCATCGACGAAGCCTTCGCCGGCCAGGGGATCACCGTTACCCCGCAGGTCGAAACCGACTCCGTCGCTTCGCTATTGGCGCAGGTGGCCACCGGCAACTGGGCCTGCATCGTGCCGCACACCTGGCTGTGGACGTCCCAGCTGGGTACGGAAACCCGGGACATCCGCGCGGTCGAGATGGTCGAGCCGGCGCTCAAGGCCGAGATCGCGCTGGCCACCAACGCTTCCGGGCCGGGCTCACCCGTCGCGCGTGCGCTCATCGCGTCCGCGCAACAGTTGCAGCTGGGCGAGTTCTTCGACGCGCAACTGTTGGGCATCACACGCCGGCGCTGACCACCGCCGGCGAGGTGGCCGCGCTGCTCGGGTTCAGGCTTGCCAGATGCCCGCTTTCCACGCCGGCCGTCGGGTCGAGTTCGCAGTCGATGACCGACGGCCCCCCGCCGGCGATCGCCTCGGCCAGCGCCGCGCGCAGCTCGGTGGGGGTGGTGACGTGATATCCCTTGCCGCCGAACGCCTCTGCGATCAGCTCGTGACGCGCCCGCGCGTTCAGCACGGTCGGCGCGGGATCCGGCCCCGTTGCGGCCGAGCCGGCCGGCGCCTCGTCGCCGCGGTAGACGCCGCCGTTGTTGAGGATGACAACGGTCACCGGCAGCCGGTAGCGGCAGATCGTCTCGACTTCCATGCCGGAAAACCCGAACGCGCTGTCACCCTCGATCGCGACGACGGGGTCGCCGGTCTCCACCGCCGCGGCGATGGCGTATCCCATGCCGATGCCCATCACCCCCCACGTGCCGGTGTCGAGCCGGTGCCGCGGCGCCTCCATGTCGATGACGTTGCGGGCCAGGTCCAGCGCGTTGGCGCCCTCGTTGACCACGTAGACGCCCGGGTTTTCCTGTAGCACAGAGCGAATGGCGCCGAGCGCGTTGTAAAACCGCATGGGATGCGGGTCTTCGGCGAGTCGCTGAACCATCTTGGCCTCATTGCGGGCTTTGCGCTCGGCCAGCTCGTCGACCCATTCGGCGGGCGCGACGACGGGATCCGCGGCCACCGCGTCGCACAGGGCCGACATCACCGAGCCGATGTCACCGGTCAGCGGCGCCTCGATCGGCCGGTTGCTGTCGAATTCCGAAGGCGCGATGTCGATCTGGACGAACTTGGCGTCGCGGGACCATTGCGGCGACTCCCCGTGGCCGAGCAGCCAATTCAGCCGGGCGCCGACCAGCAAGACGGCGTCGGCGCGCGCGATCGCCAGCGAACGCGCGGCCGCCGCCGACTGCGGGTGCGAGTCGGGCAGCAGCCCTTTGGCCATCGACATCGGCAGGAACGGAATCCCGGTGTCCTCCACGAACTTCCGGATCGCATCGTCGGCCCGCGCGTATGCGGCGCCCTTGCCGAGGACGATCAGCGGTCGGCGCGCCCGCCTCAGCACTTGCAGCGCGCGATCTACCGACTCCGGTGCCGGCAGCTGCCGCGGAGCCGGGTCGACAACCCGCCACACGGTCGCCGCCGCCGCGGACGCCTCCAGGGTCTGACCCAGGACGTCGGCGGGGATGTCGAGGTAGACGCCGCCCGGCCGACCGGAGACCGCCGTGCGAATCGCGCGCGCCACGCCGCGCCCGATGTCCTCGATCCGGCCGATCCGATAGGCGGCCTTGGTGAAAGGCCTTGCGGCCTCGAGCTGGTCGAGGTCCTGGTAGTCACCGCGCTGCAGGTCCACCATCGCGCGATTGCTGGAACCCGAGATCTGGATCATCGGGAAACAGTTCGTGGTGGCGTTGGCCAGCGCGGGTAGGGCGTTGAGAAATCCCGGACCCGACGTCGTCAGGCACACGCCCGGGCGGCGGGTCAGGAACCCCGCGGCGGCGGCGGCATTGCCGGCCGAGGCCTCCTGTCGGAAGCCGATGTAGCGGATGCCCGACGCCTGGGCGGTGCGGGCGAGGTCGGTGATCGGGATGCCGACGATCCCATAGATGGTGTCGACGTCGTTCGCCTTCAGGGCGTCGACGACGAGGTGAAAGCCGTCGGTCAAACCTGTCATGGTGGCGGCCTCCTGGTGAGCTACCTACGGTCAGTTATCACTGTCGTCCCGGTGCGCGCAGGTGTCCAAGACTAAGCCGCTATGCAGCGATTCACGCCGTCTATCGATAGTCGGCGGTTATCGATAGTGAGCGGATCGGTATTGGACGGACACACCGGTCGCGCGGCATGGTTCGAGCAGGAGCTTTCCCATCTACCGAAAGGGGCTTGGCGATGAAGACAGGCACTCACACCGTCGCCGATCTGGTCGAGGTGGCGGCGAGCCGGCGACCGGACGCACCGGCCCTCGTCGTCACCGCCGGGCGCACCCCGGTCAGCTACCGCGACCTGGTTCGTCTGGTCGACGACCTGGCCGGACAACTGAATCGGGGCGGGCTGTCCGCGGGAGATCGGGTCGCGCTCCGTGCCGGCAGCAACGCCGAGTTCGTCGTCGGGTTGTTGGCGGCGTCGCGTGCCGGGCTGGTCGTGGTTCCGCTGGACCCGGCCCTGCCCGTCGGCGAGCAGCGCACCCGAAGCGAGGCGGTCGGGGCGCGGGCGGTGCTGGTCGACGGCGTCGGCCCCGGCGACGAGGGGGAGCTGGGGCTGCGGCGGTGGCCGATCGCGGTGACCGTCGAGGCCGGCGCGGCGGCGGTGCATCTCGACGCCGCGACGCCGCCGGCGCAAGACGTTTCGACGCCGCAGGGGCTCTCCGAGGACGACGCGATGATCATGTTCACCGGCGGAACCACGGGCATGCCGAAGATGGTGCCCTGGACGCAGGAGAACATCGCCGCATCGGTGCAGGCGATCATCGCCGGCTACGGGCTGGGCCCGCAGGACGCCACGGTCGCGGTCATGCCGCTCTACCACGGTCACGGGCTGATCGCCGCGTTGCTGTCGACGCTGGCGTCCGGGGGCACCGTGCTGCTGCCGGCGCGGGGGCGGTTCTCCGCGCACACGTTCTGGGACGACATCGGCGCCGTCCGGGCCACCTGGTACACCGCCGTCCCGACGATTCACCAGATCCTGTTGGAGCGCAACAAGACCGAACAGCCGAGCAACAAGCCGGCCGCGCTGCGCTTCATCCGCAGCTGCAGCGCCCCGCTCACCGCGGAGACGGCCCAGGCGCTGCAGGAGACGTTTTCGGCGCCGGTGGTGTGCGCCTTCGGCATGACCGAGGCCACCCACCAGGTGGCCTCGACCGGCGCCGGACAGAGCGAAAACCCCGCCGCCACACCGGGTCTCGTCGGCCGGTCCACCGGGCCCGAAATCCGGATCACCGGGCCGGACGGTCGGCCGCAGCCGACGGGGTCCGTCGGGGAGGTCTGGCTGCGCGGCACCACCGTGGTGCGCGGCTACCTCGGCGACCCGGCGATCACCGCCGCGAACTTCACCGACGGATGGCTGCGCACCGGCGACCTGGGATCATTGTCGGCCGCGGGCGATTTGACGATCCGGGGCCGGATCAAGGAGCTCATCAACCGCGGCGGCGAGAAGATTTCGCCGGAGCGCGTCGAGGGCGTCCTGGCCACCCATCCCAACGTCCTCGAGGTGGCCGTCTTCGGTGTGCCGGACAAGATGTACGGGGAGACGGTGGCCGCGGTGATCGTGCCCCGGGAATCGCCCGCGCCGACATCCGCCGAGCTGGCGGAGTTCTGCCACGAGCGGCTGGCGGTCTTCGAGATTCCCGCCACCGTCGCCGAAGCCGCCGCCCTGCCGCACACCGCGAAGGGCTCGCTGGACCGCCGCGCCGTGGCCGACCAATTCGGCCGCGGGAACTAGACCTGAGGGGCGCTCACGCCGTGGTTTTCACCCGGGCTGCCGCGGACTCGGGCATGGGTTCGTAGCGGGCGAAAGAACGGGTGAACGACGCGGCCCCGTGCGCCAGCGAACGCAGGTCGATCGCGTACCGCGTCAGCTCCACCTGAGGCACCTCGGCCCTGACCAGCGTGCGTTCGTTTCCCGCGGCCTCGGTGCCGAGCACCCGTCCGCGGCGCCCGGACAGGTCGCCCATCACCGCGCCGACGAAATCGTCGGGCACCAGCACCGAGATCTCGTCGATCGGCTCGAGCAGGGTCACCTTGGTCGCCGCCGCAGCCTCGCGCAACGCCAGCGCGCCGGCCGCCTGAAACGCGAAGTCCGAGGAGTCGACGCTGTGCGCCTTGCCGTCGAACAAGGTGACGCGGATGTCGACCACGGGGTAACCCGCGTGGACGCCCTTTTCCATCTGCGCGCGCACCCCCTTCTCCACACTCGGGATGAAGTTGCGCGGCACCGCCCCGCCGACCACCTTGTCGACGAACTCGAACCCGGAGCCCTCGGGCAGCGGTTCCACCTCGATGTCGCACACCGCGTACTGTCCGTGCCCGCCGGACTGCTTGATGTGGCGGCCGTGCCCTTTCGCCTTGCCGCTGAAGGTCTCTCGCAGCGGGACGCGCAGGTCGACCGTGTCCACCGTGACGCCGTAGCGGTTGGCCAGCGCGTCCAGCACGACTCCGGCGTGTGCCTCGCCCATGCACCACAGCACGATCTGGTGCGTTTCCTGGTTCTGTTCGATGCGCAGCGTCGGGTCTTCGGCGGCGAGGCGCCCCAGCCCCACGGACAGTTTGTCCTCGTCGGTCTTGGCGTGCGCCTGAATGGCCACCGGCAGCAGCGGTTCGGGCATCGTCCACGGCCGCAGGACCAGCGGCTCCGACTTGTCCGAGAGGGTGTCGCCGGTCTCGGCGCGGCTCAGCTTGCCGATCGCGCAGATGTCGCCCGCCACCACGGCGGCCGCGGGGCGCTGCTGCTTGCCGAGCGGGAAGGACAGGACCCCGATGCGTTCGTCCTCGTCGTGATCGGGGTGCGAATGCCCGTTCCCATTAGCAGCGCCGAAGAACGACGCAAAATGGCCCGACACATGAACCGTCGTGTCGGGCCTGATGGTCCCGGAGAACACCCGGACCAGGCTCACCCGGCCGACGTAGGGGTCCGACGTCGTCTTCACCACCTCCGCGAGCAAGGGCGCGTCGACATCACAGGCCAGGCTTGCGTGCGTCGCACCGTTCGGCGTGAAGACCTCCGGAAGCGGGTGTTCCATCGGGGACGGGAAGCCGCGGGTGGCGACCTCCAGCAGTTCGAGGGTGCCGACGCCGGTGCCGCTGCAGACCGGGATCACCGGGAAGAACGAACCCCGGGCGACGGCCTTCTCCAGGTCCTCGATGAGCACCGACTCGTCGATCGATTCGCCGCCGAGATAGCGCTCCATCAGGGACTCGTCCTCGGATTCCTCGATGATGCCCTCGATAAGGCTGCCGCGCGCCTCCTCGATCCGGTCGGCGTCGGCGGGGTCGGGCGGCTGCGTGGTGCGTTTGCCGCCCGAATACAGGTAGCGCGTCTGCGACAGCAGGCCGATCAGGCCTTCGCAGGACGGTGAGCCGATCGGCAGGTAAAGCGGTAACACCTTGTCGCCGAAGGCGTTTTGCGCCGCGTCCAGCGCCTCGGAATAGTTTGCCCGGGCGTGGTCGAGCTTGGTGATCACCACGGCGCGTGGCATGCCGACCTGGCTGCACTCCTGCCAGAGCGACTTGGTCGGCTCGTCGACGCCCTCGTTCGCGGCGATCACGAACAGGGCGCAGTCCGCGGCGCGCAACCCGGCGCGCAACTCGCCGACGAAGTCGGCGTACCCGGGCGTGTCGACCAGGTTGATCTTGATGCCGCCGTGCGACAGGGACGCCACGGCGACGCCGACGGAGCGCTGTTGCCGGATCTCGGCGTCGTCGTAGTCGCAGATGGTGCTGCCCTCGGTGACCGATCCCGGCCGGGTCAGCACGCCGGCGGCGACCAGCAGCGCCTCGACCAGGGTGGTCTTGCCGGCGCCGGAGGGCCCGACCAGGACCACGTTGCGAACATCGCCCGGACCGTTCGCCGTGGGAGCGGCCGCCACGCCCAGGGAAGTGTTCGCCTTGTCCGCCATGACTTTCCTCCAGTTCCGCAGCGCCGAGGCGTCCCGCAGCGCGGTGTGGTGCAGACCACAGGACGCCTGTAGGCAACTTTTCCCCCAACTGCCGCCCAACACAAGGCCACCGCCCAGCCACAATTGGGGGCGGGGTTTCCCCTCAGTTGGGTGGCGCCGGCCGTCGGGTCAGGCGTGCCAGCCCGACCAGCGCCGCACCGTGACCGCGATGACCGGGCCGTCCAACGAAACCGATTGATACTGGGGGTATTTGGCGCGCAGCAGCCGCAAGCCGGTGTCCATCGCCGCGCCGTCGCTGTGGATGGAGGCGAGACCGTCGGCGCGGACCCACCACAACCGCGCCCAGTCGTCGGCGTAGTGGTCGACGAGCAGGCTGACCTGTGGGTTGCTTTCGATGTTGGCCAGGCGCCGCAGCCGTCGCGTCGTCTTGGGTTTCGCGTCGACGGCCGTGTAGATCACGTCTTGCCCGCCGACCGCGGACCCGTCGACGGCGAAGACCACCGGCACCAGGTGCGGCGCGCCGTCGGGCGCGGCGGTGGCCAGCCGGGCTATCGGGGACTGTGTGAATCGGGCCTTCGGGTCGAATTCGCCCACTGCCTCAGATTAGGGCCGGCACCGCGTTGGGCCGAATTGCGCGCCTCCTCCTCCGACCGTTCCGGTCGGCATCGTCGCCGCGCTGGGCCGAATTGCGCGCCTCCTCCTCCGGCCGTTCCGGTCGGCATCGTCGCCGCGCTAGGTTAACCGCATGCTGGCCGAGACCCAGATCACCAACCTCCTGTACCGCTACGCCGAATGCATCGACGCCGGTGACCTGGCGGGCGCGGCCACGCTGTTCGAACACGCCCGCATCAGGATCGGCGGCTCGGACGCCGAACCGGACACCGTCGACGCGGCCCGGCTGTTGGGGATCTGGAAATCGCTGATCGTGCTTCATCCGGACGGGACGCCGCGAACCAAGCACGTCACGACCAATCCGATCATCGAGATCGATGAGGGGGCCGGCACCGCGAGTTGCCGCAGCTACTACACGGTGCTGCAGCAGACCGACGAGCTACCCCTGCAGACCATAGTCACCGGCCGCTATCACGACCGATTCGAACGCGTCGACGGCCGGTGGCGGTTTTGCTATCGCGATCTCACGCTCATCGACATGGTCGGCGACGTCAGCCGGCACCTGGCCCACCCCATCGCGCCGGCCCAAGGGGCCTGACCACTGTTGCGAATAGCTATCTGCATTACGGTTATACCCATCGAGTCGTGTTACCCAGACCGGGAGGCTGGGCCAAATTCTGGTTCTTACTGCGTCGCAGGAGGTGACGGTATGAGCAAATGGCACCACCGCTCCGTCTGGTGGTCATGGCTGGTCAGCGTGCTGGCCGTGGTGGGGCTGGGCCTGGCCATGGCCGCGGCGCCGGCGTCCGCGTCGCCGACCCACGACGGGCCCCTCGCGCCGCTGGACCCGTCGGGCATCGTCGGCAGGGTCGGGCCCCAGGTCGTCGACATCAGCACCAAGTTCGGCTACAACAACGCCGTCGGAGCCGGGACCGGCATCGTCATCGATCCGGGCGGCGTGATTCTCACCAACAACCACGTGATCTCGGGGGCCACCGACATCAACGCGTTCGCCGTCGGCAACGGCCAGACCTACGCCGTCGACGTCATCGGCTACGACCGGACCGCGGACGTCGCCGTCCTGCAGCTCCGTGGCGGCGGCGGCCTGCCCGCCGCCAACATCGGCGGCGGTGTCGCGATCGGCGAGCCGGTTGTCGCGCTGGGCAACGCGGGCGGTCAGGGCGGCACGCCGAGCGCGGTGGCCGGTAAGGTCGTCGGGCTCAACCAGAGCGTGTCCGCGACCGACACCCTCACCGGCGCGGAGGAGAACCTGGGTGGGTTGATCCAGGCCGACGCGGCGATCAGGCCGGGTGACTCCGGCGGTCCGATGGTCAACGAGGCCGGCCAGGTGATCGGGATGAACACCGCCGCCACCGACAGCTACAAGATGTCCGGCGGGCAGGGTTTCGCCATCCCGATCGGCACGGCGATGGGGGTCGCCGGACAGATCCGGTCCGGCGCCGCGTCGAACACAGTGCACATCGGGCCGACGGCCTTCCTGGGCCTGGGCGTGACGGACAACGGCGGCAACGGCGCCCGGGTCGAACGCGTCGTCGGCAGCGGTCCCGCGGCGGCGGCCGGAATCTCGGCCGGCGACGTCATCACCGGGTTCGACAACATCCCGATCACCGGGGCCACCTCGATGACGGATGTGCTCGTCCCTCATCATCCCGGCGACACCGTGACCCTGCACTGGCGCGCCAAGGGGGACGGCGATCGCAGCGGACCGGTGACGCTGGCGGACGGGCCTCCCGCCTGAGGCCGCGCGGATAATGACCGCCTCCCGCCGGATTCGCTTGCGGCACATCGGGATTGGTCGCCCGGTTGCGGTCGTGATTCCCGAGTTGCCGTGTCGGGTACACGTGGCATCGTGGAATTGATGAACGACGCAAGAGACGCAGTCGAGCACGATCCCGCGGGGGGCAGTCACGTCGAGGGCGGCGTGGTCGAGCATCCGAACGCCGAAGATTTCGACAATGCTGCCGCGCTGCCCGCCGATCCGACCTGGTTCAAGCACGCGGTCTTCTACGAGGTCCTGGTCCGGGCGTTCTTCGACGCCAACGCCGACGGGTCGGGTGACCTGCGGGGGCTGATGGAGCGCCTCGACTACCTGCAGTGGCTCGGCATCGACTGCATCTGGTTGCCCCCTTTCTACGATTCCCCGCTGCGTGACGGCGGCTACGACATCCGGGACTTCTACAAGGTGCTGCCCGAGTTCGGGACGGTCGACGACTTCGTGGCGCTGCTGGATGCCGCCCACGAGCGGGGCATCCGGGTGATCACCGACCTGGTGATGAATCACACATCGGAGTCCCACCCGTGGTTTCAGGAGTCCCGGCACGACCCCGACGGGCCATACGGCGATTACTACGTGTGGAGCGACACCAGCGACAAGTACACCGACGCCCGCATCATCTTCGTCGACACCGAGGAATCGAACTGGACCTTCGACCCGGTCCGCCGCCAGTTCTACTGGCACCGGTTCTTCTCCCACCAGCCCGACCTGAACTACGAGAACCCGGCCGTTCAGGAGGCGATGATCGACGTCATCCGCTTCTGGCTGGGACTGGGGATCGACGGGTTCCGCCTGGACGCGGTGCCCTACCTGTTCGAACGCGAGGGCACCAACTGCGAGAACCTCCCCGAGACGCACGCGTTCCTCAAGCGGGTCCGCAAGGTCGTCGACGACGAGTTCCCCGGCCGGGTGCTGCTGGCCGAGGCCAACCAGTGGCCGGGTGACGTCGTCGAGTACTTCGGGGACGCCAGCACCGGCGGCGACGAGTGCCACATGGCGTTCCACTTCCCGCTGATGCCGCGCATCTTCATGGCGGTCCGGCGCGAATCGCGGTTCCCGATCTCCGAGATCCTGGCGCAGACGCCGGCGATCCCGGACATGGCCCAATGGGGGATCTTCCTGCGCAACCACGACGAGCTGACGTTGGAGATGGTCACCGACGAAGAGCGGGACTACATGTACGCGGAGTACGCCAAGGACCCGCGGATGAAGGCCAACGTCGGGATCCGCCGGCGGCTCGCACCGCTGCTGGACAACGACCGCAACCAGATCGAGCTGTTCACCGCGCTGCTGATGTCGCTGCCCGGCTCGCCGGTCCTCTACTACGGTGACGAGATCGGCATGGGCGACGTGATCTGGTTGGGGGACCGCGACGGGGTGCGCACGCCGATGCAGTGGACACCGGACCGCAACGCCGGCTTCTCGAAGGCCAACCCGGGGCGGCTGTACCTCCCGCCCAGCCAGGACTCGGTGTACGGGTATCAGGCGGTCAACGTGGAGGCGCAACGCGACACCTCGACGTCGCTGCTCAACTTCACCCGGGTGATGCTGGCGGTGCGAGGGCGGCACAAGGCTTTTGCGATCGGAAGATTCGAGGAACTGGGCGGGTCGAACCCGTCGGTCCTGGCGTTCGTGCGCCACGCGGCGGACGACGGGGACACCGTGCTGTGCGTGAACAACCTGTCCCGGTTCCCCCAGCCGATCGAACTGAACCTCCAGCAATGGAGCGGCTGCACACCAGTGGAGCTGACGGGTCATGTGGAGTTTCCGCGCATCGGTCACCTGCCCTACCTGCTGACACTGCCGGGACACGGGTTCTACTGGTTCCAGTTGACCGGATGTGAGGAGAACGCATGACGACTCAGCCAGTCAAGCTGCCCTGGTCTGAGTGGCTTCCGCAGCAACGGTGGTACGCCGGACGCAACCGCGAGCTGTCGAGCGCCGAGCCCGGCGTCGTCGTGCCGCTGCGCGAGGACCTCGACCTGGTCCTCGTCGACGCCCGGTACACCGACGGCTCCTCGGAGCGTTACCAGGTGATCGTCCGTTGGGACTCCGCGCCGGTGTCCGAGTACAGCACCGTCGCCACCATCGGCGCCGCTGACGACCGCACCGGTTTCGATGCGCTGTACGACGGCGACGCGCCGCGGTTTCTGCTCTCGCTCATCGACGCGGCCGCCGTGCGCGGCTCGTCCGGTGACCAGGTGGCGTTCACCAAAGAGCCCGACGCCGAGCTGCCGCTGGAGGCGTTGCCGCACGTCTCCGACGCCGAGCAGAGCAATACCAGCGTGATCTTCGATCGAGACGCCATGTTCAAGGTCTTTCGGCGGGTCAGCAGCGGCATCAACCCCGACATCGAGCTCAACCGGGTGCTCGCCCGCGCCGGCAACCCGCACGTGGCGCGGTTGCTCGGCACCTACGAGATGGTCCCGCCGGACGGTGACCCGCGGCCCCTGGGCATGGTGACCGAATTCGCGTCGAACGCCGCCGAGGGCTGGGCCATGGCCACCGCCAGCGTGCGCGACCTGTTCGCGGAGGGCGACCTGTACGCCTACGAGGTCGGCGGTGACTTCGCCGCCGAATCCAACCGGCTGGGCGAAGCCGTGGCGTCCGTGCACGCCACCCTGGCCGAGTGCCTCGGCACGGCCGACGCCACGTTCCCGGTCGACACCGTGCTGGCGCGGCTGTCGTCAACCGTCGCGAAGGTGCCCGAACTCGAGGAATACGCCGCGACGATCGAGGAGCGATTCCAAAAGCTCGCGGGCGAGACGATCACCATCCAGCGGGTGCACGGCGACCTGCACCTGGGGCAGGTGCTGCGCACACCGGAGAGCTGGCTGCTGATCGACTTCGAAGGCGAACCGGGACAGCCGCTCGACGAGCGGCGCGCGCCGGATTCGCCGTTGCGCGACGTGGCCGGGGTGTTGCGGTCGTTCGAGTACGCCGCCTACGGGCCGCTGATCGACCAGGGTGCGGACAAGCAACTGGCCGCGCGCGCCCGCGAATGGGTCGAGCGCAACTGCGCCGCGTTCTGCGACGGCTACGCGGCGGTGTCCGGCACCGACCCGCGCGATTCGGCGCAGCTGCTGGCCGCCTACGAGCTCGACAAGGCGGTGTACGAGGCCGGCTACGAGGCGCGCCACCGCCCGGGCTGGCTGCCGATCCCGCTGCGGTCCATCGCCCGGCTGACCGCGGCGTAGCGCAAACATAGGTATTACCTATGTGCCGCCTGCGATTTGGGTGTGCATCTGACAGCATGTTTGTGTGGCGAGTGAAACTTTCAACAGCGAGGCGAGGTTGTCGTGGCTGCTGGCCGGGCTGGCCGGCGTGCTCGGAGCGACGGCATTCACCCATTCGGCGGGATATTTCGTCACCTTCATGACCGGTAATGCCCAGCGCGCCGCGCTGGGCTTTTTCCGCGGCGACGTGGTGCTCTCGGTGTCGGCGGCACTGCTGATCGTGTGCTTCGTGGCCGGCGTGGTGATCGCGTCGGTATGCCGCCGGCATTTCTGGGTCGCGCATCCGCACGGCCCCACCGTCCTGACGACCTTCAGCCTGCTGGCCGCCACCATTGTCGACGTGCTCGACGAGGGCTGGGAGGAAAACCTCCTCGATTTCGCGCCAATCATGTTGGTCGCCTTTGCTATTGGCGCGCTGAACACGTCGTTCGTCAAGGACGGCGAGGTGTCCGTGCCGCTGAGCTACGTGACCGGGACGCTGGTCAAGATGGGCCAGGGCATCGAACGCCACATCGCCGGCGGAACCGCGGCCGACTGGCTCGGTTACTTCCTGCTGTTCAGCAGCTTCGCCCTGGGCGCCGTGGTGGGCGGCTGCATCGGCCTCGTCGTCAACGGCACGTGGATGCTGGTGGTCGCCACCTCCGTGTGCGCGCTGACGACCGGATACACCTACTTCCACCAGGATCGCCGGGCGCTGTTGAATGACCGGTCAGAAAAACAGCATCGGCAGCAGCGCTGACCGGTGCGCTACTGCCGATGCCGGCTTTGGGGGTGTCAGGCGGCTGGTTGTGCTGGTTGCGCCGGTTGTGCCGGTTGCGCGGTCGTGTTGACGGCGTTGAGCACCTGGATGATGTCCGGCTTCATGGCAACCAACTGCTGGTTCCAGTAGGGCCACGAGTGCGTCCCGTTGGCCGGGAAGTTGAACACCCCGTTGCGTCCGCCCGCGGCCACGTAGTTGTTCTGGAAGGTTTCGTTGGTGCGCAGCGTGAGGCCTTCCAGGAACTTCGCCGGCATGTTGTCGCCGCCGAGGTCGCTGGGGGTGCCGTTACCGCAGTACACCCAGACCCGCGTGTTGTTGGCGACCAGCCGCGGAATCTGGACCATCGGGTCGTTGCGCTTCCACGCCGGGTCGCTGGACGGACCCCACATGCTGTTGGCGTTGTAGCCACCGGAGTCGTTCATCGCCAGACCGATCAGGGTGGGCCACCAGCCCTCGGACGGATTGAGGAAGCCGGATAGCGAAGCGGCATAGGGGAATTGCTGCGGGTAGTAGGCGGCCATGATCAGGGCCGAACCGCCCGACATCGACAGGCCCACCGCGGCGTTGCCGAACGGCGACACCTGCTTGTTGGCCTGCAGCCACCCGGGCATCTCCTGGGTCAGGAACGTCTCCCACTTGTAGGTGTAGTTCTGGCCGTTGCCGGACGACGGCTGGTACCAGTTGCTGTAGAAGCTGGACTGCCCGCCGACGGGCATGATCACCGACAACCCGGACTGGTAGAACTCCTCGAAGGCCGGGGTGTTGATGTCCCAGCCGTTGTAATCGTCCTGTGCCCGAAGGCCGTCGAGCAAGTACACCGCGTGCTGTCCACCGGGCTGGAACTGCACCTTGATGTTGCGGCCCATCGACGGCGATGGCACCTGCAGGTATTCGACCGGAAGTCCCGGCTTCGAGAACGCCCCCGCGGTAGCCGAGCCGCCGACGGCGCCGACCAGACCCGACAACAGGGCAGCCCCCACGGCAGCGATGGCCAGCCGGCGCGGCATCCCCGCCGCGGCGCCACGCACCTTCCGCACCTCTTCGATGAACGACATAGCTCCCTACCCATCCCAACTTTCATCGTTTGTTCGATGCCGCACGACTACGGTCGAATCTGTTCGCCTGCGCAGTGAAACACAGGGGGAGGGCGTAATTCGTCTGTCGCGGCCGCGATCGGAGATCGCGGTTGGCTAACGATTGGGAGTCAGCCGGGAATCGTCACGTTCGGGTCACGAATGGCTCACGAAACCGTGCCGGTGGCGCCCCTACGCGACGAGGCGGCGCAAAAGCGTTGAAGCCGTGGCGATTCCGATCAGCGCCGCCACCACCAGCACGATGAAGTCGGCCGGGTTGAACGGGGTGCCGATCAACAGCGCCCGCAGCGCGTCCACCTCGTAGCTGAGCGGGTTGACCTTGCTCAGCGCGTGCAACCAGGCGGGCATCACGTCGACGGGGTAGAGCGCGTTGGACGCGAAGAATAACGGCATCGTGATGGCCTGGCCGATTCCCATCAGGCGGTCGCGGCTAAGGACCAGGCCGGCCAGCGTCATCGACAGGCAGGCGAAGAACGCCGCGCCGAGCATCACCACGGCCATCGCCGCCAGGATCCGCAGCGGATTGATGGTCAGGCCGATGTTCATCAGGTACGCCAGCGCCATCACCCCGACCACCTGGGCGACCGACCGCACTCCGGCCGCGAACGCCTTACCGGTGATCAGCGCCGACGCGGGCGCGGGCGTCACCATCAGCTTGGCCAGCACGCCGGCGTCGCGGTCCCAAATGATCTGTATGCCATAGAAGATCGAGATGAACAGCGCCGACTGCGCGATGATCCCGGGCGCCAGGAACGCGAGGTAGGACACCGACCCGGTGTGGATGAGGTGCAACTTGGAAAACGTCGTGCCGAAGATCAGCAGCCACAGCGCGGGCTGCACCATTCGGGTGACGAGTTCGGTCCGGTCGTGCTGCAGCTTCTGCAGTTCCACGATCGCGAACGCCGCGACCCGCGCCAGCGTCGCCTGGGCCCGTTGCCACCCGCGCGGGGCGCGAACCAGGGTGGCCGCCGGGGCTTGGGGTGCGATGTCAACTGGCACGGCTGGCAACCTTTCTGCTGGAACGGATCTCACGGAAGGAGCCGGACGAATCCGTCTGGCCGGACAGGTCCTCCGCCGCGTAGTGGCGGAACACGTCCTCGAGCGTGGCGCCGGGCGACACCGTGGCCTTCAGCTTCGCGGGCGTGCCGACGGCGCGCAGCCGGCCACGGTGCATCAGTGCGACCCGATCGCACAGCGCGTCGGCCTCCTCCATGTAGTGGGTGGTGAGCAGCACCGTCATGCCGAACTGGGCCTGCATGCTCCGCACCTGCTGCCAGACACCGTCGCGGGCGATCGGGTCCAGCCCCACCGTCGGCTCGTCGAGCACCAGCAGCGACGGGCGGTTGACCAGCGCCTGCGCCACCTCCAGGCGGCGCACCATGCCGCCGGAATACGCCCCGGCCCGCCGGTCGGCCACGTCGAGAAGTTCCATGGCGGCCAGCGCCTGTTCCACCCGTTCGGCCCGGCAGGCCCGCGGCACCCCGTAGAGCCGCGCGAACCACTGCACGTTCTGCCGTCCGGTCAACGCGGGCTCGACCGAAAGTTGTTGGGGCACATAGCCGATGTTGCTGCGAATGTCGATGGTCTGGCGGCGGGCGTCCATGCCGAAGATGCGCAACTCGCCGCGCTGCACCGGCGTCAAGGTGGTGAGCATGCGGACCAGCGTCGTCTTTCCGGCGCCGTTGGGTCCCAGCAGGCCCATCGTCTCGCCTGGGCGCACCTGCAACGTCACGTCATCGACCGCGGTGAACTGGCCGTACCGGTAGGTCAGGTTCCGGCCGTCGATGGCCATCGGCAGTCGTTCGCTCATGATCGCCGCTCCTGCAGTAGTCGGGTCATGGTGTCAAGAACCTCCAATCCCTTTGTCAGGGACTCGATTTGATCGTCATCGAGCTCGCCGAGCACCTCGGCGACCAGTGCCCGCCGCGCGGCCCGAGACGCGTCGACGAGCTGCTGGGTGGGTTCGGCGAGCCGCAACTGGCCGACGCGGCGGTCCGATTCGCCGACGGTCCGGATCAGCAATCCATTGCCGGCCAGCTTGGAGACCAAGGTCGATGCGGTGTTGGGCACCAGGCCGAGCTCCGCCGCGGCGGCGCTGACCGAGATCCCCGGTCGCCGTCCGACCAACCACAGCAGCTCCGCCTGGGCCTCGGACAGCCGCGCAGAATCGAACCCGCGGCCGGCCGACCGGCGAAGTTGCCGGCGAAACCTGCCGACCACGCCGAACAGCTCGGCGACTACATCAGTGCCGGACTTCACTGCCCCCATATACCTCTGTTTACGAGCTAAATATGGGTACGAGCTGTGTGGGGGCTAGCTCCCAGCTACTTTTCGAGCGAATGCAGGACCACGTCGGTCAACGTCCCGTTGTCGACGCCGGCGGTCATGTAGCTGCAGAACGGTTGGCGGCGACGATCCGTGGGTGAACCCGGATTGAGCAGGCGCAGTCCGGTGTGCGTCGTCGTGTCCCACGGAATGTGGCTGTGGCCGAACACCAGCACGTCGCGGTCCGGGTAGAGCCGCGACATGCGCGCGTCCCGGCCGGCCGCGGCGCCGGTCTCGTGGACCACGGTCAGGCGCAGCCCGTCCAGCGTGGCATCGGCACGCTCGGGCAGCCGGGCCCGCAACGCCGGCCCGTCGTTGTTGCCCCAGCACGCGACCAGCCGCGCGGCCCGGGTTTCCAGCGCGTCGAGCAAGTCGGTCGATACCCAGTCGCCGGCGTGCACCACCACATCGGCCGCGGCGACCTCGTCCCATACCCGCGCGGGCAGGTCGCGGGCGCGCCGCGGGACGTGGGTGTCGGCAATCAGCAGCAGCCTCACGCCGCCATCTTGCGCTACCGCTAGCCGTCCTGGCTGCGCGCCTCGGCGCCCGTCTCGCCCGCGTCGAAGGTGTCGTCGGAACCGGCCGCGCCCACGTATGACCCGTCGTCGCCTTCGGCGGCCCGTGATCGAGCCTCGTGCACTTCGGGCTCGACGTCTTCCTCGGCCCTGTGGCCCTTGTTTTCCGGCATGGGATCCAGGTTTCCCGCGCAGCGGCGCGCGAAACGGCGATGATCGGCTCCGATAGGGTGCATGCGGGCATCGACAGCATCCCGAGGAGGACCAATGCGCACCTTCGAATCAGTAGCGGACCTCGCCGCGGCGGCGGGCGAGACGATCGGGCAGAGCGACTGGGTGACCATCACCCAGGAAGACGTCAACCTGTTCGCCGACGCCACCGGGGATCACCAGTGGATCCACGTAGACCCGGAACGGGCGGCGGCCGGTCCGTTCGGCAAGACCATCGCCCACGGTTTCATGACCCTCTCGCTGCTGCCGCGGCTGCAGCACGAGATGTACACCGTGAAAGGGATCAAGCTCGCAATCAACTACGGCCTCAACAAGGTTCGCTTCCCCGCCCCGGTGCCGGTCGGCTCGCGCGTTCGCGCGCAGAGCTCGCTGGTCAGCGTCGATGACCTGGGTGACGGTGCCGTGCAGGCGACGGTGTCGACGACCATCGAGATCGAGGGTGCGCCCAAGCCGGCGTGCGTGGCCGAAAGCATCGTCCGCTACATCTCCTGAACGCGCGAGCAGACGCAAAATCGCACCAGAATCGCTGGGAGAGTGCGATTTTGCGTCTGCTCGCGGTTAAAACTCGGCGATCGAGTGTTCCAGGCGCTCCGCCAGCCTGGCCTCCGCCTCGGCCCGTCGGGTCGGTATGTGCGCAGACGGGAAAGGCGTTGTCACGGGCTGGTATTCGCGCAGCGTCCGTCGGGCGACCGTCATCTTGTGCAGCTCGGTGGCGCCGTCGGCGATGCCCAGCGACTCGGCCGCGACCAGCATCTTGACGAACGGCATCTCGTCGGAGACGCCGAGCGCGCCGTGCAGGTGCATCGCCCGCTGCGCGACGTCGTGCAGCACCTGCGGCATGGCGACCTTCACCGCCGCGATGTCGCGGCGCACCTTCTGGTAGTCGTGGTGCTTGTCGATCAGCCACGCGGTGCGCAGCACCAGCAGCCGGAACTGCTCGATCTGGATCCAGCTGTCGGCGATCTTCTCCTGCGTCATCTGGAAGTCGGACAGGTGGCCGTGCCGGGTCTTGCGTGACACCGCCCGCTCGCACATCATGTCGAATGCCTTGCGCGCCAAGGCGATCGTGCGCATCGCGTGGTGGATGCGGCCACCGCCGAGCCGGGTCTGCGCGATCATGAACGCCTGGCCCTCGCCGCCCAACACGTGATCGGCCGGCACCCGCACGTCGTTGTAGCGGACGTAGCCGTGTGAGCCGTGCTTTCCCGACTCGCCGCCCACGCCGACGTTGCGGATGATCTCGATACCCGGCGTCTCGCCCGGAACGATGAACAGCGACATCTTGTCGTACGTGCGGGCGTCGGGTTTGGTGACCGCCATCACGATGAAGAACGACGCGTGTTTGGCGTTGCTGGAGAACCACTTCTCCCCGTTGATGACCCAGTCGTCACCATCTCGCTCTGCGGCCGTCACGAACATCCCCGGATCCGAACCGCCCTGCGGCTCGGTCATCGAGTAGCACGAGGTGATCTCGCCGTCGAGCAGCGGCTGCAGGTAGCGGGCCTTCTGCTCGTCGGTGCCGAACAGCGCGAGGATCTCGGCGTTGCCCGAGTCGGGCGCCTGGCAGCCGAAGACCGAAGGTGCCCATCGGGAGCGGCCGAGGATCTCGTTGAGCAGCGCCAGCTTGACCTGGCCGAAGCCCTGACCGCCGAGCTCGGGCCGCAGATGCGCGGCCCACAGGCCCTGGTCCTTGACCTGCTGCTGCAGCGGCCTCAGGATCGCCATCATCTCGGCGTTCTTCTTGTCATACGGGTCGAGCGCGACCAGATCGAGCGGTTCCAGCTCGTCGACCATGAACTTTTCGACCCAGTCCAGCTTCGCCTGGTATTCCGGGTCAGTTTCGAAGTCCCACACCGTGGCCAACCGTTCCCCGGCGCAGCGCCGCACCGGACTCGTTGATGAAGCCACCCCATCCTAGATGGCGGTGGCGGGGAATCAGCGGTCGCGGCGGGTCTCGATGACGCGCTGCGCGATGTCGACGAGCTTCTCCTGGCTTTCCTGCGAAAGGGCCCGCAGCATCTCGAAGGCGCGCACGTCGTCCACGCCGTAGCGTTCCATGATGATGCCCTTGGCCTGACCGATGCGGTCTCGGCTCGACAGCGCCGATTCCATGTGCTCGCCGTGGCGCCCGGCCATGATCGCGGCGGCGGCGTGTGCGGCGAACACCGATCCGATGGTCTCGGCTTCGGTGTCCCACACGCCGGCGCCGAAGCTGAACAAGTTCAGCGCGCCCGCCGTGCGGTCGGCGGTGTACAGCTTGAACGACAGGCTGCCGAGCACACCGTGCGCCACGGCCGCCGGCGCGTACCGGGGCCACCGGGGCTCGTTGCGCATATCGTCGGCCCGAACCACCGTTTGTTTGAGGGCGGCGTCGGCACACGGCCCCTCGCCGAAGTCGTGCTGCAGCTTGTCAAGCTGGGCGACCAGGCTGTCGGTGTCGGCGAGAGACGCGAAATCCCCGCCCTTTTGCACAAGTAAGACGCCGGCGATGTCCGCCGCCGGTATCAACTGCACCGCCGCCGCCGTCACATCGGCGAGTACGTGCTCGAGCGCTCGAGGCGCGGCCATCTCGCGGGACAGCTGCGCCATGCGCTCGGCCAGCTCGTGTTTGACGCTCGAGTTCGAATCATTCATTGATCGGGTCCTACCTTCGTCCGCCAGGCGCGGCCATGAACGGTTACGAGATTTGCTGTCGCCAGCGTTTCGTCACATGGCCCAGGGGTACCCGGCGTCGACCAGGACTATCGCAAATTCCCCGGGGAGGCCCAATGTTCGTGCATAACAAAGATCTTCAATTCGAGGTGCGAGTCAGCGAGCCGGATCCCCGGTTCGCCACGCTCCTGCAGGAGCAGTTCGGCGGCGCCAATGGCGAGCTCAAAGCCGCAATGCAGTACTTCACCCAGGCGTTTGCCCTGCGGGGCAAGAACCCCAAGATGTACGACCTGTTCATGGACATCGCCACGGAGGAACTCAGCCACCTGGAGATGGTCGGCTCGATGATCACGATGCTGCTCGACGGGCTCAACGACAACTTGAAAATCGCCAACGAGAAATGCGATTGGATGCCCGCGGTGGCCAGCGGCGACGGCCGCGACCAGATCATCCACCAGGTGGCGGTCAACCCGCTGTATTTCGCGCTGAACGGTGGCACGCCCGACGTGAGCAACTCGCAGGGAGTGCCCTGGATGGGCTCCTACGTCAACGCCAACGGCGATCCGACGGTGGACCTGCGCAGTAACCTGGCCGCGGAGTCCCGGGCGAAGATCGTCTACGAGTACCTCAAGCAGTTCACCGACGATCCCGGCGTGCAAGACACCTTGACGTTTTTGATGACCCGCGAGGTCACCCACTATCAGCAGTTCACCGCGGCGCTCAACGAGCTGCCGGTGAACTTCCCACCGGGACAGCTGCCGGCAGATCCCCGCTTCCAGAACGTGGCTTTCAACATGTCCAACGGTGGGGGCGAGTCGATCCGCGGGCCGTGGAACCAGGGGCAGGGACCGTGGCCCGAGGGCATGGAATGGGAGTACGTGGAAAAGCCCGAACAGCAATGGCTGGGGGGCACCGGCCGGCAGAACAAGGGCGCCGAGCAGAACCCGTCGGGCTCACCTGCCGTCAATGCCGAGAAGCCGTTCACCCACGAACAGCGCACTCCGACAAGCTAATTGAACCGACGAACGCCGGGCGCCGATCCATTCGACGCCCGGCCTTCGAATACATGCCCTAATGGACCTGTGGATCAGGCGGGTTGTCCTCGCCGCGACCGGTGACGGCATCGCGGACGTGGTCGACGACCGCCGCGCCCATGCCGACCGTCTTCAACACGGCCGGGTTGGGCGGAGTGTCCGGATGCGGGCGGGTGGGCGCCATTTTCTTTGCGGCCTCTAGCTTTTCGCCGATCTTCTCCAACTCTTCCCGGCTGATCGCCACCTCGACCTGCGGCCAGACCTGCTCTTGCTCATAAGCGATGTGTTCGCGGCCGGCTTTGACGAATTCCTGCAGCGCCTCGTGGTAGTCGGCGTCTCCCGGCTTGCCGTCCTCCAGTCGCTGCAGCAGCTTCTTTCCGGCCTGCTCCTGCTCGATCGCCTTGTCCGCGAGCGAGTCACCGATCGCGCGGCGCACCGCCGGCCAGAAGAACTGTTCCTCGATCGCTTCGTGCTGCGACTCGGCGATGATGAGGTTGTTCACCATGGTCTCGAGGCCGCTGCTCTGGGCGCCCGAGCCCGAGGGTGCGCCGTCGAGCGTTTCCAACAACCCGAGCACGCTCTGGTGGTCCTGACGGAGAAAAGTGATCGCGTCCATGCCTTGCCCTTCCAGTTGGGCTTGTCACTCGAAGTGGCCTGCGAATACCCGGGATTGGGACCATCAAACGACTAGCAACGACTAGCGGAGCCTGGGCAAGACGTTGCCGCCGTAGAAGTTGATCGCAGTGACGGGGTCGTCCTGGGGAAAGTGCAGAAAGGGGATTGCTCCGGCGTCGAGAACCCTTTGCACGGCGCCGATGTGCGCCGCGGGATCGGTGCCGACCGCCCAGTTCGCCAGCACCTTGTCGATGGGATTGGCCTCGGCGGCGCGTTGGATCTCGACGGGGTTCGGTTGGTCGACGGCGCCGGCGGTGAAGCGCCACAGCGTCGCGGCGCGGGCGGCCACGTCGTTGTTGCCGACGACCGCGAAAAGTTCGGCGCGCTTACCCAAATTGGCGGGGTCCCGCCCGGAGGCCTGCGCACCCGCGCCGAACGCGGCGAGCAACGTCGAGTTCGTCACGTCGTGGGCCTGGGTGATCCAGCCGTCACCGTACTGACCGGCCAGCTTCGCGCTCTTGGGCCCGCCGGCGGCGACGAAGATCGGGGGCGGCGTCGGTGGTGTGTCGTAAAGCTTCAAAGCGTTCGTCTGAAAGTAGCGGCCGGCAAAGGAGATTCGCGAACCACTCCACAGCTGGCGGATCAGTCCGATCGCCTCGATAAGTCGGTCGTGACGCTCGGCGTACTTGCCGAACGCATTCGTGGTGGCCTGTTCGTTGAGCCGTTCGCCGGTGCCCAATCCCAGGAACACCCGTCCCGGGTTGAGGATCGCCAGCGAGGCGAACGCCTGTGCCACGGTGGCCGGGTGATAGCGATAGGTCGGGCAGGTCACCCCGCTGCCGAACGAGATTCGGCTGGTCGCATTGCCGACCAGGGCCAGGGTCAACCAGGGAAACATCGCGTGGCCCTCGTCGTCCTGCCACGGCTGGATGTGATCGCTGGCCCACACGTACTGAAAGCCGGCTTGCTCGGCCGCCCGGGCGTGCGCGACCAGCTGGTCGGTGCGGAACTGCTCGTGCGAGAGCACCACCCCCACGCCCTTGCCGCCCGCCGGCGGCGCGGTCGGTTTGCCGCGGTCGGATCCCGGCTTCCCGCAGGCCTGCGCTAGCCCGACAGCGCCGAGCGCGCCCACGCCGGCGGCCATCCGCCCGAGTTTTCGCCGCGAGATGCCGGTCACCGGACCGGCATACCCCTCATGCTGCTCGCCACACCCACTAACGTGGCGTGGGTGGCCCCGCAGGCGCGCCCGGCGCGCAAAGCCGACATCCGCGAACTGTCACGCACCCTGGCTCGCGCGTTCTACGACGACCCCGTCACCACCTGGATGCTGCCCGACGACGACGCGCGGCCCGCGCAGCTGATCCGGTTGTTCGGGACGTTGACGCGCCGCCATCATCTGGCCGGAGGCGGCGTGGAGGTGGCCTGCGACGGGCCGGGCGTCGGCGCCGCGTCCCTGTGGGATCCGCCGGGTCGCTGGCGGCAGTCGCGCTGGGAAGAGCTGGCGATGCTGCCGAGCTTTATCCGGGTCTTCGGTTCGGATTCGGCGAGGGCGCGCACTGTGCAGGAACTGATGAAGCGGGAACATCCCGAGGAACCGCACTGGTACCTCGCCGTGATCGGGAGCGACCCGGCGGTCCGCGGGCAGGGTTTCGGCCAGGCCCTGATGCGGTCCCGGCTGGACCGCTGCGATGCGGAATACTGCCCGGCCTATCTCGAGTCGAGCAAGCCCGAAAACGTGCCGTACTACGAGCGTTTCGGGTTCACCGTCACCCGCGAGATCGAGTTGCCCGATGGCGGCCCGACGCTGTGGGCGATGTGGCGGAACCCGCGGTAGAACGGTGCCTAAGAAATCGGCACGTTGGTCGGCCCACTGGCCATGTATTGGTACTGCGGGCAGTAGGCGGTGATGGCCGACGCGGTGAACGACGCGCTGTCGGCGTTGGACCAGTTGGTATAACCGGCCACGCCGGCCACGACATCGTTCATCGGTTCGCCCGGGTTGGCGGCGAGCTGGTCGCACACGTAAGCCCTGGCCACGAACATCGCGTTGTCGACGCTGCCGTATTGGATGCCGTTGCCATCGAGGGCCTGGAGGAAGGAGTCGTCCGCGGCGTCGGCCAGGGCCGGCGCGGCAAGCCCGATCCCGCCGACCACCGACCCGGCCGCCAGGACGGCCGCTGCGACCGGAGATGCGCGGAAGAACATGTGCCGAGACTCTCTCGCTCAGTGAAGTTGCCCGGACTCGCAGCGTATGCGCCTGCGGGGTTGGTCACGTCGGGAATCGCGAAAGTTTAATCGCCGGGCGCGGGGGCAATCGAAGCCGTATGGCTATCGACAACGGCGACTTTCCCGAGGAGGGCGGTCCTGGCGACACCCTCAACCCGAGCGAAGGCACCGACTCCGACGAGCTGCGCAACGACGACGGCGACATCGTCGTCGACCCGCCCGAGGGCTGGAGCGAAGCCGACCGCTTCGGGGTGACGGCCCGCGAGGAGCGGGAGGGCGAATCCCTCGATCAGCGGCTGGCCGAAGAGGAGCCGGACGTATTCACCGGCGCGACCGCGGCGACCGATACGACCGACGACGGCGGCCCCGGGCGCGCCCACCGGGCCCAAGTCGACGGCGCCCCCGAAGACGGCGAATCGCTGTATGAGGTGGTCGACGAACAGACCGAAATTTAGTGCTCGGTTGTTCACTCCGATGACGAAGTGACTGTCGCTAGGGAGTGCTGCGCCAGCCGGCGATGCCGATGGTGATCATCCGCAGCTGCTTGACGGCGAGCCGCCGGATGTCCTCCAGCGCCTCGGTGGTCTGGGCGTCCTCGATCGCTTCGGCGATGACGATCATCGAGTTCACGAACAGGGTCGCCAGGACGTTGAGATCCTCGGTGCTCCACTCGTTGAGCCTGTTGAAGCGGGCCAGGTCGGTCGCCAGTTCGGAGGTGATCAGCCGCAGCTCGGTGCGGATGGCGTAGCGCAGCACGGTGACCCCGCCCGAGCGTTCCCGGTAGATGAACCGCCAGTGCTCGCGGCGATCGGTGATGCTGGCGATGACGGTCTCGACCGAGGACTCGATTACCCGGTTCGGATCCAGCCGACCGGCACGCGCGCCGCGCAGGGTGTCGCGCAGGGTGCGAAACGACTCGTCGATCAGCACCAGCCCGAGGGCCTCCATCGACTCGAAGTGGCGGTAGAAGGCCGCGGGCACGATCCCGACCTCGCGGGTCACCTCGCGCAGGCTCAGGCTGGAAAAGCTGCGGTCCTGCAGCAGCTTGAGGGCCGCGGCGATGATGGCGCGGCGCGTGGCCTCCTTGCGCTCCTCGCGCGAGGGGTTCTCGCGTGAGCGCTCGCGACCCGAACGATGCGGGCGTGAGCTAGGAGTACGGCTGTTCACTATGTGAACCCTACCACAAACGGGCACTAAACCCTTGACTACCTGCGGGGGCCGGACGCACGGTGTACATATGTTCACTCAAACTTTGACCCGGAACGTCGCGCAAACCCTGCGCAAGCGCGTCCTGGGCTCAGACCTGTTAGACCTCCTCACGGGTCCGCACGGTGTGGACCGCTACACCGAGCTGGTGGCGCCGACCTGGACGCTGGGCGAGGCCCGCGCCAAGGTCGTCGATGTGCGCCGCACCACGCCGCGCAGCGTCACCCTCACGCTCGACCCTAACGAGGCCTTCGCGTCGATCCACACCCTCAAGGCGGGCCAGTACGTCAACCTCGCCGTCGACATCGACGGTCGGCGCCACACCCGCTGCTACTCGCCGGCCAACGCCGAAGGCAGCGCCAACCTCGAGCTGACGATCGGTCACCACGACGGCGGGGTGGTGTCGAGCTATCTGTACGAACGGGCCCGCCGCGGCATGGTGGTCGGCCTGGCCGGGATCGGCGGTGACTTTGCCTTGCCCGAGGCGCGCCCGCAGCGGATCCTGTTCGTCTCCGGCGGGAGCGGCATCACGCCGGTGATGGCGATGCTGCGCACGCTGATCGCCGAGCACCATCGGGGCGAGGTCGCGTTCGTGCACTACGCCCGCACCCCCGCGGAGGCGTGCTACCGCGAGGAACTCGCCGCCCACAACGATCGGCCCGGTGTGCGCGTGCTGCACGGCTACACCCGCTCCGGCGCCGGCGACCTCGCCGGGCGCTTCGGGCCGGAGCACCTGGCCGCCGCGATGCCCAACCCCGATGTGGTGTTCGTCTGCGGGCCAACGGCTTTGGTCGAGGCGGTGCGGGAGCACTGTGACAACGTGTACACCGAGAGCTTCGTGCCGCCCGTCTTCGACGCACCGGCGAACCCGTCGGGCGGGCGAATCACGTTCGCGGACAGCGGGATCGACGCCGTCGACGACGGTCGCTCGCTGCTGGAGCAGGCCGAAGCGGCCGGCCTGACGCCGCAGAACGGTTGCCGGATGGGCATCTGCCACACCTGCACGCGGCGCAAGACCGGCGGAACGGTGCGCAACCTGATCACCGGCGCGGTGTCGACCCAACCCGACGAGGACGTGCAGATCTGCGTGTCCGTGCCCGTCGGTGACGTCGACCTGTCTCTCTAGGTTCCGAGCCTTGAAAGGAAGAGCCATGACACAGAACACGATCACCCTGACACCCGAGCAGGCCGAGGCATTCGGCCGCGAACTCGACGCCATCAAGGAACGCGTGATGGCGGAATTGGGCGAAGAGGACGCCGACTACATCCGCCGCGTCATCAAGACCCAGCGCGCGCTGGAAGTCGGCGGACGCGCGCTGCTGTTCCTGCCGCCGGCGTGGCCGCTGGGCACCGCGATGCTGGGCGTGTCGAAAATCCTCGACAACATGGAGATCGGGCACAACATCATGCACGGCCAGTACGACTGGATGCGCGACCCCACGATCTCGGGCCGCACGTTCGAGTGGGACACGGCGTGCCCCGCCGATCAGTGGCGGCACTCGCACAACTACATGCACCACACCCACACCAACATCGTGGGGATGGACCGCGACATCGGCTACGGCATCCTGCGGATGAGCGAAGACCAGCGTTGGCACCCTTACTACCTGGGCAACCCGGTCTACGCGTTCCTGCTGATGGTGCTGTTCCAGTACGGCGTCGCGCTGCACGAGCTGGAAACCGAACGCATCCGCTCCGGTGAGATCCGGCTGCGCGACAAGCGTGAGGTGCTCCAGGAGATCTGGAAGAAGACCCGGCGCCAGACGCTCAAGGACTACGTCGCCTTCCCGCTGCTCGCCGGGCCGTTCGCGCCGTTCGTCTTCGCGGGGAACCTCTCGGCCAACCTGATGCGCAACGTGTGGTCGTACATGATCATCTTCTGCGGCCACTTCCCGGACGGCACCCAGGAATTCACCGTCGAGGAGACCAAGGACGAATCCCGCGGCATGTGGTACTTCCGCCAGGTCCTGGGATCGGCAAACCTGACCGGGGGCAAGCTCTTTCACCTGCTGTCCGGCAACCTGTCGCACCAGATCGAGCACCACCTGTTCCCGGACATGCCGGCTCGCCGGTACGCCGAGATCGCACCCGAGGTGCAGGAGATCTGCCGGCGCTACGGCATCCCGTACAACCGCGGCCCGCTGCCGCGGCAGTTCGGCACCGTCGTCCGCAAGATCGTCAAGCTGACCTTCCCGGACTCTTGGGTGCGGAAACCCGGTGGCGACCACCCCGCCGATCGGCTTCCGGTCGCCGCATAACGTATGAGTCCCGCTTCGGTCCCGAGGCATTGCCTCGGGACCGTTCGGGGGGACAATGAGGTCCGTGGAATGGACCGGCGCGCGCTACGCGGACACCCCCACGGTGGAAGCCTCGACGTGGATCGACGCCGACCCGGAGCGGGTGTGGGATCTGGTCTCCGACATCGAGCTGATGCCGACGTTCAGCAGCGAGCTGAAGTCGGTGGAGTGGGCCGACGGCTCGGACCGGCCCCGAATCGGCGCCCGATTCGTCGGACACAACGAGCACGACGCGTTCGGCCAGTGGAGCACCACCTCGCAGATCGTCGCGTGCGATGCGCCACGCGTATTCGCCTGGGCCGTGGGCGAACCCGACAATCCCTCCGCGACCTGGCGATTCCGGTTGACGCCCCGCGACGGCGGCACCCTGCTGAGCTTTTGGATGCAGATGGGACCGGGGCGGTCCGGGCTCTCGGTGGCCATCGACTCGATGCCGGACAAAGAGGAAAAGATCGTCTTCGTGCGCATGCGGGAGTTCGAGGGCGCGATCGGCAAGACGCTCGCCGCGCTCAAGAGGCTCGCCGAGCACGGGGTGCGTTGATGCGCACCGCGACGACGGTCGAATTGTCCCGCTCCGCAGCCGAAGTCGTCGAGTTTGCCGTCGAGGCGGAGAGGCTGGGCCTCGACGTGTGCTGGGTGGCCGAGGCCTGGGGCGCGGACGCGCCCTCGGCGCTGGGCTACCTCGCGGCGCGGACCGAGAGGATGCTGCTCGGTTCGGGCGTCCTGCAGCTCGGCGTCCGGTCGCCCGTCATGGTCGCCCAGACCGCGATCACGCTGTCGAACCTGTCGAACGGGCGGTTCCTGCTCGGGCTGGGGGCGTCGGGCCCGCAGGTGATCGAGGGCCTGCACGGCGTGTCGTTCGACCGACCGCTGGCGCGGATGGCCGAAACCGTCGACATCGTGCGGCAGGTGTTCGCGGGGGACAAGATCTCGCACTCCGGCAAGGAGTTTCAGATTCCTCGGCCCGGTGGTGAGGCGGTGCCGATGCGACTGTCGACCCGCGCCGAGCACGCCATTCCGATCTACCTGGCGGCGCTGTCACCGGCGATGCTGCGGCTGACCGGGCGCATCGCCGACGGATGGCTGGGCACCAGCTTCGTTCCGGAGGGCTCCGGCGACGCGTACTTCTCCCACCTCGACGAGGGGCTGGCGGCCGCGGGCCGCACTCGCGCCGACGTCGACATCTGCCAGGGAGCCGAGGTCGCCTTCGCCGCCGACGAGGACGAGCTGCGCGGCATGATCGCGGGCCGCAAGAAGGAGCTCGCCTTCAGCCTCGGCGGTATGGGGTCGTCGAGCACGAATTTCTACAACCAGGCCTACAGCCGGCAAGGCTGGGCCGACGTCGCGGCCGAGGTGCGGGAGCGATGGCAGCGGGGCGACCGCGACGGCGCCGCCGGGTTGGTCACCGATGAGATGGTGCTGGCCACCACGCTGATCGGCACCGAGGAGATGGTCCGGGCGCGGCTCGGGGTCTGGCGCGACGCCGGCGTCGACACCGTGCGGCTGTATCCCGCCGGGGAAACGCTAGGGGCCAAGCTGGGCACTCTGGGCCGAGCCGTCGAGCTGGTCCGCGAGGTCGGCTAGTTTCACCAGTTTCACCTCGGGCCGTGCCGGCACGCCGTCGGCCAGGAACCACCGGAACGCGAGGTTGCCCCGCGGATAGTCCAGCGTGGTCAGCGAATTCGGGTGGGTCGTCATGCCGCGGGACAACACGATCGTCACCGAGCCATCGCCGTTGAGCACGGCGCTGCTGCCGTTGATGGAACACCGGGCATCCGCCGCGCCATAGGTGGCCATGAACTGGTTCCACACCACCATGTTCCAGAACCGGCAGGCCGGCGGTCGGTGCGTGATGACCAGCGCCTCGTCGTCATCGAGCACGAAACTGCCGTAGGAATAGCACGCGTCACGCGCCGACCAGCCGAAGTTGGCGTCGGGCACCTGGTAAGGCTCGGCGAATTCGTTTGCCGCATGGGCGGTCTCGTGCCCGAGCGCGTGCTCTTTGTCCGCTCGAGTGCCGACGGCCAGCGGCACGATGGCGAACATCGTGCGCAGCCAGGTGGCCGCCGCCCGCAGGCTCGCCGCGGTCTCGGCGTCGCCGTGCCGGATCGGATCCGGCTCGTCGAGCGCCTCGATGTTCCATACGACCGGGCGGCCGGTCAGGGGGTCGGCCTGGTAGTCGCGGGTCATCAGCACGGCGGCGTCCGGTGTCGGGGGGAATTCGAAGCTGAAGTTGCCGTCGGCGTCGACATCGAGGTCGCTGTCGCGGACGATCGCGACGACCCGGTCCGACCACGCGCCGGGCGAGGGTTCGTTGTAGGCCGTCACCGAAAAGTACACGCTGTCACCGCGATTGCCGCTGACGCGGTAGCGACGCTGCGGGTCGACCGGGCACAGGAAGTAGTAGGCGTCGGTGTTGTCGCCGCCCCACCGACGGTCGCGCCGAAACGGCGTGTTCACCGCGACGAACTGCGGGCGGCCCGGCTCGGGGAACAGGTAGGCGTCGAAGGCCACGCCCAGTGTGGCGGCAAGCATGCGGTAGCCGTCGGCGATGTGGCGATCGTCGGTGACGGCGCGGTCCCCCTCGAGGAAGGAGCGGTCGAGGGTGCCGAGCGTGGCGAGCAGCTCCTGCCACGCGGCCGTCGAGTCGTGCGTCATGTGCTGATTCCCTTCAGTAGCAGCGTGGTGGTGCGGTCGACCCACGCGTCGTCGAGTTCCTTGGCGCGGGTGAGCAGGGCGACCAGAATCAGGCCCGCGACGGCCTCGGCGAGTTCGGCGGCGCTGACGTCGGCCCGCACCTCGCCCCGCGCGGCCGCGGCCTGCAGCCACTCGGCCAGGCCACCGGCGATGACGTCGGCGAACCGCTCCAGCAGCGCCGAATGCAGGGTCGGGTCGGCGGCCATCTCGCCGACCAGCCCCGGCAGCGCCGCGCGGGCTGCCGGTGTCGTCAGGAAAGCCATTGCGCGGCGGACCATTTCGCGCAGGTCGTCGGGCGGCGATCCGGTGTCGGGAATCGCGGTCGCGGCGCCGATCGGGAACACCGCCTCGTGCACCAGGTGCGCCTTGCTCGGCCAGCGCCGGTAGATCGCGGGCTTGCTGGTGCCGGCCCGTTCGGCGATGGCGGAGACCAACAGGCCCGAGTAACCGGTTTCCGCGAGAAGTTCGACGGTCGCGCGCAGCACGGCGGCGTCGATACGCGGGTCACGGGGTCGGCCAAAGTCTATCGTCATTACGAAACTCAGAGTAACATAAGTCGCCGTGACCGAAGCCGTTCGCTCAGTTCCCCTCGACGACCTGGCCCTGCCCCGATTCGGCGCCGAGGCCCAACAGATCCTCGACATGATGGCCACCATGGCCGCGGACTGTCCGCTCGATGCCGACGCCCTGCACTTGCACGCCAGCGCCGATACCGGCCTGGAGGATTTCGGCGCGGACGACTACCGAGAACGACTCGACGTCTACCTCGCCGACCTGCGGTCCATCGACGGACTGCATCCGGCCGGGGTGGTCAACTTCTTCGCGCAGTTGGTGCAGCTGCTGAAGAACCGGCTGTTGTTCACCGACCTGCTGCGGCGGCATCCCGAGATCGACGACATCGAGCTGCAACCGCCGATCGTGATCGCCGGGCTGCCCCGCACCGGCACCACCCACCTGCACAATCTGCTCGCCGCGGCGCCAACGTTTCGCACCATGCCGTACTGGGAAAGCGTCGAGCCGTTTCCCTTGCCGTCCGAGGCGGGAATCGAGCCGGATCCACGGCGCACCCGAATGGACGTCGGGGTCTCGGTCATCAACACGGTGATGCCCTATTTCCCGCTGATGCACGAGATGACCACGGACCACGTGCACGAGGAAATCCAGTTGCTCGCCAACGACTTCTCGACGATGCTCTTCGAGACCCTCGCCGAGGCGCCGCGCTGGCGCGGCTACTACCAGGCGCACGATCAGACGCCGCACTACCGCTACCTGGCCCGGCAGCTCAAGGCCTTGCAGTTCCTGCGCGGCGGGCGGCGCTGGCTGCTCAAGTCGCCGCAGCATCTCGAGCAGGTGCCGGTGCTGGACCGGGTTTTTCCGGGCAGCATCGTCGTGTTCACCCATCGCGATCCGGTCCCGGTGGCGCTGTCGATGATCGCGATGATCACCTACTCCGCGCGCATGCACCGCTCGCCCGTGCCGGTGGGGCAGATCGCGGAGCAGTGGGTGTGCCGCCTGGATCACATGCTGAGCGCGCTGGTCCGCGACCGCGACACCATCGGCCCCGAACGCTCGGTCGACATCCGCTTCGACGACTTCATGGCCGACGAACTGGGAGTGGCGGAGCGGGTGTACTCGCTGGCCGGCGAACCGTTCACCGACCAGGCACGCACGGCGGTCGCCGGCTACCTGGCGGGGCATCAGCGCGGCCGGCTGGGCAACGTCGAGACGTCGTACGAGATGTTCGGGCTGACGGAGGACGCCCTGCGGGAGCGCTTCGCGCCATACGTCGACCGGTTCCTGAGCTGAGGCGGCGGTCGGCTACCTTTTCAACTCATGGTCGCTATGCCCGCGTTGAACGGTGTCGAACACAGGTACGTGGAACTCGGCGACGGGGTGACGATCCACGTCGCCGACGCGGGCCCGGCAAACGGGCCGGCGGTGATGCTGGTGCACGGCTTCCCCCAAAACTGGTGGGAATGGCACGATTTGATCCCTCCGCTCGCCGCCGACGGATACCGGGTGCTGTGTCCCGACCTGCGCGGCGCCGGCTGGAGCTCGGCGCCCCGCTCGGACTACCGCAAGAACGACATGGCCGACGACCTCGCCGCGGTGCTGGACCGGCTGGGGGTCGCCACGGTCACGCTCGCCGCCCATGACTGGGGTGGCCCGATCGCGTTCATCATGATGCTGCGCCACCCGGAGAAGGTCACCGGGTACTTCGGCATGAACACCGCTGCGCCGTACCTGAAGCGCGACATTACGATGCTCCGCAACATCTGGCGGTTCTGGTACCAGGTCCCGATCATGCTGCCGGTAATCGGTCCGCGTTTGATCGGCGATCCCAAGGCGAGGTTCTACCGGCTGCTGGCGTCCTGGGTCGGCGGTGGGTACCTGGTGCCCGAGGACGACGTCCGCTTCTACATCGAGTGCATGCGCCAACCGGGGCACGCGGTGGCCGGTTCGAAGTGGTATCGCACTTTTCAGACGAAGGAGCTGCTGGGCTGGATGCGCGGCGAATACGATGACGCCCGCGTCGACGTGCCGGTCCGCTGGCTGTGTGGAACGAAGGATCCGGTGCTGACACCGGACCTGGTGGACGGATACGGCGACCGGATAAGCGATTTCAAGGTCGAACTGGTCGACGGCGTCGGCCATTGGATCGTCGAGCAGCGACCGGAGCTGGTGCTCGACCGGCTACGCGCATTCCTTCGCGGCGAAACTTAAACTGCTGCTACGTTTTTCGGCGTGCCGTGTGCGTAGTTGTGGTGTCGCGCCACTACTCGACGCCGATGGTGACTTCCGTGGACTTGATGAACACGGTCGCGGGCTGACCGACCGCCCGGCCGAGGTTGACCGCCGCGTCCTTGGTGACCGACGACGTGACGATCTGGTCGCCGCCGTCGAGCTTGACCTTCACGATCGCCATCACGGCGCCGAGATCGACCTCGGTGATGGTTCCCTTGAGTTGGTTCCGGGTCGATAGCCGCATCGCGTCCTCCGTCTGTGGGTTCTGCGAACAGCCTAGGCACGCGGCCCGAGCAGGGCTATGGACGCGTCCACCGCAGGTTCGACGATTTCGCGCACCGGCCTGCCATCCTCGACCGCCAGCGCAGTCAGCTCGCGCAGGCCACCCAACAGGATCACCGCCAGCGCAGGGGTCAACGGCGGCAGCTCCGCGCGCCGGAATCCCGGGCTGGCGCTGAGATCGATCAGCAGGTTGGACAGCAGCTGCAACCCGCGGCGCTGGACCGGGCGAGCGACCGCACCGAGTGACGGCAGCTCACGAATCCAGCTCAAGGTGATGGCCGGGCGCGCCTCGATGTGTCCGACATAGGCCTCGACGGCCTGACGAATCTGCCGGTGCCAGTCGGCTTCGGGGTCGACGGCCGCGGCGATGTTCTCGCCCAGCCTCTCGATGTCGGCCCGCAGCAGTTCCAGGAAGCACTCTTCCTTGCTCGCGAACTGGTCGTAGAAGGTGCGCTTGGACGTGCGGGCGTGGCGGACGATGTCGGCGACCGTGCTGGTCCGGTAGCCGCGCTCCCCGATCGCGGTGGCGAGGCCGTCGAGCAGCCGGAGTCGAAAAGGATCCGACGAAGGGTCGGCCACGACCGCGTCGTCAACCGCTGATGTCACGGACGCCCCCTTCGGTGGATACGGCACCCTTGTCAGGCTTGGTACCACAGAGTACCGTATCGGGAAAGGTTTTGGTACACCGCGGTACCGCTCCCGACCCGGGGGCAGATATGGGGAGCAGCAAGGCCATGAGCGACGTCGTGATCGCCCCGTCGGGGACCCCCGCCGTCAGGATGCCGCCGACGGCCCGAATCCCGAAGCTGCTGTCCGGCATCGCCTTCGCGATCTCGCGGCGCGGGATGATCAAGCGGTTGGCGAGCCGCTACGGCAATGTCTTCACCCTTACCATCCCGATTTTCGGTCGCGCCGTGATCGTGTGTGACCCGCAGCTGGCGAAGCAGGTGTTCACCACCAGTCCCGAGGAGCTCGGCAACATTCAGCCCAACCTGAGCCGGATGTTCGGCACCGGTTCGGTGTTCGCGTTGGACCGCGACGAGCACCGGCAGCGGCGACGGCTGCTGGCGCCGCCGTTCCACGGCAAGAGCATGAAGAACTACGAGGCCATCATCGAAGAGGAGACCCTGCGCGAGACGGCCAATTGGCCGGAGGGCCGGCCCTTCCCGACCCTGCCCTCGACGATGCGCATCACGCTCAACGCCATCCTGCGCGCGGTCTTCGGCGCCGACGGTGCCGAACTGGACGAGCTGCGCCGTCTCATCCCGCCATGGGTCACCCTGGGCTCACGCTTAGCCGTATTGCCGAAACCCGAACGGACATATGGCCGGTTCACCCCGTGGGGCCGGCTGGACTGGTGGCGGCGCCAATATGACGTCATCATCGACAAGCTCATCGCCGACGAACTTGCCGATCCGAACTTCGCCGAACGGACCGACGTGCTCGCGCTCATGCTGCGCAGCACCTACGACGACGGTTCCCCTATGTCGCACAAGGACATTGGTGACGAATTGCTCGCGCTCCTGGCCGCCGGGCATGAAACGACGGCGGCCACGCTGGCGTGGGCATTCGAGCGGGTGACCCGCCACCCCGGCGTGCTGGCCGCTCTGGTGGAGGAAGCCGACAACGGCGGGAATGAGCTGCGTCAGGCGACGATCCTGGAGGTCCAACGGGCCCGGACGGTCATCCTTTTCTGCGCCCGCCGCGTCTTTCCGCCAACCTTCCAGCTCGGCGAATGGGTTCTTCCCCAAGGGGATTCGATAATCGTGAGCATCTCGCAGATCCACGAAGATCCCGATGTCTATCCCGACCCGGAGCGCTTCGACCCGCAGCGCTACATCGGGGGCAAGCCGTCCACGTTCGCGTGGATCCCGTTCGGCGGGGGCACCCGCCGCTGCGTGGGAGCCGCGTTCGCCAACATGGAGATGGACGTGGTGTTACGAACGGTGCTGCGCGACTTCACGATCGAGACCACAACGGCGCCGGGGGAGCGTTGGCACTCCCGCGGTGTCGCCTATACCCCCAAGAACGGCGGGCGCATCGTCGTCCACCGGCGCTGAGCGCGCTGCGACTCAGCCCTGGTTGCGAGGTCCCGCCGCCGGCTTCGGTGCACGACGGGCGGTTTCCAGCGCGATGCACAGTTCCGCCGCGGCCCGGGGATCTGTCAGCACTCGGCCCGTCTGGTGCTCGAGTTTTCGAAGTCGTTGGCGCACCGTGTTGGGGTGCACATAGAGGATGTGCGCCGCGCGCTCGGCGGAGCCGCCGTTGTCGAGCCACGCCTCCAGGGTGTCGAGTAACACTTCGCGCTCATGGTCGGCCAAGTCGTCCAGGGGACCAAGGACCGTCGCTGAAATGCGGCCCATCACGTCGGGGTCGGCCACGGAGGTAACCGCCATCACATCACGGTCGAAGACGGTGACGGATGCCCGGTCGGGACGGCACGCGGTCATCGCGATTCGCGCATAGCGCAACGCCCTCGCGGTCTCCGCGAGATCGCCGATCAGCGGACTGACGCCGATCCGGGTCGCCGGATACCCACCGAGTTCCTTGACCACAAGTTCGAGCATCGGCTGCGGACCGAGCTGCAGGACGCCGATCTCGATGTCGGGTTGCAACAGCCAGGCGGAGGCGATTCCTCTTGCAAATAACCGGGTCTCGATGTCCGGCAGCACACTGCGTCCGACGTCCGGCAACTCGGCGCAAACGACGACATAGGGCCCGCGTAGCGAAATCCTCAGTGTGTCGGCCGCATTCCAGAGGTCCAGGTTGTCGGGCAGCCTGCCGTCGATGAGCGCCTGGACCATCGCCGAACGCTCCCGTTGGCGGCCGACGAGCTGCCGCGTCATTTCTTCCTGGTAGCCACTCACCATCGCGGTGGTGAACTCGTCGAGCGCCAGCCACATCGCCGAGGCGGCATGCACCAATCCGCTGTCGCTTACGGTCGCAGACCGCGTCGCTTCGGCGCGAAGCTCGTCCCACAGAAAGCGTGCGCACTTCCGATAGGAGTCCATCACCGCGGGCAATGGCACGCCGGCCGCCGCCCGGTTGCGGCCGGTGGCCGCGGCCGCACTCGTGTCATAGTTGCGCTGGGGTTCGCCGAATACTCCCAGGATGAAGTCGAGATGGTTCCGCACCGTGCCGCGCAGTTGGTCGTCGGTCACCAACGCGACGGTCCGGTGAAAGTCGACATCGCGGCGCAGAAGGCCAAGCATGGCGTCGGCCAGTTGGTCGGCGCGCGACAGCAGGGCCGATCCGAGTTCGGCGAGTTGCGCATCCACGGGATCGGCTGCCATAGCGGCAGCCTAATCCGCCTCAGGGGATCAGCACCGTTGGGCCGTGTGTCCTGCGGCTCTCCAGGTCGCGGTGGGTGTGCCCCTTCAGCAGCGCCGAGGCCGCCACCTCCGGCGTGATCCCCCCGGGTACCCAGGTGACCAAATCGCCTGGGGCCAAGCTGTATTCGGCATACGCTCCGAGGGCGTCGGAGGTCGCCACCCGATCACCGACACGGATCCTGTCCACCAGCTCGCCGACGGCGGCCACGGTGCCGCAGACCTCGCTCCCCAGGGTGCGCGGCAGCGGGCGCGGATACAATCCGGTCCGGAAATAGGTGTCGATGAAGTTGACCCCGATCGCCTCGGACTCGATCAACACCTGCCCCGGCCCAGGGCTGGGCACCGGCCGATCAATGCAGTGGAGTACCTCGGGACCACCGGTTGTGGTGATCTCCACGGCCCACACCGCGGATCAGCCCAGGTGCGCGAGTTGGGGTTTGGTCGGCACCACGATCACCGTGGGCCCCTCCGCGGCGACCGCGGCCTCGAATTCCTTCACCAGCTGCTCGGTGTGGGTCACGGTGACGGCGCGGCACCCGAAGCCCGTCGCCAGGGATTCGATATCGAGGCCGGGCAGATCCAGACCCGGCACGCCCGGTGTCTTTTCAAGCAGCGCAAAGGATTTCAAGACGGAATACTCGCCGTTGCGCATTACGACGAACACGATCGGCAGCTTGTGCTGCGCGGCGGTCCAGATCGCCTGAATCGAATACTGGAAGGAGCCGTCGCCGATGGTCGCCACCACCGCGCGCTCGCGACCAGCCGCGCGGTCACCGAGCGCGACGCCGACCGCACCGGGCACTCCCCAGCCGATTCCTCCGCTGCCGGTGGCGAAGAAGGAGTGCGAACGCACGGTCGGCAGCCAGCGGGCCTGCTCGGCCATCGTCGACGTCGACTCGTTGACCAGTGCGGCTTCCGGCGGCTTCACCGTGTTCAGCGCGGAGTACACCTGTGCCGGGGTCAGCGGTTCGCTGGCCGGCTCAACGGTGCCCGGGCTGCGGTCAAGCGGTGTGGGCGTGGGCCGGTCCGACTTGGCCTCGATCAGCGGGGTCAGTTGCTGCAGGGCAAGCAACGTGTCCCCCAGCAGGCTGTCCCCCACCGGCGCTGCCGCCGTCAGCCATGGGTCCGCGGTGATGTGCAGCAAATCGGTGCCGTCGGGCAAGAAATCGCCCGCCACGTAGGGGTAGTAGCGGAAGACCTGAGCGCCGACGACCACGACCAGATCGTGGCCGCGCAGCGCGGCGTTCACTTCCGCGATCGTCATCGGCAGCATGCCCTGGTACAGGGGATGGTCTTCGGGGAACGAGATGCGGTCGGGCAGGGGACCGGAATACACCGGCGCGTGCACCTGCTCGGCGAACGCCACGGCGGCATCCCATCCGCCGGCCCGGTCGACTTCGGGGCCGAAGACTAGCAGCGGCCGTTGCGCCCGGTTGATGCGCTCGGCGAAGTCACCAAGACGCGCCGCGTCGGGCGCGCTGCGGAGGCTGGCCGTTCGGAGCACCGCCGGCCCGAGGGCCGGCTTGTCCCAATCGTCAAGGGGTATTGACAGGTACACCGGGCCGGCGGGCGGCTGCACCGCGACCGCGTAGGCGCGCATGAACGCCGCCGGCACGTCCTCGGCGCGGGCCGGCTGGTAGGCCCACTTGACCCATGGCAGCGGGAGCAGCGTTTCGCTCGTATTGGTCAAATACGGCTCGGACAAAACCATTTCGCGGGTCTGCTGTCCGGCGGTGACGATCATCGGGGTGTTGCTCTTATAGGCCGCGATCAAGCTGCCCATCGCGTTTCCGGTGCCCGCCGCGGTGTGCAAATTCACCAGTGACGGTTTGCCGGTCGCCTGCGCGAAGCCGTCGGCCATGGCCAGCACCGACGCCTCCTGCAGGCCGAGCACGTACGTGAAGTCGGCGGGGAAATTCTTCAAGAACGTCTGCTCGGTTGAGCCGGGGTTGCCGAAAACCGTCGTCAATCCCAAGCTGCGCAGCAGATCGTACGTAACATCCCAGACGGTGGCTTGAGACGGCATGAGCCCAAGATCCCCTTCGCGGTGCACTTTCGGTGAATAGAGCGAGCGCCCGCCGGTGCGGGCGCTCGATCCCTGTGCCTTAGATTGTCGGGTTCGTGGGGACTCGTTGTCGATGTTCTGGCCGACAGCATCTCGCCCCGACCACAGTGGTTGTCGACATTCTTCCGGCGGAACCGCCTGCGGGAAGGTGTTTATCCGTTGGCTATTGGCCGGCGGCTGCTCGGCGCGCCAGCTTCCAGCCGGGACGCACGAAGTGGCAGGTGTACCCGTTGGGGTAGTGCTGCAGGTAATCCTGATGCTCGGGCTCGGCTTCCCAGAAATCGCCCGCGGGGCTGACCTCGGTCACGACCTTGCCCGGCCACAGGCCCGACGCCTCGACGTCGGCGATGGTGTCCAGCGCGACCCGCTTCTGCTCGTCGTCGACGTAGAAGATGGCCGAGCGGTAGCTGGTCCCAATGTCGTTGCCCTGGCGGTTCTTCGTCGTCGGATCGTGGATCTGGAAGAAGAACTCCAGCAGCGTGCGGTAATCGGTGACCGCCGGGTCGTAGACGATTTCGATGGCTTCGGCGTGCGTGCCGTGATTGCGGTAGGTCGCGTTGCGGACGTCGCCGCCCGTGTAGCCGACCCGGGTCGAGATCACGCCGGGTTGCTTGCGGATCAGCTCCTGCATGCCCCAGAAGCAGCCGCCGGCGAGAATCGCCTTTTGAGGATCTGCCATGATCGCCCCTCCTTGCCGTCTCGCTACCCGTAGTCGCCTGCAACCCGAAGCGCTCCTCCGATTATTCCGCATCGCCGCCGTCGCCGGCGACGGTCGGCGATGCTCGACAAACGTCAATAGAACGTGTTCTAGTTTTGGCATGACTACCGCCACGTTCTCGCACAGCGAACTCGCCACCGCCTTCGAGAAATTCGAGGAAACGGTCGCCCGGGCCGCCGAGACCCGGGACTGGGACGCCTGGGTCGAGCAGTACACGCCGGACGTCGAATACATCGAGCACGCGGCGGGCACCATGCACGGTCGCGACGAGGTGCGCGAGTGGATCAAGCAAACGATGACGACCTTCCCCGGCAGCCATATGGTCGCGTTCCCCACGCTGTGGTCGGTCATCGATGCGCCCACCGGGCGGGTCATCCTCGAACTGGACAACCCGATGCGCGACCCCGGCGACGGCAGCGTCATCAGCGCCACCAACATCACGATCATCACGTATGCCGGCGACGGCCTGTGGAGCCGTGAAGAAGACATCTACAACCCGCTGCGTTTCCTGCGGGCGGGGCTGAAGTGGTGCCGCAAGGCGCAGCAGCTGGGCACCCTCGACGACGACGCCGCGCGTTGGATGGAACAGAACGGTGGGCAGCAGTGAGCGCGAAACCCAAGCTCGTCATCGGCGCCAACGGCTTTCTGGGTTCGCATGTGACCCGCCAACTCGTCGCCGACGGCGCCGAAGTGCGGGTCATGGTGCGCCCGAAAGCCAACACCCGCAGCATCGACGACCTGCAGGTCACCCGCTTTCAGGGCGGCGTCTTCGACACCGACACGGTGCGCGAGGCGATGGACGGCGTCGACGACGTCTACTACTGCGTCGTCGACACGCGCGCCTGGCTGCGTGACCCGTCGCCGTTGTTCCGCACCAACGTGGACGGCCTGCGCAACGTTCTCGACGTCGCCGTCAAGGAACCGGGCCTGCGCAGGTTCGTCTTCACCAGCACCTACGCGACGGTGGGCCGGCGACACGGGCACGTGGCGACCGAACAGGACGTGATCGACCCACGCGGCCTGACTCCGTATGTCCAATCCCGGGTCCAGGCCGAAGATTTGGTGATGCGCTACGTGGCCGAGGCCGGGCTGCCCGCCGTCGCGATGTGCGTCTCGACGACGTACGGCAGCGGGGACTGGGGCGGCACCCCGCACGGCGCGTTCATCGCCGGCGCGGTCTTCGGCAAGCTGCCCTTCCTGATGAACGGCATCCAGCTGGAGGTCGTCGGCGTCGACGACGCCGCGCGGGCCATGATCCTGGCCGCCGAGCGCGGCCGCATCGGGGAGCGATACCTGGTCTCCGAGCGGATGTTTGCGCTGAACGACGTCGTGCGAATCGCGGCGGACGAGGCGGGCGTACCACCGCCGCGACGCGCGATTTCGGTGCCGGTGCTCTACGCCCTGGCCGCGATGGGCACCCTGAGGGCGCGACTGACCGGCAAGGACTCCGAACTCAGCCTCAAGTCGGTGCGGATGATGCGCGCGGAAGCCCCCGTCGACAGCAGCAAGGCGATGCGCGAATTGGGCTGGCAGCCGCGCCCGGTCGAGGAATCGATCCGCGAGGCGGCCCGGTTCTGGGTCGCCCTGAAGGGCGCGCAGTCCGCTCGATCCGAGGCGAAGGACAGCACCGCCGCCCAGGCCGACTAGCCTGCGCTCCTCGTCGGTTCAGTTGCCGGGCCGCGGCGGCAAGGTCGTGACGACCGCGTCGCCGGCCCCGGTGGACGAGGAGAGATGCAGCGGATGCAGCGGCAGTTCGCTCGTCTGCGTCAACGCGGCCTGGTGTTGCAGGATGATGCCCTCACGCAGCGCCCATGGGCTCACTTGCACGGTGGGAATCTGCAGGTAGCGCAGCGTCTCGAGGGCCACGATCGCCCCGGCCAGGATCTGTCCCGCCCGCGCCGTCGACACGCCACGCAGCCTTGCGCGTTCGGCCGGGGTCAGCCGTTTGAGCCGGGGCAGGCAGCGAGCCAGGTCCGCCGTCGCCAGGGTGCGGCGAACGAACGGGCCCTCGCGCATCTTGGGGGCGCCGCACAACCGCGCCAATTGCCGGAACGTCTTCGACGTCACGACCACCTGGCCCGGTTTACCCTCCCAGATGATCCGGTCGGCGACGTCACCGAGCTCGCTCTCGACGCGTTTCCGCAGCGCCTTGAGTTGCTTGCCGGAGGGCACGGGCGCGGAGCCGAAGAACTCGCGGGTGGCGCGGCCGGCCCCCAGCGGAAACGAGAAGGCGAAGTCGGGCGCCTGGTCACGACCGAAGGCCAGTTCCATCGAGCCCCCGCCGATATCGATGATGAGCATCCGCCCGGCCTGCCATCCGTACCAGCGGCGGACGGCGCCATAGGTCAGGCGAGCCTCTTGCTCCCCGGAAAGCACCTGCAACCGAATCCCGCACTGATCTTCGATGTGGTCCAGCACCGCGTCCCGATTAGAAGCATCGCGAATCGCAGCCGTCGCGAACGGGTACAGCCATTCGACATCGAAGTCGCGCGCCGCGGAAATCGCTTGCTCCACGGCCGAAGTCACATGGGCGATTCCCGATTTCGAGATCGCGCCGTCCTCGCCCAGCTCCTCACCGAGGTGGGTGTGCTTCTTGACGGCGCGGACCGGGAGCGGCGGACTGCCCGCCATCGCGTCGACCACCTGCAGCTGCGCCGAATTCGAGCCCACGTCGAGCACTCCGAGTCGCATAGCGAGCGCATACCCCGGGACGTTCGACCTAAGCAGAGCAGGCGGGAAGTCTTGGGCCCGGCCTGGTGTTGCAACGTGCATCAGCGTCTGAGGAGGAACCCATGACCCACCCGGAAATCAAAGAACCGAGCGCCGGGCATCCGATCACCATCGAGCCGACGAAAGGCCGGGTGCAGGTGCGCGTCAACGGCGAACTCGTCGCCGACACCACCGCGGCGCTGGAGCTGCGCGAAGCGAGTTTGCCTGCGGTGCAATACATTCCGATAGGCGACGTGGTCTCCGACCGGCTCACCCGCACGGACACCAGCACCCACTGCCCGTTCAAGGGTGACGCCAGCTACTACAGCGTGACCACCTCCGCGGGCGAGACCGTCGCCGACGCGATCTGGACGTACGAGCAGCCCTACCCCGCCGTCGCGGCGATCGCGGGGCACGTCGCCTTCTACCCGAACAAGGCCGAGATCTCAGTAGCCCCCACTGGGTGATCTGGGCAGCGCGCGCTCCTGCGCGCGCGTGTCGCTGTATTCGCGCATCGAAACGATCAGCCCGTCGCGTATCTCGAAGATGCAGGCGAAGGGGCTGTCGTATTCGACTCCGTCGGTGTTGGTGCCGAACGCCTGGGCCTCCACCACCACCGTGTCACCGTCGGCGAAGCAACTGCGCAGCTCGACGGTGAGATCCAAGGTCCGCTTGCGCCACTCGACCGATTGCCGCAATGTCGCCTTGTCGAACGATATCCGGGTGTAAAGGCTCCAATAGGTGAAGTCGTCGCTCAGCAGCGAAAAGCCCTCGTCCAGGTCGGCACCCTCGGTCAGGCTCTGCAAGAACATCCAGGCGAGCTCCGTGTGCGGGCCATCGAATGGCGTCATCACATCGCAATATTGTCGTGGGACATCGTTGCCGGTCAAACAGCATGGTCCTTGGAGCTCGCGGTGACCCCAGATTGCAGAGTGAACGGGTGAAGAGCGCGCGGACGGTCACCTTCCCCGGAGCGGCCAGCTTCGGGCACACCCTGGCGCCGCTGCGCCGCGGTCCGCGCGATCCGTGCTTCCGGGTGCCCGGCGACGGCACCATCTGGCGGACCAGCCTGCTGGCCAGCGGGCCCGTCACGGCGCGGATCAGCCGCGCCGCCGCCAACGCGGCCCATTGCGAGGCCTGGGGCGGCGGTGCTCAGGAGTTCATTGAGATGCTGCCCGCGATGCTGGGCGCCGACGACGACGCGTCTGACTTCGAGCCGCGCGACCCGATCGTGGCCGCCGCCCACCAACGCGTGCCGCACCTGCGACTGGGCCGCACCGCACGGGTGCTGGAGGCCCTGATCCCGGCGATCATCGAGCAGCGGGTGCCGGGCGCCGACGCGTTCCGGTCCTGGCGTGTCCTGGTGTCCAAACACGGGACCCCCGCGCCCGGGCCGGCGCCGGCCGGGATGCGGGTGCCGCCGTCGGCCGAGGCGTGGCGGCACATCCCGTCGTGGGAGTTCCATCGCGCCAACGTCGACCCGCGGCGGGCGCAGACGGTGGTGGGTTGTGCGCGGCGGGCGGCCTCGCTGGAGCGGCTGGTGTCGCGGCCGGCGGAGGAGGTCCGCCGGGCTTTGACCTCCCTGCCGGGAGTGGGTGAGTGGACCGCGGCCGAAACCGCGCAGCGCGCGTTCGGTGACGCCGATGCCGTCTCGGTGGGTGACTATCACATTCCCAAGATGATCGGCTGGACGCTGCTGGGCCGCCCCGTCGACGACGCCGTGATGCTCGAGCTGCTCGAGCCGATGCGCCCACACCGCCACCGAGTGGTCCGGTTGCTGGAGGCCAGCGGGCTGGCGTACGAGCCGCGGCGCGGCGCCAGGCTGCCGGTGCAGCAAATTCACACGCTCTGACCCACGGTGTTTTCCGGGCGGGCCATCGGGTACCCAGCAGGGCAGTACCGTGTGCCAACCGCGGGGAAGGAAGCTAGGGAAAAGTAATGACACAGTTCACAATTCCGGGATTGACCGACAAACAGGCGGCCCGACTCACCGAACTGCTGCAAAAGCAACTGAGCACCTACAACGATCTGCATCTCACGTTGAAGCACATCCACTGGAACGTGGTGGGCCCGAACTTCATTGGCGTGCATGAGATGATCGATCCCCAGGTGGACGCGGTGCGAAACTTCGCCGACGACGTCGCCGAACGCATTGCGGCGCTTGGGGCTTCGCCGCAGGGCACGCCGGGCGCGATCATCAGGGATCGCTCGTGGGACGACTATTCCGTCGGCCGCGACACGGTCCAGGCGCATCTGGCCGCGCTGGACCTGGTCTACAACGGCGTCGTCGAGGACATCCGCCAATCGATCGACGAGACGGACGAACTCGACCCGGTGACCCAGGATTTGCTGATCGGGCAGGCGGGACAACTAGAGAAGTTCCAATGGTTTGTCCGGGCGCATCTGGAAAGCGCGGGCGGCGCGCTGGCCCACGAGGGCGCGAGCACCGAAAAGGACGCAGCGAGCAGCGCGCGGCGCGAGTCCTAGCTATCCGTAGCTGATTCGCCTTCGGCGACCGTCGAGGGCGGGCGCGCGCGCTCGGCCTCGCCGGTTTCCCGGTTCAGCCGCTGCGCCTCGTAGATGGTGACGTTGCTGCGCGACAGCACCAGGGCCGCAATCCCGACGGCGAGGATCGCGCCCGGCACCACCGAAAACGAGCCGGTCATCTCGGCGACCATGATCATGATCGCCAGCGGTGCGCGCGCGACGCTGCCGAAGCACGCCATCATCCCGACCACCACGAAGATGCCGGGTTGGTGCGGCACCCCGGGCAGCCCGGACAGCTCGCCCAGCCGCCACACCGCGGCCCCCACGAAGGCGCCGATCACGATCCCCGGTCCGAACAGGCCGCCGGATCCGCCGGTACCGATCGACAGCGACGTGGCCACGATCTTGGCGATCGGCAGGACGACGACGACCCACAGCGGGATCGCCAACAGCGACGTGCGGTCCGCCGCCAGTTGGGCCCAGCCGTAGCCACTGCTCAGGATCTGCGGGAGCAGCAGTCCCAGCAGCCCGACGAGCAGACCGCCCAGCGCCGGCTTGAGCACCGCGCCGCCGGGCAGCCGCTGGGTCAGCCGCACGGTGGCATGGAAGGTGCGGGCGTACAGGTAGCCGACCGCCGCCGCGACCAGACCGATCACGACGAACCACAGCAGCGGCCACGCCTTCTCGAAGCGGTACTCGGCATCGATGTAGCCGAACAGCGGATCGAAGCCCAGGAATGCCCCGAGCACCGCGTAGGCCGTGCCCGAGGTGATGAAGCCGGGGAGCAGGTAGCGGTAGTCGAAGTCGTCGCGGTAGGGGATCGACGCGGCCAGCACCGCCCCACCCAGGGGTGCCGCGAAGATTGCGCCGATGCCGGCGCCGATGCCCAGCGCCACCGCCGTCCGGCCGTCCTCGTCGGACAGGTTCAGCCGCCGGGCGAGCAGCGAGGAGAAGCCCGCCGAGATTTGCGCGGTCGGGCCCTCGCGGCCGGCCGAGCCGCCCGAGCCGATGGTCAGCGCGCTGGCCACCATCTTCACCAGCACGGCACGAAAGCGGATGGCGCGGGGATCGCCGTGGACGGCCTGGATGGCCTCGTCCGTGCCGTGGCCGGTGGCCTCCGGGGCCAGCTTCGCCACGATCAACGCGGACAACAGCGCGCCGCCCGTCGTCACCAGCGGGATGGCCCACGCCCGGCTGAAGCCCGTCGACCCGTGGGCGCCACCCTCCCCGACCGGCGTCGGGATGTGGTAACCGGCCAGGTAGCCGAGCAGAAACTCGGCGGTGTACTTCAGCGCGAAGTAGAAGACGACGGCGCCCAGGCCGGCGATGACGCCGATCGTGACGCCCAGCAGCAGCCACTTCTGCACGTAGCCCGACTTGCGGATCGATGCCCCGAAGCGGCCACCCGCGGCCCCGGCCGGGGCCTCCGCCGGTTCGCTCACAGCGCGCGCCTGACCCCGGGCATCACGTCATCTTATGCAGCCCCACCGGCCGCACGCCGGGGAATAACCGGACCAGAGTCCGGTTATAGCCGGTATCCGTTATCGAGGAGGTAGATATGCCGGCTATAACCGCCGACACCCTGACGCTGCCGCGCGTCGGCGCACCAGGTCCCGCCGACACCGAACGGCCCGTCCGGTCGATCACCACCGGACCACGCGGCTACGAGGGCGAGGGCTTCCCGGTGGTCCGCGCGTTCGCCGGGGTCAGCACCGCCGACCTGGATCCCTTCGTGCACATGGACCAGATGGGCGCGGTGGAGTACCAGCCGGGTGAACCCAGGGGCACCGATTGGCATCCGCACCGCGGGTTCGAAACCGTCACGTACATGATCGACGGCAAGTTCGCGCACCAGGATTCGCACGGCGGAGGCGGGCTGATCACCGACGGCGCGACCCAGTGGATGACGGCGGGTTCGGGAATCCTGCACATCGAGACGCCGCCAGCCGAACTGGTCGAAAGCGGCGGGTTCTTCCACGGCGTCCAGCTGTGGGTGAACCTGCCGAAGAGGGACAAGTTCGCCGCACCCCGGTATCAGGCCATCGAGGGCGGCGACGCCGGGTTGGTGGCGTCGGACGACGGCGGGGCCCTGGTCCGCATCATCGCCGGTGAGATCGGCGGTCAGCGCGGCCCCGGGATCACCCACACTCCGATCACGCTGGCGCACGCGACGGTCCAAAGCGGCGCCCGGCTCAACATTCCGTGGCGGCGCGATTTCAACGCGCTGGTCTACGTGCTGTCCGGCGACGGATACGTCGGTCCGGTGCGCCACCCGATCCGTTCGGGGCAACTGGCGGTGCTCGGGCCGGGCGACCGGATCACCGTGGGGGCCGACCGACAGGCGATCGATGTGCTGCTGCTGGGCGGTCAGCCGATTCGTGAGCCGGTATTCCACTACGGGCCTTTCGTGATGAACACCCGCGCCGAATTGGTCGAGGCGCTAGAGGACTACCAGGCCGGAAAATTCGGCACCATTCCGCCAAATGCGCTAATGCCCCACCGTGGCGGTGGCACACTCTAGAAATGCCGCAAACGGCGAGTCGCCGGCCGGGACGTCCCCCCGCCGCAAAGGCGGACGAGACGCGACAGCGGATCATGCAGGCGGCTCGCCTGGTATTTGCGGAGCGGGGCTACGACGGCGCGACGTTCCAGGCGATCGCGACCCGCGCCGACCTGACCCGACCGGCGATCAACCATTACTTTTCTACCAAGCGGCTCCTGTACCGCGAGGTGCTCAAGCAGACGAACGCCCTCGTCATCGGGGCGGGCATACGCCAGGCGGAGAGCGAGGCCACGCTGACGGGTCGGCTCACGGCGTTCATCACCGCCGCGGTGCGGGCAAACTCCGACAATCCCGCCGTCTCGGCATTTCTGATTGCCGCGGTGCTCGAGTCGCAACGGCATCCGGAATTAAGCGGAGCTGAAATTGATTCGGTCAAAATTAGCCGCGAATTTCTGGCGTCGGCGGTCAACGATGCAATCGAGCGCCGAGAGGTCGCCCCCGATATCGATGCGTCCGCATTGGTCGAGACACTAATAGTCGTGCTCTGCGGCGTCGGGTTTTACGCCGGCTATATCCGCAGCTATGAAGAGATCCTCGCGATCAGCGACGTGCTGCGCCGGCTCTTGGAAGGCGCGCTCTGGCGGCCGGAGGCCTGACCGGCCGGGCGCAGTGAAGTTGCGCACAAAGCGCATAGGCTAACTAACTTATTCGGTAGCATGGTCTCGCCATGACTGATGTGGACGCCTCCCTACCGCCTTCCCTTCGGACCGCCGGTGACAGCTGGGCCATCACCGAACTCGTCGGCGCCACCGCGCTCGGGGTGGCCGCGGCGCGCGCTGCGGAAACGGCCGGACCCGACCCGCTGATCCGTGACGAGTTCGCCCGCCTCTTGGTGTCGTCCGCGGGTGACGCCTGGGCGCGGCTGGCCGACGCCGAGCTGGCCTGGCTCGACGGCGATCCGCAGGGGCAACGCGCGCACCGGCTCGGCATCGACTACCAGGCGGTGCGCACCCACTTCTTCGACGAATACTTCGGCGAGGCCGCCAACGCCGGGATTCGGCAGGTCGTGATCCTGGCCGCCGGGCTGGACTCGCGGGCCTTCCGGTTGAACTGGCCACCGGGCACCGCGGTGTACGAGATCGACCAGCCCAAGGTCCTCGAGTACAAGACCCGGACGCTGGAGGAGCACGGCGCGGTGCCGACCGCGACCCGGCGTCCCGTTCCGGTGGATCTGCGCGACGACTGGCCCGCGGCCCTGACCGCCGCCGGGTTCGACCGCACCCGGCCCACCGCGTGGCTCGCCGAGGGCTTGCTGCCCTACCTGCCGAGCGACGCCCAGGACCGGCTGTTCGAGATGTTCACCGCGCTCAGCGCGCCGGGCAGCCAGGTCGCCATCGAGGCGTTCGGCATGAACTCGCGAAGCAATTCGCAGCGCTGGCTGCGGATGCGGGAGCGGCTCGGCCTGGACGTCAACGTCCAGGCGCTGACCTTCCACGAGCCCGACCGCACCGACCCCGTCGCCTGGCTGACCGACCACGGCTGGCAGGTGGACGCCGTGAACAACCGCGACGAGATGGCCCGATTGGGCCGCCCCGTTCCCGACGACCTGGACGACGAGGCCGTCCGCAGCACGCTGCTGCGCGCGCGTCTTGGCGGATCGAACAGCTGATGAAGGAGCAAGCAACGCGATGAGCTCACTGCGCACTCACGACGACACCTGGGACATCAAGACCAGCGTCGGCAGCACCGCGGTCATGGTGGCCGCCGCCCGCGCCGTCGAAACCGAACGGCCCGACCCACTGATCCGCGACCCGTACGCCCGGCTGCTGGTCGAAGGCGCCGGCGCCGGCGTCTTGTGGGAGGCCATGCTCGACCCGGAGATCGCCGCCAAGGTCGAGGCCCTCGATGAGGATTCCGCCGCCCACCTGCACCACATGCGGGGCTACCAAGCGGTGCGGACGCACTTCTTCGACACCTTCTTCGCCGACGCCGTCGCCGCCGGGATTCGCCAGATCGTCATCCTGGCGTCGGGGCTGGACTCGCGCGCCTACCGGCTGGACTGGCCAGCCGGCACCACGGTGTACGAGCTCGACCAGCCCGAGGTCCTGGCCTACAAATCCACCACCCTGGCCGAAAACGGCGTGACCCCCGCCGCGGATCGCCGCGAGGTGGCCATCGACCTGCGTCAGGACTGGCCGGCCGCGCTGCGTGCCGCCGGCTTCGACCCGACGCAGCGCACGGCGTGGCTGGCGGAGGGGCTGCTGATGTACCTGCCCGCCGAGGCCCAGGACCGGCTCTTCACCCTGATCGGTGAGCTGAGCCCGGCCGGCAGCCGGGTTTCGGCCGAAACCGCGCCCAACCACGCCGACGAGCGGCGGCAGCAGATGCGCGAACGGTTCAGGAAGGTGGCCGACGAGATCGGCCTGGAGGAGACCGTCGACGTCGGGGAGTTGATGTACCGCGACGACCACCGCGCGGACGTCGCGGAGTGGCTCAACGAACACGGCTGGCGCGCGACGGCCGAGCACTCGATCGACGCGATGCGCCGGCTGGGCCGCCTGATCGAGAACGTCCCGATGACCGACGACAAGGACGCGTTCTCCGACTTCGTGATCGCCGAAAGGATGTAAATGCCGCGCACGGCGGACGACTCCTGGGACATCGCCACCAGCGTCGGGGCGACCGCGGTGATGGTCGCGCTGGCCCGTGCCGCCGAGACCGCAAGCGCCGAGCCGCTGATCTCCGACCGGTTCGCCGAGGTGCTGGTGTCTACTCCCGAACTCGAGGGGGTTCGGGAGCAGGTCGCCGCCTGGTGGACGGCGGATCCCGACGACGAGGCCGCGGATTTCACGGTCGACTCCCGGCACATGATCAATTACCAGGCGGTGCGCACCCACTTCTTCGACGAGTACTTCGCCGAAGCGGTGACGGCCGGGATCCGCCAAGTGGTGATCCTCGCGGCCGGTCTGGACTCGCGGGCCTACCGGCTCGACTGGCCGGACGGCACCGTCGTCTACGAGATCGACCTGCCCAAGGTGCTCGAGTACAAGGCCGAGACGCTCGCCGCGCACGGGGCCGCCCCGGTCGTCGACCGGCGGCCGGTGCCCGTCGACCTGCGCCACGATTGGCCCCCGGCGCTTCGCGACGCCGGGTTCGACGCGACCCGTCCGACGGCCTGGCTCGCCGAGGGGTTGCTGCCGTTTTTGCCGGCGACCGCGCAGGAAGCCATGTTCGCCTCCATCGACGAGCTGAGCGGACCGGGCAGCCGGGTGGCGGTCGAAATCTTCGGCGTCGACCGGGAGAAGCGGCGCGAGGCCGAGCAAAGGTGGCAGGAGTTGCGGGACAGGCGCGCGGCGCGCGGCCAGGACATCTCGTTCAACCCCTTCGACCTCTGGTTCGACGACGAGGGACGTCCCGAGCCCGCCGACTGGTTCGCCGCACACGGCTGGACGACCCGCGCGGTGAGCGCGCGCGACGAGGGGCTGCGGCTGGGCCGCGCGCCGCAGTCGGAGGAGCGGCCGTTCACCAACAGCTTCGTGACGGCAAGCAAACCTTGAGCTAGGGCGGATCCTTCCTAACTGCTCCCCCAACCGGATGGTTAGGATCGCGGTTATCACCGATGAGCGGCCACCCGCACTGCAGCGGGCGACTCTGCTCGGGAAGGACAATGATGACCACCGAATCGGTTGCACAGAAAGCGTCGGAATCGAAGGAATCCACGAACGGCGCGCCCGCTCAGACAGTCGACATCCCCGCCACGGTGGCCCGGCTCCGCAAGACATTCGCCTCTGGGCGCACCCGCGACGTCGAGTGGCGCAGGCAGCAATTGCTGCAACTGCAAAAGCTGATGGAGGAGAACGAGGAGGCGATCAGCGCCGCCCTCGCCGCGGACCTGGACCGCAACAAATTCGAGTCGTTCATCGCCGACATCGGGACGACCGCCGGTGAAGCGAAGTACGCGGCCAAGCACCTGCGGAAGTGGACGCGCCGCCGCTACCAACGGCTGGAGCTGCCGCAGCGGCCCGGGCGCGGCTGGATCGAGTACGAGCCCTACGGCACCGTGCTGATCATCGGCGCCTGGAACTACCCCTTCTACCTGACGCTGGGTCCGGCCGTCGGGGCGATCGCCGCCGGCAACGCCGTCATCCTGAAGCCGTCGGAAATCGCGGCCGCGTCGTCGCGGTTGATGGCCGAGCTGGTGCCGCGCTATCTCGACAACGACGCGATCGCGGTCGTGGAGGGTGACGGTGCGGTGAGCCAGGAACTCATCGCGCAGGGCCTGGACCGCTTGATGTTCACCGGCGGCACCGAGATCGGCCGCAAGGTCTACGAGGGCGCGGCGCCCCACCTGACCCCGTGCACGCTCGAGCTCGGCGGCAAGAGCCCCGTGATCGTGGCCGCCGACGCCGACTTGGACGTCGCGGCCAAGCGGATCGCGTGGATCAAGCTGCTGAACGGCGGGCAGACATGCGTCGCACCCGACTACGTGTTGGCCGACGCGAAGATCCGCGACGAACTCGTCGACAAGATCGGTGCGGCCATCACCAAGATGCGCTCCAAGGAGCAGCAGGGAATTCGCATCGTCAACCAGCGCCAATTCGACCGGATCAGCGGTTACCTCTCGGACGGCGACGGCAAGGTCACCGTCGGGGGAGCCTGCGACGCGTCGACCCTGCGGATCCAGCCGACGGTCGTCGTCGATCCCGACCCGGACGGCCCGCTGATGCAGAACGAGATCTTCGGGCCGATCCTGCCGGTGATCACGGTCCAATCCCTGGACGAGGCAATACGTTTCGTCAACTCGCGGCCAAAGCCGTTGTCCGCGTACCTGTTCACCAAGGCGAAGGACATCCGCGAGCGGGTGATCAAGGAGGTGCCCGCCGGCGGCATGCTGGTCAACCACCTGGCGTTCCAGGTGTCGACGGCCAAGCTGCCGTTCGGCGGCGTCGGCGCCTCGGGCATGGGCGCCTACCACGGCCGGTACGGCTTCGAGGAGTTCAGCCACCGCAAGTCGGTGTTGACCAAGCCGACCCGGCCGGACCTGTCCAGCTTCATCTACCCGCCGTACACCGAGCGGGCCTTCAAGATGGCTCGCAGGATCTTCTGACGGCGCCGCCGCGCCAAATCGCTTGCTAGATCCAATGTTTCACACCAGAGAGGAACCTTATGCCCGGAGTGCAGGATCGCGTCATCGTCGTCACCGGAGCCGGTGGCGGATTGGGGCGTGAATACGCCCTGACCCTCGCCAAGGAGGGCGCCAGCGTCATCGTCAATGACCTCGGCGGGGCACGTGACGGCACCGGCGCCGGCCACAACATGGCCGACGAGGTGGTCAAGGAGATCAAGGACGCGGGGGGCCGGGCGGCAGCCAACTACGACAGCGTCGCCGAGCCCGAGGGCGCCGAGAACATCATCAAGACCGCGCTCGACGAATTCGGCGCCATCCACGGTGTCGTGAGCAACGCCGGGATCCTGCGCGACGGCACGTTCCACAAGATGACATTCGAAAATTGGGATGCCGTGCTCAAGGTACATCTGTACGGCGGCTACAACGTCATTCGCGCCGCCTGGCCGCACTTCCGCGAGCAGAGCTACGGCCGCGTCGTCGTCGCCACCTCCACCAGCGGGCTGTTCGGCAACTTCGGCCAGACCAACTATGGGGCGGCCAAGCTCGGCCTGGTCGGCCTGATCAACACGCTGGCGCAGGAAGGGGCCAAGTACAACATCCACGCCAACGCGCTCGCCCCGATCGCGGCCACCAGGATGACTCAGGACATCCTGCCGCCCGAGGTGTTCGAGAAGCTCACGCCGGATTTCGTTGCGCCGGTGATGGCTTACCTGTGCACCGAGGAATGCGCCGACAACGGGTCGGTTTTCATCGTCGGTGGCGGCAAGGTGCAGCGCACCGCGCTGTTCCAGAACGAGGGCGTCACTTTCGATCAGCCGCCGTCGGTGCAGGACGTCGCCGCGCACTGGGCCGAGATCACCGACCTCTCGGCAGCGCAAAAGGCCGGATTCAAGCTCTAAGGCCATGAAAGCCTGTGTGGTGCAAGAGCTGTCCGGCCCGGACGGCATGGTCTTCACCGATATCGACGACGTCAGCGCCGACGGCAACCACGTCGTCATCGACGTTCGCGCCGCCGGGGTGTGCTTTCCGGACCTGCTGCTGACCAAGGGCGAGTACCAGCTGAAGCTGCCCCCGCCGTTCGTCCCCGGCATGGAAGCCGCCGGAGTGGTGCGTTCCGCGCCGGAAGGCTCCGGCTTCCGGCCGGGCGAGCGGGTCTCGGCCTTCGGCATCCTGGGTTCCTACGCGGAACAGGTGGCCGTCCCGGTGCCCAACGTGATGCGCAGCCCCGCGGAACTCGATGACGCCGAAGCGGTTTCGCTGCTGGTGAACTACAACACCATGTACTTCGCGCTGTCCCGCCGCGCCGCCATGCGGCCGGGCGACACCGTCCTGGTGTTGGGTGCCGCCGGTGGGGTGGGCACGGCGGCCATCCAGGTGGCGCGGGCGATGGGCGCGAAAAAGGTGCTGGCCGTGGTGCACCGCGAGGCCGCGACCGACTATGTCGGATCGCTGGGCGCCGACCTGGTCGTGCCGCTGGCCGACGGCTGGGCGGACCGGATACGTGACTACACCCAGGGCCGCGGCGTCGACATCGTCGTCGACCCGATCGGCGGCCCGGCCTTCGACGACGCGATCCGGGTCCTGGCGATCGACGGCAAGCTGCTGGTGATCGGTTTCGCCGCGGGCGGCATTCCGACGGTGAAGGTGAACCGGTTGCTGCTGCGCAACGTCAGCGTGGTCGGCGTCGCGTGGGGCGAGTACCTCAACCGGGTCCCCGGTTCGGCCGCCCTGTTCGCCTGGGGACTGAGCCAATTGGTTTTCCTCGGGCTGAAACCCCCTCCGCCGCAACGCTATCCGCTGTCGGAGGGGCAGGCCGCGCTACAGTGCCTGGCCGACGGGGGCGTGCTCGGCAAGGTGGTACTGGAGCCCTAGCCGATCAGAAGGGGCCGGGGATCGGCGTTCCGGTGAAGATTGTGTCGGCGGCATTCACGATGCTCAGGAACTCGAAGCCGCCCGCGAGGGTAAACAGACCCACATCGGCGGCGATCGGTCGGCCGAAGGCGTCCATGAGGCCCTGAACGGGGTCGACAGTGATCGCTTCGTTGATCCCGTCCAGGAACAAATTGAAGTCGTAGGAAGGCACCGACACCGCAAGTGCCGTAGCGATGTCTGCCGTCGGAAGCAGCGTCGCATAAGCGGTCGAGACATCGCCCGCGATGGTGCCGGCGATGTTGCTGTTTGCCGACTGGATGGCCTGGATGACGCCGGTGATCGTCGTCGGCATCGACGCCGTCGAAGGCAGGGTCAGCGGCGGCAGCCCCGCGCCGCCCGTCGATGCGGCCGAAGCCGCCAGGTGCGACAGGTCGTTGGCGAAGGCGCCGACGCCCTGTGCGGTGGCGCCGGGCAGGAGGGCCGCCAGTTCCGTGGTTGCGCTCAACGGCGGCAGGAACCCGAACGGGGTCTGTACATTTGACGGGCTGGTCGAGTAGCCGAAGTTGGGATCGCCGTATCCCCAGTTGACGAGGAGCTTCAGGTCCGGCTGGATCAGGTCGGCGAGCGGATTGCCAATAAGGGGGAGGGCCCGTAGCGGCGTCAATAGCGGGAGGTTGTTGGTCGGAATCATGTAGTAATCGGTCATGCCGTTGGTGGGATCGAGAGCGGCTGACCCGGGCAACAGGAAGGCCGACGCTAGCTGAGCGTTCGTCAAGGTTGGGTAGGTGCCGTGCACGAAGACGATGCCCGCAAGCGCGTTGAGGTCGGAGAAGATGTCGATCGGATAGCGCGGGAAGTCCGCGAAGCCGTCGTATTCGAGCGAGTAAATGGTCGTCGGGAAATCGTTGGCGGGCGTCGAGGTCCCGAACGTGATTCCCAGGCTGGGAAGGCTTAGCCCCGGGAATCGCGCAAGCAGGCCGCCGTTCGGGTTGGCGGGGTCACCGAGCAGTGTGAAGTACACCTGGTTCGGATTGCCGAGCGTCCCATTCGTAAAGCCCTCGGCGAGAAGTTTCGGCATTTCCAGCGAGGCGATAATCGAGCTCTGCGAGTAGCCCAGAACGGACACGGCGTTACCGCTGCCGGGCGCGATCGCCAGTTTGATCGCGTTGTCCAGCTCGGTGACGCCGCGGGCCAGCGATATGTCCAGCGTCAGGTCCTTCACGCCGGTATACGGATACAGCCCCTCGGCCGTCGACACGGCTTGGAGAGGACCGCTGAAATGAATGAGGGGGCCGAAGGCGCCGTTCAAGTACCGGCTAAAGACATTATTCAGATAGGTCGTCGAGGGTGTCGCTGTGCCGCTGCCCGTCATGATCAAGTTCGCAACTACGTTGATCGTCGGATCCGTAGGCGTGAACGTTCCGACCGCCGGCCCGGTCGACGCCCCAGTGAGGCCGAGCGATGCGGCGATCTGCGCTTCGGTCTGCGCGTAAGCGTTTCCCGCGCCGGCCAACGCCGCGACGAACTGCCCGTGGAACGCCGACGCCTGCTGCAGCAGCGCCTGATATTCCTGACCGAACGAGCCGAAGAACTGGGCGGTGATGGCCGACACCTCGTCCTGGGCCGCGGCGGCCAGACTCGTGGTGGGACCGGCGGCGGCCGCCTTGGCTTCGTCGATCGCCGAACCGATTGCCGAAGCATCCGCTGCGGCACTCGACAAGATCTGGGGCTGTGTGATCAAGCTCGTCATCGCCTCTTCCCTTCCGGACACAAGGGTCCCGACGACGCGGCCAACCCGATGACCAGGCGCATCGCTGGAACCGGCACCCAGCTAGCTTAGGAGCGACAGCCTGTTCTTGTTGGCGTTTTGCACCGGTGTTTTTGCTTCTAAAGCATTCGTTCCCGAAGTGGGGCAGGACCCATTGTGCGCGTTAAGGAATGAGGCTCTGGATGTCCTTGACGTTGCTAGCGAGCGCCGAAACGATGGTCAGCAATTCGACCCCGCCCGCCACCGTCCCCAACCCGACGTCGGCCGCGATCGGATAACCGATCGCGTTGACGAAGTTGCCCTGACCGAGCTGACTCAGGAAAAGCTCGGTGTCGTAGAAGGGCACCTCGGTGACGAGGGAGTAGCCGATATCGGCCGTCGGAAGCGCGACGGCGTAGTCGGTCGTCACGATCTTGTTGATGGTGTTGAAGACCTGTTGCGGTGACGGGAAGTTCGCCGGCGTCGTCGTCGGGCCCGGCGGCGAACTTGGCAGGGCGAGCTGCGGCACGACGGGGGGCGGCTGCGACGCGATCTGCTGCAGGTCGAGCGAGAAGTCGTGGATTCCCTGCTGGGTTCCGGTCGCCAACGCGTTGAACACGGTGGCGGGGTTGGCATCCGGGAACAAGCCGAACGGCGTCGGCAGGTCCGCGGGGCTGGTCGAATACCCGAGGGTGGGATCGGGACCGTAGCCCAAATTCACCAATACCTTCATGTCGGGTTGGATCAAATCGACCAGCGGCTTGCCGATCACCGGTATGGCATCCAACGGTCTCAGCAGCGGCAGCTCCGCGGTGGGAATCATGAAGTACTGCGTATTGCCGGTGTAGCCCGGAGACGTCGGCAATGGAATCGCGTTATTGATCTGGGTGGGCGTGAGATCGAGATAGGTGGTGTGCACGTAGACGATGCCCGCTACCGCATTCAGGTCGGAAATGATGTTGATCGGGTACCGCGGGAAGTCGGCGAACCCGTCGTATTCCAGCGTGTAGTTGGCTACGTGGTAGGGCGTGTTCGCGTTCATCGCGGGATAGAAATTCAGGCCCAGGGCGGGCAGAGAGAGATTCGGGAAACGCGAAAGCAGGCCGCCGTTGGGGTTCACTTCGTTCCCGGTCAGCACGAAGTTGAGCTGGTTGACGTTCGGAGGGTTCGCGCCGAAGAGGGACGTGCCGTTGGCGAGGTTCTGCATTTCCAGCGAGGAGATGATGGCGCTCTGGGAAATGCCGAAGACGGTTACCGTTTGCCCTTGGTTATGGATTGAGTTGTACAGCTGGTTGTCGAGAATGGTCACACCCTCTTGGACCGACGCATCCAGGGTCATGCTTTTGACGCCAGTCAGTGGGTACAACTGCTCGGGCGTGACCAACGCCTGCATGGCGTTCGCCAAGCGGACATAGAGGTTGTTGGCACGGGTAACGAATGACGACGACGGTATGGGGGTCCCGGTGCCGCCGATGAAGACCGTCAAATCCGTTGGTATGAATGGGGGTTGCGTGGCCGCGGGGATTGGCGCGCCGGGCGCTGCGAGGCCGAGGGTCGCGGCGACGGCCGCCTCGGTCTCGGCATAGGCGAACCCGGCGGAGGCCAGCGTCTGCTGGAACTGGTTGTGAAACGCCTCGAACCGCGCGACGAGTGCCTGATAGTCCTGGCCGAATGTGCCGAACACATCGGCGATGGCCGCCGACACCTCGTCGCCCGCCGCCGCCGCCACACCCGACGTCGGCGCCGCCGCGGCGGCGGTGGCGGCGCTGAAGGCCGACCCGATTCCCTCGATTTCCGCTGCGACCGACGCCATCATCTGCGGCTCGGCAATCACATACGTCATCGGCCCGAATCCTTTCCCCGACAAAGGCGCGACTCGACCGCTGCAGCGGACCCCGTCAGCCTAGGGCGATCTCGCGATCCTGTCCGGGATTTGCGCCGCCGGCGCCGGGATCAGGCGAGCAGCGCGCCGCGCAGTCGATCCAGATCGGCGTCGGTGATGCCCGCGTCGCTCAGATAGCCGCCGAGCGAACCGAATTCGGCGTCGATGGTTTGGCGGGCGGCGGCCAGGTATTCCGGACGCACCCCGAGGACACCGTCGGACAGCCGGGCCTCGGTGAAGGTCACCACCTCCGGGGTCAGTTCGGTATCCCCGCGCTGCTGGATCATCTCGAAGATCCGCGACCGAAGCTCGGGCACGGCGTCATTGCTGCGCAAAAAGTCGGCGACGATGGTGTCTTGGTCGACCCCGATCGCTTCCAGCACGGTGGCGATCACGAAGCCGGTCCGGTCCTTGCCCGCGAAGCAGTGGGTCAGCACCGGGCGACCGGCGGCCAGCAGCGTGACGACGCGGCGCACCGCGCGCTGCGCCCCATTGCGCGTCGGGAATTGCCGGTACTCGTCGGTCATGAATCGGACGGCGGTCTCGTTCACCGACTCTTCCGAGCCGTCGGCTTCGCCCCTCAACAGCCGCTGGAACGCCTCCTCGTGCGGCGCCGCCGCTTCGGCCTCTGAGTCGGCCAGGTCGGGGAACGGCAGCAGGTGGACCTCGACGCTGTCGGGGACCTGGCCCGGGCCGCGCCGGGCGACCTCGCGGGTCGCGCGCAGGTCGGCGACGTCGGTGATGCCCAGCCGGCGCAGCGTCGCCCGGCCTTCGTCGTCGAGGCGGCTCAGCTCGCTGGAGCGGAACACCCGGCCGGGACGCAGGCCGCTCACGCCGTCGGCGACGTCACGGAAATTCCACGCGCCCGGCAGTTCTCGGACCGCCGCCTCAGCCATGCCGGGTAACCGCCGCGGCGAGCGCGGATTGCTCCCCGCCGAGCTCGGTGCGCGCGATGGTCCGCATGTGCACCTCATCGGGTCCGTCGAAGATCCGCATCGCGCGATGCCAGGCATACATCCGGGCCAGCACTGTGTCGTCGCTGACGCCGGCGGCCCCGTGCACCTGGATGGCGCGGTCGATCACGTTGCAGGCCACCTGCGGCGCGACCGCCTTGATCTGTGAGACCAGCAGGTGGGCGGCCTTGTTGCCGTGCTGATCGATGGTCCAGGCCGCCTTCTCGCACAGCAGTCGCGCCTGGTCGATCTCGTTGCGGGACTTGGCAATTGCCTCCCGCACCACGCCCTGCTCGGCCAGCGGGCGGCCGAACGCCACCCGGTTGCGCGCGCGGTCGGCCATCAGCGCCAGGGCGCGTTCGGCGCCGCCCAGCGCGCGCATGCAGTGGTGGATGCGGCCCGGCCCCAGCCGAGCCTGGGCTATCGCGAAGCCGGCGCCCTCTTCGCCGAGCAGGTTGGTGACCGGCACCCGGACGTTGTCGTAGCTGATCTCGCAGTGCCCGGGCTGGTCCTGATAACCGAAGACCGTCGTGGAGCGAACGACGGTCACACCGGGCGTATCGATGGGCACCAGCACCATCGACTGCTGCTGGTGGCTGGCCGCATCCGGGTTGGTCCGGCCCATCACGATGAGGATCTTGCAGCGCGGGTCGGCCGCCCCGGACGTCCACCACTTGCGGCCGTTGATGACGTAGTCGCCGCCGTCGCGCTCGATGGACGTTTCGATGTTGCGGGCGTCGCTGCTGGCGACCGCGGGCTCGGTCATCGAGAAGGCGCTGCGGATCTCCCCGGCCAGCAAGGGTTCCAGCCACCGCTTGCGCTGCTCCTCGGTGGCGAACAGGTGCAGGGTCTCCATGTTGCCGGTGTCGGGCGCCGCGCAGTTGAGCGACTCGGGTGCGATCTCGAGGCTCCAGCCGGTCAGCTCGGCCAGCGGCGCGTACTCCACGTTGGTCAACCCGGACTCGGCCGGCAGGAACAGGTTCCACAGGCCCTGCTGTTTGGCCTTGAGCTTGAGTTCCTCGATGACCGGCGGAACCGTGTGGTCATTCGGGCCGGCCTCGTGACGGTATTTGTCGTATTCGGCCTCGGCCGGGAAGACGTACTCGATCATGAAGTCGGACAATCGCTTGTGGTAATCGCTGGCTTTGGCCGACATCGCGAAGTCCATGACCGTCACGATAGGACACGTGTCGCCAGGCGGCGCGAGCAGAGTTCCGGCGGCTCTGGTTGCGGGTCCCGCCGCGGGTGTGCGTGGCGTCAGTCTCGAGGAACTGTCAGCGCTCGCGAGGGCGCACGATGGACGCCATGACCGAATCACGCCCCCCGTTCCCGCCGTTCACCCTCGAGACGGCACTGCAGAAGGTCCAGGCGGCCGAGGACGCCTGGAACACCCGCGACCCGCAGAAGGTGAGCCTGGCGTACACGCCCGACTCGCAGTGGCGAAACCGCGACGAGCACGTCGTCGGCCGGGCCGAGATCGTGGCGTTTTTGACCCGCAAGTGGCAGCGCGAACTCGACTACTCGCTGCGCAAGAGCCTGTGGGACTTCCATGACAACCGCATCGCCGTGCGGTTCCAGTACGAGTGTCACGACCACACCGGCCAGTGGTACCGCAGCTACGGCAACGAGCTGTGGGAGTTCAGCCCGTCCGGTCTGATGGCGCGTCGCGAGGCCAGCATCAACGACGTGCCGATCCGGGAGTCCGAGCGCCGGTACTTCGGGCCCCGCCCGGCGTCGGAGCACGGGCAAGATATTCCGCTGTGGTGACTGCGGATAGGGTGTGCTGCGGCAAGCCGAAGACATAAGGGAAGTAGATGTACGCGCCATGACAGATGCGCAGACGACGGTGGGGGTGGTCGCCGAGTCGGGGACCGACGAGCGGCGCGTCGCGCTGGTACCGAAGGCGGTCGCGTCGCTGGTCAGTAGCGGTTTGGCGGTGGTGGTCGAGTCCGGTGCGGGCGAACGCGCGCTCCTGCCCGACGCGCTCTACACCGAGGCGGGGGCCAGCATCGGGGACGCCTGGGCGGCCGACGTCGTCGTCAAGGTCGCGCCGCCGACGGCCGAGGAGGTTGCCCGGCTGCACAGCGGCCAGACCCTGATCGGCTTCCTGGCGCCGCGCAACGCCGACAACGCGATCGGAGCGCTCAAGCAGGCCGGGGTGCAGGCGTTCGCGCTCGAGGCGATCCCGCGCATCTCGCGCGCCCAGGTGATGGACGCCCTGTCGTCGCAGGCCAACGTGGCCGGCTACAAGGCCGTCCTGCTGGCGGCCTCGGAATCGACCCGGTTCTTCCCCATGCTGACCACCGCGGCGGGAACCGTGAAGCCGGCCACCGTGCTGGTGCTCGGCGTCGGGGTGGCCGGCCTGCAGGCGCTGGCGACGGCCAAGCGGCTCGGCGCGCGCACCACCGGCTACGACGTGCGTCCGGAGGTGGCCGACCAGGTGCGGTCGGTGGGGGCGCAGTGGCTCGACGTCGGGATCGACGCGGCCGGTGAGGGCGGCTACGCCCGCGAGCTGACCGACGAGGAGCGCGCCCAGCAGCAGAAGGCGCTGGAAGATGCGATCGCCGGATTCGACGTGGTGATCACCACCGCGCTGGTGCCGGGTCGCCCGGCGCCGCGGCTGGTAACCGCGGCCGCGGTGGAGGCGATGAAACCCGGCAGCGTGATCGTCGACCTCGCCGGTGAGACCGGCGGCAACTGCGAGCTGACCGAGCCGGGCCGCACCGTGGTCAAGCACGACGTCACCATCGCGTCGCCGCTGAACCTGCCCGCGACCATGCCGGAGCACGCGAGCGAGCTGTACAGCAAGAACATCACGGCGCTGCTGGACCTGCTGATCAAGGACGGGAAGTTGGCGCCGGACTTCGACGACGAGGTCATCGCGGACTCGTGTGTGACGCGCCAGCCCGGCGGGGAGGATTAGATGTACGACGAGCTGTTGGCCAACCTGGCGATCCTGGTGCTGTCCGGATTCGTCGGGTTCGCGGTGATCTCCAAGGTGCCCAACACGCTGCACACGCCGCTGATGTCGGGCACCAACGCCATCCACGGCATCGTGGTGCTCGGCGCGCTGGTGGTGTTCGGGGAGGTGGAGCACCCGTCGCTCGCGGTGCAGATCATCCTGTTCGTCGCGGTGGTGTTCGGAACGCTCAACGTGATCGGCGGCTTCATCGTCACCGACCGGATGCTGGGCATGTTCAAGGGCAAGAAGAAGCCGTCGGCCCAGAAGGCCGACGAAGGCGCAGTGGTCGCCAAATGAACTACCTGGTGACCGTCCTCTACATCATCTCGTTCTCGCTGTTCATCTACGGGCTGATGGGCCTGACCGGGCCCAAGACCGCGGTGCGCGGCAACCTGATCGCCGCGGTGGGCATGGCGCTGGCCGTGACGGCGACGCTCATCAAGATCCGGCACACCGACCAATGGGTGCTGATCATCCTCGGCCTGGTGGTGGGCGTCGCGCTCGGCGTCCCGCCGGCCCGCTACACCAAGATGACCGCCATGCCGCAGCTGGTGGCGTTCTTCAACGGCGTCGGCGGCGGCACCGTCGCGCTCATCGCGCTCTCGGAATTCATTGAGACCAAAGGCTTTTCGGCCTTTCAGCACGGCGAGTCGCCGACCGTGCACATCGTGGTCGCGTCGCTGTTCGCCGCGATCATCGGCTCGATCTCGTTCTGGGGATCCATCATCGCGTTCGGCAAGCTGCAGGAAATCATCTCCGGCTCGCCGATCGGCTTCGGCAAGGCCCAGCAGCCGATCAACCTGCTGCTGCTGGTCGCCGCGGTCGCCGCGGCCGTGGTGATCGGCCTGCACGCGCATCCCGGCACCGGCGGCGCGCCGCTCTGGTGGATGATCGGCCTGCTGGCCGCGGCCGGGGTGCTCGGCCTGATGGTCGTGCTGCCCATCGGCGGCGCCGACATGCCGGTGGTCATCTCCCTGCTCAACGCGATGACCGGGCTGTCGGCCGCCGCGGCCGGTCTGGCGCTGAACAACACCGCGATGATCGTCGCCGGCATGATCGTCGGCGCGTCCGGCTCGATCCTGACCAACCTGATGGCCAAGGCCATGAACCGCTCCATTCCCGCGATCGTCGCGGGCGGTTTCGGCGGCGGCGGCGTGGCCCCCAGTGGCGACGGCGGCGGCGACAAGCACGTCAAGGCGACGTCGGCCGCCGACGCCGCCATCCAGATGGCCTACGCCAACCAGGTGATCGTGGTGCCCGGCTACGGCCTGGCCGTGGCGCAGGCCCAGCACGCCGTCAAGGACATGGCCTCGCTGCTGGAGGACAAGGGTGTCGCGGTGAAGTACGCGATCCACCCGGTCGCCGGCCGCATGCCCGGGCACATGAACGTGCTGCTGGCCGAGGCCGAGGTGGACTACGACGCCATGAAGGACATGGACGACATCAACGACGAGTTCGCGCGCACCGACGTCGCGATCGTCATCGGCGCCAACGACGTCACCAACCCGGCGGCGCGCAACGAGGCGTCCAGCCCGATCTATGGCATGCCGATCCTCAACGTGGACAAGGCGAAGTCGGTGATCGTGTTGAAGCGGTCGATGAACTCCGGATTCGCGGGCATCGACAACCCGCTGTTCTACGCCGACGGCACGACGATGCTGTTCGGGGACGCGAAGAAGTCGGTGACCGAGGTCGCCGAAGAACTAAAGGCGCTCTAGACGGGCGGGTAGGCCGGCGGCGGGTATCCGTTGCCGTCGACTACGCCGCGCAGACCCCACGGCACGTACTTGAAGAAGAACTCGATCTCGTCGCTCATGTCATAGTCCGGACTCGGATCCATGTCCCCACCTCTCGACTCGCGACCAGTTCGACACACCATCGTAGTCGCAGAGCCGCCGGTGCGACAGGCGGCGGTGCCCTTAAACTGTCCAACCAGTTGATTGATAGCAGTGAACGATAGAGAGCACTCAGAGACAGATGCCATCCGAGAACGGGCTGACCCGCCGCGAGGAGTTGCTGGCCGTCGCCACCAAGCTGTTCGCCGCGCGCGGCTATCACGGCACCCGGATGGACGACGTCGCTGACGTGATCGGGCTGAACAAGGCGACCGTCTACCACTACTACGCCAGCAAGTCGCTGATCCTGTTCGACATCTATCGCCAGGCCGCCGAGGGCACGCTGGCCGCGGTGCACGACGATCCGTCGTGGACGGCCCGCGAGGCGCTCTACCAGTACACCGTGCGGCTGCTGACCGGGATCGCGGCCAATCCCGAGCGCGCCGCCGTGTACTTCCAGGAGCAGCCGTACATCACCGAGTGGTTCACCTCCGAGCAGGTCGCCGAGGTCCGCGAGAAGGAGGCCCAGGTCTACGAGCACGTGCACGGGCTCATCGACCGCGGGATCGCCAGCGGCGAGTTCTACGAATGCGACTCGCACGTGGTGGCGCTGGGCTACATCGGGATGACGCTGGGCAGCTACCGCTGGCTGCGGCCGAGCGGGCGGCGCACCGCCAAGGAGATCGCCGCGGAGTTCAGCACCGCGCTGCTGCGGGGTTTGATCCGCGACGAGTCGATCCGGCAGCATTCGCCGCTGGGCCCGTAAGCCGGCGCGTCAGCCGAAGTTGGGCGGCGGGATGAGGTGCAGCACGTTGCCGGTCGCCCCGCTCAGCACGGATAGTAGCGTCGTGCTGGACTGGCCGAACGAGACGTTCAGGCCCGGGTTGATGGACGGGACCCACGGGTAGGTGTTCGGGAAGTACGACGGCGACAGCAATCCGGCCTCCACCCCGATCTCAACGGCGGCGCCATAGGGACCCTGGACCGCGCCCAGGGCGAGGTCGGGGATGACCGTGAACGGATTCGGTAGGTCGAACAGTCCGGCCGGGGTCGGGATGTTCGCATAGTTGGCGCCGGGGCCGTAGTCGCCGTAGCCCAAGTCGACGAGCACCCGCAGATCGGGCTGGAAGATGTCGGCGATCGGGGGGCCGGCATACGGGATAGCGCGGATCGGCTCCAGCAGCGGCAGGTTCTGGGTCATGAACATGTAGTAGTTGGTGTTTCCGCCGTTCGTCGGCAACGGAACGGCGGTGCCCACCTGAGTGGCCGTCAAGAGGGGATACTGGCCGTGGACGAAGAAATAGCCCATGAACGCGTTGAGGTCTGAGACAAGATTCAGTGGGTATTGCGGGGCGTCGGCGATGCCGTCGTATTGGTAGGTGTAAATCGAAGTCGGGTACGGGGATTGCGGTGTCGCGCCGTTGAACGCCACATCCAGGAGTGGGATGTAGAAGCCGGGGAAGCGTTCGAGGATGCCGCCGACGGGGTTGTTGGGATCGCCGATCAGCACGAAGTTCAATTGGCCCTGATATGGGGACCCCGCGGCCATGAGGTTCCGTATTTCGTTCGTCGCGATCGTCGCGCTCTGCGAGTAGCCGAATACCACGGCGCTGTTGTTCGGCTGGTTGAAGAGTGTCGAATTGATCGCGTTGTTCAGCAACGTGACGCCCTTGGCCACGGACTGGCCGAACGTCATGTTTCCGAGGTTCGGCGTCACCGGCCAGAACTGCTCGGGCGTGAAGACGGGTAGCGGCGGCGATGAGACCGATGGGTAGAGAGGCTTTATGTACGCGTTGAAGACGCTCGTCACATATTTCGGGTCCGGTTGTGGGTTGTTGGTGCCGCCCATGATCAACGCGAACAGTGGGTCGCCGGGGGAGGCCAGCTGCACGACCGACAGCGGGGTGCCGGTAGACGAGACTCCGGAGACGAGCGCCGCGTTGGCGACCTCGGCTTGCGCGTAGGCGGCCGCCGCCGCCGTCAATGCCTGGGTGAATTGGCTGTGAAAGCCCGCGGCCTGCGCGAGGAGCGCCTGGTATTCCGCGCCGTACGCACCGAATAGGTTCGCGATCGCCGCCGAAACCTCGTCCTCCGCCGCCGCCAGCAAACCGGTCGTCCGTGCCGCGGCATTCGTCCCGGCCGCGTTGATCGCCGAACCGATGTTGTGCACATCGGCGGCCGTGGAAGCCAAGGTCTCAGGGACAGTAATTAAATCCGACATCTCCCCGTCCTTTCCCCACCGACGCCATCCCGGCCCAAGAGGAGTTATCCGCGACCGTGGGTATTAGGTATTGACCGAGGGTAGATCTGTCCCGCCAGTAAGTTTGGCGTTTTGCGCAAGTTCTAAGCGTTCACACGTTTGAGGTGCCTGTCGAGAAAGGCGAGCTGATCCGCGACGACGCGCTCGAAGGCGTCGCCGACATAGATCTCGAAATGCCCCTCGGGATACATCCGGACCTCCCCGCGCGGTGCCTTCGCCGCGTAGCGCAGCGTCGGCACCGGGGGAGCCACCGAGTCGGCCTCGCAGACGCAGAACAGGATCGGGCAGGCGACCTTCGCGGCCAGCCGGCCGGGTCGGTAGGCGGCGACCTTCAACGCGAACCGGGCGGCGACCTCGTTGGGCACGGTCTGGCCCTCGGGGACCAGCCTCATGTAGCCGGGGTAGACGTCGGGCGCGTTCATCAGGGCGACTTCGCCCGGCCTGCCAGCGGCGGGAACCATCACCGGCGACCTGCCGAGCCCGGCCGCGATGAGGTCCCGCGTGGCCAGTACGCCGAGGCGGCCGAAAATCACCGGGCTCAGCGTGCGCGCGGATGCGATGCCGTCAGTAAACGGGCACTGGGCCACGGCGGCCTTGATGCCCGGCACCCTGGCCGCCGTCGCGATCACGTGTCCGCCGCCAAAAGAGGTGCCCCACACGCCGATTCGATCGTGATCGACGCCATCAAGAGTGTGGGCGTGGGCGACCGCGGCCGCCCAGTCCGCGAGCTGCATCCCGATGTCGAGCAGTTGTCGCGGCCGGCCTTCGCTGTCGCCGAAGTTGCGGTAGTCGAACACCAGGCAGGCGTAGCCGGCTGCGCTGAATCGTTCGGCATAGGCGTCCAGCCGCATGGTCCGCACCGCACCCAGGCCGTGCGCCATCACCAGCAGCGGCGCGGCGCCACCGCCCTCCGGCCGGTAGAGCCACGCGCTGATCCGGTCGGCACCGGACCGGAATTGAACGTCCTCGCGTTGCGCCATGAGCGTTTCCATTGTGCCCCGGCGCCGTAGGCGTCGCAGAAGTTGTGGACTACTGTCTAGAAACGTTTCGAGCGTTCGAGGGACGGAGACTCTCATGGCCATCCGCGTCGCACACGTCGGTACCGGAAACGTCGGGGGTTTGGCCCTGGCCGAGCTGATCACCAACCCCGCGTTCGAGCTGACGGGCGTGTGCGTGTCCACGCCGGAGAAGGTGGGCAAGGACGCCGGGCAACTGTGCGGCGTCGGGCTGGACGCCGACACCGTGACGGGCGTCGCCGCCGTTTCGGACCTCGACACCATCCTGGCCGCCAAGCCCGAGTGCGTCGTCTATTGCGCCATGGGCGACACCCGGCTGCCCGACGCGATGGCGGACGTCATGCGCATCCTCGCCGCCGGCATCAACGTCGTCGGATCGTCACCGGGCTTGCTGCAGTACCCGTGGGGGGTCATGCCCGACAAATACATCGCCCGGGTGGAAGATGCTGCCCAACAAGGGAATTCGAGCATCTTCATCAGCGGCGTGGATCCGGGATTCGCCAACGACCTGATCCCGTTCGCGCTCGCCGGAACCTGTCAGCGCATCGAACAGGTGCGCTGCATGGAGATTCACGATTATGCGTCGTACAACGGCGTCGAGGTGATGAGCTACATGGGCTTCGCCCAGCCCCTGGACTACATCCCGATGCTGCTGCAACCGGGCGTTCTGAGCATCGCGTGGGGCACGGTGATCCGACAGCTCGCGGCCGGCCTCGGCATCGAGATCGACGAGATCACCGAGTCCTACCAACGTGAGCCGGCACCCGAGGACTTCGACATCGCTGTGGGGCATGTTGCCAAGGGCACGCTGGCGGTGCTGCAGTTCGAGATCCGCGGCATGGTCAAGGGCCACCCCGCGATCGTCATCGAGCACGTCACCCGGCTGCGGCCCGACCTGCGCCCCGACCTGCCCCAACCGGCCTCCGGCGACGGCTCGTATCGCGTCGAGATCACCGGCGAACCTTCCTACGCCGTGGACATCATTCCCAGCAGCCGCAAGGGCGACCACAATCACGCCGCGATCGCGGGGGCCGCCGGCCGCATCGTCAACGCGATCCCCGCGGTGATCGCCGCGCCGCCGGGGATCCGGACGACGCTGGATCTGCCGCTGGTGACCGGCAAGGGCCTTTATGCGCCAAAAGACTTGGTAGTTCAGTAAATTCGAAAGGACTGTAAATGGGACGGGTTGACGGCAAGGTAGCGCTGATCAGTGGCGCCGCCGGCGGCATGGGCGCCGAAGATGCGCGGCTGCTGGTCGAGGAAGGCGCCAAGGTGGTTATCGGCGACATCCTGGACGACCAGGGCAAAGCGCTGGCCGACGAGCTCGGCGACTCCGTGCGCTACGTCCACCTCGACGTCACCCAGCCCGACCAGTGGGACGCCGCGGTCGCGACCGCCGTCGGCGAATTCGGCAAGCTGAACGTGCTGGTCAACAACGCGGGCACGGTCGCGCTCGGGCCGTTGAAGGACTTCAAGCTGGACAAGTGGCAGAAGGTGATCGACGTCAACCTGACCGGCACCTTCCTGGGCATGCGGGCGGCGGTCGAGCCGATGACCGCGGCCGGGGGCGGCTCCATCATCAACGTCTCGTCGATCGAGGGGCTGCGCGGCGCGCCGATGGTCCACCCGTACGTCGCGTCCAAGTGGGGCGTGCGCGGGCTGGCCAAGTCGGCGGCGTTGGAGTTGGCGCCGTTGAACATCCGGGTGAATTCGATCCACCCCGGCTTCATCCGCACTCCGATGACCGCGCACCTGCCCGAAGACATGGTCACCATCCCGCTCGGCCGTCCGGGTGAAGTCCGCGAGGTCGCAACGTTCGTGCTGTTCCTGGCCAGCGACGAGTCGTCTTACTCGACGGGGAGCGAATTCGTCATGGACGGTGGGCTGATAACCGACGTGAACCACAAAGAGTTCTAGGTGCTATAACCGCGAGCATGCTGCGCAGTTTGGCGGGTGTGGTTGGTTCGTCTCACGTCGTCACCGACCCTGACGTGCTGGCCGGCCACAGCGTCGATCACACCGGGCGCTACCGCGGGCGCGCCAGCGCGCTGGTGCGGCCGGGGACGGCTGAGGAGGTCGCCGAGGCGCTACGGGTGTGCCGCGACTCGGGGGCGCACGTGACGGTGCAGGGCGGACGGACCTCGCTGGTGGCCGGGACCGTCCCCGAGCACGACGACGTGTTGCTGTCGACCGAACGGCTGCGCGCGGTCGGCGACGTGGACACCGTCGAGCGCCGCCTCTCGGCCGGCGCCGGAGCCACCCTGACCGTCGTCCAAAACGCTGCTGCCGCAGCGGGTTTGGTGTTCGGCGTGGATCTGGCCGCCCGCGACACCGCCACCGTCGGCGGCATGGCATCGACGAACGCCGGCGGCCTGCGCACCGTCCGCTACGGCAACATGGGCGAGCAGGTGCTTGGCCTGCAGGTGGCGCTGCCCGACGGTTCGCTGCTGCGCCGCCACAGCGAGGTGCGCCGCGACAACACGGGCTACGACCTGCCGGCGCTGTTCGTCGGCGCCGAGGGCACCCTCGGCGTGATCACTGCGCTGGAGCTGCGGTTGCACCCGACGCCGTCGCATCGGGTGACGGCGGTCTGCGGGTTCGCCGAACTGGAGGCGCTGGTCGATGCCGGCCGCACGTTTCGCGACGTGGACGGGATCGCGGCTTTGGAGCTGATCGACGGCCGGGCCGCGGCGCTGACCGCCGAACACCTCGGTGTCGGTGCGCCGGTGCAGGGCGACTGGATGCTGCTGGTGGAGCTGGCCGCTGACCACGACCAGACGGATCGGCTCGCCGACCTGCTCGAGGGCGTGCGCCTGGCGGGTGAGCCGGCCGTCGGCGTGGACGTCGCTGCGCAGCAACGGTTGTGGCGGGTGCGGGAATCGCTCGCCGAGGTGCTGGGCGTGTATGGGCCGCCGCTGAAGTTCGACGTGTCCTTGCCGCTGTCGACCGTTGGCGAATTCGCCAGGGAGGCGGTCGGTTTGGTCGGGGTGCATGCGCCCGACGCGCTGCCCGTGTTGTTCGGCCACATCGGAGAGGGCAACCTGCACCTCAACGTGTTGCGTTGCCCGCCGGATCGCGAGCAGGCGCTGTATGCGCCGATGATGGATCTCATCGCGCAATGCGGCGGCAACGTCAGCTCCGAGCACGGCGTAGGCAGTCGGAAGCGCCCCTACCTCGGGATGTCGCGGGAGCCCGCCGACATCGCCGCGATGCGGGCGGTCAAGGCCGCGCTGGATCCGACCGGTTACCTGAACGCGGCCGTGCTGTTCGACTGATCCTTATTGCGCCGTCTGACCGAATTCTTGGGCGCACGCCTCGGACTTCAGTCGGGGGTAAGCCCATCGCGTTGGTCGGCGGGCGTAGCCCGGCGGTCGGAGTGGTCGAGGCTGTGTGTCGATGTGTTGCTTGATGATCGACGGGCAGGGCGTATCCGCAGGAGACGGCGAGGTAGGACGGCGACCAGAGGTGGCCGCGCATGCGGGCGCGCACGCAGACATCGGTGAACTCGCGCCGGACCGCGCATGCGGGGCGGCCCTCGAGGCGTTGAGCGAGACCAGAAATCGCGAGCGTGGGTTGATAGGCGACAAACAGGTGGACGCGGTCGGCCTCGCCGTTGAACTCGGCCAATTTGACGCCCAGCTCGGCGCACAGGCTGCGGACGGTGTGCTCGCAGAAGGTGAGCATCGCATCGGTGAACACGGCCCCGGGATACTTGGTCACGAACACCACGTGCGCGTGCAGCAACGACACGCTGTGCCGGGTGCGGCGGTACGTGGTTGGTGTCAGTGTCGGCCTCTACGGTTGAGCTGTGGCTAAGGCTTACCGCATGGCATCGACACCGGCCGCAGTGCCGGTGGGCAAACCGCGTGCGCGAAAACGCCCGAAGTACGCACCCACCCATGTGCGGAACTGGCCACTACGCCCGAGCGGCGCACAGTGCCGCGATATCGGGATCCGGTTTTTCACCGGGGTGCGGGTGTACAACGCGGTGCTCGCCGAGTTCCTCGTGCGTAGCCGCGCGGTGAAGGCCGACCCGGCCTGGCAGGCGGCCCGAGAATTGCCGCACTGCTGCCCCGCCGAGCGGCAGGTGCGACGGGCGGCGTTCCGCTCTGTTGAGCAGGTGCATGGTTTCAGCGCCGATGCCGCGCAGTCGTTCGCGTCCTCGCTGCGCAAGTCGTGGTTGCGCGAGCATCTGCCCGCCCAGGAAACCCAGAACCTGGGGGCGCGGGCGTTTGATGCGGTGCGCCAGTGGCACCTCGGCAAGAGAGGCAAACCGCGGTTGAAGAATGCCCGTCGTGGTCTGCATTCGTTGGCCGCCAAGGACGGCAACGGTGCACTGCGACCCAAGACCGATACCGCAGGCCGGCTGGTGGGGCTGCAGTGGGGTGCCGGGTTCGTCATCCCAGTTGCCGCGCCAGCCGCGTCGGGCCGTCGCGGCGCAGAGCAGCAGGCCGAGCTCGTCGAGATCGAGGCCTTGATCGAGGCGGGCAAGGTGCTCACGACGCGGATCGTGCGCACGGTGATCAACGGTCGCGACACCTACCGGATGCAGCTGGTCTGTGATGGGCACCCGACCCGACGCCATCCGGTCGGCGACGGCAGAGTCTCTTTTGATCTCGGGCCGTCTCAGATCGCGGTGGCCGTGGCGCGTGCCGACGGTAGCTGGTTGGGATGGGCAGAGCCGCTGGCTGATGCCATCCGGGTGGACACCAAGAGGCTGCGCCGTGTGCAGCGGCATCTGGATCGTCAGCATCGCGCCGGATCACCGGAATGTTTCCGCGCCGATGGCACCCATAGGTGGGTCGCGTGCGGTTGGCAGCGTTCGCACGCGGCCCAACAAGCGGCCGCGCGGATAGCGGAGTTGCATCGCCGTCTGGCCGAGCACCGCAAAACCCTGCATGGGGCGCTGGGCAACCGCTTGTTAGCCCACGGCACCGATATCGCGTGTGAGGGACTCGATTATGTGTCGTGGCAGAAGAACTTTCCGCGCAGTGTGCGCGACCGGGCACCCGGGTTGCTCGTAGAGATGGTGCGTCGCAAGGCTGAAAGCGCCGGCGGACAGCCACTCTACGAGTTCAACCCACGCACGACGGCCTTGTCGCAAACCTGCCTGTGCGGGAACCGTAAGAGAAAGCCGCTCTCGCAACGAGTGCACCGCTGCGAGTGTGGCATTCGAGAGGATCGCGACCTGTTTTCGGCCTACCTCGGACTACACGTTCAAGTGGGGGCTGATGGGGTCGATCGGCTGGACTTGCCGTCAGCCCGCCAGGGCTGGGGGCATCGTCACGACGTCGATGAGTCGCCGAAGTCCAGTCGTAGTGCGATAGCACGCAAGCGGCGAGGCCGCAGGCATCCGGCTTCGCGGAGGTCAGTGGCGCGCATCAACGCCAGGCGTAAAGCCAAAGCTGTGATGCGACAGAGCCGCTCGGCGCAAACCTCCGCTACCGACCAGCCCACGGCGATAGCCCCATGAGCGCCTATCGAGACAGCCGGCCGGCACGAGGAATCCCCGCAGTTCACTGCAGGGAGGACGTCAAATACGCTGGCATTCATGGCATCCGGAATCTCCGACACACCCATCGCCGGAATCATCAACAAGGTATTTGACGGCTTGATCGATGCCCCCGTTGTGGGGCCACTGGTACGGCGCGGGTTGATCAACATCCGCTATGTCGGCAGGCGTTCGGGTAAGACGATCCAGACCCCGGTCGGGTACCGCCGCTCCAGCGACGGCATCGTCATCAACGTCATGTCGCCCGACAGCAAGACATGGTGGCGAAACTTCCTCGGCGAGGGCGGGCCGATCACGCTGCTCAACTTCGGCGGTTCCGACCGCACCGGACACGCACTCGCCAGCCGCGACGAAAAGGGCCGCGTCAAGGTCGTGGTACGACTCGACTGATCCTCTCGTCCGCGAGGGTGCGCAGTTGTACGGGTAATACAGCGTGTCGCCGTACAAACACGCGCGCTCGCGGGGATGTGATCAGGAGCCGCCCTTGATCCCGACGGCGTGGCGCAGTTGCTCCAGGAACTGGTCGGCGTCGTCGCTGCGCACGATGTAGTGCGAGATCGCGATCCGGATAACGGTCGCGGCGCGCACCGCGGCGTTGGGCCCGGAGAGGTGTCGTTGCAGGCCGTCGCGCATCTGCGGGATGACGCGGCCGAACTGGGCGATGGTGTGCTCGGGTTCGACGTCGACCATGCGCACGCCGGAGTACGAATGCTGATACTCAACGATGAAGCGCAGCACGGCGTCGAGCTTGTCGGCTCCTTTCAGCCCCGCGGTGGCCTGGACCAGGCCGCTCTCGAAGCTCTGCCGCTCGTATTGCGAAAACGCCGACAGCAATTCCTCTTTGGAGGCGAACCAGCGGTACAGCGTGGGACGCGAGACGCCCGCCTGGGCGGCCACCTCGGACAGGCTGAGCTTCGTCTTGCCGTTGCGGCCGAGAACCTCGGCGGTGGCGTCGAGGATGCGCTGACGCGTTGAGGTGTCGATGTCCGCGGCTGGGGCCGGGTGGCTCATAGGAGAAACTTTACGAAGTATCGCGAGCGTGTCACTGTTTTTTCGCTTCCCGGCCAGGGCGCCCTCGCACCAGCACGCATTGTTGAATGGCGCCGACCGCGCCCCCCTCGTCAAAAAGGGTGCCGACCGTGGTCCCGATTCCGTCCGGCCCGTAGCTTGTCTCCGCGCGAATGCCGATCCACTCGCCGTCGGGGATCCGGAACACGTGCACCGCCAGGTCGGTGTTGAGGAACGTCCACTTGGTGATGTCCAGCTTGCTGCCGATGCCGTTGGCGCAGTCGGCCACCGCGAACAGTCGCTCGAGCGGGGTCATGGCCTCGCCCTTCACGAGGTCGACGGTCGGTTTGATCCAGGATTCGCCCGGACCCTCGCTCAGCGGTTCGGTCAGCCACAGCCAGTCCAGGCTGTGCACGTAGTTGCGATCCCAGTCCCTCGCCTTGAGGTTGCGGTCGCGGGCCTCGGCCCGCGGTCGGGGCAGGGGAGTCGCGGCGTGAGCCAGCGTCTGGGTGTCCAGGTGCTGCAACCGCCACCCGCTGGCGCGCGCCACCGCCCGGGGTTCGCCATCGGGCCCCGGCGCCAGCATCTCGGCGGTGACGAGTTCGATTTGCTTCCCGCCCCGCTGCACTCGCGAGCTGACCCACAGGTCGCCCTCGGCCGGCACCCCGCCCAGCAGGTCGATGACGACCCGGCCGAGGCGGGTGTCGTCGCGCTGGTCGCAGCGTTCCAGCGCCCGGACCAACAGCGCCGACACCGGGCCGCCGTGCTGAATGGCGGCCGACCAGGTGCCGCGCGCCAAATCGGTCGCCGCGAACTTTTCGCCCCGCGGGTCGGCGTCATCGATCAGCTCGTAATAGGAGTCGGTCATGTCTGCCTTCCGGGTGTCAGGGTAGGCCCGCGCCGGGGGTGTCGACCGTCACCGCGTCCACCTGGGAGAGCCGGGTGCCGATCAGTCGCTGGGGATACGCGTCGGTGCTCGACAGCAGAAACAGCGTGCGGCGCGCGGGGCCGCCGAACGCGCACGCGATCGCCACGCGCTCGCCCATGTCGATGCGGTCGGTCACGGCGCCGCCCTCGGTGATCCGCTCGAATTGGTGCGCCAGCGTCATGGACGCCCACACCCCGCCGTCGGCGTCCAGCGCGATGCCGTCGGGCGGCCCGTCCAGGCCGTCGGCGAAAACCCGGCGGCCGCTCAGCCCGCCGTCGTCGCCGATGGTGAACGCGGTCAGCCGCCGCCCCGTCGACTCGGCGACGATCAGCGTCTTCCGGTCCGGCGTGATCACCATGCCGTTGGGGAAGTCGAGGTCTTCCGCCGCGATGGTGGCTGTGTCGTCGGCGTCGAGGCGGATGATCGCGCCGCCGGAAAACGCCTGGCAGCCGATGTAGGCGCCCCCGGCGTCGTCGACGACCATGTCGCCCAGGTTGACCGGCGTCAGGGCGGCGAGGTCGGCGACGGCCTCGACGGTTTCGCCGTCGTAGCGCAGCACCTGCCGGTCCTCGGTCGAGGCGATCAGCAGGGACCCGTCGGGGCGAAACCCTAGGCCCGAGGGGGAGCGCCCGGGCACCGCCACCGTGGTCACCGAGCCCCGCATGTCCACGGTGTGCACGGCCTCACCCAGCATGTCGGAGAACCACAGCAGTCCTTCGAACCAGCGCGGGCCCTCGCCGAAGCAGAACCCCTTGGCCAACGGCTCCGGGATCATCCGCTCAGGCCTTTACAAAACATCGGAAAAGTGTCACGTACGACGTGCGTCGGTGTCAATCTCGCCCAGCTCGCGCGCGACGGCCGCGTGGTAGGCGTCGATCCGCGCCGGGTTGGCCTGCTGAAAGAGGGCGTCGGGCAAGGGCGCGTGCTTGTACGCCTCGATCGTCATGGTTCTGGAGAACAGCGTGACGTCCTGGCCGGGCCTGGTGAACCTGTAGGTGACGGTAATCCGGCCCTCCATCCCGCCCTCGCCCCGGCGGTCGTGGCCGAGGCGACCCACCGAGTTGAACACGAACAGCGTGGGCCGGTCGGCGATGGCCAGCTGCCAGCTGAAGATGCGCTCGCCGTCGGGGCCGGCCTCCTCCCAGGTGTCGCCAACCTTCAACGGGAGCTCCGGCAATTTGCCGATGTGCGCGCTGCCGGGATAGGTCTTCGTCCAGTTGGCCGGATTGGTGACGAAGTCGTACACCGCCTCGGCGGAATGGGTGAAGGCCGTCTCCGAAGTGCTCGTCACGATGCCCAATTGCGTCGCTCCCTGCGTCTGTTAGCCAAGCTTTACAAATCCTACTCAAAGTGTCACGCTGAGCCCTGAGCTGCGAGCGCGGAGGTGGAGCGGATTTGACCAAGGCTTCTGAGGAATCCGAGCAGATCGAGTGGACGGTGCAGGGTCTGCTGGACCTGTTTGACGTGCGCCCCGACGGGCAGGACCGCTTCACCGGAGACACCGGGATCGCCGTCGGCGACGAACGGCAGGTCGTGGAGGGCACCCAGGTGCTGGCGCAGGCGATTGTCGCGGTGGCCAAACGATTCCCGGACAAGTCGGTGCGTTCTGCTCACGCGGTGTTCTCCCGCGCCGTGACGGTCGGTCCGCCGATCGAACTCGTCCTCGACGTGGTGGCCGAGGGCCGGTCGACGGCGACCGCCGTGGTCGCCGTGCATCAGAACGGACGGCGCTGCCTGAGCATCACCGTGCTGGCCGACGTCCCGACCGGCGACGTCATCCGTCACCACCTGCCGCGCCCCGAGGTGGCCCCGCCGGCGGATGCCAACCACTCGCCGATGCCGATGGTCGGGCGGGAGCTGCGCCTGGTCGACGTCGTCGACGTCAACAGCCCCGACGAGGTCGGACCGCCCGAGCTGTATGCGTGGCTGCACTATGACCCGATCCCGACCCGGGACGACCTCGCCAAGGCGCTGCTCGCCTACTTCACCGGGCACCTGGGCATCTCGACGACCATGCGGGCGCACCCGGGCATCGGCACCAGCCAGGCGCACCTGACCGTGTCCACCGCACCGATGAGCATCTCGGTCGCGTTCCACGAGCCCGTGAGCTGGGCGGGGTGGCTGCTCTACAGCCACGAGAGCACGCAGGTCGGCGCGGGAATGTCGTACGTGCGCGGCACGGTGCACAGCGAGGAGGGAGAGCTGCTGGCCTCCTTCGCCCAGGAGGCGCTGATCCGTCCGTTGCGCACCAGCGACACGGCGATCGATTCGCGCGCGCGGTTCTAGCGGTTCAGGACCCATTCGATGCGCTTCACCATCACCCACCCGATGCACAGCCATCCGTACAACCCGGAGCTGGTCGGCGGTGACGGCATCGGCAAGGTGGCCGCGGCCGCCGAAGCGGCGGGCATCCACGGTTTCGGCTTCACCGACCACCCGGCGCCGTCGCAGCGTTGGCTCGAGGCGGGCGGGCACGACGCCGTAGATCCTTTTGTCGCTTTGGGTTTCGCGGCGGCGAGGACGACCACGCTGCGCCTGATTCCCAACATCGTGGTGCTGCCGTATCGAAACCCGTTCGTGGTGGCCAAGTCCGGCGCCACGCTGGACCTGCTCTCGGGTGGCCGGTTCACGCTCGCGGTGGGCGTGGGCTACCTGAAGCGCGAATTCGCGGCGCTGGGCGTGAGCTACGACGAGCGGGCCGAGCTGTTTGACGAGGCGCTGCAGGTGATCCGGGCGATCTGGACCGAAGACGATATCTCGTTCGAGGGCAAGCATTTCAGCGCCAAGGGCATCACCGCGCACCCCAGGCCGGTGAGCCCTCCGCCGATCTGGATAGGCGGCAACACCACAACCGCCCGCCAGCGCGTCGCCCAGTACGGCGACGGCTGGTGCCCGTTTCCCGCCCCGCCGCAGCTGGCCCAGACCGCGGGCACCGCGGTCATTGACTCCGTCGAGCGCCTCACCGAGGGCATCGACGACTTGCGCCGTCGCTGCGACGCGGCGGGGCGCGACTGGTCGGCCATCGACATCACCTTCGGCAACTTCGAGGGCGGCAGCCCCGCTACCGACGACTTCAACGCCGACGCATACCTCGGCGGCCTGGAAAAGCTTGCGGCCGTGGGCGTGACGTGGGTCGGCGTCCACCTGCCGGGCGACAGCATCGCGCATGCGCTCGAGACCCTCGATCGGTTCCGCACGCTCGTGATCGACGCGATGTAGATGGACTTCTCAGCCGTCGAGCTCAGCGCCGAGGACCAGGAATTCCTTGAGGAAACCCGGGCCTTCATCGCGAAGCACGTCACCGACGAAGTGCTGCGCCGCCAGCGCGAGTTCGGGGAAAACTTCGACGAGCAGGTGCATCTGGCGCTGGGCGAGGCCGGCTACCTGGCCTCGGATTGGCGGCCGGAGTCCGAGGGCGGATTCAGCGCCGTCCGCCGGCGCATCTTTCATCTCGAGATCGCCCGCGCCCACACGCCTTGGTACCACTGGGGAACCACGTCCGTGGTCGCGCGGCTGGTGCAGCAGTTCGGCGCTCCCGAGCTCGCCGACCGGGTCCTGCGCGGCGTGCTGTCCGGCGAGATCCGGCTGTGCCTGGGATACACCGAGCCCGAGGGCGGATCCGACGTCGCCACCTGCAAGACCCGCGCGGCGTGGGACGGGTCTGCGTGGATCATCAACGGCTCCAAGATGTTCACCTCCAATGCGCAGAACGCCCGGTACGTCTTCCTGCTCACCAACACCGATCCGCAGGGCCGGAAACACAAGAACCTGACCATGTTTCTGGTGCCGCTGGATTCGCCGGGCATCGAGATTCAACCCATCCGCACCCTGGACGGCGACCGCACCAACATCGTGTTCTACAGCGACGTGCGCGTCGACGACCTCTACCGAATCGGCGAGGTCAACGGCGGCTGGACGGTGATGCGGGCGGCGCTGGACTCCGAACACGGCATGGTCGACCCGGAAGACCATGGCCTGCAATACGTTGCGGCGATGTCGGCGCACGGCGACATCATGGCCGAGGTGGTCGACACGGTCGCGGCGCTCGTCGCGCAGGTGGACGACGCGTCGGTGAAATACCGGCTCGGACGGGCCGTCGCGCGGATGGAGGCGGCGCTGTCCACGCCCGGGATGTTCGGGCGCGTCGCGATCGCGCAGACGATGCGCGACATCTCCCCGGATTTGATGGACCTCCTGGGACCGGCCTCCGCGCTGCCCGCCGAGACGCAGGGCTCCGCGAGTGACGGTGCGGCCGAACACCTTTACCGGCTGGCGCTGCCGCTCGGCATCTACGGCGGCACCCTCGAGGTGTTCCGCAACATGATCGCCCAGCACACGCTGAAGCTCGGGCGTCCTAGCTACGGCGGGTGAGTGGCAGCTCGGCTTCAATCTGGACGCGGGCGTCGTCGAAACTGAAAAAGCCCTTGATGGGCAGGCTTTCGGGCGGCGGGTCCTCATAGCTCCACGCGACGTCGTCGACATCGGCCGTGGACCAGTACGTGGCGTAACCCTTGTAGTTGCAGTAGCTCGACGTGTCCGATCGCCGCAGCAGCTCGGTGCGCACGTGCGCGGGGGCGACATAGAGGCGGGGATCCAGCGCGGTCTCGAACAGGATCACCGTGTCGTCCGTGTCCACCAGCGTGCTGCCGCCCACCGAGACGCGCAGGCGGCGCTTCGTCGGGCGGCAGTCGACGCGGTGGTAGGGGTTCGGCGGATAGTGGACGAGCCTGCGGCCCTCCTCCGGCCAGGTGTCGACCGCGTCCCACGGCACCCGGACGAAACCCGGCGCCTCGGGTTCCGGCTCGGCCGGTAGGTCGCCGACCTCGTCGGCCGGGAAGGCGTAGCTGAGTGGTTGACCCGGCCGGTGCACCATCAGGGCCTTTTCGGTGTCGATCACCGGGCGGCCATTGACGAAGGCCTGCACGCGTCGGGGGTGTGGCTCGAGGTAGACCACACCGGCGGGGACCGGCGCGGAAAACCTGCCGGCCGGATCGCCGCTGAGCGGACCGCGCCCGGCAACCAGACTCATGGTGCGAGGCTAGACCGTGCGCCGGCGTTGCGTCGTATCCGAATGTCCGCCGACCGCTTCCCGGGCGCCCCGGCGTCGGTGGTGACGCGCACCCGGACGGGTCGGCCGGTGTCGGCGTCGACGAACAACAGGGGCGCCGGGCCGTCCTGCAGATAGGCGTCGCCCCACTGCACGAGGGACATGAACACGGGCAGTAAGTCCTCGCCGGCCTCGGTCAACCGGTACTCGTCGCGGCCGCGGCTTCCCGGTTCACGATAGGGGACGCGTGAAACGATGCCCGCCGCCTCGAGCTGTTTGAGCGCCCGCGACGCCGCCGGCGCCGACGTTCCGATCCGCTCTACGAAATCCTCGAAGCGCGTTGTGCCGAAGAATAATTCGCGAACGACCTGGAACGCTGTCTTGGTGCTGAGCAACTCGAGAACCTTCGACATCGAACAGGCCTCGCCGATCGACCACTCCTGTCGGTCTTGCAGTCGCTTCTCGAACTCCATCGGAAATCCCCTTGACTAACGCTTGCGTTATCCAGCTGTGCGTGCTTACATCTTACTAACGCCATCGTTACTCAGCAAGGAGGCAAAGGATGCCATCGGATCAGCTGTTCCTCGTCACCGCCGCCACCGGCAACACCGGAGCGCCCACCGTAAAAATCCTGCTCGATGCGGGCCAACGGGTCCGCGCCTTCGTGCACCGCGTTGACCACCGGTCCGACGAACTGGCCGCCCTCGGTGCCGAGATCGTCGCGGGTGACCTGCTCGATTTCCGCTCGGTCAGCTCGGCCATGGCCGGTGTCGACGCCGCGTACTTCTGCTACCCGATCGCCCCGGGCACCCTGCTTCCCGCCACCGCGATCTTTGCCCAGGCCGCCAGCGAGGCCGGCGTCGACGCCGTGGTCAACATGTCGCAGATATCCGCTCGCCGGGACGCGAAAAGCAATGCAGCCCAGCAGCATTGGCTGGCCGAGCGGCTGCTCGATCGCGCCGCCTTCAAAACCACCCACCTCCGGCCGACCTTCTTCGCCGAATGGCTGAAATGGCAATGGCAGCGCAACGCCAACGACGGCGTCCTGCGCCTCCCGTTCGGCACCGGCCGACATGCCCCCATCTCCGGGCTCGACCAAGCCCGGGTGATCGCGGCCGTTTTGCAAAATCCCGCGCCGCACGACCGCCAGGTCTATCCGCTCGTCGGCGACCACGAACTCGACCACTACGGCATCGCCCAGGAAATCGCCGACGCGCTCGGCATCCCGGTGCGCTACGAGCCGGTCGAGGTCCCGGCCTTTGCGGCCGCCCTCACCGCCCAGGGCCGGACCGACTTCTTCGTCCAACACATCAGCAGCGTCGCCCAGGACTATCAGGACGGGATTTTCGCCGGCGAGAACAATCTCGTCGATGTCATCAGCGGCCACAAGCCGATGACCGTCGCCGACTACGTCAACGCGAACCGCGCCGAGTTCGACCACGACGGCCCGTTCGCGGCGCGCGACCAACGACTGGCGAGCTGACTCGCGCTCGATGAGGGTGTCGGGCGTTACGTGAGCCTTCGCGGAAAGCCGAAAACTCGGGTGGATTCTGCGTACGCTGCGGTTGGTCGATGTGCCGACGGCGCAACGGGAGGCAGCGATGTCGTATCTGGCGGCGGCCCCCGACTTCCTGGTGCTGGCGGCATCGGATCTGTCCGAGATCGGCTCGGGGCTGGCCGCGGCGAACGCGGCGGCGACGGCCCCGATCACCGCGATGGCGCCTGCCGCCGGTGATGAGATATCCGCGGCCATAACAAGAGTCTTTGCCGGCCAGGCGCGGGCCTTCCAGGCGCTCGGCGGCCAGGCCGCGGCATTTCATGCCCAGTTCGTGCAGGCGTTGGTCGGCGCGGGCGCCGCATATATGGCCGCCGAGGCGGCCAGCGTGCCGTCGTTGCAGACCGTGGAGCAAGACTTTTTGGCGGTGATCAACACACCCACCAATTTGTTGTTCGGGCGCCCGTTGATCGGTGACGGTGCCAACGGGACGGCGGCCCACCCCGACGGCGGGGCCGGCGGGTTTTTGCTCGGCAACGGCGGCAACGGTTTTTCGCAAACAGGCAACGCCGGCGTGGCCGGGGGCGCGGGCGGGGCCGCCGGGTTGGTCGGCAACGGCGGCCTCGGCGGAGCCGGTGGCGCCGGCGCAGCGGGCGGGGCGGGCGGACCCGGCGGCTACATCTACGGCAACGGTGGCGGTGGCGGCAACGGCGGCGTCGCCTTGCGGGACGCCGGTGTCAACGCCTTCACCGGCGGCACGGGCGGAGTCGGCGGGGCCGCGGGTCTATGGGGCACCGGGGGGAGCGGCGGGCAGGGCGGCAGCGCCGGACCCAACACTGCGACGCTGTCCGCCGGCCAAACCACACCCATCGTCCTGAACGGCGGCAATGGCGGCGACGGCGGACGTGGCGGGTGGATTCACGGTCAGGGTGGGGCTGGCGGGCAAGGGGGGATCGGCAGCCCCGTCGGCAGCCCCGGCGGAAACGTGAACCTCACCGTGGGTTCGAGCTTTACGCTCCTGAACAACACCCCCGGAGGTACTAACGTCGCGTTCATTCCCATCACCAATATCAATAGCCTGAGTCCTTCGGGCGCGATCATGGCTACCGGCGACACGGTCCAAGTGACGATCACATTCACGGGCGGCAATACCAGCGGTACTGTCATATTCCAAGCCAACCCCCTTGTTGCCGGGACCACGGGCCGGGCCGGCCTCCCCGGACCCAACGGCTACCTCTAGGGACGGCGACCGGGACGCTGATTAGGGTGCAAGCCATGGCCGGACCGGTGGAAGGCATCAAAGTCGTCGAGCTCGGGGTCTGGGTCGCGGGACCCGCGGCCGCCGGCATCCTGGCCGACTGGGGCGCCGACGTGATCAAGATCGAGCCGCCGGCCGGCGACCCGGGGCGCATGTTCGGCCGGATGCTGGGCTGCGATCTCGGGGTCAACCCGCCGTTCGAAATGGACAACCGGTCCAAGCGCAGCATCGTCCTGGACCTCACCACCGCGACGGATCGCGACACCGCGCTCGAATTGCTTTCCGACGCAGACGTTTTCATCACCAACGTGCGTCCGGGGGCGTTGCAGCGTCTTGGCCTGGATTACGCGACGCTGTCCGCCCGCAACGCCCGCCTCGTCTACGGCCTGATCACCGGGTACGGCGAGACCGGGCCCGACGCCGACCGCGCCGCCTACGACATCGCGGCGTTCTGGGCCCGCGCCGGCCTGGCGCACCTGCTCACCCGGCCCGGCGACACCCCGCCCTTTCAGCGGGGCGGCATGGGCGACCACTCGGCCGGCATGACCCTGGCCGCCGCCGTGTGCGCGGCGCTGGTCGCCCGGGATCGCACCGGCGCGGGCCAACTGGTGACCACCTCGCTGTACCGCCAGGGCGCCTACACCGTCAGCTTCGACCTGAACACCTACCTGCTGACCGGCCAACCGATCGCCGTTGGACAACGCGAGCAGATGGGCAACCCGGCCATGAACAACTACGCGGCGGGCGACGGCCGGCGGTTCTGGATCGTCGGGCTCGACGTCGACCGGCACTGGCCGCCACTGTGTCGCGCCGTCGGCCGCCCCGAGTGGCTGGACGATCCCCGATTCGCCGACGCCCGGGCCCGCGCCGCCAACGCCGCGGCGCTCGTCGCCGAGCTGGACGGGATCTTCGCGACCAAGTCGCTCGACGAGTGGGCGGAGGTCTTCGCGGGAGAACCCGACTTCTTCTGGTCGCCCGTCAACGCGCTCGAGGACGTGGTGGCCGACGAGCAGTTTCACGCCGCGGGCGGCCTGGTCGACGTGCCGGACGGCGCCCAAGCGGGAGCCGCCGTCACCATGGTGGCCACGCCGGCGGACTTCCACGGCACGCCGTGGGCGCCGCGCTCCGTGGCGCCGGAACTTGGTCAGCACACCGACGAGGTGCTGGCCGAGCTCAAGGCGCGGCGGGAGTCCTGAACCCGGCCGGGCGCCTTTACAAATTTCGCTCGAAGTGTCACGCTGTCCGGTGACAACAGCCCACCACGAGCGCCGCAGGAAACGCCAACGATGGTCACTCCAACGTTCGACATCAGCCACCACCGCCGGGTCGGCGCCGCACGAATGATCCGCGCCGACGGCGAACCCCTGCGGTACCGGCTGGACGTCGTCGCGGCCAGCGCCGCCGACGTCGTGCAATCGGCCGGGGGCTGGCTCTACGACCGGGTGATGGCCGGTTGGGAGGTGACCGCGCTGCTGCCGAACGGCGGCGATGCCCGCGCGCTGCGGATCCTCGGCGTGCAGGCATTCGACGGCGAGGCGCGCCCGGACCTGGCCGCCTCTAGGAGCCAGAGCCTGGCGGTCAGCGCCGAGGCGTTCGCCGCCGACGCGCGGGTGCGGGAAAAGGTGCTCGAGTCGCTGGGCGACCGGTGGACCGAGGTGGCGCTGTGGGGTGACGGCTGGCCCCTGGGTGTCGACCGCGCGATGACCCGGACGCAGCACGTGCTCAGCGCGGCGGCCCGCCGATTCAAGGGCTATGCCCTCGCGGCGGCCGGATTGGCTTGCGATTCAGTCGATCCCACCGAGCCGCTGCTGTGCGACATGGCGGCCTACTCGCGGCTCTCTTAACCCATGAAGAAGTACTACGGCCACACACTGCTCTACCTGCACGAGACCATCTCACTCGGATCAGGGCGAAGCGACGCCTTCACCGAAACCTTCAGCGGCACCTACCAGCCGATGATGGACGAGCTGGGCGCCCGGCTGTTCGCCATCTGGGAGACCACCCCGTACAACGGCCACTGGCCACAGGTCACGATCATCTGGGAAATCGACGGGTTCGCCGACTACGCCCGGATCGGCGCCGCCCAGGCGCGCGGCGGCAGCCACGAGGTCGCGGCCGGCAAGTGGTCGGAGTTCCTGGCCGGCGTCGGCGCCTCGGGCGAGGGCCGAATCATGTACCCGGGGCCGAGCAACAAGACGCTGACCCAGCTGCGCGAGGCGAATTTCGCTGCGCCGCTGGTGATTCAGGAGATCATGCAGACCAAGCCGGGCCGTCAGGACGATTACATCCGCGAGCTGGAGCGCCTCTACGTCCCCTGGTCGGAGCGCACCGGCAAGCGATGGCTGGGTTCGTTCACCACGACCTTCCGCTACAACGAGGTCATCCACTACTGGGCGCTGGACGGCGGCTGGGAGTGCTTCGCCAACCACTACCCGTCGTTCAAGGAGAACCCGCCCGCCGAGCTCGTCACCTGGATGAGCGTGGCGCCGGCCCTGCGCGACGGCTGGGAGGACTCGATCCTGCAGGCCCTACCCCCCTCGCCACTGCAGTGAGCTTTTCGTACGACCCGTTCGACGCAGAAGTAATGGCAAACCCGTTGCCGTACTACCGAATTCTGCGCGACGAGCACCCGGTCTACTACATGCCGCAGTGGGACACCTACGCGCTGTCCCGCTTCGAGGACATCTGGCAGGTGCTCGAGGTCAACGACGGAACGTTCGTCGCGACGGAAGGCACGTTGCCCGCGGCGTCGGTGCTGGCTCAGCACAACGACGGGCCGCTCGACGACCCGCCGCTGCACCCGCTGCCGTTTCACGCCGTCTTCGACACCGATCTGTACGCCGAGATCCGGCGCGCGCATTCGGCGCCATTGCGCCCGCGGTCGGTCGCCGGCCTGGAGGCCCGAATTCGCACCCTGGCCAACGAGCGCCTCGACGAGCTGCTGCCGCGGGGCTCCTTCGACCTGACCCAGGAGTACGGCGGCATCGTCGCGGCATCGATGGTGTGCGGATTGCTGGGCCTGCCAGACGATTTCGCACCGCAGGTGTTGGCCGCGGTCAACGCCGGCAGCCTGGCCGAGCCCGGCGAGGGCGTCGACACCGCGCAGGCACGGCCCAACTACCTCGAATACCTCACACCGGTGGTCGAGGGCCGCCGGGCCGACTCCTCCGGCGATGCCCTCCCGGTTGTTGACGGCCTGCTGGGCTACCGGTTGCCCGACGGCAGCGCCCTGTCCGACGTCGAGGTCGCCACCCAGATGCTGTGCATCTTCATCGGCGGGACCGAGACGGTGCCCAAGATCGTCGCCCACGGGCTGTGGGAACTCAGCCGGCGGCCCGACCAGATGGCCGCGGTCTACGCCGACCCCGCCACCAACGTGCCGATCGCACGCGAGGAGATGATCCGCTACTGCGCGCCGGCGCAATGGTTCGCCCGAACGGCGCGCAAGCCGTACACAATTCACGGCCAGACGATCGAGCCGGGCCAGCGCATCATCACCCTGCTCGCGTCGGCGAGCCGCGACGAGCGGGAGTACGAGAACCCCGACGAATTCGTCTGGAACCGGCCCATCCGCCGTGTGCTCGCGTTCGGCCGCGGCCAACACTTCTGCATCGGCTACCATTTGGCCCGGCTGGAAATCGATGTGCTGCTGGCCGAATGGCTGCGGCGGGTGCCGGACTTCGCGATCCGGGGCGACGCCGCGACCCGGCTGCCGTCCAGCTTTCAGTGGGGATGGAACAAGATCCCGGTGGAGGTCTGACGTGTGGTCCTACCGGATCGTCGCCCCCTACCAGTTCGAGCGGACGACGATTCCCGACAAGACGCCCGAGCAGCTGGCCGACGGCCAAGTGCTGCTGCGGTTTTCGGCCGCCGGCGTCTGTGGCAGCGACCTGCCGGCCTTCCGCGGCAACAGGGGCCGGCTTCCGGGTGACGACGGGCGCAGCGCCGCCGAGAAGGACGGGTTCCCGATCCACGAGGTGGCCGGCGAGGTGATCGCCAGCCGTCACCCGGATCACCGCCCGGGCGACCGAGTGGTGGGCTGGGCATCCGGGTTCGACGGCCTGATGGAACGCGTGATCAGCGACGGCAACATGCTGGCGCCGTACGACCCGGCGCTCAGCCCGGCGGAGGCGATCGGCCTGCAACCGCTGGCCTGCGTCCTGTATGCGTGCGAACAGCTGCCCGACCTGGCCGGCCGGCACGTGGCGATCATCGGCCAGGGCTCGATCGGCCTGCTGTTCTCCTACGTCGCCAAGGCGACGGGCGCCCGCCGCGTCACCGGCGTCGACCCAGTCGATCGCACCAGCCACGCAACGGCATTCGGCGTCGACGACCCGGTGCGCGCCACCAGCGACCGCTGGGTGAGCCAGCTGGCCCCCGCCGACCGCGCCGACGTCGTCATCGAAGCCGTCGGGCACCAGGTGGCCACCCTGGGGCACGCCATCGAAGCTACCGCCCCCGGCGGCACCGTGTTCTATTTCGGCGTGGCCGACGACGAGGCCTACCCGATCAGCATGCGCCTGATGCTGCGCAACAACCTGACGCTGAAATCCGGTGTCACCCTGGACCGGCGGCGGGTCCTGGACGCGGCCGCCAAGTTCGCCGACGAGCACCCCGGGCTGCTCGGCACCTACCTCACCCACACCTTCGGCGCCCAAGACGTCCGCGACGTGCAGGGCGCCTTCGACCTGGCCTGCCGGCCCGCGCCCGAGCGCATCAAGATCGCGATCGCCCAATGAGCGTCTTCGACGGCGACCGATCCCCTATCTGGGGCGGCTGGATCACGGGACCCACGCTGCTCGGCCCGGAGGAATTCGCGAGGGCCGGTTATGATTACGTCGGTTTCGACGCCCAGCACGGTTACATCGACGACGCGGACATCGCCGGCATGCTGCGGCGCCTCGAGCACGTGCCGATCGGCACGGCGGTGCGGCTGCCCAACGCCGACGCGGCGCCGATCGGGCGGGTGGCCGACGCCGGCGCCGACGCCGTCGTCATCGCGATGATCGAGTCGGCTGACGAGGCGGCCGCCGCGGTGGCCGCCACCCGCTACCCGCCGGCGGGCGTCCGCAGCTTCGGCCCGCTGCGCGCCAGCCTGGGCCACGACCCGGCCACGTTGGAGTCCCGGGTCAGCGTGTTCGCGATGATCGAGACCGCGGCGGCGCTGTCCGGCCTCGACGAGATCTGCGCCGTCGACGGGCTGGCCGGGCTGTACATCGGGCCGGCCGACCTGGCCCTGTCGATGGGCGTGGACGTCGTTGGCGCGACCAAACATCCGGCGCTGCTCGACGCGATAGGCCGGATCCATCGCGCCGCCACCGAGGCGGGCCTGATCACCGGCATCCACGCGGGCGACGGCAAGACGGGCCGAGCGATGGCGGCGCTGGGCATCCGGATGATCACCCTGGCCGCCGAATCGCAGGCCCTGCGGCGTGGCGCGGCCGAACACCTGCGCGAGGCTCGCGAACAGTGACCGAGACCGCGATACGCGAACTCATTGCCGCCTACGCGCTGGCGCTGGACGCCGGCAACGGGGATGAATGCGTGCAACTCTTCACCGCGGACGCCCAATTCCTGGTCTATGGAAGGTCTTTCGACGGGCATGACGCGATCCGCAAAATGTTTCAGGACGCGCCACGCGGGCTGCATCTGACCGGGGTCTCGCACATCGAGGTTCACGACAACACCGCCACTGCCCGGTCGCAGGTGCTGTTCGTCCGCGCGGGTGACCTGCACCTGAGGCCCGCCCTCTACGACGACGAGCTGGTCCGCGTGGACGGCCGCTGGCGCTTTTCGCGCCGGCGGTGCCAATTCGTCACCAGCCGTGGCCTGTCCGACAGCCCGGAGGTGCCGTCATCGTGAGTCAACGCGTCGCACTGGTGACCGGCGCCGCCGGCGGACAGGGCTGGGCCATGGCCCAGCGGCTGCGCTCGGCCGGCCATGCGGTGGCCGCCTGCGACCGACGCGCCGACGAGCTGGCCGCCGCGGTAGGCGAATTGGGCGACGACGGGATCATCGGGGTCCCGCTCGACGTCACCTCGCCGGCGCAGTGGGAGGCGGCCGTCCACACGGTGACCGAGCGCTTCGGCGCGCTGACCGCGCTGGTCAACAACGCCGGCGCACTGCACCGCGCCTCGCTGGCCGACGAGACGGCCGAGGGCTTCGAAAGTGCCTGGCGCGTCAACTGTTTCGGCGCCTTCCTCGGTATCCAGGCGACGCTGCCGCAGCTGCGTGCGACGAAGAACGCCGCGATCGTCAACATCTGCAGCACCGGGGCGATCCGGCCCTTCCCGCGGCACAGCGCCTACGGCTCCTCCAAATGGGCGCTGCGCGGCCTGACCCAAAACGCCGCGGCCGAGCTGGCCCCGTTCGGCATCCGGGTCAACGCGGTGTTTCCCGGCCCCATCGCCACCCCGATGCTCGACGACGCCACCCAGCTGCGGCTGGCCGCGTCGTCGGCGTTCGGGCGGATCGGCCAACCGGGTGAGATCGCCGACGCGGTGGCATTCCTGGTGTCCGAGGAGGCGTCGTTCATCACCGGCGCCGAACTCGTCGTCGACGGTGGGCAATGCCTGCAGATCCGATGAGCCTGTCGGTCGGCATCATCGGTGCCGGGCCCGGCGGCATGGCCCTGGGAATCCTGTTGTCCCAAGCCGGCTTCGGTGACTTCACCATCTTCGACCGCGAGGACGACGTCGGGGGCACCTGGCTGATCAACACGTATCCGGGGCTGGCGTGCGACGTCAAGTCGCACCTGTACTCCTACTCGTTCGACCTGAACTCGGACTGGTCGCGGCTGTGGCCCGCGCAGCCCGAGATCCTGGAGTACTTCCAGCGGTGCGCCGACAAGTACGGCCTGCGCCCCCACCTGCGGCTGCGCACCGAAATCGTCTCGGCGCGTTGGGAGGAAGACGCCCAGCGGTGGTGCCTGACCACGGCGGCCGGCGAACGGCACCACTTCAACGTCGTGGTGTCCGCCGTGGGGCTGTTCACCCGGCCCCTGTTCCCGGAGCTGGCGCAGGAGGAGCCGTTCACGGGCACGCTGATGCACTCGTCCCGATGGGATCATTCGGTCCCGCTCGAGGGCGCGCGGGTCGCCGTCCTGGGCACCGGGTCGACGGCCTCGCAACTGCTTCCGGAGTTGGCCAAGGTGGCCGACAAGGTCTACTCGGTGCAACGGTCACCCACCTGGATCCTGCCCAAGCCGGACCGACCCTACACCGAACGGGAGCGCTGGCTTTTCGCCCACATACCGTTCGCCAAGAAGCTCTACCGCACGCGGCTGTGGCTGCGCAGCGAATCCAATATCTCGGTGATCGAGCACGGCAGCGAAAAGACCGAGGAGTTCAAGGCGATCGCGCTGGGCATGCTCGAAAAGGCCGTCGCCGACGAGGAATTGCGCCGCAAGCTGACCCCCGACCATCCGATGGGCTGCAAGCGGCTGGTGTTCTCCTCGGACTACCTGCCCGCTCTGACCCGCCCCAACGTCGAGGTGCTCAGCAGCCCCGCGCGCTGCCTGCGCGCGCGCAGCCTCGTCACCGAGGACGGCACCGAACGCGACGTCGACGTCGTGGTGTGCGCGACGGGCTACGCCGCGGCCGATTACCTGGGCGAGCTCGACGTGTCCGGCGAGGGCGGGACGACGCTGCGCGAGGTGTGGCGCGACGGGGCCCACGCGTATTTCGGCATGGCCGTCCCCGGCTTCCCGAACTTCTTCATGCTGTACGGGCCGAACACCAACGTCGGTTCGAACAGCGTGATCTTCATGCTCGAAGCCCAGGCGCGCTACATCGTTCGGGCGCTGAAACACATGCGGCGCCGGGGCAAGACGTACGTCGCGGTGCGCCCCGCCGCGCTGGCGGCGTTCGTCGCCAAGGTCGACCGGTGGATGGTCGGCACGGTGTGGACCACCCAGTGCAGCAACTACTTCCGCGCCCCCAACGGGCGCGTGGTGACGCAGTGGCCGCGCAGCGCGCGTAGCTTCTGGGGAATGACGCGCAGATTCAGGCCCGCCGACTTCACTTTCCAGGCCCCGGCCGAATGACGGACCCCTACGGTGTGGACGGCTTCGCACGGCTGGATCCCGCCCTACAAGCCGTCGCGACGACGCGAACCGACTTCTCGGCGCAGTCGATCGCGCTCATTCGCGAACCGTTCGACCAGCGCCGCCGGGAGGCCGCCCAACGCACCGACGCCCAGGGCGTCCGGATCGCCGACGACGTCGTGGCGACCGAATCCGGCGGCGTGCCGGTGCGCATCTACCGTGGCGGCGAGGCGGATCCGACGGCGCCGGTTCCGGTACTCATCTACTGCCACGCCGGCGGCTTCGCGCTGGGCAACCTGGACACCGATCACCGGCAGTGCGTCGAGCTGGCACGGCGCGGCCGATGCACGGTGGTGTCCGTCGACTACCGGCTGGCGCCGGAGCACCCCTACCCGGCCGCGCTCGACGATGCGGTCGCGGTGCTGCGCTGGGTGGCCGCCACCGCGACGGAACTCGGCGTGGACGCGGCGCGCCTGGCGGTCGGGGGCAGCAGCGCCGGCGCCGCCCTGGCGGCGTGCCTGGCGCACGGCGCCGCCGACGGGTCGCTGCCCGCCGTCGTGTTCCAGCTGCTGCACCAGCCGGTGCTGGACGATCGCGAGACCGCGTCCAAGGCCGAGTTCTGCACCAGCCCCGCCTTCGACAGCGAGGCGGCGGAGCTGATGTGGCGCCACTACCTGGGTCCGGCCGCCGGACCGTCGGCCGCGGTGCCCGCCCGCCGATCCCAATTCGCCGGCCTGCCACCGGCTTTGATCACCTGCGCGGAGATCGATCCCTTCCGCGACGAAGCCGTCGACTACGCGCTGCAGCTGTTGCGCGCCGGGGTCTCCGCCGAGCTGCACGTGTTCCCGCGGGCCTGTCACGGCTTCGATTCGCTGCTGCCGGACTGGTCGGACTCCGAGCGGTTGTTCGCCCTGCAGGGCCAGGCCCTGCGGCGCGGGTGGCCCAGCTGATCGACCTAGGATGGCACGGATGCCGTACTGCGATTACCCGATTGCTGCCGAGGACTGCGACGGCGCCTTCACCGTCGACGCGTCACGGGTGACCTTCGGGCGCGGATGCCTCGCGGAGGTGGGCGATAGGGCGCGCGCCCTCGGGCTGCGGCGGGTGGCGTTGTTCACCGACGCCGGCGTCGCCGGGCTGCCCGTCTTCGCCACGACGCACGACTCGCTCGTCGCGGCCGGGCTGGACGTCGTCACCTACACCGACGTCCACGTCGAACCCACCGACGCGTCCTTTTCCGACGCGGCCCGCTTCGCGCGGGAGTGCAACCCCGACGGCTACGTGTCGCTGGGCGGCGGATCCGTGATCGACACCTGCAAGGCCGCCAACCTCTACGCAACCCATCCCGCCGACTTCCTCACCTATGTCAATGCGCCGATCGGCGAGAGCAAGCCCATACCCGGCCCGCTTAAGCCGCACCTCGCCTGCCCCACCACGGCCGGCACCGGCAGCGAGGTGACCGGCATCGCGATCTTCGACCTGGTGTCGTTGAAGGCCAAGACCGGCATCGCCTCTCACACGCTGCGCCCCACCGAGGCCCTCGTCGACCCCGACTGCACTGCGAGCCTGCCCCCCGAGGTCGTCGCCTCGGCGGGCCTTGACGTGCTGTCCCACGCCCTCGAGTCCTACACCGCGCGACCCTACGTGCGGCGGCGCGCCCCCGACCGACCCAGCCAGCGGCCGATGAGCCAGGGCGCCAACCCGTGGAGCGACCTGGGTTGCCGCGAGGCGCTGCGCCTGCTGGGACGGTATCTGGAGCGCGCGACGCACGACGCCTCCGACAGCGAGGCCCGCGAGCAAATGATGTGGGCCGCAACGCTTGCCGGCATCGCGTTCGGCAATGCCGGCGTCCACGCGCCGCACGGCATGGCTTACGCGGTGGCGGGTTTGGTGCGTGACTTCCGTCCCACGGGTTACCCGCCCGACGAGCCGCTGGTGCCGCACGGCATGGCCGTCATCCTCAACGCGCCGTCGTCGTTCCGCTTCACCGCGCAGGCGAACCCGGAGCGGCACCTGGAGGGGGCGTGGCTGCTCGGCGCCGAGACGCGGGGCGCCGGCGCCGAGGACGCCGGCGAGGTGCTCGCCGACGAACTCATCCGGATCATGCGCGCGGTGGGCATGCCGAACGGGCTGGGCGGCGTGGGCTACACCGAAGACGACGCGACCGCCCTGACCGAGGGCGCCTATCCCCAGCAGCGCCTGCTGCAGAACGCCCCGCGGGAGATGACGAAACCGGTTCTGGGGGACCTGTTTCGGCAGGCCATGCGGTACTGGTAGACCATGGCCTCGACTCCGTCGGAGAACCTCACCAGCGCCGACTTCCCCGTGCTTTGGCCGGTGGGAACCCGGTGGGCCGACAACGACATGTTCGGCCACCTCAACAACGCGGTCTACTACCAACTGTTCGACACCGCGATCAACGCGTGGATCAACACCAGCGTCGGGATCGACCCGCTCGCCACGCCCGCGCTGGGCATCGTCGCCGAGTCGGGCTGCCGCTACTTCTCCGAGCTGCATTTCCCGGAGGGCCTCACGGTGGGCCTCGCGGTGACGCGCCTCGGCCGCAGCAGCGTCACGTACCGGCTCGGCGTATTCCGCGGCGACAACGGCGAACCGCAACCGATCACCGCGCTGGGGCACTGGGTGCACGTCTACGTCGATCGGACCAGCCGCAAGCCGGTGCCGATCCCCGACGCCATCCGCTCGCTGCTGGCGACAGCCAGCGTGGATTAATAGCGCGGCCGGTCGCCCGATAGGCTTGCGCGATGCCAGTTTTGAGCAAGACTGTCGAGGTCAGTGCCAACGCCGCGGCGATCATGGGCATCGTCGGCGATTTCGAGCGCTACCCGGAGTGGAACGAGGAGATCAAGGGCCTATGGGTGCTCGCCCGCTACGACGACGGGCGGCCCAGCCAGGTGCGGCTCGACGCCGATTACCAAGGCATGCAGGCCACGTTCATCCAGGCGATCTATTACCCGGGGGAAAACCAGATCCAGACCGTCCTGCAGCAGGGCGACCTGTTCTCCAAGCAGGAGCAGCTGTTCAGCGTCGTGGAAACCGGGGCGGCGAGCCTGCTGACGGTGGACATGGACGTGGAGACGACGCTGCCGGTCCCCGCGCCGATGGTGAAGTCGCTCGCCGGCAACGTGCTCGACCATCTCGCCGAGAACCTCAAGCAGCGCGCCGAGCAGCTGGGCTAGATCGTGGCGACCCGCTTCGCCCGGCTGACCGCCCTCGCGATCGCCACGGGCAGCAACTAGCTCAGTCGAAGCTTCCGGCCCGGTTCAGCATCACGGTCAGCCGGGCCGCCGCGTCGGTGAACTGCCAGACGGTGTGCTCTATGACGGCGTCCGCGTCGCGTCGGCGCAGCGCCGCAATCAACTCCCGGTGGTGGGCGACGGTGGCCGCGCCCCATTCCGGATCCGCCGCGTACACCTCCGCCGGCATGTAGCGCGCGGCGTTAAGCAGGAACCAGGACAGCTTGATCCGGCCGCTGGCCTGGTTGAAGACGCGATGGAATGCGAACTCGATGCCCGCGATGGTGGTGGGCTCGCTGGAGCCGACGGCCGCTTCGAGTGCTTTGTTGATGCGGTCCAGCTCGTCGATCTCGGCGTCGGTGATGTGGTCGGTTGCCGCGGCGGCCAGCTGCTGGGCGATCGTCGATTGCAGCCAGAAGATGTCCTCGATGTCCTGCCGGCTCAGCGGCAGCACGACATGGCCGCGGTGCGGTTCCAGCTGCACCATGCCCTCGCCGCGGAGCTTCAGCAGGGCCTCGCGCACCGGCGTGACGCTGACCCCCAGCTCGGCCGCGGTCTCGTCGAGGCGGATGAACGTGCCCGGGCGCAACGTCCCGGACATGATCGCCGCGCGGAGGTGGGCCGCAACCTCGTCGGAAAGCTGCGCCCGGCGCAGGGGCCGCCGGGTCCTCGGCTTGGTCGACATCGGTGCGTTCACGCGGGCTGCCAGGGCTTTCGCGGGATGGGCGGGTCTTGGGCTGGTCTTGTCTGGTCTTGTCAGAGCGGCACTAAAGCCATAATGTGACCCACGTAACACCAAGTTTTATCAAATATCAAGCTGGCGCAAGCGGTGCCTGAGGTAAAGGGGAGACAGCAGTTGACCGCGCAATTGGCCAATCTGACCCGGGCCACCGAGCAGCCGTACCTGGCCCGGCGGCAGAACTGGGTCAACCAATTGGAGCGGCACGCGCTGATGCAACCGAACGCGACGGCGCTGCGGTTCCTCGGCAGCACGGTCACCTGGCAGGGCCTGCACGACCGGGTGACCGCGCTGGCCGATGCGCTGAGTCGCCGGGGCGTCGGCTTCGGCGACCGGGTCATGATCCTGATGCTCAACCGCCCCGAATTCGTCGAGTCGGTCCTGGCCGTCAACTCGCTGGGCGCCATCGCGGTCCCGCTCAACTTCCGGCTCACCTCGGCCGAGATCGTCTTCCTGGTCGAGGACTGCGAGGCCCGGGTGCTGATCACCGAATCGGTGCTCGCCCCGGTGGCCACCGGGGTGCGCGACATCCAGCCGATGCTCGACACCATCGTGGTCGCCGGTGGCTCGACGGACGAAGGGTTGTTCGGCTACGAGGACCTCATCAAGGAGCCGGGTGATGAGCGCGAGCGGGTCGACATCCCGAACGATTCGCCCGCGCTGATCATGTACACCTCGGGCACCACCGGCCGGCCCAAGGGCGCGGTGCTGACCCACGCCAACCTGACCGGCCAGACGATGACCGGCCTGTACACCATGGGCGCCGATATAAATAGCGACGTCGGTTTCGTCGGCGTCCCGTTCTTCCACATCGCGGGCGTCGGCAACATGCTGACGTCGATGTTGCTCGGTGTGCCGACCGTGATCTACCCGCTGGGGGCGTTCGAACCGGGCCAGCTGCTCGACGTGCTGGCGGGGGAGAAGGTCACCGGACTGTTCCTGGTTCCGGCGCAGTGGCAGGCGGTGTGCGCGGAGCAGCGGGCGCGCCCCCGCGATCTGAGGTTGCGGGTCATGTCGTGGGGGGCCGCCCCGGCGACGGACGCGCTGCTGCGGGAGATGTCGGCGACGTTCCCCGGGACCCAGATATTGGCCGCCTTCGGCCAGACCGAGATGTCGCCCGTCACCTGCATGCTGCTCGGCGAAGACGCGATCCGGAAGCGCGGCTCGGTGGGCAAGGTGATCCCCACGGTCAGCGCGCGGGTGGTCGACGAGAACATGAACGACGTCCCCGTCGGCGAGGTCGGCGAAATCGTGTACCGCGCACCGACATTGATGAGCGGCTACTGGAACAACCCCCAGGCCACCGCGGAGGCCTTCGCGGGTGGTTGGTTCCACTCCGGGGACCTGGTCCGGATGGACGAGGACGGCTACGTCTGGGTGGTGGACCGCAAGAAGGACATGATCATCTCCGGCGGCGAGAACATCTACTGCGCGGAGGTCGAGAACGTTCTCGCCGGCCATCCCCAGATCGTCGAAGTCGCCGTCATCGGCCAGGCCCACGAGAAGTGGGGCGAGGTGCCCATCGCGGTTGCTGCGGTCACCGGCGAGGCGCTGCGGCTGGAGGACTTGCAAGAGTTCCTGGCCGAGCGTCTCGCGCGGTACAAGCATCCGAAGGCGCTCGAGATCGTCGATGCACTGCCGCGCAATCCGGCCGGAAAGGTGCTCAAAACTGAGCTACGGGTTCGCTACGGGGCCGTCAATATGAGCGAAAGCGGTTCCGCAGCAAGGGATTTAACCATGCGAGGGGAAGGCTGATGGCAACTGTAACGTTTGCCCGCTGTTGACGAAGGGTTAATTGTGCGGATGCAGTTCACACGCTCAAGGCCATCGGGTACATTCCTGTGGTCTCCGTTACTACTTGCGGGTAGGGAGCCGATGGTCACAGACACATGGTCGGGGCGAGCTGGGGGTGCCCCCGACCGCGGGACGGAGAGGGGGCGGCGCGTGCGACTCGTTTCGCTGCGGACCCCCGGGGCACACGAGGTCGAGGTGAGGGGGAGCCGGTGACTTCGACGACGGATCGTCCACACCTGGTCGGCTACCTGCGCGACCAGTTGGAGACGCCGCTGACGCTCATCGGCGGGTTCTTCCGGATGTGTGTTCTCACCGGTAAGGCGCTGTTCCGCTGGCCTTTCCAATGGCGCGAATTCGTCCTCCAGTGCTGGTTCATCATGCGGGTGGCTTTCCTGCCGACCATCTTCGTCTCGATCCCGCTGACCGTGCTGCTGATCTTCACCCTCAACGTGCTGCTGGCCCAGTTCGGCGCCGCGGACCTGTCCGGTGCCGGCGCCGCCATCGGCGCGGTCACCCAGCTCGGGCCGCTGACCACGGTGCTGGTGGTCGCCGGCGCCGGATCCACCGCGATCTGCGCGGACCTGGGTGCGCGCACCATCCGCGAGGAGATCGACGCGATGGAGGTGCTCGGCATCGACCCCATCCACCGCCTGGTGGTGCCCCGGGTGATCGCCGCGACCCTGGTCGCCACGCTGCTCAACGGGCTGGTGATCACCGTCGGGCTGGTGGGCGGCTACCTGTTCGGGGTGTACCTGCAGAACGTGTCGGGCGGGGCCTACCTCGCGACCCTGACCACCATCACGGGCCTGCCGGAGGTGGTCATCGCGACGGTCAAGGCCGCCATGTTCGGGCTCATCGCCGGCCTGGTCGGCTGTTTCCGCGGGCTGACCGTGCGCGGCGGCTCCAAGGGCCTGGGCACCGCCGTCAACGAAACCGTGGTGCTGTGCGTGGTCGCGCTGTACGCGGTCAACGTGGTGCTGACCACCATCGGCGTCCGATTCGGAACGGGGCGCTGACATGTCGACCGGTGCCGTGTTGCGCGCCCGCTTTCCGCGGGCCGCCGAGAACGTCAACCGCTACGGGGGCGCCTTCGGCCGGGGGCTCGACGACATCGGGCAGATGGCCTGGTTCGGCGTGGTGGCCCTCGGGCACATCCCGCACGCGCTGCGCAACTACCGCAAGGAGACCCTGCGGCTCATCGCCCAGATCGGCATGGGCACCGGCGCGATGGCCGTCGTCGGCGGCACCGTGGCGATCGTCGGCTTCGTGACCCTGTCCGGTAGTTCCCTGGTCGCCATCCAGGGGTTCGCCTCGCTGGGCAACATCGGCGTCGAGGCGTTCACCGGCTTCTTCGCCGCGCTGATCAACGTGCGCATCGCCGCGCCCGTCGTCACCGGCATCTCGATGGCCGCCACGGTCGGCGCCGGCGCCACCGCGGAGTTGGGGGCCATGCGGATCAGCGAGGAAATCGACGCGCTGGAAGTGATGGGCATCAAGTCGATTTCGTTCCTGGCGACCACGCGCATCATGGCCGGGCTGGTGGTGATCATCCCGCTCTACTCGCTGGCGATGATCATGTCGTTCCTGTCCCCGCAGATCACCACGACGGTGCTCTACGGCCAGTCGCACGGCACCTACGAGCACTACTTCCGGACGTTCCTGCGCCCCGACGACGTGTTCTGGTCGTTCGTGGAGGCCATCCTCATCACGGCCGTCGTGATGATCACCCACTGCTTCTACGGATACAACGCCGGCGGCGGGCCCGTCGGCGTGGGCGAGGCCGTCGGCCGGTCGATGCGCTTCTCGCTGGTGTCGGTCCAGGTTGTCGTTTTGGCCGCCGCGTTGGCGCTCTACGGCGTCAACCCCAACTTCGCATTGACGGTGTAGCCATGGCCAGCCCAGGCGTCCCCGGAAAGGTCAACCCGCCCCGCAACCCGCCGTACAAGTTGGCCGGGGTAGCACTGATCGTCGTTGCCGCCGTGGCACTCGTCCTGGTGTACGGGCAGTTCCGCGGCGACTTCACCAAGAAGGACCACCTGACCATGGTGGCCTCCCGGGCCGGCCTGGTGATGGACCCCGGCTCGAAGGTTACCTACAACGGGGTGGAAATCGGCCGGGTGGCCAAGATCTCGGAGATCGTCAAGGACGGCAAGCCGGCGGCCAAGTTCAACCTGGACGTCTACCCGCGCTACCTCAAGCTGATCCCGGCCAACGTGAACGCCGACATCAAGGCCACCACGGTGTTCGGCGGCAAGTACGTGTCGCTGACGACGCCGAAAAACCCGTCGCCACAACGGATCACGCCGCAGACCGTGATCGACGCCCGCTCGGTGACGACGGAGATCAACACGCTGTTCCAGACCATCACCGAGATCGCGCAGCAGGTGGATCCGGTGAAGCTGAACCTGACGCTGAGCGCCGCGGCGCAATCGCTGGCCGGGCTGGGCGACCGGGTGGGGCAGTCGATCGTCAACGCCAACGCGATCCTCGACGACGTCAACCCGCAGCAGCCCCAGGTCCGTCATGACATCCAGGCGCTGGCGGCTCTGGGCGACACCTACGCCAACGCGGCGCCGGACCTGATCGACTTCCTCGACAAGTCGGTGGTCACCGCGCGCTCGATCAACGCGCAGCAAAAGGACCTGGATCAGGCGCTGTTGTCGGCCGCCGGGTTCGGTAACACCGGGGCGGACATCTTCGAGCGCGGCGGGCCGTACCTGGCGCGCGGGTCCAAGGATTTGGTGCCGACCGCCGAGCTGCTGGACACCTACAGCCCCGAGCTGTTCTGCACGGTCCGCAACTACCACGACATCGAACCCATCGCCCGGTCGTTCCTCGGCGGCAACGGCTATTCGCTCAACGCCGACACGAAGCTGCTCTCCGGGCTGGGCCTGCTGCTCAACCCGGTGTCGGCGATCACCCTCGTCGGCCTGATCGGGATCTTCGCGCTGCCCACCCAGGGACTGGCGGGCCTGGGCAACATCGCCACGCTGATCGGCGGGGCGCCCAACCCGTACATCTGGCCGGAGAACCTGCCCCGGGTGAACGCGCGCGGCGGACCGGGGGGCGCGCCGGGTTGCTGGCAGCACATCACCCATGACCTCTGGCCCGCACCCGAGTTGGTGATGGACTCCGGCAACAGCATCGCGCCGTACAACCACCTCGACACCGGTTCGCCGTATGCGATCGAGTACGTCTGGGGCCGCCAGGTAGGGGATAACACGATCAACCCATGAAAATCACCGGTACCATCGTCCGACTCAGCATCTTCTCGCTGGTGCTGCTGGTCTTCACTGTGATGATCGTCGTGGTCTTCGGCCAGATGCGGTTCGACCGCACCAACAAGTACTCGGCCGAGTTCACCAACGTCAGCGGGCTGCGGCAGGGCCAGTTCGTCCGCGCGTCCGGGGTGGAGATCGGCAAGGTCGACTCGGTGAAGCTGGTGGACGGCGGCAGGCGGGCGCGGGTGGACTTCAACGTCGACCGCTCGATCCCGCTCTATCAGTCGACGACGGCGCAGATCCGCTACCTCGACCTGATCGGAAACCGGTACCTGGAGCTCAAACGCGGCGAGGGCGAGGGCTCCGAGAGGGTGCTACCGCCAGGCGGATTCATCCCCGCGTCGCGGACGTCGCCGGCGCTTGACCTCGACGCGCTGATCGGTGGGTTCAAGCCGCTGTTTCGGGCGCTGGACCCACAGAAGGTCAACACCATCGCGACCGCGCTCGTCACGGTGTTCCAGGGTCAGGGCGGGACCATCAACGACATCCTCGACCAGACGGCGCAGCTGACCAACCAGCTCGGCGAGCGCGACCAGGCGATCGGCGAGGTGGTCAAGAACCTGAACATCGTGCTGGACACCACGGTTCGGCATCGCCAGCAATTCGATCAGACCGTCAACAACCTGGAGGTCCTGATTACCGGGCTGAAGGGCCACAGCGAGCAGTTGGCGGGCGGGACCGCGCACATCAGCAACGCCGCGGGCACGGTGGCCGACCTGCTGGCCGAGGACCGGGGGTTGCTGCACAGCACGCTGAACTATCTGGACGCCGTTCAGCAGCCGCTCATCGATCAGCGTGAGCAGCTGAACGATTTCATCCACAAGGTGCCGACGGCGCTGAACATGATCGGGCGCACCATCGGCTCCTACGGTGACTTCGTCAACTTCTATGCCTGCGACATCACGCTCAAGATCAACGGGTTGCAGGCCGGTGGTCCGATTCGGACGGTCAGGCTGTTCAACCAGCCGACGGGCAGGTGCACGCCGCAATGAGAACGCTGGAACCCCCCAACCGGATGCGCATCGGCGTGATGGGCATCCTGGTGACGCTGCTGGTCGTCGGTGTCGGCCAGAGCTTCACGAGCGTGCCCATGCTGATGGCCAAGCCGCACTACTACGGGCAGTTCAGCGACTCCGGCGGCCTGTCCAAGGGCGACAAGGTGCGCATCGCCGGCTTCGACGTCGGCAAGGTGGAGAGCCTCGACATCGACGGCGACCACGTCCTGATCAAGTTCAATATCGGCACCGAAAGCATCGGCACCGAAAGCCGGCTGGCGATCAAGACGGACACCATCCTGGGCAAGAAGGTGCTCGAGATCGAGAACCGGGGCACCAAGCAGCTGCGGCCCGGCGACTCGCTGCCGATCGGTCAGAGCACCACGCCCTATCAGATCTATGACGCGTTCTTCGACGTGACGAAGGCCGCCAGCGGGTGGGACATCGACACGGTCAAGCAGTCGTTGCACGTGCTTTCGGAGACCATCGACCAGACCTACCCGCACCTGAGCGCCGCGCTCGACGGGGTGGCCAAGTTCTCCGACACGATCGGCAAGCGCGACGAGCAGATCAAGCACCTGCTCGCCCAGTCCAACCAGGTGGCCAGCATCCTGGGTGACCGCGCCGACCAGGTCGACCGGTTACTGGTGAACGCGAAGGTGTTGCTGGCCGCTTTCAACGAGCGCGGCCAGGCCATCAACGCGCTGCTGAGCAACATCGCCGCCTTCTCCGAACAGATCAAGGGGTTCATCAACGACAACCCCAACCTGAACCACGTGCTGGAACAGCTGCGCACGGTCAGCGACATCCTGGTCCAGCGCAAGGACGACCTCGCCGCCGGTTTCACCGAGGTCGGCAAGTTCCTCCCGTCGCTGAATGAGGCCATCGCGTCGGGGCCGTTCTTCAAGGTGGTGCTGCACAACCTGTTCCCCGGTCAGATCGTGCAGCCGTTCGTCGACGCGGCGTTCAAGAAGCGCGGCATCGACCCGGAGAACTTCTGGCGCAGCGCGGGTCTGCCGGAATTCCGGTGGCCCGACCCGAACGGCACCCGCCAGCCCAACGGCGCGCCACCGCCGGCGCCGCCGGTGCTGGAGGGCACGCCGGATCACCCGGGTCCGGCCGTCCCGCCCGGGTCGCCGTGCTCGTACACGCCGGCGAACCCCGGCGGCAACGTCACCGTCGGCGACGAGGGTCTGCCGCGGCCGTGGAACCCGTTGCCGTGCGCGGGTGCCGGCATCGGTCCGTTCGGTGGGGTCGGCTTCCCGGCGCCGGTCGACGTCCAGACGTCGCCGCCCAATCCCGACGGGCTGCCGCCCACCCCGGGCATCAACATCGCGGGGCGCCCGGGTGACCCGCCGCCCAACGTTCCGGGCACCCCGGTGCCGCTGCCGACGCAGGCGCCGCCGGGTGCGCGCACCGAGAACCTGGGACCGGCCGGCCCGACGCCGCCCCCGTCGACGTTCGCGCCGGCCCTGCCGCCGGGACCGCCGGCGCCGCCCGGGCCGGGGAACCAGCTGCCGGCGCCGTTCATCAACCCCGGCGGTACGGGAGGTAGCGGCATCACGGGAGGTAGCCAGAATTGAGCACCATCTTTGATGTTCGCAACATCCGGCTGCCGAGGCTGACCCGGACATCGGTGATCATTGGCTCGCTGGCGATCGTGCTGGCCCTGGTTCTCGGGTACGCCGGCTGGCGGCTGTATCAGAAGCTGACGAACAACACCGTCGTGGCCTACTTCCCGGCCGCCAACGCGCTGTACGCCGGCGACAAGGTGCAGATCATGGGGCTGCGGGTGGGCGCGATCGACAAGATCGAGCCGGCCGGCGACAAGATGAAGGTCACCTTCCACTACCAGAACAAATACAAGGTGCCGGCCAGCGCGTCGGCGGTGATCCTCAACCCCACCCTGGTGGCGTCGCGCGCGATCCAGCTGGAGCCGGTCTACAAGGGCGGCCCGGTGCTTGCCGACAACGCGGTGATCCCCGAAGACCGCACCCAGGTGCCGGTGGAGTGGGACGAACTGCGCAACAGCGTCACCAACATCATCTCCAAGCTGGGCCCAACACCCGAGCAGCCCAAGGGTCCGTTCGGTGAAGTCATCGAGTCGTACGCGAACGGGCTGGCCGGCAAGGGCAAGCAGTTCAACACGACGCTGAACAGCCTCTCGCAGGCGCTGACCGCGTTGAACGAGGGTCGCGGCGACTTCTTCGCGGTGGTGCGCAGCCTGGCCCTGTTCGTCAACGCGCTGCACCAGGACGACCGGCAGTTCGTCGCGCTGAACGAGAACTTGGCGGATTTCACCGGGCGGCTCGCGAGCTCGGACGGCGCCCTGGCCGACGCGATACAACAGTTCGACGGCCTGCTAAAGACGGTGCGGCCCTGGCTGGACCAGAACCGCGAGGTGCTGACCCACGACATCAACAACCTGGCGACGGCGACGAACACGCTGCTGCAACCGGATCCGCTGAACGGGCTGGAGACTGCGCTGCACGTCATCCCGACGGCCGCGGCGAACATCAACCAGATCTATCACCCGACGCACGGCGCGGTGGTGGCCGTTCCGGCGATCACCAACTTCGCCAACCCGATGCAGTTCATCTGCAGCTCGATCCAGGCCGGCAGCCGGCTGGGTTACCAGGAGTCCGCCGAGCTGTGCGCGCAGTACCTGGCGCCGATCCTCGACGCGATCAAGTTCAACTACCTGCCGTTCGGCCTGAACATTGCCAGCACGGCCGAGACGCTGCCCAAGGATGTCGCCTACTCCGAGCCGCGCCTGCATCCGCCGGACGGATATAAGGACACGACGGTCCCCGGCATCTGGTCGCCGGACACGCCGACGTCACACCGCAACACCCAACACGGGTGGATCGTGGCCCCCGGCATGCAGGGGCAGCAGGTGGGACCGATCACCGCGGGCCTCATGACGCCCGAGTCGCTGGCCGAACTGATGGGCGGGCCCAACATTCCGCCCGTGCAGTCGACCTTGCAGACTCCGCCCGGGCCGCCGAACGCCTACGACGAGGGCCCCTCGCCGGTGATCGGTCAGAACCCGCCGCAGGTGCCGATACCCCCGCCGCCGCCGGGGCCGGAGGTGGTCCCCGGCCCGGTCGCTCCGACGCCCGCGCCGGTGGCGGCGCCGGCGCCCAACGCCGGCGGGCCGCCGGCGGCCGCCGGCCTCGGAGGTGGGCAGTGACTGCGGTGCGAATGGTCCGTTTGATTCGGCGTTGGGCCTGGCAGGGTTTGGTGCTGCTGGTGGCCGCGCTGGTGCTGAGCTCGTGCGGCTGGAAAGGGATCTCCAACGTGGCGATCCCGGGCGGCCCAGGCAGCGGCGGCGGGTCGTACACCCTCTACGTGCAGATGCCGGACACGCTCGCGATCAACGGCAACAGCAAGGTGATGGTCGCCGACGTGTTCGTCGGTTCCATCAAGGCAATCAACCTGAAGAACTGGGTGGCGACGCTGACGCTGGGCATCGACAAGAGCGTCAAGCTGCCGAAGAACGCCACCGCCAAGATCGGCCAGACCTCGCTGCTGGGCTCCCAGCACGTGGAGCTGGCCGCGCCGCCCAACCCGTCGCCGGAGCTGCTGAAAAACGGCGACACCATTCCGCTGAAGAACTCCTCGGCATTCCCCACCACCGAGCAGACCCTGGCCAGCCTGTCGCTGATCCTGCGCGGTGGCGGCATCCCCAACCTGGAGGTGCTGCAGAACGAGGTCTTCAACATCTTCAACGGGCGGGGCAACCAGATTCGCGCCTTCCTGGGCAAGCTGGACACCTTCGTCACCCAGGTCAACCAGCAGCGCGATGACATCACCCACGCCATCGACTCCACCAACCGGCTGCTGGCGTACGTGGGTAATCGGGCGGACGTCCTCGATCGAGTTCTGACCGACATTCCGCCGCTGATCAAGCATTTCGCCGACACCAAGCAGCTGCTGATCAATGCCGTGGACTCGGTGGGACGGCTGAGCGCGGCCGCCGATCAGTACCTCTCCGAGGCGCGAGGCCCCCTGCACCAGGACCTGCAGTCGCTGCAGTGCCCGCTCAGGGAGCTCGGCCGGGCGTCCCCGTACCTGATCGGCGCGTTGAAGCTGATCCTGACGCAGCCCTACGACATCGACACCATTCCGAAGATGATGCGCGGTGACTACCAGAACATTTCGATCACCCTGGACGTCACCTGGAGCGCGATCGACAACGCGTTCCTGACGGGAACCGGGTTGTCGGGCGCGCTGCGGGCGCTCGAGCAGTCCTACGGGCGGGACCCGGAGTCGATGATTCCCGATGTCCGCTACACGCCCAACCCGAACGACGCGCCCGGCGGGCCCCTGGTGGAAAGGGCGGACCGGAATTGCTGACTCCCTTCGTCCGACGCCAACTGATCGCCTTCGGGATCCTGACGGTCATCTCGATACTCGTGCTCGGCATCTACTACCTGCAGATCCCGAGCCTGGTCGGCGTCGGCCGGTACACACTCAAGGCCGACCTGCCCGCCTCCGGCGGTCTGTACCCGACGGCCAACGTGACCTATCGCGGCATCACCATCGGCAAGGTCACCGACGTCGAGCCCACCGAGAACGGCGCCAAGGCGACGATGAGCATCGACAGCCGCTACAAGATCCCGGTCGACGCGGTCGCGAACGTGCACTCGGTGTCGGCGGTCGGTGAGCAGTACCTGGACCTGGTGTCGACCGGCAACCCGGGCAAGGACCTCGCCGACGGCCAGACCATCACCCACGGCACCGTGCCCAGCGAGATCGGGCCGGCGCTGGACACGGCCAACCGGGGTCTCGCCGTGTTGCCCAAGGAGAAGATCGGCCAGCTGCTCGACGAGACGGCGCAGGCAGTCGGCGGGTTGGGGCCGGCCCTGCAGCGGCTGGTCGACTCCACGCAGGCGATCGTCGGTGACTTCAAGACCAACATCACCAACGTCAACGACATCATCCAGAACTCCGGGCCGGTCCTGGACAGCCAGGTCGAATCCAACGCCGCGATCGAGCGGTGGGCCCGCAACCTGAACAACCTGGCCGCACAGGCCGCGCGGGAGGACAGTCATGTGCGCAGCGTGCTGCGCCAGGCCGCCCCGACCGCCGATCAGGTCAACGAGGTGTTCAACGACGTCCGCGACTCGCTGCCGCAGACGCTGGCGAACCTCGAAGTCGTGTTCGACCTGCTCAAGCGCTACCACACCGGCGTGGAGCAGGTGTTGGTCTTCCTGCCCCAGGGCGCCTCGATCGCCCAGACGGTGGCCGCGCCGTTCCCGAACCAGGCCGCGCTCGACCTGGCGTTGTCGATCAACCAGCCGCCGCCCTGCCTGACCGGGTTCATTCCGGCGTCGGAGTGGCGGTCTCCGGCGGACACCAACCTGGCGCCGTTGCCGTCGGGCACCTACTGCAAGATTCCGATGGAGACGCCGGCCAACAGCGTGCGCGGTTCGCGCAACATTCCGTGTACCGACATGCCCGGCAAGCGGGCCGCCACCCCACGGGAATGCCGCGACCCTAAGCCCTACGTTCCGGCGGGCACCAACCCCTGGTACGGCGACCCGAACCAGATCCTGACCTGCCCCGCCCCGGCGGCGCGCTGCGATCAGTCGGTGCGCCCCGGCATGGTGATTCCGGCGCCGTCCATCAACAACGGACTCAACCCGGCTCCGTCGGACCGGGTCCCGGGCACGCCGCCGCCGACCAGCGACCCCTTGTCGCGCCCGGGCAGCGGCACCGTGCAGTGCAACGGCCAACAGCCCAACCCGTGCGTCTACACTCCGAGCGGGCCCCCCGCCGCCATCTACAGCCCGCAGAGCGGTGAGCTGGTGGGGCCCGATGGAGTGAAATACTCCGTCGAGAACTCGACGAAAACAGGAGACGACGGATGGAAGGAGATGCTGGCGCCGGCCGGCTGAACCCCCCACCCATGCCGAGGTTTCGTCGACTGCGCAAGCCCTCCCAGAGATCAAGTCCGAAGATTCATCAGGAGCCGGCGGCTGCTGACGACGAGACGGCCACGCAGGTGACGACCGAGGAGTCGCCCGCGCACGTGGCGTCGCCGGAAGCCACACCCGAGGCCGAATCCGAACCTGAATCCGAGCCCGAATCCGAAGCCGACTCCACCGAGGCCGAAACCGAAGTCGACTCCGCCGACGCGCCCGCGGGCGTCGAACGCCGTCCGTCGCGCTTGGGACGCGGGTGGCTCTCCGGCATCGCCGCCGCGCTCGTGCTGTCGGCCGCCGGCCTCGGAGTCGGTAGCTACTTCGCGCTGCGTTATCACCACGAGAGCCAGGTCATCGCGCGCAACGACGCGGCCGCGCTCAAGGCGGCGGTGGATTGTGTGTCGGCGACCCAGGCGCCCGACACCAACGCCATGGTCCAGAGCGAACAGAAGATCATCGAGTGCGGCACCGACGCATTCCGCTCCCAGGCGCTGCTGTACACCAACATGGTCGTTCAGGCCTATCAGGCCGCGAACGTGCACGTTCAGGTGGCCGATGTGCGTGCGGCGGTGGAGCGCAACAACGACGACGGCTCGGTCGACGTGCTCGTCGCGATGCGCGTCAAGGTCGCAAGCGATCAGTCGCAAAAGGAGACCGGCTACCGCCTGCGGGTGAAGATGGCATACGCCGAAGGGCAGTACCGGATTTCCAAGCTCGACCAGGTGACGAAGTGACGGTGGTGGTCGAGGAGATTCAGGCTCGGGCACACACCACGGCGGCCATACCGGAGTCTCCGCGGGATGCCTTGGCCCCCTGGCACGTTCGCGCGGCCGCGTTCGCCGTCGACGCCGTCCCGTGCATCGCCGTCGCGGTGACCATGGCGTTGGTCGCCTGGACCGTGGATCAGCATCCGGTGTGGTGGTGGGCCTGCGTCTCGGTCGCCGGCCTCGCCATCCTGTTGATGTTGGTCAACCGGTTGCTGTTGCCGACCGTCACGGGCTGGAGCCTGGGACGCGGCTTGTTCGGAATCGGAGTGGTGCGCCGCGACGGCGCGGCCATCGGGCCGTGGGGATTGCTGCTGCGGGACCTGGCTCACCTGCTGGACACCGTGTCGGTGGTGGGATGGCTTTGGCCGCTGTGGGATTCGCAGCGTCGCACGTTCGCCGACATGCTGCTGGGCACGGAAGTGCGCTGCGTCGAATCCGACGAGGCGCTGCCCAAGTTGCGGCGCTGGACGGCGGTGGCGGTCCTGACCGCGGCGGTGGTGTGTGTCGCCGGCGCCGCGGTGAGCTACCTGGTGGTGTTCGCGCGCGACCAGGCGAGCGATCAAACCAGGGCAGAGATCCAGGCGCAGGGGCCCAAGATGGTGGCGCAGATGTTGACGTACGACCCAAAGTCGTTGCGCGACGACTTCGCTCGGGCGCGGTCGCTGGCGACCGACAAGTACCGGGGCCAGCTGGCGGCGCAGCAGGACGTGGTCCAGAAGGGCAATCCCGTCGTCAACGAGTACTGGCCCACCGACGGGTCGGTCCAATCAGCCACGCCGGACCGGGCGACGATGCTGCTGTTCCTGCAGGGCCGGCGCGGCGTCGGGCCCGACGAGCGCGCGATCAGCGCCACCGTCCGGGTGGAATTCGCCAAAGGCGCGGACCAACATTGGCGCGTCGACGACCTCACCGTGCTGACCAGGCCGAAACCGCCCGGGAACGGAAAATGAGCCCCCGCCGCAAGTTTGAGCCGGGCGAGGAGCCGCTGCTCGTCGCGCGCCTGGCGCCGCCGGGGCGACGCTGGTGGCAGCCGGCGGCCGGCGTGGCCGCCGCGCTGCTGATGGTCGCGTCGATCGCGGCATGCACCCTGATGCTGATTTCGCATCAATCGCGCGTGCGCACCGCCGCCAAGGAGCGCCAGGTGCTCAGCTACGTGTCGGGATTCATGGCGCAGTTCACGTCCATCGACCCGTATCACGCCAACGACTATGTGACACGGGTGATGGCCCAGGCCACCGGCGAATTCGCCAAGCAATACCACGAGAAGGCCAACGAAATCCTGCTCCAGGTGGCCCGGGCCGAGCCCGCGACCGGCACCGTGCTCGGCGCGGGCCTGGAACGCTGGAACGACGACGGCACCGCCACCGTGATGGTGGCCACCGACGTGACCTCCAAATCGCCGGACGAAAAACAGGTATTCGACAACACCAATCGTTGGATGGCAACCGTCACGCAGGAAGGGAATCAGTGGAAGATCAGCAACCTGATACAGGTGATCTAACCGCCGCCGCGGCAACGACGGACGAACCCACGAGCGAGGACGCCGAAGCCACCGCCGTCGAGGCCGGCGCGGCGTCCGACGAAAGCGCCGAGCCGCCAACGGAATCCGCAGCGGGCGAGGGGGTCGAGGCGGGGGAGACCAAGCCCGCTCGACGCCCCCGGCGCAAGATCCTGGCCGGCAAGCGGCTCGCCATCGCCATCGCGGTGGCCGCCGTGCTGTTCGTCGGCTCCGCGGCGTTCGCGGGCGCGGCGGTGCAGCCATATCTGACCGATCGCGCCACGGCCGCAACGAAATTGAAGGTGGCGCGCACGGCCGCCAACGCGATCACGACGCTGTGGACCTACACCCCGGAGAACATGGACGGCCTCGCCGACCGAGCCGCCGCCTACCTCAGCGGTGACTTCGAGGCCCAGTACCGCAAGTTCGTCGATGCGATCGTGGGCCCCAACAAGCAGGCCAAGGTCACCAACAGCACCGAAGTCACCGGCGCGGCGGTCGAATCGCTGGACGACCCGAACGCCGTCGTCATCGTCTACACCAACACCACGTCCACCAGCCCGCTTACCAAGAACATCCCGTCGCTGAAGTATCTGTCCTATCGGCTGTTCATGAAGCGCACCAACGGCCATTGGCTGGTGACGAGGATGACGACCATCACCTCGCTGGACCTGACGCCGCAGGTCTAGCGCCCCGGATCCCCAAGCAGACCATGGCCGTTGCGTCCCCGGTCTCCGAGCGCTCGACCGTTGCCGCGCTGCTGTTGCTGACCTTCGCCACCGGCCTCGCGGACGCGATCAGCATCCTGGTGCTCGGCCACGTCTTCGTGGCGAACATGACCGGCAACGTGATCTTCCTCGGCTTCTGGCTGGCCCCGAGAACCAGCATCGACCTGACGGCGGTCGTGGTGGCCCTGCCCACCTTCGTCTGCACCACGATCGTCAGTGGCCGGTTGGCAAGGCATTTCGACCAACGGACGCGGTCATGGATCAGCACGGTGCTGGCCACCGAAATCGTGTTGTTGCTCGCCTTGTCGGTTCTGGCCGGCGCGGGCGTGCTGCACTATCACGACAACTCCAAGCTGATCATGATCGGCATGCTTGCGGTGACCTTCGGCCTGCAGCATTCCAGCGCGCGCCAGTTCGGGATCCAGGAGCTGTCCACCACGGTGCTGACGTCGACCATCGTCAGCCTCGGCCTGGACAGCCATCTCGCCGGCGGCACGGGTGAGCGCGAAAAGCTGCGCTTCAGCGTCGTTTTCACGATGTGCGCGGGCGCGTTGGTCGGGGCCACGATGTCGCGCTTCGTCGTCGCCCCGGTGTTCGCGGTCACGGCCGCGGTGGTGGCGACGAGCCTGCTGATCTTCCGCTACGGCCCGAAGGCCAGCGGCGATCGCGAGGGCGGCGAAGCCGGGCGAGGCGGGTCGCCGCCATCGACGGTTAGTTGAAGGCCAGCCAGCTGGGCAGTGCGCGCTCGTGGGAGTCGCACAGCACTTGGCGGGTGTCGCAGGATCCCCGCGGTGAGCCGGCGCCGGCCCACATGCCGCCGGTGTCACGCCGCAGCACGATCGCCGAGGAGCCGCCGCCGTCCAGCAGGACTGCGGTGTCGCTACCGAGCCCGCGGAACAGGTCCTGGATGTTGTCCGGCGTGTAGCTGCCGCCCTCGAAGATGTACATCTCGTCCCTTTGCTTCACATACGCAAGGGCCGTGCGCGCCGCGCTGGGACCGCCGTCGTTGAGCTGCCCGGTCTTGCCGGGGGACAACAGGCCGATCCCCGACACCGCGACGAACCGCTCGTTGCGGTTCAGCAGGTCGGCGACCACCGGGGTGGCGACGTCATAGTCCTGAGGGCTCCTGGCGCGCAACACGTACGGCGCGCCACCGGACGGCAGGATCATCGTCGACAGGGCGCTCCAGCTCTCGCCTCCGCCGGAAAGGCCCTGCTTGCCCGGGTACGCGACGGTGCCGGTGACCGCCTGGTTCGCCCGGCCCTGCCCGTGCGTGTTGTCGACGAACGCGCCCAGCGGAGAGCTGCAGCCCGTCTCGCGCCAGGAGCCGCCCTTCTGTGGGCGGATGTCGAAGAAGTTGGCGTTGATCGCGATCGTCGGCTGCCCCATCCGCTGCCACGCCTGCAGCGGCGCGTAGACCTCGGAGGCCTGCCACAGCCCCTCGCCGGTGCGGGCACCGGGATTGTTCTCGCAGCGCGCCTGATCGCCCTGGTGGCTGTCCACCAGGAGGTGCGGCGCGAGGCGCCCCGCCGCGTTCTTGATGACCATCAGGTGCCCGCCGTTGTTCATCTCGTACCAGCTGCCGCCGGCGTTGAGCATGGGCGTGGGGTGACCGGGGCCGAAGTTGTAGACCAGGTACGAGCCCTTGGTGGTCTCGATGGCGGTGGCGAGCAGGTCGCGGCCGTCAGCGGCGTGGGCGACGGGTTGTCCGGTGGTGCTCGCCAGCACGGCGCACGCGAGGACCGCGGTGCAGCAGGCCGCCAGCCGGCGCAAGCTGGCGAGGGGCGTCAGCACGATGGACCTTTCGGCACTGATAGCTATGCAACATAAATAGCATCAGTCACACCAGTCACACTGTCAACTTCGATAACGAATCCGTGACGCTTAGGCCGCACTCGAATTACGTTTGCCTGCTTGGGCTTTCGCTCTCGGCCTCGGCGGGGCTGTCGGGTGTGGTTTCGGCGGGGTCCGCGTCGGGGCGTTCGCGCTTTTGCGCCCGCGCCTGGTGCTGGGCCTGGTGTTCCGCGGCGATGGCCAGCTCGACCGCCCCCGGGATGCGGTGGAAACCCTTGCGGTCGTAGAGGTGCGTGACGATGCCGCCGAGCAGGAGGCCGATGGCCAGCCCGATCCCTGTCAACCACAACGCCTGCGACAGACCGGCATCCGCGCGGCCGTTGAGATAGACCAGCGAGCGCACGCCGAGGAAAACCTGGTGCATCGGCTCGAATTTGGCGGCCCAGCGGAAGAACGGCGGCGTGGCCTCGAGCGGGACGGTGGCGCCCGCGGACGGTAGCCCGAGGATGACAAAGATCAGCATGCTGACCAGCAGGCCCATCGAACCAAGCACCGACAGTATGGAACTCGACGTGATGCCCACCGCGATTATCGCGAAGACGCCGTACGCCCACAGTTGCCATCCCAGCGGGATCGGCATGCCCAGCCCGTGCGCAATGGCCAGGTAGACCGCCGACGTCAGGAGCGCCAGCACCGTCATGATGGCCCATTTGAGTTGCAGCGTCTGGAATCGCGAGATCTTGACCTGCTCGGCGAAGCGGTACACCGGGCCCCACTCCGCCGGCACGTAACCGAGCAGCGCGTCGACCAGCGTGCTGACCACGACGCTGCCGGTGAAGCCTGCCAGCAGCAGCAAGAGCGCGAAGTAGAACGCCGACAGCCCGTTGCCGGTGCCGTTCGGCAGGGCGTTGTAGACGCCGGACTTGACGTCGATCGGGTTGGCGAGGCCCAGCGCCGACGCGCCGGTCAGCGGCGCGCCCCCGGTCTGGGCCGCGACGTCGGCCGAAAGCCGTTGGCCCACTTTGCCATTGGCCACCGCCATCGCCTGGGTCAGCGTCTGGCCGGCGATGCTGGCGCCGAGGGTGCCCGCACGCGGGTTGGTGGAGATGGTGACCGAGGGACGCGTCGTGCGGCCCGGCGTGACCGCGCTGGCGCCGAACTCGTGAAGGTTGGACGATAAGGTGGGCGGAATGACCAACTCCCCGTAGACGTGTGCGGTGTCCAGCAGTCGCTGCGCCTCGTCGTGGGACACCACCCGGACGTCGAACTTGTTTTTGTCCAAACCGGCAACCAGGCCGTCGGTGATCTGCGCGCCGGTCGGGCCGGCGTCCTCGTTCACCACGGCGATCGGGAAATGCCGCAGGTTGGTCATCGGGTTCAGGATGCCCCCGAGGTACAGCGCGCACAGCGCCGACATGAGCGCCAGCGTGACGACGATGGGGAGTGACCAGAACCGCACGGTCCGAACTGCCTTGATATTTCGCTTGGGGTTCGGCGCCGCGTGCCGCGGCTGCGATTGAGACATGCGGGCTCCTGTCTGTCGTGCCCACTCTATGTGCTGGCCGGGTGCCCTCAAACTCCCAACGCCGCGTGCATCTCCCAGACCAACAGCTCCGACGGCTCGCTCGCCGTCACCCGCGGTGCCTCGGCGTCGGCGAATCGGACCGCGTCACCCTCGGTGAGATCGCCGATTTCCGCCGCTTGGATCCGGCCTCGCGCGGTGAATAGATGCAGGTAGGGGGCCTGTGGCAGGTCAACCGAGTCGCCGGGCTGCAGCCGCGCGACATGCAGTGCGGCGTTGCGGTTGTGCAGAGTGATGGCCGCCTCATTACCCGGTATGCCTGAGGCGATGGTCACAAGTCCGGCGTCCAGCAGCCCGGGGTCGATCTCGTGCTGTTGGTAACTCGGGTCGATGCCGGCCTCGTCGGGGGCCACCCACATCTGCACGAAATGGACTGGCTCGGTGCGGGAATCGTTCTTTTCCGAGTGCAGGATGCCGGTACCCGCCGACATGCGTTGGGCCAGGCCGGGATAGATGGTCCCGTGGTGACCGGCGGAGTCGCGGTGGGTCAGCTCTCCGCTCAGCACCCAGGTCACGATCTCCATGTCGCGGTGGGGGTGGGTGTCGAATCCTGTTCCCGGCTCGACGATGTCGTCGTTGTTGACCAGCAGCAGCCCGTGGTGGGTGTTGTCGGGGTCGTAGTGGTCGCCGAACGAGAACGAGTGCCGGGATTTCAGCCAGGGCGTCGTGGTGACGGCCCGGTCGGCCGCGCGGCGGACGTCGACGGTGGCGGGCATGAGCTCTAGCCTAGGCCAATATTTCCTGCGCGCGCCGCAGTGCGGAATCGAGCGCTTCCAGCGTCAACCCGGCCGGGCGGCCCAGGTGGATCTCGATCTGGTACTCCGGTTGCCCGTCCCGGCCGAAGATCGGCAATACGACGAATTCCGTTGTAGCCAGCCCGGTTTCGAGCGCGTCGGTGACCGATCGCAGCGTCACCATGGTCATCAGCGTGGTCAGTTGGCGGGTCACTCGCGCGGTCGGTTCCAGCGAGGCCAGCACGTCGGCCAGCCGGTGATGCAGCGAGCGGTGGGTGTCGTCGAACCGCCACGCGCCGTAACCGCGGGTGCGGATGTCGGCCAGCACCCGCCGATGCTGGGTCACCTCGGTGCGCGTCAGCCGCGGCACGACCCGGTGCAGCCAGGCGTCGACGGATTGGTCGTCGCGCCAGGCCATGGCGACCAGGCCGAACGGCGGGTCGATCGGGAAGCGCTGCCCGACGGCGTGTTCGCCGTCGGTGCCGTGGCCGACCGCGTCGACGGTGGTCAGCTGGCGCTCGCCGATCCTCGACAGCGAGCAGCCCGCGCCGAGCGCGTCGTGCAGGAAGCGCAGCGCGTCGCGCCCCCGGTCCAGCAGGGGGAACTGCGTCCGCAGCCCGTGCACCAGCCTGAACAGGCCGCTGCCCAGCACGTAGCGGCGGTCCTCGTGCCGCGCTACCCAGGCACGCCCTTCCAGCTCGGCGAGCACCAGGGCGCAGGTCGACGTGCTGATCGAGCAGGCCTTCGCCAGCTGGGCCGACGTGCGCCCGTTCGGTGAATCCGCCAGGGCCGCAAGCACATCCATCACGCGGGCGGTGGGCGGTGATTTGGCGGTTGACTCACCCACGCGCAGCTCCTTACGATCCGTCCGAAATCTAACGATAGGCATCCTAATAATAGGAGAATCACGATGTTGAAGGTGGGGGTTTGGGGCCCGGGCTCCATGGGCCTGATCGCCCTGCGTGGGGTGATCGATCACCCCGAGCTGGAGCTGGTCGACGTCGTCGTGCACAGCGACGCCAAGGCAGGTCGCGACGCCGGCGAGCTGTGCGGAATCGCGCCGGTGGGGGTGGTCGCGACCCAGGACCCTTCGGCGATGATCGCCGGTGAGGCCGACGCGGTGGTGTACGCCGCCGGGGCCAACCTGCGCCCGCTGGAAGCCGTCGAGGACATGGCGTCGATCCTGCGGGCCGGGAAGAACGTGGTGTCGTGTTCGGTGGTGCCGCTGGTGTATCCCGACGGGGTAGACGGCGCGTTCACCGACCCGTTGCGGCGCGCCGCGCTCGACGGCGGTGCGTCGTTCTTCACCACCGGGATCGACTCCGGCTTCGCGAACGATGTTCTGCCGCTCGTGCTTTCGGGGGTATCGCGGGGGATCGAATCGGTGCGGGTGACGGAGATGTTCAACTACGCCACCTACCCGGACCGGGCGGCCGTCTACGAGATCCTCGGGTTCGGCAAGCCGCCGGAGTACCAGGCCTTCGCGGCGCAGCCCGGAATATTCACCTTCGGCTGGGGGCCGGTGCTGCACCAGCTCGCCGCGGGGCTCGGCGTCAAGATCGACCGCATCGAGGAGGCCAACGAACGCGTCGCCGCCCCCGAGTCGTTCGACACGCCCACCGGGCACATCGCGGCGGGAACCATCGCGGCGATGCGCTCCACGCTGACCGGATATGTCGGCGACAAGGCGACGTTCGTCCTCGACCACGTGACGCGGATGCGCGACGACCTCGCGCCGGACTGGCCGCAGCCGCACATCACCATCCCGCCGAAGGACCTCGGCTACGGCCAGGCCTCCGGCCGCGGCCTCTACCGCGTCGAGATCGAGGGATCACCCACCATGCGTTGCGAATTCGAAATGGCCGAGGATCGCGACCACGACCTCGGCGCGCGCATTGCCGGGGCGTCCCGGATGGTCAACGCCATCCCGGCGGTGTGCGCGGCCCGACCCGGGCTGCTGTCCGCGCTGGATCTGCCGCTGATCACCGGCGCCGGGCTGGTCCGCCCGGTGCCGGGCCCGTCACCGGACAGCCGCCTCTTCTAAGCGTGGCCGCGCGCACACCGCGGGCGCCGCGTCGCGCCGTCGGGACGCCCCGCTGTTGAGCCAGCACGCCAGGCCCCCGGCGAGCAGGCCGATCGCGACCCCGATGTCCGGGCGCTGCCCGAGCATCAGCCAGGACAGCACCGCGGCGGCCGCCGGAATTACGGCGAACAGCATCGCCACCGCCGCGGCGCCGTGCAGGCTGATGGCGCGCAGGTAGATGCTGACCGCCAGCGTGGCGTTGATCAGCACCATGCCGGTGATCGCGACGGCGGCCTTGGTCGCGTCGTGCACGGCGAACGGGGTCAGGACCGCCAGCGCGGTCGCGGGAATGAGCGCGACGGCATTCTGCACCGCGCTCATCGCGCGGAAGTCGACGCCGGCGCAATACCGCTGCTGGTACACGCCGCCGGCCGAAAGGCCAAGCAGCGCAACCACAAGCAGCGCGATCACCGGGTCGACGCCGTGCGTGCTCATCAACCGCTTGGCGCACGCGGCGAGCACCGCGAGCACCCCCAGCGCCAGGGCGAACACCCGCCGCGAGCCGAGCCGCTCGCGCAGGAACATCGTGGCCAGGATCGTCGTGGTGACCGGGTTCATCGCGACGACCACCGCGCAGAGCACCGCCGGCGCGCCGAGCAGCAGCGCCTCGTAGAGGCAGCAGAATTGCACGGCCTGGATCAGCAGACCCGCGACGACAACGTGCCCGAACTGCGCCCCCCGCGGCCACGCCGCTCGGGCCAGGGCGGCCCAGCACGCCAGAATGATTGCGGCCAAACCGAATCGCAGCACCAAGACGGCCATCGGGGTCATCGCGGCCACCGCGAGCGCCCCGATGGGGTAACCGATCGCGTAGGTCACGGTGACCGCCGAGGCAGTCGTCAACGGCATGCGCGGCAGGTCCATGCCCCCATGTTCGTCGACGCCGACCCACGCCGTCCAACGATTATTAGCGATCGAAACCGATCACGAATGCTGATCACATCATCGGTGACCAAAGAATTTCAAGGTGATCAGGTCGATCGATTGATCGTATTCGCTGATCGGACTATGGTTCGTCGGTATGGCTCAGGTGCTCGATATCGCGCCGCTGCGCAGCCTGGTGGCGGTCGCCGACTGTGGGGGATTTCACCGCGCCGCCGCCGCGCTGCACCTCAGTCAGTCCGCCGTCAGCCAGCACCTGCGCAAGGTGGAGAGCGTGGTAGGCGAACCGGTGGTCGAACGCTCCGGCCGGGGCGTCTTGTTCACCGAGGTCGGTCAGAAGGTGCTGCGGCACGCCCGGGCGATTCTGGAGGCGCACGACGCGGCGCTCGACGACCTCGGCGCCACCGAGCACAGGCTGCTGACGATCGGGGCGACCGAGCACGGCGCGGACGTGATGCTGCCCGCCCTGACCAGCGTGCTGCGTGAGCGGCTTCCCGAGCGGCGGCCGCGGTTCCGGCTCGACCGCAACGTCTCGCTGGCCGACGCCCTCGACCGGGGCCTGCTGGACCTGGCGATCATGCTCGACGGGTCGGGGCTCGATCGCGCCAATGCGTCGGGAGTCGTGCAGCTGAGGTGGGTTTCGGCGCGGACTTTCGCCGCTCGCCGGGGCGACCCGCTGCCGTTGGTGATCTATGCCGAGCCGTGCACGTTGCGCGAGCCGGCCTTCTCAGTCCTCGAAAGACACGGCATCGCTTACGAAATCGCCGCCGAATGCGGTGACCTGTCGGGCCTTTACGCCGCCGTGCGCTCCGGGCTCGGGTTGGCGCTGCTGCCGATGATCGGCAAGCTTCCCGACGGCCTGTGCCCGGCCGAGGGGCTGCCGGTGGCCAACTGCGCCACGGTCCTGGTGCGCGGCCGCGCCGGCATCGACCCGGACCTGCTGAGCGCGGCCGACGCCGCGGTGCGTGACGTGCTGGCCGCCGAAAGCTGAACGCGCCCTTTAGTTCTGGGGGAACGTCGCGGCGGCAAGCTCGAGAATCTCGGCGCGGTCGGCCGGCAGGATGAACCCCGAGCCGATCGCGCGGTCGAGCGCCGCCGTGAAGCCGTCGAGGTATTGCGCGACGCCGCCCGGGTAGAGCCGGTCCCGCGTGGCCGCGTCGAACGGTTCGCCGGAGCCGAAGATCGCCGCCATGATGCTTTCCGCCTCGGCGATACCGGACGTGCGTGCGATCGGCACGTCCACCCATGGGGTCCGCACGCCGCCACGGGCCAGGCCGTGCGGATCGAGGACGGGCCGGGGCAGCTCGCCTTGCTGGACCTCGATCGGTGGGCCCACCGGTGCCGGTTCGCCGGTGCGGACCCAGGTGTGCAGCGCGTCGAGGGCCGCCTGCACCACGTAGTGGTGTTGCGGCGCGAAGTTGATGTAGTGGCCCAGCTGCTGACCCATCAGCGTGCTGGTCGGCGCGTAGGCGGCCACGATCGCCTCCAGCGGCGCGGAGCCGTTGTCGATGGGCGCCACCTGGATCGTGTAGTTGTCGGCATGGGCGGCCCCGGCGATCTCCCAGACCCGCAGCCGGTCGTGGTCCGGCTGCCGCGCGAAGTAGTAGCCCTCCCGCGGGCCGCCGAAGAGGTCGGTTTCGGTGATGATCGTGATCAGCGGGACGCGCAGGTCGGAGCGGAACGCGACCGCCTCGGGCATGTCGAGGTGTGACTCGTCGAAGACGGAAACGCCGTCCAGCGGCGCGGCCGACCCGAACCGCGAGTGCACCAAAAACCCGTCGTAGCTTTGCGCGAGCGGATCGACGGCGTTGATGTAGGTCGTCAGGAACATGGCCGATTGCGACTCGCCCAGGGCGACCACGTGCCGCACCGGCAGCTCGCCCAGCGCTCCGTTGCGGACGAGGTCGCCCGCCTGGGAAAAGATGTCGTAGGAGTACTCGTCGCCCGGGTGGCTCAGGGCGGCGTAGCGCAGCGGGTCCTGGCTCTTCAGGGACATGTCGAAGCCCATCAGGTTCTCGCCGCCGCCGTCCACCCCCACCTTCTGGGCCGACACCGCGACGTAGGCGTAGCCCGCGCGAAGGATTTCGCGGTGCGCCATCATCCACACGGCGGGGGCGTCGATGCCGCCGCTGACGTTGAGCCATTCCACCAGCACGGTCCCGTTGAAGTGGGCCGGGTCGGTCGGGGTCAGCGCCACCATCCGCGTGGTGTATTCCGCACTGCCGCTTGGTGTTACGCTCCAGCCGCCGTCGGGACCCAGCGCGGTGGTGGGCGCGTAGGACGCGGCCGTTCCGGAGACGAAGAACTCCTCGGCGACATAGCCCATGTCGACGATGTCGAAGCCGCCCAACAGCAGCAGCGGCTTCCCGGGCGCGGGTGTGACGAGCGGGGGATTCGGCATCGTCACACGGTAGCGGGCAGCCCGAATTTCTCGAATAGGGTGCCGTCGAGGAACGCCACCACCCGTGCCACCCGGCCGTCGCTGATGTCGAGGACATGCAGCTGAAACGGCACATGCACGTCACCGGCGCGCATGTACATGGCCGCGCCGGGCTGGCCGTTGGCGACCACGGGGAGCAGGCGCATGTCGCCGGGATGTTCGGCCGGGCACTGCTGGTGGATGAGCGTGATGATGTCCCGCGGGCCCCGGTACCAGCCGGTGTACGGCGGCATCTCCCAGATCGCCTCGGCGGTGAACAACTCGACCAGCCGGTCGATGTCGTAGGCCTCGAACGCCGCGATGTAGCGGTCCAGCAGGTCCTGGGCTTCGGGGGAATCGGGCGGCGTCAGCCGGTCGCTGGAGCTGGGCTGGACGGCCTCGAGCTGGGTGCGGGCGCGCTGCAGCAGGCTGTTGACGGCGGTGGTGGTGGTGCCGATGGCCTCGGCCACCTCGGCGGCCTTCCACTGCAGCACGTCGCGCAGCAGCAGCACCGCCCGTTGCCGGGGTGAAAGGTGTTGCAGCGCCGCGACAAACGCCAACCGCACCGACTCGCGTGACCCGACGATGACCGACGGGTCCGCCGGGTCGTCGGTCAGCTCCGGCAGCGGTTCCAGCCAGGGCACCTCGCTCCGCTCCACCAGCTCGGCGGTGGGGTCGGAGCTCGGCGCCCCCAGCCCCGTCGGCAACGGCCGGCGTTGCCGGCCCTCCAGCGCGGTCAGGCAGGTGTTGGTGGCGATGCGGTGCAGCCAGGTCCGCATCGACGACTTGCCCTCGAAACGGTCGTAGGCCTTCCAGGCGCGCAGCAGGGTCTCCTGCACCAGATCCTCGGCGTCGTGCAGCGACCCGGTCATCCGGTAGCAGTGCGCGAGCAGTTCGCGACGGTACGGCTCGGCGTCGGTCGAGAAGTCCCCGCCTAGCGCCGCGGCACCGCCAGATTTCTCTACGTCTTCGGTGAGCAGCCCCATGTCAGATGAGCCTACGCAGAGTCTCCGACACCGGCCTACCCCTTGTACGCTTCCCGTGATGACTACGCGCACTGAACGGACCTTCGACGGCCTCGGCGGCGTGCGCATCGTCTACGACGTCTGGACGCCGGATACCTCGCCCCGCGCGGTGGTCGTGCTGTCCCACGGCCTCGGCGAGTATGCCCGCCGCTACGACCACGTCGCGCAGTGCTTCGGCTCCGCCGGGCTGGTCACCTACGCCCTGGACCACCGCGGCCACGGCCGCTCCGGTGGCAAGCGGATGCTGGTGCGGGACATCTCCGAGTACACGGCCGACTTCGACACCCTGGTCCGCATCGCCACCCGGGAGCACCCCGGCCTGAAGTGCATCGTCCTCGGGCACAGCATGGGCGGTGGGATCGTGTTCGCCTACGGCGTCGAACGCCCGGACAACTACGACATGATGGTGCTGTCGGCCCCCGCGGTGGCGGCCCAGGAGCTGGTGTCCCCTTTCATGATCCTGGCCGCGAAGGTCCTCGGCGTCGTCGTGCCCGGTCTTCCGGTGCAGGAACTCGACGTCGACGCGATCTCGCGGGACCCCGCGGTGGTGGCGGCCTACAACGCCGACCCGCTGGTGTACCACGGGAAAGTTCCGGCCGGCGTCGGGCGGGCGCTGCTGGAGGTCGGGCAGACCATGCCGCAGCGAGCGCCGGCGCTGACGGCCCCGCTGCTGGTGGTGCACGGCTCCGACGACCGGCTCATCCCCGTCGACGGCAGCCGCCGTCTGGTCGAATGCGTGGGGTCCACCGACGTCGAGCTGAAGGTCTACCCCGGGCTCTACCACGAGGTGTTCAACGAGCCGGAGCGCGACCAGGTGCTCGGCGACGTGGTCTCCTGGATCTCCAAGCGGTTGTAGGCGATGTGTCGTCTCGCTGCGCTAGTTTGGCGCCTATGACGCGCGCCGGCGACGATGCAGAGCGCAGCGATGAGAAGGAGTGGCGCGAATGACCGACGACAAGATGCTCGCTCGCATCGCCGCGCTGCTGCGTCAGGCCGAGGGCACCGACAACTCGCACGAGGCGGACGCCTTCATGAGCGCCGCGCAGCGGCTGGCGACGGCGGCCTCGATCGACCTGGCCGTGGCGCGCTCGCACGCGGCCAAGCGCTCGCCGGTGCAGGCCCCGACGCAGCGCACCATCACCATCGGTGCGGCGGGCACCCGGGGGCTGCGGACGTACGTGCAGCTTTTCGTGCTGATCGCCCTGGCCAACGACGTGCGCTGCGACGTGGCGTCGAACTCGACGTTCGTCTACGCGTACGGTTTCGCCGAGGACATCGACGCGACCCACGCCCTCTACGCCAGCCTGGTCGTGCAGATGGTGCGCGCGTCGGATGCCTACCTGGCCTCCGGTGCGCACCGCCCCACGCCGACGATCACCGCCCGGCTCAACTTTCAGCTCGCGTTCGGGGCGCGCGTCGGTCAGCGCCTGGCGGAGGCCCGCGAGGAGGCCAGGCGCGAGGCCACCAAGGACCGCCGCCGCCCGCCCGGCACCGCGATCGCGTTGCGGGACAAGGACGTTGAGCTGCGCGACTTCTACCGCGGCGCGTCCAAGGCGCGCGGCACCTATCAAGTCAGCCGCGCGACGGCGGGTTATTCGTCCGCGGCGCGCCGGGCGGGGGACCGGGCCGGCCGGCGGGCGCGGCTCGGGAACAGCGCCGAACTGCCGGGCGCGCGGAGCGCATTGCGCCAGTGACCCGGGCCGGTGGGGCCCGCGATTCGCAGCGCGCCAAGGTTTATGCGGCCGAGGACTTCGTCCGGACGTTGTTCGACCGCGCCGCCGAGCACGGATCGCCCTCCGTCGATTTCTTCGGCACTCAGCTGACGCTGCCGCCGGAGGGGAAATTCGGGTCGGTCGCCTCCGTCCAGCGCTACGTCGACGAGGTGCTGGCGCTGCCGTCGGTGCGGCGGCGCTGGCCCGGCGTGTCGCCGCTGCAGGTGCGGCCCCGGCGGGCCGCCACCGCGGCGCATTACGAAAACCGTGACGGCGCCGGCACTATCGCGGTTCCCGACCGTGACACCGCCGACTGGGCGCTGCGCGAGCTGGTGGTGCTGCACGAGGTGGCGCATCACCTGTGCCGCGCCGAGCCGGCGCACGGCCCGGAGTTCGTCGCGACCATCTGCGAGCTGGCGGAGCTGGTGATGGGCCCCGAACTCGGGCACGTGCTGCGGGTCGTGTACGCGAAAGAGGGTGTGCGGTGAGCGATCCGGACGCGCGGGCCCGCGAAGTCGAGTCCCAAATGACCGACCACGAGCGGTTCTCGCTGATCCTCGGGGTGATGGGCGCGGGCGAGCTGTGGCCGCGGCGCGACGAACGCATCCCGCCGGGCGTCCCGATGAGCGCCGGGTACGTGCCCGGGATTCCGCGGCTCGGCGTACCCGCGCTGCTGATGAGCGACGCCGGTCTCGGCGTCACCAACCCCGGTTACCGCCCGGACGACACCGCCACCGCGTTGCCGGCCGGTCTGGCCCTCGCCGCCGGCTTCGACCCGGTGCTGGCCCGCGCCGCCGGCGAGGTGATCGGCCGCGAGGCACGCAGCCGCGGGTTCAACGTGCAGCTCGCCGGTGCGATGAACCTGGCCCGTGACCCCCGCAACGGCCGCAACTTCGAATACCTTTCCGAGGACCCGCTTTTGACGGGGTTGATCGCCGCCGAGTCGGTCAACGGCATTCAGGAGCACGGCGTCATCTCGACGGTCAAGCACTTCTCGCTGAACTGCAACGAGACCAACCGACACTGGCTGAACGCGGTCATCGATCCCGGCGCGCACCGCGAATCCGACCTGCTGGCCTTCGAGATCGCCATCGAGCGCTCATCGCCAGGCGCGGTGATGGCGGCCTACAACAAGGTCAACGGCGACTACGCCGCGGCCAACGACGCCCTGATCAACGGGGTACTGAAAGCTGCCTGGGGATACCGCGGTTGGGTGATGTCCGACTGGGGCGGGACGCCCGGTTGGGAGTGCGCGCTGGGCGGCCTCGACCAGGAGTGCGGCGCGCAAATCGACGCGCTGCTGTGGCAATCCGAGGCGTTCGGCGAGCCGCTACGGGCCGCCCACGCCGCCGGGGCGCTGCCCTCCGAGCGCCTGTCCGACATGGTCCGGCGAATCCTGCGGTCGATGTTCGCGGTCAACATCGACCGGCGCGAGGCCGCGCCCGCACCGGATATGAACGCGCACAACGACATTGCGTTGCAGATCGCGCGGCAAGGGATCGTGCTGCTGGCCAACCGCGGCGTCCTGCCGATCGCGCCCGAGACCGCGGCGCGCATCGCCATCATCGGCGGATACGCGCAGCTGGGCGTCGCCGCGGGCTATGGTTCGAGCGCGGTCGTCCCACCCGGCGGCTACGCCGGCGTGATCCCGCTCGGTGGCCTGGGCCTCGAGGCCGGGTTGCGTAACCTGTACCTGCTGCCGTCGAGCCCGCTCGCCGAGCTGCGCCGCCAATTTCCAGGCGCGCAGATCGATTTCGATCCCGGCGCCAGCCCGGCCGAGGCGGCGCGGGCGGCGCGGCGGGCCGATGTCGCCATCGTCTTCGCCGTCCGCGCCGAAGGGGAGGGCTTCGACGGCGCGGACCTCGCGCTGCCGTGGGGACAGGACGCGCTGATTGCCGCGGTGGCGGACGCCAACCCGAACACCGTCGTGGTGCTGGAAACCGGAAACCCGGTGGCCATGCCGTGGCTGGACTCGGTGAACGCCGTCGTGCAGGCCTGGTATCCGGGCCAGGCCGGCGGCCGGGCGATCGCGGAAATCCTTGCCGGACAGGTCAATCCGTCGGGCCGGCTGCCGATCACCTTCCCGGTGGAGCTGGGCCAGACGCCGCGCCCGGACCTGCCCGAGCCGGACGCCCCGTGGGGGACGCCGACCACCATCGACTACTTCGAAGGGGCCGACGTCGGCTACCGCTGGTTCGCCAGGAACGGCCTGGCACCGATGTTCGCGTTCGGTCATGGCCTGTCCTACACCAGCTTTGAATGCCGGGACCTGGTGGTGACCGGCGGCGAAACAGTGACGGCGAACTTCACCGTCGCCAACGTGGGCGACCGCGCCGGGGCCGATGTCCCGCAGCTGTATTTGACCGCGGTCCCCGGCGGGCGATGCCTGCGGCTGCTGGGATTTCAGCGCCTGGAGCTCGAGGCTGGCGCAACCCGCCGGGTGACGATCGAGGCCGATCCGCGGCTGCTCGCCCAGTACGACGGCGCCGCGCAAACCTGGCGCATCGAACCCGGCGGTCACGCGGTGGCCGTCGGCGCGTCGGCCGCCGCCCTCCGGCTGGAGGCCCGGGTCGAGCTGGCCGGTCGCGCGTTCGGGCGCTGATCACGCAGATCCGCGCGACCGGCCCGGCCGCTACTCCACCGGCCTCAGCTCGTCGCCGCAGGTGCAGCGGTACGGCTCACCCGCGCCCGAGCAGTGGCAGGGAACCTCGATGCGAACGCGACATCCGCAGCCCTCGTGGCCACAGCTCAGCAACGTTCCCGCGTCGTATTCGGCCATTCAGATCACCCTTTCTGTCGTCGCAGACACCGCCACTATATACCCCCCGCGGGTATCTGGTAAACACCTCGGCCTAGCGTTGGCGGCATGACGGAAAACCCGACCCCGCAAGAAGTGGACGCATTCCTGGACAACACACTCATCGGCGAAGAGCCGGCCCTCGCCGCGGCGCTACAGGCCAGCGACGCGGCCGGGTTACCCCAAATCGCCGTGTCGGCGCAGCAGGGCAAATTCCTTTCCCTGCTGGCGGGTGCCATCCAGGCGCGCCGCGTCCTCGAGATCGGCACCCTGGGCGGCTTCAGCACCATCTGGCTGGCGCGCGGGGTGGGACCGCAGGGACGGGTGGTGACGCTGGAATACGAGCCCAAGCACGCCGAGGTCGCGCGGGCCAACCTGCAGCGTGCCGGTGTGGCCGACCGTGTCGAGGTCATCGTCGGCGCCGCGCTCGACACGTTGCCGACACTGGCCGGCGGCCCCTTCGACCTGGTGTTCATCGACGCCGACAAGGAGAACTACGCCGCATACCTTCAGTGGGCGGTGCGGTTGGCTCGTGCCGGCTCAGTCCTCGTGCTGGACAACGTCGTTCGCGAGGGCCAGATCCTCGATCCCGACTGCGATGACGAGCGGGTGCGGGCGACGCGGCGGACGCTGCAGCTGATGGGCGAGCACCCGCAGCTGGATACCGCGGTGATCCAGACGGTCGGCGCCAAGCATTGGGACGGTTTCGCCTTCGCGTTGGTGCGGTAGTGCCTCAGCGCGGGGCGAGGTCGGCGACCGCCTGTGCGGCGGACGTGAGTTCGCCGATGCGCAAGGCGGTTTCGCCGGCATACAGGGCGGCGCCGTCCAGCCAGGAGTCGGGCACCCCGGCCACCGGTGCCAGTGGGGTGAAGAACGGGCGGCCCGGCGACTGCAGCCGCGTCAGCGCGCCCGCGTCGAAATAGCCCAGCACCGCCAGCGGGCGGCTCGCCGCGTTGAGGGCGGCGGGGAGGGCCTTGGCCTTCCCGTCGTCGCCGCACCAGCGGCGGGTCGCCGCGTTGGGCACGACACGGTGGCGCAGCGGCCAGCTCAGGCCGAACAGGTCCGTCTCAATGGTCCTGTCCGCGTTGATGACTCGCCGCTGGTACTCGCGACTCGCATTGGCCTCGTGCGTCAACAGGAACCGCGTGCCGGCGATGACCCCGCTGGCCCCGGCGTCCAACGCGGCGCGCGTGTCGGCCGCGGTGGCGATGCCGCCGGCCAGGAACACCGGTCGCTTCCCGGCCGCCCTCAGGGCCCGGGGCAGGAAGTCCAGCGCGGGCATGGTGCCGACGAGGTGGCCGCCGGCCTCGCGTCCCTGGGCGATCAAACCGTCGGCGCCCCAGGCGATCGCGGCACGCGCCCGCTCCTCGGTGCCGACCATCACGAACACGAAGATTCCCGCCTCGCGTAGGTGCTCGACGAGCCCGCGCTTTTCGCCGAACGCCAGCACGACGGCGTCCACGTGGGAGTCGACGCAGACCGTGACGTGGTGGCGATGGACGAAGGGCATCAACAGGTTTACCGCGACCGCGCGCCCGGGCGCCCGCTCGCGCACCTGATCGATCGACGCGCGCAGCTGGCGGGCGGTGGCGATGCCGAGGGTGCCGAGGCCGCCGGCGTCGGCGACCGCGGCGGCCAGCGGCGCCTGCGCAATGCCGCCGCCCATTCCGGCCTGCCCCACCGGCACGTCGAGCCGCAGCCGGTCGGCGATGTCCATACCCACGACGCTACGCGGTCTCTCGAATTGGGCGACGTCCGAGCGTAATCTTGACAGCGGATGGATGGGTGCAGCCAAGCCCACAGTGCTTGTCCCACAACGAGCTTGCTGCATAACAGAAAGGTCACAAAATGAGTACGGTCCATTCATCAATAGATCACCACCCCGATTTGTTGGCTCTGCGCGCGAATTACGAGCGCGTCGCCGAGTCGATGAGCGCGCACGTCACCTTCGGCCTGGCCCTGCTGACGGGCCTTTACGTGACGGCGTCACCGTGGATGGTGGGATTCAGCGCGACGGGATCGCTTGCCACGTCCGACCTGATCGTCGGCATCGCGGTGGCGTTCTTGGCGTACGGTTTCGCAACCGCGCTGGATCGCGCGCACGGCATGACGTGGACGCTGCCGGTGCTCGGCGCGTGGCTCGTCGTCGCGCCGTGGGTGCTGTCCGGGTTCACCGCAACCGCCGGCATGATCTGGTCGAACGTCGTCGCGGGCGGGTTGCTGACGGTCCTGGGCCTGAATGCCACCTACTTCGGCGTGCGCACGCGCGAGGCGGCCACCCACGCGTAGCCGTTGGGGCGCAACAGAATCGGCGGCTAGCCGCAGACCGCGCCGATCGCCGCCGAGCTCACCAACTTGACGTACTTGGCCAGCACGCCGGTCTTGTAGCGCGGCTCCGGTGGCGTGAAATCCCTTCGCCGCGCTTCGAATTCGGCCGGATCGGTCAACACGTCGAGGGTGCGATTGGCCACGTCCAGCCGGATCCGGTCGCCGTCGCGCAGCAGGGCGATCGGCCCGCCGTCGACCGCCTCCGGGGCGATGTGGCCGACGCACAGACCGGTGGTGCCGCCGGAGAACCGCCCGTCGGTCAGCAGCAGCACCTCCTTGCCGAGCCCGGCGCCCTTGATGGCGCCGGTGATGGCGAGCATCTCGCGCATCCCGGGCCCGCCCTTGGGGCCCTCGTAGCGGATCACGACGGCGTCGCCGCCGGTGATGGTCCCGTCCTCCAGGGCGTCCAGCGCGGCCCGTTCGCCGTCGAAAACCCTTGCGGTGCCTTCGAACACATCGGAGTCGAAGCCGGCCGTCTTGACCACCGCGCCCTCGGGCGCCAGCGATCCGCGCAGGATCGTGATCCCCCCGGTCGGGTGGATCGGGTCGGCGAGCGCGCGCAGCACCTTGCCGTCCGGGTCGGGCGGGGAGATCGCGGCCAGGTTCTCGGCCACCGTCTTGCCGGTCACCGTCAGGCAGTCGCCGCGCAGCAGGCCCGCGTCGAGCAGGGCCTTCATCACCACCGGGACGCCGCCGATGTGGTCGACGTCGGACATGACGTGGCGGCCGAACGGCTTGACGTCGGCCAGGTGCGGCACCTTCGAACCGATCCGGCTGAAGTCGTCGAGGGACAGCTCGACGTCGGCCTCGCGCGCGATGGCCAGCAGGTGCAACACCGCGTTGGTCGACCCGCCGAACGCCATCACCACGGCGATCGCGTTGTCGAAGGCCTCCTTGGTGAGGATGTCGCGGGCGGTGATGCCGCGCCGCAGCAGCTCGACGACGGCCTGGCCGCTGCGCCGCGCGAACCCGTCGCGGCGGCGGTCGGTCGCCGGCGGGGCCGCGCTGCCGGGCAGCGACATGCCGAGCGCCTCCGCGGCGCTGGCCATGGTGTTTGCGGTGTACATGCCGCCGCACGCGCCCTCGCCCGGGCAGATGGCGCGCTCGATGGCGTCGACGTCCTCGCGGGGCATCAGGCCGCGTGCGCAGGCGCCCACCGCCTCGAACGCGTCGATGATCGTGACCTCGCGCTCGCTGCCGTCGGACAGCTTGGCCACGCCGGGCAGGATCGAGCCGGCGTAGAGGAACACCGCCGCCAGGTCCAGCCGCGCCGCGGCCATCAGCATCCCGGGCAGCGACTTGTCGCACCCCGCCAGCAGCACCGAGCCGTCAAGGCGCTCGGCCTGCATCACGGTCTCGACGCTGTCGGCGATCACCTCGCGGGACACCAGCGAGAAATGCATCCCCTCGTGCCCCATCGAGATGCCGTCGGAAACCGAGATGGTGCCGAACTCGAGCGGGTAGCCGCCGGCCGAGAACACCCCCTCCTTGACCGCCTTGGCGAGCCGGTCCAGCGACAGGTTGCACGGCGTGATCTCGTTCCACGACGACGCGACCCCGATCTGCGGCTTGGCGAAGTCCTCGTCCCCCATGCCTACGGCGCGGAGCATGCCGCGGGCGGCGGCCTTCTCCAGGCCGTCGGTGACGTCACGACTACGGGGCTTGATGTCAGGGGCCTTGTTAACGGACATCGTGCAAGTATGCGCGGCGCGGCCAAGCCAATATTTGCGGGCATACCCCGTCGGGGTACCAAGTACCATGGGAATATGACGACCGAGCACGGATACACGCAGCAGAAGGACAACTACGCCAAGCGGCTGCGGCGCATCGAGGGCCAGGTGCGCGGCATCGCGCGGATGATCGAGGAAGACAAGTACTGCATCGACGTGCTCACCCAGATCAGCGCGGTCAACAGCGCCCTGCGCTCGGTGGCGCTGAACCTGCTCGACGAGCACCTGAACCACTGCGTGACCCGCGCCGTGGCCGACGGCGGGGACGAGGCGGACGACAAGCTGGCCGAGGCCTCGGCCGCCATCGCGCGCCTGGTCCGTTCCTGATCACTTCTCGGTAGGCGTGTTGAACCGCTAACTGCGGGGAACCTATTGTTGCGGTGCGTACGGTAGGTGCAGCGTGATTTCGCCAACCAGCCTTGCCCGGCCGATTGCGTACCCGATCCTATGACTGTCGAAGCCGCCACCACTGCCGCGCGAACGTGGACGCCACGGGTCGCGGCGCAGCTGGCGGTGCTGGCGGCCGCGGCCTTCACGTATGTCACGGCGGAAATCCTGCCGGTGGGCGCGCTCTCGGCGATCGCGCGCAACCTGCAGGTCAGCGTCGTGTTGGTCGGAACCCTGCTGACCTGGTACGCGCTGGTGGCGGCGCTGTCGACGTTTCCGCTGGTGCGCTGGACGGCGCACTGGCCGCGCCGGCGGGCGTTGGTGGTCAGCCTGGTCTGCCTGACCGTCTCGCAACTCATCTCGGCGCTGGCGCCGAACTTCGCCGTGCTGGCCGTGGGGCGGGTGCTGTGCGCGCTCACCCACGGGCTGCTGTGGTCGATCATCGCCCCGATCGCCACTCGGCTGGTGCCGCCGAGCCACGCGGGACGCGCCACCATGTCCATCTACATCGGTACCAGCCTGGCCCTGGTGATCGGCAGCCCGCTCACCGCCGCCCTGAGCCTGATGTGGGGCTGGCGGCTGGCCGCGGTCTGCGTCACCGTCGCCGCGGCCGTCGTGACCGTGGCGGCCTGGCTGTTGCTGCCCGAGCTGGTGCTGTCCGCCGACCAGCTCAAGTGCGTCGGCCCGCGGGCGCGGCACCACCGCAACCGCGCATTGATCGTTGTCAGCCTCATCACCATGGTCGGCGTCACCGGCCATTTCGTGTCGTACACCTACATCGTCGTGATCATCCGCGAGGTCGTCGGCGTGCGCGGACCGAACCTCGCCTGGGTGCTGGCCGCCTACGGCGCCGCCGGGGTAGTCGCCGTGGGCATGGTGGCGCGGCCCCTGGACCGCCGGCCCAGGGGCGCCGTGTTGTTCTGCATGGCGGGGTTGACCGCCGCGTTCGTGGTGCTGACCGCGCTCGCGTTCGGCGGCGGACGCGGCGTAGCCCCCTATTCAGTCGCGCTGATCGGGATCGCGGCCATCGTGTTGTGGGGGGCGATGGCCACCGCCGTCTCGCCGATGCTGCAGTCCGCCGCGATGCGCAACGGCGCCGACGACCCCGACGGGGCCTCGGGCCTGTACGTGACGGCGTTCCAGGTGGGCATCATGGCTGGCTCGCTGGCCGGCGGACTGCTGTACGAGCGCAGCGTCGCGCTGATGCTGACCGCCTCCGCGGGCCTGATGGGCGCCGCGCTGGCCGGCATGGCGGCCAATCGGCAGATGCTGGACCCCGCACAAGACGTTGCCCCGGCAAGCTCACGCAATTCATAGCTGCCCAGGTCAGCTGCGCGAATGGGGCCGCACGTGGGTGCGCCGCCCGCAGCGAAGTAGGTAGCTGGGGTGCGCGCTATGCCACACTATTTCCGAGTAAGCGACCGAAGGGATGCATATGTTCGCGGCTCTGAAGGCAGCCGGATTGGCCTCCATCTTGAGCGGGGCACTGGTGCTGGGCGCGGTTCCCGCGCTGGCGGACCCTGATCAGGCTCCGGGTGACCCGGGGACCGTCGCGGCGCCCGCGGACCCACCCGGCGCCCCCGCGCCCCCGCCCGTCGCGGCGCCGCCGCCCGCCGAGCCGCTCGCGCCGCCGCCGTTCACCTTCCCCGGCGCCCAGCCGGCAGCCTCCGGCCCGGCCGCCGGGCAGAACCCGACGCCGTTCACCGGCACCGCGCCGTTCGGGCCGCCCGCGATCGTCCCGAAGAACGGCTCGACGGTGGGCGTGGCCCAGCCGATCATCATCAACTTCCCCGCGCGGGTCGACGACGCGGGCGCGGCCATCGACGCCGTGCACGTGATGTCGACCCCGCCGGTGCCGGGCAAGTTCTACTGGATGACCCCGACGCAGCTGCGCTGGCGCCCGCTGAGCTTCTGGCCTGCGCACACCGCGGTGACCGTCGACGCGGGGGGCACCGTGTCCAGCTTCCAAACCGGTGACACGCTGGTCGCCACGGCGGACGACTCCACGCACCAGCTGACGGTCACCCGCAACGGCACCGTGGAGAAGACCATCCCGATGTCGATGGGCATGACCTCCGGCAACCACCAGACCCCCAACGGCACCTACTACGTGCAAGAGAAGATGCCCTCGGTGGTGATGGACTCCTCCACCTACGGGGTCCCGGTCAACTCGACCTACGGCTACAAGGTGACCGTCGAGCTGGCCGTGCGCTTCGACAACGTCGGCGACTTCGTGCACAGCGCGCCGTGGTCGGTGGACGACCAGGGCAAGCGCGACGTCAGCCACGGCTGCATCAACATCAGCCCGAGCAACGCCCGGTGGTTCTTCGACAACTTCGGGCCGGGCGATCCGATCATCGTGAAGAACTCCACCGGCGGCGACTACCAGAAGCACGACGGCTCCAGCGACTGGATCAATTAACCCCACCAGACGCAAAATCGCCCAGTCCGGCTCGGAATAGGGCGATTTTGTGTCTTCTCGGCATCTTTTGCGCGCCGCCGAATTATGTATAGCATCATACATATGCGTAGCCCTCGCGAGCGGATGGTGGTTTCGGCCGCGCTGCTGATCAGGGAGCGCGGTGCGCACGCGACGGCCATCTCCGACGTCCTCGAGCACAGCGGCGCCCCGCGCGGGTCGGCCTATCACTACTTCCCGGGCGGGCGCACCCAGCTGCTCTGCGAGGCCGTCGACTACGCCGGCGAGCACGTGGCCGCCTTCATCGCCGAGGCGACCGGCAGCGCCGAGCTGCTGGACACGCTGATCGACAAGTACCGCCGCCAGCTGCTCGACAGCGACTTCCGCGCGGGCTGCCCCGTCGTCGCGGTGTCCGTCGAGGCTGGCGACGAATCCGACCGCGAGCGGATGACGCCGGTCGTCGAGCGGGCGGCCGCGGTGTTCGACCGCTGGTCCGGCCTGATCGCCGCGCGCTTCGTCGCCGACGGGATTCCCGCGGACCGCGCGGGCGAACTGGCCGTGCTGGCGACCAGCGCGCTCGAGGGCGCGATCGTGCTGGCCCGGGTGCGGCGTGACCTGACGCCCCTTGATGTCGTGCACCGTCAGCTACACCGACTGCTCGCGGCCGAGCTCTCCGAGAGGAATTCGCAATGACCACCACCGACTGGCAGCCCACCGCGTGCATCCTCTGCGAATGCAACTGCGGCATCGTCGTCCAGGTCGAAGATCGCCGCCTGGCCCGCATTCGCGGCGACAAGGCGAACCCCGCCTCGCAGGGATACACCTGCAACAAGGCGCTGCGGCTGGACCACTACCAGAACAACCGCGCCCGCCTGACCTCGCCGATGCGGCGCCGCGCCGACGGCAGCTTCGAGGAGATCGACTGGGACACCGCCATCGTCGAGATCGCCGAGGGCTTCAAGCACATCCGCGACGCCTACGGCGGCGACAAGATCTTCTACTACGGCGGCGGCGGGCAGGGCAACCACCTGGGCGGCGCCTACAGCGGCGCGTTCCTGAAGGCGCTCGGGGCCCGCTACCGGTCAAATGCGTTGGCGCAGGAGAAGACCGGCGAGGCCTGGGTCGACGGGCAGCTCTATGGCGGTCACACCCGGGGCGAGTTCGAGCACGCCGAGGTCTCGGTGTTCGTCGGCAAGAACCCGTGGATGTCGCAGAGCTTTCCCCGCGCCCGGGTGGTGCTCAACGAGATCGCTAAGGACCCGGCCCGGTCGATGATCGTGATCGACCCCGTCGTCACCGACACGGCCAAGATGGCCGACTTCCACCTGCGGGTGCGGCCCGGGACCGACGCCTGGTGCCTGGCCGCGCTCGCCGCCGTCCTCGTTCAGGAAAACCTTTGCAACGAAGCGTTTCTCGCCGAGCACGTGCGCGGCGCCGATGTCGTCCGGGCCGCGCTGCGCGAGGTCCCGGTCGGTGACTACGCCCAGCGGTGCGGGGTCGACGAGGAGCTGTTGCGCGCGGCGGCGCGGCGCATCGGCGCCGCCGAGAGCGTGGCGGTGTTCGAGGACCTCGGGATCCAGCAGGCGCCCAACAGCACACTGTGCTCCTACCTGAACAAGCTGCTGTGGATCCTCACCGGCAACTTCGCGAAAAAGGGTGGGCAGCATCTGCATTCGTCGTTCGCGCCGTTGTTCAGCCAGGTCTCCGGGCGCACGCCCGTCACCGGTGCGCCCATCATCTCCGGGCTGATTCCGAGCAACGTGGTGCCCGAGGAGATCCTGACCGATCACCCGGACCGCTTCCGCGCCATGATCGTCGAAAGCGCCAATCCCGCGCACTCGCTGGCCAATTCGGCGGCCTGCCGCGAGGCCTTCCAGGCGCTGGAGCTGATGGTCGTCGTGGACGTCGCCATGACCGAGACCGCCCGGCTCGCCCACTACGTGCTGCCCGCGGCGTCCCAGTTCGAGAAGCCCGAGGCGACCTTCTTCAACTTCGAATTCCCCGGCAACGCTTTCCAATTGCGACGGCCGCTGCTCGAGCCGCTGCCCGGGACGCTGCCCGAGCCGGAGATCTGGGCCCGCCTGGTGCGCGCGTTGGGCGTGCTCGACGAGGCCGACCTGCGCCCGCTGCGCGAGGCCGCGCGCCGGGGCCGCCAGGAGTATGCCGAGGCCTTCCTCGGTGCGGTGGCGACCAATCCCACTGTGGCGAAGCTGGTTCCGTATGTGCTCTACGAGACCCTGGGGCCGACACTGCCCGACGGATTGGCCGGCGCGGCCGCCGCGTGGGGCTTGGCCCAGAAGACCGCCATGGCCTACCCCGAGGCGGTGCGGCGGGCCGGCCACGCCGACGGCAACGCGCTGTTCGACGCGATCCTCGACAACCCGTCCGGGGTCACGTTCACCCTGCACACCTACGAGGACGACTTCGCGCTGATCAGCCACGGCGACCACAAGATCGCGCTGGAGATCCCCGAAATGCTGGACGACCTAAGGGCTTTGGCGGCGACACCGCCCCAGCTGACCACGCCGGATTTCCCGATCGTACTGTCGGTCGGCGAGCGGCGCGCCTACACCGCCAACGACATCTTCCGCGACCCATCCTGGCGCAAACGCGACGCCGACGGGGCGCTGCGTGTCAGCGTCGAGGACGCCCAGGTGCTGGGTCTCGTCGACGGGGGACGGGCGCGCGTCAGCACCGCGGCCGGCAGCGCCGAGGCGACCGTCGAGGTCACCGAGACCATGCTGGCCGGACACGCCGCGCTGCCCAACGGTTTCGGGCTGGACTACGTCGGCGAGGACGGGCGCACCGTCGTCCCCGGGGTCGCGCCTAACTCGCTCACCTCCACGGAATGGCGCGACCCCTACGCGGGCACGCCGTGGCACAAGCACGTGCCGGCGCGCATCGAAGCATGCCGAGCAGACGCAGAATTGCACGTTTAGCGGCCAGGTTGTGCGATTCTGCGTCTGCTCGCGGATCGAAGCCGGGCCTTAGTTCCAGATCCTGACCCGGTTCGCCGGCGCCAGGTACAGCCCGTCGCCCTCGGCCACGCCGAAGGCCTCATAAAACGCGTCCATGTTGCGGACCACGCCGTTGCAGCGGAACTCCGGCGGGGAGTGCGGGTCCACCGCAAGTCGCCGAATCGCCTCCGCCTCACGCGATTTGGTGCGCCACACCTGCGCCCAGCCGTAGAACACGCGCTGCACGCCGGTCAGGCCCTCGATGAGGGGTGCGGGCCGGCCGTTCAGCGACAGCTGGTAGGCCAGCAGCGCGATGGACAACCCGCCCAGGTCGCCGATGTTCTCCCCCACCGTGAAAGCGCCGTTCACATGGTGGCCGTCGCCGAGGCCGCGCGGGGCGTACGCGTCGTACTGCTCGATGAGCGCCTTGGTGCGGGCGCCGAACTCGGTGCGGTCGTCGTCGGTCCACCAGTCGACCAGGTTGCCGTCGCCGTCGTACTTGGCGCCCTGGTCGTCGAAGCCGTGCCCGATCTCGTGGCCGATCACCGCGCCGATCCCGCCGTAGTTGGCGGCGTCGTCGGCGTCGGCGTCGAAGAACGGCGGCTGCAAAATGGCTGCGGGGAAGACGATTTCGTTCATTCCCGGGTTGTAATAGGCGTTGACGGTCTGCGGCGTCATGAACCACTCGTCGCGGTCCACCGGGCCCCCGAGCTTGGCCAGCTCGCGGTCGTGGTTGACCGCATACCCGCGCCGGTAGTTGCCGTACAGGTCGTTGCGGTCGATGACCAGCTTCGAGTAGTCGCGCCACTTCTCCGGGTAGCCCACCTTGGCGGTGAACTTCTCCAGCTTGACTAGCGCGCGCTCGCGGGTCTGCGGTGTCATCCAGTCCAGCTCGCTGATGGACTGGCGGTACGCCGCCTTCAGGTTGTCCACCAGCTCGTCGATGCGGGCCTTGGCGCCCGGCGGGAAATGCCGCTGCACGTAAAGCTTTCCGACGGCGTCGCCCATCAGGCTTTCCACCAGCGCCACCGCCCGCTTCCAGCGTTCCCGGATCTGCTCGGTGCCGGTCAGCAGGCGACCGTAGAAGTCGAAGTCCGCGGCGACGACGTCGTCGGTGAGCCAGGCGGCGCGGGCGCGGATCAACCGCCAACGCGCCCAGCGCTTCCAGTCCTCGAGGTCCTCGCTGTCCCACAGCGCGGCGAACGCGGCCAGGTAATCCGGCTGGCGCACAACCACTTCCGCGAGCGAGTCGGGGCTGCCGCCCAGCGCGGTCGCCCAGCCGTCCCAGTCGAAGCCGGAAGCGTCGGTCCGCAGCTCGGCGAACGTGCGCAGGTTGTAGGTGAGGTCGGCGTCGCGGCGCTTGACGACGTCCCAGTGGGCGGCGGCGAGCTTGGCCTCCAGCGCCACGATGCGGGCCGCGGTGTCCGCGTGAGTCGCGGGGTCGCCACCGTAGACGAGGCCGAACATCCGCGCGATGTGTCCCGGGTAGGCGGCCAGCACCTCGGCGTGCCGCTCCTCGCGGAAATAGGACTCGTCGGGCAGGCCGATGCCGGACTGTGCGAAGTGCGCCAGGTAGCGGGCCGAGTTCTTGGCGTCGGTGTCCACGTACATCGCCACACCCCCGCCGACGCCGGTGCGCTGCAGGGCGCCGACGGCGGCGGCCAGGGCCGCGGTGTCGGCGCAGTCGTCGATGACGGCCAGCTCGTCGAGCAACGGCTGGACGCCCCGGCGCTCGACGGTGTCCTCGTCGAGGAAGCTGGCGTAGAGGTCACCGATGCGTTGCTGATCCGTTCCCTCGGCGGCGCCCTGCTCGCTGGCCTCCACGATCAGGTCACGCACCTGCTCTTCGGCCCGGTCGTACAGCGCGCGGAAGGCGCCGTCGGTAGCCCGGTCCGGGGGAATGTCGTAGTCCGCCAGCCAGCGGCCGTTGACGTGGCCGAAAAGGTCGTCTTGGGGGCGTGCGTTCGCGTCGACAAAGCTCAGGTCGACGCCCGATCGGATGGCCTCTACTGTCACCCCGCCATCCTTCCATCTTCTTTTGGATGCGACGATCGGCCCATGTCAGACCTGGAATCCGGAGCCGACGTGGAATCAGAGGATGTCGAAACCGAAGACGACGTCGAATCCGAAGACGAATCCGAGCCCGCGGGCGGGCGAATCTTCTCCAGCTACGGCATCGCGTCGACCGTTCTCGGCGTGCTGGCGGTCGCCGCCGTCGTGCTCGGCTACGTCATCTGGTCCGCGCACCGCGACGAGATCGCCGAACGCGTCTACCTGAGCCGCGTCATGGCGACCGCCGCCGAGTGGACGGGCGTGCTGATCAACATGAACAGCGGCAACATCGACGCCAGCCTGCAGAAGCTGCACGACGGCACGGTCGGGGAACTCAACACCGACTTCGACGCGGCCGTGGACCCCTACCGGCAGGTGGTGCAGAAGCTGCAGTCGCAGAGCGCCGGCCGCATCGAGTCGGTGGCCATCGAGACGATGCGGCGCGACCTGGACACCCAGCCGGGCAGCTCTCGGCCGGTAGTGACGACGAAGCTGCCGCCGTTCGCCAGCCGGGCGGACTCGGTGATGCTGGTCGCGACGTCGGTGAGCGAGAACGTCGGCGCCAAACCGCAGGTGGTGCATTGGAACCTGCGGCTCGAGGTTTCCAACGTCGACGGCAAGCTGATGATCTCCGGGCTGGGTTCCATCCGATGAGGAACATCTGGCGGCTGCTGGCCTTCGACATCGCGGCCCCGCTGGCCGCGATCGCCGCGCTGTGGATGATCGGGGTCGTCCTCGGCTGGCCGCTGTGGTGGGTGTCGGCGTGCTCGGTCCTGGTGCTGCTGATCGTCGAGGGAGTCGCGGTCAACTTCTGGCTGCTGCGCCGCGACTCGGTCAGCGTCGGCACCGACGACGACGCCCCGGGGCTGCGGCTGGCCGTCGTGTTCCTGTGTGCGGCCGCCCTGTGCGCGGCGGTGGCGACCGGGTACACGCACTGGACGCGCACGGACCGCGACTTCAAGAACGACACCCGCGAGGTGGTCCAGGTCGCCTCGGGCATGGCCGAGGCGATGGCGTCGTTCACCCCGAGCGCCCCGACCAGCTCCATCGACCGGGCCGCGGCGATGATGGTGCCCGACCAGGCGGGCGCGTTCCGGGAGCAGTACCGAAAGTCCAGCGCGGACCTGGCCCAGCACAACGTGACGGCGCAGGCCTCGACGCTGGCGGCCGGGGTCGAGGCGCTGGGCCCGACGGCGGCCAGCGTCGCGGTGATCCTGCGAGTTACCCAGAACACCCCGGGGCAGCCGCCCAGTCAGGCCGCGCCCGCGCTGCGGGTGGCGCTGGCCAAGCGCGGCGACGCCTGGCTGGTGTCCAACGTGACGCCGATGAACGCCCGCTGACGGGTCAGTTGGCGTCGGCGGACCGCGCGGACTTCACCTTGACGAATCGGTCCGACAGCCGGCGCATCCGGATCATCAGCGCGGACGTGGGGCTGGTGCTGCCGTCGAGGTAGGCGCCCAGGTCCTCGGACGACACCCCGATGCGCGACGCGAATTCGTGTTCGCCCAGGCCCGAGCGGTCGATCAGCAACCGGATGTGCCGGGCCACCTCCGCCCGCTCGTTGGCCTCCAGGTGGGTGCGGGCGCGCTCCAGCACCTCCCACAGCGCTTTGGCGATGCCGTAGGGCCTCGTCCCCTCGAGCACCTCTTCGACCTGGCGGGCCGTGCGGCCGTACGGGTCGCGCTTGAGCGCCGCGGCGATGCGCTTCCACGTGTCGATGTCGCCGCCCTGCAACGCCGAACGGATCGCGGACGTCGGCCAGAACTCGACGGGTTGGTCGGTGTCGGCAAGGGGGCCACCGTCCATGCGTTGCTCGCCGGCGGGCCGCTCGGGCGGCGGTGCCGGGCGCCGTTCGGATGCCAACGTCACCTCGCCTCCTCCAGCATCGCCACGGCCACCGAGAGGCAGCGCTGCCTGACATCGTCCCAGTCCGCTTTCGCGTCGGAATCCGACCATTCGTCGCTGAAATCGGAGGGATGGGGGTCCGCGAGCCGGCGGACCAACTGGGTGGCCATCCATTCCCGCCTGGGTGTTTGACAACAGTAATACCTGTCCATGCCGGCCAGCACCACCGCGGCGGTCTCCGGTTCCACGTTGTCAACCATGTCTGCAAATTCGGCGTAATCGCGGCTGCTGTTACGGCACATGATCAAGTAGCCCTTGAGGCGCAGCGCCTCGGCGCCGGTCGGCACGAGCAGCCGATCGCCCGTGGGCAGTTGCACGTTGGTGGTCTCCACCGGGCTGCGCCGCTCGTACTGGGGACAATCGACCGCGGAGGCGTCGGTCTCCAGCGCCTCGATGGCGACGGACAGCCGGCCCCGCCACAGGGTGACCGGATGAACCGGCCGGTCCCCGGCGATCGCGCGGGCGATCCCGTTGCGCGACGGCAGGCCGCCGACCCGCTTCTTGGCGGGCGGGTGGCCGTTGCTGCCGTTCTTGGCGGGGCTCGCCCCGACCTCCGGGCCGCCGTCGTCGATGTCGACCTGGTGGGGGATCTGGCCGGGGCCGAGGCCCCGGGTGTCGGCCGGGACCGAGGTCGTGGCCTTGCCATTGCGCCCGCATCCGGTGAAGGCGAGCGGGTCGGCCACGCAGATGGCGTCGGGCGCCAGGTGCTTGAGCTTGGCGGCCGACTTGAGCACCATTCGCAGGTCGGCGCTGGGCGCGGCCAGCGCCGAGATGTCGTCGGGGATGACGACCACGTCACCGAGGTCGACCTGCGGCAGCGGCCGGTCGAAGTCGACCGACGGCAGCACGCGGCGCAGCCACCGGGGCATCCACCAGTTCCACTGGGCGAACATCGCCATCAGCGCCGGCACCAGGACCAGCCGCACCACCGTGGCGTCGACCGCGATCGCGACGGCGCATGCGACACCGATCTCGGCGACCAGCGGCATGCCGGCGAACGCGAACCCGATGAACACCGCGATCATGATCAGGGCGGCGCTGGTGATCGTGCGCGCGCTGGTGCTCACGCCGTAGGCGACGGCGTCGCGGGTGTTGCCGGAGTGCAGGAAGCGTTCCCGGATCCGGGTGAGCAGGAAGATTTCGTAGTCCATCGACAGCCCGAACGTCATCGCCAGCACCAGCGGGGGCACCGTGCTGTCGATCGAGCTGATCTGGGTGAAACCGAGTTCGCTCAACCAGCCCCACTGGAAGACCACGACGAGGCTGCCGTAGGCGGCGGCGACCGACAGCAACGTCATCAGCACGCCCTTGAGCGCCAGGAAGATCGAGTGAATCGAGATCAACAGCATCACGAACGCGATCAGCGCGACGAAGAGCAGCACCAGCGGCTCGGTCTGCGACACCCGGTCATCGAAGTCCTTGATCAGCGCGGTCGGGCCGCCCACGTCCACGCGCGCCGTTCCGGCGTCGGGAATCTTGGACAGTTGCGTGCGCATCCAGCCGACGGTCTCGCGAGCCTTCATGTCCTCGGGGTCGACCGACAACACCGCCGACAGGAGGGCGCTGCCGTTGTCCTCGGCGAACTGCGGGGGCGACACGGAAACGATGTTGGGCGCCTGAGTCATTCGCTGTCGGATCGCGCTGACCGTCGAGCTGTGCTCCGGCGACGCCGCGCCGCCGTCGGGAAACGTGACCAGCACCCGGATCGGCCCGAGGGCGCCGGGCCCGAGCGCCTGCGCGGCCGCGCCGACACCGGCGCGGATCTCGTGGGACGAGTCGAACTGGCGCAGCAGGCTGTTGCCCAGCACCATCGACGCGGTGGGCACCGCCATGACCAGGAGCACCACCGAGGCCGCCACCGCCGCCGCCCACGGCCGCCGCATCACCCCTGAAATCCACCGGTTCCAGAACCGGGACTGCCCGCCCTCCGGCTGGCGCGACCAGTGCAGCAGGCGCGACCTCTTGGCGGCCGCCCGGCCGAACGTCGCCAGCGCCGCCGGCGTCAAGGTGGCCGACGTCAGCATCGCCACCGCCACGGCCAGGATCGCGCCCGTGGCCATCGACTTCAGCGCCGGGGTGTTGATGATGTAGATGCCGGTCAGCGAGGCGATCACGGTCATGCCGGACAACACCACCGCCAGCCCCGAGGTGGCCATCGCGGCGTCCACGGCTTCGTTCTGCTGGCGCCCGGAGCGCAGTTCCTCGCGGAAACGCATCAGGATGAACAGCGAATAATCCACCGCCAGCGCGATCCCGAACATCGACACCGTCGACGTCACGAATACCGACATGGTGGTGTAGGCCGACAGGAAATAGACCAGGCCCATCGTGACGACGACCGTGCAGATGCCGAGGGCGAGCGGGATCGTCGCGGCGGCCAGGGAACCGAACACCGCCAGCAACACGACCAGAATGATCGGCAGGTTCCACTTTTCGGCGGCCGCGATGTCGTGCTTGGTGTTCGCCGCAGCGGCGGTCGACAGGGCACCCTGCCCGATCACGTAGAGCCGCACCCGGCCGTTCGCCGTCTGGCCGGACTGGTCACCCTTGATGCCGACCTTTTGGCGCAGCTGCTTGGCGAGGTCGCTGGTGCCGGCGTTGCGGGCGTCCATCCGCAGCGAGATCACGTACGGCCGGTCGGGCTGCGGGGGCCGCTGGGTGGGGTTGGGAACCTCGGTGACACCGGGAAACTCGCCGGCGATCTGCCGCAGCTGCGCGACCGCGTCGTTGATGTCGGCGTAGCTGGCGTCGGGGCGGGGGGCCGCCACCAGCGCCAGCGACGACGCCCCCTGGTCGTGGTAGAGGTCCTCGAGCTGATCGTGGACCGCCAGCGACTGGGAGCCGGCCACCTCGAAACCGCCACCGGTCAGGTTTCCCGACTGCGTCAACGCCAAATAGACCGCCGGCACCAATGCCAGCAACCAGCCTGTGAAGACCAACCAGCGGTACTTACGCAGGCTGCGGCTGAGGCGCATCATGAACTGCTGGATTTCTTCACTCCCCGGGTTCTCACGCAATGCGTGCAGGCGAGAATACCGCAGCAGCCTGTGGATTATGTCGGGTTATCAGCATCCTGAGCTGCAACGACACGGATGTTGCCAAGACGCTGCCCAGTTGTGGTGAACCAGTGACCCAGCGGTGTGGGTCACACGAAGTAGCAGCGGCGGTGCGCGGATGGCAGGATGTCGGGTGGCCGCGCGGGGGAGCGGGGAACCCCGTCACGAAGAGCCGTTCACGCCAACCGTTTTGCGATGTGCCCCCGGACGCCGCGCGCATTCGCAAACTCTTAGGAGTGACCATGACGACAGGCACCGCGACCAGGCGCCGCAGAATCTTCGCCGGGCTGCTGGCCACCACGGTGCCCGCCGCGGCCGTCGCCGTCCTTGCCGGGCCACCGGCGACGGGCGCCAACGACCCGTGCGCCGCCAGCGAGATCGCCCGCACGATCGGCTCGGTCTCCAAGTCGATGGGTGACTACCTGGACTCGCATCCCGAGACCAATCAGACGATGACCTCGATGCTGCAGCAGCAGGCCGGCCCGCAGTCGCTGACCGGGCTCAAGTCCTACTTCGAGGCCAACCCGAAGGTGGCCGGCGACATGACGTCGATCGCGTCGCCGCTGACCAGCCTGTCGACGCAGTGCAAGTTGCCGATCAGCATCCCGCAGGCGATGGGCATGCTGCAGCAGGCGCAGGGCGCGGCCGGCGGCCTGCCGGGCGGGGTGCCCGCGCTGCCCGGCGGCGGCGCCCCGGGCGCCTCCCCGGTCGGTAGCGCCCCGGCCCCGCTGCTGCCCGGCGTGACGATCGGCGGGGCGCACTAACCGGAAGTGGCCCAAGCCGTGCGCCGAGTGTGAACTACACGACGCGTTCTGGGCGTGTTGCGTCGTAGGATTCACGCTCGGCCGGCCGAACGGCCGAAAGGCGTTGCCTAGCGGCCGATTTCGTGGCTGGGCTCCGGCGGCGGCAGCGGACCCTGCAGGGCGGTTTCGGTCGGATCGGTGGACGCGGCGGGGTCGCGCACGACGGCCAGCGGGCCGGTGATGGGATCGTCGTCGTCGGAGTCGCCGACGTTCTCGGTGCGGAACATGAAGAAGAACACCACCCAGCCGATGGCGGCGATGAGCAGCCAGCTGATCAGCCGGTACAGCAGCATGGCCGAGATCGCGCTCGGCAACGACATCCCGCTGGAGACCAGCCCGGGCACCAGCACCGCCTCGACCACCAGCAGGCCGCCCGGCATCAGCGGGATCGTGCCGACCGCGCGTGCGGCGGCATACGCGACCGTCAGCCCGGCGACCGACGCGTGGTCCCCGGCGGCGTACGCCGCGAACCCGAGGCAGGCGACGTCGGCGATCCAGTTGAACATCGACCAGCTGAACGCCACGCCCAGGTCCCGACGGCCCAGGCTCACCGACTCGAGCTGCATGAGGGTCTCGCGCCACTTGTCCAGGCCGGCGTCGGCCGGCCTGCCGCGAAGCGAATTGACCCATGACAGCACCCGGCTGCCGATGCCCTCGATGAGGTCCGGGCGCGACGCGACCGCCTGGGCCAACAGCAGCAACGCGACGAACCCGCCGAGCGTGAACAGCAGCGAGAACGGGTTGTTCTTGGCCCCCAGGAAGAAGGCGCCGCCGAGGCCGAGCAATGCCAGCCCCACCGCCTGCAGCACGCCCGACATCACCAGCTGCCACGAGGCCACTACCGTCGAGGCGCCCCAGAGCCGCTGCTGCCGGAACAGAAACGTCGCCGACAGCACCGGCCCGCCGGGCAGCGTCGTGCTCAACGAGTTGGCGGCGTAGAACGCGGCCTCCGATCGCAGCTGCTTGACGTGGACGCCGGCCGACTTCAGCAGGGTGCGCTGGATCTGGGCGAAGCTGTGCATGGACGCGGCCGCCGCCACCACCGACGCGATCAGCCACCACCAGTTGGCCTCGTACAGGCTCATCCAGGCTTTCGCCAACTGGTGCCACCCCAGTGCGATCTCCACAGCAAGCACGATCGCGACGATGCCCAGGATCACCCAGCGCACCCACCAGTACCTGCCGCGCGGGGTCTCTTCGCGCGTCAGGTCCAGCTTGCGGACGGGTGCGTCGTGCGGCACGTGCTTTAGGGTAACCGCGCAGGTGGCGCGGCCAGCGAGGCGAAGCTCCGACTGTGTCGCGGTCGTAACCGGATCGTGCCGGGTCCGGCGGCGCCGGGGACGCCGTCACGGCCGGTCGGCGCGCGCCGCCGCCAGATAGGCTGGGCTGATGCCGGCAAACCCCGAACGAGCCGCGGAGGCCTTCGAGGCCGCGTCGGTCGAACCCCTTGTCCGAAAGGCCGCCGCGTGGGCGTGGCGTTTGCTGGCCATCCTGGCCGCGGTGCTTGCACTGCTCTGGGTGGTACAGAAGCTTGAAGTCATCGTGGTTCCGGTGTTGCTGGCGCTGATGGTCAGCGCTTTGCTGGTTCCGGCCGTCGACTGGATCGACAAGCGGGGCCTGCCGCGCGGGGCGGCGGTGGCGCTGGTCATGCTGGGCGGGTTCGCGATTTTCGGCGGCATCCTGACGTTCGTCATCATCCAATTCGTCTACGGTCTGCCCGACCTGACCGAGCAGATCAGCCGCAGCATCGACTCCTCCCGCCGGTGGCTGATGGAGGGCCCGTTGCATCTGCGCGGCGAACAGATCTCCAACGCGGGCAACGCCGCCATTCAGGCGCTGCACAACAATCAGTCCAAGCTGACCAGCGGCGCGCTGTCCACCGCGGCGACGATCACCGAGCTGGTGACGGCCGCGGTGTTGGCCCTGTTCACGCTGATCTTCTTCCTGTATGGCGGGCGCAACATCTGGCAGTACGTCACCAAGATCTTCCCGGCGAACGCCCGGGACCGGGTGCGCGAGGCGGGCAACGCCGGATACGGGTCGCTGATCGGCTACGTGCGGGCCACCTTCCTGGTCGCCCTGACCGACGCCGCGGGCGTCGGCACCGGGTTGGCGATCATGGGCATCCCGCTGGCGCTGCCGCTGGCCTCGGTCGTGTTTCTCGGCGCCTTCATCCCGCTGATCGGTGCCCTGGTCTCCGGGCTGCTGGCGGTGGTGGTCGCGCTGCTGGCCAAGGGCCTCGTCTACGCGCTGATCACGCTGGGTTTGCTCATCGCGGTGAACCAGCTCGAGGCGCATTTGCTGCAGCCGCTGGTGATGGGCCGCGCGGTGTCGATCCATCCGCTCGCTGTGGTGCTGGCGATCTCCACCGGCGGCGTGCTCGCCGGGATCGTCGGGGCGCTGCTCGCCGTTCCGACGGTCGCGTTCCTCAACAACGCGATTCAGGTGCTGCTGGCCCGGGATCCCTCCGCCGAGTCCGAAAAGCAGACCGAGGAGGCCGACGAGGTCGGGGCCGTCGTCCAGGCGGAACCGGACCAGCCCGACTGAGCAGCCTTTAGAGCCGTCCCTCGCGACGTAGCAGATCCTGGGCGCTGACGCCCCCGCCGGTGCCCCTGCGACGCCGGTCGCCGTTGTCGCCCTGCCCGCGGGCGTCGAGCTTCTCGGTGGTGGGCTCGGCGTCCGGCATGTGACCGGGGTTCGGCGCGTCGCCAGCATGATTGCTGGGGACCGGAATGGCCCGCGTCTGACCGCTGGAAGGCGTCGGCGGCGCGGGTGGCCGCGGTGACGCCGACGGCCAGGGGGTCGCGTTGGCGGGCGCGGACAGGCGCGCGGTCTTGGGCTCTGATGGCTGGGCCTGAAGGCGGGTGGTGCTCGCGGCGGACGGCGTGCTCGGCGCCACTTCGCGGGCGGGCCTGGGCTCCAGCTGGTCCGGGTGCGCCGCCCGCGACGGCTCCAGCGAGCCGGGGTGGGTGGGGTCGTGCGGCGCGCGGGGCGCTCCCGCGGCGAGGGCGGCAGCCGCGACCGGGGGCCGGGTGGGCCGGCCGTTGAGGGTGGGGCGCTTGCGCTCGTCGGGCAGGTCGATCTCGCCCAGCCCCATCTTGTTCTGCAGGCGCCGGGCCCAGCGCGGGGCCCACCAGCAGTCGTCGCCGAGCAGCTTCATCACCGACGGCACCAGGAACATGCGGACCACGGTGGCGTCCAGCAACAGCGCCGCCATCAGCCCGAACGCCAGGTACTTCATCAGCACCAGATCGGAGAAGACGAACGACGCGGCGACCACGGCGAGGACCAGCGCGGCGGCCGTGATCAGGCGTCCCGTGGTCGCGGTGCCGATCCGGATCGCCTCGGCGGTGGACATGCCGCGTTCGCGGGCCTCGACCATTCGGGACACCAGGAACACCTCGTAGTCGGTGGCCAGACCGAAGCCGACCGCGACGACCAGCGCGATCAGCACCACCATCAGCGGCGTCGGAGTGAAGTTCAGCCACGTCGAGAAGTGCCCGTCGACGAAGATCCAGGTCAGGATGCCCAGCGTGGAGCCGAGCGTCAGCGCGCTCATCACCACCGCCTTGATCGGCAACACCACCGATCCGAACGCGAGGAACATCAGCAAGGTGGTGGCGCTCAGCAACAGCACCAGCATCAGCGGGGCCTTGTCGAACAGGCTGTGGATGCTGTCCTGCTCGAGCGCAGGCGTGCCGCCAACCAGGAGGGTCAGGCCCTTCGGCGGGTTAATGGACCGCAGTTCGTCGATCTTCTTGGCGGCGTCATTGCGGTTGGACAACCCATTCTGAATGACGCGTACCGAGTCGTTTTTGGGCTGTGTCGTGCCGTTCGGGCCGTTGACGCAGGGGTTGCCCGCGATGGCCGGGCACGGCCGCTCCTCCCACGATTTGTCGGTGAAGCCGGTGATCGGCGCGATCCTGTTGCGGATGTCGGCCACCTGCTGGTCGGTGACCTTGCTGCCGTTGTTGCTCTTGATCACCACGGTCAGTTGTTCGGTGCGGTAACCGGGGAACAGCTTGTCGAAGTGCTCCTGCGCCTGCCGCACCGAGTTGTTGGGCGGCAGGTACTTCTCGCTCATGCCGCCGAACGACAGGTTGCCGAGCGGGATGACGAGCAGGATCATGCCGACGGCGATGGGAACGGCGAACGCCAGCGGCCGCTTCATCACGAAGTTGACCAGCTTGCCCCAGAAGCCGGCCTCGACCTCTTCGCGGGTCTTGGTCTTCTGCAGCCGGTCTGCGAGCCAGTTGAGGTAGGCGCGCGACACCTTCCAGTTCCGCAGGAAGGGAACCCGGAACGCGGTCCGCACGCCCAGCGCGTCGACGTGGCGGCCGAGGATGCCCAGGCAGGCCGGCAACAACGTGATCGACAGCAGCGCCGCCAGCCCGACCGCGGCGAAGATGGCGTAGACCAGCGAATGCACGAAGCCCTGCGGCAACACGAGCAGGCTGGCGCTCGAGGCGATGATGAGCACCGCCGAGAAGGTGACGGTGCGGCCGGCCGTCATCACCGTGCGTCGCACGGCGGCCTCGGTGTCGTAGCCCTCGGCGATCTCCTCCCGGAATCGGCTCACCACGAAAAGCCCGTAGTCAATGGCGATACCGAGGCCAATCAGCGAGACCACCGGCTGGGCGAAATAGTGCACCGGCCCGAACATGGCGACGAACCGCAGGATGCCCGTTGCGCCCGCGATGCTCAGCCCGCCCACGATGACGGGCAAGCCGGCGGCGATCGCGCCGCCGAACACCAGGAACAGCACCACCGTCACCAGCGGCAGTGCGAGGACCTCCATCCGCCGCTGGTCGGTGGCGATGGTGCCGGTCAGGGCGTTGGCTATCGGCTCCAGGCCCGCGAGCTGGACGGTGCCGCCGTCGAGCTTCTGCAGGTCGGGCGCGATGGCCTTGTAGTTGTTGAGAATCGAGTCGTCGTCGTCGCCCTTGAGCGGGATGGACACGAAGGTGTGCTTCTTGTCCTCGGTCGCCATCCCCTTGATCAGCGGCGGCGCGTCGGCGGGATTGGCCACCGCCAGCCAGCCCGCCCAGCCGACGACCTGGTTGGGGTGGTCGTTCTTGAACTTGTTCAGCTCGTCGACGATCTTCTGGTGCCACGCCGGGTCCTCGACGGTCTTGCCGTCGGGGGCGGTGAAGGTGGCGACGATGTGGCTGGTGCGGTCGCGGCCGTAGGTCTGGTCACCCAGGACGGAGGCCTTGACGGATTGGCTGCCGTCGTCGTAAAAGCCGCTCTGCGTAACGTGTTTGCCCAGGCTCATCCCAAAAATGCCGCCGCCGAGGCAAAGAGCCACCATGACCCCGATGACGATGTACCGATAGCGGTACACAGTTCGTCCCCACCAGGCGAACACGTAAGCTCCTTACTGGATCAGTAGCGACCCGCGGATTGAGTTCCCAGTCTCACACACGCGTGGTCAAAAGGGCGGACAGCGGCCGGAACGGCTGCAGCCATGCTCCATGGTCAGGCAGCGAATCCAGACCGATCCGCGGCAACGGCTCCCGGAACACACCGGCGATGTCTTCCAGGTCGACGAAGTCCAAGGTATCCGACGCTAGCGCCCAACTCGCGTGTTCGCGAAATCCGATCACTTGGACGGGGACCCCGGTGCGCGCGACTTCTTCCAGCGGTTGGCGGAAGGCCTGGCCGTCGGCGGAGGCCACCACCAGCGCCGCAAGCCCCTCGGATTGCCGCCGCGCGATGTGCGCCAGCATGTCGTGGTCGACGTCGCTGTCCTCGTCGATTTTCGGCTTGGCGAACACCGCGAACCCCACGTTACGCAACGCATCGACCCAGGGGCGGACGACGTCGGCGCTGCCGGGCGCGATGTTGGTGAACACCGTGGCCTCGGGTTCGATGACGACGCCGGGGCGGCCCGCGCTGACCTCCGCGGTGCGCGCCAACAGCCAGCGACCCAGGGCGTCGAATCGGGGGCGCTCCAGCGCCGTCGGGCGCCGCCCCAATATCGAGCCCAGGCCCATGTCAAGGTTGGGAGCGTCCCAGACCAGCAGCACCCGCCCGGCCGGCGGTTGGAAGCTGTTCAGGCCCTCGGCCGACAGAACCGCCGGTGCTTCCAGCGCTTCCGATGCCGTCGCCTCTTCTGTCAGGCTCATTTCCATCGCCTGCCTACTCATCGCCTAAACCAGATGAATTCGTTCACCGCGCTGCCCGCTTCTTGGGCCTTGGACTCGTACTTGGTGGTGGGGCGCACGACCGAGATCGGCAGCCGGCTCCCCGGGTCGGCGCGACGAAGCCGGGGTTCGCCATCGCCGGCCTCGGCGATCTGCTCGGCGTAGCCGGGGTGGTCCGTCGCGGCGTGCAGAACACCACCAGGGAGTAACCGGTCGGCGATCAGGCCAATCGTGCTCGGTTGCAGGAACCGGCGTTTGTGGTGCCGGGCCTTGGGCCAGGGATCGGGAAAGAAGACGCGGACGCCGGTCAGCGAACCCGGGGCGATCAGGCGGTCCAGCACGTCGATCGCGTTCCCGCGGATCAACCGGATGTTGCCGACCTGCTCGCGGTCGATCGCGGACAGCAGCTGCGCCAGGCCCCGGCGGTAGATCTCCACCGCGATCACGTCGACGCCGGGCTCATCCTGGGCCATCGCGAGCGTGGATATGCCGCTGCCGCAGCCGATTTCGAGCACCACCGGCGCTTCGCGGCCGAACCAGGCGCGGATGTCCAGCGGCTCGGGCGGCTGGGGAACCCCAGCGGGAGCGGACCCGACCGAGATGCCCAGTTTCGGCCACAGCCGCTCCCAGGTGTGGCGCTGGGCGTCCGAAAGCGCGGAACGGCGCGACCGGAAACTCGTGGCGGGGAGGCGGCGATGCTCGGGAACAGGCGGTTCTCCAGTCACATCATTAGTTTCCGGGCCAGCCTCCACTGCCGCCGGCGCGTCGGGACACGTCCCGACCCCGGGTTGCGCATGCATTTGTCCATGGTGGCCCATGAACCCCCGATGTAGCCGCCCGTGGTCCAGATTGATACCCAACAGTTGCCTTCTGCTGCTAGCGGTGGCTCGCATCTCGCTGACGCAGATGCCACCATTCGGTGAGACCCGGCTGGCCGTTCGGCAAACGGACGCCCTTCGGGATCGAACGGCTAGGACACATGACGGGACACGGGCACAGACTTTTCGTCGACGAGCTGGCGCGCTTTGCCGCCGGCCGCGCCGACCCGCGCGTGACCGCGATCACCGAACGGGCCGGCGCGCCGCTGCGCGTGGCCGTGCGCGGTCGACGCGGCGTGGGTTGCCGCACCGTGGCGCGCGCCCTGGACCTCGCCGGAGCCGAAGCCGGGATCGCCGCGACGGCGGGGACGTCGGCCGGGGCCGACGTGGTGGTCTACGTCACGGCCGAGGTGATCAAGCCCGAGGACGCCGAGGCCGTCGCCGCCGCCGGGCGCCCCGTGCTGGCCGTACTGAACAAGGCCGACCTCGCCGGCTCGCTTTCCGGGCGGGGCGGCGACGGGCCGATCGCGGCCGCGCGCCAACGCTGCGCCCGCCTCGCCGCCCTGCTCGGGCACCCGATCGAACCGATGATCGGGCTGTTCGCCGTCGCCGCGCTCGACGGCCTGGACGACGAGTTGTGGGCGGCGTTGCGGGTCCTCGCCGCCGATCCCGCCGGCGCGGGCTGCCTCGACGGCTCGTTCGCCGGGTTCCTGGCGGCGGAAAATCCGGTGCCGACCGCCGTCCGGTTGCGGCTGCTCGACGCCCTGGACCTGTTCGGCACGGCCCTGGGCATCGCCGCGGCCCGCCGGGGCAGGACGCCGGGACAGGCTCGGGCCCTGCTGCGCCGGCTGAGCGGCGTCGACGCCGTCCTGGACAAGGTCGCGGTGATCGGCGCGCAGGTGCGCTACCAGCGGGTGCTGCGGGCCGTCGCGGAATTGGAGGCCCTGGCCGTCACCGCCGGTCGCGACGCCGAGGCGATCAGCAACTTTTTGGCGCACGACGACACGGTGGTCGCCCGGATGGCGGCCGCGGTTGACCTTGCCGAGGCCGCCGGGCTCGACCCCGGCTCCGATGGTTTTGACGCGTCCGCGGCCCCACTGCCCCGGGCGGTGCGCTGGCAGCGCTACAGCCTTGGCAGGCTGGGACCGGTGAGTGATCTGCAGCGCGCCTGCGGCGCGGACATCGCCCGCGGATCGCTGCGGCTGTGGTCGCAGGCCTGCGGGCCGCTGCCCGGGGAGCCACGGTGAGCGGCGACGACCAGGCCGCCGAGGTGGACGCGCTGGTGGCGGCGATCGGGCCCCGGCTGGATTCGCCCGGGATCAACCGCCGCGACGTGGTGTTGGTGACCGGGCCGTGGCTGGCCGGAGTCACCGCCGTGGTTTCGGCGCTGCGCGAACGGCTGCCGCAGCACAAGTTCGTCGAGTCGGCGGACCTGGGGCCCGGCGATGCGCCGATCGCCCTGGTGTTCGTCGTCTCCGCGGCGGCGCAGTTGACCGGATCCGACTGCGCGCTGCTGGATGCCGCCGCCGAGCACACCGACGTGGTCGTCGGCGTGGTGTCCAAGACCGACGTGCACCGCAACTGGCGCGACGTCCTCGCCGCCAACCGCGACACCCTGGTCGCGCACGCGCCGCGGTACGCCCGGGTGCCCTGGATCGGCGCGGCCGCCCTGCCCGACCTGGGCGACCCGAGCGTCGACGACCTGGTGCGGACCGTCGACGAGCAACTCGCCGATTCCGACATTCCCCGGCGAAACAGGTTGCGGGCCTGGGAATCCCGGCTGCAGGCGGTCGCCGAGCGCATCGACCGCGACGCCGAGGGCGCCGGGCGGCGGGCGCGGGTCGACGCGTTGCGCGAGGAGCGCAGCGGGGCCCTGCGGCAGCGCCGCCAGGCGAAAACCGAGCGCACCATCACGCTGCGCGGCCAGATTCAGCAGGCTCGCGTCCAGTTGTCCTACTTCGCGCGCAACCGCTGTTCGTCGGTGCGCACGGAGCTGCAAGAGGACGCCGCCGGTCTGTCGAGGCGGAAGATGGCCGGCTTCGCTGAGTACGCGCGCGGCCGCGTCGACGAGGTGGTGGCCGAGGTGAGCGAGGGAATCAGCACCCACCTCGCCGAGGTCGCGCGGGTGTTGGGGGTGCCGGAGGCGCTGCCCGGCTTTCAAAAAGGAGAGGAGACGCTGCCGACGGTCGAGGTCCCGCCCGCGCCCCTGAAATCCCGGCGGCACGAAACCTGGCTGATGATGCTGCTGGGCGCCGGCTTCGGGCTGGGGGTGGCGCTGACGCTCAGCCGGCTGGTCGGCGGGCTGGCCTCCCGGCTCAGCCCCGCGCTGGCCGCCGTGGGCGCGGTGGCATGCGTTGCCATCGGGGTGGCGGTCACCTTCGTGGTCATCCACATCCGCGGCCTGCTGCGCGACCGGGCGCTGCTGGACCGCTGGGCGGGCGATGTCACGTCGTCGCTGCAGTCGACGGTGGAGGAGCTGGTGGCGACCCGGGTACTGGTCGCCGAGTCGCTGCTGAGCACCGCGCTGGTGTCCCGCGACGAGGCGGAGAACGCGCAGGTGGCCGACCAGGTCAGCGCCATCGACAGCGAACTGCGCGAGCACGCCATCGCGGCGGCGCGGGCGGCCGCGGTGCGCGACCGGGAGATGCCCACCATCCAGGCCGCGCTGGACGCCGTGCGTGCAGAACTCGGACAACCGGGTATACCCCAACCCGAGAGCGACACAGATGAAACGGCTTCAAGGAGCGACGATGGCGACGACGGATGACGTTTGGCCCTGTTTCTGAATCGTTGTTGTGAGAAGGCTTATACCCGCCCGAGACCTCTCCGACAAGTGGCTCACGATAACCTGTAGCTAACGCCACCATGTAAACAGTTGTGTGGGCGAGGGCATAGCAAGGCAACTCAAACACGAGCCGAGTAAGCAGGCAGAAGAATCCAGGAGACTTCGATGACTTCAGCGACCATTCCCGGTTTGGACACCGCGCCCACCAAGCACCAGGGGCTGCTGTCCTGGGTGGAGGAGGTCGCCGAGCTCACCCAGCCCGACCGGGTGGTCTTCGCTGACGGTTCCGACGAGGAGTGGCAGCGGCTCACCGACCAGCTCGTCGCGGCCGGCACCTTCAAGCGGCTGAACCCCAAGTCGTACCCCAACTCCTTCCTGGCGCTGTCCGACCCGTCCGACGTCGCGCGCGTCGAGTCCCGGACCTTCATCTGCTCCGAGCGGGAGATCGACGCCGGCCCGACCAACAACTGGATGGACCCCGCCGAGATGCGGTCCACCCTCAAGGACCTGTACCGCGGCTGCATGCGCGGCCGCACCATGTATGTGGTGCCGTTCTGCATGGGCCCGCTCGGCGCCGACGACCCCAAGCTCGGCGTGGAGATCACCGACTCCGAATACGTCGTCGTCTCGATGAAGGTGATGACCCGGATGGGCAAGGCGGCCCTGGAGAAGATGGGCGACGACGGCTTCTTCGTCAAGGCGCTGCACTCGGTCGGGGCTCCGCTCGAGCCCGGCCAAAAGGACGTGCCGTGGCCGTGCAACGAGACCAAGTACATCACCCACTTCCCCGAGACCCGCGAGATCATGAGCTACGGCTCCGGCTACGGCGGCAACGCCCTGCTGGGCAAGAAGTGCTACTCGCTGCGCATCGCGTCGGCGATGGCGCACGACGAGGGCTGGCTCGCCGAGCACATGCTGATCCTCAAGCTGATCTCCCCGGAGAACAAGGCCTACTACTTCGCCGCGGCGTTCCCGTCGGCGTGCGGCAAGACCAACCTGGCCATGCTGCAGCCGACCATCCCGGGCTGGCGCGCCGAGACGCTCGGCGACGACATCGCCTGGATGCGGTTCGGCAAGGACGGCCGGCTGTACGCCGTCAACCCCGAGTTCGGCTTCTTCGGCGTCGCGCCGGGCACCAACTGGAAGTCCAACCCCAACGCGATGCGCACCATCGCCGCGGGCAACACCGTGTTCACCAACGTCGCGCTGACCGACGACGACGAGGTCTGGTGGGAAGGCCTGGAGGGCGAGCCGGACCACCTGATCGACTGGAAGGGCAACGACTGGTACATCCGCGACACGGAAACCAAAGCCGCGCACCCGAATTCGCGGTACTGCACGCCGATGTCGCAGTGCCCGATCCTGGCGCCCGAGTGGGACGACCCGCAGGGCGTGCCGATCTCGGGCATCCTGTTCGGCGCCCGCCGCAAGACCACGGTGCCGCTGGTGACGGAGGCCCGCGACTGGCAGCACGGCGTGTTCATGGGCGCGACCATGGGCAGCGAGCAGACCGCGGCCGCCGAGGGCAAGGTCGGCACCGTGCGCCGCGACCCGATGGCCATGCTGCCGTTCCTGGGCTACCACGTCGGCGACTACTTCCAGCACTGGCTGGACCTGGGCAAGAACTCCGACGAGTCCAAGCTGCCGAAGGTGTTCTTCGTCAACTGGTTCCGCCGGGGTGACGAGGGCCAGTTCCTGTGGCCGGGCTTCGGCGAGAACAGCCGCGTGCTGAAGTGGATCGTCGACCGCATCGAGCACCGGGCCGGCGGCCAGGACACCCCGATCGGTGTCGTGCCGACCGCGGCGGACCTGGACCTGGACGGCCTCGACGCCGACAGCGACGAGGTCGCCCAGGCGCTGGCGGTCAAGGCCGACGAGTGGCGCCAGGAGCTGCCGCTGATCGAGGAGTGGTTCGAGTTCGTCGGCGACAAGCTGCCGACCGGCGTCAAGGACGAGTTCGAGGCGCTCAAGCAGCGGCTCGCCGAGTCCGGCTAGTCCCTGGGGCGTTAATCGGCTGTCACCGTATGGCCGCCCGGGCGCGCCAAGCGGTTTGCCGCTGTAAGCCGGACGAAAGACTCATGTCAAGGTGCTCGCAGCCTGAACTGGTAGTCCCTTGGCTTTGGGTGTGAATCCTTGGCTTTGGGCGTGAATCCTGGGCGGAACTCCGCGTCGATTCCCGCCCTACAGTCACACCGAAAGCCATCAGTTCACACCGAAAGCCTGAGTGCACTTCACCCCTCAGCTGCTGATCGCCTGCCGGCGCAGCGACTTCGGCAGGTAGACCGCGCCCGCTCCGGCGCCGGCCGCCAGGTCGCCCGGGTTGGAGATGGCGCAGCGCTTGAGTGACAGGCAGCCGCAGCCGATGCAGGAGTCGAGGTTGTCGCGCAGCGCGATCAGCCCGGCGATCTGGTCGACGAGGCGGGCGCGCCAGGTCTTGGACAGCCGGGCCCAGTCGGCGCGGGTGGGGGTGCGGCCGTCCGGGAGGGTGGCCAGCGCGTCGGCGACCTCGTCCAGGCTCAGCCCGACGTTGCGCGCGGCCTTGATGAAGGCCAGGCGGCGCAGCATCTGCCGTTCGAAGCGGCGCTGATTGCCCGACGTGCGGGTCGCCGTGATGAGGCCCTGGCTTTCGTAGAAGCGGATCGCCGAGGCGGCAAATCCGCTGCGACGGGCGATCTCGCTGACGGTGAACAGATCACGCTTGTCCATGGCGGCCTTCTCGGATTGGGTACTTGACTTAAAGTTTACTTCAACTATCAGTATGGGCGGTATGACTCAACCGCAACCCAGTCCGGTCGCCATCGTCACCGGCGCCTCCCGCGGCTTCGGCAGGGCGTTGACCGCCGCCCTGCTCGGCCGGGGGTGGACCGTCGTCGCCGATGCCCGCCGCACCCACGAACTCAAAGCCGCTGCAGCAGAACTGAATTCCGAGCGATTCGTCGGAGTGCCCGGCGACGTGACCGACGCGTCGCACCGTGACGCCCTGATCGCCGCCGCGCTGGACGCCGGTCCCGTTGGCCTGCTGGTGAACAACGCCAGCCGACTGGGACCCAGCCCGCAGCCGGCGCTCGCCGACTACCCGGAGAGCGACTTGCGGGACGTGTACGAGACCAACGTGTTCGCCCCGCTGGCGCTCGCCCGGGCGGCGCTGCCGGCGCTTGCCGCCAATGCGGGGGTGATCGTCAACCTGTCGTCCGACGCTGCCGTCGAGCCGTATGCCGGCTGGGGCGGATACGGGTCGTCGAAGGCCGCGCTGGATCAGCTGTCGGCCGTCCTGGCGGCCGAGGTGGCGGCGGTTCGCGTGTACGCCTTCGACCCGGGCGACATGCGGACCGAGATGCACCAGGCCGCCTTTCCCGGTGAGGACATCTCCGATCGCGCCGAACCGGAGGCCGTCGTTCCCGCGTTGCTGCACCTCTTGGAGACCCGGCCGCCGGGGGGCCGTTACCGGGCCGCGGAGCTGTTGGCCGGTGCGCTGTCATGATCCACTTCCAGCGCCCCCCGGGCTCCGACGCCAGCGAGCCGCCCGAAGCCCGCGGCCTGGCCCGCGACGCGGTAAGGCTGCTGGTCGCCCGCCCGGGGCGGATCAGCCACGGACGCTTCGCCGACCTCGGCGACCACCTGCGACCCGGCGACCTCCTGGTGGTGAACAACTCCGCCACGATGCCCGCCGCGGTCGACGGCCGCCGCGGCGGGCGGGACATCGCCGTGCACTTCTCGACGGCGCGCGCCGAGAAGGAGTGGGTGGTGGAACTGCGGCCCGCGACCGACGCCGCCGGGCACCTCACCGATGTTCGGCCCGGCGAACGTGTCGACATGCCCGGCGGGGCGGCGCTTGTCATCGGCTCGTCGTATCCCGAACCCGGCGTCGAGGGCGCCCGGCTGTGGACCGCGCGGGTGATCCTCGAGGGCGACCTGGGGGCCTACCTCGCGCGGCACGGACGGCCGATCCGGTATGCGTACGTGCCGCGGGACTGGCCGCTGCGTTATTACCAGACCGTGTTCGCGCGGTCCGCCGGCAGCGCCGAAATGCCGAGCGCTGCGAGGCCGTTCAGCGCCGAACTGGTGACCGACCTGGTCTCCGCCGGGATCGGGGTCGCACCGATCACCCTGCACGCCGGGGTGTCGTCGGCCGAAGCGGGCGAGCCACCGACCCCCGAGCTGTTCGAGGTGCCGGCGCCCACCGCGCGGCTGGTGAACTCGGCGCGCGCGGCCGGCAACCGGGTGATCGCCGTCGGCACCACGGTGACCCGCGCGCTGGAGTCGGCCGCGGACCCGGCCGGCGTGGTTCGCCCGGCCGTCGGCTGGACCGACCTGGTGCTCGGCCCGCAGCGCCCGTGCCGGGTGGTCGACGGCCTGATCACCGGGTGGCATGACGCCGGCGCCTCGCACCTGCTGCTGCTCGAGGCCGTCGCGGGCCCGGACCTGGTGGCGGCGGCCTACCGGGAGGCAGTCGCGCGCGGCTATCTGTGGCACGAATTCGGGGACAGCGCCCTGCTGCTGCCCGCATGACACGTGTCAAACCGGGCGTCGTACAGTCGGCGCATGCAGATTCGCCAGCATGTCGGCGCCGACAAGCCCGCCGTGATCCTCTACTCGTCCGGGACGGTCGTCACCTTCGATGAACTGGAAGCCCGCGCGAACCGGCTGGCGCATCGGTTCCGCCAGGCCGGCCTGCGCGAGGGGGACACCGTCGCGATCCTGATGGAGAACAACCAGCACATCCACGCGGTGATGTGGGCGGCGCGCCGCAGCGGTTTGTATTACGTGCCGATCAACACCCACCTGACCGCGGCCGAGGCCGCCTACATCGTCGACAACAGCAACGCCAAGGCGATCATCGGTTCGGCGGCGCTGCGCGACACGCTCGTGCAGTTGGGCGACCATCTGCCGGCGCTGCCCGAGCTGCTGATGATCGCCGACGGAGACCTGCCGGGCTGGGAGCGCTACCCCGAATGCGTTGCGAACCAACCGGACACCCCCATCGACGACGAGATCGAGGGCGACCTGTTGCAGTACTCGTCGGGCACGACCGGGCGGCCCAAGGGGATCAAACGCGAACTGCCGCACGTGCCGCCCGCCGAGGCGCCCGGCATGATGTCGGCGCTGGTCGAGTTCTGGATGACCCCCGACTCGATCTATCTGAGCCCGGCCCCGCTGTACCACACCGCGCCGTCGGTGTGGTCGATGAGCGCGCAGGCCGGCGGCATCACCACGGTCGTGCTGGAGAAGTTCGACGCCGAGGGCACGCTGGACGCCATCCAGCGTCACCGGGTCACCCACGGCCAATTCGTGCCGGCCATGTTCACCCGGATGCTGAAACTTCCTGCAGCCGTTCGTGATTCGTACGACCTGTCCAGCCTGCAGCGGGTGATGCACGCCGCGGCCCCGTGCCCGGTCGAGATCAAAAAGCAGATGATCGACTGGTGGGGGCCCATCATCGACGAGTATTACGCGTCCTCCGAGGCGATCGGGTCGACGCTGATCAGCGCCGAGGAATGGTTGGCGCACCCGGGTTCGGTGGGCAGGCCCATGGCGTGCCAGATCCACATCCTCGGCGAGGACGGCACCGAGCTGCCGCCGGGCCAACCGGGCGAGATCTACTTCGAGGGCGGGTTTTCGTTCGAGTACCTCAACGACCCGACGAAAACCGCCGCCTCACGCGACGCGCACGGCTGGGCAACAGTCGGCGACATCGGGTACGTCGACGAGGAGGGCTACCTCTACCTCACGGACCGGCGCCACCACATGATCATCTCCGGCGGGGTCAACATCTACCCGCAGGAGACGGAAAATCTTCTGGTGACCCATCCGAAGGTGTTGGACGCCGCTGTGTTTGGCGTTCCCGATGACGAGATGGGCCAGCGCGTCATGGCGGCGGTGCAGACCGTCGACCCGGCCGACGCCACCGATCACTTCGCCGACGAGCTGTCCGCCTGGCTGCGGGACCGCCTGGCGCACTACAAATGTCCGCGCTCGATCGCGTTCGAGGCGCAGCTGCCGCGCACCGACACCGGAAAGCTCTACAAGAACGGGCTGATCGAGAAGTACTCGGTGTGACCCTGCGCGTCGTCGATCTGAGCGGGCCGCCGCAGCCCGATGACGATGTGCTGCCCGGTGTGCGGGTCGCCGTGGGGCCGATCGCGGACGCCGCCGAATCATGGCTCGATAGCGCCACTTTCACGCTGTCCGAAGAAGCGTGTGACGATCGCAGGGTCGTCGTCGTCGACTCGGTGCCCGACGCCCTGGCCGAGCTGACCGAGCGCTGTGAACGGTGGCCGCACGCCAGCGCGGTGTGCGACGACGTGCTGCGCGCGGTCGACCCCGCGGGCCCCACGCTGGCCGGGGTGGTGACCGAATCGCTGGCCTACTCCACGCTGCAGGCCGGCCCGGAGTTCGCGCGATGGCTGGCCGAACGCGGCCCGGCAAGCATGCCCGACATCGCCGAACCGGTGCTGTCCCAACGCGACGGCGACACCGTGCGGATCACGTTCAACCGGCCGCAACGCCACAACGCATTTTCCACCGATGCGCGCGCCGCACTGCTCGAGGCGCTGGCCGTCGCGCTGCTGGACACCTCGGTGACCGGGATCGTGTTGAGCGGCAACGGTCCATCGTTCGGCAGCGGCGGGGACCTCGCGGAATTCGGCACCTTCGCCGACCCGGCGAGCGCGCACCTGGCCCGCACCCGGCACAGCCCCGCGCTGGCGCTCGATGCGCTGACCGCGCGGCTGGGCCGGGCGTGCCGCGCCCGGGTGCACGGTCGGGTGATGGGCAGCGGGCTGGAGATGGCGGCGTTCTGCGGATGGGTTGAGGCGCGCGACGATTCGGTGTTCGGGCTACCCGAACTGAGCCTCGGGCTGATCCCGGGTGCCGGCGGAACCGTCAGCATCCCCCGGCGGATCGGGCGCTGGCGCACCGCGTACCTGGTGCTGTCCGGTCGGACGATCGGCGCCGACACCGCACTGGAGTGGGGGCTGGTGGACGCGACTTACGTTGAGGCCCAAGGCCTCACGTAGCCAGTCTTAAAAAGCGGGGCTCAGAAGCCCGAATACGTGGTGGTGGTCGTGGATGGGAGGTTCGAGACGGCGACCGCGAAGACGAAGGCGTACAGGATGCCGACGATGACGTAGGCGGCCACGCCCGCGATCGCGCCGATGATGGCCCACTTCTTCGCGCTGTCGGCGGCGGATTGCGCCTCGGCGTAGCGGCCCTGGGTCCACAGCCCGGAGACCTTGGTGGAGTACACGATCGAGACGATCCCGAACGGCAGGCAGCACAGCACCGTGACCAGGATGGCCCAGACGAGGTAGTTGTCCGGCTCGCGCTGGGCCGGCCAACCCGGTTGCGGGGCCGGGTATCCCGGTGGCGGCGGCGGTGGCTGGCCCTGCCAAGCCGGCGGCTGCTGGCCCTGCCACTCTGGGGAACCTTCGTAAGGCCCTGGGGGATAACTCATGGCAGCTGCCTCTCTTTGCTGGCGCCGAAGTCAGGCAAATATACAGCAAACCCGGGCGTCAATCAGGGAGGTTCGCGTCAGATACCGCCCCGGGCAACGAGCTGCGCCGCGATCACGTTGCGCTGAATCTCGTTGGTGCCCTCGCCGACGATCATCAGCGGCGCGTCGCGGAAGTAGCGTTCGACGTCGTACTCGGTGGAGTAGCCGTAGCCGCCGTGGATGCGCACGGCGTTCAGCGCGATCTCCATCGCCGTCTCGGAAGCGAACAGCTTGGCCATCCCCGCCTCCATGTCGGCGCGTTCGCCGCTGTCGTAGCGTTCGGCGGCGTAGCGGGTGAGCTGGCGCGCGGCGGTGAGCTTGGTCGCCATGTCGGCCAGGTAGTTACCGATCGACTGATGCTTCCAGATCGGGCGCCCGAAACTTTCCCGCTGCTGCGCGTAGGCCAGCGCATCCTCGAGCGCCGCCGTCGCCACGCCCAGGGCGCGGGCGGCGACCTGGATGCGGCCCGTCTCGAGGCCCTTCATCATTTGCGCGAAGCCCTCGCCGACCCGGCCGCCCAGCACCGCCGACGCCGGTGCGCGGAAGTCGGCGAACGACAATTCACACGACTCGACGCCCTTGTAGCCCAGCTTGGGCAGGTCCCGCGAGACCGTCATGCCCGGTCCGTGCTCGACGAGCACGATCGAGATGCCCTTGTGGCGCGGCGTGGCGTTCGGGTCGGTCTTGCACAGCAGCGCGATCAGCCCGGACCGGCGCGCGTTCGAAATCCACGTCTTGGAACCGTTGATGACCAGGGTGCCGGTGCCGTCCTGGACAGCGGTCGTCGTCATGTTCTGCAGGTCCGAGCCGCCGCCCGGCTCGGTCAGCGCCATGGTGGCGCGCAGCTCGCCGGTGGCCATCGGCGGCAGGTAGGCGCGTTTCTGCTCCTCGGTGCCGAACAGCGTCAGCAGCTTGGCCACCACGGTGTGCCCGCCCATCGCGCCGGCCAGGCTCATCCAGCCGCGGGCCAGCTCCTCGGTGATGCGCACATAGCAGGGCGTCGACACCGGTGAGCCGCCGTATTCCTCGGGGACGGCCAGCCCGTAGATCCCGATCCGTTTCATCTGGTCGATCCACGCCTCGGGATAGGTGTTGGCGTGCTCGACCTCGCGGACGGCGGGTTTGACCTCCCGGTCGATGAACGCCCGCACGGTGGCGACCAGCATCTCTTCTTCTTCGTTCAGCTCACTGCTCACCTGTGCCATATTGGCCCCGTGACTTATGCGCAGGTGCGGGAGGGCGGCCCCTACTTCGACGATCTCTCGGTCGGCCAGGTCTTCGACTGGGCGCCGGCGATGACGCTCTCGGCGGGGATGGCCGCCGCGCATCAGGCGATCGTGGGGGACCGGTTGCGCCTGGCCTGCGATGCGGTGCTGAGCACCGCAGTGACCGGCGTGCCGGGACCGCTGGCGCACCCGGCGCTGGTCTGCGACGTCGCGATCGGCCAGTCGACGCTGGCCACCCAGCGGGTCAAGGCCAACCTGTTCTATCGCGGGCTGGTGTTTCACCGGTTCCCCGTCGTCGGCGACACCATCTACACCCGCACCGAAGTGGTTGGGCTGCGCGCCAATTCACCAAAGCCTGGCCGGGCGCCGACCGGGATGGCGGCGCTGCGGATGATCACGATCGACCAGGCCGACCGGCTGGTCCTCGACTTCTACCGGTGCGGCATGCTCCCGGCCAGCCCGGGCTGGAATCCCGAGAACGCGCCCGCCGACGATCTGTCGGCCGTCGGCGCCGACGTGCCCGGCCCGGCCCACGACCCGACCGCGCACTGGGATGCCGACGTCTTCCGAAACAAGGTGCCGGGCCCGCATTTCGACCCCGGCCTGGCGGGCACGGTGCTGCGCAGCACCGGCGACGTGGTCAGCGGCGCGCCCGAGCTCGCCCGGCTCACCCTGAACATCGCTGCCACACACCACGATTCGCGGGTCGGCGGGCAGCGGCTGGTGTACGGCGGCCACACCATCGGGCTGGCCCTCGCGCAGGCCAGCAGGCTGCTGCCCAATTTGGCGACGGTCCTGGGCTGGCAGTCCTGCGATCACACCGGTCCGGTGCACGAGGGCGACACTCTGTACAGCGAACTGCACGTCGAGACCGCCCGTCCAACCGAGCGTGGCGGGGTCTTGGGGCTGCGATCGGTGGTCTACGCGGTGGGCGAGCCCGACCGGCCAGTGCTGGACTGGCGGTTCGACGCGCTGCATTTCTGAGTTCCAAATACCGTTGACATCTGAATACCAACGGTATTTAATCGCACTCATGGCCACCCGCCTTCGCCGCGTAGAGCAGGTCGAACAGAATCGAGGACGCGTCTTGGCGGCGGCGCAGCGGGTCTTCATCGAGCGTGGCTATGCAGGTGCCAGTCTGGAAGCCATCGCGGACGAAGCCGGCTTCTCTAAGGGCGTCGTCTACTCCCAATTCGGAAGCAAGCCCGACCTGTTCTTCGCTCTACTCGAGCAACGGGTCGAGCAACGTGCGGCGAATAATCGGCGCGCGGTGGCGGGCCTCGGCGGCCTCGAGGCATTCCGGGCGTTGCTACGCGCGGGCAACGTCGACGACGAATCCGAGCCGGGGTGGCAGTTCGTGTTGACGGAGTTCCGGGCGCATGCCGCCCGCAACCCAGACCTCAACCATCGCTACTCGGAGGTGCATGCCCGCGCGGTCGATAACCTCGCGGCCGTGCTGGCGCAGGTGTATGGGGCCGCCGACCTGCGCCCGACCATTCCCACCCGGTCGTTGGCCGAATTGATCTTCGCGACTGCGACGGGACTCGCGCTGGAGCGCAGCGCGAATCCGTCCGCAATTCCAGAACATCAAATCACCGAGTTACTGCTGCCCGCTTTGGGATTCACGCGATGACGACCACCGTGTCCACGTGGGATGAGCTGCGCTGTAGTGTACAGGAGAGCATATTAGGCGGTGCCGCAGCGCATTTCGAGCGCCTAACGTGGAACGAGGACCAGATCCTGTCCGAGCAACGCCGCGGCTTGACCAGGCTGCTGGCCCATGCTGTCGAACACTCCGGTTTCCACGCTCGTCGGCTACGCGGCCTCAACCTCGACTCGGTCGATCCCCGTGATATGTCGGCGCTACCGACGATGACCAAGGCCGACATGATGGCCGACCTCGACGACGTCTTCACCGACCGCCGGCTGCGCCGCGCAGACGTGGAATCCGCGTTGAGCCGCACCCGCGCTGAGCCGGTCCCGCTGCGGGACGGATACGTTGCGCTGGCCTCCGGCGGTTGCTCGGGCGCGCGAGGCCTTTTCGTGCTCGACCGCGAGGCCCTCACCTCGTTCGCCTTTGCGGTGCTGCGGCCGCCAGCCCCCGGATCGGTGTCGCGCCCACCGCAGCGCGATGACATCGGGGCGATGGTGGCGGCGCCATCGGCGATTCACGCCACAGGATTGGCGACGGCGTTGTCGGCCGGCGAAAGTTTGTTCGGTCGCTTCTACCTCGTCCCCGCGACCCGCCCGCTGCCCGCAATCGTGGAGGAACTCAATGGGATTCGGCCTACGATTCTGGCCGGTTACGCCTCCATGCTCGCGCGGCTGGCCGTGGAAGCTCGCGTCGGCCGCTTGAAAATTCGCCCCAGCCAGGTCTCCTCGACCAGCGAGACGCTGCTTCCGGAGATGCGGTCCGCTATCAGATCGGCCTTCGACGCCCCCGTCTTCGACGGCTTCGGGTCCACCGAGGGTCTGTTCGGGAAGACGGGCCCAGACGACGACACCTTCGCATTCAACAGCGACATGTGCATCGTCGAACTCGTCGACGCCGAGAACCGGCCCGTCCCGACTGGCATCCCCGCGGCTAAGGTACTGGTCACAAACCTGTTCAACCTGACTCAACCGTTGGTCCGCTACGAGCTCAACGACACGTTCGTTCGCGTGGCCGATGCGCCGGGCCACGGCCATCTGCGCGCCCGCGTGCAGGGCCGCAACGACGAAATCTTTCATTACCCGAATGGGACTGCCGTCCACCCGATCGTGATTCGGTCGGTGGTGGTCGCAACCCCTCAGATCATCGACTACCAGGTCGCCCAAACGCCCCACGGAATCGACGTATCCGCGGTTGCGACAAGCGATTTTGCCGTCGACGCTTTCGCGTCGCGGCTGACGTGCGCGCTGACCGATGCTGGCCTCAGCGAACCGCATGTCACGGCGCGGGCCGTCGACCAACTCGACCGAAACGCCACCAGCGGTAAATTTCGGAGGTTTGTTCCCCTGTGACCCACGCGCACAATGGGGTGCGTGAGTTCACTATCGGCCAGCTGGGGCAGCAGCGGGCTGGCCAGCCTGACCGGTCTGCCCGACGGGCCGCCCGACTTCTCCCGCGCGAACGTGCTGGCCCGCGCCGAGGAGGTGGCCACGGCCATCCGTCGCCGAACGGGCGTCCCCATCGACCCGGCCGCGCTGCTGGCCGGGCGGGCCGCCCTGCTCGGGTTGACCCGCCGCGGCCGGGTGTCGGCGGGCGGCGCCACCCGGTTGCTGCCGACGGCCGACGGGTGGTGCGCGATCACGCTGTCGCGTCCCGACGACGTCGCCGCCGTCCCCGCGCTACTGGAGACCCAGGCGGCCGATCCGTGGCCGGCGCTGCAGCGCTGGGCCGCAACGCGTCCGGCGTCCGCGGTCGTCGCACGGGCGGGGCTGCTCGACATTCCCGCGGCCGCGCTGGGTGAGGCCGCCGCCGCGTCGCCGCGGGTGCTGCACCTGGGCTTCCGGTCGCATCCGCGTGAGTTGGCGGGCCTACTGGTGGTCGATCTGTCCTCGATGTGGGCGGGACCGCTGTGCGGGCAGCTGCTGGCGCGCGGCGGCGCCACCGTCGTCAAGGTCGAAAGCCCGCGCCGCCCGGACGGCACCCGCGGCGGTGACCGCGCCTTCTACGACTGGATGAACGGTGAAAAGCTTTCCTACTGTGTCGATTTCGACGAGCAGGCAGACGAGCTGCGCGAATTGCTCGCCGTCGCCGACATCGTGATCGAGGGTTCGCGGCCCCCGGCGCTGGCGCGGCGGGGGCTCGGGCCGCACGACGTCGCCCCGCGAACGGGCCGAATCTGGTTGAGCATCAGTGGATATGACGACACCCGGCCGGCGTTCGGCGACGACGCCGCGGTGGCCGGCGGCCTGGTGGGTAGCGCCGGCCCGGGTTCCCATGGGCCGGTGTTCTGCGGCGACGCCATCGCCGACCCGCTGACCGGGCTGGAGGCGGCCCTCGCGGTGCTCGAATCGCTGGGCCGGGGCGGCGGGGAGTTGATCCACGTGTCGATGGCCGCGGTCGCCGCCACCCATGCGGCGTTACCGACCGAGGAGTCGGCCGCACCGTACCTGGCGCCGCCACCGCGGGCGCCGGCGGTGCGCGGCGCGGCCGCCGAGCTGGGCGCCGACAACGTCGCCGTCCGTCGGATGGTCGCCGAAAGGCGTTGCCCGTCATGCTGATTCACCGTGCCACGCTGCTGGACGGCAGAACGGTCGACATCCGCGTCGGCGCGCAGATCCAGGAGGTGGGGGACGGCCTCGTCGCCGGCCAGGGGGAGGGCGTGCTGTATGCCGGCGGCGGGACCATCCTGCCCGGGCTGCACGATCACCATGTGCACCTGCGCTCGGCTGCGTCGGCGCTGGATTCGTTCTTCGTCGGGCCGCCCGGGGTCAGCACCAAAGCCCAGCTGACCCAACTGCTTTCGAACGCGACACCGGGTCCGGACGGGTGGATTCGCGCCGTGGGCTATCACGAGTCCGTCGCCGGCGAGCTGGACCGCACGGCCCTCGACGCCGTCGTGCGCAACGTTCCGGTGCGCATCCAGCACCGTAGCGGGGCGCTGTGGATCCTGAACTCCGAGGCGCTGGGCCGGGTCGGCCTGCCCGACCACCCCGACGGCCGCCTGCGCAGCGCGGACCGCGGCTGGTCGGACGCTCTGCAGCAGCGCGAAACCGACCTGGCCGAACTCAGCCGCCGGATCACCGCGACCGGTGTCACCGGGGTCACCGACGCCACCCCCGACCTGGGCGCAGACGACATGGTCGCGCTGTTGGTGGCGCACCGCCGCGGCGAGTTCCGGCCACGGCCCAGCTTTTTGGCGCCGGGCAAGAAGATCCTGCACGACGACCGCCTGGACCTGGACGCCCTGACGGCCTGGATCGCCGACCGGCACGGCGAGGGCCATCCGGTCGCCGTCCATTGCGTCACGGCGGCCCAACTGGTGGTCACGATCGCGGCCCTGCGCGCGGCCGGTAGCCATTCGCAGGATCGCATCGAGCATGCCGCGGTGGTGCCGGACGACAGCCTGGCCGACCTGGCCGACCTCGGCGTAACCGTCGTCACCCAGCCCAACTTCGTCGCCGAGCGCGGCGATCAGTACCTCGCTGACGTCCCCGCCGCCGAGCATCCCCAGTTGTGGCGGGTGGCGTCCCTGCTCGACGCGGCAGTGCCGGTGGCGCTGTCCACCGACATGCCCTTCGGCCACGGGGACCCCTGGACGGCGATGCGGGCCGCGGTGTACCGCACCACACCCAGCGGCGCCGTCCTCAACGGGAACGAATGTGTATCGGCGCTAACCGCTTTGACGATGTTTCTGGGGCGACCCGATCGCCCGGGCCGGCCGCGGTCGATCGAAGCCGGTCAGCCGGGCGATCTTTGCGTGCTGACCGAGCCGCCCGCGACGGCGCTGGCCGAGCTGGACGCCGGCATGGTCGCGGCCACCGTCATCGGCGGCGAGCTGGTCTACTTCGCCATGTGACCGGCGCTCAGGCCGCCGGGACCAGCGCGGCGCGCAAGCTTTCGCACTGGCTCTCGAAGAACCGCTGCGACACCGGGGCTTTCCAGGCCACCGCGTCGAAGCCGTGGAAGGCGCCCGGAACCACCTCGACGTGGCAGGGCACCCCCGCGTCGGCCAGGCGTCGGGCGTAGGCCAAATCCTCGTCGTGGAACAGGTCGTGCGTCCCCACCCCGATCCACGCCGGGGGCAACCCGGCCAGGTCGTCGCGGCGCCCCGGCACCGCGACGCGTGGGTCGGCGTCGCCGAGGTACGCCGTCCAGCCGAAGCGGTTGCTGCGGGTGCTCCACAGCCGGTGGTTCGGGCTGGCGGCAGTCGCCGAACTCCGATCGTCCAGCATCGGGTACACCAGCAGCTGGAAGACGGGGCGCACCTCGCCGCGGTCCCGGGCCAGCAGCGCAAGCGCCGCCGCCAGGCCGCCGCCGGCGCTGACACCGGCGATCGCCACCCGGTTGGGATCCACCGCCGGCAGGTTGGCCAGCCAGGCCAGCGCGGCATAGCAGTCCTCGAGCGGCGCGGGATATGGGTGCTCGGGCGCCAGGCGATAGTCCGCCGACGCGACGGTTATGCCCAGGCGCGAACTGAACCGGCGGCACTGCGCGTCGTCCTGTTGGGCGGTGCCGATCACGTAGCCTCCCCCGTGGATCCATAGCAGCGCCGGCCCCGGCTCGGTCAGGCCGCCAACCCGGAAGAGCCGGATGCCGGCGCCGGAGCCCAGGTTGATCACCTCGACGTCGGACGGGCCGGGTTTGCGCCGGCGCTCACTCAGCCTGCCGAGGGCCCGCATGATCGGCAGGCTGCGGGGACCGATCAGATGCCGCGGGGCGAGGCGCGCGATGCGGCGCAGGTCGGGGTGAACGTCGTCGTTCCGCACCGGCCCAGTATCACCGAAGCGACCGGAGCGGCGCACCGGGGCCGTGAGGGCGCGGTAGTCGTCCGGACAATCCAGGGAAATACCTCCGAAACACACGCGACGTAATTTCGGGACTGTAGGGGCCGATCGGGAGGCGACATGGGAGGTACATCCAGCCGAGCCGGCCGAATCCATGCCGGCTCACCAGCTAAGCGGTGATCGCCGATGGCGCCGGCGCCGACGAAAACTCATTGCCCGTACTGTTCGTTGCAGTGCGGGATCACGCTCGACGCGTCCGGGGGACCCGCTAAGCCGCCCGTGCTCGCGCCACAAGGCGACTTCCCGACCAATCGCGGCGGATTGTGCGCGAAAGGCTGGACCGCGGCCGAGCTGCTCGGTCACCCGGAACGGCTGAGGCGACCGCTGGTTCGCGACGAGCGGGGTGCCCCACTGCGCGAGGCGACCTGGAACGAGGCACTGGAACGGATCGTCGCGGCCTTCCAGAAGACGCAACGGGATTACGGCCCCGACGCGGTCGGATGTTTCGGCGGCGGTGGCCTGACAAACGAAAAGGCCTACCAGCTCGGCAAGTTCGCGCGGGTCGCGCTGCGCACCTCGGCGATCGACTACAACGGTCGGTTCTGCATGTCCTCGGCGGCGGCGGCGTCGAACCGGTCGTTCGGCATCGACCGTGGGTTACCCTTCCCGCTCGCCGATATCGCCGGTGCCGATGTCATCCTCCTCGTCGGCGGTAACCCCGCCGAAACGATGCCCCCGGCGATGCAATATTTCGATGCGGGCCGCGCCCGCGGCGCCAAGCACATCGTCGTCGACCCGCGCCGCACCGCCACCGCCGCTCGCGCCGATCTTCACCTGCAGCCCGTCCCCGGAACCGACCTGGCCCTGGCCAACGGCATACTCAATGTCATTGCCCGCGAAGGGCTTATCGACCACGAATATGTCGCCGAGCGGACAACCGGATTCGAGGCGGTGCGCCGCGCGGTGCGACTGTACTGGCCCGATCGGGCGGAACGGATCACCGGCGTGCCCGAAAACGACATCGTGGCAGCGGCGCGGATGCTGGCCGGGGCCGATCGGGCGATGATCCTGACCGCGCGTGGGGCCGAGCAACACAGCTCGGGCACCGACACGGTGCAGGCTTTCATCAACCTCGCCCTGGCGCTGGGATTGCCGGGCCGCCCGTACAGCGGATTCGCGACGATCACGGGCCAGGGCAATGGCCAAGGCGGCCGGGAACACGGGCAAAAATGTGACCAGTTGCCCGGCTACCGCCGGCTCGACGACGCCGTCGCGCGCGCCCACGTCGCGCGGGTGTGGGGCGTCAACCCGGCCGACCTGCCGTCGTCCGGGCAGTCGGCCTACGAGATGCTCAGCGGTATCGGCGCTCCGGCCGGGGTGCGCGCGATGTGGGTGATGGCCTCCAACATCGTTGTCTCGGCGCCGAACTCGCTGCATGTTGCCGAGAGACTGAGGAAGCTCGACTTCCTGGTGGTGTCCGACATCTTCCTGTCCGAGACCGCGGCGCTGGCCGACGTGGTGTTACCCACGACGCAGTGGGCCGAAGAGTCGGGGACCATGACCAACCTGGAGGGCCGGGTGATCCTGCGTCGCGCGGCTCTGACGCCGCCCGACGAGGCGCGCAGCGACCTCGACGTGATGGCCGATCTGGCGAAGCGCTTAGGGGTACACGGGTTCTCGGCCGAGCCCCGGGAGGTCTTCGAAGAGCTGACTCGCGCGAGCCAGGGCGGAAAGGCCGACTACCGGGGGATCAGCTACGAACGGATCGCCTCCGACAACGGCGTGTTCTGGCCCTGCCCGTCGCCGCTGTACCCCGACACCCCGCGGCTGTTCGTCGAGGACTTCCCGACGCCCGATCGCCGGGCCCGCTTCCATCCCGTCGAGCAACGCGGCGCCGCCGAACTCCCGGACGCCGAATTCCCGTACTACCTCACCACCGGCCGCGTACTGAGTCAGTACCAATCTGGGACCCAAACCCGCAGGGTCGCACAGCTTGCCGAGGCCGAGCCCGAGCCGGTGGTCGAAATACACCCGACATTGGGCAGCCGGGTCGGCATCGCCACCGGCGGCAAGGTGCGGCTGACGACGCGCCGGGGCGAGGTCGTGATGACGGCGCGGCTAAACGACGGCATTCGCCCGGACACCGTGTTCGCGCCCTTCCACTGGGGCGGCGCGGCGGGCATCAACCGGCTGACCAACCCGGCGCTCGACCCGCATTCGCGGATGCCCTCGTTCAAAGTCTGCGCGGTCTCGGTGTCCAACGCCGAAGTATCCGATACACCGGAAGGAGATGAGACATGAGTGATGGCAGCACCCCTCGATTCCTGCAGGGAGCGTTCACCTTCGACGGCAAGGGGTATGAGTCGCCGTCCCTGCTGGACGCGTCGCTGCGCTACGTCGTGCCGGCCGGGGCGATCACCCAGCCGGTCTACTTCCGCGGCGGCAACAGCACCGACGAGCTGGTGACCATCGTGCTGATGCGCGACGGCGCGCCGATGCGGTACTTCCCCATCGGCGCCAAGGACGCCGTGCACGTGCCGCTTCGGGTCGTCGAAGACCTGATCGTCGATACCGTCGTCGAGGTGTTCGTCGCGGCGCCCGACGGGCTGAGCGGCACCGTCTTCGTCGACATCGGCCTCGTCGAAATCTAGAGCGCGACAGGGGGAGTCATGACGACACTGGCCCAGCCCGAAACCAACGGCCACCGCCCGGCCGCCCTGGCCAGCCTGGTGGTGGTCGGCAATGGCATGGCCGGCGCGCGTGCGCTGGAGGAGATCCTCGCGCGCGGCGGCGCAGAGCGCTTCGCCATCACCGTGTTCGGGGACGAGCCCTACGGCAACTACAACCGGATCCTGTTGTCCAACGTGTTAGCCGGTTCCGATGACGCCGGGGAGATCTACCTCAACCCGCTGGACTGGTACGCCGAGAACAACATCGACCTGCGAGCCGGGGTGCGGGTGGTGCGCATCGATCCGTTCGCGCACCTGGTGCACGCCGACGACGGCACGACGGTGCGCTACGACAAGCTGCTCCTGGCCACCGGCAGCCGGGCGTTCTTTCCGCCGGTCGAAGGCATCTGGCAAGACAACAAGACGCTGGCGCCGGGCGTGTTCGGGTTCCGGACGATCGACGATTGCCGCGCGATGATCCGGTTCGCCGAAGGGCGAAGCAGGGCAGCGGTTATCGGCGGTGGGCTGCTCGGCCTGGAGGCCGCGCGGGGCCTGCAGAACCGGGGGCTGCGGGTCGGCGTCGTGCAGGGCGGGCCCGCGTTGATGAACGCCCAGCTCGACGATCAGGGCAGCGCCATCCTGCGGCGCCTGGTGGAGGCGCTGGGCATCGAGGTGCACACCGGCAAGCGGACGTTAAGGATGCTGACCGAGGGCGGCCTGCCGTCGGCCATCGAATTCGACGACGGCAGCACGCTGCCGTGCGACATGCTGGTGATGGCCGCCGGCATCCGGCCCAACGTCGGGCTGGCCATGCGGGCCGGCCTGACCGTCGAACGCGCCATCGTCGTCGACGACCACATGCGCTCGATCGACGACGACGACATCTACGTCGTGGGCGAGTGCGCGCAGCACCGCGGGCAGGTCTACGGCCTCGTCGCGCCGCTGTGGGAACAGGCCGGCGTGCTGGCCGACCACCTGACCGGCACCAATCCCAATGCGGCATACCACGGTTCACGCACCGCCACCAAGCTGAAGGTCGCCGGCGTCGACGTGGCGGCGATGGGGGTGAAGACGCCCGAACGCGACGACGACGAATTCGTCCAGTACTCCGAACCCAGGCGCGGGGTGTACAAGACCGTGGTGGTGCGCGACGACAAGCTGATCGGCGCCACGCTGGTCGGCGACGTCAGCAAGGTGGCGTTCCTGATGCAGGCCTTCGACCGCCGGCTTCCGCTGCCGCCCGAGCGGGTCTCGCTGATGTTCGACCTCGGCACACCGGACGCGGCCACGGGCGCCGCGGAATTGGCGGACGATGCCCAGGTGTGCAACTGCAATGGGGTGAGCAAGGCCGCGATCGTACGCTGCGTCAAGGACGGCCAGGCCTCGGTCGAAGGCGTCATGTCGGCGACCCGCGCGGGCAAGGGCTGCGGGTCGTGCAAGGGCCTGGTCGCCCAGGTCGTCGAGTGGGCGGCCTCGGAAACCGGGGTCACGGTTTCCCAAGGCGCGGAGGCCAATTGGTACGTGCCGGGCATCCCCTATGAAAAGCCGGAGCTGATGAACAAGATCCGCGAACTCGAGCTGCACTCGGTGGCCTCGGTGTTCGCCGCGCTGGCGCCGGAGGGTCGTGAGGACGCCGGCTCCAAGATGGCGCTGGCGTCGCTGCTGCACATGATGTGGGGCGACGAGTTCGTCGACGAACACGACGGCCGGTTCATCAACGACCGCGTGCACGCCAACATCCAACGCGATGGCACCTTTTCGGTGGTGCCGCAGCTCAAGGGCGGCGTGACGAGCTCCGAGCAGTTGCGCAAGATCGCCGACGTGGCAGACAAGTATCGGATCCCGATGATCAAGCTCACCGGCGGCCAACGCATCGATCTGCTCGGGGTGCGCAAGGAGGACCTGCCGTCGGTGTGGGCCGACCTCGGGATGCCGTCGGGGTACGCGTACGGCAAGAGCTTCCGGACCGTGAAAACCTGTGTGGGAAGCGACTTCTGCCGCTATGGCCTGGGTGACTCGACGGCATTGGGGATCGCGATCGAGGAGCGGTTCCAGGGCATCCCCAGTCCGGCGAAGATGAAGTTGGCGGTGACCGGGTGCCCGCGCAACTGCGCCGAGGCGCTGTGCAAGGACCTGGGCGTCGTCGCCATCGACGGCGGCCAATGGCAGATCTACGTCGGCGGGGCCGCCGGCGCGCACGTCCGCAAGGGCGACCTGCTGGCGACCGTGGACACCCCGGAAGAGGTCATCGCGCTCACCGGCCGGTTCCTGCAGTACTACCGGGAGAACGCGGGCTGGCTCGAGCGCACGTACACGTTCGTGCCGCGGGTGGGCATCGAACGGATCCGGCAGGTGGTGGTCGAGGACAGCGACGGGATCGGCGCCGGCCTCGACGCACGCATGCAGAAATCGGTCGATTCCTACCGTGACCCATGGGACGAGAGCCGAAACTCTCCCGCGCCCAACCAGTTCCGGTCGTCCCTCCCGCTGATCCCGCTGCCGCAGGTGCCGGTGCGATGACCGAGGTGAGCTTGGGCGACGTGGACGACATCCCGGTGGGCGGGGGCCGCGCCTACGCAGTGGAGGGCCGCCAGATCGCCGTCTTTCGCCTGCGCGACGGCTCGCTGCGGGCGATCGACGCCGTGTGCCCGCACCGCGGCGGTCCGCTGGCCGACGGGCTCAGCGACGCCCGGGTCGTCATCTGCCCCTTGCACGGCTTCACCTACGACCTCGCCACGGGGGAGGAGGTCGGCAACGGCGGCGCGGGGGTCACGGCGTATCCCGTGCGCGCCGACGACGCCGGAACCATCCACCTGCGCATGGACGGCGTCCCCGCCCAGCGACCGGAGTGCAACGGCTCGCTCGCCCGCTCGTAGCGCGCCGGGTGCACGACTCTAGATTCGGCACCCATCCGACGGGTCCTCGGCGCCGAATAACCCGCGTGAACCATTGGGCCCGGTCGATGGCGCGGCCCCGTGCGCGCGCGGTTAGCCGGGTGCGGATCGGGGTATCGATCCGGTTGATCGAAACGCTGGCGTATCCGAAGAAACATTCCCCGCCGGGGCCGAGGCGCGTCCGGGCCGCCCGGTCGCGACGATGCGAGAGGCGTGACATGCTGGGGCATCTTTACGATCGGGCGCTCGGTGGCGAGAGGTGTTGGGTCCGGCACGAGGACGGCGAGGTTCGCCTGCTGCCGGCGCACCGATGGCTGGGTGAGCGATGTCCCGGCGCCGCGCCGCGCGACGCCTTCGACGACGTCTTCGACGAGGCGGTGACGCAGATGTGCACCGGACCAACGATCGAGCTGGGATGCGGGCCGGGGCGGTTGGTGGCCAAACTCATCCGGCGGGGGATACCCGCGCTCGGCATCGATCGGTCCGCGACGGCGATCCGTCTGGCGGGACGCGGCGGTGCGCCCGCGTTGCTGGGCGACGTGTTCGCGCCGCTGCCCGGAACGGGTTGCTGGCAGACGGTTTTGCTCGTCGACGGCAACGTCGGCCTGGGCGGCGACCCGCGACGGATCCTGGCGCGTGCCGCCGAGTTGCTCGGCCGCGGCGGGCGCTGCGTGGCCGAGTTCGAGCCCGGCGCCGTCGGGGTCCGCCCACGCTGGGTTCGCCTGGAGACCGATAGTGACGTGGGCCCCTGGTTCCGGTGGGCGACGGTCGGTGTCGACAGCGCCGCCACGCTGGCCGCGCAGGTCGGCCTGACGCTGACCGGCGTCCGGCTGATCAGCGGCCGGGTCATCGCGAACCTGGCCGCCCTATGAGCGACTACGGCTTTCCCGCCGGGCTGTGGCGCGCGCTCGACCGGCATCCGCCGCCAGGGGTGCGGCAGATCGGACGCTTCCGGAGCCCGCTGCGCGGCCCGTGGCTGACGTCGGTGTTCGGGCTGGTGCTGCTGATCGCCCTGCCAATCGTCATCCTCACCGGGCTGCTGTCCTACATCGCCTACGGGCCGCGGCTTGGTCAGGCGATCCCCGCCGACGTCGGCTGGCTGCGCCTGCCATTATTCGACTGGCCCACGCGGCCGTCGTGGTTGTACCGGCTAACCCAGGGCCTGCACGTGGGGCTGGGGCTGCTGATCATCCCGGTGGTGCTGGCCAAGCTGTGGTCGGTGATCCCGCGGCTGTTCGTCTGGCCGCCGGCCCGCTCGATAGCCCAAGTGCTGGAACGGTTGTCGTTGCTGATGCTGGTCGGCGGGGTGTTGTTCGAGATCGGCACCGGCGTGCTGAACATCCAGTACGACTACCTCTTCGGGTTCAGCTTCTACGACGCCCACTACTTCGGGGCGTGGGTCTTCATCGCCGGGTTCCTGATGCACATCACGCTCAAGATCCCGCGCTTGATCACCGGGTTGCGGTCGCTGTCGCTGCGAGAAGTGTTGCGCACCAACCGAAGCGACACCCGCCCCGAAGCGCTCGATCCCGACGGCCTGGTGGCGGCCGACCCGGCCGAACCGACGATGAGCCGTCGCGGCGCGCTGGCGCTGGTCGGCTCCGGGGTGGCGCTCGTCGGCGTGCTGACGGCCGGTCAGACCCTCGGCGGGGCCTCCCGCGGCGCCGCCCTACTGGTGCCGCGCGGTCGGGGCAACGACTTCCCGATCAACAAGACCGCCGTCGCCGCCGGCATCTCGCCCGAAAGCGTCGGCGCGAGTTGGCGATTGGTCCTGCGCAGCGGGGCCTCGGTGGTGGTGCTGGACCGGGACGCGCTGGCCAGGATGGCGCAACACACCGCGCGGCTGCCGATCGCATGCGTCGAGGGCTGGTCGACGGTGCAAACGTGGAGCGGGGTCCGGCTGGCCGAGCTGGCCCGAATCGTCGGGGTGCCCGTCGCGCGCTCGGCGCGGGTGACGTCGCTGCAACGGGGCGGCGCATTCGGCGCGGCGACGTTGCAGCCCAACCAGGTTCGCGACCCCGACGCCCTGCTGGCGCTGCGGGTCAACGGCGCCGACCTGTCACTGGATCACGGCTACCCGGCGCGGATCATCGTGCCGGCGCTGCCGGGAGTGCACAACACCAAATGGGTGGCCTCCATCGAGTTCGAGCCGAGCTGAGATGTCCGGATTCTCGCGACGTTTCGGGGCGACCTACGGATCCGGCCCCCTGCACCTGCTGACGATGCTTTCGGGTTTCGCGCTGCTCGGCTACGTCCTCGCCACCTTCAACCCGGCGACGCTGTGGAATTCCGGGAAGTGGTGGCAGTCGATCGCCGTCTGGTTGGCGGCCGCCGTGATCGCCCACGACCTGTTGCTGTTCCCGCTCTATGCGCTCGCCGACCGGGCGCTGTTCGCGCGAGCGCCGCGGCAGCCAAACGTCAGCGCCCGCAACCACATTCGGATCCCCGCTCTGGGGGCCGGGCTGACGCTGCTGATCTTCCTGCCGGGCATCATCGAGCAGGGCGCCCCGACCTACCGGGCTGCCACCGGGCAGACCCAGCAGCCGTTTTTGGGCAGGTGGCTGCTGCTCACGGCCGCGATGTTCGCGGTGAGCGCGATTTGGTATGCAACGCGACTCGCGGTGGCACGTCGGCGCGTCACTGGCAAAGTTAAATAGCTGTTATTAAAGGGCAAACTGTGTCGGCAGCAAACTGTGCGCCGCCCGGGCCGCGCCGTCTAACGGAAACGTCAGTTTCAGCCGTCCGCCCGGGGGTACAGTCCGTTACATGACTGCGAGGGCACCCCGCATGACACCTTGTGTGAAGTGGTTGCTGCGGGCCGGCCCCGCCGACTACATGCTGGCCCTGAGCGTGGCCAGCGCGTCGCTGCCGGTCGTCGGAAAGCGGCTGGAGCCGCTGGGCGCACTGACCGCGATGAGCGTCTGGGGCGCGCGCCACGCGCCGCAAGCCCTGTCCGCGATGACCAAGGATTGGCTGGCGCCCCACGCCAAAGACGCGCGGCCCGCCGACCCGCAGAGCATCCGTGAGGTCTCCGTCGCCGCCCTCCGGGGCGTCGTATCCGCCGCGGACCTCGACCTGGCCTGGCCCGTCGCCGAGCGGACCCCACCGATCTGGGACGCGATGCGCCGGCGCCGCTACCTCTACCGCCGCGGCGTCCACTACGGCGACCATCCGGCGCAGGTGCTCGAGGTCTGGCGGCGCAAGGACCTACCCGCGCAACCCGCGCCGGTGCTGATCTTCGTGCCCGGCGGCGCCTGGGTGCACGGCAAGGCCATGGGCCAGGGCTCGGCGCTGATGTCCCGGCTCGCCGAGCAGGGCTGGGTGTGCCTGGCGATCGACTACCGCGTCGCGCCGCACCACCGGTGGCCACGCCACATCACCGACGTCAAGACCGCCATCGCGTGGGCGCGCGCCAATGTCGACAAGTTCGGCGGCGATCGCAATTTCGTTGCGGTGGCGGGCTGTTCGGCCGGCGGCCACCTGTCCGCGCTGGCGGGACTGACCCCCGACGACCCGGCGCATCAGGCGGCGCTGCCCGAGGGCGCCGACAGTTCGGTGGACGCCGTCGTCGGCATCTACGGCCGCTATGACTGGGAGGACCGTTCCACCCCCGAGCGGGTGCGGTTCGTCGACTTCCTCGAGCGGGTGGTCGTCAAGAAGTCGATCGCCCGTTACCCCGAGGTGTTCCGGGACGCGTCGCCGATCGCGCGGGTGCATCGAAATGCGCCGCCATTCCTCGTGATTCACGGCAGCAAGGACAGCGTCATCCCGGTCGAGCAGGCGCGCAGCTTCGTCGAGCGGCTGCGCGCCGTGTCGCATTCGATGGTCGGCTACCTGGAACTGCCCGGCGCGGGCCACGGGTACGACCTCATCGACGGGGAGCGGGCCGGCGCCGCGGCCCACGCCGCTTCGCTGTTCCTCAACCAGGTCTACCGCACCAAAATCAAGATCGGCGCCAAAGAGGTTATCTAAGCTCCCGCCGCTGGGTAATGTCCCCCTATGGGTAAGGGGCAGCGGTGAAAAGGCTCAGCGGCTGGGACGCGGTATTGCTCTACAGCGAGACGCCGAACGTGCACATGCACACCATCAAAGCCGCGGTGATCGAGCTGGCTCCGGACCGGCGCGACTTCGACATCGAGGCCTTTCGCCAGGTGCTCGCCGGCCGGCTGAACAAGCTCGAGCCGTTCTGTTATCAGCTCGTCGAGATCCCGTTCAAGTTCCACCACCCGATGTGGCGGGAGAACTGCGAGGTGGACCTCGACTACCACGTCCGGCCGTGGCGGCTGCCCGCCCCGGGCGGCCGTCGCGAATTGGACGAGGCGATCGGGCGGATCGCCAGCACGCCGCTCGACCGCAGCCGCCCGCTGTGGGAGATGTACTTCATCGAGGGCCTGGCCAACAACCGGATCGCGGTGGTCGGCAAGATCCACCACGCGCTCGCCGACGGCGTCGCCTCGGCGAACCTGCTGGCCCGCGGCATGGACATCCAGCCGGCGCCCGAGGGTCGTCCGTACAAGTCCGACCCGGCCCCCACCCCGCGGCAGTTGATGAGTTCGGCGTTCGCGGACCACCTGCGCCACCTCGGGCGAATCCCCGCGACCATCCGCTACACCGCCGAGGGGCTGGGCCGGGTCCGCCGCAGCTCACGCAAGCTGTCCCCGGAGCTGACCCGGCCGTTCGAGCCACCGCCGACCTTCATCAACCACAAGATCACCGCGGAGCGCAGGTTCGCCACCGCCACGCTGGCGCTGGCCGACGTGAAGGAGACCGGCAAGCGGCTCGGCGCGACTATCAACGACATGGTGCTCGCCATGGCGACCGGCGCGCTGCGCACCCTGCAACTGCGCTATGACGGCCAGGCCATGCCCCTGCTCGCATCGGTGCCGATGAGCTTCGACTTCTCGCCCGACCGCATCTCCGGCAATCGGTTCACCGGCGTGCTGGTCGGCCTGCCGACCGACTCCGACGACCCGCTGGAGCGGGTTCAGTGCACCCACGAGAACGCCATCGCCGCCAAGGAGAGCAACCAGCTGATGGGGCCCGAGCTGGTCAGCCGGTGGGCGGCCTACATGCCGCCCGCGCCCACCCAGGCCTTCTTCCGGTGGGCCTCCGGCCGCGACGGGCACAACAAGATCCTCAACCTCAACATCTCCAACGTGCCCGGCCCGCGGGAGCGCGGCCGGGTGGGCGGCGCGCTGGTCACCGAGATCTATTCGGTGGGGCCGCTGACCGCCGGCAGCGGCCTCAACATCACCGTGTGGAGCTACGTCGACCAGCTCAACATCTCGGTGCTCTCCGACGGGGCCACCCTCAAAGACCCGCACGAGGTGACCGAGGCCATGGTCGCCGATTTCATCGAAATACGAAGGGCCGCAGGCCTTTCCGAGGAGCTGACGGTCGTCGAGGCGGCCATGGCTCCGGCCTGAGGACCGCCCCGGTAACGAGACTCTCGACTGGTGCCAATGCCATTTCCGCCGACCGCTACGATCTTCTCGGATAAGCAGCCACCCCGACCCGAAGGAGCTGTGCGGCAACGTGAGCGAAGAGGCCAGCACTGAAGAACCCGAAGTCCTCGTCGAACAGCGGGATCGGATCCTGATCATCACCATCAACCGGCCGAAGGCCAAGAACGCGGTCAACGCCGCGGTCGCCCGGGGCCTGGCCGGCGCCGTGGATCGGCTCGACGGCGACACCGGCCTGTCGGTGGGAATCGTGACCGGCGCGGGCGGCTCGTTCTGCGCGGGAATGGACCTCAAGGCCTTCGCGCGGGGCGAGGTGCCCATCGTCGAGGGTCGCGGCATGGGCTTCACCGAGCGCCCGCCTGTCAAGCCGCTCATCGCCGCGGTGGAAGGCTACGCGCTGGCCGGCGGCACCGAGCTGGCGCTGGCCACCGACCTGATCGTGGCCTCGCGGGACTCGGCGTTCGGCATCCCCGAGGTCAAGCGGGGGCTGGTCGCCGGCGGGGGCGGGCTCCTGCGGCTGCCCGAGCGCATCCCGTCGGCCATCGCGATGGAGCTGGCGCTGACCGGTGACAACCTTTCCGCCGAGCGCGCCCACGAGCTGGGGATGGTCAACGTGCTGGCCGAACCGGGCAAGGCGCTGGACGCCGCCATCGAGCTGGCCGAGAAGATCGCCGCCAACGGCCCGCTCGCGGTGGCCGCCACCAAGCGCATCATCGTCGAGTCCCGCGGCTGGACCCCGGAGTCCCGCTGGGAGGAACAGAACAAGATCCTGGGCCCGGTGTTCGTGTCCAACGACGCCAAGGAGGGCGCGATCGCGTTCGCGGAAAAGCGCCCGGCGCGCTGGACCGGCACCTAATCGGTCAGGTACCGCTGCACCGTCGGCCCCAGCCAGCTGACCAGGTCGTCGACGCTGGTCGAGGCAAGCGGCTCGATCTTGAGCTGGTAGCGCGCGAACGCCAGCCCGGCCAGGTGGCTGGCCACCAGCTCGACGCGTAGCTCGGCGTCGGCAACCCCGAATTCGGTCGCGACCCGCTTGGCGATCGGCCCGGCGAGGCTGTCGTGCAACACCTTTCGCGCCTGCGGGTGGATGGCCGCCGAACGCCACAGCGTCATGAAGGGCTCGAAGACCGCGCCTTCCTCCCAGTGCTCGAAAAAGCGGCGCACCAGCCGCGGGCCGATCTGCTCGGTGCCTTCGTCGAGCAGCGTGGCCAGCTGGTGCAGCGGGTGCTCGGGCCCGGTCAGCGCCGACGCGGTGAACAGCCCCTCCTTGCTGTCGAAGAAGTAGTAGACCATCGCGACATCCACGCCGGCGTCGGCGGCGATCGCGCGGACCGTGGCCTTGTCGTACCCGTCGCGCATGAAACGTTCGCGCGCCGCGTCGACGATGCGCTGCCTGCTCTGTTGACCGGTCCGCCACCGGCCCGCGCGCCGCGCTTCCGCCATGCGCGACAGCATACTTCAACAGGTGTTGACCTATGGGCGACCGCGCGCGTAGCCTGAGTTTGTTCAACGATGGTTGAAGTAAGCATCGGGAGAGGAGAAGGCGATGGCGACGAACACGCGCGAACGACGGCTCTGGTGGCGACACCTGATGTCGGTCCTGCTTTTTCCGGTGACGGTGACGATCGTCGTCCCGGCGTTGATCGTGTTTCCGGCCGGCCTGCGGGCGGGGCACTCCGGTGCCGTGCCGACGGCGGCGCTGGTCGCGGTCGGCTGCTTGCTGATCGCCGCCGGCCTTGCCCTGATGGTCTGGACCAACGTGCTGTTCGACCGGGTCGGCGAGGGGACCCTGGGGCTCGGGCCGGTGATGGGGGAGCCGGTCCATTTGGTGGTGCGCGGGCCCTACCGTCATGTGCGCAACCCGATGATCACCGGCGTGCTCTGCATCCTGCTGGGGGAGGCGGCCATTACCGGTTCCGGTGCGTTGCTGGCTTGGTTCGCCATCTTCTTCGCGTTCCAGGCGACGGCCATTCGGTTCTGGGAGGAGCCCCACCTCGTCGGGCGCTACGGCGACGAGTATGTCACCTACCGACGCCACGTTCCGCGCTGGATCCCCCGGATCTCCGCCTGGGACCCGAACCGGTAGCAATAGTTAGATGGCTTACACTGTGCGCTAGATTTGTAAAGGGCGGGGATCCACGAAGGATCGAGGATGAGCATTTCGTTGCTGCTGGAGATGGCTGCGTCGAGCAACCCGGAACGCACGGCCGTCGTCTCCGGTGATCTGCGGCTGACGACGCAGCAGCTCAGCGATCTCGCCGACGGCGGTGCCGGCGTCGTCGCGGCGTCGGGCGCCAAGCACGTGGCCTACGTGGGCGTCGGCGGCGCGATGCTGCCGGTGCTGATCTTTGCGGCCGCTCGTGCCGGGTTGGCCTTCACGCCGCTCAATTACCGGCTCTCCGCCGAGGGCATCCGGGCGCTCATTGAGCGGCTACCCGACCCGCTGGTGATCGTCGACGACCGCTACCGCGACATGATCGGGGACTCGTCGGGGCGGGTGATGTCGTCCGACGATTTCCTGGCGGCCGCACGGGAGGCCGAGCCGGCGGCGGAGTTCGCCGACCCGGAGTCGGTGGCGATCGTGCTGTTCACGTCGGGCACCACGTCGGCGCCCAAGGCCGTCGAGCTCTCGCACAACAACCTGACCAGTTACGTCACCGGGACGGTCGAGTTCGAGTCCGCCGAACCCGCCGACGCCGCGCTGATCTGCGTGCCGCCCTATCACATCGCCGGGGTCAGCGCCGCGCTGTCGAACCTGTATGCCGGCCGAAAGATGGTCTACCTACCCAACTTCGACGCCGACGAATGGGTGCGGCTGATCGACGCCGAGAAGGTGACCACCGCGACCGTGGTGCCCACCATGTTGGACCGCATCGTCACCGTTCTCGAGGGCGGCGGGCACGAGCTGCCGTCGCTGCGCAGCTTGGCCTACGGCGGATCCAAGGTGGGCCTGCCGCTGGTGCGCCGGGCGCTGGAGCTGTTGCCACACGTGGGCTTTGTGAATGCCTACGGGCTGACCGAGACGAGCTCGACGATCGCGGTGCTGGGTCCCGACGACCACCGCGAGGCGCACGCCGCGTCGGCCGACCACGTCGCCAAGCGGCTGGGGTCGGTCGGCCGGCCGGTGCCCGGCATCGAGCTGCAGATCCGCGGCGAGGACGGCTCGGTGCTGCCGCCCGGCGAAAGCGGCGAGCTGTTCGTGCGCGGCGAGCAGGTGTCAGGGCGCTACACCGGGATCGGTTCGGTGCTCGACGAGGACGGCTGGTTCCCGACCCGCGACGTCGCCCTGCTCGACGAGGACGGCTACCTCTTCATCAGCGGGCGCAGCGACGACACCATCATCCGCGGCGGTGAGAACATCGCACCCGCCGAGCTGGAGGAGGTGCTCATCGAGCACGCCCACGTCCGCGACGTCGCCGTGGTCGGTGTCGAGGACCCGCAGTGGGGCCAGGCGATCGTGGCCGTCGTGGTGCCGGTCGCCGGCATCGATCCCGACCCCGAGGAGCTGCGCGAGCATGTCCGCAAGAGTTTGCGGGGGTCGCGAACGCCCGACCGGGTAGTGTTTCGCGACGAGCTGCCGACCACACCCACCGGCAAAGTCCTGCGCCGCGAAATCGTCGAAAATCTCCGAACATTAGGAACGCCGAAATGATCAAAAACGGAACCCGCCTCGCCAGCCAGGTGTGCGACACCCAGGTCATCGTCGTCCGCAGCGCCGATAGCCTCGACGACCTGCGCTGCGGTGGCGCGCCGATGGTGCCGATCGGCGGCGAGCGCTCCGGCGAGCTCGACCCCGCGTTCTCCGACGGCACCGTGATGGGCAAGCGCTACGTCGACGAGACCGGCGCCGAAGTGCTGGTGACCAAGCCCGGCGCCGGCAGCCTGAGCATCGGTGCGACCGCCCTGCAGCTCAAGGAGGTCAAGCCGCTGCCGGCCAGCGACTAGAGAAGCCCGCCGAGCGTCTAAAGCCCGTCGGCCCCAGGCACACCGAGCAAGATTCCCCCGCTGCCGCCCTTGCCCACGGTGCCGATCGGACCGGTCTTGTTGCCGCCGGTACCTCCGTTGCCGATGAGAATGGCGGCGTTGCCGCCATCACCGCCGTTACCGTTAGCGGTGCCGTTCCCGGCACTCCCGCCGTTCCCGCCGGCGCCAACCAGCACCGCGCCGTTGCCTCCGTGACCGCCGGTACCGTTACCTATCACCCCAAAGCCTGCTTGACCGCCGTCCCCGCCGCTGCCGACCAGCCCTATCGCGTTGCCGCCCGCGCCTCCGGCACCACCGGATCCCAGCACATTCGCAGCGCCCTGGCCCCCGTGCCCGCCGTTGCCGATGAGGATTCCGCCGTTGCCACCGGCCCCGCCGGCGCCCGCTTTGCCAATGGCTGCGATGGCCTGACCTGTGCCGTTCCCCCCATGGCCGCCATTGCCGATCAGCCCCGCATTGCCCCCGTTGCCGCCGGCAAACGAACCCGTGCCCGCGCCGCCCGCACCGCCATTTCCCGTCAGCAGTCCGCCCGATCCTCCGTTGCCGCCGACATTGCCGGCGGAGCCGTCTCCGGCACTGCCGCCCGTTCCACCGTCTCCGTGGAGGATGCCCCCGTGGCCACCGCTACCGCCCGCACCTCCGCTGGCTTGTGACGTGGCGCCCAAGGGCAGCAAACCTAATCCTCCGGTACCGCCGGCGCCGCCGTTGCCGATCAATCCGATCGCGTCGCCCCCGGCGCCCCCAGTGCCGCCGAGACCATCTACGGCGCTGACCAGGTAGGCCCCCCCGACGCCGCCCGCGCCGCCGCTGCCGATCAACAGGCCGCCGGTGCCGCCTGCGCCCCCGGCGCCTCCATTCACGCCAGCGGTGGTACTCGAGCCCCCAGCTCCGCCCATGCCACCGTTGCCGAACAGTCCGGCGGGACCGCCGTTGCCGCCGGCTTGGTTAGCCGCGCCGGATCCGCCGTTGCCACCGTTGCCCCACAGGATGCCGCCGGCCCCGCCGGGTTGGCCGGTGCCCGGCAAGCCGTTGGTTCCGTCGCCGATCAGCGGGCGCTGCAGGAGAAGTTCGGTGGGGGTGTTGATCGCGTTGAGTACGTCTTGCTGCAACACCTGCCACGGATTCGCGGTGGCCGCGGCATTGGCGATCTCGGTGCTGGCATAGGCCGCCGCACCGGTGTTCAGGGCCTGCACGAACTGCTGATGAAACGCCGCCGCCTGGGCGCTGAGGGCCTGAAACCCTTGGGCGTGGGCACCGAAGACGGCTGCCAGCGCCGCTGACACCTCGTCGGCCCCGGCGGCGAGTATCTGCGTGGTGGGCCCGGACGCAGCCGCATTCGCCTCACTGATCGTCGAACCAATGCCCGCCAAATCCGTTGCGGCCGCCGCCATCAGGTCGGGTTGTGCGATGAGGAAAGACATATCCGAACCTCTTATATCGGTCCCGCGTACGTTCAAACCGGAAACGTTGCTGCTGCGCCCGTTAGCAACCAACTAGTACCGAAACTACGGCAAAACCATACTCAAGCGCCAGTATTGGCGCGAGTTCTGAACCCGCCGCCGGCAGGCTGAGAAGCCGCTGCCAACCAGCGACCGATCTTCGGCTAGGGAAGCTGCCCGTTCGGTCCGGGCACCCCGAGCAGCAATCCGCCGGCGCCGCCTTGCCCGACAATGCCGTCGGCGAAGTAGGCATTGCCGCCTCGGCCGCCGTTGCCGATCAGCCCGGCATTGCCGCCGTCTCCACCTATGGATCGGTCCCCCGCGACATCGAAGTCAGCGCCCCCGGCGCTCCCGCCGTTGCCGCCGTTGCCGATCAGCGCAGCAGCATTGCCGCCGCGGCCGCCGGCGCCGGACTGCGCGCCGGCGCCGCCGACGCCGGCGTCGCCGCCATTGCCCACCAACCCGATGGCGTTGCCGCCGGCGCCGCCGGTGCCGCCGTTGCCGTTGGTGGATTGTCCGCCGTCCCCGCCACGGCCGCCGTCGCCGAACAGTGCCCCACCGAGTCCGCCGCCGCCACCGGTTCCGCCGCCGGTCGAGCCTCCTGTCCCACCGGCGCCGCCGTTGCCGATCAGCCCGGCATTCCCGCCGTTGCCGCCGGGCTGGGCGCCGCTGCCGGCGCCGCCGGCGCCGCCACTGCCGCTGAGCAGGCCACCGGCCCCGCCGCTGCCCCCGACATTGCCTGTGGGGCCTAATCCGGCGGCGCCACCCGCACCGCCGGCGCCGTGCAAGAGGCCGCCGTGGCCGCCGTTTCCGCCCGCACCCCCGGTAGCCGTGGCAACAGCTGTCGAGCCGCCGGCACCGCCGGCGCCGCCGTGGCCGAACAGTCCGATCGCGTCGCCACCGGCGCCGCCGGTGCCGGCGATGGCAGGTGCCGCGGTTCGCCACAGTCCGCCTTGGCCGCCGGCGCCGCCGTTGCCGAACAGGAATCCTCCGGTGCCGCCGGCGCCGCCGGCGGCGTTTCCAGTGCCGGCCGCGCCGCCGTTTCCTCCGTTGCCGATCAGCCCGGCGGCCCCGCCGTTGCCGCCGGCTTGATTTGGCGCTCCGGTCCCGCCGTTGCCGCCATTGCCCCACAGCAGGCCGCCCGCTTGGCCGTTTTGGCCGGTGTTGGGCGCACCATCGGCGCCGTTGCCGATCAGCGGGCGCTGCAGCAGCAGTTCGGTGGGCGTGTTGATCGCGTTGAGCAGGTCCTGCTGCAGAACCTGCCACGGGTTGGCCGTGGCGGCGGCGTTGGCCGCTTCCGCGCCGGCATACGCGTCGACGGCCGCCTTCACGGCCTGCACGAATTGCTGGTGAAATGCGGATGCTCGGGCGCTGAGGGCCTGATAGTTCAAGGCGTTCGACCCGAACACCGCCGCCACCGCCGCCGACACCTCGTCGGCGCCCGCCGCCAGCAGGTCCGTCGTTTGGGCCGCCGCGGCCGTGTTGGCCTCGCTGACCGCCGCGCCGATATTCGCCAAACTTCTTGCGGCGGCTGATAATTCGTCCGGTACTGCCAACACGTAAGACATTCCGCGCCTCCCACCGCTGCGTCAGCTCGTCGACGTCAGCCGGCTGCCCGAGGATCGTCGAGCTGTGCGGTAACGATCGAATCGTAACGCCGTCATCCAGCGCGCGTGGTGGAGTCGGAGCAAACTCCCGCACATTGCTCGATAGATACACGGGCCTCGCGGACCGGCCTTCAGGTCAGGAGCCCAAGCCGTTGCCGCCAGCGACTGACCGTTTACGGCCCAGCTATCCCGTCGGGCCCGGGAACGCCGAGCAGCAGCCCGCCTGTACCGCCCGCCCCGGGAATCCCGCCGGCGCCGGCGCTGTTGCCGCCCGCGCCGCCGTTGCCGACGAGCTGGGCGTTTCCGCCGTCGCCACCGTAAGCCTTGTTGGGGCTGGCCCCTCCGTTGCCGCCGTCGCCGCCGTTGCCGAACACGGCGCTGTTGCCGCCGCGGCCACCCTGGCCGCCGTTGAATGCGGCATTGGTGGCCTGGCCGCCGTTGCCGCCGTCCCCGCCGCTCCCGAACAGCCCGATCGCGTTGCCACCGGCGCCGCCCTTGCCGCCGAAGCCCGCGGCGGTGGCCTGCCCCCCGTCGCCGCCGTCGCCGCCGTTGCCCAATAGGGCGCCGCCGTTTCCGCCGTTGCCGCCATCGCCGGTGAATGCGCCGACGCCGCCGGCCCCGCCGTTGCCGATCAGGCCGGCGTTACCGCCGTTGCCGGCGGGCAGGCCCTGGCCAGCGCCGCCAGCCCCGCCGTCGCCGCTAAGGAAACCCCCGTTGCCGCCGTCGCCCCCGGCGCCGATGAGGGAGCCAAACGCGCCGGCGCCGCTGCCGGCGTTTCCGCCGGCCCCGCCGTTGCCGTGCACCACGCCGCCGTGGCCGCCGTGGCCGCCGTTCCCGGACGTCTGGTTGACTGCAGACGCCGCGCCGCCCGTGCCGCCCGCGCCGCCGTGACCGAACAACCCGATCGCGTCGCCGCCCGCGCCGCCGCTGCCCGCCCCGTTGAATAGGTTGGCGGCGTTGTAGGCGCCACCCGTGCCGCCCGGCCCGCCGTTGCCCCACAGCAGCCCGCCGGCGCCGCCGGCGCCGCCGTTACCGGCGTGGGTGCCGGCGGTGGTGCTCAGGCCGCCCGCCCCGCCGGCGCCGCCGCTGCCGAACAGCCCTGCAGCACCGCCGGCGCCGCCGTTCTTGCCGGCTGCGCCGGATCCGCCATTGCCGCCGTTGCCCCACAGGATGCCGCCGGCCCCGCCGTTCTGGCCGGTGCCATCCGCGCCGTTGGTCCCGTTGCCGATCAGCGGTCGCTGGAGCAGGAGTTCGGTCGGTGTGTTGATCGCGTTCAGGATGTCTTGCTGCACGACCTGCCACGGGTTGGCCGTGGCCGCGGCATTGGCCGCCTCGGCGCTCGCGTACGCGCTCGCGCCGGCGTTCAGGGCCTGGACGAATTGCTGGTGATAGGTCGCCGCCTGGGCGCTGACGGCCAGGTATTCCTGGGCGTGCGCACCGAAGAATGCGGCCACGGCCGCCGAGACCTCGTCCTCGCCCGCCGCCAGCATCTGGGTGGTTTGGGCTGCCGCGGCCGAGTTGGCCTGGTGGAGCGTGGATCCGATACCCGCCAAATCCGTGGCGGCCGTTGAAACGACGTCGGGCACCGTGAACAGGAAAGACATTTCCGCACCTCCGGCAACGCCCCCGCCAAGGGCAAATCGTAGCGCGGTCGGCGGGCGTAGACGCGTGATTTCGTTGGGCTACGGCGCCTGTCACCCGTCGGCGCCGGGCACGCCCAGCAGGAGGCCACCGCCGCCTCCGATCCCGCCGACAGTGCCACCGTCGCCGCCGTTTCCGACCAACTGGGCGTTTCCGCCGTTGCCGCCCACCGCTGCGGTGAAGGTGTAACCGAAGCCGGCGTCGCCGCCCCTGCCGCCGTTACCGGTGAGGCCGCCGTTGCCGCCGCGGCCGCCGTTACCGCCATTGCCGAGGCCTTGGCCGCCTTCTCCGCCGTCCCCGCCATTGCCGTACAGCCCGACCGCGTTCCCGCCCGCACCCCCGACGCCGCCGTTGCCGTAGGCGGATTGCCCGCCCGCGCCGCCGTGACCGCCCTGACCGAACAGGCTGCCGCCGTTGCCGCCGTCGCCGCCGATGCCGCCATCCGCAAACGCGGTCGTAAGTGTGGCCGAACCGCCGGTCCCACCGGCACCGCCATTGCCGATGAGGCCGGCCGAGCCGCCGTTGCCGCCGGCGTAGGAGCCTCCGCCCAACGTGGGGTTGCCTTCCGTGCCGTTGCCGCCGGCGCCCCCGTTGCCACTGAACATCCCGCCCGCCCCGCCATTGCCTCCACTGTTACCGCGGGTGGCGACTCCGGCGTTGCCGCCGTGGCCGCCGTCGCCATGCAGCAGGCCGCCGTGGCCGCCCTGCCCGCCGGCACCGGCAATGCTGTTCGCCGCGTCGTTGACCCGACCGGAACCGCCGTCGCCACCGGCCCCGCCGCTGCCGAACAATCCGATGGCGTCGCCACCGTGGCCTCCGGCGCCTCCCGTGGTGGAGGCCACCGCAAACCCGCCGACGCCGCCGGGTCCGCCGTTGCCGAACAGCAAACCCCCGGTGCCGCCGGCGCCACCGGGGCCGGCCGACTCGGGGAAGACCGCGGGCCCGCCGGCTCCGCCAGCCCCACCGTTGCCGAACAGCCCCGCGGGGCCGCCATTGCCGCCTGGCCCTCCAAAACTGCCCCCGGTCGCGGGGGTGCCGGAACCGCCGTTGCCGCCGTTGCCCCACAGCAGCCCGCCGGCCCCACCGTTCTGTCCGGTCCCCGGTGCGCCGTTGGTGCCGTTGCCGATCAGCGGGCGCCCCATCAGCAGCTCGGTGGGCGTGTTGATCGCGTTGAGCAGGTCCTGCTGCAGAACCTGCCAGGGATTCGCCGCCGCGGCGGCGTTGGCCGCCTCCGCGCTGGCATAGGCGCCGGCGCTAGCGTTCAGGGCCTGGACGAATTGGTCGTGAAAGGCCGCCACCTGGGCGCCGAGGGCCTGATAGCCCTGCGCGTGAGCAGCAAAGAATTCCGCGACCGCGGCCGACACCTCGTCGGCGCCCGCCGCGAGGACCTGGGTGGTCTGGGCGGCCGCGGCCGAGTTGGCCTGGGCGAGCGTCGAGCCGATGCTCGCCAAATCCGTTGCGGCGGATGACAGCAAGTCCGGCGTGGCGAACATGAACGACATGGAAATACCTCCCGACGAGCGCTCTGACAGGGCGCCGTCCGGCGCAGGTATTGGTGGAGCCGTGTAGCTGGCAAACAGATGGTACTTGGTGCGGACAGCAAATGATGCGTTATGGCCGGCGAAGCCGGCGCCCTACTCCGCGATGTTGTTGCGGATGACGAATTCCCTTGCCTTGATGAGGAATTCGAGCTGCTCGCCCACCTGGTGCAGGGGGTCGGTGCTGCGAGTGGAGCGGGACAGCACGACGGCCCCCTCCAGGGCGGCGATCGACATCACGGCCAGCGACGACGCGTCGGCGTCGTCGAAGCCGTCGTTGGCGAACGCCCGGGTCAACGCCGTGCACCAGCGGCCCAGGATGGCGCCGGCCTCGGCGGACAGCTTGGGTTCGGCGTCGTCCGAGCCGATCGCGGCGGCGACGACGGGGCAGCCGGCGCTGAAGTCGCCCTCGGACAGGAGCCGCTCCCAGAACTCGACGAACTCGCGCAGCAGGGCCTTGGCGCCCCAGCCGGCGGCGTCGTCGATCATCGCGGTGATGGAGTCGCCGGAGTACTGCAACGCCTCGGTCAGGATCTGATTGCGCCCCTCGGGAAAGTGGTAATACACCGAGCCACGCGGTGCGCCGCTGCGGGCCAGCACCTCATCGATGGTCACCCCCGCGGCGCCGCGTTCGCGCATCACCTGGGCGGCGCTGAGCAGCATCTTCTTGCGGGTGTCGCAGCGTTTGGTCGGCGTGGAGTCCGCCTTGGCGTCGGTGGTAGTCGGCACTGTCGTACCTCCCGTGGCGAGCGTCATGCAGCGTGCGAGTGCCGCGGTACCGGCCAGTGCATGTTACGCGGGCTGAACCGGAACGTCCGGCGCTTGAAGTCGGGCATCTCGCGCGTGAACTGGTAGCCGGCGACGTTGACTTCGATGATCCACATTATTTTCTCCCGGCCTGTGTGCGGCCCTTGATTATGCTTAGAAGCATATAAGACATCGGTCGAGTAAGCAATTTTTATTCCCTAAGTAACTAGAACATCTCGACGAATGCGATCTGGAGCCTGGCGAGCCTTCCGTCGAAGGGCAGCGTGACCGGTGAGCTATTATGCCCTATTGCATAATCCCTAGGACTGCGCTTGACTGTGCCGATGGGCCTTCCGAACCTCGACACCGTGTCCCTCGAGCGCGACGGACACGTCCTGCTGATCGGCCTGAACCGGCCCGAGAAGCGCAACGCGTTCGATCGGGCGATGCTCGCCGACCTGTCCCGCGCGTACGGGCTGTTGGAATCCGATGACTCGCTGCGCGCCGGTGTGCTGTTCGCGCACGGCGACCACTTCACCGCGGGTCTGGACCTGGTCGACGTCGGCCCCGGCATCGCGGCGGGAGACTTGGCGTTCCCCGACGACGGCCGCGACCCGTGGCGGCTCGACGGCGTATGGACCACGCCGGTGATCGCGGTTGCACACGGCTGGTGCATGACGTTGGGCATCGAGTTGCTGCTGGCCGCCGACATCCGGATCGCGGCGGACGGGACCCGCTTCACCCAGCTCGAGGTGCAACGAGGCATCTACCCGTTCGGCGGCGCGACGATCCGGCTGCCCCGCGACGCTGGTTGGGGCAACGCCATGCGCTGGCTGCTGACCGGCGACGAGTTCGACGCCGCCGAGGCGCACCGCATCGGGCTGGTCCAGGAGGTGGCCGACGACGCGGCCGCGGCATTGGACCGCGGACGCGAGATCGCGCGCACCATCGCCGAGCGCGCCGCGCCGCTGGGGGTGCGCGCCACACTGGCGTCGGCGCACCTGGCGCGCGCCGAAGGTGAGGCGGCCGCCGTCGAGCGGCTGCGGCCCGCCGTGGCCGAGCTGTTCGCCAGCGCGGACGCCGCCGAGGGTGTGCAGTCGTTCATCGAGCGACGGCGGGCCCAATTCCAGGGCCGCTAGCCGCGGGCTGCCAGCGCGTCACGCTCTGTCAGGTGGACGCTTCGGCGCAAGGGCTCTAGCTGTCGACGGTGTAGCCCATCGGCATCAGCACGCTCTTCTGCTGGGTGAAGTGCTCGACGCCCTCCGGCCCGTTCTCGCGGCCGATGCCGGAGTTCTTGTAGCCGCCGAACGGGCAGCACGGGTCGAAGGCATACCAGTTGATCGCGTAGGTGCCGGTGCGGATCTTCTCGGAGATCTCGATGCCCCGCGGCACGTTGGTGGTCCACACGCTGCCGGCCAGCCCGTACTCCGAGTCGTTGGCGATCTTGATCGCGTCCTCTTCGGTGTCGTAGGGGATGATGCTCAGCACCGGCCCGAAGATCTCCTCCTGGGCGATCGTCATCTTGTTGTCGACATCCGCGAAAACCGTTGGCTGCACAAAGAATCCGTTGTCCAGGCCCTCGGGGCGGCCGCCGCCGCACACCAGCCGGGCGCCCTCCTCGATGCCCTTGGCGATGTAGCCCTCGACCCGGGCGCGCTGCTTCTCCGAGATCAGCGACCCGATCTGGGCGCCCGGGTCCGACGGCGGCCCCACCGGGAGCGACTGCACGAAAGTGCTTACCGCATCGACGATTTCGTCGTAACGCGAGCGCGGCGCCAGGATGCGGGTCTGACCGACGCAGGCCTGCCCGGTGTTCATGATCCCGGAGAACACCATCATCGGGACCGCGGCGGCCAGGTCGACGTCCTCGAGGACGATGGCCGCCGACTTCCCGCCGAGTTCCAGCGTGCACGGCTTGAGCATCTCCGCGGCGCGCCGGCCGATCTCCTTGCCGACGCCCGAGCTGCCGGTGAAGGTGAACAGGTCGACGTCGCGGTTGGAGGTCAGCGCCTGCCCGGTCTCGATGCCGCCGGGCACCACCGACAGCACGCCCTCGGGCAGGCCCGCGTCGGCGAAGACCTCCGCCAAAGCGTTTGCCGTCAAAGGTGTTTCAGCGGCGGGCTTGAGCACCACCGTGCAGCCGGCCAGTAGCGCCGGGCCCAGCTTGTTGACCGCCAGGAACAGCGGCACGTTCCACGCCACGATCGCGCCCACCACGCCGATCGGCTCGCGGTGCACGATCGTCTGCCCGTAGGAGCCGTTGCGGATCTCGCGCCACTTGACCTGGTCGACGGCGGGACCGGCGAAGAATTGCATCGCCCCCATCGACCCCATCCAGTGCATCGTCTCGATGGTCATCGGCGGCTGGCCCGTCTCGTCGGCGAGCAGCTTGGCGAACTGGTCCTTGCGCTCTTCGAGCAGCTGGTTCGCCTTGGCGATGACGGCCGCGCGCTCCTTCGGGGGCGTCGTCGGCCACGGGCCGTTGTCAAAGGCGGCGCGCGCCGCGGCGACCGCCGCGTCGACGTCGGCCGCCGCCGCGAGCGGCACCTTCCCGACGTACTCACCGGTGGCCGGACAATGCACCTCGATGACTTCTGAGGTCGACGGCTCCGTCCACTTGCCGCCGATGAAAAGTTTGTCGTATTCGGTCTTCACGTCGGTCATGGCGCCACCCTACCCAAGCCGACGCAAAACGAGAACATGTTTCATTACTGGGGTTGGAGCACCAACACGAGATTGCTGACCAGGAACTCGCGCAGCACCGGCGCCGACGTCAGCCGCCAGGCCCATCGCGGGTGGTAGCGCGGAAATGCGGCCACCGCAGCGCCGGTGCTGGCGGCCCAGCTCAGGCCGTCGGCGGCCGACACCGCGAACAACGACGACCCGTAGTTGTTTTTGGCCGGATGGCCGTGTTTGCGGGCGTAGCGCGCGGCGGCCCGTGCGCCGCCGAGGTAGTGCCACAGGCCCGTCTCGTGGCCGCCGAACGGGCCCAGCCACACCGTGTACGACAGCACCGCCAGCCCGCCCGGCTTGGTCACCCGCAGCATCTCGGCACCCAGTTGCCACGGCTGCGGCACGTGTTCGGCGACGTTGGAGGACAGGCAGATGTCGACCGAGGCGTCGGCGAAGGGCAGCGCCATGCCCGAGGCGCGGACGAAGTCGCCCGGCCCGCGGGTCAAAGCCGGCCCGGCCGCGTGCATCTCGCGCGGGTCGGGTTCCACGCCGATGTAGCGGACGCCGGCGTCGGCGAACGCCGCCGCGAAATATCCCGGGCCGCCGCCGACGTCGAGCAGCGTGCGGCCGACCGGGGGCTCGCCATGGGCGGCGGTCCAGAGGTCGGTGATCATCGCCGCGGTATCGGCGGCCAGGGCACGATAGAACCGGGCCGGGTCGGACCGCTCGTGGTGGAACTCCGACAGCAGGCGCAGCGAGCGGGACAGGGTTGCCCGCCGCGCCAAGAGGTCGGTGACGGCCACCGGCCAACCCTACGGCCGGGTCGGCTAGACCTGTTGGTCGTGCCGTTGCAGATACGGGGCCAAGCCGAGTTTCTCGACCAGCAGGAGGAAGTCTCCGCCCGAGACCGAAAACTCTGGGGGCTCGTTCACGCGCTGCCGCACGTCGCGCGGCCACGAAAACCGCATGTCCAGGCCCCCGATGGTGTCGCGACATCCGATGGTCAGCGGCGGTCCACCGGGGATGCCGATCACGAGGACGGGCGTCGTGGACAGTGACGAGGCCATGCCCCGCTCGAACATGCGGCCCACGATTTGGTCGGGCGATCCGAACCCGAGACCGCCGTATCGGAATTGGTAGGTTTCCGGCGTCGCGGTCAGCTGCGCCACCTGCGCCGAGGCGAACACCGTATTGCTGTTCGGGTCGACCACCCGGATCGCGTCGGCGTCCACGTCGATGGCCAGGCGAGGTCGGTTGGCCGAGTTCAGGAGTTGTTGTTTTCGCCGGACCGCGAACGCCCCCATCTGCTGGATCGCCAAGGGGCTGGGGAAGAGCAGGCAACGAACCGGTCCCGCCGCTGAGCTCGCACCCGCCTGAGCAGCCTGGTGCCCGGACATGGCGAGGATCTCACCGAAGTCCGCGGCCGACACCCAGGCGTCGACGTCCAGCGGCAGGCCGTAGCCGGCGTCGGGCGCCTCGAGCCGCGTTCCGGCAGCAACGCGATAATCCCGCCCGCCGAGGATGAAACGCCGTCCCCCACAGTGCAGATGCAGCGTCGTGCCCATCGTCATGCCGCCCGATATCCCCCACACGCCCAGTTGCGCGCCGGCGAACGGATACACGTCGCCCGGCCGCTTGCTGACCGTCAGGGCATCGCGCGTGACGTCGATGAAGATCTTTCCGTGGCCCGACCGCTGCGACCACCAGTACCAGCCGCCGACGCCGCCGATGAGCAGGGCCACAAAGCCGTAACGGACGACCATGTCCATCAACCGCGCGAGATCTCGGGACCCACCCGGCCCCTGCATGGCCCACGCCTGCGCGCCCATGTACAGGCCGCCGAGGACGGCGCAGAAGGCGATGATCCCGACCACCATGATCAGGTAGGACCGGACCGGATTGCTTTGCCACGCGGGCGTCGTGACGGAGGCCATCTTCGAGCCCCAAAATGGGGGATTCGCAACAAACCTGCGTGTCGCAGCCGACTCATTGCTGATGCTCATGTGGAAACGATCCCACCGGTGGAGCCGACTGGAAAGCGGGAATTTTGCTGGGGTCTGGTGGGGCGGCTTCCGACCACTGGCGTCACACCCGTCGCCGCGCTGGGCGGCATCCAACGTGCCCGCCTCATAGCGACTGTGCGACCGCTGGGCCTCCTCCCCGTTGTCGCTGAGAGGCGGGCACAACGGGTGCCCCCGCCGGCAGAGGCCAGTGGGGCGGATGTGACCGGAATCGGCGCAACCGCCGGCTCCCGCAAGCCGCCCGCTAGGTTCGATTGCCCGCCTCCTCCTCGCGCCGCTGTCGGCGGCGCGCATCGTCACCGGGCTAGGTCCGATCGCCCGCCTCCTCCTCGCGCCGCTGTCGGCGGCGCGCATCGTCACCGGGCTAGGTCCGATTGCCCGCCTCCTCCTCGCGCCGCTGTCGGCGGCGCGCATCGTCACCGGGCTAGGCTGGCCGTTAATGTCTGCTCTTCGTTCCGTCCTGTTGCTGTGCTGGCGCGACACCGGGCACCCGCAGGGCGGCGGCAGCGAAGCTTATTTGCAGCGCATCGGCGCGCAGCTGGCCGCGTCCGGGATCGCCGTCACGCTGCGCACCGCCCGCTATCCCGGAGCGCCGCGCCGCGAAGTGGTCGACGGGGTGCGGATCGACCGGGCCGGCGGCCGCTACTCGGTGTACGTGTGGGCGCTGCTGGCGATGGCCGCGGCGCGCATCGGTCTCGGCCCGCTGCGGCGCGTGCGGCCCGACGCGGTCGTCGACACGCAGAACGGCCTGCCCTTCCTGGCCCGGCTGGTGTACGGCCGTCGGGTGGTGGTGCTGGTGCACCACTGCCACCGCGAGCAGTGGCCGGTGGCCGGTCCGGTGCTCGGCCGGATCGGCTGGTTCGTCGAGTCGACGCTGTCGCCGCGGCTGAACCGGCGCAACCAGTACGTGACGGTGTCGCTGCCGTCGGCCCGTGACCTCGTCGCGCTCGGCGTGAACAACGAGCAGATCGCCGTGGTGCGCAACGGCCTCGACGAGGCCCCGGCGCAAACGCTGTCCGGGCCGCGCTCGGCCGCACCGAGGGTGGTCGTGCTGTCGCGGCTGGTGCCGCACAAGCGGATCGAAGACGCGCTCGAAGCGGTCGCGGCGCTGCGGCCCCGCATACCGGGCCTGCACCTCGACATCGTCGGCGACGGCTGGTGGCGGCGGCGGCTCGTCGACCACGTCCGGCGCCTCGGCATGTCCGACGCGGTGACGTTCCACGGCCACGTCGACGACGTCACTAAACACCATGTCCTGCAAAGCTCCTGGGTGCACGTGCTGCCCTCGCGCAAGGAGGGGTGGGGCCTGGCGGTCGTCGAGGCGGCGCAGCACGCGGTGCCCACCGTCGGCTACCGCTCCTCGGGCGGGCTGTCCGACTCGATCGTCGACGGGGTGACCGGGCTCCTGGTCGACGGCCACGACGAGCTGGTGGACCGCCTGGAACGGCTGCTCTGCGACCCCGTGCTGCGCGACCAGCTCGGCGCCAAGGCGCAGGCGCGCAGCGGCGAGTTCTCCTGGACGCAAAGTGCCGACGCGATCGCCGGCGTGCTGCAAGCCGTCCAGGCCGGCGAGTACGTCAGCGGCGTCGTCTGAACCAGCAGAGCGCCGCGCCCACCGCCCCGACGGAAAGCATCGCCAGCCACGCCAGGTGTGCGACCAGCGTCGCGGTCCGCCGCCCGGCAGGCACCCCGGCGGTGTGGCCGCCGATCCGGTACAGGGCGAGCTCTTTGTCGCGGTAGACCGGCGTGAGCGCGTCCAGCGTGCGCGACGCGGCGCCCATGTCACCGGCGCTGTCCGATTCGACGACCAGCCACCCAATGCCCGCCGGCGCCAACGCGCCCGGGTCGGGCCCGGAAAGCAGCAGATCCTGCACGGCCCGGGCGCGATCACCCTCCCCGTGAATGACGACCCCCGAGATGGCCAGGTCGCCGGTGCTCAGCACGTCGGCGCGCAGCCAGCGGGGCAGCGGATCGAGCACCGGCGCCGGCCCGGACCACGAGAAGAGCCGCATGGTGCCCGCGGGGAGCACCGCCACCGTCGCGGGATCGCGGTTGATCGCCGCCGCCACCGCGGCCCACCCCGGCGGGTAGCGCACCGGCGCGACGCGGCCCCACGCCCCCCACGCCAGGTCCGGCAGCGAGAGGATCAGCGCCAGGCAGCAGACCAGCGCCGCCACCGACGGCCGCAACCACCTGCGCAGCGTCACCACGGCGCCCGCACTCGCCAGCGCATAACACGGCAGCGCCAGCGCCACCCACTTCTGCCCGTCGCGCAGCACCCCGAACGCGGGCGCGGCGTCGACCAGCGCCCGCAAGGCGTGCAGACCCGGGCCCGTCGCCAACACGGCCGGCACCACGACGGCCACCGCCGCCAGCGCCAGCAACGGCGCCACCAGGCGCCGACGCGCCACCACCGGCAACCCGGCCGCCACCACCGCCAGCAGCACCACGGCGGACGACAACGCGAAAAGCGTTGTCCGCGAAGCCGGTACGGCCTCGCCGTTCCAGATGCCGCCGAGGCTGGCCAGGCTGGCCAGCGTGCCCAGGCCAGGTTCGGCCCGAGGCGCGAACGCGTTCACCCCGAGCGCGTTCGCCGCGGTGTGCGCCCTCAACGACGAGCCCACCGCGGCCGCCGTCAGCCACGGCGCCGCCGCCACCAGCGCGGCGCCGGAGGTCCCGGCAGCGCACAGCCAGCGCGGGTGCCCCGCACCGGGGCATGCGACGCAGACCAGCGCCACCGCCGCGGCCAGCAACAGGCCCGTCGGCGTCAGCCCGGCCAGCGCCACCCAGAAAACCAGGCCGAACCAGGCAGACCAGCCGCCAGCCGCCCGCAGCCGCAGCATCGCCGCCGCCACCCACGGCAGGCAGCCGTACGCGACCAGCAGGCTCCAGTGGCCCTGCAGAAGGCGTTCGGCGACATAGGGATTCCAAATCGCCAACGTGCTCGCGACGAACTCGCCCGGCGCCCCAGCCTCGGGCAGCGCGGTCGCGACCAGCCGCGCCGCGCCCCACCCCGCGAGCCACAGGCCCGCCACCAGCAGCGCCTTGACTACGACGCCGCCGTCGACCAGATGCGAGGCCAGCGCCACGGCGAAATCCTGTGGCGTCGCCCGCGGCGCCGCCGTCAACCCCAGGGCGGTGTCGGACACATATGACCGGGGCGTCGACACCGCGTCGCGCAACAGCAGGTACCCCGGCGCCAGGAGCGGCGCGGCCACCAGGAGCGCCAGCAACAGCGCATACCCCGGCCGGGTCCAGCGCACGTCGGGGAACTAGGCCCGTTCGGGGGGACCCGGTGACTCCGGCGGTCCCGCGTCCGGCGGCCCCGGCTCGGGCGGCTCGTCCGAGCCCGGATTCGGTGCGTCCGCGGCGGGCGGGCCCGGATTCTCGGCGGGGCGCTGGGTGGGCAGCTTCTCGGTCTCGGCTTCGGCGCCGGGCACGGGCTCTTCCGGACCGCCGCGGCCGAACACTTCCTCGTCGGATCGGTCCAGGCCGGGGTCGGTCAGCGCGCTCTCGGTCCGCAGGCTGAAGGAGGCGAGCACTCCGCCCCCGATCAGCGCGATCAGGCCGACCGCGGTGAACGTGATGGGCAGCACCCGCGACCACAGCGCCAGCCGGTCCCGCTCGTCGCGGGCCGCGTTGACCTGTCCTTCGATGGTGTCCTCGTTCGAGGTGACCTTGTAATCGGCCAGCGTCAGCTCCGGCTTGAGCGGGTCACGGGCGAAGTAGTGGTTGGCGTGCTCGGTCTGCTTGACGATGGTGCCGGACACCGGGTCCACCCAGAAGGTCCGCTGCACCGCGTAGAAACGGGTCATGGTGATCTGCTCGTTGGGATCGCCGCCCTGGACGCCCCACATCGACGCCGGGGCGGTGAACTTGGAGTCCGTCGTCTGGTCGGCGTACAGCGTCGGGTAGGCCACCGGAGCCACCAGTTTGCCCTCGGCGTTGTAGCCGACGTTCTGGGTGAACTTGTAGGTGGTCAGCCCGTTGACGTCTTCCTGGCTGTCGTAGTTGACGTCGAACGGCTTCTGCGCGACCGGATCGAAATAGGGATACGTCTTCTTCTCGGTGTGGAACGGGAACCGGTAGGACAACCCCTCGTGGCGGAGTGGCATCGCGGTGGGCGGGCTCTCGTCGTTGACGGTGCGCGGCTTCTGCACGGAGCCGCCGGGGTGGGTGTCGTCGGAGACGGCCAGCGCGGTCTTGCGGTTGAGGGTGACCGTGTCGATGATGGCCAGCAACAGGCCGCTGTCCTTTTGCTTGTCGGTGCGCCGGACCGAGGTGCCGACCTGCAGGGTGACGACGTCGGCGTTGGCGGGGGATTCGACGCTGACCTGCTGTTGGGAGACCAGCGGCACGTTCTGGTTGACGACGAGGTGGTCCGTGGACAGCGACGCGGAGTCGAGCGCGGTTCCGTTGCCGTCGCTGATCAACGTGGCGTCGATGTTCAGCGGGATCTTGGCGATCCTGCTGCTGGTGTATGTCGACAGCAGCAGCGCGGCGATCAGCAGGGCAGCCCCGAGTCCGATGATCGCGCATGCGGCGTAACGCAACATGACTGCGCGGTTCATGCGCGCTGCTCCTCCTAGTGGATCATCGTGGTCCGAGCCGGCCCCCGGTCAGCGTGGCAAACCCGTTCGACCCTAACAGCAGAATTTAAGGCCCCGGCTTACGTACCCGATTCGTCGGGCGACAACCGACGGGCACACTTGTGTGCGTGACGGACGACCAACAGGTGGGCGGAGTCCGCAGCTTCCTTCCCGCCGTGGAGGGGATGCGCGCGTGCGCGGCCATGGGCGTCGTCGTCACGCACGTCGCCTTCCAGACCGGGCACTCCAGCGGCGCCGCCGGCCGGCTGTTCGGCCGCTTCGACCTCGCCGTGGCGGTGTTCTTCGCGTTGTCCGGATTCCTGTTGTGGCGCGGGCACGCGGCGGCGGCGCGCGGTTTGGGGCCGCGGCCACGCACCGGCCACTACTTGCGTTCGCGGGCGGTCCGCATCATGCCGGCCTATCTGGTGGCGGTCGTGGTGATACTGACCCTGCTGCCCGACGCGGATCACGCCAGCCCGACGGTGTGGCTGGCCAACCTGACGCTCACCCAGATCTATGTGCCGCTCACGCTGACCGGTGGCCTGACGCAGATGTGGAGCCTTTCCGTCGAGGTCAGCTTCTACCTGGCGCTGCCCGTCCTGGCGCTGCTGGCCCGCCGCCTCCCGGTCGGCGCGCGGGTGCCGGCGATCGCCGCGCTGGCGGCCCTGAGCTGGGCGTGGGGCTGGGTGCCGGTATTTTTTGGCCACTCCGATCCTGGCACCAATCCGCTGAACTGGCCGCCGGCCTTCTTCTCCTGGTTCGCCGCGGGCATGCTGCTGGCGGAATGGGTGCACAGCGGAATCGGTGTGCCGCACCGGTTGTCGCGGCACCGGATCGTGATGGCCGTCGTCGCGCTGCTGGCCTACCTGCTGGCGGCCTCGCCGCTGGCCGGACCCGAGGGCCTGGTGCCCGGCACCGCGGCGCAGTTCGCGGTGAAGACGGCGGCCGGCTCCATGGTGGCGTTCGCGTTGGTGGCGCCGTTGGTGCTGGACCGGCTCGACACGCCGCACCGGGTGCTGGGCAGCACCGCCATGGTGACGTTGGGCCGCTGGTCCTACGGCCTGTTCATCTGGCACCTGGCCGCGCTGGCGATGGTTTTCCCGGTGCTCGGGACGTTCCCGTTCACCGGCCGGATGCCCTCGGTGCTGGCGTTGACGCTGATCTTCGGTTGGGCGATCGCCGCCGTCAGCTACGGGCTGGTCGAATCCCCGTGCCGGGAAGCGCTGCGCCGCTGGGAAAAACGCCACGAGCCGACGCCCCAGGTCACCGACGCCGAGGCCGACGCGATCGCGCCGTGACTCAGCGATCCATCCACTGTTCCAGCGCGTCGGCGGACGGCAGACAGATGGCCCGCTCGATCTTCTCGAACAGGTCGGTCCCGTACTCGACGGTGGATCGGACGAAGTTGCCCAGCGCCTCGAGGTGGATGCCGTCGGTCAGCAGGTAGGCGTTCTCGGCGACAATGGCCAGCCGGGTCGGCTGCGCGGTCTCGCGCACAAACGCCTTGGGCCAGTGGGTGTCGCGATTCCAGTCGTTCACCACTTCCATCAGGCGCGGGCGTTCGGCGGCCAGGTAATACACGGCTGGGCTGATCGAGATCTCCAAAACGTCGCGCCGCAGACCGTTGATCCGCAGGTTCACGTGCAGCTTGCCGCGCTCGTGGCTAGACAGCAGCAGCATGAATTCTTCGCCGTCACTGCTGCGGAAAAACCGCAGCTGACGCGATCGCAGATAACGGTCGATCAGCTCCGTGCTCAACGGCTCGATCTGCATTAGCCCCTCTCCCGGACAACGGTCATCGACGGACCCATGGTGGGGCGCAGCGCTTGGAAGATTCTTGGAGCCGTCAGGCCGGCTCGACGGCTTGCAGGCGCGCGATGATCTCGGCGCGCACCGCCGACCGGCGCGCCTTGCCGGCATCGTCGCGCAGCGGAGCGCCGACGAACTCGACGGTGTGGGGCACCTTGTACGACGAGATCAGTTCGCGCAGAAAGTCTTTCACGCCGTCGGCGTCCAGCGCGGACCCGTCGGCCGCGTGCACCAGGGCGTACGGCACCTGGCCCAAATCGTCGTGCGGCACGCCGACGACGAGGCAGGACAGCACCTCCGGGTGGGCCGACAGCGCGTTCTCGATCTCGGCGGGGTAGACGTTGCGGCCCCCGACGGTGAACATGTCGACCCGGCGGTCCGACAGGTACAGGAACCCGTCGTCGTCGAAGTAGCCGAGATCGCCCAGCGAATCCCAGCCGTCCCGGGACTTCGGCGTGACGCCGACGTAGCGGTAGGTCGGCGCGCTGCCCGGGGCGGGGCGCATGTAGATCTCGCCGACGACGCCGGGCGGGCACGGGTTGCCGTCGTCGTCGAGCACCTTCATCTCCCCGGCGACCACGACGCCGACCGAGCCGCGATGTGTCAGCCACTGCTCGCCGCTGATGAAGGTGAGCGCCTGTAATTCGGTGCCGCCGTAGAGTTCCCAGACGACTTCCGGGCCCAGCAGGTCGATCCAGGCCTGCTTGACGGCCGGCGGGCACGGCGCCCCCATGTGCCAGAACCGCCGCAGCGACGACAGGTCATAGGCGCCCGGGTCGGCGTGGTAGACCGGCAGCGCCCGCTGCATGATCGTCGGCACCGTGGTCAGGAACGTGACCCGATGGTCGGTGATCAGCCGCAGGAATCCCTGCGGGTCGAATCGGCTCATCAGCACCAGGTGATGGCGCATCAGCAAGGCGATCGTCGCGGTCGTGAACCCGGTGTTGTGGGACAACGGGATCGGCACCAGGGTGGTGTCGCCCTCCTGCGCGCCGAGCGGGTAGCCGACCGCGGCCGGTATCCGGCTGTCCCCGCCGGACTCGATGAGCTTGGGGCGCCCGGTGCTGCCGCCCGAGCCCATCGCCTTCCACACCGGCGAGACGGCCTCCGGCAGGTCGGCGTCGGACAGCGCCGGGTCGGGGACGAAACCGGCTGGCACGCTGGGTATTTCGGTGCCATCGCGGCCCACCAGCAGCGCGGGCGGCCGCAACTCGAGCAGGCCCTGCAGCTCGGCGTCCGGCAGCCGCGCCGAGAGCGGTTGCGGCACCGCGCCCAGCTTCCAGCAGGCCACCGCGGCCTGGATCCACTCGATCGAGTTGGGTAGCACCATGGTCACGTAGTCGCCGACGCCGACGCCGCGCTCGGCGTACGCGCGGGCCAACCGGTTCGTCGAGGCGTCGAGTTCGCCGCGGGAGATGGTCCGCCCGTCGCAGGTGACCGCGGGCTCGTCGGGAGCCAGCCGGGCGGCCTGCGAAATCTGCGTGCCGATCGGCGGGACCGGGTCGGTCACGAGTAGGCGCCCTGCCGCTCGAAGATGCGGCGCGGGTTGTCCACCAGCATGGTGTGCAGCTGCTCGTCGGTGACGCCGCGCTCCTTGAGGGCGGGTATCACGTCGTTGTGGATGTGCAGGTAATGCCAATTGGGCGCGGCCACCGGCAGTAACTCCTCGGGCAGCGCGTCGAAGTAGCAGTTGGCGTCGTGCGACAGCACCATCTTGTCGGCGTGGCCGCGCTCGCACATCCGCGCCACCGTGTTCACCCGGTCCTCGAACGGCAGGTAGACGTCGATGCCGAACCGGTCCATCCCGATGTAGGAGCCGTTGCCGATCAGTTCCTCGAGGTAGTCGAGGTCGGTGCTGTCGCCGGAATGGCCGATCACCACCCGGCTCAGGTCGACGCCCTCCTCGGCGAAGATGCGCTGCTGCTCCAGCCCGCGCCGCGTCCCCGCGTGCGTGTGGGTGGAGATCGGCACGCCGGTGCGCTTGTGCGCCTGGGCGACCGCGCGCAGCACCCGGTCGACGCCGGGGGTCACGCCGGGCTCGTCGGTGGCGCATTTGAGGATGCCGGCCTTGATGCCGGTGTCGGCGATGCCCTCCTCGATGTCGCGGACGAACATGTCGGTCATGATCTCCGGGCCGTCCAGTTGCGTGCCCGGCCCCAGGTAGTGGAACCGGAACGGCACGTCGTTGTAGGTGTACAGGCCGGTCGCCACAACGATATTCAGCTCGGTGGCCGCCGCGACGCGCGCGATGCGCGGGATGTAGCGGCCCAACCCGATCACCGTGAGGTCGACGATGGTGTCCACCCCGCGCGACTTCAGCTCGTTGAGCCGGTTGACCGCATCGGCCACCCGCTGGTCCTCGTCGCCCCACGCTTCGGGGTAGTTCAGGGCGATCTCCGTGGTCATGATGAACACGTGCTCGTGCATGAGCGTCACGCCGAGGTCGGCGGTATCGATGGCGCCGCGAGCGGTATTGAGTTCTGGCACGCGTCTGACTCTAGGTCGATTCGGCCGTAAACCAACAGGGGCGTTTTCGGCCCAGGTTGTCTCAAGCCCGCGAGCGCACCGCCTGGAGCCATTCCGTCGACTCGGGCGCCCTGTCGAGCAACCGCAAGCCGGCGTTGCCGAATTCGCGCCGGATGTCCCCGACCGTCAGCACCTCCAAATGAAAGCACTGCCGCATGACCGATCCGTCGATCATCAACGCGTATTCGCCCTCGACCAGCCGGTCGAGATCGCGGTGGATCGTCACGCGTGCCGTCGCCTTGCCGATCTTCTTGCTTTCCGTGAAGCCCGCGGGCCGGGCGGCCCAAAAGGCCGGCGGTTTCCACTGAATGATCGCCCGGCCCGTTGGTTTGAGATGGTGTGCGACGGTCGCAAGCACCGCCCGTCGAAGATCGGCGCCCCGATAGTGAATCAGGTTGGTGGGCAACAGGACCGCGTCGAACCTCTCCGTCAGGCGCAGCTCCTCGATTCGGGCGCGGATCGTCCGCGCGTGCCGGACTTCGGCGAGCATCCGTTCGGAGTCGTCGACGGCGGTGACCCGGTGGCCGAGCCTGGCCAGCGGGTCGGCGATCCGCCCGGTGCCCGCGCCGAGTTCCAGCACCGAGCTGCGCGGCGCGAGGACGGCGTCGATCTGCTCGGGCTCGCCCGTCGGGGGCATCCGGCGGTAGAGCTCGATCAGGCTGCCGTCACCCGTCCGTTCCGAGTCGGTGTCGGCGTGGCAATGACAAAACGACAGAGAATGACAAAACGACATCGTCGGTCCCTTCTAGGCCAGCTCGTAGAAATGCGCGCCATCGAGGTAGCGCACCGTCCAGAGGTCGCGGGTCACCACTTCGCCAACCTCGTGCAGCAGCGTGATCCAGATCGGATAGGTCAGGTCGTTGGTGGTGAGCGGCAGCTGCTCGCCGGGATTCACCAGCACCCGCATGTCGTAAAAGCTGTCCAGCCCCTTGATGGCCTCCAGCCCCCGATAGGAGACCAGCCTGCCGCTGCGCGGGGCGACCATCGTGGTCCGCGCGACGTGCTGGCCCAAGCGGTACGGCCCCCCACAGTTGCGGGCAAAGCGATCGGGTCGCGCGTAGGCGTCCACCGTCCAGTCGACCTGTGATCGCCCGGTGGCCAGGCGTGCGGCCTCGGCCAGGCCGCCGCCCGCAATCCGCGCGCCCACCTCCACCAGGCACGGCCCCTCGGCCGTCATCTTGATCTCGGGGTGGGCCGGGCCGTGCCGAATGCCGAGGGCGTCGAGCACCTCGAAGGCGTAGGCGACCAGCTCGTCCTGCAGATCGCCGATCGCCGGCAGCAGCCGCCAGCCCATCAGCAGGTCGGGAACGCCGTTGGCCTCGATGCGGTACGTCTCCCAGATGTCGCACACGTGGTGTGCGCCATCGCGGCTGACGGTGTTGACGATGTACTCCGCGCCCACCAGGCACTCTTGGGCCACCACACCGTCATTCGGATGCGCCAGCAGGTTGTCGCGGCCGTCGAGGCGCCGGAACGCCCGCACGGAGTCCTCCGGGGTGCGGCACCAGGCGACGCCGTCGTTGCCGGCGCTGCGCAGTGGCTTGACGACGACCGTGCCGCCAATGCCGTTGTGCCAGTTGCGGAGCTGGTCTTCGTCCGCCACCAGGATTTGGCGCGCGCCCCGCAAGCCTTGCTCCTTGATCCGCTCGATCATCAGATACTTGTCGCGGCGGGCGGCGCTCAGGGCGGTTCCGTTGGTGGGTACGCCCGTGATCGGGTGCAGCGCCTCGCTCAGCGCGTCGGCCAGCTCGACCCCGGGTTCGGTGCCGGCGGCGACCGCGACGGGATGGTAGGGCGACAGCCTGGCCAGCGTCTCGGACAGGTCGCCGCGGTGCACGATGTCGACGTCGTAGGGGTACCGATCCGGTTGACCGCGCAGCGCGACCGGCACCTCGGGGGTGCTTTGCACACGCAGCGGGGTGAACCCCAGGCTTCGGAAGCCTTGCGCCAGTTCGGTTCCCATGCTGGCATAGCTATCGACCAGAACGACGTGCATGTCGGTGCCTCCTCATTTAATACGCGGCGCTATCTTCGAGATCGTGCCCGCGGGTCGGCAGCAAAAACGCCCGCTCGCAGGTCAGAAACACCGTGCCGTCGGACTTGACCCCGCGGGTGGCGCACCTGACGACGCCTTGGTGGGGGCGCGATTCCGAGGGGCGCTTGTCCAGATACTCGGTCTCGGCGTAGATGGTGTCGCCGACGAAGACCGGGGCGACGAGGCGGATGTTGTCCCACCCCAGGTTGGCGAGGCCCTTGGCGCTGGTGCTGGGCACGCTCATGCCCGAGACGATCGACAACGTGACCAGGCTGGACACCAAAGGCCTTTTCCACTCGGTGTTTTCGCAGTACGCGTTGTCGATGTGCAGCGGGTGTAAGTTGTGCGACAGCAACGACATCCACACGTTGTCGGCCTCGGTGAGCGTGCGGCCCGGGCGATGCTCGACGGTCGCGCCGACCTCGATATCCTCGAACAGCAGGCCCGGTGACTCGCGCCAGCGCCGATCGCCGATCCTCTTGTAGGTACGAATCTCGTCCATTGCCAACCCCATCCGCTAGTAGCGGACCCGGCGGGCCGCCACGGCGACCCGCGTAGTGTTCCGTGCGTCGAGCGCCTCCGCTCGCCGCAGCAGGCGGTGTGCCGCGGCCACCATCGGCGGGCCGACCATCTGCCCGTCGAGGATCCCGATCTGCCCGCACTGTTTGTCCGCCCTGTCGATGACGCGTCGGGCCCGCTCCACCTCGGTGGGCAGTGGCGTGAACCCGTCGTTGATCACCGCCACCTGCCGGGGGTGGACCGCGGCCTTGCCGCCGAAGCCGAGCTCGCGCGATCGGTTCATGTCGACCTTGAGCGCGAGCTCGTTGCCGAGGTCGAAGGTCGGCGCGTCGATCGCCGGAATGCCGGCCACGGCGGCACCGGCCACGATGCGAGAACGCGCGTAGGCCAACGGCTCCCAGTCCATCGAGATGCCGAGGTCGGCCGCGAAGTCCGCGGCGCCGAAGACCAGCGCCCGCACCCGCGGGCTCGCGGTGGCGATCTCTTCGACGGCGGCCAGGCCGGCCGCCGTTTCGATGGTCACCAGGAAATCGATGTCCGCGCCCGCATCACCCAACATGTCCTCGAGGATCAGCAGATCGTGCGCGCAGTTGACCTTCGGAACCAGCAGCGCGTCGGGCGCCAGGGCGCCGTACGCGAGCGCGAGAACGTCGCGCAGGCCGTCGGCGGTGCGCAGGCTGTTGATCCGCAGCGCGCGGACGCATCCGGTCGACGGCCCCTTGAGCAATCGAGCGGCCAGGCCGCGGGCGAGTTCGCGCCGCGCGGGCGGCACCGCGTCTTCGAGATCCAGCGTGCACACGTCGGCGCCCGAGCGCAGCGCCGTAGGGTACTGGCGTGGATTGATCGCGCTCGTCATCAGCATGGTGCGAAACACCCAGGGCTGGACCGTCTTTCGCTCGCTCATGCCGGAACACCGACCAGGTCCGGCGCTTCCGACGCCACCAGCTCGCCGACCGTCGCGCACAGACGGCGGATGTCGTCGGCCTCGTTGTCGGCACGCAGCATGATTCGCAGTCCCGCCTCGCCCCGCGGGGTGACCGGGAAGAACACCGCCGAGGCGTAGAAACCGCGATCGAGGAGTTGCCGGGACAGGCCGATCGCCTTGTCGTCCTCGCCCGTCCGGATGAGCCGGATCGGGGTGTCCAGGCCGGCCTGCGGGGTGTCGATGAGGCTGTCGAAAAGTGCGGCGTTGGCGCGCAATTGTCGTTGGCGCCGGGCCAGCTCGGGCGAGTTGTGCACCCGCAGCGAACCCAGGCAGGCACCGATCGTCGGCGCGTTCGCCGGCTTGGACCAGGCCAGCGGGCCGCCGAATCGCATCAGGATGTCGTGGTGTTTCTCGGGGCCCAGCATGATGACCCCGCCGCTGGCGCCGTAGGCCTTGCCCAGCGAGGCGACGATGATGGTCAGCGGGTTGAGCTCGTCGGGCATCAGGGACCGCACGATCCCTTCGCCGCGTTCGCCGTACATCGACAGCGAGTGGGCCTCGTCGAAGAACAAAAAGAGGCCGTAGCGGTCCTGCAACTCGAGCAGCTCCTTGACCGGCGCAACACCGCCCAGCGAGTAGGCGCCGTCGGCGACGTAGGCGACCCGCTTGTGCCTCTTGCACATGTCCTCGAGGTAGTTGAGGTCGTTGTGCGGGCTGGTGTAGACGGGCGCTTCGTCGGCGCAGATGGGCTTGATGTAGTTGAGCGAGAAGTGGCTGAACTTGTCGAACACCATGACGCGCGGTTCCCCGTCGTCGGTCAGGTGTCCCGAGGAGATCAGCGGCAGCACGGCGGAGCTGGCCACCGCCGTGGAGATGGCCGAAACGCAGCGGGCGCGCCACAACTGCGAGAGCCCGGCCTCGAGCTCGTCGATGATGGAGAACCGGATGCGCAGCCGCGAGGCGGACAGCGCGAACGTCTGCTCCGAGTCGATCGCCGCGCGGGCGCCTTCCAAAACCCATGGGTGGGAATGCAATCCGAGGTAGGAGCAGGAGATCATGTTGATGAAGCGGTGACCGTCGCTTTGGCGCTCCAGCAGGTCGCCGCCGACGTAGCGGACGCTGTTGTCCAGCAGCCCGTTGTCGGCCGCCGCCTGCCACGCCGGGTTGCCGACCTCGACGGCCTTGGCGTTGTTGCGGAATCGGTGGATCGGGGATTGCTCGTCCAGCTTGTTCATGCGTTGCACGGTAGAAAGATCCGCGCGCCCGGCCCTCCACCGATCGGATCGGCGACGTGATGAATGCTCGTTCCCCCGATCGGGGGACACGGGATTGGCCGGAGGGCCGACAGACATTCCCGCGTCCCGTCGGCACTGTTGTTCCATGCTCTTGATGACCGGCGGGACGCGCTGATGCCCTGGCTCGCCCTGATCGCCGGCAACGGCCTGCACGCGGTCATCACCGCCCTGTTGGGGTTGTCCATGATCAACGTGGCGGACAGCCTGCTGATCCTGGCGATCGCGGCGGCCGGGTCGGCCGTGCTCGGAGCCCTTGCGGCCCGCCGGAACCCGGCGGCGCGGGTCCCCGCCACCCGGAGTTTCGCCTGGCTGAACCTGTGGACCGCGGTAACGTTCGTCTCCTTCTTCCTGGGGCTGGCGGTCTACAGCGCGGTGGTGGTCTTCACCCTGGGCGCCTCGTTCGCTCCCCTTGTGGTCACGGCCTGGTCGGCCCGCGAAGCCCGGCGCGGCCACGCCCCCACGCGCCCCGGCCGCGTCCAATGGCTGGCGGTCTGCCTATTGGCCGCGCTGGGCGCCGCGCTGGTGGTCGCGCTGGCGGGGTCGGATTCCCGCGGCATGGTGGCGTTGCTGGTTGCGGCCGCACTGGGCGTCGTCGACGGCGCCGCCGCCGGCGGGGTGGCCATCGTGTCCCGCGGTCTGGGCGCCGCCGGGGTCGGTGTCTGGCAGGTGATGGCCCACCGCTATTACGCGACGCTGGTGGTGGCCGCGGCGGCGCTGCTCATCCTGGTCCCGGGCGGGTTGCTCGCGGCGCCGTCGCTGCCGTGGGGCGTCTCGATAGCGGCCGCCTTCGCGTCCCTGGTGGTGCCATTCTTTTTGATCCAGTACGCAATTCAGCAGTTGGCGCCGGTCTTGGTCACCGGGGCGCTGGCGTTGATCCCAGCCATTGCGCTGTTCGTCGAGATGGCGGCCGGCCGAGCGGTGAGCTGGCCCGCGGTGCTGCTCGGGTTGCTCATCGTGCCGGCCAGCCCGGCGATATTCACCACCCGGCACCAACCGGCATGAGCTTCCTCGATTCGGTGGCCATGGCGTACCGTCACCCTCGTCTTGATCGCAACCCCCGGGAGTAGTGCCATGTTGCTCAATCCCAACCACCTGCAACGCCGCTACCCAGACCGCCGCTCGGGCGAGATCATGGCCGCGACGGTGGACTTCTTCGAGTCCCGCGGCAAGGCGCGGCTGAAGTCCGACGACCACAACCGCGTCTGGTACTCCGACTTTCTGGACCATATCGGACGGGAGCGCATCTTCGCCTCGCTGCTGACGCCGTCGGAGTACGGCGCGGACGATTGCCGGTGGGACACCTACCGGATCAGCGAGTTCGCCGAGATCGTGGGCTTTTACGGGCTGAGCTACTGGTACCCCTTCCAGGTCACCGCGCTCGGCCTGGGCCCGATCTGGATGAGCGACAACGAGGACGCCAAGCGCAAGGCCGCCGCCCAGTTGGAGGCCGGCGAGGTCTTCGCGTTCGGGTTGTCCGAGCAGACCCACGGCGCCGACGTCTACCAGACCGACATGATTCTGACACCATCCGAGCATGGCTGGATCGCCAACGGCGAGAAGTACTACATCGGCAACGCCAACGCGGCGCGCATGGTCTCCACGTTCGGCAAGATCACTGGCTCTTCAGGCGGGGAAGACGAGTACGTGTTCTTCGCCGCCGACTCGCAGCACGACCGGTACGAGCTCATCAAGAACGTGGTGAACTCGCAGAACTTCGTCGCCAACTACGCGCTGCGCGACTACCCCGTCACCGAGGCCGACCTGCTGCACCGCGGCCCCGACGCCTTCCACGCCGCGCTCAACACCGTCAACGTCTGCAAGTACAACCTGGGCTGGGGCGCGATCGGCATGTGCACCCATGCCATGTACGAGGCGGTCACCCACGCGTCCAACCGCGTCCTGTACGGCACCGTCGTCACCGACTTTTCCCACGTGCGGCGGCTGCTCACCGACGCCTACTTGCGGCTCATCGCGATGAAACTGGTCGCCACCCGCGCCTGCGACTACATGCGCAGCGCGTCGGCGGCCGACCGCCGCTACCTGCTGTACAGCCCGCTCACCAAGGCGAAGATCACCAGCGAGGGCGAGCGGGTCATCACCGCCATGTGGGACGTCATCGCCGCCAAAGGCGTTGAGAAGGACACCTTTTTCGAGGCCGTCACCCGCGAGATCGGCCTGCTGCCACGCTTGGAGGGCACGGTCCACATCAACATCGGGCTGCTCGCGAAGTTCATGCCCAACTTCCTGTTCGCCCCGAGCGCCGAGTTGCCTGTGATCTCCCGCCGCGACGACGCCGCCGATGACACGTTCCTGTTCGCCCAGGGGCCGACGGGGGGCCTGGGCAAGGTGCGGTTCCATGACTGGCGCACGCCGTTCGACGCGTTCCGGCACCTGCCCAACGTCGCGCTGCTGCGCGAGCAGGTCGACGTGCTGGCCGAGATGCTGGCCAGCGCCACACCGGATGCCGTGCAGCAGAAGGACATTGACTTCGCCTTCGGGGTGGGTCAACTGTTCGCCACGGTGCCCTACGCGCAGCTCATCCTCGAGGAGGCCCCACTGTCCGGGGTCGACGAGGCCCTGGTCGACGAGATCTTCGCCGTGCTGGTGCGCGACTTCAACGGCTACGCCGTCGAACTCGGCGACAAGCCGGCAACCACGGACGCGCAGGCCCGGTTCGCGATGCGGATGATCCGCCGTCCGGCGCACGACCCGGCGCGCTACGACCAGATCTGGAAGGAACACGTCCTGCCGCTCAGCGGCGCCTACCAGATGCGCCCCTGAGTCCTCCGGCTCCGCCGATCGTGCGGCTGGCCGCACATTCGGGCCCCAGCGTGCGGCTGGGCGCACACTGGACGAGGCGAGCCTTGACTGTGACGTAGCTCACCGTAGAATGACCAGTGGTCATCAACGCGAGGAGGCCCAATGCCGACGGTGACATGGGCGCGCGTGGACCCCGCTCGCCGCGCGGCGGTGATCGAAGCCGCGGAGTCCGAGTTCGGCGCACACGGCTTCTCCCGTGGCAGCCTGAACGTCATCGCCCGCCGGGCCGGCGTCGCCAAGGGCAGCCTGTTCCAGTACTTCGCGGACAAGCGCGACCTCTACGCGTACGTCGCCGACGTCGCCAGCCAACGGGTGCGCGCCTACATGGAGGACCGCATCCGCGAGCTGAACCCCAGCCGGCCGTTCTTCGAGTTTTTGACCGACTGGCTCGACGCGTGGGTCGCCTACTTCGCCGACCACCCGCATGAGCGCGCGCTGCACGCCGCCGCCACGCTCGAAGTCGACACCGAGGCGCGCGTCAGCGTGCAGAACGTCATCCACCGTCACTACCTGCAAGTGATGCGGCCACTGGTCCACGACGCGCAGCTGCGCGGCGACCTGCGCGCCGATTCGGACACCGACGCGCTGTTGTCGTTGCTGCTCTTGATCTTTCCGCACCTGGCGCTGGCCCCATACATGCGCGGCCTGGACCCGGTCCTGGGGCTCGACGAGCCCACGCCGGAGCAGCCCGCGCTGGCCGTGCGCCGACTGGTCGCGGTCCTGGAGGCGGCGTTCTCGGCGAATGCCGCCGTCACCCCCGAACCGAAACGATCCGAGGAGGTCACATGACACGCACGCATTCGGGCTCGATGGTCAAAGGGGGGCTCAACTGGGACAGCTTGCCGCTCAAGCTCTTTGCGGGCGGCAACGCGAAGTTCTGGAACCCGGCCGACATCGACTTCTCCCGCGACCGCGCGGACTGGGAGCGGCTCACCGATGACGAACGCCATTACGCCACCCGGCTGTGCGCCGAGTTCATCGCCGGTGAAGAAGCGGTGACCGAGGACATTCAGCCGTTTATGTACGCGATGCGGGCCGAAGGCCGGCTGGGCGACGAGATGTACCTGACGCAGTTCGCGTTCGAGGAAGCCAAGCACGTCCAAGTGTTCCGGATGTGGCTCGACGCTGTCGGCGTCACCGACGACCTGCACGAGTACATCAATGACGTGCCCACCTACCGCACAATTTTCTACGAGGAACTGCCGGACTGCCTCGACGCGCTGAGGGTTGATCCGTCACCGGCCGCACAGATCCGGGCGTCGGTCACCTACAACCATATGGTCGAGGGCATGCTGGCGCTGACGGGCTACTACATTTGGCACAAGATCTGCGTGGAACGCGCCATCCTGCCCGGCATGCAGCAGCTGGTGCGCCGCATCGGCGACGACGAGCGGCGCCACATGGCCTGGGGCACCTTCACCTGCCGCCGGCACGTCGCCGCCGACGACGCGAACTGGGGCGTCTTCGAGACGCGGATGAACGAGCTGATGCCGCTCGGGCTACGCCTCATCGAAGAGGGCTTCGCGCTCTACGACCCGATGCCGTTCGACCTGTCGACGGACGAGTCCATGGCCTACGCCTCGGACAAGGGGATGCGCCGGTTCGGCACCATCGCCAGCGCCCGCGGTCGACCGGTCGAAGAGATCGACCTCGACTACTCGCCGGTGCAGTTGGAGGACACCTTCGCCGACGAGGACGAGAGGGCGCTGGCGGGCGCTTCGGCCTGACGCGGGAGCTACTCGACCTTGCTGGCGCCGGCCGCCTTGCCTTCGCCGGCCGACCCGACCCAGACGGTCTTGGCGTTGCAGAACTCGCGGATCCCGAGGCCCGCGAGCTCGCGCCCGTAACCCGACCGCTTGACGCCGCCGAACGGCAGCTCGGGGTAGGACACCGTCATCCCGTTGATGAAGACCTGCCCGGCCTCGATGTCGTCGATGAAGCGTTGCTGCTCGGCTTCGTCGTTGGTCCAGGCGTTGGATCCCAGCCCGAAGGTGGTGGCGTTGGCGATCTCGATGGCCTCGTCGATGTTTTCGGCGCGGTAGATCGAGGCGACCGGGCCGAACACCTCCTCGGTGTAGAGCGCCATGTCCTTGGTGATGTCGGTGACCACCGTGGGCGGGTAGAACCAGCCCGGCCGGTCGAGGCGCTCGCCGCCGCAGCGGATCACCGCGCCGGCCGCGGCCGCGTCCTCGACCTGCTTGGCAACCTCGTCGCGGCCCGATTCGGTCGCCAGCGGGCCGACGTTGGTGTCGGGGTCGGTCGGGTCGCCCACCCGCAGCGCCTTGACCCGTTCGACGAACTTGTCGACGAACGCGTCGTAGACGTCGGCGTGGGCGATGAAACGCTTTGCGGCGATGCAGGATTGGCCGTTGTTCTGCACCCGGGCGGTGACCGCGGTCTTGACCGCCTCGTCCAGGTCGGCCGAGGGCATCACGATGAACGGGTCGCTGCCGCCGAGTTCGAGCACCGTGGGCTTGATCTCGTCGCCGGCGATGGCGCCCACCGACTGGCCGGCGGGCTCGCTGCCGGTCAGGGTGGCGGCGGCGACGCGGGGGTCGCGCAGGATGGTCTCGACGGCGCTGGACGGGACCAGCAGGGTCTGGAAGCAGCCGTCCGGGAACCCACCGCGGGCGATGACGTCGGCGAGGTACAGCGCGGTCTGCGGCACGTTGGAGGCGTGCTTGAGGATGCCGACGTTGCCGGCCATCAGCGCCGGCGCGGCGAAGCGCACCGCCTGCCACAGCGGGAAGTTCCACGGCATCACGGCCAGCACCACGCCCAGCGGCTGGTAGCGGGTGTAGGCCCGCTTGGCGCCGACCTTCGCCGCGTCGGCCGGCTCGTCGGCCAGCAGCTGCTCGGCGTTCTCGGCGTAGTAGCGAAAACCCTTGGCGCATTTGAGCGCTTCGGCCTTGGCCGAGGCGAGCGTCTTGCCCATCTCCAGGGTCATCATGGCCGCGGTCTCGTCCGCCTCCTTCTCCAAGAGGTCGGCGGTGGCGTTTGCCCACTCCGCGCGCTGGGCAAAGGTGGTGTTATGGCGGTAGTCCTGGAACCGGGCATAAGCGCGCGCGATGGCGGCGTCGACTTCCTCATCGGTCGCGGGGGTGAAGGTTTTTACTGTCTCGCCGGTAGCCGGGTTGATCGTGGCGATGGGCACGCTGAGATCCTTCGCTTCGGGGTTGGTAAGAGGTCCAACAACCAGCCTGCCACTATCGTTCCCCTCAGGGAGGTGCCGGGATGAGTAAAGCCGCACAGCTGATCGTGAAGTGCCTGGAGAACGAGGGCGTTTCCGTCGTGTTCGGGGTGCCCGGCGAGGAGAACATCCGCTTCGTGCAGGCGCTGGCATCGTCGAGCATCCGGTACGTGCTCACCCGGCACGAGCAGGCGGCGTCGTTCATGGCGGAGATGTACGGGCGCGTCACCGGGCGCGCGGCGGTGGTGTCGGCGACCCTGGGCCCGGGCGCCATCAACATGCAACTCGGCGTCGCGGACGCCACCACCAACAGCACCCCGATGGTGGCGATCTCCGCCCAGGTGGGCCAGGACCGCGAGTACAAGGAATCGCACCAGTACGTCGACCTGGTGTCGATGTTTGCCCCGATCACGCGGTGGGCCGCGGGCATCCCGACCCCGCGCGCCATCCCCGAGATGGTCCGCAAGGCGTTCAAGGTCGCCGAGACCGAACGCCCGGCCGCCGTCTACCTGGCGGTGCCGGAGCACATAGATGCGGATGAAACCGACTACGACCTGAAGCCGTTGCCCCGCAACGTCGTTCGCCCCGACGCCCCCGCACCCCGTCAGGTCGAACGAGCCGTGGAGATCCTGCGCCGGGCGAAGCGGCCGGTGGTGCTGGCCGGGCACGGCGCCGCACGCGCCGACGCGACCAAGGCCCTGGTCCGGTTCTCCGAGGAGTTCGGCATCCAGGTGGCCAACACCTTCCACGGCAAGGGCGTGATGCCCGATGACCACCCGAACAGCATCGGGACCCTGGGGTTCATGCGGCACGACTACGTCAACTTCGGGTTCGACAACGCCGACGCCGTCATCGCCGTCGGCTACGAGCTGCAGGAGTTCGATCCCGTGCGGATCAACCCGCAGGCCGACAAGAAGATCATCCACGTCCACCGCTTCCCGGCCGAGGTCGACGCGCACTACTCGGTCGACGTCGGGATCATCGGCGACATCAGCGATTCGCTGAACGCGCTCACCGACGCGCTGGCCGGTCACCGCTTCACCCACGCCGCCGACGTGCCCGGGTCGGGGCTGCTGGCCGAGGAATTCGCTCGCGGACAACAGGATTCGCGCTATCCGCTGGCGCCGGCGCGGGTGGTCGCCGACACTCGCGAGGCGCTGGGCCGCAGCGACGTGGTCCTGGTCGACACCGGGGCCACCAAGATGTGGATGGCCCGGCTCTATCCGACCTATGAGCGGAACACCTGCCTAATCTCGAACGGCCTGTCCACTATGAGCTTTGCGCTGCCCGGCGCCCTGGGCGTCAAGCTGGCGCGCCCCGACTCCAAGGTGCTGGCCGTCGTCGGTGACGGCGCCTTCCTGATGAACTCCCAGGAGATCGAGACCGCGGTTCGCGAGCGGATACCGCTCGTCGTGCTGATCTGGGAGGACGGCGGGTACGGCCTCATCGAGTGGAAGATGGACCTCGAACTCGGCGACCACTATTACGTGAAATTCGGCAACCCCGACATCGTGAAATACGCGGAAAGCTTCGGCGCCAAGGGATATCGGATCACCAGCGCCGCGGAACTGTTGCCGACGCTGAAGGCCGCGTTGGCCGACGACGGTGTGTCGCTGATCGGCTGCCCGGTCGACTACGCCGAGAACCTGCGCCTGACCGACCGGCTCGGCGAGCTGGACGAGACGCTCTAAGCGGGCTTCTAAGCTCCCGTTTGCTCAAGTCTGAAACATCGGCTCGGAGTCGGCGTACGCTTTCCAGTGCTCTTCATCTGTACACCCGACCTGTGGGGAGGGGGAGCAATGTCGTATGTGGTGGCGGTCCCGGAATTCGTGGCCTCGGCGGCATCGGATGTGTCCAAGATCGGCGCGGCGGTGACCGCCGCCAATGCCGCGGCGGCGGGCCCGACGACCGCATTGCTGGCGGCCGGTGCGGATGAGGTGTCGGCGGCGATAGCGTCAGTGCTCTCCAGTCACGGGCAGGTGTTTCAGGCGCTCAGCGCCGAGGCGGCGGAGTTTCATGCCCTGTTCGTCTCGACGTTGAACGCCGCCGGGGGCGCCTATGCTACCGCCGAGGCGGCAAACTCCTCGCCATTGCAGACCCTCACGCCCCTGTGGCAAGACGTGCGGGCCGTAGTCAATGCGCCCACCAATGCGTTGTTCGGGATCCCGTTGATCGGCAAGGGCGCCAATGGGGCGCCGGGGACTGGACAGCCGGGCGGGCCCGGCGGGATCTTGTTCGGCAACGGCGGCGACGGCGGGTCCGGGCTGCCTGGCCAGCCCGGCGGCAACGGCGGTAACGCTTTCTTCTTCGGCAACGGCGGCAGGGGCGGGGCCGGCGGCATGGGCACCGCCGGCACCGCGGGCGTCGCGGGACCCGTCCCCGCCAACGGTGGCCTCGCCGGCAACGGTGGGTCCGGCGGGGTGGGCGGCAACGGCGGGCTGATTTTCGGCAACGGCGGTACGGGCGGCGTCGGCGGGACCGGCGGGACCGGCGGAAGCGGCGGGTCCGGCATCACCGGCTTTGTCAACGCGACCGGAGGCGGCCAGGGCGGGAACGGCGGGACGGGCGGGATCGGCGGCAACGCCGAGGGGGTGTCGGGATTGTTCGGCGGCCACGCAGGTGACGGCGGCGTGGGCGGACAGGGTGGCCACGGTGGCCAGGGTGGCGATGGCCTCGGAGCCGGCACCGGGGGCAACGGGGGCAAGGGCGGCAACGGTGGGACCGCCGGCCTGGGTGGCGGCTCCGGCGCCAGTGCGGGCCTCGTGGGCGCCGGCGGTACTGGCGGCCACGGCGGCGACGGCGGTAACAGTGCCAGCACGGCCGGCATCGGCGGCAACGGCGGCAACGGCGGCGGCAGCGCTGGCGGTACTGGCGGCGACGGCGGTGACGGCGGCAACAGCGGCAACGCCACCGCGAACAGCTCGGGCGTGGTGACCGCGGAAACCATCCGCGGCGGTAACGGCGGCAACGGCGGCAGCGGCGTCACCGGTGGCAACGGCGGCAACGGGGGTGGCGGCGGCAGCGCCACCGCCACCGGCACCAGCGACGCCATCGCCATCGCCGGAGGCGGGGGTGGCGGTGGCGCGGGCGGCAACAGCACGGGCGGCGGCGCCGGCGGCCACGGCGGCCAAGGCGGCACCGGTGGCGGCGCCGCCGCAACGATCGGCCTCAGCTCCGTCGCCGCCGCCGGCGGCGACGGCGGTGGTGGCGGTGGGCCCGCCGGCGCCGCGGGCGGCCCCGGTGGTGGGGGCGGCGGTGGTGCCGGCGCCGATGTCACCACCACCACAAGTACCGCCGGCGGTGGCTTTAGCGGCGGCATTGGCCAAGGCTCCGGCGGCGGGGCCGGCGGAGGCGGCGGCACACCCTCGGCCGCCATCGGGACTGAAGTCGCCGCCGGTGGTGGTGGCGGCGGGGGCGGCGCGATCACCGGCGGCACCGGTGGCGACGGCGGCCAAGGGGGCAGTGCCAACGGCGTGGCCCCCGGCGCCGGCGGGGTCGGCGGCACCGGCCAGCCCCTCGGCGGCGCCGGCACGAACGGCGCCGCTGGCAACCTCTTCGCCACCGGCGGCGCCACCGCCACGGGCGGCGCCGGCGGGAACGCCAACATCGGCGGTGGAGGCGGGGGCGGCGCCGCCTTTGGCAGCGGCGCCGGCGCCGGCCCACACGGCGGCACCGGCGGCGACGGCGGCCCCTAGCGCTGTTTCAACCGTTGTGCGGCGACGTCGCCTCCTGCAGCGTCATGGGCAGGACGTACCAGCCAATCAGCGTGCGATGCCACCAGGCGTGGTCGCGCCGCAACTCCGCGACCGTCGTAAACCGGTATTCATACAGCTGCGCGCGCACGTACCGCGGCGGCGAATCGGGAAAGGGATTGCGCCGCAACAGGCGCAGCGTCGGCCGGTCGTTGCGCAGCAGCCGCTGCATGAACGGCCTCAGCCACGGCTGGGCGTAGCCGGGCGAGATCGCGGCGAACCACATCAGCCAGTCCAGCCGCAGATGGTAGGGGGCCCACTGCCGCGGCAGCCGACGCACACCGCCGGGTTTGCCCTTGAATTCGTATTCCTTCCACACCGTTTCGTCGGTGAGCCGCGACTCGTCGGTGCCCTCGATCACCACTTCGCGGCGGACCCGCCCGATGCTGCCGAACGCTCCGTACGTGTTTACTAGGTGAAATGGGTTGAAGGACATGTTCATTCGCTGACGCTGCGAGAGCATGTTGCGCAGCGGCCAGTAGCTCAGGAACAGCACGGCGGCGCTGAACGCCATCACCACGGCGGCGAACCACAGCGGCGGCGCCGGCCAGGCCGGATGCGCGGGCACCGGAAAGAGCATCGCCAGCGACGAGTCGTCGATGGCGCTGAACGCCAGCATGATCGTCACCCAGTTGAGCCAGGCGAAGTTGCCCGACGCCACCAGCCACAGCTGGGTGACGACGACGACCGCGCCGGCCACGCTGGCCACCGGCTGCGGCGCGAACAACCCGAACGGCACGATCAGCTGGGCGAAATGGTTGCCGGCCACCTCGACGCGGTGCAGCGGCCTGGGCAGGTGATGGAAGAACCAGCTCAACGGCCCCGGCATCGGCTGCGTCTCGTGGTGGTAGTACAGGCACGTCAGGTCGCGCCAGCACGGGTCACCGCGCATCTTGATCAGCCCGGCGCCGAACTCGACCCGGAACAGCAGCAGCCGCGCCATCCACAGCGTCAGCACCGGCGGCGCCACCCGGTCGTTGCCGAGGAAGATCATCAGGAAGCCCGCCTCCAGCAGCAAGGACTCCCAGCCGAACCCGTACCAGGTCTGGCCGACGTTGACGATCGAAAGGTAGAGCGCCCACAGCGCCAGCCACGCCAGCATCGCGGCCCACACCGGCGCCAGGTCGGCTGCGCCGGCGACGATCGCCGCCGCCACCGCCGCACCCAGCCACGCCACCCCCGCGAACAGCCGGTCGGAATAGCGCAGCTGAAAAAGGCTCGGCGCCCGCCAAAACGTCTGGCGGGCCAAGAACCGCGGCACGGGCAGCATGCCGTGCTCGCCGATGAGCGCCCGGAATTGCAGCGCGGCCGCGACGAAGGCGATCAGGTAGATGGCCGCGACGCCCCGCTGCAGGACCATCCGGCCCAGCCAGTATTCGGGTGCCGAGAACCAACCCATGGTCGTCACGTATTACCAGTCAAGCAGCACGGGAACCGCTAGCCAACGCCCCAATTGTCATTCCTCGCGCGGCGCCGGCCCCCGTCGTGGAACCGCCACGACCGAGGCGCCTAACACCGCAAGCGAAATCAGCGCCAGCAGTTGCACATTCGCCGCATGCCCGGCGTAACCGTCGACCGAGCGCCATGGATGCCGCGACAGCGCCGCCCCGGCCAGGATCAGCCCGCCGGCGCTCAGCACCACGGTCAAGTCGTCGCGCCGGCGCCGCACGGCGTACCGCAGCCCCACGGCGGCGCCGGCCACCACCAACCCCGCCGCTCCCGCGATGGCCGTCCCGGCCGCCAGGACGCCGACCGCCGCCCAGGGCCCCGGGGCCCACGGCCGGGCGGGCGGGGCGTCGCTGCGCCCGCGCCGGGTGCGCCACAAGGCGAGCGCGGCCAGCAGCGGCAGCAACGCCAGCCCCACCGCCAGGCCCGTCCGGTACAGCGAATTGGAGGCGAAGCTCAGCGTGATGGTGCCCGGGTCCCCCGCCGGCACCACCCAGCCCTGCTGCCACCCGTTGACCGCGACCGGGGTCAGCCGGGCCCCGGCGGCGGTGCGCGCCACCCAGCCGGGGTTGATGCTCTCGGGGATGACCAGCAGCCGCGCGGTGGGCGACGCGGGCGCCCGCACTTCGCGGCGGCTCGGGCCCCACGCCCCGGTGTGGGCGGGAATCGGAGTGGCACTGGGTATCTTGGCGGCGGCCGGGGTCGACAGCCGGGCCCCGTCCACGACGAACTGGGCGCCGGGGCTGATCAACAGCTCCTGCTGGCCGGCCGGCAGCGCGATCGGCTCGGTTTCGCAGGGCTGCGCCGCGACCGGGGTGCCGTCCAGCAGCGCGCCGGCGGTGGTGCGGATCGAGGTGTGCACGAACCGGCCCGCTACGGCGACGACTGGCCCGCGGTCGCAGCCGACGGTGATCTCCCGCGACCGGTTGCGGGCGGCGTCGGCGGGCGCGATCGGGTTGCCGTCGGCGCCCAGCACCGCGACCTCGGCCAGGCCCGGCGGCTTGAGCTGATCGAAGCCCAGGGCGTTGCGGTCGATCACGTCTTCCCAGTCGAGCAGGCTGATGCTGACGGTGTCGGTCACCCGCGGTTTGAGCGAAAGCGTTTGGGGCTCACCCGGTTTCAGGTCCCAAACCTGGGGGCCGTCGCCCAGGTCGACCGCCAGCACCGTCGGGTGCGCCGGCAGCGTCGACCCGCTGGGCGCCACGCGCAGCCCGGTGACCTTGGTGGCCCGCGGCAGGGTGAGGGTCAGCGTCGGCGGGGACTTATGCTGCACCACCCGCTGCGGGGCGGTCCACGCGGTGGCCGGGTCGCCGTCCGTCGCCGCGAACGCGGACCCCAAGATGTCCACCACGTCCGAATCGCCTTGGGCCCGAGTGGTATTCGGCTCGGCGACCAGGTCGGCAAGCTTGGGCCCCTGCCGTGGCCGCACCCACACCGTCGGCGTCACCGACACCGGGTCCGTGACGGTCAGGGTGCGGCTGAAGTTCACCGGCTCTTCCGGAGCCAGCGCCATCGATGCCGCGCAGCGCACACCGCCGTCCGCCGCCGCGCAACCCGGCCTGCCGAGCAGCTCAGATCCCAGGTCCCACGCGGCGACCGTCGCGCCCGGCGGCGGCCCGGGCACCCGCACGGTGTGCCGCAGGCTGACCGGGTGGGCGAAGCCGGACGCGTCGTACTGGGTGATCGACAGGTCGGTGATGCCGAACTGCACGCCGGGGGAGCCGTCGTCGGTGCCGGCGGCGGTGATCCGCACCCACGGCGTTTCGCCGTACGGCAGCGCCACCGCGAGCGGCTTGCCGGGCTCGTCGAACCGCAGCGTGGTGCTGCCGTTGGCCGTCTCGACCAGGATGCGGCGGACCTGGGCGCCGACGGCGGTGGCGCTCGGCGTGATGGTGAGGGAGCCGTTGGTCACCGGGTGGTCGAAGTCCACCCGCAGCCACTGCCCGACCGCGGCCTGCAGCGCGTTGGACACCCACGCCGTCGCCGAGTCGCCGTCGACGGCCGCGGCGGGGGAGGTCGCCGGCGCGACGTCGGGCATGGCGGTGGAGTCCGACGACGAGCTCGACACGGTGATGCGGCCGCCGTTCCAGGCCCCGAACACCATGTCGGCGCCCGGGACCGGATAGTCGGGGACGCGGTTGAAGGTGTGCCTCGCGTCGCCGGCCGCCCGGACGGCCGACGAATGCTGGTCGACGCGGCCGTAGTCGGTTTCGCGGGCCACCGGGGTGTCGGTGACCGTCACCCCAGCCCCAGCGGGCAGGCCGGCGGCGCGGGCGTCGGCGCCCATCAGCACCGGGCCCAGCGGCGGCTGGCCCAGCAGCCGTCGCCGCTCGTCCAGGCGCAGCAGCACCTCGGGGCCGCCGGCGACCCGGGGCAGCCGGTCGGCGTCGACGAAATAGGGCGCGCCGGGATCACCGGCAACCGCGACGCGGTAGATCTCGACCGCCGGGAACCGCGGTCGCAGGCCGCCGTCGGCGACGAAGCCCGCCAGCGTGCCGGGCCCGACGGGAGCGCCGAACTGCGCCACCTTCTGCAGCCCCGGCGAGCCCTCGAGGGCGCGGTGCACCAGGATGGGGCGCGCCGAGCGCGACGTCTCCGGGTCCAGGTCGTTGCGCAGCACGACGTACGAAATCCCTTGGCGGGCAAGGGTATCGGCAAGGCCGACCGAGGGCTGCCCGGCGGCGAACAGGCGTTGCACCGAATCCAGCGCCCGGATGGTCTGCGGCGGGGTCAAGGGGATGGAGTCGCGCACTCCCCACGGGCTGTGGCCGAGCACCTGCAGCGGCTCGTCGTGGGTGGTGCCCCACGACTGGGTGGCGAAGGGCGCCCCGGGAACCACCAGCACGCGCCCGGAAACCGGTATCCCAGTGTTGTGTTCGTCGAGCCAGTCGGCGGCCTGGTGCCAGTACGCCGGAATGGCGCCGAACGTGCCCGGCGGGGCGAGCCGGCCGGTCCACGCCAGCGAGGTGCTGACCATCAGCGCCGTCAGGACGACGACCGCCACCGCGGCCCGCTTGTCGCGCTCGGGGTGGGCGAACGCGCGCAGCCACGCCGAGCGCGGCGCGCTGCCGGGCAGCGCGACCCGGCCGAGCAGCTGGGCGACGCCCAGCGCCACCGGGATGCGGATCACCGGTCCCAGCTTGTGCACGTTGCGCAGCGGCGCGCCGGCGGCGTCCATGAAGGCCTGCACCTCGTGGGCGAAGGGCGACCCCAGCCCGCCGCTGTAACCGACGGCCATCAAGACCACGCCGATCAGCAGCATGGTCACCAGCCGGCCCCGCGCCGGCATTCCCGCGCTGGCCAGCCCGGCCAGCCCGGCCGCCGCGACCAGGCAGGTAGCGAGGACGGCCGCCGAGCCGGTCACCAGGGGCGCGCCGGCGGTGGCGGTCGGCGCCACGAACGGGGTCCAGCTGTCGGTGCCGCGCAGAATCTCGGTCAGCGACGACCACTGCGTGGTCACGCCGGAGGATTCGATGAAGTCCAGGAACGGCGGGCTGACGTGGCGCAGGCAGACCAGCGCCACCACCCACCAGAGCGTGGCCAGGCCCAGCGCCAGCGCCCACCACGCGGTGTAGCGCCACCACAACCGGTTCGGGCGGTGGCACGCCCACCAGATCACCGCGGGCAGGCAAGCGGCCAACGTCGCGATGGCGTTGACCGCGCCCATCAGCGCGACCGCCAGCCCGGCCTGCGCGGCCAGCACCCGCACCGACCTGTCGCGGGCGGCCCTCAGCGCGAGGATCGTCGGCAACAGCACCCACGGCGCCAGCATCATCGGCAACGTCTCCGACGAGATCGAACCGAGCGTGGTCAGCACCCGCGGCGACAGCGCGAACGCCACCGCGCCGATCACCCGTGACGACGGGCTGCCGATGCCCAGCGCCTCGGCCACCCGCAGCAGCCCCCAGAACCCGACCGTGAGCAGCAGCGCCCACCACAGCCGCTGGGTGATCCAGCCCGGCACCCCGAGCGCGTGGCCGACCAGAAAGAAGGTGCCGTGCGGAAACAGGTAGCCGTAGGCCTGGTTCTGCGCCTGGCCGAATGGCAGTTCGCTGTTCCACAGGTTGGTCGCGCGGGCCAGGAAGCGCAGCGGGTTGGCGGTCAGGTCGAGCTTGGTGTCGGGCGAGACCTGCCCGGGCGACTGCGCGAACGTCAGCGCCAGCGCGACGGCGCCGACCAACAGCAACCACCGGCGGGACAGCGGCGCAGCCGACGAGCAGGGGGCCGGTGAGCCGGCCCGGGTCCTACTCGGGCTAGCTACGGTTGCCGTACTCGACCCGGTTGAGCACTGACGACTGCGGATCGCCCCCGGGGAGTGGCGGCTTCGTGTCCTGCTGCACCATCAAGGTGATCCCGAAGATCGCGGCCGCGCCCAGCAACAGACCAACCACGACGCTCGCGGCGGCGGGCGCGATGATCCGGTTCATGAAACGGCTCCTGGAATTTCTCGGGGACTAGCGCCAACCTAGCAGAACGGCGCTCGCCGGCCGGGCCGGCGAGTCACGGCCACGGCACGCAATGACCATGCCAGCAGCGAGAGCCGTAATTCACCAGATACGGCCCGGCGGGGCTGCGCGGTGTGGTCTGCACCGGCGCCGTCTTGTGGTCGTCCATCGCCAGCGTCACGCCGACGGTCGCGGCGGCGCCGAGCGACAACCCCACCGCGATGCTGGCCGCGGCGACCAACGAAAACCCGGCCATCGCCGGCTCCTCCCTGCCAGGCAAATGGGCTGATTGCCAACCTACCGGCGATGCCCCCTGGAGCACGGGACGAAACGCCCGCCGTGACAACATGGCCCGATGCCCTTCCCCCGCATCCTGGCCGTGCTCGTCGCCGCGACCGCCCTGCTGGCCGGCTGTGGCCACCACGCCGCCCGCCCACCGGCGGCCTCGTCGAGCAAGCCGGCCGCCGCCCCCGCGCCGCCGGTATGTGCCGATCCGCCGGCCGTCCCGGCCGCGCTGTCGACCCGTGACAAGCTGGCACAACTGCTGATGGTGGGCGTGCGGAACGCCGACGAAGCCCGAACCGTCGTCAATGAGTCCCACGTCGGCGGGATCATCATCGGTGGCTGGACGGACCTCTCGATTTTCAAGGGCGGGCTGGCCGAGGTCGCCCACAGCGCGGGGCCCCTGCCGCTGGCGGTCGGCGTCGACGAGGAAGGTGGCCGGGTATCGCGGTTGAAGTCGCTGATCGGGGTGGCCCCGTCGGCCCGGCAGCTGGCGCAGACCCAGACGGTCCAGCAAGTACACGACCTCGAAGTGGAGCGCGGCAAGAAGATGCGCGACCTGGGTATCACCATCGACTTCGCCCCTGTGGTCGACGTCACCGATGCGCCGGACGGCGTCATCGGCGACCGCTCATTCAGCGCGGACCCGAACACCGTGACCGCCTACGCCAGGGCCTACGCGCAGGGCCTGCGCGACGCCGGGCTGCTGCCGGTGCTCAAGCACTTCCCCGGCCATGGTCACGGCTCGGGCGATTCACACAAGGGCGGCGTCGTCACGCCGCCGCTGAGCGACCTACAGGCCAACGACCTCGTGCCATATCGGACGCTGGTGGCCCAGCTCCCGGTCGCAGTCATGATCGGTCACCTGCAGGTCCCCGGGCTGACCGGCGACGACCCCGCCAGCCTGAGCCGGGCCGCGGTGCAGTTGCTGCGCGATGGCACCGGCTACGGCGCCCCGCCCTTCAACGGGCCGGTGTTCAGCGACGACCTGTCCAGCATGGCCGCGATCTCCGATCGATACGGCGTGTCCGAGGCGGTGCTGCGCACGCTGCAGGCGGGTACCGACGTGGCGCTGTGGGTCAGCATCGAGGAGGTGCCCGCGGTCCTGGACCGGCTGGAAAAGGCCGTGGCCGCCGGCGAACTGCCGATGCCGGCGGTCGACGCGTCGGTGGTGCGGGTGGCGACGATGAAGGGCGCCAATCGAACATGTGGCCGCTAATGTGCCGCATCCTCGTTACCCTGTAGTCAGATTGGCGGCTAGAGAGGCAACAACGATGGCGGGTGGTACCAAGCGGTTACCGCGTGCTGTCCGCGAACAGCAGATGCTCGACGCCGCCGTGCAAATGTTCTCCGTCAACGGTTATCACGAGACGTCGATGGACGCGATCGCCGCCGAGGCGCAGATCTCCAAGCCGATGCTGTACCTGTATTACGGCTCCAAGGAGGACCTGTTCGGCGCCTGCCTGGACCGCGAGCTGGGGCGGTTCGTCGACGCGGTGCGCGCCGACATCAACTTCGCCCAGAGCCCAAAGGACTTGCTGCGCAACGCTATCGGGTCGTTCATGCGTTACATCGACGCCAACCGCGCGTCCTGGATCGTGATGTACACCCAGGCCATCAGCTCGCAGGCGTTCGCGCACACGGTGCGCGAGGGACGTGAGCAGATCATCGAATTGGTAGCGGAGCTGATGCGGGCGGGCAGCCGCACCCCACGCTCGGACGCCGAGTATCAGATGATGGCGGTGGCGCTGGTCGGCGGCGGCGAGGCGATGGCCAACCGGCTGTCCACCGGCGACATCGGCGTCGACGAGGCGGCCGAGCTGATGTTCGACCTGTTCTGGCACGGTCTGCGCGGCACGCCGGAGGATCGGGAAGCCGCCTCACAAGCCGGATAAGCCGGCTAGCCCCTACATTCGTGGGGTGCACTCGTCGGCTCGCAACCTCGACTTCTTTTGCGCGGTAGTCATCGTCGGGTTGCTGGCCGGGGTCGCCGGGCTGGCGACGACGGAGGTGCTGCGGTTCGTCGAGCACGTCACCTACCACTACAGTTTCGGCACACTACTCAACGGGATCACCGGCAGCAGCCCGGTCCGGCGCGCGCTGGGGCCGATGGTCGGCGGGGCGCTGGCGGGCCTGGGTTGGTGGATCCTGCGGCGCCGCACCCCGGTGCCGCCGCTGGCCCAGACCATCGCCCGCCGCGAGCCGATCCCGCGGCTGGCATGGAGCGTCGACGCCGTGTTGCAGGTGCTGCTGGTCGGCTCCGGCGCCTCCCTGGGCCGCGAAGGCGCCCCGCGCCAATTTGCCGCTGCCCTGGGCGATTTCGCCACCGCGTGGCTGAAGCGGCTGTCCAGCCACGACCGCGAGGTCTTGCTGGCCTGCGCGGCCGGCGCGGGCCTGGGCGCCGTCTACGCCGTGCCGCTGGCCGGCGCGCTGTTCGCGGTGCGGATTATGCTCAACACCTGGCACCCGCGGGCGGTGGGCGCCGCGTGCCTCACGTCCAGCCTGGCCGTCGCGATCTGCTCGGCCGAAACCCACGATCAGCCGAGCCTGGCCTGGCCCAGCGCCGAATCGTCGTATCTGCTGACCGCGCATGGGCTGATCCTGGCGCCGGTCGCCCTCGCGGTGGGATTGGCGTTCAAGTGGCTGATGGCGGCCGCGCGGCCGGCCCGGGTGATGCGGTCGTGGGTCCTGGTTCCGGCGCTGGCGGGCGCCGGCCTGGTGATGGGCATCTGCTCGCACTGGTGGCCGGAGTTGCCCGGCAACGGCCGCAGCATCCTGACCGTCAGCCTGGCCAGCCGCATGACCCTGTCGGCCGCCCTGGTCATCCTGGTGTTGAAACCGCTGCTGACGGCGCTGTTCCTGCGCGCCGGCGGCGCCGGCGGAATGCTCACCCCGTCGCTGGCCACCGGCGCGGCCGCGGGATCGGCCCTGGTGCTCGCGGTCAATTGGGCAGCCGGGACCCATATGCACACCCCGGCCGTCTCGCTGGCGGGGGCCGCCGGCGTGCTCGCGGTGACCCAGGGCTCGCCGATCTGGGCGGCGATCTTCGTCTGGGAGCTCGCCCACCCCCCGCTGTGGCTGTTCGGAGTGTTCCTGCTGACCGCCTGCGGCGCATACGGATTGAAGGTGCTCGCGGTCGGCCGCAGGCCGGCGCGGACGGGCTAGAGGGCGCGGACGCTGCCGGTCAGATAGGGATACCCCTTCGCGATGTTGCGCAGCGAAAGGTCCCAGCCGCCGTCGTCGCCCTGATCGACGTACAGCCCCGCGGTGCCGGGCAGCACCAGCGGCTTGCCGAACCGCACCGAGTACTGCGCCTCGTCGGGAATCCGGGCCTCGATGTTGGCCAGAACCGCTGCGGCGCTGAACATCCCGTGCGCGATGACGGTCGGGAACCCGAACAGCTTGGCGGCGATCGGGTTGGTGTGGATCGGGTTGTGGTCACCGCCGACGGCCGCGTAGCGACGGATCTGGCCGGGGCTGATCCGCAACACGGTGCTCGGCGGGGGCAGCTTCGGCTGCTTCTGCGGCGGCGGCTTGGGCTCGTCGGACAGGCTGGTGCGCTGCTGGTGCAGGAAGGTGGTCACCTGGTGCCACGCGACGTCGTTACCGACGCTCACGTCGGTCACCAGGTCCACCAGCAGGCCCTTGCGGTGTTCGCGCAGGTTCTCGGCGTGCACGCGCACACCGACGGTGTCGGTCACCGCGATCGGGCGGTACTGCTTAATGTGGTTCTCGGTGTGCACCGATCCCATTGCGGCAAAAGGAAAGTCGAAGCCGGTCACCAGAGACATCATGGTGGGAAAGGTCAACGCGAACGGGTAGGTCAGCGGCACGTGGTTGCCATAGCGCAGGCCGGTGACGCCCGCGTACTCGGCCACGTTCGTCTGGTCGATGGGCAGTTCCTCGACGGTCACCGTGCGGCTGGGCAGCTGGTCGGAGCGGGGCAGCAGGGGCAGCGCCCCGGCCGCCGCGCGCAGCATGTTTCGCAAACCGCTGGGCTGGTTCATCATGCCCCCAACATCGCCTGGCCGCAGACGCGGATGACGTTGCCCGTCACCGCGTTTGACGCCGGGCTGGCGAAGTAGGCGATCGTCTCGGCGACGTCGACGGGCTGCCCACCTTGCAGCAGCGAGTTCATCCGGCGGCCGACCTCGCGGGTGGCCAGCGGGATGGCCGCCGTCATCTGGGTTTCGATGAACCCCGGCGCGACCGCGTTGATTGTGATGCCCTTCTCGTAGAGTCCCGGCGCCAGCGCCTGGGTCAGGCCGATCATGCCGGCCTTGGTGGTGGCGTAGTTGGTCTGCCCGCGGTTGCCCGCGATGCCGGCCATCGACGACAGGCCGATCACCCGGCCCCCCTCGCCGAGGCTGCCGTTGCCGACCAGGCCCTCGGTGAGCCGTTGCGGGGCAAGCAGATTCACCGCGAGCACGGCGTCCCAGCGCGCCTCGTCCATGTTGACGAGCAGCTTGTCGCGGGTGATGCCGGCGTTGTTGACCAGGACGTCGGCGTGCCCGGCGTAGTGGTCGTTCAGGTGTTCGGTGATCAAGGCGGCGGCGTCGTCGGCGGTGACGTCCAGCCACAACGGCGTGCCCCCGACCCGGCTGGCGGTCTCGGCCAAAGCCTCGGCGGCAGACTCCACGTCGATCGCGACGACGCGGGCGCCGTCGCGGGCGAACACCTCGGCGATGCAGGCGCCGATGCCGCGGGCGGCGCCGGTCACGATCGCCACCTTGCCGTCCAGCGGCCGTTCCCAGTCGGCGGGCGGGGTGGAGTCGGCCTCGCCGACGTAGAAGACCTGGCCGTCGACGTAGGCGGACTTGCCGGACAGGAGGAAGCGCATCGTGGATTCCAGCCCGGTCGCGGCGGGTTTCGCGTGCGGCGACAGGTACACCAGCTGTGCGGTCGACCCGTTGCGCAGCTCCTTGCCGAGCGAGCGGGTGAAGCCCTCCAACGCGCGCTGCGCGATGCGCTCGTCGGTGCCGGCGGCGGCGTCGGGCGTGGTGCCGACGACCACGACGCGCGCGTTGTGGCCCAGGTTGCGCAGCACCGGGGTGAAGAACTCGTAGAGGCCCTTGAGCCCGGCAGGCGTCGTGATGCCGGTGGCGTCGAAGACCAGCCCGCCGAACTTGTCGGCCCAGCGGCCGCCCAGGTTGGCGCCCACCACGTCGTAGTCGGAATCCAGGGCGGCGCGCAGCGGCTCGACCACCCGGCCCTCACCGCCGATCAGCAGCGACCCCGCCAGCGGCGGTTCGCCGGGCCGGTACCGGCGCAGCGTCTCGGGCTGCGGAATGCCGAGTTGCTTTGCCAGAAACGATCCGGGGCCGGAGTTGACCACCTGCGAGAAGAGATCGGACGAGCTTTTTGGAGCCACTGAGCTGCCTTCCATGTGTGTTCGGGCGCTGTCGTGCCCGTTATCCACCAACGGTATCGGGACGAACTTACTTCAGAGTAAGAACAGTGGGTACTATGGCGAACAACGGCCGGTTCAAAAAGTGATGTACCCGGAGATGCACGGAGAGAAAAGTGGCCCCAGCGAGTTCTAAGACCAGGCGACCAGTCGCGGTACTGGGCGGCAATCGCATCCCGTTCGCGCGATCGGACGGCGCGTACGCGGAGGCGTCCAACCAGGACATGTTCACTGCGGCCCTGGACGGGCTGGTGGACCGGTTCGGGCTGGCCGGCGAGCGGCTGGGCGTCGTCGTCGGCGGCGCCGTGCTCAAGCACAGCCGCGACTTCAACCTGACCCGCGAATGCGTGCTGGGTTCCGAGCTGTCGTCGTACACGCCCGCGTTCGACGTCCAGCAGGCGTGCGGGACGGGGCTGCAGGCCGCGATCGCCGCGGCCGACGGCGTCGCCTCCGGTCGCTACGAGGTGGTCGCGGCCGGTGGGGTGGACACCACCTCCGACCCGCCGATCGGCCTGGGCGACAACCTGCGCCGCCAGCTGCTCAAGCTGCGCAGGTCCAAGTCGAACCTGCAACGGCTCAAGCTGGTGGGCACACTGCCCGCCACCCTGGGGATCGAGATCCCGGCCAACAGCGAGCCGCGCACCGGGTTGTCGATGGGCGAGCACGCCGCCATCACCGCCAAGCAGATGGGCATCAAGCGCGTCGACCAGGACGCGCTGGCCGTGGCCAGCCACCGCAACATGGCCGCCGCCTACGACCGGGGCTTCTTCGACGACCTCGTCACCCCGTTCCTCGGGCTCTACCGCGACGACAATCTGCGGGCCAACGCCAGCACCGAAAAGCTCGCGACGCTGCGTCCCGTCTTCGGGGTGAAGAACGGCGACGCGACGATGACGGCCGGCAACTCCACCCCCCTGACGGACGGTGCGTCGGTCGCGCTGCTGGCCAGCGACGAGTGGGCAGCCGCCCACTCGTTGACGCCGCTGGCGTACCTGGTGGACGCCGAGACCGCCGCCGTGGACTACGTCAACGGGCGCGACGGGCTGCTGATGGCGCCGACGTACGCGGTGCCCCGCTTGCTGGCCAGAAACGGACTCAGCCTGCAGGACTTCGACTTCTACGAGATCCACGAGGCGTTCGCGTCAGTGGTGCTCGCGCACCTGCAGGCGTGGGAATCCGAGGAGTACTGCAAGGAGCGGCTGGGGCTCGACGCCGCGCTCGGGTCGATCGACAGGTCCAAGCTCAACGTCAACGGGTCGTCGTTGGCCGCCGGCCATCCCTTCGCGGCCACCGGCGGTCGGATCCTGGCGCAGGCCGCCAAGCAGCTGGCCGAGAAGAAAGCCGAGCAGAAGGGCGGCGGCACCCTTCGGGCGCTGATCTCCATCTGCGCGGCCGGCGGCCAGGGCGTCGCGGCGATCCTGGAGGCCTGATCGGCCGCCCCAACCATCGGGGCGAATGAATTCGGTCACACTCGGTTACGAACCCGGGGACGCGGGTATCCGACCGACCGGATAGCCCCGTGTTGTGGTCTGACCCCCCGACCCCGACGGCAATACGGGGCGTCCCCTAATCGACCGCCGGTCAGCGACGGGGGGGCGAAAAGGGCCGCCGCTGGAGTGAGGGGATCCAGCGGCGGTCTTTTTTGCTCGCCCGGGCCACAGACACAAGGTCCCCCGCTTCAACGTGGAAGCGGGGGACCTTGGTAATTCAGCTGGGCGGGCCCAGGCGGCCTAGAACGCCGCCTCGTCGAGCTCCATGATGTCGTTGTCCAGCGTCTCGATGACCTCGCGGGTGCTGGCCAGCAGGGGCAGGAAGTTCTTCGCGAAGAACGATGCCACCGCGATCTTGCCCTCGTAGAAGGACCGCTCGGCGCCGCTGGCGCCGGCGTCCAGCGCCGCCACCGCGACCGCGGCCTGACGCTGCAGCAACCAGCCGATGACCAGGTCGCCGACGCTCATCAGGAAGCGCACCGAGCCCAGGCCCACCTTGTAGAGGCTGGTGACGTCCTCCTGCGCGGCCATCAGGTAGCCGGTCAGGGTGGCCGCCATGGCCTGCACGTCGGTCAGCGCCTTGCCGAGCAGCTCGCGCTCGGTCTTGAGCCGGCCGTTGCCGGACTCGCTGTCGACGAACTTCTGGATCTCCCCGGACACGTGGGCCAGGGCCACACCCTTGTCGCGGACGATCTTGCGGAAGAAGAAGTCCTGCGCCTGGATGGCCGTGGTGCCCTCGTAGAGCGAGTCGATCTTGGCGTCACGGATGTACTGCTCGATCGGGTAGTCCTGCAGGAAGCCGGACCCACCGAAGGTCTGCAGGCTCTCGGTGAGCTTGGCGTACGCCTGCTCGGAGCCCACACCCTTGACCACCGGCAGCATCAGGTCGTTGACCTTCACCGCCAGCTCGGCGTCCACACCGTGCAGCGCCTCGGCGACCGCCGCGTCCTGGTAGGTCGCGGTGAACAGGTACAGCGCGCGCAGACCCTCGGCGTAGGCCTTCTGGGTCATCAGCGAGCGGCGCACGTCCGGGTGGTGCGTGATGGTCACGCGCGGCGCGGTCTTGTCGGTCATCTGGGTCATGTCGGCGCCCTGCACGCGGGACTTGGCGTACTCCAGCGCGTTCAGGTAGCCGGTCGACAGGGTGGCGATCGCCTTGGTGCCGACCATCATGCGGGCCTGCTCGATGACCTCGAACATCTGCGCGATGCCGTTGTGCACCTCGCCGACCAGCCAGCCCTTGGCGGGCACGCCGTGCTGGCCGAGCGAGAGCTCGCAGGTCGCGGAGACCTTGAGGCCCATCTTGTGCTCGACGTTGGTGACGAACACGCCGTTGCGCTCGCCCAGCTCGCCGGTCTCGAAGTCGAACAGGAACTTGGGCACGAAGAACAGCGACAGCCCCTTGGTGCCCGGGCCCGCACCCTCGGGGCGGGCCAGCACCAGGTGGAAGATGTTCTCGAACAGGTCGCCGGAGTCACCCGAGGTGATGAAGCGCTTCACACCGTCGATGTGCCAGGACCCGTCCTCCTGCTGGACCGCCTTGGTGCGCCCGGCGCCCACGTCCGAACCGGCGTCCGGCTCGGTCAGCACCATGGTCGAACCCCAGCCGCGCTCGGCGGCCGTCACGGCCCACTTCTTCTGCTCCTCGGTGCCGAGGTGGTAGAGGATGTTGGCGAACCCGGCGCCGCCGCCGTACATCCACACGGCGGGGTTGGCGCCCAGGATGTGCTCGTGCAGCGCCCACAGCAGCGCCTTGGGCATCGGCATGCCGCCGAGCGCCTCGTCGATGCCGGCCTTGTCCCAGCCGGCCTCGGTGACGGCGCGGACGGACTCCTTGAAGGATTCCGGCAGCGTCACCGAATGGGTCTCGGGGTCGAAGACCGGCGGGTTGCGGTCGCCCTCGACGAACGACTCCGCGACCGGTCCCTCGGCCAGGCGGCTGATCTCGGACAGCATTTCCTGGGCGGTGTCGACGTCGAGGTCGCTGTACTCGCCTTGGCCTAATGCCTTGTCAACGCCGAAGACTTCGAACAGGTTGAACACCTGGTCACGGACGTTGCTCTTGTAGTGGCTCACTACGTTCCTCCTCGTTGAGAATGCCACTTGTGGTTGGGTACTAGGTCTAAGTTACCCACCAGTAACTGCCCTAAAATATAACCGTTATTGTCGCCGAAGCAAGCGAGTGTGAGCTAAATTCCACCGTCTAACTAACCAACCGGTTGGGAAGTCCCCCTTTACGCGCCCGACCTGCGGAGATGATGTGGCCATGACGGACGTGAGGCGCGTCACAACGCTGCCCGTGGTGGACCTTGGGGCCGCCCCCGAAGCGCTGCGGGAGCGCCTGCGCGCGGCCGCCCACGAGGTCGGATTCTTCTACCTGATCGGCCACGACGTGCCCGGCGAACTCACCGCCCGGCTGCTCGACGCGGCGCGCCGGTTGTTTGCGCTGCCGCAAGCCGACAAGGACGCGATCGCGATGGTGCGCAGCCCGCATTTCCGCGGCTACACCCGGCTGGGCGGCGAGCTCACCCGAGGCCGGGTGGACTGGCGCGAGCAGATCGACCTCGGCCCGGAACGCCCGCCGATCGGCGGCCCCGGCAAGCCGGACTACCTGTGGCTGCAGGGCCCGAATCAGTGGCCCGAGGCCGTGCCCGAGTTGCCCGGCATCGTCGGCGAGTGGGACGCCGCGCTTTCCGCGGTGGCCCGCACCTTGCTACGGCACTGGGCGGCGTCGCTGGGCAGCGCTCCGAACGCGTTCGACGCCGCGTTCGCCGACGCGCCGGCCACGCTGATCAAGATCATCCGCTACCCCGCCCGGGCGGCCAGCCCCCAAGGCGTGGGCGCGCACCGCGACGCCGGGGTGCTCACGCTGCTACTGGCGGAGCCGGGCAGCCGCGGCCTGCAGGTACGCCCCGCCCGGGGCGGCGACTGGGTCGACGTCCCGCCGGTGGAGGGCGCGTTCATCGTCAACATCGGCGAGCTGCTCGAGGTGGCGACGGGCGGTTACCTGCGGGCCACCGAGCACCGGGTGCACCTGGGCGGTCCTGCCGAAGAGCGCATTTCGGTGCCGTACTTCTTCAACCCGCGACTCGACGCGCAGATCCCGGTGCTGGCGCTGCCCGAGGAATTGAGCGCACTCGCCGCCCGCGCCGGCAAAAGGGACGATCCGTCGGACCCGATCTTCTCGGTCTACGGCCGCAACGCGTGGAAGAGCAGACTGCGGGCGCATCCGGATGTGGCTTCAGCCCATGGATATTCGGCAGGTAGGGTCGGGGGCGAGAATTCCGTTCTCGGCGCAAGGGGCGAATGACCACGGTGAACTCGAACAAGAACCTGACACCGTCCACACTTCGTGAGGCCTTCGGCCACTTTCCGTCCGGCGTGGTGGCCATCGCCGCCGAGGTCGAGGGGATCCGAGAAGGCTTGGCCGCCAGCACCTTCGTCCCCGTCTCGCTCGAGCCGCCGCTGGTGTCGTTCTGTGTGCAGAACACCTCGACGACATGGCCCAAGCTCAAGGGCGTTCCGATGCTGGGCATCAGCGTGCTCGGCGAGGTCCACGACGAGGCCGCCCGCGCCCTGGCGGCCAAGACCGGCGACCGGTTCGCCGGTCTGGAAACGGTGTCCTACGACAGCGGCGCGGTCTTCATCAAGGGCACCGGCCTGTGGCTGGAGAGCGCGATCGAGCAGCTGATCCCGGCGGGGGACCACACCATCGTCGTGCTGCGGGTCAACGAGGTGACGGTCGACGCCGAGGTGGCGCCCATCGTGTTTCACCGCAGCACGTTCCGCCGCCTCGGCGCCTAGGCCACCGAGACTGCGCCCAGCGCGGGTGATGCAGCGAATTCCGCGCTCTGAGCGCAGACTCGGCGAACCTAGCCGCGGCGGAACAGCTTGTTACCCAGCCAGACCACGGGGTCGTACTTGCGGTCCGCGACGCGCTCCTTCATCGGGATCAGCGCGTTGTCGGTGATCTTGATGTTCTCCGGGCACACCTCGGTGCAGCACTTGGTGATGTTGCAGTAGCCCAGGCCGTGCTCTTCCTGCGCCTGGTTGCGCCGGTCCAGCGTGTCCAGGGGGTGCATCTCCAGCTCGGCGATGCGCATCAGGTAGCGCGGGCCGGCGAACGCCTTCTTGTTCTCCTCGTGGTCGCGGACCACGTGGCACACGGTCTGGCACAGGAAGCACTCGATGCACTTGCGGAACTCCTGCGAGCGCTGCACGTCGACCTGCGCCATCCGGTACTCGCCGGGCTGCAGGTCCTTGGGCGGCGCGAAAGACGGTATCTCGCGGGCCTTTTCGTAGTTGAACGAGACGTCGGTGACCAGGTCGCGGATCACCGGGAACGTGCGCAGCGGCGTGACCGTCACCACCTCGTCCTCGGCGAACGTGGACATCCGGGTCATACACATCAAGCGCGGGTAGCCGTTGATCTCCGCCGAGCAGGACCCGCACTTGCCGGCCTTGCAGTTCCACCGCACCGCGAGGTCTGGCGTCTGCGTCTGCTGCAGGCGGTGGATGATGTCGAGCACCACCTCGCCCTCGTTGACCTCAACCGTGAAATCCTCTAGCGCGCCGCCGGCCTCGTCGCCGCGCCACACCCGCATGGTCGCGTTGTAGGTCATTAACCTCTCCGTCCTGGGTGGTCGGCCAGTTCCCCGTCGGTGTAGTACTTCTCCAGCTCGGAGATCTCGAAGAGCTCCAGCAGATCGGGCCGCATCGGCACCTGATCCTCGCGCGTGATGCTGATGTCGGGGATTACCTCGTCGCCGCCTGCCGCACGGCAGACCAGCAACACCTTGCGCCAAGACGAGTCCATCGACGGGTGGTCGTCGCGGGTGTGCCCGCCGCGGCTCTCGGTGCGCTCCAGCGCGGCCTTGGCCACGCATTCGCTGACCAGCAGCATGTTGCGCAGGTCGATGGCCAGGTTCCAGCCGGGGTTGTACCGCCGCTGCCCCTCGACGTGGATGTTCTTGAACCGCTCGCGCAGTGTCTCGAGCCGGCCGAGGGCCTCGGAGATCTCCTCCGACTTGCGGATGATGCCCACCAGATCGTTCATCGACTGCTGCAGTTCCAGCTGCAGGGTGTACGGGTTCTCGGCCGCGGCGCCGTTCTTCGGTCCCTCGAAGGGGGCCAGCGCCCGCTTGGCCGCCGTCTCGACGGCATCCTCGGCGACCGTCGGGCGGCTGCTCAGCGCGCGCACGTAATCGGCGGCGCCCAGCCCGGCGCGCCGGCCGAACACCAGCAGGTCCGACAGCGAGTTGCCGCCCAGCCGGTTGGAGCCGTGCATGCCGCCGGAGCACTCGCCGGCCGCGAACAGTCCGGGGACGGTGGCCGCGCCGGTGTCGGCGTCGACCTCCACACCGCCCATCACGTAGTGGCAGGTCGGCCCGACTTCCATTGGCTCCCTGGTGATGTCGACCCCGGCCAGCTCCTTGAACTGGTGGTACATCGACGGCAGCCGTCGCTTGATCTCGTCGGGCGTCAGCCGGGACGCGATGTCGAGGTACACCCCGCCGTGCGGGGTGCCCCGGCCGGCCTTGACCTCGGAGTTGATCGCGCGCGCGACCTCGTCGCGCGGCAGCAGGTCCGGGGTGCGACGGGCCGAGTCGTTGTCCTTGAGCCACTGGTCGGCCTCGTCCGCGGTTTCGGCGTACTGGCCCTTGAACACCGGCGGGATGTAATCGAACATGAAGCGCTTGTCATCGGAGTTCTTCAGCACCCCGCCGTCACCGCGCACACCCTCGGTGACCAGGATCCCCTTCACGCTCGGCGGCCACACCATGCCGGTCGGGTGGAACTGAACGAACTCCATGTTGATCAGCGACGCGCCCGCCCGCAGCGCCAGCGCGTGCCCGTCACCGGTGTACTCCCAGGAGTTGGAGGTGACCTTGAACGACTTGCCGATCCCGCCGGTGGCCAGCACCACCGCCGGCGCCTCGAACAGCACGAAGTTGCCGCTCTCGCGCCAGTAGCCGAACGCCCCGGCGATGGCGTCGCCGTCCTTGATCAGTTCGGTGATGGTGCACTCGGCAAAGACCCTGATGCGCGCCTCGTAGTCACCGAGTTCGGCAAAGTCCTCCTGCTGCAGCGAAACGATCTTCTGCTGCATGGTGCGGATCAGCTCCAGGCCGGTGCGGTCGCCGACGTGCGCCAGCCGCGGGTAGGTGTGCCCGCCGAAGTTGCGCTGGCTGATCTTGCCGTCCTTGAGGCGGTCGAACAACGCGCCGTAGGTTTCCAGCTCCCAGACGCGGTCCGGGGCCTCCTTGGCGTGCAGTTCGGCCATCCGCCAGTTGTTGAGGAACTTTCCACCGCGCATCGTGTCGCCGAAGTGGGTCTTCCAGTTGTCTTTGGGGTTGGTGTTGCCCATCGATGCCGCGCACCCGCCCTCGGCCATCACCGTGTGGGCCTTGCCGAACAGGGACTTGCACACCACCGCGACCTTGAGGCCCCGCTCGCGCGCCTCGATGACCGCACGCAATCCCGCGCCGCCGGCGCCGATGACGACTACGTCGTAGGCGTGCCGCTCGACCTCAACCATGAAACCTCGCTCAGTTCTTCTCTGTAATCGTCAAATGGCTTGTCAGCCAACAAATCTCAGATCGGGGATGGTGCCGCTGGCCACCAGCGCGATGTAGAAGTCGGTGAGCATCAGGGTGCCCAGCGTGATCCACGCGAACAGCTTGTGCCGGGTATTGATGGCGCTGACCTGCGTCCAGATCCAGTACCGCACAGGGTTCTTGGAGAAGTGCTTGAGCCGCCCGCCGGTCACGTGCCGGCACGAATGGCACGACAGCGTATAGATCCACAGCATGATGACGTTGCCCAGCAGGATCAGGTTGCCCAGACCGAAGCCGAATCCCCCGGGACCGCTGTCGGAATGAAACGCGACGATCGCGTCGTAGCTGTTGATGACCGAGATGATGACGGCGATATAGAAGAAGTACCGGTGGGTGTTCTGGACGATCAGCGGGAACTTGGTCTCGCCGGTGTAGTGCACGCGGGGCTCGGCCACCGCGCAGGCGCTGGGCGACTGCCACACCGTGCGGTAGTAGGCGCCCCGGTAGTAGTAACAGGTCAGCCGGAACAGCAGCAGGAACGGCAGCGACAGCGCCGCGTAGGGCAGCCACCACACGTCCGGCAGGAACTGCGGCCAGATGTCGCCGGCCTCACCGCAGGCCTTGCTGAGGCACGGCGAGTAGAACGGCGTCAGGTAGTGATACTTGGGGACGAAGAAGTAATTCTGCTGGAACGCGCGGGCTGTCGCGTAGATGACGAAAGCCGCGAAGCCCAGGTCGATCCGCAACGGCGACATCCACCACCGGTCGGTGCGTAGGGTCCGCTGCGGGATGCGGGCGCGTGTGGGTGAAAAGACACCGGACGCAGGACGGTTCGCCGTGGGTGCGCTCATCTAGTGTTCCTCTTCGAACGGGCTGTCTGTCGAAGGGTACACAGAGCAAACCCCCTGCTTCGCGGGGGGCTTCGGTTGTCCGAGGTTGTCAGGACCTGTTGTGACCCCCGACACCCTCGTCGTCGACATCGCGCCAGAAATCGGTGTCGTATTGAGTGTCGGGAATGACGATCTTCTCGCCGGACTGCTGCACGGTGGCGCGGTCCAGGTCCAACTCGGAGACGTCCGTGTCGAGCAGTTCGACGTCGGACAGGATTCGATCGGCGTCCAGGACGATGCGGCGCATCGCCGGGCTGTCGCCGTACCGGGCCCGCAACGAGCTCACGCACCGACGCAGGCCACCGATGAGGTCGTGCAGTTCGGCGAGTTCGGTCGTGGTGCTCAACGGATCTCCTACGTACTTTCCGGGGGACAGACGGTGTTGCGGATCACAGTACGCCCTCGATAGTAGCGATCGTCTCGGCCTCATGCCGGACACCATCACGGGCCGGCCGAGCGCCGAGCGGTCGACGTGCTGCTGGCTGGACGGCGAGAAGACGCAAAAGCCCCCGACACGCCTTGCGTGCGTGGGCTTTTGCGTCTGGTCGCGGACCTACTTCGTGATCGCGATGCGCTGCGGCTGGGTTCCCGCTGGGTCCTTATAAGCACCGGCGACCCGCACGGTCAGCACGCCGGCGTCGTACGAGGCGGTGACGGCCTCGCCGGTGACGTGCGCGGGCAGCTGGAACGACCGGCGGAAGGACCCGTAACGGATCTCGCGCAGGGTGCGGCCGTTCTGCTCCTCCGCGTGCTCGTCACGGTGTTCGCCGTGGACGACCAGTCGGCCGTTCTCGACCTCTACGTTGACATCCTTCTCGACGTCAACACCCGGCAGTTCCAGGCGGACTACCGCGTCGTCGCCATCCTTGACGATCTCGGCGGCCGGGGTGAAACCGCTGCTCACCGGCTTGAACCAGTCCGTCGCCGCGGCGGGGCCGAAGAAGTCGCGCAACCAGCGGTCGGTGTCCCAGGCCGGTCGCGACCACAATGCGAGGTTGCTCATGGGGATCTCCTTATGCTTCATTGTGAGTTTGCTGTGACCGGCGCCTTGCCGGCCGGCTATTTCTACAAACATGAGTCGACCACGCTAAAGTTCCACTCGGGCGTTCGCCGCCAGCGAACAGCTTCACAGCCGTCGTTGTGAGGTGTGAGCACGCCGTCATGCGGGTGTCACATTGGGCGATTCCAAGTTAATTTCCCGCCCCTACCCTCATGGCATGGCCCAATCCGAAAACTGGTGCGCGGACAGTGCTGCGCGTCACGTCATTGTGGTCGGGCACGGCATGGTCGGCCATCGGCTGGTCGAGGCGCTCCGAGCCCGCGACACCGAAGGGCGTTGGCGCATCACGGTTTTGGCGGAGGAGGCCGACGCGGCCTACGACCGTGTCGGCTTGACCTCCTACACCGAGAGCTGGGACCGTCAACTACTGGCGCTGCCGGGCAACGACTACGCCGGCGACGACCGGGTCCGGCTGCTGCTGAACGCCCGCGTCACCGAAATCGACCGCGACACAAAGACCGTGGTGACCGCCGACGGCCACCGGCATGGCTACGACGCCCTGGTGCTTGCCACCGGGTCCTATGCCTTTGTCCCGCCGGTGCCCGGTCACGACCTGCCGCAGTGCCACGTCTACCGAACGCTCGACGACCTCGACGCCATCCGCGCCGATGCCCAGCGGACGCTGCAGGCCGGCCACGCGACCGCAGGGGTCGTCATCGGCGGCGGACTGTTGGGGCTGGAGGCCGCTAATGCGCTGCGCCAGTTCGGGTTGCAGACGCACGTCGTCGAGATGATGCCGCGGTTGATGGCCCAGCAGATCGACGAGGCCGGCGGCGCGCTGCTGGCCCGCATGGTCACCGAACTCGGCATCGCCGTGCACGTGGGGACGGGCACCGAGTCGATCGAGGCCGTCGCGCATCCGGACGGCTCGACGTCGGCACGGGTGTGCCTGGCCGATGGCGAGCTGATCGATGCCGGCGTGGTGATCTTCGCGGCCGGCATCCGGCCGCGCGACGAGCTGGCGGCGGCCGCCGGGCTGGAGCGTGCCGAGCGGGGCGGCGTGCTCACCGATTTGTCGTGCCGGACAAGCGATCCCGACATCTACGCCATCGGCGAGGTCGCGGCGATCGGGGGCCGGTGCTACGGCCTGGTCGGGCCCGGCTACACCTCCGCCGAAGTGGTGGCGGATCGGCTGCTGGGCGGCGCCGCGGAGTTCGGCGAAGCGGACATGTCGACCAAGCTCAAGCTGCTCGGCGTCGACGTCGCCAGCTTCGGCGACGCGATGGGGGCGACCGAGAACTGCCTCGAGGTCGCCATCAACGACGCGGTCAACCGGACCTACGCCAAGCTGGTGCTCTCCGACGACGCCAAGACCCTGCTCGGCGGGGTCCTGGTCGGCGATGCCTCGACGTACGGGGTGCTGCGGCCGATGGTCGACAGCGAGTTGCCGGGCGATCCGCTGGCGCTGATCGCGCCGGCATCCGCCGACGGCGCGCCGGGCCTGGGCGTTGGGGCGCTGCCGGATTCGGCGCAGATCTGCTCGTGCAACAACGTCACCAAGGGCGACCTGAAGGGAGCCATCGCCGGCGGTTGCGCCGACGTGCCCGCGCTCAAGTCGTGCACGGCGGCGGGCACCTCGTGCGGGTCGTGCGTGCCGCTGCTGAAGCAGCTGCTGGAAGCCGAGGGCGTGGAACAGTCCAAGGCGCTGTGTGAGCACTTCAGCCAGTCGCGGGCGGAGCTTTTCGAGATCATCACCGCCACCGAAATCCGGACGTTCTCGGGCCTGCTGGAGCGCTTCGGCCGCGGAAAGGGTTGCGACATTTGCAAACCGGTGGTCGCCTCGATCCTGGCGTCCACCGGCTCGGAGCACATCCTCGAGGGCGAGCAGGCCTCGCTGCAGGATTCCAACGACCACTTCCTGGCCAACATCCAAAAGAACGGCAGCTACTCGGTTGTCCCGCGGGTCCCCGGCGGTGACATCAAGCCGGAGCACCTGATCCTAATCGGCCAAATCGCGCAGGACTTCGGGCTTTACACCAAGATCACCGGCGGGCAGCGGATCGACCTGTTCGGTGCCCGCGTGGACCAGCTGCCGCAGATCTGGAAGCGGCTGGTCGACGGCGGCATGGAGTCCGGGCACGCCTACGGCAAGGCCTTGCGCACCGTGAAGAGCTGCGTGGGCAGCGACTGGTGCCGCTACGGCCAGCAGGATTCGGTGCAGCTGGCCATCGACCTGGAGCTGCGCTACCGCGGGCTGCGCGCGCCGCACAAGATCAAGCTCGGCGTCTCCGGATGCGCCCGCGAGTGCGCCGAGGCGCGCAGCAAGGACGTGGGCGTCATCGCCACCGAGAAGGGGTGGAACCTCTACGTCGGCGGCAACGGCGGCATGACGCCCAAGCACGCTCAGCTGCTGGCCAGCGATTTGGACACCGAGACGCTGGTCCGCTATATCGACCGGTTCCTCATGTACTACATCCGGACGGCCGATCGGCTGCAGCGCACCGCGCCGTGGGTCGAATCGCTGGACGGCGGCCTGGATCACGTGCGCGACGTCGTGTGCGACGACTCCCTGGGCCTGGCCAAGGAATTCGAGGCCGCAATGGAGCGGCATGTGCAGAACTACAAGTGCGAATGGAAGGGCGTGCTGGAGGACCCGGACAAGCTGTCGCGGTTCGTTTCCTTCGTCAACGCCCCCGACGCCGTCGACTCGACGGTGACGTTCACCGAGCGCGCAGGGCGCAAAGTGCCTGTGCCCATTGGCATGCCGCGGGTTCGGTCGTAATCAAGGAGACACGATGACACTTCTCAACGACGCTCAGGACATTCAGGTGTGGACCACCGCCTGCCCCTACGACAGCCTGATTCCCGGTCGTGGCGTCGGGGTACTCCTCGACGACGGTTCGCAGGCGGCGTTGTTCCGGCTGGACGACGGCTCGGTGCACGCGGTCGGAAACGTCGACCCGTTCTCCGGCGCCGCCGTGCTTTCGCGCGGCATCGTCGGCGACCGCGGCGGCCGTGCCACCGTCCAATCACCCATCCTCAAGCAGGCTTTCGCGCTCGAGGACGGCTCCTGCCTGGACGATCCGCGGGTGTCGGTGCCGGTTTACCCGGCGCGCGTCACCCCCGAGGGGCACATCCAGATCGGCCGGATCGCGGCTTAGCCGATATCGCCCACCAGGTAGCGCTGCATCGTCGGGCCGATCGCGTCGACGAGCGCCTCCACCGACATCGAGTGCAGCGGTTCGGAGCGCACCCCGTAGCGCATGATGCCGAGACCCACCAACTGAGAGGCGCACAGCGACGCCCGCACCGCGACCTTGTCGGCCCCCAGCATTTTCAGCAGCGGGCCGAAGACCGGACCGATGAACATGCCCTGCACGATTTCGGCGGTCTTGGCCAGTCCGGTGGACGCGATCGCGCTGGCCGCGAAGGGGCCGCCGCCGGCCGCGTCCCAGGTGGTGATCAGCATGTACAACGTCCGGCGGCCCACCTGGTTGACACCGCCGGTGACGATCCGATCGATGAACTCCGGTGTGCCGAAGGGCAACCGCAGCATTTTTGCCACCGGGTCGAGCAGCCCACGCGATGGCTCTTCGCGACGCGGCATGGTGCCAGGATCGTCGGTATGCGAGCAAAGATCAAGCGTCGCGCGCGTCGGCGTGCCTGGCCAGCCGACCGCTGTGCTCAAGCGTGATTCGAAATTGCGTGCGGCGCTTGGGTTCGCCGCCTCGGAAGTCCGGGCGCCGCGCGGCGGAAGCGGTTCGCGATCAGGCGCGCCAGGCCGGGATGGGTGCCCAGCGGTTGGGTGACCACGTCGGCGCCGCTGGCCCGCAGGCGCTGTTGGAACAGGCCGTCGGCCAATAGGTAGGAGGCGACGACGACGCGAGTCGCACCGTCGCGGCGGGCGGCGGCGACGGCGTCGGCCACGGACGGATCGCCGGTGGCCGCGAATCCGAGCCGCACCCGCGATCCCACCAGCGCGGACAACGTGGTCGCGGTCACGTGCAGGTCGGCTCGCGCCCTTTCGTCGGTGGTGCCGGCCGCCGCAAGGATCACCGAATCACCCAGGCGCCAACCCGATTCCGCCAGCTGGTCGGCGACTATCCGCGCGATATCCCCACTCGGGCCGAGCGCGGGCGCGACGGTCACGTTCGGGTGCCGGCTGGCCGCCACGTGGGCGGGCACGTCGGTGCGCACGTGATATCCGCGCGACAAGAAGGCCGGGACCACGACGGCTGGGCGGCCGGTGGCCGCCGCCCGCGACAGCACCTCGCCGGGCGTCGGGCCCAACACGTCGACGAACGCGACCTGCACCCGGCGGTCCAGCAGCGCGCTCACCTGCGCTGCGAGGTCTCCGATCATCGCGACGCCGCCCGGCCTGCGGGTGCCGTGCGCGGCCAGGATCAGCTCCATTCGGCGCCGCCCGGAGGGTCGATGGCGAGCCGGTAACCCCGCTTGACCACCGTTGCAATGATGTTCTTGTCGCCCAAGGCCGTTCGCAGCCGGAGCACGGCCGTGTCGACGGCGTGCGGATCGTTGCTGCTGCCGGGCAGCACCCGCAACAGCTCGGAGCGCGCGACGACATCGCCGGGCCGTTGCGCCAGCGCGCGCAGCACCGACATCCCCGACGGCGACAGCAACTTGATGTCACCGTCCACCAGCACGCACGTTCCGCGGATGTCGATCGTGTGGCCGGCCACCTGCACCGTGGAGGATCCCAGCAGCGGCAGCTCCTCGGCGATGTGGCGGGCCAAGGCGCCCAACCGCATTCGCGCGGGCGACGAGGTGGGGACGCCTTTGCGGATCAGCGGTTTGGACGTCACCGGGCCGACGCACATCGCGTGCACGTCGGTGCGCAGCGCGTCGAGCACCTGGTCCTCGACGGCCAGGTCGCGACTGCGTTCCAGCACCGCCGCCGCCGCGGGCGCCGACGTGAAGGTGACCGCGTCGAATTGCCGTCGCGCGATCCCGGTCACCAGCAAATCGAAGTCGCCGCCCAACGGTGTCGACTTCCACCTGTACACCCGGATGGGGATCACCTCCGCGCCCGCGAAACGCAGGCCGCCGATGAACTCGGGGAACGGGTCCCAGGCGTCGGCGGCGCCGTGCAGCTGGATGGCGATGCGCAGCCCGGACACGCCCGACTCGAGCAGATACTCGAGCACCTCTTGTGAGGATTCGGACTCAGGAGACCACTCCTCGTGCAGCCCGGCGGCGCGCACCGCGCCCGTGCCCTTGGGCCCCCGCGAAACGATCCGGGTCTTCGACAACGACGCGATCAGCTGGTTGGCCAGCCCCCATCCCTCGGCGGCGGCCAGCCAGCCGCGGAAGCCGATGCCGGTGTGCACGACCAGGATGTCGGGCGGCTGCGCGATCAAAGCCTCAGTGTGGCTTTGTAATTCGTCGTCTTCGGGGAGCGCGATCATGTTGATCGCGGGCGCGCTGCAGACCTCCGCGCCCTGCCTGCTCAGCAGTGCGCAGAGTTCCTCCGCGCGCCGGGATGATGTAACCGCGACCCGGTAGCCGGCCAGCGGCGTGGACCTCGGCTGAGCCATAAGACCTGTGTATGCCTGCGACGTTTCCGCTGCGTTACCGCGTAATTGCTGCAGCATTGCCCTTGTTGCGACAGCCATCACACCCGCGCGTGATCTGCTACGGGGACGGTTTCCGGCACGCTGGGGCGGCGCACGTACAGCGTCCAGGTGAGGATCGCGGCGAGCACATAGGACGCCAAAAACGTCCAGTAGGCCGACGTTTCGGTGCCGCTGTTGAGGTAGGACTCGCGCAGCGCCAGGTTGATCCCCACGCCGCCCAGCGCGCCGACGGCCGAGCAAAAGCCGATCAGCGATCCCGACATCGCCTTCGACCAGTGCCGCCGCTCGGCATCGGGAAGATCCAGGCCGCGGCTGCGCGCCTCGAAGACGGACGGGATCATCTTGAACACCGACCCGTTGCCCATCCCCGACAACACGAACAGCGCGATGAAGCCGATCACGTAGCCGATCATCGTTGTCGAGCCGCCGCCGTCGCGGCCGTCGACGGTGCTGATGGCGACCAGCAGCCCGGCACCGACGATCATGCCGCCCAGGACGCCCAGGGTGACGCGGCTGCCGCCCAGCCGGTCGGCCAGCCGGCCGCCGTAGATGCGCGCCAGCGAGCCGAATAGCGGCCCCACGAAGGCGATCTGCGCGGCGTGCAGCGACGCGTGCCTGGCGGTCTCGCCAGCCTCCTGGAAGTTGATCTGCAGCACCTGGCCGAACGCAAACGCGAATCCAATCCAGGAGCCGAAGGTGCAGATGTAGAGCAGCGAGATCACATAGGTGTCGCGCTCGAAGAGGACCGAGCGCATGGTGTTGACCTCGATGCCGTGGTCGAGGTTGTCCATGAACAAAGCCGCGGCGACGCCGACGATCGCCAGCAAAAGGAGGTACACGGCGCAGACCCAATACGGCGCTTCGTGGCCCGCGGTGGCCAGCACCAGCAGGCCGATCAGCTGGATGACGGCGACGCCGAGGTTGCCGACGCCGGCGTTGATCGCCAGCGCCGCGCCCTTGAGGCGCTGCGGGTAAAAAGCATTCACGTTGGCCAGCGATGCCGCGTAGTTGCCGCCGCCCAGGCCGGTCAGCGCCGCGCACACCACATAGGGCCACAGCGGCAGCCCGGGATGCGCCATCAGCACGATGGTGCCGACGGTCGGGATCAACAAGACGAACGCCGAGAAGGCCGTCCAGTTGCGCCCACCGAAGGTGGCGATGCCCAACGTGTAGGGGATGCGTGCGCAGCCGCCGACCAGCGTGGCGACCGCGCCGAGCAGCAGCTTGTCGCCGGCCGAGAGGCCGTAGACGGATGCGGGCATGAACAGTGTCATCACCGGCCAAAGCGTCCAGATCGAAAAGGCGACGTGGTCACCCGCAACGGTGCAAAGCAAGTTGCGACGCGCGACGTTCTTGTTGCCGGCCTCCCAGGCCGCCGCGTCCTCCGGATTCCAGTCCGTGATGCGGTGGTTGCGGCCCATGCGGTCTGCACCTTTCGTCCAACTCTTCCAACGGGTTTGTCAGTGTGGCGACGCCTGTGTCGCCGGAATATCGCGAACGCTCACACGGGCGAAATCGCCTGGACGCGTTGGGGTGAGGAAAGGACAGGCTTGGCCCGCCGTGTATTTCGATGCTCACATTTAGTGCGTGAGCCCGTCAACTCTATTCGACCGATATCGCCTGTAAGTTGAATCCCAGTTATCTGGTAAATAGCTGAGGGGTAATTCGGGGGGCCAGTGATTTCGTGCGGCCGCGGGATTTATTGTGAGCTGCAATACATTCCGCGCCCGCAAACGCGCTGACTACCAGACGTCGCCCGCCCGCCAGTCGCACATCAACTCGGCGGCGGGGTCCAGGCTGACCCCGACCGGCAGGACGAACACGGCGTCGTCGTCCTCGGGCGTGCGCGTCGGGCCGGCGGGGGCCAGCACCGACGTCGGTCCGCGCCAGGGCAGCCACCCTCGCCGGGTGTACACCCCGCGGGCGTCGGCAGACGAACTGACGGCACCCACCTGGTAGGCGCCCCGGATCACCTGCTCCGCGGCGTCCATCAGGGCGTGCGCCAGGCCGCGGCCGCGAAAGTCCTCCCGCACCGCGAACCCTTCGACGTAACCGCAGCGCAGTGCGCTGCCGCGGTAGAGCAGTCGGCGCTGGACGACGGCGGCGTGCGCGATGATCGCCCCGTGCTGCCAGATCAGCGCGTGCATGCCGCCGAGCGTGTGCTCCCAGTCGTCGTCGGTGAAGTTGCCCGCGAAGGCGGCGGTGACCATCTGGCGGACGCGCTGCCGTGCCTCGCCGTCAAGATCGGCGGTGTGGACCAGGCGGGCGGTGTGGACCTGGGTTTGCACCCTCTTTGTCTACCAGCCTTTCCAGCGGCGGGCGCTACGAGTAGGACCGCCCGCCCCGGGGCCGCGCCCAGTGCAGGCGCACGTACTGGCCCGGTCGCACCTGGGCGATCTTGTCGGCGTCCTCGTCGGTGACCACGCCGATCACCGGGTACCCGCCGGTGACCGGGTGATCGGGTCCGAGGATCACCGGTAATCCGTTGGGCGGCACCTGGATTGCGCCGCGGGTGGCGCCCTCGCTGGGCAGCTGCCGGTCCGGCCAGCGGTGTTGCAGCGGGCGGCCCTCCAGCCGCATTCCGACCCGGTCGCTGCGGTTGGAGGCCATCCAAATCGTGTGCACCAGGGCGTCGGGATCGGTGAACCAGTCGTCGCGCGGGCCCGGCACCACCTGCACCTCGACCAGGTGCTCGCTGATCGCCGCCACCGGCGCCTGGTCGAGTTCGGGGTAGTCGTCGGTGTGCTCGCCGACCGGCAGCCGGTCGCCGCTGTGCAACGGCGCCGGGCCGATCGCCGACATCACGTCGTAGCTGCGCGAGCCCAGCACGGGCTGCACGCAGATCCCGCCGCGCACCGCCAGGTACGTTCGCAGCCCGGCCCGCGGGGCGCCCAACGAGATCACCTGCCCGTCGCGGACGTGGTGAATGCTGTTGGTGCCGAACTTGATTCCGTTCACGGTGGGGTCGGTGTCGGCGCCCGTCACCGCGATGTCGACGTCGCCGCCGCGGACGCGGGCGGAAAAGCCGCCGAAGGTCACCTCGACGGTGGCGCGGTCGTCGGGGTTGGCGACCAGCCGGTTGGCGAGCGTGTGCGCGCGGCGGTCGGCGGCCCCGGACCGGCTGACGCCGAGGTGGGCCAGACCTGGGCGGCCGAGGTCCTGGACGACGGCGAACGGCCCGGTGCGCAGGATTTCCAGGGTTGGCACGGCAATCTCCTTGCTCAGACGGCGCGGAACTGAACCCACATGCCTCGGGTCAGCAGCGCCGGGTTGGGCCGGTCGAGATCCCACAGGACGGCGTTGCTGTGGCCGATGAGCTGCCAGCCCCCGGGCGACTGCCGCGGATACACCGCGCTGAACTCTCCCGCCAGGGCGACGGAGCCGGCCGGCACCGACGTCCGCGGCTCCGAGCGGCGCGGCACCCGCAGGCGAGCGTCGCCGTCGACCAGGTAAGCGAAACCCGGTGCGAAGCCGCTGAATCCGACCCGCCACGGGGTGGCGGTGTGGGCCTCGATCACCTGCGCCGTGGACAGCCCGGTATGGCTGGCGACCTCGGCGAGGTCCGGGCCGTCGTACACCACGTCGATCACCACGTCGGCGGTGCGGTCCGCCGGGGGCCCCGCGTCGGCGGCCACTCGCATCCTGCGCAGGCGCTGCCGGGTGACTCCCTGCAGGCGGGGGCTGTCCAGCTTGACCAGCACCGTGCGGGCGGCGGGGACGACGTCGACGACGCCGGGCAGGGCCGCCGCGGCCAACGCGTCCACCCACGCCAACACCTCGGCGGTGCTGCCGCATTGAAGCATCAGCGCATGGTCGCCGTAGTCGAACACGGTGTTGCCAACCAGGTCGGTCGACAGCTCCTGGGAGAGGCCGCTGCCAATATCCGTCACGCTCATTACTGAACGGTAACCCCGGCATCCGTGCAGGCGGGAGGGAATGCGGACGGATTTTCGAGCACTGCCAGAGGTGCCTTAACGAACGCTCAAACAGCCGGGATTCAGCCCAGGATCTTGGCGATCAGTGGCGGAAGTTGCTCGGCCAGCAGCGGGTAGCTCAATGGCGACGCGAAGGCGATCGCGCCGGCCTGATCCTTGGTGGTGAAGACGTGGCGGTTCTGGGCGGTCGCCAGCGAGGCCGCCACCTCGGGGTCGGCCAGCAGGGCCTTCTGGTCGTCCGGGCTCTCGGTTGTCCAGATCACCACGTCGGCGGAATCGAGCACCGCCTTGATCTGATCGCGCGGGATGACGGCGCGGTGATCGCTGCCGAAGGGCTTGATGCTGTCGGCGATGACGAGGCCCATCTGGTTCAGGAAGTCGGTCCGCCAGCCCGCCAGAGTCGCCACCACCGTGCCCTGCCAGAAAGTGCCCTGCATGAGCAACGCCTTCTTGCCCGTCCACTGCTGGTTCTTTTGGGCGACGGCGGCGAATTGCTTGTCGACGCCGTCAATCAGGGACTTCATCTGGTCGGCCTGGAACACCGCCTGGCCGACGGCGGTGGCCTGCTCCTTCCACGGCTCGAAGAACGCGTCGCCGTCCGACTGCGCGAGGGTGGGCGCGATCGCCGACAGCTTCTGGTAGGTGTCGGCGTCCAGGCCGGCGTTGATGGCCACGATCAGGTCCGGTTTCAGGCCCGCGATCTGGTCGACCTGAATGCCGTTGTCCAGGTTCAACACCACGGGCTGAGCGCCGCCGAGCTTGGGCTGGGCCCAGGGCCACACGCCGAACGGCTGATCACCGAACCAGTTGGTCACCGCGATGGGCACCACACCCAGGGCCAGCAGGTCGTCCTGCTCGGTGTAGCCGGCGCTGACCACGCGCTTGGGCGGCTCCTTGATGACGGTCTGACCGAACAGGTGGGTGACGGTCACCGAGCCGCCAGGGGCGGCGGACGACGATTTGCGTGGCGAACAGGCCGCTAACACTCCGGCGAACCCGGCCGATCCGGCGACCGCGGCCATCCCCGCAGCCCCCGTGAGCTGCAGGAATCCCCGCCGATTCCATCCGTGTCGCATCGCGTGAGATTATCGCTTTCTTCGCTCGGACCCGCTGCGCCGCGCGGCTCATCCCCTTCGCGGTCCTTCGTACCCGACCCATGGGCTGTAGTCGGCGATCAGCTCTTCCTGGGGTGGGCGCCGCTCGGCCGGCACGTGTTGGAGGTTGATCCGGATCCGGTACCAGATCGAACTCGGCCCGCGCATGCCGTCGACCAGGACGTCGGCCGGCTGCAGCAGCGCCGCCGCTTCTGGATGGCGGTCGCGCCAAGTGTCCAGGGCGGCCATCGCCTCGTCTTTGGTTTTGGTGCGGGCGATTTCGATGAGTGGCTTCGACGAGACGCGCCCGCTCTCGGTGCGGCTGCCCGATCCCTTGGGCGCGCGCTCCGGCGGCCCCAACTCCTCGGCGAGCATCAGCAGCCGATCCAGCTCGCCGACCGCGTCGTCCATGCCCTCCCACGGGTCGCCCAGCTCGGCGAACCGGACGGGCACTGTGTCGATGGTGAAGGCGGCCGGATCGCAGCCGGCGACCTCGTCCCAGTGCAGCGGCGTCGACACCCGGGCATCCGGGGTGGCCCGCACGGAATACGCCGACGCGACGGTGCGGTCCTTGGCGTTCTGGTTGAAGTCGACGAAGACGCCCTCGCGCTCCTCCTTCCACCAGCGGCTGGTCGCCGCCTCGGGGATGCGCCGCTCGACCTCGCGCGCGACGGTCTGGGCGGCCAGCCGCACCTGGCGGAACTCCCAGCGCGGGGCGATCCGGGCATAGATGTGGAAGCCCCTGGATCCCGACGTCTTCGGCCACGCGGTCAGGCCGTAGTCCTCCAGCACCTCGCGGGCCACCGACGCGACGTCGACGATGCGTCGCCACGCGACGCCCGGCATCGGGTCGAGGTCGACGCGCAGTTCGTCGGGATGATCGAGGTCGCCGGCGAGCACCGGGTGCGGATTGAGGTCCACGCAGCCCAGGTTGATCACCCACGCCAGCCCGGCGGCGTCGCGCACGACGGCCTCCGCGGCGGAAGTGCCCCGCGCGTAGTGCAATTCGGCGACGTCGACGTAGTCCGGTCGGTTGGCGGGCGCCCGCTTCTGGAACACGGCCTCTTGCGAGATGCCCTTCACGAAGCGCTTGAGGATCATCGGGCGCCCGGCCACGCCGCGCAGCGCCCCGTCGGCGACGGACAGGTAATAGCGGACCAGGTCGAGCTTGGTGTGCGGCCCCGAGCCGCCGTGGCGTTCGAAGACCACCTTGTCCGGGTGGGTGATGGTGACCTCGCGCCCGGCCACCTCCACGGACGCCGGGCCGGTCATGTTCATCATGGTAGGTCGGGGGGTATTAACTAGTGGCACTGCGACCTACGTCACATAGGGTGGAATTCATGCCAAACCTCATCGGCCTACCCGGCCAGGCGGTCTCCAAAGTTCAGCAGTACCTCGAGCGGGGCGCGGCCGAACTGCACTACGTGCGCAAGATCTTCGAATCGGGCGCATTCCGCATCGAGCCGCCGCAGAACGTCGCCGCGATGGCCGCGGAAATCTACAAGTGGGGCGAGTTCGGCATGCTGCCCTCGCTCAACGCGAGACGCCATCCCGACAAGGCGGCCTGCATCGACGAGGAGGGCGAATTCACCTATCGCGAGCTCGACGAGGCCGCGCACGCGGTGGCCAACGGGCTGATCGACAAGGGTGTCAAGGGCGGCGACGGGGTTGCCCTCCTGGCGCGTAACACCCGCTGGTTTCTGATCGCCTACTTCGGTGCCGCGCGGGTCGGCGCCCGCATCATCCTGCTCAACAGCGAATTCTCCGGCCCTCAGATCTGTGAGGTGTCGGAGCGCGAGGGCGCCAAGCTGATCATCTACGACGACGAGTACACCAAGGCCGTCAGCAAGGCCGAGCCGGAGCTGGGCAAGCTACGGGCGCTGGGATCCAATCCCGACGCGGACGAGCCGTCGGGCAGCGACGACGAGACGCTGGCCGACCTGATCGAGCGCAGCAGCTCCGAGCCCGCCCCGAAGGCGAGCAAGCACTCGTCGATCATCATCCTGACCAGCGGCACCACCGGCACCCCCAAGGGCGCGAACCGCAGCACCCCGCCGACGCTGGCGCCCATCGGGGGGATCCTGTCGCACGTGCCGTTCAAGGCCGGCGAGGTGACGTCGCTGCCGGCGCCGATGTTCCATGCGCTGGGTTTTCTGCACGGCACCCTCGCGATGTTCCTCGGCTCGACCCTGGTGCTGCGGCGCAAATTCAAGCCGCCACTGGTGTTGGAGGACATCGAGAAGCACAAGGTGACGGCCATGGTCGTGGTCCCGGTGATGCTGTCCCGCATCCTCGACGCTTTCGAGAAGATGGACTCCAAGCCCGACCTGTCCAGCCTGAAGATCGTGTTCGTGTCCGGCTCGGCGCTCGGGTCGGAACTGGCGGAACGGGCGCTCAAGGACCTAGGCCCGGTGATCTACAACATGTACGGCTCGACGGAGATCGCCTTCGCCACCATCGCCGAGCCCAAGCACCTGGAATTCAATTCGTCGACGGTGGGGCCGGTCGTCAAGGGCGTCAAGGTCAAGATCTTCGACGACAACGGCAAGGAGTTGCCGAAGGGTGAGGTCGGGCGGATCTTCGTCGGCAACGCCTTCCCGTTCGAGGGATACACCGGCGGAGGCAAGAAGCAGATCATCGACGGGCTGTTGTCGTCGGGCGACGTCGGCTACTTCGACGAGAACGACCTGCTCTACATCAGCGGGCGCGACGACGAGATGATCGTCTCCGGCGGCGAGAACGTCTTCCCGGCCGAAGTCGAGGACCTCATCACCGGGCATCCGGACGTCGTGGAGGCCACCGCCATCGGGGTCGAGGACAAGGAGTGGGGCCACCGGCTGCGCGCGTTCGTGGTCAAGAAGGAGGACGCCGACCTCGACGAGGACGCCGTCAAGCACTACGTCCGCGACCACCTGGCCCGCTACAAGGTGCCCCGGGAAGTCGTCTTCCTCGACGAGCTGCCGCGCAACCCGACGGGCAAGGTCCTCAAGCGCGAGTTGCGTGAGATGGAGATCGACTGACTATCTGCGGGCTTGGATGGCGCGGGTGATCTGGGCGGAGAGCTTGGGATCGATCAGCAGCTGATCGATGAGCGCCGTGAGGACCTCCTGCCCGGTCACCCGGGCGACCCCGATGCGGTCCGCGGCCTCGCGCTGCCAGACGTCGAGCGCGCGGTGCGTGGTCAGCGGCAGATCGACGGTCCGTCGGGTTCGCCGGCCGCCCGCCGGCTGGGCGGGGGCGCCCCCGAGCATGTTGAGGCGCTGGGTCGGGGCCGTCTCGTCCGGCCGCGGCGGCTTGGCGGTGTAACGGGCGAACCGGTTCGGGCTGGCCTCGTTGCGGTTGGGGTTGATCGTCATCGCGGCGACCCTCTCTGGGGTGCAAATCAGTAGGTCCGCTTCTCAGTATGCGCGTCGTCGGGCACCCTCCAATTGATATCACCGCCGGGCGCGCCAGGCGCGCTGGACCGCAGTTGGCGGGTCGCGGTGGGTTAGCGCTCTGGGCGATCGGAATAGCGATACTGCTCAAAATGCAACCAAATTCATCAAACTACGAAGTCATTAACTGATTAATTTCGCATTCACTTAGGTACTGATTTCAGTAGAACCGGTCTGACCAGCCCGAATCGGTGATCAGCAAATACTGATCCAGTAAATGCGGAAATCGAATTTTGTACGAGCGCCATTATCGCGTTCCAATCGGTTGGGCTAGATAAAGGTCACATTGGGTGGTTTTTCGTGTGTAAAAGCCGCAAAATATGGATATTCGTCATTTGACGCATTAGGCGTCGCCAAAGTTTCAAGCTTCTTGTTCAACAACGTGGAAGGAGCTCATCGATGTTGAATTCACTGGTTTCGATCCGCAAGGCCGCGCTCGCCGCGGTGGGCTCCGGCGCGGTGGCCGGGGCGCTGCTCTTCGGCGGCGCGCCGATCGCGCAGGCCGCCCCGCAGCCCGGCCCTGGCATCAGCTTCGACACGGTCGGGCCACATGGCGGTCCGGACCTCCCGCTGAAGCCCGGCGGGGGTGGCGGCGGCCACGGCGGCGGTGGTGGCGGCCACGGCGGCGGCGGCTGGGGCGGTGGCGGCCATGGCGGCTGGAACGGCCCCGGCGGCGGCGGTCACGGTGGCTGGGCTGGCCACGGCGGCTGGGGCGGACCCGGCGGCTGGAATGGACACGGCGGCAACTGGGACCGCGGCGGCAACTGGGGTCGCGGCGGCTGGTGGGGTCCGCGAGGTGACTGGGACCGCGGCGGCAGGTGGGATCACCGCGGCGACTGGGGCCGCGGCGTCTGGGGCCACCCCGGCTGGGGCAACGGCGGATGGGGCCCGCCCGGACAGGGCTACCGGCCGTGGTGGCCGTTGTGGAACTGGTGGTGGTGATCCAGCAACCCCCAAGAACCCGGGCCATGCCGACCTGGCAGACGTGCGTCAGGTCGGCATGGCCCGTCTCTTTACGGGTCGCGGGGCAGGCCCAGCAGCCGTTCGGCGATGATGTTGAGCTGGATCTCCGAGGTGCCGCCGTAGATGGTGGTGGCCCGGCTGGCCAGCAGATACTCACCCCACTTGCCCGGTAGCTGGCTGGTGTCGCCGATCGCGGCGTCGGTGCCGAACGACGACACCGCGAACTCGGCGTACCCCTGGCCGGTGCGCATCGACAACAGCTTGGAGATCGCGGCGGACGGCATGGCGTCCCCGCCGGCCAGCGTCAGCAAGGTCGAACGCAGGTTCAGCACCTTGGCGGCATGGCCCTCGGCGATCAGCTGCCCGGCCCGGTGCTGGCCCACTTGGTCAAACTGCCCGTCGCGCACGAAGTCGACGAATTCGGGCAGCGTCGCAAGGAAATTCGCGTCGCTGCCGCCGATCGACACCCGCTCCGCGGTCAGGGTGTTGCGGCTGACCTCCCACCCCCGGTTGACGTCGCCCAGCACGCATTCGTCCGGCACGAACACGTCGTCGATGTAGACGGTGTTGAAGAACTCCTGGCCGGTCAGCTCGCGCAACGGCTTGACAGTGACGCCCTCGCTCCTCATGTCCAGCAGGAAGTAGGTGATGCCGTTGTGCTTCGGCGCGCTCGGGTCGGTCCGCGCCAGCAGGGCGCCCCACTGCGAGTACTGGGCGGCGGTGGTCCAGATCTTCTGGCCGGTGATGCGCCAGCCGCCCTCGGCCCGGGTCGCCTTGGTGGTCAGCCCGGCGAGGTCCGATCCGGCGCCCGGCTCGGAAAACAGCTGGCACCAAATCATTTCGCCGCGCATGGTCGGCGGCAGGAACCGTTGCTTCTGCTCCTCGGTGCCGAACGCGACGATCGACGGGATGATCCATGCCGCGATGCCGACCTGCGGCCGTTTGACCCGCCCGGCGGCGAACTCCTGGGCGATGATGATCTGCTCCACCGGGCTGGACGCCCGGCCCCACGGCTTGGGCAGGTAGGGCAGCACCCAGCCGCCCTCCGCAATCGCCACCCTGCGCGGCTCGCGGTCCATCTCCTTCAGCGCGGTGACCTCCGCGCGAATGTCGGCCCGCAGCTTTTCGGTGTCGGGATCCAGGTCGATGTCAACCGCGCGCATTCCCGTCGTGGTCGCGGTGTCCACGACTCGCTGCGGGTAGTCCGAGCTGCGGCCGAAGGATGCGGCCAGCATCAGCGCCCGGCGGTAGTACACGCCTGCGTCGTGTTCCCAGGTGAACCCGATGCCGCCGTGCACCTGGATGCAATCCTGCGCGCAGCGTTGGGCGGCGGCCGGCGCCAGCGTCGCCGCCACGGCTGCGGCGAAGTCGACCTTGGAAGCCGCTATGTCCCAACCGTTCTCGCGGGCCTCGTCCAGCGCGCGAGCGGCATCCCACACCGCCGCGGTGGCCCGCTCGGTGTCGGCGACCATTTCGGCGCACTTGTGTTTGATGGCCTGGAACTGGCCGATCGGCCGGCCGAACTGCTCGCGGATCTTGGCATACTGCGACGCGGTGTCGGTTGCCCAGCGCGCCACGCCGATGGCCTCGGCCGACAGCAGCGCGACCATCAGTGCGTGCGCGGTGGCCATGGTCAGATTGCTCAGCACGACGTCGTCGCCGACCTCGACGGCGTTCGCCCGCACGTGCGCGATCGGGCGCAGCGGGTCAAGGCTTTTCACGGGCTCGATCTCGAGCTGCTCGGCGCGCAGCACCACCCATTCCTCGCCGCTGTCGATCGCGACGGGGAGCACCAGCAACGAGGCCTGCGCGGCGGCGGGGACGGCGCGGACCTCGCCGCGGATCACCAGCGAGTCCCCCTGGCGGGTGGCGGTCAGCGCGCAACACTCCATCGCGTAGGCCGCGATGGCCGCGCCGGACGCCAGCTCGGCCAGCACCTTGGCCTCGGGGTCGTGCGCGGAGATCAGCGCGCTCGCGATCGCCGACGGCACAAACGGCCCGGGCACCGCGCCATAGCCGAACTCGGCCAGCACGATGGCCAATTCGAGGATGCCGAAGCCCTGCCCCCCGACCGATTCCGCCAGATGTACGCCCTGCAGTCCCTGCTCGGCCGCGGCCCGCCAGTATGGCGGGGGATTCACCAGATCTTCCAGGGGTGTTTCCATCGCCTTGTGCAGCACCTCGGACGGCGCGACCCGCGCCACCAGGGATCGCACCGAGTCGGCCAGGTCTTGATGCTCAGGAGTGATTGCGATCGGCATTGGTCGCCTTCCTCGTCCCTTTGCTGCCTCACGTTTCGTGCCAGCGCCTTCCAAGCTAACAACCGGTCGGTTGGTTGACTACATGGGCCAGCGGTTGTCCGTCGCGCAGCCGGCGGCAGTTCCCGACGGCCTCGATCAGGTACCGCCGCATGGTGTCTGCGGTGTACCAGGTGACGTGCGGCGTCAGCACCACGTTGCCCAAGCCCAGTAGCGGGTTGCCGGGCGCCACCGGCTCCGCCTCGAAAACGTCGAGCCCCGCCGCGGCCAGCCGCCCGTCCCGCAGGGCGTCGGCCAGGGCGCCCTCGTCGACCACCGCGCCCCGGGACGTGTTGACCAGCACCGCATTCGGCTTCATCCGGGCCAGCGCCTCGCGGTCCAGCAGGTGATGTGTCTGCGCCGTCAGGGGCAGGTGCAGCGAGACGATGTCGCTGGCGGCCAGGAGGTCGGGCAGCGGCCGCCAGCCGGCCCGGCCGTCGTCGCGGGTGCTGGTGTGCAGCACGCCCGCCCCCATCGCCGCGACGATTTCGGCCACCCGTTTGGCGATGTTGCCGTACCCGACCAGCCCGACGGTGCAGCCGCCGATGTCGCGCACCGTCTCGCCCAGCGCCGGATCCGCCGGCCAGCCCCGGCCCTCGCGGACCGCACGGTCGAGCTCCGGCAGCCGGCGCAAGGCGGCCAGCATCAGCAGCACCGCGCCCTCGGCCACCGACGGCGCGTTGGCACCCGGCATGTTGGCGACCACGATGCCGCGTTCCGTCGCCGTCTGTACGTCGATCGTGTTCACCCCGGCGCCCAGCTTGTGCACCAGCCGCAACCTGGTCGCGCGCCGCAGATCGTCGCCTGACAGGGGCCGCAGCACGTGCCAGATCACGTCCGCGTGCGGCAGCTCCTGGTAAAAGCCCGCATCGTCGTCCTCGGCGCACCACCGGATGTCAAGCCAATCCGATTCTGGCGCAACGAAGTCGAGTACCTTGTCGCCGGGAACGAAATGGGCGAGGACCCTTAACGCCACCTCTTGGTGATCCACCTGGCGATGGTATCGGCCTGCTCGCTGCGCGCGCCCGGGGTGGTGAAGTAGTGGTCGCTGTTGATCGAGGCCTGCGTCTTGTCGGTGCTGGCGAGCGCGTCGTAGATGCGCTGGGCGTCCGATGGGAAGACGCCGGTGTCCGCGTCGGCGTTGATCACCAGGGCCGGGGAGGTGATGCGGGCCAGATGCGGCTCGGCGCGGGTTTGCGCCACCCGCAGGCTCCACATGCCCAGCCAGTTGCGCAGGGTGCAGGCGGCGGCGATGCCGTGCGCGGACCGGTTCGCCCTGGCGGGGACGCCGGCGTAACACAGGTTCGGCTGGCGCTTGGTCGGCTCGATGCTCGGATCGACCATGCGGGGATCGGCCCAGGTGCGCATCACGGTGAACGGCCGGTCCGAAAAGCCCACGGCGCGAACCCGTTTAAGCTCCCGCTCGGCCCAGTCGGTGATGGCGTGGTTGCGCGCGATCTGGGCCTCGCGGTAGCGGGCGAGGAACTCGGGCGAGTACGGCGGCCCGTTGCGCTCTTCGAACAGGTCGAGGTCGGCATCGGTGGCGACCGGGTCGTTCTCGTCGACGACGGCGGCGTCCATCCATGCCGTCAGGACGTCGGGGCGTCCGGGGTGGGCGGCCGTGGCGACGTAGCCGTCGGCGGGGATCAGCTCGGTGAGCCCGGCCGCCGGGCGCATGCCCTCCAGGGGAGTCACGTTCGGTTCGAGCGCCTGTGACTGATAGGCGGCCATCAGCGAACCACCGCCCGAATTACCCAGCAGGACAACGTAGTCCACGCCCTGTACCTCGCGCAGCCAACGCACCCCGACGCCGATGTCGACCAGCGCGTGGTCCAGCAGGAAGCTGCTCTCGAATCCGCGGAACCGGGTGTTCCAGCCGAGGAAGCCGATGCCACGGGTGGCGATGTAGTCGGCGAGATAGTGCTCGGCGAAGTCGATCTGGTAGTGCGTGGCGATCATCGCCACCTTCGGCTTGCGCCCGACCGCGCGATGGTAGAGCCCCTGGCAGGGATGCCCGCCGGCCCCGGCCCGGCCCGCGGTGGGCGAGGGCAACCCGACGAATTCCTGCATCACGCCAGCGGCGCCGTTTTGACGGGTCAATTTGATTCCCCTTCGCCGTAGATGGCTCGGTAGTAGATGTTGGCCAGTGTTCGGATGCAGGCCGCGTCGTCGGGTTCACCGGGCCCGGCGAGTTGCGTGTAACAAAACTGGTAGAACATGGCCAAAATGGCCTCGGCGATCAGGCGCGGATCGTCATCGGGGCAATGGCCTTCGGCCTGGGCGCGGCGAACCGACTCGCTGATGAAAGTAATTGGTGTGGAACAGATGTCGGCCCAATACCGCGCGAAGTCGTCGTTGATCATCGCCAGCTGGTAAATGCTGATGACCTCGGCGAGCCGGTTGCGGTAGGTCCACCACTGCGCGGCGGCGGCCTCGTACGCGCGCTCGCGGTCGGACAGGCCGCGTTCGGTGACCGAACGCGCGCGCTCGGTGATCTCGTCGCGGAACCGCAGGGCCCATTGGCGGACCATCGCCTCTTTGGAGTCGTAGTAGTTGTAGAACGACGCGGACGAGCGGCCCGCCTCGGCGGCGATGTCGGCGATGGTCGTCGCCAGAATGCCTTTGCGCGCGATAACCGTTCGGGCGGCCATGTCGATCGCGGCCTGAGTTCGCCTGCCGCGGTGCGTCGGAAACGCCGGTGGGGGGTCGGGTCGCTCAGCAGGTTCGGCCGCGGTGGACAATCGTGCGAACCTCCTGGAGCAGAACTGAACCTGATGTTAGATTCAGATTTGGGTCTTCGCCAGGGCTTTCGCGGATCGATAGGAGCCGCAGGATGATCAAGCCGCACAACGCCAACACGGAATTCGAGCTGGGCGGGATTAACCACGTCGCGCTGGTGTGTTCGGACATGGCGCGGACCGTGGATTTCTACTCCAACGTCCTCGGCATGCCACTGATCAAATCGCTTGATCTGCCCGATGGTGCGGGCCAGCACTTCTTCTTCGACGCGGGCAATGGCGATTGCGTCGCGTTCTTCTGGTTCGCCGACGCCGCCGACCGGGTGCCGGGCATCTCGTCGCCGGGCGCCATCCCGGGCATCGGCGACATCACCAGCGCCGTAAGCACCATGAACCACCTGGCATTCCACGTGCCGGCCGAGAAATTCGACGCCTACCGGCAGCGGCTCAAGGACAAGGGCGTGCGGGTCGGGCCGGTGCTGAACCACGACGAAAGCGAGCGCCAGGTCTCGGCGACCGTGCATCCCGGGGTCTACGTGCGCTCGTTCTACTTTCAGGATCCCGACGGCATCACGCTGGAATTCGCTTGCTGGGTAAAGGAATTCACGAGCAGCGACAACAAAGCCATCCCCAAGACCGCGGCCGACCGACGGCCCCCGGTGGACGCCGTACGCTAAAAGGGCAAGACCGCGCGCGAGCCGGGGGATGGCCATGATGACGAACGGCATATTGTCCGACGATCAGATCGCCGCGCTGACTCCCGAGCAGCGGCGTGATCTGATCAATCGGCTGGAGCGGCCGCTGAGCGACGTGATCGACCCGGTGCTCATGAGCCGGATACGGCGCACCCGCATGAGCCTGATGGTCGGCGGCTCGATCGCGATGGTTCCGTGGCTGGGATACCTGTCCACCACGCTGCCGGACAACTACGTCGCCCACAACTGGACCGCCACGTGGGTAGGTTTCGACATCCTTCTGGTCGTGTTCATGGTGGCGACGGCCGTCCTCGGTTACCTGCGGCGCCAGCTGGTGGTGCTCGCCGCCTTCACCGCCGGCGTGCTGCTGATCTGCGACGCGTGGTTCGACCTGATGACCGCCGGACCCGCGGACGTGCGGGTATCGGTGGCGACGGCGCTGGGCATCGAGGTGCCGTTGGCGTTCTTGCTGATCCGCGGCGCAATACGCATCATGCGGCTCACGATGATGCGCTTGTGGCTCCTGGATCCCCGGATGCGGCTGTGGCACCTGCCCCTGTTTCCGTGACGTGGTACAGGTCCGGGTTGGTGAGTTCGTCGAGCAGCGACGCCAGGTGATCGACGAGCTGGTCGGGCTCCAGGCGGACGTCGCCGGCCAGCCAGGCGCTGATGGTTTGTCCGACGCCGCCGACGACGAAGTGCGCCGCGGCCTTGACGCGGTCGTTTGCTGGCGCCCGCAACGTGTCGACGGCATGCTGGCCGGACAGTATGGCGAAAAGCGCGCTGGATTCGGCGCGCTTGCGCACGATCACCGGGTCGCCCAACTGCGTGTTGAAAAGCAGGCGCCCGATGCGGGCGTCGCCGGCGATGGTCCGGACGATGTTTGCGATCCCGGCGCGGGTCTGCTCGTGCGCCGGCACCGCCGCCACCGCGGCCTGGGTGGTGGCGGCCAGCTCGGCCACCACCCAATCGAACACTCGGCTGACGAACTGGTCCTTGTCGCTGAAGCTCTCATAGAAGTATCGGGCGGCCAGGCCCGCCCGGTCGCAGATGCCGCGGACGGTCAGTGCCGAGACGTCCTGTTGTTCGGCCCCCAGCAGGTCCAGGCCGGCGGTCAAGAATTGGCGGCGGCGGACGGCCACCCGCTCGGCGGCGTCGACGCCGCGGTAGGGCCGCGCTTTGGAGGCCTCCGCCATAGCCACCATCTTGACACCGACCCCGATAGGCGACAACATCAGGAAACAGACGTTCGCACATTTTGCGCAGGGGGATTTGCCCATGGCGATGCCTGACTCGATCGGCCATGTCGAGCGGGCCATCGCCGACCCGCCCCGCCCCGGCCGTTCTCGTCGCCGGCGCCGGTTGGACATCGACGAGGGGCTGATGGGCGTGGCGTTGCTGGCCGGGCCGGCAAACGTGATCATGCAGCTGGCGCGTCCGGGCGTCGGTTACGGCGTATTGGAAAGCCGCGTCGAAAGCGGCCGGGTGGACCTGCACCCGATCAAACGGGCGCGCACCACCTTCACGTACCTGGCGGTGGCGTCCGCCGGCAGCGACGCCCAGAAGGAGGCCTTTCGCCGGGCGGTGAACCGGGCCCACGCGCAGGTGTACTCCACTCCCGACAGCCCCGTCGCCTACAACGCCTTCGACGTCGACCTGCAGCTGTGGGTGGGGGCGTGCCTGTACAAGGGCGGGGTCGACATCTACCGGACCTTCGTCGGCGAACTGGACGGTGAGGACGCCGACCGGCACTACCACGAGGGCATGGCTCTGGCCACCACGCTGCAGGTGCCGCCGGAGATGTGGCCGGCGGACCGGGCGGCCTTCGACCGGTACTGGCAGGAGTCGCTGGCCAAGGTGCACATCGACGACACCGTCCGGGGCTACCTGTATCCCATTGCCGCCGGCCGCATTCGCGGGGTGACGCTGCCGGGCCCGCTGCAGCGCCTGTCCGACGACTTCTCCCTGCTGATCACCACCGGCTTTCTGCCTCAGCGCTTCCGCGAGGAGATGCGGCTGCCGTGGGACGCCGCGAAACAGCGGCGCTTCGACCGGCTGATGGCGGTATTGCGTGCGGTAAACCGCGCGCTGCCGCGCTTCGCCCGGCAGTTCCCGTTCAACGTCCTGCTTTGGGATGTCGACCGACGGATCAGGACGGGCCGCCCGCTGGTCTAGGCCTCGGCCCCGCCGGGTTGATAACGACAATCATTTTCATTAGGCTTCGGTTTGGTTACCCTTCCAGCCCGAGGAATGCCGCTATGACCGCGCCGATTTGGATGGCCTCCCCGCCGGAGGTGCACTCGGCGCTGCTGAGCAGCGGCCCGGGGCCGGAGTCATTGCTGGCCGCCGCGGCCGCGTGGAACGCGTTGAGTGCCGAATATGCCTCGGTAGCCGACGAACTCGCCGGATTGTTGGCGTCGGTGCAGGCCGGCGCCTGGGAGGGGTCCAGCGCCGAGTCGTACGTCGCCGCGAATGCGCCGTATCTGGCGTGGCTTATGCAGGCCAGCGCGAACAGTGCGGCGACGGCCGCCCAGCACGAGACCGCGGCCACCGCCTACGCCGCCGCACTAACCGCCATGCCGACGCTGCCCGAACTGGCCGCCAACCACGTCATCCACGGGGCATTGGTGGCGACCAATTTGTTTGGAATCAATACCATTCCGATCGCGCTCAACGAGGCCGACTATGTGCGGATGTGGGTCCAGGCGGCCACCACCATGGGCGTCTATCAAGCCGTGTCCACCGCGGCGGTGGCGTCCACGCCGCAGACCACCCCCGCGCCGCAAATCCTCAAATCCGACGCGCAAACCCCGGCGGCCAACAACCTGGTACAGGGGGTCGCGCAGCAGATCGAGCAGTTCTTGCAGAACCCGCTGGGCCTGCAGCAGCAGATCTCCCAGGCCCTGGGAGACCTCTCCCAGGGCGACAATCCGCTCAGTCTGCCGCAGGGGCTCGTGGATTTCCTGCAAAACAACTTGGGTATCGGAAATATCCAACTCGCCCATGACCCGCTCGTGGACAACCCGCTGAACCAACTCATTGCGCAGATCCTGCAGAACTTCGGGGTGACCTGGGATCCCGCCGAGGGCACCGTCAACGGGCTCGAGTACGACGCGTTTACGAACCCGGGCCAATCGATCTTTTACGTCGTCCGATCCCTGGAAGTCCTCGAGGACCTTGAGCAGTTCGGCGTGTATTTGACGCAGAATCCGGTGCAGGCTTTCCAATACCTGGTCAGCCTCGAGCTGTTCGACTGGCCGCTGCACATCGAAGAAGTCGCCGCCTACGCGCTCTCGCAACCGGCGGCGGTAGCCCTTGCCGCCCCGGCCCTGGCCCCGTTGGGCGCGCTCGGGGGCTTGGGGGGACTGGCCGGCCTCGCCGCCGTGCCCCCACCGGCCGTCACACCCGCGCCGGCACCCGTGCCCGCCGCGCCGCCGTTGCTGCCGGTCGCCACGGGGCCGACGTTCGCCGCGCCGGCCGCGGCCCCCGCCTCGGCGCCGGCCCCCGCGCCCACGCCTTCCGGGCCGCCCGCCCCCGCGGGTCCCGCCCCGGCGCCGCCGCCGGCGGCCGCGGGTTCGCCGGGTTTCTTCCCTCCCTACGTGGTCGGGCCCCCCGGCATCGGGTCCGGCTCGGGGATGGGCGCCCCCGCAAGCTCGAGTGCAAAACGGAAGGCGCCGGAACCCGATGCCGCGGCAGTGGCGGCAGCGGCGGCGGCCCGGGAGGCGGCGCGCGCACGCCGCCGCCAGCGTGCCAAGCAGCGCGGCTACGGTGACGAGTTCATGGACATGGATGTCGACGTCGACCCGGACTGGGGCACCCCGCCGGAAGATCAGTCGGTGGCCTCGGACCGGGGTGCCGGGACGCTCGGGTTCGCCGGTACCGCGCGCAAGGAAGCGGTCGCCGAGGCGGCGGGATTAACCACGCTGGCCGGCGATGAATTTGGCGGCGGCCCGAAGGTGCCGATGATGCCCGCCACCTGGGAACGCAATGGCGGGGACGAAAACAACGACGATGCGTAGATACCGACCCAGGCCTTCTTGCACCGCAAACCGAAAAGCGATCTCGGCGTTCGCAAGCCACGCCGGTAGGCCGAAAGAAGTTGTGCGACAACCTATCCGGTGGGACCAATTGCCGCATGGGCGCAGCCGCCACACCTGATGAACCCCCCGCCTGGGCGAGGACCCGAACAAGTGAGTTTCGTGCGCGTGAAGACACCCTGAGTGAGTTCCCTCGCAGAGTCCCGATCGGCCGGCGTCCCGCTGACATACTGTGAACGTGGCCACCCTGAGGACTAAGCCCAGGCTGCGCGTCGGGTCGATGGAAGTGCTGGTGGGCATTCTGCTCGTCGGCGCCTTCGCGGCGACGAGGCTGCGGAATGCGGTCGCCCTCAGTCCCGCGCTGTCGACGGCGGGCACCGTGTTCTGTGGGGTGTTCGTGCAGGCGGTTCCTTTCCTGGCGCTCGGCGTCGTGGTCAGCGGGTTGATCGCGGTGTTCGTGTCGCCGGAACGATTGGCGCGCTGGCTGCCGCGCCGTTCCGCCGTGGCGGTGTTGGCCGCCGGCGTCGGCGGGGCCGCGTTGCCGGGTTGTGAATGCGGTTCGGTTCCGGTGGCACGCCGATTGTTCGGCGACGGAGGGGCCACGGGCGCAGCGGCTTTGACGTTCATGCTCGCCGCGCCGGCGATCAACCCGGTGGTGCTCGTGGCCACCGCTGTCGCGTTTCCCGGCGCGCCCAAGATGGTCCTCGCACGCATGGGGGCGTCGCTGCTGACCGCGGTGATCATGGGCTGGGCGTGGTCGCGCTGGGGCCGCGCGGAGTGGATCACCCGCCGGTTGCCCGCCCCGGGGGACCGGACCGAGTCGCGGTGGACGGTATTCACCGAGGCGGCGAGACACGACTTCCTTCAGGCCGCGTCGTATTTGGTGGTGGGTGCCGCCGCCGCGGCGGCACTGCATGTCGTGGTGCCGCGTTGGATGCTGGCGCATCTGGCGGCGAACCTAGTCCTGGGTGTTGCGGTGATGGCCGCGCTGGCGGTGGTGCTGGCGTTGTGTTCGGAGGCCGACGCGTTCGTGGCCGCGAGCATGACCATGGTGCCGCTGCTGCCCCGGCTCGTGTTTCTGGTTGTGGGCCCGGCGGTCGACGTCAAGCTGTTCGCGATGCAGGCGGGCATGTTCGGCCGGGCTTTCGCGGCCCGCTTCGCCCCCTGCACGTTCCTCGTCGCGATCGCATGCGCCTGTGGTGTCGGACTGTTCGTTCTGGGGGGCAGGTAATGACCCGCGAAACCGAGAACACCGTCCTGCTCGTGGTGGGCATCAGCATCGTCATGATCACGGTCACGGGTGAGTTCACCCGCTACGTGAAGCCGGGACTGCTGCCGTGGCTGGTCGCCTCGGCGGTGCTGCTCATCGGCTTAGCCCTATGGGCGATGATCGGCGACATCCGCCGCGGCGGTCCACGGACCAGTGAGCTCGGTGATCGGGCCGACGATCACGGCCACGCGCACTCCCATCGGCGCGGAATTGTGTGGCTGCTCGTCGTTCCCATCGTGGCGCTGTGTTTCGTGACGCCGCCGGCGCTGAGGCCGTCGGCGGCCGCGCCGTCGGTGACATCGGTGTCCAATGATGTTCTGAATCGGGCATTTCCGCCGCTGCCGCCCGGTAGGGCTCCCGAGCTTTCGCTGCCGGAGCTCCTGATGCGCGAGGCCCAGGACACCACCGGGTCGCTGAAGGGCCGGACTGTCACCGTGACCGGCTTTGTGTTGAACGAGGCGCAGGGCGTCGACCTTGGCCGCGTCGTCATCATCTGTTGCGCGGCCGACGCCCAACTGGCGCGCATCCACCTGCGCGGCCCGGCCGCCGCCCAGGCCGCCGGGTTGCCCGACAACACCTGGCTTCGGGTCGAGGGCGAAGTCCCACCCAGACAATCGAGTTCAGCGGCGCCGATCCCGACCATGCAGGCCACCGCGGTCACTCGCATCGATGCGCCGGCAAACCCCTACGACTATCCCCGTTGACCGGCTGATCGACGTCAATTGTTCCGACTGGCGCTGCGGGCCCAAAACTGATGTCGGCCGAGATCTCCTGGGACAGGGGTGTTTTCCCACTGGCCGAGCTCGAGCCAATCGCGCAGGGCCGCCGCCTCGGCGCTGTCGGTGATGGGGCCGATCCAGTGGGCCGGTCCGCAGGCTTCCCGGTCGTCGGTGCAGGGTTGCACCAGGGCCATGACCCCGCATCCGGTTGGGCGAGACGCACAGGTGAGTGGTCCGAGCATGCACGTGGCGGAGACCAGCATGGCGCGCGGACAGCGGCGGATGGTGGGACGAAGTTCGTCGATGACCGAGAGGACGTCGTTGGCGGCACACGCCGTACAGACGACGACGGTGAACGGGCGGTCGGTCCCGCGGCGCCCCGACGTCAACGCGCCGCCGGCCCTGGATAGGGCAGGAGCGCCATTTCGCGCGCGTTCTTGATCGCCGTGGCGACCTGCCGTTGTTGCTGGACGGTCAGACCGGTGACCTGCCGGGAGCGGATTTTGCCGCGCTCGGAGATGAACAGGCGCAACGCGGCGGTGTCCTTGTAGTCGACCGCGTGCAGCCCGAGGCTGGCGAGAAGGTTCTTCTTGGCCTTGACTCGGAGTTCCGCGGCCCGACGACCGCGCCGAGGTTTCTTGGCCATGCTCAGCGCTCCTCGCGAAAGTCGACGTGGCGGCGGATCACCGGGTCGTATTTGCGCAGCACCAGCCGGTCCGGGTCGTTGCGTCGGTTCTTGCGGGTCATGTAGGTGTAGCCGGTACCCGCCGTGGAGCGAAGCTTGACAATCGGCCGAATCTCGTTGCGCGCCATCAGATTCGTTGTCCCTGCCGGCGCAGCCTTGCCACGACGGCCTCGATGCCGTCGCGGTCGATGACCTTGATGCCTTTGGCGCTGACCCGCAACCGGATCCGGCGGTCCTCCGACGGGAGGTAGTAGGTCTTGAGCTGTATGTTGGGCGACCAGCGCCGGTGGGTGCGGCGATGCGAATGCGACACCGCGTTACCGAAACCCGGTGCGCGACCGGTCACTTGGCAATGAGCAGACACTTTTCCCTTTCCCGGACCCCGGCGCCGTTATTGAAAATCATTTTCGACAAGCCCCACCGAACACGGTACCGTACGGATAGCACTTAATGAAAATCATTGTCATGAAGGGGACCGATGCGAACGCCCGTCATACTGGTCGCAGGCCAGGCCGGCACCGACCCGGTCGTGGGAGCGCTGCTGCGTGCTCCGGGAACGCTGGTCGTAGAGCATCGTTTCGACGGTCACGTGGTGCGCCGCACAACGGCGATGTTGCAGCATCGGGTGTTGACGACGGCGGAGGCCGGGATCGAGCTCGCGCACGGGTGCATGTCGTGCACCATCCGCAACGACCTGCTGGTGCTGTTGCGTCAGCTGCACCGCCGCGACGACGTCGACCGCGTCGTCGTGCACCTGGCGCCGTGGCTGGAGCCCGAACCAATCTGCTTCGCCATCAACCATGTTCGGATCCGTGCGGCACCGGGGTACGTCGACGGGCCGGCGGCGCTGGACGTGTCGGTCGCCGCCGTCGTGAGCTGTGTCGATTCAGCGGTGTGGCTGAGCCAGGCGCTCGGTGACGCCGAACTCGACGACGGCCGCACTGTGGCGCAGGTGGTCGTGGGTCAGGCCGAATTCGCCGACGTGGTCGTGCTCGACCGGCCCGACCCGCACGTGGCCGGCGTGCTGCGCCGTCTTTCACCCCGCGCGCGCATCCGGGTGGGCCCGGACGACATCGAGCACGCTTTGAACAATCTGCCGCGCGACGCGCGGCGAGGCCGAAGCGATGACCCGCACGGTCCGCTGCTGGCCGGAGAGCCACCCTTGGATTCCCGCGGCCCGATCACGTTGGTGGAGTTCAATTCCCGACGCCCGTTTCACCCCCAGCGTCTGCACACCTGTGTGGACCTGCTGCTGGATGGGGTGATCCGAGCCCGGGGACGGCTCTGGCTGGCCAGCCAGCCCGAACACGCGATGTGGTTGGAATCCGCCGGCGGCGGATTGCGGGTGAGCTCGGCCGGCAAATGGCTCGCGGCCCTAACGACCGACGAGCTGGCCGGTATCGACGCCGAGCGACGCGCCTTCGCCGCGCTGGGGTGGCACGACCAGTACGGTGATCGACACACCGCGATGACGGTACTGGTATGTGGCGCACCGCTTCCCGACATTCTCGACGGCCTGCACGGCGCGCTGCTCACCGACCGGGAGTACCGCTCCCCGCAGGACTGGATCCATTACGACGACCCGTTCGGCCACTGGCACGAAGATCCCTGTGCCGACCAGCCCGTTGAGGACACGCCGGCCCGGCACACCCAGAACGGAGACCGCTGATGAAGCCCGGCATCCACCCCGACTACCATCCGGTCGTCTTCCAAGACGCGACCACCGGTGCCATGTTTTTGACCCGATCGACCCTCACCAGCTCGCGCACCATCGAGTGGCAGACGCCGCAAGGGGTGCGTACCTATCCACTCGTCGTCGTCGAAGTCACCTCCGATTCGCACCCGTTCTGGACCGGCGGGCGCCGCATCGTCGACACCGCCGGGCAAGTGGAGAAATTCCACCGCCGCTACGGCGGCCGAGCGAACGTGGTTTAGCAGCGCTGCGAGCCCGACGGGGTGGTCCTGCAGCGCGGGCAGGTGCCGTAGACATCGACGTAGTGCGTGACGTCGGTGTAATGGTGTTGCCGGCTCAAGCGGCGGGTGTGTTCTTCGATTTCGACGGGGGTGAATCCGACCGCTCTGCCACACTGTCGGCAGACCAGGTAGTGACGGTGATCCGCCACCGTTCGCAGCCGGTAGAGGATCTCGCCGTCCTCGGCGCGCTGGGTCTCGGCGATCCGGTCGGCCGCCAGCGCGCGCAGGATGCGGTAGACGCTGGTGAAACCGATCTGCAGCTGTTGCCGGCGGCGGATGTCGAGATAAAGCTGTTGGGCGCTGCGGAAGTTCTCGTGCTCCCGCAGGACCTCCAAGACGGTCCGTTGCTTGGCCGTGGAACGTCGTCGCCGGGGTTCAAGAGGCGAAGACACCAGCGACACTCCTTTCGGCGGACGGGGTAAGAGTCAGCTCTCCGACATAACCGACGTCGCGCTCGTTGACGCGGTCACGGTGGGTGGGGCATTGCCCGGCTGCTTCGAGCTTTGGACGGCAACCCGGCAGCGGTCGCTGATCCAGACGGTTGCCCAGATGGCGCAGGCAATGGTGACGATGGGGAAACTCGGCGGCAGGTTGAACATGGCCGACGCGGCCAGCCCGAGCCACACCGCGCCGAGGCTGATCGCCGTCGATGTGATCATGGCCAGGGCCGGGCGGGGGGTCAGCATGATCGCGGTTGCGGCCGGGGTGACGACCAAGGCGAACAACAGCAGTGTGCCGACGGCTTGTACGGCCATGGTTACGGTGAGTCCGAGCAGCGCCATGAACATCATGGAAAGCGCACGCACGGGCACGCCTTTGGCCTCGGCGACCAACGCGTTGACCGAGGTGAACAACAGGGGCCGGTAGATGGCCCCGACGCTGAGCCCGAGCACGACGAGCAGGATCGCGAAGCCGACCAGTTGATCGTGGGAGATCGCCAACAGGTTGCCGAACAACACGTTGGTTATCGTGCTGGAGCTCTTGGTGGCGAGCGAGTTGAAGAACAGGCCAAGGCCGGTCGCCATGGCCAGGACCGTGCCGGTGACCACTTCACGCTCGGCGGCGCGCTTGCCCAACAGGCCGATCACCAGGGCCCCGCCGACACAGAACACGCCCAGCCCGGCGGCTACCGGCATGCCCAGCAGGACGGCGCCGGTCGCGCCGGGAAAGCCGATGTGCGCCAAGGCATGAGCGGCGAAGGCGGTCTGTCGGACCACGACGAAGTAGCCGATCAGCCCCGCGGCCAGCGCGACGATGGTGCCGCCGATCAGGGCGTTACTCATAAAGCCCGATGTCATAATCGGCCACCAATTGGGTTGATAGCCCAGGGCGACGAGATGGGCGGTCACAGCGTGCTCCGCATGTACAGCTGTCCCTGCGGGGTCTGCGCGACCTGGATCGGAATGCCGTACAGGTGCGTCAGCAACGCATCGTCGACGACATCGTTGATGGCTGCGTAGTGCGGGTGCCCATCGAGTAGGTAGATCGCGCTGTCGAGGATGGGCAGCAGCGGGTTGAGGTCGTGGGCGACGACCAGGATGGTCACGGCCAGCTCGGCGTGCAGTCGGGCCAGCAGTGCGACGATGTCGCGCTGGCTCTGCAGATCCAGCGACGCCAGCGGTTCGTCGAGGATGAGCAACCGCGGTTGCGACACCAAAGCCGCGGCCACCGCGATGCGTTGCTGCTGCCCGCCGGACAGCGTCGAGAGCCGTCGGCCGGCGACATCGGTGGCCTCGACGGCGGCCAATGCCCAGTCGACGCGCCTGCGTTGTGCCGCGGTGCTGCGCCCGAACGCCCACCGGGAGCCGGTGAGTCCGAGCAACACGACATCAGCCGCGCGGATGGCCTCGCCCGAGCCCTCGGCATAGTGTTGCGGCACATAGCCGATCTTGTCGTTGGCCTGGCCGGGGCGGCGGCCGAACACCTCGACGTGGCCGCTGGCAGCCGGGACCAGACCAAGGACCATGTGCAACAGGGTCGTCTTGCCCGACCCATTGGGTCCGATGATCGCGACGACGCCGCCGGCCGGCACGTCGAAGGTGCCCTCCGACCAGATGAGCCGCCCGCCGCGCACCGCGCTGGCGTCGGTGAACGCCAGCGCCGCGGTCGAGGAAGCGAGATCAGACACCGACACCGAGCGCCTTGGCCAATTCGACGAGCTGGGCGTATTGCCAGCCTTCAAACGAGGTCTGCCCGGGCGGCACTGTCTCGGTCACGTCGACGACGGGCACCCTGGCCTCTTCGGCCGCCGCACGGATCTGCTCGGGGATCGAACCCTGGGTTTGGGTGTTGTAGATCAAGATGTCGACATGCCGGCCGGCCAGCAGGCCGCGGAACGCGTCGATGTCTCCCGGAGACGGATCTGATTCGTTGGCCGAGGCCCGCCGATAGCCCTCCGGGGTCTTGTTCACCAGGTCCAGCGCCTGAGCCTGGTAGTCGAAGACCGTCTCGGTGGCCCCGTATGACTTGCCGGCCGCTGTGGCCTTGATCTTGCCCATCAGCGCGGTGCAGGGCGCCATCGCGGCGGTGAACTCTGCTCGGCGCCGGCTGAAGTAGTCACCGGCCTGTGGGTCGAGCTCGCCGAGTTCGCCAACCACGGCATCAGCAACCGCGGTGACCGCCGACGGCAGGTACCACAAGTGCGGGTTGGCGCCATCCGCCGTCTTGGTCACCGCGGCGGCGCTCACTACCCTGGCGCCGGCGGCCGAGCTGGTGGCCAGCTTGGACGCCCAGACGTCGTAGCCCGCGCCGTTGACCACGACAAGCTTGGCGCCCGTGAAGGACGCCGCGTCGGCCGGTGACGGCTCGTAGTCGTGCGGATCCACCGAGGAGCTGGCCAGCACCGTTTTCACAGACGCGCACGCGCCGCCCAGCTCAGACACGATGTCGCCCCACTGATCGACGCTGACGACCACGGGAACCGGGGCGGTCGGGCAGGTCGCTGCCGCGGTGTCGCCGGTCGCTGTCGCAGCGGGACGCGACGGCGCGCCGCTGTTGGTCTGGCTCGCCGAACAGCCTGCGACCCCGAGCAGCAACGCGAAGGCAGTGGCCGCTGTTGCGCAGGGCAGACGCGAGGGCAGGACAACCACGTGGATAACGATAACCGTTTTCATTACCCTCGCGCGAGGGGCTCTAAGCAACGCGACGACTCCGCGTAATGTCGGTTGAGTGCGTAGCGAAGGTGATACCTGGGACATCACAACGAGTGTCGGTTCGACGGCGCTGTTCGTAGCGACCGCCCGCGCGCTGGAGGCGCAGAAGCCCGACCCACTGGCCGTCGACCCGTACGCGGAGGTGTTCTGCCGTGCCGTCGGCGGTTCCGCGGCCGACGTCCTGGACGGCAAGGATCCCGACCATCCGCTGAAGTCCGACGACTTCGGCGTGCATTTCGTCAACTTCCAGGGCGCGCGAACCCGGTACTTCGACGAGTACTTCCGCCGGGCCGCCGAGGCGGGCGTGCGGCAGGTCGTCATCCTGGCTGCCGGGCTCGACTCCCGCGCCTACCGGCTGGACTGGCCGGGCGCCACGACGATCTTCGAGTTGGACCGCCCGCAGGTCCTGGACTTCAAGCGCGAGGTGCTCACCGAGCACCGCGCCCAACCGCGCGCCGACCGTCGCGAGGTCGCCGTCGACCTCCGGGACGACTGGCCGCAGGCCTTGCGGGACAGCGGTTTTGACGCCGCCAAGCCGTCCGCCTGGATCGCCGAAGGCCTGCTGATCTATCTGCCGGCCAGCGCGCAGGAGCAGCTGTTCACCGGCATCGACGGCCTGGCCGGCCACGGCAGCCACGTCGCGATCGAAGACGGCGCGCCGCTCGCGCCCGACGAGTTCGAGGCCGCGGTCGAGGAGGAGCGTGCCGCCGCCGCCGAGGGCGACCAGCGCCTGTTCTTCCAGTTGGTCTACAACGAGCAGCACGCGCCGGCCGCCGAGTGGTTCGGCGGGCGCGGGTGGACGGCCGTCGGCACCCCGCTCGCCGATTACCTGCGACAGGTCGGGCGCCCGGTGCCCGGCCCAGGCACCGAAGCCGGGCCGATGATCGCCCGCAACACCCTGGTGAGCGCCGTCAAGGACTGACGGGAACTTTCCCGCTCCAACTAGCGACTACTCCCACGGGCTCGTGACGCCGCCCAACAGTCGACGCGGCCGTCAAGTCCAGCCCGGATCGTTAAGGAGTCGCCGCTATGACCGCGCCCGTGTGGATGGCGTCACCCCCGGAGGTCCATTCGGCGCAGCTGAGCAGCGGTCCCGGACCCGGCGGCCTGCTGGGCGCCGCCGCGGGATGGAGCTCGCTGAGCGCGACGTACGCGTCGATCGCCGACGAACTCACCTCGATCCTGGCCGCCGTTCAGGCCGGGGCGTGGGAGGGACCCACCGCCACGCAGTACGTGGCCGCGCACGCGCCCTACCTGGCCTGGCTGATGCGGGCCAGCGCCAACAGCGCGTCGGCAGCCGCCCGGCACGAGACCGCGGCCGCCGCCTACACCGCGGCGCTGGCCGCGATGCCCACCCTGCTGGAGCTGGCCGCCAATCACGCGATCCACGCGGTGCTGTTGGCGACGAACTTCTTCGGCATCAACACGATTCCCATCGCGCTCAACGAGGCCGACTATGTCCGGATGTGGATCCAGGCGGCCACCACCATGGCCACCTATCAAACCGTGGCCGGGACGGCCGTGGCGTCGGCGCCGCAGACCGACCCGGCGCCGCAGATCCTGCACGCGGCCGACGACAACAGCGACGGCAGCGACACCGGTGACAGCGGCGACATCGTCGACGACGACTCCGGCGACCCGACGCAGCTGAGTTGGTGGGAAAACCGGTTTCTCGAGATCTTCCAAACCCTGGGCCGGGACATCGAAGAATTCCCCGAGAACCCCGCGCAGTCGATATCGCAGATCGAGTCCGACATTCCGGCGCTCGTCGCCGACGAGGCCACTCACGTGGGCGAGGTCTTCGACACGTTCCCCGAATTGCAGACGATCCTGCCGCTCGCGCTCGCGTCGACGCTCGTCACCCCCGGATTTGGGGCCGGTTTCGCGGGGCTGAGTGGGCTGGCCGGGATTCAGCCGGCCGTGGCCCCGGCGGCGGTCGCGCCGTTGCCCGAGGCGCCCGCCGTACCCGCCGTCGCCGGCTCGCCTCTCGTCAGCGTCGCGTCCGCACCCGCTCCCGGTCCGGCTCCGGCTCCGGCCGCGGCACCCGCGCCGGCACCGGCGTCGGTGGCGGCCGGGGTCCCGCCGCCGCCCCCCGCGGGCGCTGGCGGCGGCGCCTTCCCCTACCTGGTGGGCGGGCCGACCATCGGGGCCAGCACCGGGATGGGCACCGGCGCTCAGCGCAAGGCGCCGGAACCCGATAGCGCCGCGGCCGCGGCTGCCGCCGGGGCGGCGCGACAAGAGGAGCGCGCGCGCCGCCGGCGGCGGGCGGCGATGCACGACCATCACCGCGGCTACCGGTACGAGTACGTGGATCCGGAGTGGGAGGCGGACGACGAACCGGGTTTCGACGCGGCCTCGACCGCCGCGTCCGACGTCGGCGCGGGGCCGTTGGGCTTCGCCGGAACGGCGCGCACGGCGGCGGCCGAGGCGGCGGGCCTGGCCACCCTGGCGGGCGACCAGTTCGGCGGCGGGCCGTCGGTGCCGATGACGCCGCAAACTTGGCCCCCGCATGCTTTTGATAATGAAAACGATTTTCAGTAAGCTCAGCTGGTCGAGATGGTCCCGCTGCGAAATGCCCTGGTCAGCGGCCGCGAAGGGGGAGCCGGTGGCACAACTCGGGTGAGCCGGGGGCGCCTCGACAACGAGCTTAGGCAATGCTAACTTCAGGCAGGTTAGGTTAGGGGAAGCTACGTAGATGGGAAGTAACAGCTGTGGAACGCGGTGACGCCGGCGTGCTCGCAGCCCGGCCTACGCATGCTCGTCCAGACGGCAGGGTCGACGCCGATATCGTCAGCCGGTTCGCGACATGTTGTCGCGCCCTGGGAATCTCGGTGTATGAGCGCCAGCGCCCGGCTGACCTGGCCGCGGCCCGCTCCGGCTTCACCGCGCTGACGCGCATCGCCCACGACCAATGCGACGCCTGGACCGGGCTGGCCGCCGCCGGCGACGTCTCCTTGCGCGTCCTGGAGGCCGTCTCACGCACCGCGGCCACGGCCGGCGCGTTGCAGCGCCACGTGGAACTAGCGTCCGGCGCGCTGGGCTTCCGCTACGAGACCGGGCTGTACCTCCAGTTCCGCGCCGCCACGCCCGACGATTTCCACCTCGCCTACGCGGCGGCGCTGGCAACCGACGGACGGTTTGCCGACGCGGACCGGATCGTCGCCGGCCTCATCGAACGCCGTCCGAGCTGGCGCGAGGCCCGCTGGGTGGCCGTCGTCATCAACTACCGCGCCGAGCGCTGGTCGGACGTCGTCAAGCTGCTCACCCCGATCGTCAACGACGCCGACCTCGACGAGACCTTCTCGCACGCGGCGAAAATCACGCTGGGTACCTCGCTGGCCCGCCTGGGCATGTTCGCGCCCGCGCTGTCCTACCTCGAGGAACCCGACGGGCCCGTCGCCGTCGCGGCCGTGGACGGCGCGCTGGCCAAGGCGCTGGTGCTGCGGGCGCACGTCGACGAGGAGTCGGCGAGCGACGTGCTGCACGACCTGTATGCGGCCCACCCCGCCAACGAGCAGATCGAACAGGCCCTGTCCGACACCAGCTTTGGGATCGTGACCACCACGGCGGCCCGCATCGAGGCCCGCACCGATCCCTGGGATCCCGCCACCGAGCCCAGCGCCGACGACTTCGTCGACCCGGCCGCCCACGAGCGCAAGGCCGCGCTGCTGCACGAGGCCGAACGCCAGCTCGCCGAGTTCATCGGGCTCGACGAGGTCAAAAACCAGGTGTCCCGGCTGAAGAGCTCGGTGGCCATGGAGCTGGTGCGCAAGCAGCGCGGGCTCGCCGTGGCGCAGCGCACCCACCACCTGGTCTTCGCCGGGCCGCCCGGGACCGGTAAGACCACCATCGCCCGCGTCGTCGCCAAGATCTATTGCGGCCTGGGCCTTTTGAAGCGAGAGAACATCAGGGAGGTGCATCGCGCCGACCTCATCGGTCAGCACATCGGCGAGACCGAGGCCAAGACGAACGCGATCATCGACAGCGCGCTGGACGGGGTGCTGTTCCTCGATGAGGCCTACGCCCTGGTGGCCACTGGCGCCAAGAACGACTTCGGGCTGGTGGCCATCGACACCCTGTTGGCGCGCATGGAAAACGACCGCGACCGGCTGGTGGTCATCATCGCCGGCTACCGGGCCGATCTGGACAAGTTCCTGGACACCAACGAGGGCCTGCGGTCCCGGTTCACCCGCAACATCGACTTCCCCTCCTACACGCCGGGCGAGCTGGTGGAGATCGCGCACAAGATGGCCGAGCAACGCGACAGCGTCTTCGAGCCCGCCGCGCTCGAGCACATGGAGGCGCTGTTCTCGAAGCTGGCCAACGAGTCGACGCCCGACGCCAACGGAATCTCGCGGCGCAACCTCGACATCGCGGGCAACGGCCGGTTCGTCCGCAACATCGTCGAACGCTCCGAGGAGGAACGAGAATTCCGGCTCGACCACTCCGAACACGCCGGAACCGGGGAATTCAGTGACGAGGAGCTGATGACGATCACCGACCAGGACGTCGAGAAGTCGGTGGAGCCGCTGCTGCGCGGCCTGGGGCTGTCGGTGCCGGCATGACGAATAACAGTGTGCCGGAGGGGGATCGGCGTTCGTTTGCCTCACGGACCCCGGTCAACGAGAATCCCGACAGGGTCGAATACCGCCGCGGCTTCGTCACGCGCCACCAGGTGACCGGCTGGCGTTTCGTGATGCGCCGGATCGCCTCCGGCATCGCCCTGCACGACACCAGGATGCTCGTCGACCCGCTGCGCACCCAGTCGCGCGCGGTGCTGATGGGCGCGCTCATCCTCATCACCGGGCTGGCAGGCTGCTTCGTGTTCTCGCTGATCCGGCCGAGCGGCTCGGCGGGCAACAACGCGGTGCTTGCCGACCGGTCGACCGCCGCGTTGTACGTGCGGGTGGGCGAGGATCTGCACCCGGTGCTCAACCTGACCTCGGCCCGGCTGATCGTCGGCAAGCCGGTCAACCCGACCACCGTGAAAAGCTCTGAGCTGGACCGGTTTCCGCGCGGCAACCTGATCGGCATTCCGGGCGCGCCGGAGCGAATGGTGCAGAACGCCTCGCGCGACGCCGACTGGACGGTGTGCGACGCGGTGAGCGGAACGTCGCACGGCGCCCACAGCACGGGTGTCACGGTGGTCGCCGGTCGCCCCGACGGCGACGGCGCGCGGGCCGACGCGATCCACGCCAATCAAGGCATCCTGGTCGATAACGGCACCGGCACCTGGCTGCTGTGGGACGGCAAGCGCAGCCAGATCGACCTGGCCAACCACGCGGTGACCAACGCGCTGGGCCTCGGTGTCGAGGTGCCCGCGGCGCGGCCGATCGCACAGGGGTTGTTCAACGCGATCCCCGAATCGCCCGCGCTCACGCCGCCGTCGATCCCGAATGCCGGTGGACCCGCCGGCTTTTCGGTGCCGGCGCCGATCGGTGGCGTGATCGTCTCCTACGGGCTGGAGCAGAACCAGCGCTACTACGCGGTGTTGCCCGACGGCCTGCAGCAGGTTTCGCCCGTGCTGGCCGCGATCCTGCGCAATTCCAATTCCTATGGCCTGGACCAACCGCCGCGGCTCGGTGCCGACCAGGTGTCCAAGCTGCCGGTGTCGCGGATGCTCGACACGACCCGCTACCCCGATCAGCAGGTCGCCCTCATCGACGCGGCCAAGGATCCCGTCACGTGTGCCCACTGGAGCAAGCCGGCCGGGGCGGCAACCAGCTCGCTGAGCCTGCTCTCGGGCTCGGTGCTGCCGGTGTCCGAGGGGATACGCACCGTCGACCTGGTCGGTGGTGGCGCCCCGGGCGTCGCGGCCCGCGTCGCCCTGGCGCCGGGCACCGGCTATTTCACGCAGACCGTGGGCGGCGGGCCGGCCGCCCCGGCCGCCGGGTCGTTGTTCTGGGTCTCCGACACCGGCGTGCGCTACGGCATCGACACGGAAACCGGTGACGGTGCCGTCCGCAGCAAAACCGTTGAGGCCCTGGGCCTGAACCCGCCCGCGGTCCCCGTGCCGTGGTCGGTCCTGTCACTGTTCGCGCCGGGTCCGACGCTGTCGCGCGCCGACGCGCTGCTGGCGCACGACGGCCTGGCGCCCGACGCCAAGCCCGGGCGCCCGGTTTCGGCGGAGGGGGAGGGCCGATGAGCCGACTGATCTTCGAGGCGCGCCGGCGGCTGGCGCCGCCCGCCACCCGCAAGGGCACCATCACCATCGAGGCGCCCCCGGAGCTGCCCCGGGTGATCCCGCCGTCGTTCCTGCGTCGCGCGATGCCCTATGTGCTGGTGCTCCTGATCGTGGGCATGGTGGTGGCGCTCGTTGCCACCGGGATGCGGGTGATCTCCCCGCAGACGCTGTTCTTCCCGTTCGTGCTGCTGCTCGCGGCGACCGCGCTCTATCGCGGCAACGACAACAAGACGCGCACCGAGGAGGTCGACGCCGAACGGGCCGATTACCTGCGCTACCTGTCGGTGGTCCGAGACAACATCCGGACGCAGGCCGCCCAGCAGCGGGCGGCCGCCGAGTGGTCCCACCCGGACCCGGCCGGCCTCGGCGCGGTGCCCGGGTCGCGCCGCCAGTGGGAGCGCGACCCGCACGATCCCGACTTTCTGGTCCTGCGGGCCGGGCGTCACCAGGTGCCGCTGGACACCGCGCTGCGCGTCAACGACACCGCCGACGAGATCGACCTGGAACCGGTGTCGCACAGCGCATTACGCAGCCTGCTGGACACCCAGCGCACCGTGCGCGACGTGCCGACTGGCATCGACTTGACGAAGGTCTCGCGGATCACCGTCCTCGGTGAGGTGGACGAAGCGCGGGCGGCGTTGCGCGCCTGGATCGCTCAGGCAGTGACGTGGCACGACCCGACCGTGCTCGGCGTCGCGCTGGCCGCCCGCGACCTGGAGGGCCCGGACTGGTCCTGGCTGAAGTGGTTGCCGCACGTCGACATTCCCGGCGAGCTCGACGGCGTCGGCCCGGCCCGCTTCCTGTCAACGGACGCCGACGAGCTCGTCGCGACGTTGGGGCCCGCGCTCGCCGACCGGCCCGCGTTCACGGGTCAGCCCGCGGATGCGCTGCGGCACTTGCTGATCGTCGTCGACGACCCCGACTACGACCTGAACGCCTCGGCGCTGGCGCTGGGCCGGGCGGGCGTCACCGTCGTGCACTATTCGGCCACGCAACCGCACCGCGAGCAGTATTCGGATCCCGAAAAGCCGATCCTGCGGGTCACACGCGGTGCTATCGAGCGCTGGCAGACCGGCGGCTGGCAACCGTACATCGACAACGCCGATCGACTCGGCGCCGCCGAGGCCGCGCACCTTGCCCGTCAGCTGTCGCGGTGGGACTCCAACCCGACGCACGCCGGATTGCGCTCCGCCGCCACCCGCGGCGCGACCTTCACCACGCTGCTGGGCATCCCGGACGCGTCGCAGCTGGACGTGCCGACGCTGTGGGCGCCGCGCCGCCGCGACGACGAGTTGCGCGTGCCGATCGGCGTCACCGCGACCGGCGAGCCGCTGATGTTCGACCTCAAGGACGAGGCCGAGGGCGGCATGGGCCCGCATGGCCTGATGATCGGTATGACCGGCTCCGGGAAGTCGCAGACCCTGATGTCGATCCTGTTGTCGCTGTTGACAACCCACTCGGCCGACCGGCTGATCGTCATCTACGCCGACTTCAAGGGCGAGGCGGGAGCCGACAGCTTCCGGAACTTCCCGCAGGTCGTGGCGGTGATCTCGAACATGGCCGAGAAGAAATCGCTCGCCGACCGGTTCGCCGACACGCTGCGCGGCGAGGTGGCGCGCCGCGAGACGCTGCTACGCGAGGCCGGGCGGCGGGTTCAGGGCAGCGCGTTTAATTCGGTGACCGAGTACGAGAACGCCATCGCGGCGGGTCACGACTTGCCACCGCTGCCAACGCTGTTCGTGGTCGCCGACGAGTTCACCCTGATGCTGGCCGACCATCCGGAGTACGCGGAGCTGTTCGACTACGTGGCCCGCAAGGGCCGCTCGTTCCGCATCCACATCCTGTTCGCGTCCCAGACCCTGGACGTGGGCAAGATCAAGGACATCGACAAGAACACCTCCTACCGCATCGGGTTGAAGGTGGCCAGCCCCAGCGTGTCCCGGCAGATCATCGGCGTCGAGGACGCCTATCACATCGAGTCAGGCAAGGAGCACAAGGGCGAGGGCTTCCTGGTCCCTGCCCCCGGCGCCGCCCCGATCAAATTCCGCAGCACCTACGTCGACGGTATCTACGAGCCGCCGCAGAAGACCAAGGCCCTTGTGGTGCAGTCGAATCCCGAGCCGAAGCTGTTCCCGGCCGGAATGGTGGAGCCCGATCACGGCACCGTGATATCCACCGGCGAGGACGAGGAATACGCCGGCCCGCCGCGCAAGCTGATCGCGACCATCGGCGAACAACTGGCAGGCTACGGCCCGCGCGCGCCGCAGCTGTGGCTGCCGCCGCTGGACGAACCGATCCCGCTGACCGAGGTGCTGGCCCGCGCCGGCGTGCCGCACGGGCAATGGCGGTGGCCGCTCGGCGAGATCGACAAGCCGTTCGAGATGCGCCGTGACCCGCTGGTGTTCGACGCCGCCTCCTCGGCCGGGAACATGGTGATCCACGGCGGCCCGAAGTCCGGTAAAACAACCGCGCTGCAGACGTTCATCCTGTCGGCGGCCAACCTGCACTCGCCCCGCGAGGTCACCTTCTACTGCCTGGACTACGGCGGCGGACAGCTGCGGGCGCTGGACGGACTGGCGCACGTCGGCAGCGTCGCGTCGGCGCTGGAACCCGAACGCATCCGCCGCACCTTCGGCGAGCTGGAGCAGCTGCTGCTGTCCCGCCAGCAGCGCGAGGCGTTCCGGGAGAAGGACGGCTCCGCGCCCGACGACGGTTACGGCGAGGTGTTCTTGGTCATCGACAACCTCTATGCCTTCGGCCGGGACAACACCGATCAGTTCAACACGCGTAATCCCTTGCTGGCCAAGGTGACCGAACTGGTGAACGTCGGCCTCGCCTACGGCATCCACGTGGTGATCACCACGCCGAGCTGGCTGGAGGTGCCGCTGGCGATGCGCGACGGTCTCGGGCTGCGGCTCGAGCTGAAGCTGCACGACGCGCGGGACAGCAACGTGCGGGTGGTCGGCGCGCTGCGCCGCCCGGCCGACGCCGTCCCGCACGACCAGCCGGGCCGCGGATTGACCATGGCCGCGGAGCATTTCCTGTTCGCGGCTCCCCAGCTGGACCAGATCGGCGCAATCAACGCCCGCTACCCCGGGGTCTCGGCGCCGCCGGTCCGGCTGCTGCCCACCAACCTCGCGCCCGACGCGCTGGGACCGCTGTACCGCGGCGCCGAGAAGGTGGTCATCGGTCAGCGCGAAGAGGATCTCGCTCCCGTCGTCCTCGACTTCGCCGAGAATCCACTGCTGATGGTGTTCGGCGACAGCAGGTCCGGAAAGACCACGCTGCTGCGCCACGTCATCCGCACCATCCGCGAGCACTCCACCGCCGACCAGGTGGCCTTCACGGTGCTGGATCGGCGGCTGCACCTGGTCGACGAGCCGTTGTTCCCGGATAACGAATACACGGCCAACATCGACCGGGTCGCCCCCGCGATGCTGGGTCTGGCCAACATCATCGAGTCACGGCGGCCCCCGGCCGGTCTCTCATCCACGGAGCTGTCCCGCTGGACCTACCGCGGCCACACCCATTACCTGATCATCGACGACGTCGACCAGATACCGGACACACCGGCGATGAGCGGTCCATACATCGGGCAGCGGCCGTGGACCCCGCTGATCGCCCAGCTTTCGCAGGCTGGCGATCTGGGGTTGCGGGTGATCGTCACGGCCCGCGCCACCGGTTCGGCCCACGGCCTGATGACCAACCCGCTGCTGCGCCGCTTCAACGACCTGCAGGCGACCACGCTGATGCTGTCCGGCAACCAGCAAGACAGCGGCAAGATCCGGGGCCAGCGGTTTGGCCGGATGCCGGCCGGCCGCGCGGTTCTGTTGGGCGACAGCGACATTCCGACGTATGTGCAGTTGGTCAACCCGCTAGTCGGTGAGGCCGCCATGTTTGGTGATACGCAACAGAAGGGGAGTTAGTCATGACGTTGCGAGTGGTTCCCGAGGGGCTGGCCGCGACCAGCGCGGCCGTGGAGGCGCTGACGGCGCGGCTGGCGGCCGCCCACGCGGCGGCGGCCCCGGCGATTACCGCCGTGGTGCCGCCGGCGGCGGACCCGGTGTCGCTGCAGACGGCCGCGGGATTCAGCGCCCAGGGGCAGGAGCACGCCGCCATCGCCGCCCAAGGTGTCGAGGAGTTGGGCCGCGCCGGCGTGGGCGTGGGTGAATCGGGCGCAAGCTATCTCGCCGGTGACGCCGCGGCGGCCGCGACCTACGGGGTAGCGGGCGGCTAGAGAATGACCGCGCCCGTTTGGATGGCTTCGCCGCCGGAAGTGCATTCGGCGTTGCTGAGCACCGGTCCGGGACCGGGGTCGCTGCTTGCGGCCGCCGGGGCCTGGTCGGCGCTCAGCGCCGAATACGCCTCGGCGGCGGGCGAACTCAGCGGGCTTTTGGGCGCGGTACAGGCGGGCGCGTGGCAGGGGCCGAGCGCCGAGCAGTACGTGGCGGCGCACGCTCCGTACCTGGCGTGGCTGCAGCAGGCCAGCGCCGACAGCGCGGGCGTGGCGGCCCAGCACGAGGTCGCCGCGGCGGCCTACACCAGCGCGCTGGCGGCGATGCCGACTCTGGTGGAGCTGGCCGCCAACCACGTCATTCATGGGGTCTTGCTGGCGACCAATTTCTTTGGGATCAATACGATCCCGATCGCGCTCAACGAGGCCGACTACCTCCGGATGTGGGTGCAGGCCGCCACCACGATGGGCGCCTATCAGGCTGTCTCGGGCGGCGCGTTGGCCTCGGCCCCGCGCACCGCGCCGGCTCCCAATATCGTGAATCAGAACGGGGCGGCCTCCCCGGCCGCCCAGTCGGGCGCGTCGCTCAACCCGTCCGACCTGTTGTCTCAGCTGCTGTCGCAGTACACAAATTTCTACGGGAACATGTTCCAAGAGCTCGCCACGTTCTTCCAGGACCCCGTCGGAAACTCGGTGAAGATCATCCAGGCGTTCATGACGAATCCGTCTGAGGCGCTGGTGCTTTACGGTCCGCTGCTCTTCGCGATCGCCTACCAAACTTTCTCCTGGGTGGGTGCGGGGATCACTTACCCGTCGCTGCTGCTCAGTCCCTTCCTCGGCCTCGTCCTCCCGGTTGCCCTGCAACCGGCGCTGGCGCTGGCGGCCGCGGCGGCTCCCGCGTTGGCGGCGCCCGTGGCGGGAGGCGTCGCTGCGACCGCCGCACCCGCTTCCGCGGTGTGGCCGGTCGCCGGCGTGGCCCCGACAACGGTCGCGACCCCCGCCGGCGCCCCCGCGTCCGCGCCCGCCGCATCCGGGGCGCCCGCCGCGCCCGCCCCGGCGGCGACCACCGGAACCTTCGCCTACATGGTGGGTTTCGGTGGCGGCCCGGGCAGCGAGGCCGGGCCGACCGTCGGTCCGCACGGACGGGTCAAGGCGCCCGCGGCCACCATCCCGGCGGCGGGTGCGGCGGCCCCCATCCGGGCCGAGGCGCGGGCACGGCGGCGCCGGCGGGCGGCGATGCGCGAATACGGCGACGAGTTCCTGGACATGGATTCCGACATCGGCATTCCGCCCGAGTACGCGGCGGAAGAGCTGGTGTCGGCGGTGGCGTCCGGGAGCGGCGCCGGGAGGCTGGGATTCGCGGGCACCGCGCACAAAGACCAGGCCGTGGGGGCGGCCGGGTTGACCAAGCTGGCCAACGACGAGTTCGGCGGCGGGCCGCGGGTGCCGATGGTGCCCGGCACCTGGGACCAGCAGGGCCCGGGCGAATCGGGGAGAGGGGGAGACGACGGTTCGTAACGAGACAGTGAGCAACCGAAATCCGAAGAGAGTGAAAGGAAACCAATCACCATGAGCATGTTGGACGCTCACATTCCGCAGTTGGTGGCCTCGCAGTCGGCGTTTTCCGCCAAGGCGGCGCTGATGCGCAGCACCATCAGCCAGGCCGAGCAGGAGGCGGTGTCGGCGCAGGCGTTCCACCAGGGCGAGTCCTCGGCGGCGTTCCAGGCCGCGCACGCCCGTTTCGTGGAGGCCGCGGCGCGGGTCAACACCCTGCTGGACATCGCCCAGGCCAACCTCGGCGACGCCGCGGGCACCTATGTGGCCGCCGACGCCGCCGCCGCTTCCGGCTACACGTCGATCTAATCCGAGATCTAAGACCGCGAAAGGACTTGTGATGTCACAGATCATGTACAACTACCCGGCGATGCTGAGCCACGCCGGGGACATGGCGGGCTACGCCGGCACCCTGCAAGGCCTGGGCGCCGACATCGCCAGCGAGCAGGCCGCGCTGTCCAACGCCTGGCAGGGCGACACCGGCATGACCTACCAGGTGTGGCAGGCCCAGTGGAACCAGGCCATGGAGTCGTTGGTGCGCGCCTACCAGGCGATGGCCAGCACCCACGAGGCCAACACCTTGGCCATGTACGCCCGCGACACGGCCGAGGCCGCCAAGTGGGGCGGTTAACCCAGGCCAAATGAGCGCAGCGCCGAATGCCGTCGAGCTGACGGTCGACCACGCGTGGTTCATCGCGGAAACCATTGGAGCGGGCACCTTCCCGTGGGTACTGGCGATCACCACGCCCTACCGCGACACCGCGGAACGCGCCGAGTTTTTCGAACAGCAGCGTGCCGAGCTGACCGGTATGGGTCTGTTGACGCAAGACGGAGTCGTCAATCCGGCCGTCGCGGGCTGGATCAAGGCCGTCTGCTTCCCGGACCGGTGGCTCGACCTGCGCTACGTGGGACCCGCCAACGCCTCCGGCTCGAGCGAGCTGCTGCGCGGCGTGGTCGCGCAGCGCAGCGGTACAACGGCTAAAACGGTGGTCGCGTTGCGCAGCGCGCAACTGGTCACGTTCACCGCGATGGACATCGACGACGCGCGAGGGCTGGTCCCGGTGCTCGGCGTCGGCCTCGCCCAGCGGCCGCCGGCGCGATTCGACGAGTTCAGCATGCCGATGCGCGTCGGCGCCCGGGCCGACGAGCGGCTGAGGTCGGGCGCCCCGCTGTCGGAAGTCGTTGAATACCTGGGAATCCCGGCGTCGGCACGGCCGGTGGTGGAGGCGGTCTTCTCCGGGCCGCGCAGCTACATCGAGGTCGTCGCGGGCTGCCGCCGCGACGGGCAACACGCCACCACCGAGGTCGGCATGAGCATCGTCGACACCGCCGCCGGTCGCGTGCTGGTCAGCCCCTCCCGAGCGTTCGACGGCGAATGGGTCTCGACGTTCGCCCCCGGCAACCCGTTCGCGATCGCCGTCGCGATCGAACACCTGACCGCCCTGCTGCCGGAGGGCCAGTGGTTCCCCGGCCGGCGGCTGTCCCGAGATTTTTCCGCCGAACACCAACCAGCAACGAGATAGAGAAGAGAGAACCATGTCGCAGGAACGGCCGCAGCGTCTTTTGAGGGCCGCCAAATGACGTCCGGCACCGTGATGCCGATCGTCCGCGTCGCCATCCTGGCGGAGAGCCGGCTGACGGAGATGGCCCTGCCTACCGAGCTGCCGCTGCGCGAAATCCTGCCCGCGGTCAAGCGTTTGGCGGCTCCGGCCGCGTCGAACGGCGACGCGGACGACGGCCTGGGCACCCTCGCGGCGGTCCACCTGAGCCTGGCACCGATCGGCGGCGCGCCGTTCAGCCTCGACGCCAGCCTGGACACGGTCGGGGTGGTGGACGGTGACCTGCTCGCGCTGCAGCCGGTGCCCGCGGGCCCGGCGGCGCCGGGCATCGTCGAGGACATCGCCGACGCCGCAATGATCTTCTCGACCTCGCGTCTGAGGCCCTGGGGGACAACGCATATCCAGCGGGGCGCGCTGGCCGCCGCGATCGCCGTGGCCTTCCTGGCCACCGGCCTGGGTGTCACCTACCGGGTGGCCACCGGCGCGCTGTCCGGACTGGTCGCGGTCAGCGTGATCGCCGCCCTCACCGCGGTGGCGAGCCTGCTGATCACGGTGCGTTCCGCGCGCGCCGGAATGGCGCTGTCGGTCGCCGCCCTGGTGCCCATCGCCGCCGCCCTGGCGTTGGCGGTTCCCGGCAAGTTCGGGCCGTCGCAACTGATGCTGGCCGCGGCCGGCGTCACCGCGTGGTCGCTGATCGCCCTGTTGGTCCCGGGCCCGGAGCGCGAGCGGATCGTCGGTTTCTTCACCGCGACCGCGGTGGTGGGGGCCGCCGTGGTGCTGGCTGCCGGCGCCGAATCACTCTGGCATTTCCCGATATTGACCATCGGCTGTGGGCTGATCGTGGCGGCCCTGCTGGTCACCATCGAGGCCGCTCAGCTGTCCGCCCTGTGGGCACGCTTCCCGCTGCCGGTCATTCCGGCGCCCGGCGACCCCACTCCGTCGGCGCCGTCGTTGCGCGTGCTGGAGGACCTGCCGCGGCGGGTGCGAATCGGTGACGCGCACCAGAACGGATTTATCGCCGCCGCGGTGTTGCTCAGTGTCCTGGGTTCGGTGGCCATCGCGCTGCGCCCAGAGTCGTTGGGTGGCTTGGGCTGGTACGCGGTCGGAGCGACCGCCGCCACGTCCGTGCTGCGCGCCCGGGTCTGGGATTCGGCCGCCTGCAAGGCCTGGCTGCTAGCCCAGCCTTACCTCGCGGCCGGCGTGCTGTTGATGCTCTACACCGCGACCGGGCGTTACGCCGCCGCGCTGGTTGCGTCGCTGGTGCTGATCGCGTTGGCGACGGCGTGGGTGGTGGTGGCCTTGAACCCGCGCATCGCCTCGCCGGAGAGCTACTCGCTGCCGCTGCGCCGGCTGCTCGGTTTCCTCGCGGCCGGGCTCGACGCGTCGCTGATTCCGGTCCTCGCTTACCTGGTCGGCCTGTTCGCGTGGGTCCTCAATCGATGATCCGTTCCGGACTCGCTTGCGTCACAGCCGCTTTGGCGGCCGTGATGTGGGCCTGCCCGCCGGCGTTGGCGATCGATCAGCCGACGGTCGACCCGGGCGTGGCACCGCCCAACGGGAGCCCGGGTCCCGGGCAGCCGATGGAGCAGCGCGGCCCGTGCGGGGTCTCCGGTGTCATTCCCGGCAGCGATCCGGTGGTGACGACGCCCAGCCAGGCGATGCTGAACCTTCCTGCAGCATGGCGGTTTTCCCGCGGCGACGGCCAATTGGTGGCGGTCATCGACACCGGGGTGCGGCCGGGCCCGCGCCTGCCCAACGTCGATCCCGGCGGCGACTACGTCGAGACGACCGACGGCCTGACCGACTGCGACGGGCATGGCACGCTGGTCGCCGGAATCATCGCCGGTCAACCCGGTGACGACGGGTTCTCCGGTGTGGCGCCCGCGGCGCGGGTGCTCTCGATCAGGATGACGTCGGCCAAGTTTTCGCCGCGCACACCGGGCGGCGATCCGATGCTGGCGCGGGCGTCGCTCGACATCGCGACCCTGGCGCGGGCCATCGTGCACGCGGCCGACCTCGGCGCCCGGGTGATCAACATCTCCGCGATCACCTGCCTTCCCGCCGACCGTCCCGTCGACCAGGCCGCGCTGGGCGCGGCGATCCGGTACGCGGCGGTGGACAAGGACGCGGTGATCGTGGCCGCCGCGGGCAACACCGGGGCGACCGGATCGGTCGGCGGCGGGATGTCTTGTGACTCCAACCCGCTCACCGACCTCGGCCGCCCGGACGACCCCCGCAACTGGGCCGGCGTCAAGTCGGTCTCGGTGCCGTCGTGGTGGCAGCCCTACGTGCTCTCCGCGGCGTCGCTGAACCCGGACGCACAGCCGTCGAAATTCACCATGGCCGGCCCGTGGGTCGGCATCGCGGCGCCCGGCGAAAACATCGTGTCGGTGAGCAACCGCGACGGCGGGGGCCTGGCTAATGGCCTGCCCGACGACCACCAGCAGCTGGTGGCGCTGAGCGGCACCAGCTACGCGGCGGGCTACGTGTCGGGCGTCGCGGCGCTGGTGCGCAGCAAGTATCCCCAACTCAACGCGACACAGGTGGTGCGGCGCATCACCGCGACCGCGCACAACGGTGCCCGGGCGCCCTCCAACGTCGTCGGCGCCGGCAGCGTGGACCCGGTGGCCGCGCTGACGTGGGACCTGCCCGCCGGCAACCAACCCGGTGTGGCGGGGGCGAAACCGGTCGCCGCCCCGCCGGCACCGGCGCCGGAGAACACCACCCCGCGGACCGTGTCGTTCGTCGGAAGCGCCGTGCTGGCTTTGGTGGTCGCGGCCGTCGCCGCGATCACCGCGATCGTCCGTAAGAAGGAGAGCACCCCGTGAGCCGTTCGATACCGACCCCCGGCGCCGGCCGGATCACGCTGGCGTTGCTGGCCGTGGTGCCCGCGGTGCTGGCGTACCCGTGGCGATCGGCGCGCGACTACTGGGTCCTCGGCATCGCCGCGGCTGTGGTGATCCTGCTGTTCGGCTGGTGGCGCGGGTTGCACTTCACCACGATCCTGCGCCGGCGGATCGCGATCATCCGCCGCAACGGCGGGACCGCGCCCGAAACCGGTTCTGCCACGACGGCGACCGCGCTGCTGCGGCTCGGGCCGCCCGTCGGCGACTCCGATGTATTGCCGCTGCCGCTGCTCGCCCGGTACCTGGACCGCTACGGCATCCGGGCCGACAAGATCCGGATCACCAATCGCGGCAACGCATCCGATGCGTCGACGCTCGAGACCTGGATCGCGATCACGATCTCGGCGGCCGACAACCTGGCGGCGCTGCAGGCGCGGTCGTCGCGGATCCCGCTGCACGAGACGGCCCAGGTGGCCGCCCGGCGGCTGGCCGACCATCTCCGCGAGATCGGCTGGGAAGCCGGCATCGTTGCGCCCGAGGACGCCCCGCGGCTGCTGGCGTCGAATGCGCGCGAGACCTGGCGGGGAGTCCAGCGTGGCGCCTCGGATTACGTTGCGGCATATCGGGTCTGTGTCGACGACGGATTGCCCGAAACGCTCGAGGCGATCCGTACGCACCCGGCGCGCGAGACCTGGACGGCGCTGGAGATCGCCGGTGATGCAAGCCGTCCCACCGTCGCGGCCGCGTGCGCGTTTGTGACCGACGCGCCCCCGGCTGCCGCGGCCCTGCCGGCTGGGCTGATCCCGCAACGCGGGGATCATCTCCCGGCGCTGGCGGCGCTGGAGCTGCTGTCGACGCGACGGCTTGACGGGCACACCGAGGAACCGGCGGGCCTGCTGGCCGAACTGGTCTGCCCCACCCCGGAGGCCGGCGCGCACCGGGCGCCGCTGGCGGAGACCGTCAGAACATGACGCCGCGCAGGAATTGAGTCATCCGGCGCAGGTAGTCCAGCTGGCTCACGTGCAGGACGTGGCTGCCGGGAAACCAGTGCAGCGCACAGCGATTCCAGTGTTCCCACAGCGCAACGGCCTGATCCGGCGGGGCCATCCGGTCGCCCAGGCCCGTGATGATCATCCGGCGCTCCTTGGGCATCAGCGGCCGGTAATTCAGCGGTGAGTGGTAGGACAGCCCGGCGATCAGCTCGTCACGGCTGATCTTCGACATCCGCAGCCCCAGACCCATGAGCTTGTTGGCGGGAAACCATTCGTCGAACATCGTCGCCGGCGTCACCACGGGGCAGTTTGGGATCACCGCCTCCAGCCGGTCGTCCACCGAAGCCACCAACGCGGCGGTGTAGCCGCCGAGCGATATGCCGGTCAGCGCGATGCGCTCGACCCCGGTGTGCCGCAGGTAGTCGATGATGGACCGAAAGTCGTGCACGGCCTGGGCCATCGCCTCGGCGAAACCGCAGAGCCCGCCCGCGAAATAGCCGAAACCGCTGAACGGCGAACACCTTTCGGCGCGCGGGCCGTGGAACGGCAGGGTGTACATCAGGACGTCGTAGCCCGAGCGGTAATACCATGGCAGCGTGAAGAACCGCCCGTTGGCCAGGTATGACGACCCCATGAAGCCGTGTATGACGCACAGCGTCGGATGCGGCCCGTCGGCATGGCGCCAGTGCTGCGCGTGCACGACGTTGTTGGATCCCAACGCGCTCCAGCGGGTGCGCATTTCCGGGTTGATCGCCCGGAAGCTGCTCGGGAACGAGATGTTCTCGACGGTCCCGTGCGCGATCCACTCCGCGAGCCGATTCGCCGGCCGCGACGACACCCGGGGCAGCTCGGTTGGCATCGGAAACGACTTCGCCGGATCATGCTCGGCGCCGAGCTCGGCGTAGAAGCGCAGGCCGTCGCGTTCGCTGCCGGAGCGCGCCGCGCTGGCGAGTACCGCTGGCGTGACGGTCGTCGTCAGCACCGACGCGACCGCGGTGCGCAGCGCGAGATCGGAGACGGCGGCCGCCTCGACGACCATTCGCTGACGCGGCGACAACGCGGAGCGCGGCGGCAATCCCGCGGCGCCGGCGGGCAGATCGGCGCCGGGAACATCCGGTACCGGAACCGGGGGAGTGACCGGATCCGGGTCGGTCGGTGTCACAGACGCGATGCTATCGCCCACTCGGTGGCTGCCGCGGCGGCATGCGGTAATACGGTTTACCTATCAGCTCGAGCCGTGATGGTGTTGATCAGGAGGACCGACATGTGGGATCCCGACGTCTACCTGGCCTTTGCTGACCATCGCAGCCGCCCGTTCTACGACCTGCTGTCGCGCGTGGGCGCCAAGCAGGCGCGCCGGGTGGTCGACCTGGGCTGCGGCCCGGGTCACCTGACGAAGTACCTGGTGCGGCGCTGGCCCGAGGCGGCGATCGAGGCGGTGGACAGCTCGCCGGAGATGGTCGCCGCGGCCAAGGAACGTGGGATCGACGCCGTCGTCGGCGACCTGCGGGACTGGAAGCCCAAGCCCGACACCGACGTGGTGGTGTGCAACGCGGCCTTGCACTGGGTGCCCGAGCACGCCGATCTACTGGTGCGCTGGGCCGGCGAGTTGGCGCCCGGCTCGTGGATCGGCGTCCAGATCCCGGGCAACTTCGAAACCCCTTCCCATGCCACGGTGCGGGCGCTGGCCCGTCGCGAGCCATACGCAAAACTAATGCGCGACATACCATTTCGCGTCGGAGCGGTGGTTCAGCCGCCGATGACCTACACCAATCTGCTGCTGGACGCCGGATGCAAGGTCGACGTCTGGGAAAGCACCTACCTGCACCAGTTGACGGGTGAGCACCCGGTGCTGGAATGGATCACCGGAACGGCGCTGGTCCCGGTGCGCGAGCGGCTCGACGACGAGGGCTGGGAACAGTTCCGCCGGGAGCTCATCCCGCTGCTGGACGACGCGTACCCGCCCCGGGCCGACGGCACGACGATCTTCCCGTTCCGCCGGGTGTTCATCGTCGCCGAGGTCGGCGGCGGGCAGCGCGCGTAACTATTCCTCGATGCCGCGGTCGACGGCGATCGCCGACCGGCTGCTGGGCTTCATGTGGTGGATCCGCAGGTAGGTTTCGGTGTAGCGCACCGCGATCCGCATGCCGGCGAACTCCGACGGTATGACGTCGCCGGTGCGCTGGCGCCAATCATGCAGGCGCACAGCCAGATCCGCGGCGACGGCGTCGACGTCGGGGTCTTCGGTCGCAAGCAGGTTGTGGGTCTCCGTGGGATCGGTTCGCAGGTCGTAGAGTTCGCGCTCCGCACGCGGGCCGGTGATCAACGGCTCGACCGCGTGTCCCGAAGGGCTGTCCTGGATGTCCAGCGGCAGGTCGAGCAGCGGGCGGGCCGCGTAGTTCTCGATGTAGCTGTATTCCTTGGTGCGGATGGCGCGAATGGGGTCGAACGAGTCGTGATAGGTCTTCATCGAATACACCTGCTCGCGGACCGGTTCGGCCTGCGGCTCCGGCGCGAGCAGCGCACCGGCGTGCGACACCCCCTCGACGTCGGCCGGCACGCGCAGCCCCAGCAGCTCCAGCAGCGTCGGCACGAAGTCGACGCCGCTGAACAGTTCGTCGTACACGCGCGGCGCCGCGGCGCGGCCCGTCGGGGGACGGACGATCATGCCGATGCCGGTTCCGGCGTCGTACAGCGTGGATTTCGCGCGCGGGAAGGCCGGGCCGTGATCGGTGAAGAACACCACCCAGGTGTTGGCGTCCAGCCCCGTCTGGGACAGCGTGTCCAGCAACCGGCCGACGGCGGCGTCGGCGGCGGCGATCGCGCCGTAGAAGTCGGCGACGTCGCCGCGGACCTCGGGGGTGTCCGGGAGGAAGTCCGGGGGATCGACGTCCGCGGTGTCGGCCGGCTCGTAGCGGTCCCGCGGGTAGGGCCGGTGGGTTTCGAAGAACCCGGCGGTCAACAGGAACGGTTGGCCCGCGAGGTTTTCGGCGCTGTCCGCCAGCCACTCCTGGGCGCGGTCCACCACGTAGTCGCAATAGGAGTTGGACACGTCGAACTCGTCGAAGCCGAGGCGTTTCGGATAGGACGTCTCGTGCTGCATGCCGAAAAGTGCCGAGTACCAACCGGACTCGGCCAATATCTGTGGCAGGGTACGCACGCCGCTGCGGTATTCCCAGCCGTGGTGGGCCAGGCCGACCAGGCCGTTGCTTTGCGGGTAGCGGCCGGTGAACAGCGACCCGCGCGACGGCGAGCACAGCGGTGCCGTGGCGTGGGCCCGGGTGAACAGGATGCCCTCGGCGGCAAGCCGGTCCAGCCGCGGGCTGGACACGTCCGGGTGACCGTAGGCGCCGAGATATCGCCCCAGGTCGTGCCAGTGCACGATCAGCACGTTCTCTTTAGCTGTCATGTGGCGACTTTGCCCGTCATTGCCTCACCTCGACCGGCGACGATACCGCAGCCACCAGCGTGTCGCCGGGCGTTACGATCGGCGCGATTCCCAGCGGTTCTCGGAGACGAACTCCGGCAACGGCCGCCCGTAGGCCCACCCGTCGAGCTCCAGCGCCGGCCGGTCCGGGAACTCGGGCACCGGTCCCACGCACAGGATGGCCACCGGCTCGGCGTCGTCGGGCATCGCCAACAGCTCCCCGAGCCGTCGCGGGTCGAACAGGGAAACCCAACCCACGCCAAGGCCTTCGGCGCGCGCGGCCAGCCACAGGTTCTGGATCGCGCAGGACACCGACGCGAGATCCATCTGCGGCAGCGTCCGGCGACCGAACACGTGCCTGTCGCGGTCGTCGCCCAGCGCCACCACGAACAGCTCGGCGCACTCGAGGATGCCCTCGACCTTCAGCGCCAGGAACTCCTCGGACCGCTCCCCCAGGGCCGCGGCGGTGAGCGGGCGTTCCTCGTCGACGAGGGCGTGAATGCGTCGCCGCAGCGCGTCGTCGGTGATGCGGATGAACCGCCACGGCTGCATCAGCCCGACGCTGGGCGCGGCGTGCGCGGCCTGCAGCAACCGGCCCAGCACGTCCTCGCCCACCACGGCGCCCGGTGAGAACCGGCGCATGTCGCGCCGCTCGGCGATCACCCGGTACACGGCGCGCCGCTCCTCGGGGCTGAACGCCTGATCGGTCACGCCAGCCATCGTAGGGAAAACGGGGTTAGCGTAGTGGTCCATGAAGTTTTCCGACGTGCTGGACCAGTTGCCCGCCGACGGCGCCGACGGGCGCGTCTATGGCGAGCCCTACGAGACCGCCGATGGGACCACGGTGATCCCCGTTGCCAAGCCGCTCGGCGTGTTCGTCGTGCACGGGGGCGAGGCGTCGTGGGTGCCCGCCGTCGACAAGAACCGGATCGCGCTGATCGGCGTGCTCACCGGCCTGTTGGCGGCGGTGATCGGCAGCCTGGCGGTGCTGCGCCAGCCACCCTGGCCGAAGATGACGTTCACGGACTATAGGTGACGCCGACCGCCCGGAAGACGTACTCGGGCGGCATGTCGAAGGCCAGCGACCGCCGCGGCAGGCCGGCCAGCACGTCGTCCGCCAGGGCCACCTTGTAGTGCAGCGACAGGTGGCCGCTGAAGTTCTGGTCGACCTCGCTGACGTCGACGTCGACCTGCACCCCGGTTGACGAGATCTCGACCTTGGCCGCGCCGGTCTGCGGCGCGTCCCAGCGCGCGTCGACCGTCGGCCCGGCCAGCTTCGGCAGCATGGACAGCGTCGCCAACACCCGCTCCGAGGTGAACGCCAGCGAGCCGACGTAACTGGCGACGCTGTGCGGCAGCCGCACGCCGGGGATGATGCCGCTGAACCGCCGGGTCACCGCGACGTAATCGGCGAGGTAGATCAGGCCCTCCGCCTCGACCTGGGCGTGCAGATCGGCGGGTAACTTGCCGATGCCGAACAACTTGCGGACGAAGACCGCCATGAATGCCAGTATGACCACCCTGGTATCGGTTAAGTGATGACCCGCCCCCGGACCGCGCCCGCCGCGTGGGTCGCGGTGGCGGCAGTCGCGGTCTACGCGCTGATGTGGGTCGGCTACTGCCGGCACTGGGGTTGGTTGCTTCGTGCCGATTGGTCGATGCTCGACGCCGCGCGCGACGTCGCGGTCAAGCACCCGGCGTGGGTGGGCTTTTGGGACGTCGTGTCGTTCACGCTGGGTCCGGTGCCGTTGCGGGTGCTGGGAGCAGTGGTCGCCGTCGTCGCGCTGGCGCGGCGCGAGGTGCGGGCGGCCCTCGTGCTGCTGGCCTGCGCGCCGCTGAGCGGTCTGGTCACGACGGCGGCCAAGGCTTTGGTGAACCGCCCGCGCCCGTCGACCATGCTGGTGGCGGCCCCGTCGTCGTCGTTCCCCTCGGGGCACGCGCTCGAGGCGACGTCGGCGTTGCTCGCCCTGCTGGCGTTGGTGCTGCCGATGATGGGCCGCGCGGCGGGGCGTGCTGCGATCGCGCTGACGGCGCTGAGCCTGCTGTTGGTCGGGATTGCCCGCGTCGCGCTGAACGTGCATTACCCGTCCGACGTGCTGGCCGGGTGGTCGCTCGGATACCTTTATTTCCTCTTGTGCCTGTGGGTGTTTCGGCCCGGTTGGTAACACCGTGGTGACACAACCGGGTCTAAAGCTTTACTTGACCCCGGGGTTCGCGTCGCCGGACCATTGAATCCATGCGCCGACTGCTCGCTTCGCTGTGCGCTGCGGTGTGCCTGATGGTCGCGGCGCTGGTGCTGGCGCCGGTGAGCGGTGCGGCCACTCCCTGGTTCGCGAACTCCGTCGGCAATGCCACGCAGGTGGTTTCGGTCGTCAGCACCGGCGGGTCAAACGCGAAAATGGATATCTACCAACGCACCACCGGCGGCTGGCAGGCGCTGGTGACCGGTATACCCACCCACGTCGGCTCCGCGGGCATGGCGCCGCAGGCCCGCAGCGGGGTGCCGGCCACCCCGATGGGCGTGTACACCCTCGACTCCGCCTTCGGCACGGCGCCCAATCCCGGTGGGGGACTTCCCTATACGCAAGTCGGGCCGAACCATTGGTGGAGCGGCGACGATCACAGCCCCACCTTCAACAGCATGCAGGTCTGCCAGAAGGCGCAGTGCCCGTTCAACACGGCCGACAGCGAGAACCTGCAGATCCCCCAGTACAAGCACGCGGTCGTGATGGGCGTCAACAAGAACAAAACCCCCGGCGGCGGTGCCGCGTTCTTCTTTCACACCACTGACGGCGGGCCCACCGAGGGGTGCGTGGCGATCGACGACGCCACGCTGGTGCAGATCATCCGCTGGCTGAAGCCCGGCGCGGTGATCGCGATTACGAAGTAGCCAGCGCGCGGCCGGGCTTGATCTTGAAGTCCAAGCCCGCCAACGACATTGTGGCGTCGTAGGTCCTGTCGTAACCGGTTCCGCTGATCTTCCAGCCGGCGTCGGTGCGCCGGTAGGTGTCGCGGTAGAAGGCCGCGCCGATCAGCATGAAGTTGAGGTCGGCGACGATGACCCGGTCCTGCAGATACCAGCTGCCCGTTGCGGTGTCGCCGTCCACGGTGATGTCGGGGTGGGTCACCCGGTGCTCGGTGATGACGTTGAGGGGGAGCGAGGTGCGCATGTACTCCACCAAATCCGCGCGGTTGGTGAAGTGCAGCTCGTTGCCGATCGAGGGGCCGTAGTCGGCCGTGATGTCCTCGGCCAGCGTCTCGGCGAAGTCGTCCCAATGCTTGGTGTCCAGCGCACGCAGGTAGCGGTATTTCACCTGCTTGATGGCTTCGATGTCGGCGAACTCTTGAGGGGTCATCCCGACATTGCAGCACACGGTGATGGGCCGGCCGCCGTCGGACGGCTCGGTCGAGACTTAATCGTCTGCGAGCCGGGACCGTCATTGCAGCGCGCGGGTGGCCATCTCGATCAGCGCGCGTCGTTCCAGGCTCCAGTCGATGGCGGTCCCGGTGATCATCTGCGCCAGCACCACACCGCGCAGGGTGGCCCAAATGACCTCGGCCACACCGGCATTGGCCGGGTCGTCGGTGATCAGCCGGCCGAGTTGGCCGATAGCGGCGTTCATCTCCATCAGGTGGCGCCGCGAGGACCCGCCCCGGGTGGCGCGCAGGATTTCGAAGGCGGCCATCGACGTCGGGCTGCTGTAACAGCTCCACGCGGTGTCGATGACGACCTCGATGCGCTCGCGCAACGGAAGCTCGCTGACCTCGGCGGCGGACAGGCTGTCGACCAGCCTGGCCACGCCGTCGTCCACGACGGCCATCAGCAGGCCGTTGCGGTCCCCGAAGTGGTACTGGATGACCCCCCACGTCACGCCGGCGCGCTCGGCCACGTGCTTGGCGGTCGCGGCGGCGAACCCTTCCTCCATGATGCAGCGCACCGTCTCGTCGATGATCTTGGTGTGCGTGTCGTCGCCGCGCTTGCGGGGCGCGCTGGTGCGGCGGGTGGGCGCAATGGACCTGGACGAGGGCCTGGAAGACGGCATTGTTGACTTTATAACATAAAGCCGTCTATTTTTGGGCGGTGACCGGATCCCGATACGCGCGGTTGTCCCGCCAGGAGCTGTCGGTCCTGGTTCCCGAACTGCTCTTGATCGGTCACATGATCGACCGCTCCGGCATGGCGTGGTGCATCACGGAGTTCGGTCGCGAGGAAATGGTGCAGATCGCCATCGAGGAGTGGGCCGGCGCCAGCCCGATCTACACCAAGCGCATGCAGCGCGCGCTGAACTACGAGGGCGACGACGTGCCCACCATCTTCAAGGGCCTGCAGCTCGACATCGGCGCGCCGCCGCAATTCATGGACTTCCGCTACACGATTCACGACCGTTGGCACGGGGAGTTCCAGCTCGACCACTGCGGCGCGCTGCTGGACGTGGAGCCGATGGGCGACGAATACGTCTTCGGGATGTGCCACACCATCGAGGATCCGACGTTCGACGCCACCGCCGTGGCGACCAACGCGCGTGCGCAGATGCGACCCATCCACCGGCCGCCACGGGTGCCGGCGGACCGGCACCCGCACTGCGCGTGGACCGTCATCATCGACGCGTCCCACCCCGAGGCGCAGAGCATTCCGGCGCTCGAGGTGATCCGCCAAACGCGCGCCGCCGCTTGGGAATTGGACCCGATCGACAGGTCCGACGAGGGCCAGGCGGATTACTCCGGGCCGTTGCTGTCCGATTTTGACTTCGCCGCGTTCTCGCGCTCGGCGCTGGTGCGCATGGCCGACGAGGTGTGCCTGCAGATGCACCTGCTGTACCTGTCGTTCGCCCTCGCGGTGCGGTCGCGCGCCGCCAGCGACGCCCAGGCCGTCGACGTGTGCACCCGCGGCCTGACCGGCCTGGCCGGGCTGGCATCCGAGCGCATCCACCGCGCGCTGCGATTGCCCGGAGGGATCGAGGGAACACGACGGGTGCTCGAGCTGCACCCGCTGCTCAACCCCGCGGGCTACGTCGTCGCGGAAACGGCGCAGAACCGGCTGCTCGTGCACCGGTCTCCGGCGCACGACGACGGCGCCTGGATTTCGCTGTGCTCACCGGAATCGGTGCAGCCGCTGCAGGCGATCGCCACCGCGGTCGACCCCCACCTCGAGGTACGGGTCAGCGGCACCACGACCGACTGGACCGCCGAGCTGGTCGAAACCGACACCGCGGCAAAGGAACTGCCCGAGGTGCAGGTGGCCAAGGTCAGTCACGGATCGACATTCCAGTTCGAGCCGAGGCGTTCGCTGCCGCTCACTGTGATCTGAGCACCCGCCCGCTGTCAAGGGAGTCGTCGATACCGTTTCGGTGACGACACGGCATCGACCGGATACCAATGAGGTTGTGGCCGGGCGGAATACAGTGCGTGCGCGGCTATGGTTAACGCTGGCCACCGACCTCTATAGACGAAAGTTCTCGCTCTATGTACGACCCAGTGGGGTTGTCGATCGGGACCGCGAACCTGGTCGCTGCGCGAAACGGAAGTTCGCCGGTTGCACGCCGTGCGGTGCTGACGCTTTATCCGCACTGCGCGCCGAAAATCGGCCTGCCCAACGAGAACCCGGCTCTGTCCGAGCCCGGGGTGCTCATGCGGGGCTTCGTGGAGCGCGTCGGCGACTCGGTTGCGCTGGTGTCGCCCGACGGGTCCGCTCACGACCCGGACCTGCTCATGGTGGAGGCGCTGGACGCCATGGTGGCCGCCGCCGGCGCGGACTCCGGCGCGTCCGAGATCTCCATCGCCGTCCCGGCGTATTGGAAACCCGGCACGGTGCAGGCGCTGCGCAACGGTCTACGAACGCATTTGGGCTTCGTCCGAAGCGGCATGGCGCCCCGCCTGGTCTCCGATGCGATCGCGGCGCTGACGGCGGCGAACGCGGAGCTGTGCCTCGCGGCGACGGGCGTGGTCGGCCTGCTCGATTTCGGTGGCGGCGGCACCTCGGCCACCTTGATCAGCCTCGCCGGCGACTTCGAACTCCTCACACCGACAATGCGTTACACCGCCTTCTCCGGCGAAGAAATCGACCAGGCGTTGTTGCTCAAGGTCTTCGAGGAACTCGGGCACGGCAGCGGCCTCGACCCGGCCAGCACGGCCGCGGTCGGTCAGCTCGGCCTGCTCCGGGAACAGTGCCGCGCGGCGAAGGAGCAGCTGTCCACCCAAACGGTGGCCGAATTCTCGGCCGAGCTCGGTGGTCGCCGGTGCACCATGAAGCTGACGCGCGACGAGCTGGGCGACCTGATCCAGGACCGGCTGTCCGGCTTCATCTACGCGTTCGACGAGATGCTAGTCCGGCACAGGAGAAGCTGGTCCGACCTGTCGGCGGTCGTCATGGTCGGCGGCGGCGCCAGCATTCCCCTTGTCAAGGAACGCCTTTCGGTGCACGGCCGCCGGCCCGTCGTGAGCCCGCTGGAGCCTGCGCACGCCGCCGCCCTCGGCGCGTTGCAGATCGCTTCCCGGGGGGAGCAGCTCGATTTGCAGGCGCGCACGTCCATCGGCCTACTCACGGCGGCCGCCGGCGAAATCGTCGAATTGCCCGCGGGCGACGTGCTGGTGATCGACGACGAGGCGCTCACCGACCGCGAATTGGCTTGGTCGCAAACCGAATACGGGCCGGACATCCGGGTGCCGTACAGCCCCACGGCCTTCGACGAAGACGGCGGGTCCGGCTGGTCGATGCGCCTCAACGTGATCGAGCCGCCGAAAGAGAGCTCGTGGCGGCGGCTGCGGCTGTCCCAGTTGGTCATCGGGATGTGCGCCGTGGTGGCCATGACGTCGATCGGGGGCGTGGCCTACACGTTGTCGGGCATCGAGAACCACCAGGTGCCCCCGGCCCCCACCGTCGCGCCCCTGCCCGCGCCGCCCGTCAGCTCCCTGCCGGCCAGGCCCGTGCCCCCGCCCCCGACGCCCGTGCCGCCACCGCCCAGCGCCGCACCGGTGCCCAGCCCGGCGCCGCCACCGCCGCCCCCGCCGTCGCCGCCGCCCCCACCGCCGGCGCCGGTGATCGTCACGACCGCGCCGCCGGTCGTCACCACGAGGCATCCCGCGCCGCCGGTCACGACCCAGCCGCCGGTCACGACCCAGCCGCCAGTCACGACGGCCATGACGACGCCGCCTCCGCCGCCTACCACCACGACGACGCCCCCGGCGGCCCAGACGACGACGCCCACCACGACGGTGCCGATGACGACGCAGTGGATACACGTGCCGCTGCTGCCGGTGCCGATCCCGGTTCCCGTACCCGCAAGCCAGGCGCCCCAGCCGCCCGCGGCCCCGCAGTATCCGGGGAACTCGCAGAACCCCTTTTTGAGTCCGGGGTACTGAGCCCCAGGGCCTTCAAAACCGCCCGTGTGACGTAGCTCAATCACAGGTCAGCGGGACGAGCGCGCCCGACCGCGCGGGAGTAGCGTGGAATCACCCATTCGGGCGGGGTCGGTTTCATGGTGCTCTGGTAGAGGGCGTTGATCAGGACCGTGGAGGCGCACAGTGGACATCGTGCTCGGAGTCTCGATGGCTCCGGACACCGTCCGCCTGGTGCTCATCGAGGGCCAGGATGCCGACGGTGTCACAGTCGAAGAAGACGAATTCGAGGTCACCGCTTCGGGCGGACCCGACCAGGTGGTCGCCGCGATCGTCGGCACCGGGGAAGGCGCGGCGGAGGGCGGCTGCCAGCTGGTTTCGACGGGGGTGACCTGGACCGACCCCGCCGGCGTCGGCGCGCTGCGGGAGGCGATCGCCTCCCGCGACGTCGGCGGCGTCATGTTGGTCTCCCCGCTGCTCGCCGCGGCCGCGTTGGCGCAGACGGTCGGGCAGTCCATCGGCTATGAACACATCGCGATGCTGTTCGTCGAGGCCGACAGCGCGACGCTGGCCGTCGTCGACGTCGCCGACGGTTCCGTCGTCGACCTGCACCGCCGCCGGCTTTCGGGCGCCGTCGAGCCCGAACTGGCCGCGATGGTCGCCGGGCTCGACTCGCGGGCCGGCGGGGTGTTCGTCGTCGGCAGCGGCGTGGGCATCGGCGCCGAGGTGGCCGCGATCAAGTCCGGCCTGGAAGGGGCGACCGGGCTGCAGGTGACCGTGTCCGAGGAGCCGGAGCTGGCGCTCGCCCGGGGCGCGGCGCTGGCGTCGGCGAACGCCCCGCTGTTCGCGGCGTCGACGGCCGCCCTGGCGTACTCCCTGGATCCGGGCACCGGTGAGGTGAATCCCGGCGCGGTCATCCCCAGCTATCTGGACGTCTCCGGCAACGCGGAGCTCGGTGCGCTCGCCTACAGCGCCCTCGACGACGACGCGAGCGCCGACGCGCTGCAGGCCCGGCGGCGCCCGCCCTCCCTGCTGGTCAGCGCGGCAATGGCCGGCGCTGCCGCGGTCGCGGCGGGCCTCGTGGTGGTTTCGCTGACGTCGGACGCCCATCCGACCCAGCCCACGCCGCACGCCGTGGCTCCGGCGAACCGGGTGCCGCCGCCGCAGGCGCAGGTGCCCCCGCCCAGCCCTTCCAGCACACCCAGCCCTCCTAGCCCTCAGACGCCCGCGGTGGCCGCCGCGCCCGCGCCGGCACCCGAGGTCGCCGTCCCACCGGCGCCACCCGCGCCTGCGCCAGCACCGGCGGCGCAGCAGGCGCCGGTCGTGCAGCAGGCGCCCGCGCCGCCGCCCCGTCGCGCACCCGTGCGGCGCGCGCCGGAGGTGGCGCCTCCCCCGGAGCAGCAGGCACCGGCGCCGCCGCCGGCCGCCCCGCCGCCACCCGAGCCGGTCGCGGTGCCCGCGCCGCCGCCGCAGTACCAGCGCCCGCCGCTGACGATGTACCTGCACCTGCCGTTCGTCACGGTGCCGATTCCGATCAACCCGCCACCGCCACCGGCCCCGCCGCCGCCGGCGCCGTAGGGCGCCCGTGGCACAAGGCGACGGTTGAGCGCACACTGAGCAGTAACGCTGTAAATGCAAGGAGGCCTGCGTGGGCGAGTACGGTGCGTTCGGATTCGATCCCGAGGATTTCGACCGCGTGATCAGGGAGGGCAGCGAGGGGCTGCGGGACGTGTTCGAGAAACTCGGCAGATTTGTCACCGCGCCGGTGCCGGGGACGAGTTGGTCCGCGTTCTTCGAGGACCTGTCCAGGCGGCCCCGCCGCGGGCCGGAGACCGCCGGCGAGGCCGGCGACGGGGTGTGGGCGATCTACACCGTGGACGCCGACGGCGGCGCGCACGTCGAGCAGGTCTACGCGACCGAACTCGACGCGCTGCGCGCGAACAAGAACAACGTCGACCCCAAGCGCAAGGTGCGCTTCCTGCCCTACGGCATCGCGGTCAGCGTCCTCGACGACGATTCGGATTCGGATTCGGATTCGGATTCGGAGGAGTCCACCTAGCCCGGCGGCGCGTTCAGCCCTGCTGCACCACGTTGGAACCGCCGGCGTTGCTGATCTTCGGGTTGCCGGAGTGATAGGTGATCTTGTTGTCGAAGCCGGAGGCGTCGATGCTGTCGACGGCGTCGACGGTGATGGCGTTCTGGACGCCGGACACGGTGAGGCTCCTGCAGTGGCCGGTGATCACGACCGTGTTGGAAACCCCGCTCACGTTGACGAGGTTGTCGTTGCACGCGACGGTGCGGTTCTCGTTGATGCCCGAGATGTTGAGCCTGCCCCCGGGCGACGGGGTGGGTGACGTCGACGGCGTCGTGGTTCGGGTCTTCGACGGGCCGGGGCTCTTCGAGGTGCTCGAGGGTGGACCGAAGGTCCCGGTGACGGTGGGGAAGGTGGGAGTCGAGTTGATGATCGATCGGACGCCCGAAAGCTGGTGTGCGGCAAAGGCCGCGATGCCCCCGGCCAGCGCCAGGAACCCGACCACGATCACCGTGCCCAGGATCCACCACGTGCGGTTGCCCGACGGTGACTTCGGCGGGGGCCCGGAGAGCGGCCCGCCGTAGGTCCACGGGCTTTGCCGCGGCGGTGGCGGTGGATACGTCGGAGGTGAATACGCACCGGGCGAATACGGGTAGCCGCCGGGCGGCGGCGCCTGTCCGGATTCGGACGCGCGTGCCGTGTCGGCCAGGGGCTGCTCGAGTTCCCGGATGCGCTGCTCCGGGTCGTCCTGCGAGTTCATGGACAGATGCTCCCATCGCAGCGGCCACTATGGGTAGTTTCAGCACCGTGCCCGACTTGCCGAACCGTCAGATCCTGTTGCGTCGCCGCCCCACCGGGCTGGTCCAGCCCGACGACACCGAGCTGGTCACCACGCCCGCGCCCGAACCCGCCGACGGCGAGGCGCTGCTGCGCACCACCTACGTCGGCCTCGACGCCGCCGCCCGCACCTGGCTGAACGACCAACCCGGTTACCTGCCGCCGGTGCAGCTGGGCGAGGTCATCCGGGCAGCCGGCATCGGCGAGGTGGTGGCGACGCGCTGCGACGCCTTCGAGGTCGGCGACGTCGTCACCACGCTGACGGGCTTCCAGGAGTACGCGATCGTCCGCGACGACGTGTTCAGCACGCCCGTGCCAGGCAAGGCCTCGGTCGACCAGCTGGCGGTGATGTCGGTGTACGGCCCGACCGGGGCGACCGCCTACATGGGGATGATGGACATCGGCCGGCCACAGCCCGGGGAGATGGTGGTGGTGTCGGCGGCCGCGGGCGCCACCGGGTCGGTGGCCGGGCAGATCGCCAAGATCGCCGGCGCCCGCGTGGTGGGCATTGCCGGGGGGCCCGAGAAATGCCGGGCGGTGGTGGAGGACTTCGGGTTTGACGCGTGCATCGACTACAAGAACGAGGACGTCGCCGCGGCGCTCAAACAGCATTGCCCCCGCCGGGTCAACGTCTACTTCGACAACGTGGGCGGTCCGATCCTGGACGCGGTGCTGGGCCGGCTGGCCACCAAGGCGCGGGTGGTGCTCTGCGGCGTCATCTCCAGCTACCTCAGCGGGCAGCACCCGGGGCCGGCCAACTACGTGAACCTGTTGTCCAAGACCGCGCTGATGCAGGGGTTCAACGCGCTCGATGACTGGGGCCGCTTCGAGGAAGCCTATGCGGCGCTTCGCCAGTGGGAGAGTGAGGGCCGAATCAAGCACCGCGAGACCGTTTTTGAGGGCGTCGAGTCGTGCGTCGACGCCCTCAACGGCCTATTCACCGGTGCCAACATCGGCAAGATGCTGGTCAAGCTGAGCGAACCGGCTTCGGGCTAACCTTCCCCTAACCTTCGCCCAAGACGCGGTGCAGCGTCTTCTTGGCGTCGGTGAGCGCCTCCAGCACCTTGGTCCGGGTCTCGGCGAGCTGCTCCTTCTGCTCGTCGGTGCCCGTCCAGGCGATGGTGCGGGCCAGCCCGGCGAGCTCGAAGAGTGTTCTGCGGATCTTGAACACGTCGCCGAACTTGGCCGCCCGCCCGAGGAAGGCGTGCGCGGTCTCGCTGCTGACGCCCCGCCAGGCCAGCAGGTTGCGGCCCAGCTCGGTCAGCGTCGCGACGCCGTTGTCGACCGTGACCACACCCCGGCCGGCCAGCAGGCCGATGGCGAGCTCCGCCACGTCCTGCGGCGGCGTGAACGCGCCCTCGGTCGCGTCGCTCACCCGCTGCACGATCTGCGCGGCGTCGGCCGGCCCGTCGAGCAGCAGCGCCGCGGTGACGAACGCCGCACGCTTCAGGAAGGGCCGATGGCCGGGCCCGCCGTGGCCGAATCCACCCTTGAACCCGAAGCCGCCCTGGCCCCAGCCCTTTTCGCCCCAACCGCCGAAACCGGGACCGCCAAAGCCCGGGCCACCGAACCCGGGTCCGCCGAAGCCGGGTCCGCCGAAACCACCGAAACCACCGAAAAATCCACCAGACATCGCTGTCGTTCCTTTCCACATTGGACTATCAAGCTCCTTGATACCATCGTCGACGGGGATGTCAAGGAAATTGATGGTTGCTTTCTCCGGACCGCCGGCGACATGCGAGCATGAGGCTGTGAGTCAATTCCACGAGGCGCCGCTGGGGTTTTTGCTGTACCGCCTTATGGCGGCGCTGCGGCCCCAGGTGGCCGCGGAGCTCAAGCCGCTGGGCCTCACCCCGCCCGAGTTCGTGTGCATGCGGATCCTGGCCCATCACCCCGGGCTCAGCAGCGCCGAGCTGGCTCGCGGCACCAACGTCTCGGCGCAGGCGGCCAACCAGGTGCTGCACGCCCTCGAGGAACGCGGCGCCCTGACCCGCCCGGCGTCCACACCGTCGGGCCGGGCGATGCCCGCCCAGCTCACCCGCCGCGGCAAGGCCCTGCTCAAACGGGCCGACGCCGCGGTCCGCACGGCCGATCAGCGCGTCCTGGGCGGGCTCACCGCCGACGAGCAGCGCCAGCTCAAGCAACTGCTTTACGCGGCGGGAACCCGCACGGCGGAGGGCTACGAAACGGATTTGGCCCGCTAGCAGCGGTTAATCCGCGAAAACGCAGGGCGACGCACCGCCGCGCGAGATGCATACCGCCCCCGGTGCGTGGTTTTATAACACCGTTTGCGAAAGTTGCCTCGGGGAAGATCACGCCGGGCCGCAGGTGCCGGCTTTTTAGCGATTGGGTGGTAAGCAGATGGATCGTCGCAGCATGTTGTTGACCACGGGGCTGAGCATGCTGGCGGCCGTGGCCGCGTCCCCCCTTCCAAAGGCACTGGCCAATCCGTCGCTGCCGGCACCGCCGAAGGCGCCGTCGGCGGGTAGCGGCGGCTACATCTTCGCCGACGATTTCGACGGCCCGGCGGGCTCGGCTCCGGATCCGGCCAAGTGGACGGTGCAGACCTGGCAGGACGACGTGTTCCCGCCGGTCGCGGGGATCTACCGCGACGACCGCCGCAACGTGTTCCAGGACGGCAACTCCAACCTCGTCCTGCGTGCCACCCAGGAAGGCGACACCTACTACGGCGCCAAACTGCGGGGGAACTTCCGCAGCATGATCAACCAAACTTGGGAAGCGAAGATCAAGCTGAACTGTCTGGAACCCGGCCTGTGGTCGGCGTTCTGGGGTGTCAACGAGGATCCGCTGCCCGACGGCGAGGTCGACCTTTTCGAGTGGTACGGCAACGGCTCCTGGCCCCCGGGAACCACCGTCCACGCCGCGTCCAACGGGAAAACCTGGGAAGGGAAGTCGATTCCCGGGCTGGTGGACGGCGGCTGGCATACGTGGCAAATGCATTGGGGTGAAAACGGATTCCAGTTCTCGCGCGACGGGTCGCAGTACTTCACCGTTCCGAACAAACCCATCCATGTGCATGGCGGCGCCCCTGACGACTTCCGGTGGCCGTTCAACAACCCCGGCTACTGGATGACCCCGATGTTCACGCTGGCGGTCGGCGGCGTGGGCGCGGGCGATCCTGCCGCGGCGACGTACCCGGCGGACATGCTGGTCGACTACATCCGCATCTGGTGACTATTTTTCCGCTTTGAGCACCTGAACCAGGTTGAACTGCCAGCGCTCGACCAGCCGGAAGCCCAGGTCATGTGGGACCGCGAAGGCGGGGGTGGGCCCGTAGACCGGGCCCGGGGGAATCGCCGGGCCCTGCTCGTGGGCGGGAACCGCGGGGTCGGCCTGGGTGATGATCCACACGACGCCGCACTGGCTTAACGGCCTGGCGACGACCTCCGGGATGAGGTTGGTGTCGAACACGTCCCGGCGGTCCGTCGCCCGTTGCCACAACGTGAGGTCGACGAGTTTCCGGTAGGCATCCGGGCGCGCCGCCATCAGCGGGCGCATCGGGGCGGGCATGAACGTCACCGTGTCGTTCACCAGCAGGCAATCGCCCGGCGCCGCCTTCGCGGTGATCAGGTCGGCCACCTGGCTGTAGTCCATCCCGTACTTGGCATACGGGTTGTGTTGCGCCCGAACGTAATTCGGCACGGCGGCGACGGCGAACAGGGTGACCAGCGCCGCTGCCGCCCACGGCCTGGCGGTCACGGCAGCGGTGCAGACGCCCAGGATCAGCGCCATCGCCGGCGCGGTGAAGGCCAGATACCGTGGCGTGTAGATCGGGTGGGCCAGCACCGAGAAGAGCACGATCAGGGCGGTCGGTATCGCCAGCCACGCCACCGCGATGGTCAGCAGCTGCCGGTCTCCGCGCGCCAACCGCACGGATCGGCTGAGCCACAACACAATAGCTGCGGCGGCCACCAGCGCCGAGAGAACCGCGAACGGCGGGCTCCGCTCGAAGTACTGCTGGATCACCACGTCCTCGATCGTCCGGTGTCCGATCGTCGGCACCCACTTGATCTGGGGCGATTGCCGGGCGACCGCCGCCAAAAACGGCGCCAGGGCGCCCACCGCCAGGACCGACGTAATCGCGAAGCGCGGCAAGACTTTTCGCGCCCGCTCGAAGGCGGCGATGTAGACCAGGTGCGCCAACACCAGCAGCACCAGGTACGCGTCGAGCAGGATCGACATCGCCAGGGCGACTCCATACGACAGCCACGACCAGGCGCCGTTGCGGCGCGCCGCGACAACCAGCAGCACGGTTATCCACACGGCGGCCATCATGGAAAGGGCGTAGGGCCGCGCCTCGACGCCCGCCCACGTCGTCCGTGGCAGGACCCCGCAGAGGACCCCGGATGCCACCGCCACGGTGCGCGACGAGAACTGGCCGCCCAGGACCACCACCCCGGCCGCGGCGCCGCCCACCGCCAGGCCGCTCGGCGCGCGCGACCAGAACTCGGTGTGCGGAAAGACCTGAAACCAGCCGTGCATGAACAGGTAGTACAGGCCGTGCACCGCGTCGACGTTGCCCAGCATCTGCCACAGCTGGCCCAGGGATCGGCTGTAGGAGGCCGAAATGGTCGCGGCCTCGTCGTACCAGAAAGACGGGCGGGCCGCGCCGGCCAAACTTATTGCGGCCGCGAGGAGTCCGACGACCAACGGGTCGAACGCGCCACGGCGCTGTCCTGACTCGCGGGTATCGGAGGCGCTCACCGTCCGCTATGTTGCCAGACGCGGTATCGCGTCCTCGGCCGTTGCCCATCCATCGTCGTTCGAACGTATGATCGATAAATGGGCGACCTCGCGTCGATCGGATACAACGGGCAGCCGGTCCGCGACCCGTTTCGCGTGGTGCGCCCGCCGATCGCGGTGCTGATCGACCTGACCGTGCTCTTCCCGCGCGAGCCGCATCGCTCGGGTCGCTATCAACCCAACGGCCTGCAGTTGCACAAGGTCGTCGAGGGGCGGCTGAGCTGCTGGGGCATCTGCGAACAGGGCGACTGGTGGGGGTTGGTGACCTATCCGATCGCCTACGGCTCCAAGCGGAAGACCGTGACGCACTGGATACCCGCCTGGACGCTGCGCCGGAAAGGCTAGCAGTGCGATGATTGCTGCCCGTGACAGGCAATTTGGCTTCGGCACTGACCAAGCTCATTCCGCTCGGTCTGGTCATCGCTCTCACCGATCACGGTCATCCCGGCGGTGCTGGTCTTGCACGCGCCGCGGCCGCGGCCGGCCAGCCTCGCCTTCCTCGGCGGCTGGCTGGTGGGCATGGGCGCCCTCACCGCGGCGTTCGTCGGGGCCTCCGATCTGCTGGGCGATCTGCACCAGACACCGCCGAAGTGGGCCTCGTGGCTGCGCGTGGTGCTGGGGGCGGCGCTCATCGTGTTCGGCATCGTCCGCTGGCTGACCCGGCACCGCCAGGGCAAGAGCCCGGCCTGGATGCGTTCGTTTTCCAAGATGACCCCGCTGCGCGCCGGCGTGACCGGGGTGGTGCTCACGGTGGTGCGCCTCGAGGTGCTGATCCTGTGCGCGGTCGCCGGCCTGGCGATCGGCACCGGCGGGCTGGGGATAGCCGCCGGCTGGACGGCCGGGGCCGTGTTCGTCGCCGCGTCCTCCTCGACGGTCGCCGCACCGATACTCGCCTACGTCGGCTCCGGCGGCCGCCTCGACGACGCGCTGGAACGGCTCAAGGAGTGGATGGAGCAGAACCACGCCGCCATGCTCGCGGTGATCCTCGTTCTCATCGGTTTGTTGGTGGTTTACAACGGAATTCACGCGCTGTAGGAGCCGGGCACGCTAGATTGCTGCCCATGGCAGGAAGCTGGGTTACCGTCGCGACCGGGCTGATTCCGCTCGGGCTGGTCATCTCGCTCTCGCCGCTCACGGTCATCCCCGCGGTGCTGGTCCTGCAGGCGCCGCGGGCCCGCCCGAGCAGCCTCGCGTTCCTCGCCGGCTGGGTGCTGGGCATCGCCGCGCTGACGGCGCTGTCGGTCGCCGCGTCCGGCCTGCTCGGTGGGCTGGACAAGTCGCCACCGAGGTGGTCGTCCTGGCTGCGGGTGGTCCTCGGGTCGGCGCTGATCGTCTACGGCATCTTCAAATGGTTCACCCGGCAGGGCCACAGCGACTCGCCGGCCTGGATGCGCACGTTCGACACGATCACGCCGGCCCGCGCGGGGCTGACGGGGGCGGCGCTGGCGGTGGTGCGGCCGGACGTTTCGCTGATCTGCGTGCCGGCCGGTTTGGGCATCGGAACCAGCGGGCTCGGCGTTGCCGGTGACTGGTTGGCCGCCGGGTTCTTCGTCGCCGTCGCGGCGTCGAGCGTCGCGATCCCGATCCTCGCGTACGCGGCGGCCGGGCAGCGCCTCGACCCGACGCTGGCGCGGGTCAAGGAATGGATGGACAAGAACAACGCCGCCCTCCTGGCGGCGCTGTTGGTCGTGATCGGTGCGATGGTGCTCTCCCACGGGATTCGCGCGCTGTATCACCTGTAGCCGCCGTCGGACAGGCCGGCGTCCTCCTCGAGCCTGTTCGTCTTGCCGAACGCCAACTCGCGCAACAGTTCCCAGCCGTAGCCGCCGAGCATGCCCAGGTAGCCCTTCGCCGCCCACTGCCGGCAGTGTCGCTCCTCGTGGTGCAGCACCCGGTCCAGATCGGGGCCTTCCCAGGCCAATCCAAACCGGACGATGCGGCGCAGCCGCTCCGCCGGATCGCTGAGCGGGCCGCCGTTGACCATGAAGATGTCGCCCCAGGTGGTGCCGCCCCGCCGGCTGAACTGCCGCTGCAGCCAATTGCCGCCCACCCCCATCAGGATGCCGTTCGGGGTCGTCACCAGGCGCCCGCCGTTGCGGTGGACGAACCGGACATCGCGCGAGTAGCTCCAGCGATTTGCATGCTGCCGCTTGATGATCCGTGCCACCTCCGCGGCGCAGTACGGCGTCTCGGGAAAATCCGCGGGGCGCCGGCCCGCCTTGCCGTAGTCGGTCCCCGCATTCAGGACGTAGGTCAGCAGCGTCGCCGCGCGGGCGTCGTCGCCGCTGATTCCCGGCGGCAACAGGAAGAAGGACTTGCCGTGCGGGTCCTTAATCTCCTCGGCCTGCGCGAGGATCGCAAAGCTCTCCGGCGTGATGGCGTGCCGACGGGCGATCTCGGCGACGGCGTCCCCGGGCACGCCGCGGCGCCGGGCGTTTTCCCGCCACGCCTGCCAGTAGCCGTTTGCGCGCACGCTTGCCAATTTAGGGTGGAGTCGATGAACAGGCCCTGGCAACGCCCGCGCGGCGTCACACAGATCACCCGCGGACTGGGCACCCTCGATCGGGAGCTGTTCGAGACGATCGCCGAGACGCCCACCCCGCTGCTGGACACGCTCATGCCACCGCTGACCCGGGCGGCCGACCACTCCAAGCTGTGGTTGGCCATCGCCGCGGCAATGCTGTCGTCGGGCAAACCGTCCGCGCAGCGCGGCGCGACCCGCGGCGTCGTCACCCTCGGCGTCACCAGCCTGATCACCAACCAGGTCGCCAAGCGAATCCGACGCCGCCCGCGGCCCGTCTACGAGTCGGTGCCCCTGGTCAGGCGGGTGCGCCGCCGTCCGGTATCCAACTCGCTGCCGTCGGGACACTCGGCCAGCGCCGCGGCGTTTGCCGTCGGGGTGGGCCTGGAGAACCCGCCGCTGGGCTTTGTCCTGGCGCTGCTGGCCGGCATGGTCGGGCTGTCGCGGGTGGCCACGGGCGCGCACTACCCGGGCGACGTCCTCGCGGGGTTCGGCATCGGCGCCGGCCTCGCGGTGCTGGGCGGCCGGCTCGTCCCGCCGATCGCCGAAACCACGCTGCCCCGGACCGAACCGCTGCTCGTCGACACCCCGCAACGCCCCGACGGGTCCGGCGTCGTCCTCGTCATCAACCCGTCGTCGGGGAGCGGCACCGGCGCCCGCATCGTCGACGAGGTCCGCGCCGAACTACCCAAGGCCGAGATCGTCGAATTGGGACCCGACGAGGATCCCGAGGTTGCGTTGCGGAGCGCGGCCGAGCGCGCCGAGGTGTTGGCGGTCGGCGGCGGCGACGGCACCGTGGCGGCCGCGGCGTCGGTCGCAATCGACGTGGGACTCCCCCTGGCGGTCTTCCCCGGCGGCACGTTCAACCATTTCGCGAAGGACATCGGCTGCGACACGGTGGCCAAGACGGTGGACGCGATCCGGCGCGGCAGCGTGTTCCGCGTAGACCTGGTGTGCCTCAACGAATCTCGGATTGTGCTCAACACCGCGAGCATCGGCGCCTACCCGAAGTTCGTGCGGCGGCGCGAAAAGCTGGAGAAGCGCGTGGGCAAGCCGGTGGCCAGCTTCTACGCGCTGCTGCGCACGCTGCGCACCGATCGGCCCGTCACCATCCGCTACGACAACAAGACCCTGCAGACGTCGCTGTTGTTTCTCGGCAACTCGGTGTATCTGCCGAGCGGATTCGCGCCGTCCCGTCGCACCCGGATGGACGACGGCCTGATCGACGTGCGCATCCTGGAGACCGGCCGCCCCTGGGCGCGGACCAGGGTCCTGACCGCGCTGGCACTCGGACGGCTGCCCCGAAGCCCGCTCTACCACGAGCTGCAGGTGCCGGAGTTCAGCTTCTCGGCCCTCGACGGCCCGACGGTCATCGCCCACGACGGCGAGGTCGGCGAGCGATACGACCACGCGAGTTTCAGCGCGAAATACCGGGTCCTGTCGGTGTTCCGGCCGCAGCCGGATTCCTGAGGTCCCGAAAGGGCTCGGCTGCAGTATGTTTGGTTACAAGTGCGGCCGGCGAGGGGAGCGGGGATGGAACTGGGACTGGGCGGCAAAGTCGCGGTGGTGACCGGCGCCAGCAAGGGCATCGGCCTGGCGATCACCCGTCGTTTCGTCGAGGAGGGCGCCCGGGTGGTCGCCGGGTCGCGGACGACCAGCGCCGAGTTGGCCGAGCTGGCCGACGCGGGCTCGGTCGAGTCGGTCACCGTCGACCTGGCCGAGCCCGACGGTCCCGCCCGCCTGGTGGCCGCCGCCGGCGATCGGCTCGACATCTTGGTCAACAACGTGGGCTTCGGCGCTCCGCGGCTCGACGGCTTCCTCGCGATCACCGACGACATGTGGCAGCAGACCCTCAACCTCGATTTCATGGCCAGCGTGCGTGCGATCCGGGCCGCCCTCCCGCCCATGCTCGCCAGCGGTGGCGGGGCGATCGTCAACGTCGGATCGGTCAACGCGCGGCTGCCGCTTCCGATGGTCACCGACTACAGCGCGGCCAAAGCCGCGTTCAGCAATCTGGCCAAGTCACTGTCGAAAGAGTTCGGGCCCAAGAACATTCGGGTCAACACGGTGGAGCCCGGCCCCGTCGTCACCGACTTCTGGCTCGGTCGCGACGGGTTGGCCTCTGTGTTGGGCGCCACCGACGGGAAGTCGGCCGAGCAGGTCACCGAAGAGTTCGCGTCGGGCAGCACGGTATCGGGGCGGTTCACCAGGCCCGAGGAGGTCGCCGACCTGGTGCTGATGCTGGCCAGCGATCGCTTCGCCAACATGATGGGGGCCGGCGTGGCGATCGACGGGGGCATGATCCCCACGCTGTGAGGCCGCGGATTAACAGCGCCAACACAGTGCCTGCTTAGCTCCGCCTCAGCGATCGGGTGTGGGCTACTAAGCGTCGCCGCGATGACCGCTGAAACTTGGGATCGGTAGGCCGGGCAAGCGATACACGATTTTGGCATTCGGCGACTATGGGCGGTCGCCGCGTCGGTCGGAGGTCGGATGTCCTTTGTAATCGCGGTTCCGGAATATGTGACGGCGGCGGCCTCGGATCTGGCGAATGTCGGTTCGACGATCAGTGCGGCCAACGCCGCGGCGGCGGCCCCGACCTCGGCGGTGGCGGCCGCGGGCGCCGACGAGGTGTCGGCGGCGGTCGCGACGCTGTTCGGCGCGCACGCGCAGGCCTACCAGGCGATCAGCGCCGAGGCGGCGGCATTTCACCAGCGGTTCGTCGAGCTGCTGAACGCGGGCGCGGCTTCCTACGCCGGCGCCGAGGCCGCCAACGCCAACCCCCTGCAGGGGCTGCTCAACGACATCAACGCGCCCTTCGAGGCCCTGCTGGGCCGGCCGCTGATCGGCGACGGCGCCGACGGCACGCCCGGAACCGGTGCCAACGGTCAGAACGGCGGCCTGTTGTGGGGCAACGGCGGGGCCGGCGGATCCGGCGGGCCCGGCCAGAACGGCGGCAGCGGCGGCAGCGGCGGGTTCTTGTTCGGCAACGGCGGCCGTGGCGGCAACGGTGGAAACGCGATCGGCGCCGGCGTGGCCGGCTTCGGCGGCAACGGCGGCAGCGCCGTCGGACTTTTCGGCAACGGCGGCGGCGGCGGGACCGGCGGTGTCAGCATCAACGGCGTCGGCGGCGACGGCGGCTTCGGTGGGAACGGCGGCTTCCTGATCGGCAACGGCGGCGTCGGCGGGACCGGTGGCAACGGCTTCGTCGCCGGCTGGGGCGCCGCGGGCGGCAACGGCAGCAGCTTGATCTACGGCTTGGGCGGCGCCGGCGGAGCCGGCGGGTCCAGCCTCAACTTCAGCAACGGGCTCGCGGGCGTCGGCGGCGACGGCGGCAGCGGCGGCGCCCTCTTCAACCTCATCGGCACCGGGGCCGACGGCGGCGCCGGCGGGGCGGCCGTCGGCGCCGGAAACATCGGCGGCCAGGGTGGCCAGGGCGGCAGCGGCAGCGGCCTGGTCTTCGGCCTTGGTGGTCACGGCGGCGCCGGCGGCACCGCCCTGACGCCCGGCGGCACCGGCGGCCCCGGCGGAAACGGCGGCGACAACGGTTACGTGTTCAGCGACGGTGCCGGCAGCGTCTACGCCGGGGGTTCCTTCTTCGGCATCGGCGGGGCCGGCGGCGACGGCGGCGTCGCCCAGGCCGGCGGCCACGGCGGCACCGGCGGGCTCGGCGGGCTCGGTGGTCTGCTGTTCGGCCTCGGCGGTCACGGCGGCAACGGCTATGGCGCCGCCGGCCTGGCGTTCGGCGGTAACGGCAGCCAGGGCGGCTATGGTGGCCTGCTCTTCGGCATCGGCGGCGCCGGGGGCAACGGCGGCTTGGGGGCCGTCCCCGGCGTCGGCGGACAAGGCGGCTTCGGTGGGTATTACCTGTTCGGCCCGAACGGGGCGAACGGGTTACCCGGGTGATTCGGGGTCGATCTACTTGAAGAGGCCTTGCACAATTGCCGTGGCAATGGCGTTGGCTAATGAGTTGATAATCGGGTCGAGAATTGGTGCAAACAAAAAGAACAAGAAACGGCCTATTAAGTTCTGCAGGTCGACCAACAGCTGATTGAACCACTGGACCACGGGGTTGGCAGCGGCGACGGCAGCGCCGGCGACCGCGCCCGCTACCGAGCCCAGCGGCTGCATCACCGCGGCGTTGACCGCCTCCGCGGCGGTGTAGGCCCCCGCGCCGGCCTGCAAGTTCTGCGTGAACTGCTGATGAAACGCCTCCACCTGCCCGGCGAGCGCCTGATATTCCTGGCCGTGCGCGGAGAGTAACTGCGCCACCGCAGCCGATACCTGGTCGGCGGCCGCGGCCGGCACCGTGGCGGTCGTGGTGGCGGCGGCGGAGTTCGCGGCGCTCAGCGTCGAGCCGATATTCGCCAAATCCGTTGCGGCCGTGCTAATTAGCTCAGGCGCCGCGATCAAGCCCGACACTACCGTCCTCCTAGCGCCTCATCGAGCCATTCGAGATTGCAAAAGTATCGCCCGAAACCGGTGATTTTCACAAGTGGCCTCCCGCATTTACCCCGGCGGCAAGAAATCGCCGGTGCCGAATTCACCCTTGCCTGCTAGCCGGTTCCGAAATGGTGGTTCCGCTCTCCCAAGCGGGCGCGCAGATCTTCCTCGAAGGAGACGACCGCGGGGTTGAGCCGCTCGGCCCGCAGCCGCTCCAGGTTCGGGTAACCGGCGGCGCGCTCGGCGTCCCACTCGTCGGCGAACCTGCCCGACTCGATGTCACCGAGCACCTCGCGCATCACTCCCGGGACGTCGAGGCCGTCGAAGCGATCCGCCCGCGACATCTGGCCGTACTGACTGGTCGGCGAGTGGTAGCGCATCTGGCCGGCGTAGCCCTCGAGCCGCAGCAACCGGTAGCTGCGTTCGACCTCGCCGGACAGCACGAGCTCGGTGATGATCGCCTCCAGCGGGATGCCGGCCCGGGACATCAGCTCGACGAAGCTCTTCGAGACCCGGCCCAGGGCGGGGGCGAGCACCTGTTCCACCGCGAGATCCAGCACGGCCTCCTGGCGCGGCGTCATTTCGATGGCGCCCTGGCGCAGGCCGCCGATCGCGCGTGCGATGGCCAGCGTGCGGGCCAGCGCGGTCCCGGAGTTGTCCTTCTGCACGCCGAGCGCGGTGATGAACCCGATGCCCTTCAGGTAGCACTCGCGCACCTCGGGACCCAGCATCCGGGGGGCGACCATGCCGAGGTCGCAATCGGGGTCGATCCGGTCGAAGGCCGCCACGTATCCCGACGCCAGCACCCAGAGGGCGCCCGGTTTGGGGGTGATGGGCAGCTCGGGGATGACGTCGTCGGGGATGAGGGTGCAGATCACGTCGCATGCGTTCGCCGCCTCGATCTCGCCGGGTTGAAAGCCGTCGGCCTCGGCTTGCTCGCGGGAGGCGTCGGCGCGGGCGAAGACGTCCACCGCGAGGCCCGAGTCGCGCAGGTTGAGCGCCCAGGAGCGGCCCTGGTTGCCGTACCCGACGACGGCAATGCGCTGCCCGTCTAGCACCGCGAGGTCGCCGTCGGCTTCGTAGTAGATCGTCGTCATCGGAAATCCTTCCTGGCCACCCCTGATGATGCGCCCAAACCATTGGGCTTGAAAACTTTGCTTTTCAAAACTCTGAGATTGCGGTACAGTCGTCCCTGTTTCTCACCGGGGGCTAGACGAATACCGGTGGGAGGCCATCGATGTCGTTTCTGTTCGCGGCGCCGGACGTGCTCACCGACGCGGCACAAAATCTGGCGAGCGTCGGCTCCACGATCAGTGCCGCCAACGCGGCGGCGGCGGCGTCGACGACGGCCGTGCTGGCGCCCGCCGCGGACCAGATGTCGGCGGCCGTTGCCGCAATTCTTTCCCAGCACGGCGCGGCATATCAGGCACTGAGCGCGCAGGCGGCGGTGTTTCATGCCCAGTTTGTGCGGGCGCTCGGTAGTGCCGGCGGCGCGTATGCGGCCGCCGAGGCCGCTGCCGCCTCGGGATTGGCGGCCGCTCAGCAGGACGCCGAGCAGGACGTGCGGGCCGCGATCAACGCCCCCACCGAACTGCTGCTGGGGCGACCGCTGATCGGCAACGGGGCGGACGGGACGGCCGCGAGCCCTAACGGCCGTCCCGGTGGGCTGTTGTTCGGCAACGGTGGCACCGGCTATTCCGCGACGGCCCCGGGGGCGGCCGGCGGGACGGGCGGCGCGGCGGGGTTGGTCGGCAGCGGGGGCGCCGGTGGGGCCGGCGGCGCCAACGCGGCCGGCGGGGCCGGCGGTCGCGGTGGATGGCTGTGGGGCACCAACGGGCCCGCCGGCCTCAGCTCATTGGCGAGCGGGACCGTGCCGCTGCAGATGAACGGCGTCTTCGCGACGGTCGGCGTCTCGGTCAACGGCGGGCCGAGCGTGCCCCTGACCGTCGACACCGGATCCAACGGCCTGCTGATCCCGTTCTGGGACATCGGACTTCGGCAACTCGGCCTGCCCACCCAACTCGGATTCGTCAGCTACGGCGAAGGGGTCGCCTTCATCTACCTCAACTTCAACGCTCCGGTGAATTTCGGGAACGGGCTCCTCACCGCGCCCACCCCGGTCAGCGTCGAAATACTCGAATTGCCACTATCTCTCAATGGCCTCGGGCTCATGCTCACCGGCAATGCTTTCGCCGGGGGAGATGGCATCTTGGGCATCGGGTCGAACGCGGTGGGCCCGGCCAGCTCGGTGGTCACGGCGTTGCCGGGCCCGCTCCATCAGGGTGTGCTGATCAACGAACCCCAACGCTACCTGCAGTTCGGCCCCAATCCGCTACCCGGAATCACGGTCACCGGGGCACCGGTCACCGCCTTCGACGTCCAAATCAACGGCGGGCCTTTGCAACAGGTTCTGGCGCTGGTCGATTCCGGCGGCAATCACGGGTCCATCCCGTCGTCCATCCTGGACACCGGGCAGACATCCGGACCGTTGCCGGCGGGCACGACCATCTCGGTCTACACCGAGGACGCCCTGACGCCGCTGTACTCGTACACGACGACCGAGACCAACAGCCCGCAGGTCATGTCGGGCCAAATGAATACCGGGTTCATGCCCTTCGCGCAGGGGCCGGTGTACATCAGCTACAGCCCCGGCGGTGTCGGGACGATGACGTTCGACTTCTGAACGGGCTGACCGAATGTCAGTATTTCCGTAAAATCGCGTCATGAGGCTTGTCGCGTTCGCCGCGGCAATGATGATCGCGCCAATTCCGCTGGCGTGGATTCCGGCGGCATCGGCCGCATGCCCCGATGCCGAAGTGGTTTTCGCGCGCGGCCGAGAAGAACCGCCCGGCGTCGGCGCAGTCGGCGACGCACTGGTCAATTCGCTGCGCGGCAAGACCCGTATGTCGGTCGGCGTGTACGGGGTCAACTACCCCGCCAACATCAGCACCGGCAGCGGCGCCAACGACATGAGCGCCCACGTCCAATTCATGGCCAAGAATTGCCCGAACACCCGCATGGTGCTCGGCGGCTATTCACTGGGTGCCGAGGTGGCCGACCTTGTCACCGGTGGCCGTTCAGGATTCGGATTCACCAACCCGCTGCCGCCGGGTGTCGATCAGCACATCGCAGCGGTCGCGCTGTTTGGTAATGGAAGCCACGGAGTCGCGCCGGCCTTCGCCGGTAAGACGATCGATCAATGCGCGCCGGGCGACCCCATCTGTGGGAGAGGGCTGAACTGGCCGTCGCACCTGCAGCCTTCGTACATCGACTCGGGATTGGTGGATCAGGCCGCCAGCTTCGCCGCCGGCAGGCTCTAGGACGGCTAGTGGTGGCCGCCGCCGGAGCTGCCGCCGCCTGAGCTGCCGCCGCCGATCGAGCTGCCGCCACCGCCTGAGCTGCCGCCGCCGATGGAGCTGCCGCCACCGAGGGAGCTTCCTCCGCCGAGGGAGCTACCGCCGCCGAGGGAGCCGCCGCCGCCAAGGGAGCCGCCTCCGCCGAGGGAGCCGCCTCCGCCGAGGGAGCTGCCGCCGCCGAGGGAGCCGCCTCCGCCGAGGGAGCTGCCCCCACCAACTGGGCCGCCGCCACCGCCGACGGGCCCACTGCTTCCTGGACTGCCGCCTGCGCCGATCGGTCCACTACCGCCGGGGATCCCGCCTCCGCCCACGGGCCCGCCCCCGACAGGAGGCGAGCCACCACCGACCGGTCCGCCGCTCTCGGGCGGCGTGCTGCCGGGGTTGCCGTGACTGGGGCCGGGACCGGTGCCGGGTCCGCCGCTCTCGGGCGGCGCGCCGCCGGGGTCGCCGTTGCTGGGGCCAGGACCACCAACGGGCCCGCCGCTTTCGGGCGGTGTGTCGCCGGGGGTGCCGTGGCTCGGGCCGGGACCGGTACCCGGTTCGCCGCTTTCGGGAGGCGTATCGCCGGGTGTCCCGTGGCCGGAGCCCGGGCCGTTGGCAGGGCCTCCGCCCCCATTGCCAGGGTGCATCCCTTCCGTGCCACCGGGATTGGTGCCCGGCCCGTGGCCCGGGGGAGTTTGGTGGGGTGGCGGCGAGTGCGGCGGCGGGACGTGGACCGGCGGTGGCTCGGCCGGCGGCGACGGATGCGGCGGCGCCTGGATCACGGGTGGACTCGCTGGCGGGTCAGGGAACCAAAGCTGCGGAAGGGGGCGCGGCGCTATCGGCGGGACCACGACGACAGGAAACGGCACGGCCGGCGCGACCGGAACCGGCGCCTCCGGAAGGGGAGCCGCGGGGACCGGAGCCGGCGGAACCGGGGCCGCGGGCGGAGGAGCCGCGGCGGCCGGGGCCGGCACTGCCGGCGGCGAACCCGCGGTTAGAGTCAACGGCTTGGGTGGCGCCGCCTTGGTGGCCGCCACTTGCCAAGGCGCAGGCGCGAATACGTGCTCTGCCGGGGCGAGGAGATTTTGCAGGGGCGCGGGCAGCATTCCGACGGTCGTGTGGACGCCGACCGACAGGGCGATCTCCAACGCCATCGCCGCGCTGATGGCGGCGACCGCCACCGCGCTGCCGACCAGCAGGCCCGGCCTGGAACGGGGCTCGCTTGCATCCTGATTGGCGGCGTCCATGACGACGGTCGGTGCGCTTGCCTCGTCGTCTTCCACTGCGCTATAAGCGAATTCGTCATCGCCTGTCTCGGCATCGGCGATGCGGAGATATTCGGGCAGGGTACTCGCGCCGAGCGCACCGGTACCGGGGTCTTGTGCATAGGCCAGCGCGGCGGTCGATGACGCAAACAACGGCGCATTCGCGGACGCCAGGGCCGCCCCACGGGCCAGCGCCGTCTCCGGCTCTTCCGGGGTGCTCACGCTCAGCGGCGTCGCCTCTTCCAGCCACGGCTTGATCGGGGCGACATCGACGCCTGAGCCAACCACGAATAGGCCGTCTGGGCCGTCTGGCGACTCGACGAGCCCGGCGACCATCTCCATCAGCTTCGCGGTGGCGCACTCCCCGGACCCGTCATCCAAGGATTCTGTCCGGACATCGGCGACAGACCCGTCGGAGGTCTCGACGACCGCCAGAGTCGCGGTGTCGGGCTCGACGAAAAGCACCGCAGTCCGCTCGTAACCCATTGCGCCACCGACGGATTGGGTCAACGATGTCGCGGCCAGAAACGTCGACACCAGCATGACGTTCTCGAGCTTGTGGGCGGCCAACGCATCGCGCACCGCCCTCGCTTCGAGCTGGTCGGTGCAGGCCACCCCGACGGCGGTCAGTTCGATGCCGGCACCGACGGCGTCCTCGCGCGTGCCCAGGATGGCGGCGATCGCTCGATCGGACGCGCTGACGGTGGGCGAATCGTCCGCCGCGGTGACGGCGAACTCCTTCTCGTCTACCGTTGCGCCATCGGCGTTTTCGCCTTGCAGCAGCACCATCTGGACCGAGTCTGGCGCCAGCGAGACTCCGAGCACGATATCCACGACCCACGCCTCCCAGCGTCTTGGCGGTCGGTCACCGGTGGGCGGAGGAGAGGCCACACGGACCGCTAACCGATCGTCGCCCGGAAAGCTGTATCCGAATCTTGGCGAAGCTGTGTAGGCCCTAAGAAGCTCAAGCCGGGCGGGCTAGGGTCGGCTGGTGCGCAGGACCATCGACTGGGACGGCGACGCGGTCACGATCATCGACCAGACCGCGTTGCCCGCCGATTATCGCGAGCTCACCCTGCGCACCGTCGACGAGCTGATCGACGCGATTCGCCGCCTGGCCGTGCGCGGCGCCCCGGCGCTGGGTGCGGCGGGCGCGCTTGGCGTTGTGCTCGCCGTACAAGAGGGAGGTGACGTTCGGGCGGCTGCCGAACGAGTGGCGAAGGCGCGGCCGACCGCCGTCAACCTCAGCTGGGGCGTTGCGCGCGCGCTCGAAAGGCTCGACGAGGGCGCCGAAGCCGTGCTTGCCGAAGCGCTGGAAATCCTCGACGAGGACGAGCGCCTCAACCGCGCCGCATCCGCGCACGCCGCCGAGATAGTCCTCGGGCTATGCGGTCGCCGCCCGCTGCGGCTGCTCAGCCACTGCGACGCCGGTCACCTCGCCACCGTGGCCTGGGGCAGCGCGCTCGGGGTCGTCTGGCACCTGCACGAGCGCGGGCTCGTCGATTCAGTGCTGGTCGACGAGACCCGTCCGCTGCTGCAGGGCGCCCGTCTCACGGCATGGGAGCTGGCGCAGGCGGGCGTGCCCTACCGGGTGCAGCCGGACGGCGCGGCAGCGGCGGCGATGGCGCGCGGCCTCGTCGACTGCGTGCTCGTCGGTGCCGATCGGATCGCGGCCAACGGCGACGTCGCCAACAAGATCGGCACCTACGGCCTGGCCATCGCGGCGCGCCATCACGGCTTGCCGCTCGTCGTGGTCGCGCCGTCGTCGACGATCGACGCGTCGCTGGCCACCGGCGCGGAGATCGCGATCGAGGAACGCGCGCCCGAGGAACTCCGGACGTTCGCCGGCACCGCCATCGCGCCGCCGGACGCGGGCGTCTTCAACCCGGCCTTCGACGTGACGCCGGCCGAACTGGTCACCGCGGTCGTCACGGAGCACGGCAGGTACCGGCCTGCGGACGAACGCTGAAGAGACCCGTCATGAGTTGGAGCCGATAACGGGAATCGAACCCGCGTATTCAGCTTGGGAAGTCGATTAGGTCTGATCCAGGCGGTTCTGCACAGGTCCGTAGACGTCGCTGACTTGCGCAAAGCATCCGCGAGCGTCTGCTGGCGTACCGCTTGATTCGGCACAGTTGTGACAGCGCCGTGACAGCGAAGCTGGGACAAGGCCGGGCCCGACGACCCTTTGGCGTGGTCGTCCGCCTTGGGGGTCGTTGGGGGGTCATTTCCGCTGGGAGCCGACCGACGGGCGCAAGGTGTCCGTGGTAGCCGATCGACGCCGGAGCGGGCAGTGCCGCGCGGCGGAGGCGAGCCCCACGGTGCCGCCAATGTCTGCTGGTCGCCTGCTGAACCTGCGGATGGATCCCGATGGGGGTGATCCCTACATCTGTTCGGCCGGCACCATCGGCTATTCCGAGGAGACACTGTTGGAGAAGTGGGCGCGCGACTAGAAAGATCATGGACATCTTCGAAGGCACCCAGCAGATCCAGCAATTGGTGGTCGCCCGGCGGCTGTTGGGCCTGTGATCGTCCGAACTCAAGTAGCGAGGCGCGGTAGCTCGGTCGTCGATATCTCCCGCGCCTCGGCGGCCTCTACTCCCATGGCGCGCAATACAAGTTCCGCGGTCGACGAGCCAGCTTCACGCCAGGTCTGATGTCCCTCGAGCACCATCCACATCGCGCTCACGGTCGCGCCGAGGGCGAACGAGGCGATGCTGTCGACGCTGACCGGGCCGAGGTCATAGCGGCCGGCGGCAACACCGGCGCTGATGTCACGCATGGGTGGTCCGGTCATCACGGCGCGCAGCGACTCCTCCGACAGCCCGAATCTGACAGTGAAGCGTCCGAGAGTAGGGTTCTCGTAGGCATACCGGACCCACAACCGCAGACCGGTGGCCAGTCGTGCCGCGGGGTCGTCGATGCCGGTGAAGCTGTCAGAAACTCGCCGATGCAGGTCTGCGCTGAACTCGGCGACGACGCGGTCGAAGAGGCCGGTCATTGGACCGATATTGCGATAAAGCGTGCCGCGCGCCACGTTCGCCGCTTGGGCCAATTCGCTGACGGTTAGCTGGGTCGTTCCCTTTTCGACGAACAGTCGGACCGCGGCCTCGCTGATCCGCTGATCCGTGGGCGTCGTCATGCGCTAGATAGTACACCGATGTTCTATCCGCCAAGTGACTGGCAATTGAAAGACGCTCTTGATCTATATTGAACAATAGTGTTCAATGCCAATGTGAGCAACGTTAGCCACGACCGCGCGCAAGGGGACCCCGAGCGCGTTCCGGTGCTGATTGCAGGCGGCGGACCGGTTGGACTCACGCTTGCGCTGACGCTGGCGCGGTACGGCGTCGCCGCGATCCTGGTGGAGCGCAACCCGTCGACGACCACGCATCCGAAGATGGACATCACCAACGGCCGCAGCATGGAGCTGTTCCGTCATCTCGGGGTGGCCGATGAGCTTCGCAAAGTCGCTGTCCCCGAGGACCATCCGTTCGACGTCTCGTGGGTGACGAACCTCAGCGGGTGGGAGTTGGCGCGCTTTCGGTATCCCACCCCTGCTCAACGGCGCGCGATCATCCGCGAGCGCAACGACGGCACGACCGCACTCGAGCCGGCCATGCGGGTCTCACAGGCCGTTCTGGAGCCGGCGCTGAAAAATCTTCTGGAATCCCAAAGTTCGCAGATCGACCTCCGATTCGGCTGGGCCCTAGAGACTTTCAGCCAAGACAGCGACGGGGTCGATGCGGTGATCCGTTGCACGGAGACCGGAGGAACCCGCCGGATCCGGGCCCAATTCCTGGCCGGCTGCGACGGCGCAGGAAGCGTCGTGCGCACCGGACTGGGCATCGGCCTCGACGACATCGACCTGCGGCGTCTTGCCGCACGTGAAATCGGCATCGGGCGTCTCCTGCCGGCGGCGATCCGGGCCTATCTCACGAAGCGGGAAAGGCCAATGGACGGCCGGGTTTACCTCATCCACTTCACCTCGCCCGACCGACACCTTTTCGAGCGATTCGGCACAGCCTGGCACACCCAGTCACCCCAGGGATGGACGCTGATTTCGCAGAACGACCGCGATACCTGGACCCTGCATGCGCTTCTCGGAGCGGGTATCGATGCCGACGCGATCGATCCCAAACAATTTCTGTTCACGACGCTCGGCGTCGAGTTCGCCTGCGAGATCCTCTGTGCCAACGCGTGGCGCCCGCGCCTGTCCCTTGCCGCCCGCTACGGGCGCGGCCGGGTATGGCTGGCCGGCGACGCCGCACATCAGGTCGTTCCAGCCGGTGGGTACGGCATGAACACCGGTGTCGGCGACGCGGTCGGGTTAGGCTGGATGGTCGCTGCCAACGTGCAGGGCTGGGCAGACCGTCGTCTTCTCGATGCCTATGAAGCCGAGCGGCGGCCCGTCGCGGTACGCAATCGCAACGCATCGGCGCGCCACACGCTGGTGCGCTTGGCGGTCAAAACCCTCGACCGCACGGCAATTCACTCCGAGGGTTGGAGCGGTGAGCGCGCCCGCGCGCAGCTCGGCAGGGAGATCCTCGACCTCGGCAACCTGGAAAATGAGGCGGACGGAATCGAATTCGGATACCGCTACGACACCTCACCCATCGTCTGCAGCGAACCAGCCACGGCCGCGGTCGATCACCTGCACGCGTACACACCGGGGACTCAACCCGGGTCACGCCCGCCCAGTGTGTTCCTCGAGGATGGCCGAGCAATCTTCGACCTGTTCGGATTGGGATTCACCTTGCTGCGGTTTGCCGACATCGACGTCGGGTCGTTCACCGATGCCGCCGCTGAGCGCGGAATCCCGTTGGCGACAGTCGATATTCGTGACAGTCACGCTCGGGTGCTGTACGAGCGTGACCTGGTATTGATCCGCCCCGACCACCACGTCGCCTGGCGCGGCGACGCCGTCCCGGACCGACCCGGCGACATCCTCGAGCGCATCCGCGGCGCGAGGGCGACACGGCCGCGGCCGCAACTTGTTGACTCCACCAGCCGATGATCTCCTCGCTGTTGCCGCCTGCGGTGAAGTGGAAGGCATTCTTCAAGCAGCAAACCAAGAATGACCAGTGCACCGAAGTGAGATACGCGTGACCGATCTGTTGTGGCCGCCTTACTCCACCCTGGCCGACCTCGAGGAAATCGAACTGATCCCGTTGGCGGACAGGGGGTTACCGTCCTCAACGTACGAGCTGTTGGTACGGGCGGCGACACAGTGGCCAACCCGCACTGCAGTGACGGTCCTTCCCGACGCAACCCGTTGGGAGCAGCCGACGCATCGCACTTTCGGCGAACTACTAGCCGACGTGCACAGAACCGCCAACCTATTACGGGACATCGGTGTCGGCCGCTCTGATGCGGTCGCGCTGCTCTCCCCGAACTGTGACGGGCTCATCACCGCCACCTTGGCCGCTCAGCTCGCGGGCATCGCCGCGCCGATCAACGGCGGCCAGTCTGCTGACCACATCGCAGAGCTTCTGACCCGATCCGGAGCGCGAGTGCTGATCGCGGCGGCACCGGAGCTGGATACCGCCAGTTGGGACACCGCCCTTCAACTCGCCGACGCCGGCGCCGTCGACACACTGCTGGCTCTGCCTCCAATCGGCGGAATAGCTGGGGCGCCAACGTATGACGCGTCGGCTTTCCAAGGAGAGCCACCCGAAGCTAGTGACCTGGCCGCACTCTTCCACACCGGCGGCACGACCGGCGCACCGAAGTTGGCCGCACACACCCACGCCAACGAGGTTGCCGACGCGTGGATGATCGCGGCCAACTCCGCCCTTGGCGACCACGAGACAATTTTCGCGGCATTGCCGTTGTTTCATGTCAACGCGCTCGTCGTCACGCTGCTTGCACCGATGCTGCGCGGACAGCACGTGATCTGGGCAGGCCCCCTCGGATACCGGGACCCGGCCATATACGCCAACTTCTGGAAGATCGTGCAGCACTACGCCATCACCTCCATGAGTGCCGTGCCGACGGTCTACTCCGTCCTAGCGCAGTGCGCAGTCGACGCTGACATCTCCAGCCTGCGCTTTGCTCTGGTCGGCGCCTCAGCGCTGCCCGTCTCGGTGCGACGCAGTTTCGAAGCGCACACCGGCATTCGACTACTGGAGGGTTACGGCCTGACCGAAGCGACGTGCGCCAGCGCACGCAGCCTTCCCGATCACCGTCGCCCGGGATCGGTGGGTCAGCGCCTGCCCTACCAGAAGGTCAAGGCCGTACGCGTCGACGCCGACGGGTCGTGGCACGACCTCCCTGCGGGCGAAGTGGGCCACTTGGCAATCAGCGGCCCGACGGTCTTTCCCGGTTACGTGTCCGCCTGTGGCACAAGCGGTTTCGCCCTCGACGGGCAGGGCAAGCTCGTCGACGGCTGGCTGGATACCGGCGATCTCGCGTTCGTCGACTCGGACGGCTTCATCCATCTGACCGGCCGGGCAAAGGACCTGATCATCCGAGGTGGCCACAACATCGACCCGGCCACCATTGAGGACGTGCTCCTACAGCATCCCGATGTCACCGGTGCCGCCGCGGTGGGCAGACCCGACACTCATGCTGGCGAGGTTCCCGTCGCATATGTCACTGTCGCGCCGAACAGCACTGTGGCGGGCGACGAACTACGCACATGGGCGAGCGAGCATGTCGCCGACAAAGCAGCCGCGCCGAAAGTCGTCACCATCATCGACACGCTGCCGGTCACCGCCGTCGGCAAACCGTACAAACCGGCACTGCGCGCCGAGGCAGCATACAGCGCTGCGATCGAGGCGTTGTCCGGTCACTCCGGAATCGAATCGGTCACGGCAGTTGTCGAAGACGGCTCGCCGGTCGTCACCGTCACGCTCAAATCATCTGCTGACCGCATGGCCGTCGAAGAGGTCCTCGGCCGCTACTCGATGACTGCACGACTGGAGTTGGCGTCATGACCGCAATCCCGGCCGCCGAACCGGGCACCACGTTGGCCACTGGCTCCTTCGCCGCCGCGCGGCGATGTCTTCGAGCTGTGGTGGTGTCGGAGTTTTTGCTGGTGGGCGAGTCGATCGATTCGAGCGACATTGAAAGGACCTGTTATGCGTCGTAATACCGCCCGTGTCCCGGTCTACAAGCCTGACATCTACTCCGTCGAGGCCATCGTCGACCCATATCCGCACTACCAACGGCTCCGCGATTTGGGTGCCGTGGTGTGGTTGCCGAAACAGAAAGTGTACGCGCTACCGCGGTACGTGGAGTGTAAGGCGGTGCTGCGCGATGACAAGGCCTTCTTGTCGGGGCCAGGGGTGTCGCTCAATCCTATTACCAACCGGTTGGGCCGCGGCACGACGCTCAATAGCGATGGGGCCGAGCATGATCAGCGACGCAAGCGGGTCGCGCACCGGATGCTGCCCCGTGCGCTCCACGCGATTAGTGACAGTGTTGATGCGACGGCAGCCGCGGTTGTCGATGGGGCGCTCACCCGGGGCGAGATCGACGGTGTGAACGATTTGGCCGCCGCACTGCCGCTGGCGGTGGTGCCCGACCTCATTGGCTGGCCCCGTGACCAACGCGATCATCTCATTGAATGGGGCGGGGCCGCCTTCGACATCCTCGGTCCACTCAATCGGCGGGCTATCAAAGCGATGCTGGGCGTGATGGCGATGCTGCGCTTTGCCCGCGGCGTGGTACGCGATCGCACCGTTCTCGAGGGCAGCATGGCCCATGAGTTGCTGATCGCCGCCGATGAGGGCAAGCTGCGCCACGACGAATGCCCCCCGCTGATGGTCGATTACCTCGCCCCATCGATCGATACCACCATGAGCGCCATCAGCAATGCGCTGTTCCTGTTCGCCAGCCACCCCGAGCAGTGGCGGCTGCTCAAGGACGAGCCTGAGCTGATACCGAACGCCATCAACGAAGTGTTGCGGTTCGAGCCGCCTTTGCGGGCATTCGGGCGCTGCGTGGGCCAGCACACCGACATCGCTGGAATCACCATGTCGCCCGGTGACCGGGTTCTGGTGATGTACGCCTCAGCCAACCGCGATGAACGTGAATGGGACCAAGCTGAGGTCTTCGACATTCGCCGCGACGCCGGACGGCAAATCGGCTTCGGCTACGGTGCTCATGCCTGCGCCGGTCAGGCTTTGGCGCGTTTGGAGACGACGGCAATGCTGCGCGTACTCATCGAACGGGTGGACCGCATCGAAGTCACCGGTTCACCGACGTGGGCGATCAATAACATCATCCACCGCCACGAGCATCTGCCACTCAAGCTGATTCCCGCCTAGTCACCTCCCCACTGACGACTGGAGTGTCATGCACATCGCGTCCATCATTGTCTCCGTACTGCTCGCGCTGGAGATGGCCGCAACCGGAATGCCAAAGGTGCTGCAGCTCAGTGCTGTTCGTGCCAGCGCCGAACACCTCGGCGTGAGTGTCACATTAGACCGGATGATCGGGGCGGCCCAGCTGGCCGCCACGATCGGCCTTTTGGTGGGCATCGCCTATCCCGCTCTCTCGGTGGTGACTGCCGCCGCGGTGGTTCTCATGATGTGCGGTGCGATCGGCTATCACGTCAAGGCTGGCGACAAGGTCTCAGCCATGGCGCCGGCGGTACTCACCGCCGCGCTCGCCATCGCCGTTGCCGTGCTCGCCGCCGCCCCGGCAGCGTCCTTACCGAACCTGTAAGCGTTTCACCACCATTGCGAGGAATCCCATGAACCTATTGCCGCTTAACCCGCAGCCGTTTACCGCGCCTTCCGATCGCGACATGCTTCCCTTGGAGCGCCGCCAATTCGTCCGCTCACACCGGACCTGTGTATTGCGAACTCACACACTGGGGATCATCGTCCATCGCGTGGAACGCCTCCAACTCCGCCACCCACGACGTGTCGTGACCACACCACACACTCCCCGCCACCACCCACACACAACCAACCGGGCCGTCGAGGATCGTCAATCATAAGCGATTTCAACGTCTTTGGCGCGAGGAGGGACAGCGGGTACTGCAGCGGCGCCGGCGCAAACGCCACGGCACCTCCACCGGTTGTGCGCCCTAGTGTTCTGTCCGCTCGACGATGCCGCGTTGCTCAAATACGTATTGGACGATGGTGAGTGCGTTGATGACGCGGGGAAATCCGGTGTAGGGGATGAGGTGCATGACTGTCTCGACGATCTCGGTGGGGGTGAGTCCTGCTGAGAGCGCGGTGTTGAGGTGAAGTTCGACTTGGGGGTCTGTCCCCTGGGTGACCAGTGATGACAGTGTGATGATCGCGCGTTGCTGGTTGGTCAGTCCAACGCGAGTGTAGATGTCGCCGTAGGCGAATTCGGTGATGTAGCGCCCCAGGTCTGGCGCGATGGCGGCGAGGTCTTCGCTGATCTTTGCATGGGTGGCACTGGCGTGTGGACTGGTGAACTCGGCGAGCTTTGCCAGCCCTTTTTCGTAACGGTCTGAAGTCACCTGGGGCCTCGGTATCTGGGTAAGCGAGTCAGGACATGCTGGTGGGGATGAGCAGGGTGTTGTCGTGGGTGGGGCCGACGTGCAGGGTAGTGGTCGCGGCGCGCAGGGCGGTGGGCAGGTCGTGGGGGTCGGTGTGCAGGAACAGCGTTGCGGCGGCGGGGTGCTGGTCGGGGCGGGTGTAGTCGTGGCCGCTGATGGTAAGTGCGAGGGAGTATCCGGTGGGTAGGTGGATACCGGTGGGCCAGATCTCGACGTCGACGGGATAAACGCGACCGGGTTCGACGGGCAGGATTTCGTCGTGGCTGTGCCAGGGTTGCCACCGTAGGCTGCGGGCTGGGTCGGTCTTACGGTGCGAGAGGCGCAGCCACCCGTTCGTGAGGACTTGTTCGGAGGCGATCGCGCCGATGAAGGTGACCTCGACACCGTCGGGATCGAGGACTCGCACCGTCAGGAACAGGTCGGCGTCGTGACCGGTGGTGGAGACGTGCAGCCGGGCGGCCATCGGGCCGACGATGTCGGTGTCGTGGGTCATCGGTGCGGTTGTGAAGGTCAGTCCGTCGCCGTCGGCGGTGAAGCTGGCCGTCGCGTCGGTGCCGGGTGGGTTCTGGGTGAGGGTGCCTTTGGCGGGGTGCAGGTGTAGTTCGTTCCAGGTGGTGTCGTGTGGTGGCCACCGATCCGAGGTGCGCAAGCGGTGCCCGCCGTGGGGGTCGGGGACGTGCATAACTACGCGTGGGGTGTCGAGCCAGCCGTTGTCGTGACCCTTGAGGTAGTGGTCGAAGAATTTCTGTTGCAGGGCAACACTTTCGGGGAGGTAGAACCATTCTTCGTGGCGGCCGGGATGTACGTGCAGCCACCGCTGGGGGGAGGCGGCGTGCAGGAACCCTTCGACGTTGCCGCGTCCGTGCAGGCCTTGGCCGAACCAGTTGGCCGCGGACAGGATCGGCACGGTGATCTTGGTGAGGTCGGGGGTGCGGGCCCGGTGCCAGCTGTCGTCGAGGACGTGTTCGCGTAACTCGGGCAGCGGGTCGGTGCGGCCGGCGGCCAACTCGTCGGCGGTGAGAGTGTTGGTGCCGGTGGCGAGTTGTCCGGTCCATGGATTGCGGGGCCCGTTGTCACCGAGGCCGTGCTGGTTGGACAGCACCTGCGTGGGATACCACAGCTCGTAGAACACGTTGCTGAGGATGCCGCCGTGCCGTGTCATGTCGCGGTAGTTGTCCAGCGCCCCTTCCCAGGGGCAGATCGCCGCTAAGTGGGGTGGTTGCAGTGCGGCGACGCGCCATTGGTTGATGGCGTAGTAGGAGATGCCGCACAGCCCGACTGTGCCGGTGGACCAGGGTTGGGCTCCGGCCCATTCCACGGCGTCGTAGTAGTCGCGTGTTTCTTGAGGGGAGAAGATTTCGAGGTGTCCCGGCGAGGTGCCGGTGCCGCGGGAATCGACCCGCACGACGGCGTAGCCCGCGGCGGTCCACAGTTGGGGGTCGACGGTCTCGTAGGTCAGATAGGTGCACGGGGAGTTGATGAGGATCTCGGGGTGGTCGGCGGTGAGGCGCTGCCAGCGGCTGGTGTAGGGCTCGTCCTGGAAGCGGCGACCTTTGCCGTAGGGGCCCATCGTCATGATCACCGGGGCGGGTTGCTCGGTGTTGGGCAGGAAGACGTCGGCGCGCAGGATTGTGCCGTCGGTGGTGGGGACTTCGACGTCGAAGCCGATGCGCATGCCGTCTCTGAGCGGGAACACGAGCGAGCCCTTTCCTCGGTGACGCGGCGGTTAGTTCGCGGTGACCGTGAGGTGTTCCAACAGCCAGTGCTGTGAGTAGTCCAGCCACTGGCGGTAGTGGCCCATCGCGCAGTGATCGTCGTCGGGATAAAGCAGCAAGGTGGCGTTGGCGGCGGCGCGGGCGAGGTCGCTGCTGTCCTGGGTGCTCATCAAGGTGTCGTGGTCGCCGTTGATGACCAGCAGCGGAATGGTGATGTCGGGGTAGAGATCCCGGATGGACAACGCCTTGAGCTTGCTCATCAGGTCGATCGGGTGGGCTGCGCCGACGGTCTTGGCCAGGGCGTGCAGGATGATCTGCGGGGTGCCCAGCGCGCCACCGTGGAAGGACCGGTGTGTGGGGGCCCCGCAGGCGATCGCACACGCCAGCCGGTCGTTGGTGGCGGCCAGGCGCGCGGTCCAGTACCCGCCGAAGCTGACCCCCACCATGGCGATGCGGTCGGCATCGAGCCGTTGATCGGCGGCGAGGTGCTCGATGACCCGGTGGTAGACCGCCTCCGACTCGGGCTGCATGGGATGGGTGTAGGCGTAGCTGCCGGGCATCTCCATCAGGAACATCGCCATGCCCGAGTCGCGGTAGCGCAGTTGGGGGATCGCCAGCTCCTGGACGGTGCCCTCCAGACCGTTGGTCGTCAACACCACCGGGTAGGGCCCCGATCCGGGTGGCACGATGAGGTACCCGCCGACGGTGTCACCGTCGGCGAGCGGGATGTCGACGTGGTCGACGGTGAGGCCCAGCGTGGGCACCACGGCACCGATCAGAGCGTCGAAGAGGTGCCGTGAGCGCCAGTACGCCTGCATCCGGTGCGGGTCGTGTCCGGGAAAGGCGCTGACCTGGTAGTAGGTGATCGCCTTCACCCACGCGTCAATCGCTGTGTACGCCTTGGTGATTCGTTGACAGTCCTCGGTCGTTGCGTGTTCTTCGACGAAGGCGGCGAGCGCACGCGTATCCGGTTGCGGTCCGTGGTCGGCGAATAGCACCGCGGCTGGGGCAATCCACGCAGCCAGCCTGTCACGGTGCTCGGTGGCGGTCGCGGCGCTCGGGTCGGTGAGGTTGGGCACGTCGGCGGAGTCCGTGCCCGCCAGGCTGCGCAGCACGTCGGTGGCTCGCCGGGCGTGGGCCTCGGCGATGCGGTTCCAGTAGCTGCACCAGCGGTCGTCGCGGAAGGACCGAGCGCCGCGGATCTGCGCGGCGAACAAGGTGTGGTCGAGCCCACCCATGTTGGCGTAGCGCAGCACGAACAGCGCGGGCAGAAACGGTGCGGCGCCGGTCCAGCGGGCCGCCAAATCGGTGCTGCGGGTGACCGCGCACGCGGTGACGAAGAGCTTCTGGGGCAGACTGGCCTCGGTCATTGGGCGTCCTTTCAGAGTGCGGTGCTGGGGCGGGCGGTCGCCTCAGAGTTGGTTGGTCGTGCGCGCGTTGCGCCGTGCTTGTTCGGCGGCGGCGGCAGGGGATCCGCGCCACGGATCCCCGTGGCCGGGAACGAGGATCTCGGCGTGAATCCCGGCCAGGATTGTCAGGGCGGCTTCGGCATCGGCGGGAGCATGGGCGAAGAACGGCGGCAACAGCTGCGGGCCGCCGAGTGGGGACAGCGGGTGACCGGTGACTAACGCGTCGCCAGTAACCAGAACACCCTTATCGGGCAAGTGGAAGGCACTGTGCCCGGAGGTATGTCCCGCGCAGGCGACCGGCACGGGTGCCCCGGGTAGGTCGAGTGCCCCCATGCCGGGGTAAGGCTGGGCATGTGGCAGCTTCACGGGTTTCAGCGCCCCGGCAGCGATGATCCGCGCGGTCCAGCGCAACGCCGACGGCCGATAACAGCGTTTGATGATGTCGGCGGGCTGCGCTTGTTCGAGGTGCCCGTCGCGGGCATGGGTCACTTCGGTGCTGCTCATGAACACCGGTGTGTCGTAACGCTGATGGAAGTGGTTGATGGCACCCATGTGGTCCAAGTGGGCGTGGGTCAGCAAGATCGCCTGAACGTCCATTGGGTGCCGGCCCAGCGCCCGGATCGAGTCCTCCACCCGCTTGGTGTCTCCCGACCAACCCGCATCGATCAGCGTGAGTTCGGCGCCGTCACGCAGTAGCACCCAGTTGACCGCGGTGCCCGCCACGCAGAACACGTCCTCAGCGACTTCCTGCATGCGCAACCCCCAACCAATGCGGAACAATTGTTCCGACAATAGCACCGTTCTGCGATACAGTGGAACAAACGTTCCGCGGAGTGAGGATTGATAGCCGGTGAAGCTGAAACGTGTGCGCACCGCCGAGGGTGTACAGGTGCAGACTCAGGACGACGGTGGTTCCTGGCAGCCGGCTGACGACGACACCCCGCTGGGCGGGCGGGTCTTCGACCGTGACTGGGAACTTGCCCGCGTCGATGACCACCTGCAGCACAGCTCAATGTTGTTGCCTTTCCAGCCGGCATCGTTTCGCGACTTCATGCTCTACGAACAGCACGTCCTGAACGCCAGCCGAGGCCTGCTGCGGCGCCTCCATCCGGGCCAGTATCGACTCGTCGAGGTCGTGGAAGCGCTCACTCGGCGCCCGTTCCCGCTGTTGAAGCCCAAGCCGCTGTTCTACGCCCAGCCGATCTACTACATGTCGAACGCGATGACATTCATCCCCTCGGGCACACCCATCGCAGCACCCTCCTACAGCCGGGCGCTCGATTACGAACTGGAGATCGGTTTCGTTCTGGCGCAAGGTCTGTTCAACGCCACCCCCACCGAGGCGCTCGACGCGATCGGCGCGTTCGTGGTGCTCAATGACTGGAGCGCCCGCGACGTGCAGCGGGCCGAAATGGACAGCGGGTTCGGCCCGCAGAAGGCCAAGCACTTCGCCAGCTCGCTGTCGGAGGTCGCCGTCACCGCCGACGAAATCCTTCCTCGTATCGATGCGCTGCGCGGGACGGTGTCAATCAACGGCTCTGCCGTGTCGACGGTGTCGAGCGCCGGCATGCAGCACGGTCTGGGTGAGGTTCTGGCCCACGCCTCCCGCAGTGAACACCTCTATCCCGGTGAGCTCTTCGGCACCGGGACACTTCCCGGCGGCAGTGGCATGGAAACCGGGCACTGGCTGCGCCCCGGAGACACCCTAGAGCTGACCATCGACGGCATCGGCGGCATCGAACACACCATCATCGAGTCATGACCAGCCCCGCAGCAGCCGACCCACCCCCACGCGCCTCCCGTGAAGCCAACCGCGAGAAGCTACGCGATCGGCTGCTCAACAGCGCCGAAGAACTCTTCGCCGACCGCGGCTACTTCGGCGTCAGCGTCCGCGACATCACCGACCACGCCGGCACCCGCCTCGCCTCGGTCAGCGACCAGTTCGGCGGCAAGGAGGGCCTCTTTCGTGCGGTTCTGCTGCGCCGTATCCAACCCCTCAACGACGACCGCCGGGCCCGGCTGGCGGCACTGCCCGCCCGCGGCACCCTAGCAGAGCGCCTGGGCGCCCTCATCGACGCGTTCACCGAACCCATGCGCCGGCGAGCCGGTGATCCAGGGTGGGACAACTACTTTCGCTTCATCGCCCAACTCGCCAATTCCGCACACCCCATCGGACGCTTCATCGTCGAGGACTTCAACGCCATCGCCGCCGACTTCATCGTCGCGCTGCGGGCGCTGTTCCCGACTGCGGACGAGGCGGCCATCCACGACGCCTACCTGCACCTGGTCGCGGCGACTCTGCACACCTACTCCAACAACCTGCGGTTAGATAGTCTCACCGACGGTCGGATGCGCACCGGCGATCTCGACGAACGTCACCACGCACTTCGGCGATTTGCCGAAGGCGGGATCACCGCCCTGGCGGCACGCCGTATTGACGGGGATCCCGTCGGACACGGAACAGAAGAATCTATGGCCCAGCCACCCGCCATCACGCGAAGCAAGATCTGAGCCGTCCAGATTCCCCAGATCCGCGACACGAGGGCTTGCGCGATCGGGGTAAAACCCGAGGTAACAGTGGAGCCGATGACGGGAATCGAACCCGCGTATTCAGCTTGGGAAGTCGATTCGCAGCGTCCGAGTGAGTCTCAGCGGGTCCAGCCGCGACGCCCGTGCGTCGGTGACCTGCGGAATCAGATCGCGGTGGATGGTAGTGGACTCGCTCGGATTGCCCAGGGTTGGCCGCGAGTTGTGACACTGTCGTGACAGCGACTGCTGCCCGGTTGTGGACCGATCCCTACTGGCGGCACCCGAAGGCCCGAGCGGGGCAAGTTGCTCCGGGCTTGACGACGCCGGCACCACGGTTGAGTGCCCAGCGGTTAGGGTCTCCGCGGTCAGATCACTGGATCTTGTCGCGCTTGGCTAGGTTATGACGTGCGCACATCAGTTGGATGTTCTCCGCGACGAGCGACGAGCCGCCGCGCGAGTAGGGGATGATGTGGTCAAAGTGCAGGTTGTCCGCGGAACCGCACTTCACGCACTTGCCTTGATCACGTTTCCAAACCGCCAACTTCACATTGGATGGGATGAGTCGGTGCTGCTCGAGGGTTGGCTCTCGCGTATCGACGATCGGCGTCACGTCTGGAGCCACCTCGAGGCGAAACTTGTACACCCGCCGGCCTTTCGCCTGTTCCTGCCAGGCGTCGACGAGTCGGAATACGCCGTTGAAGGTCCATATGCCGTCGCGCAGTTTCTCGTACACACGTACATGCTCCGCTGGCGTCCCCTGTTCTCGATGCTCGGAAGCAGCTGCCAGAAACAATCCGTTCTGGGTCAATTTGCCATTCGGTGTGTGCTCAAGCTGATCGAGTGTCTTCGGATCGGGGCCACCGCGAACTCTGGGCCTATCGTGACCCTCGTAAATCAAGACATGACCATCATCTTGGATGCGGTCTTCGTAGGGAGCACCGGGCCGGCGGCTCATCAGAATCACGCTGGGACGGCCGCCGACGCCGTAGTTCATGCCCCGCTGAAGGCTCGCATTCTCTTCACGACACATCTCCAAGTAAGAGATGACCTCACCTGGAGAGAACACAGCCCGATGATAGGTCGCCTGTTGGCGATCAAGTTCGATCTCAAGGCAACCCGGCGTTTCGGGGAGTTAGTCGACAGAACTGGTCGCCGCGGTCACCGCCCCGGCTTGTGCGGCCGACCGACTAGTGCGGGCTACCTTTCGTAGATGGCGAGTACATTTAAGGCGGGCCCTTCCTTCAGGCTCCCGATGAGACGGAAGCCGTGCTTTCTGCCTCGGTGCACAAAGTGATAGGCAAAATCGCCCGTGTCGTACTTCTCTCGGGTCTTAATGTGGAGATGGAGGCTATCGTTCTGCATTCCAATCTCTCCTAGAGGTACCCGACAATCGAACCAGCGTGGACGACCGCCCGTTCCAATTGTCTCTTCGACCACGTGCATTAATATATAAGATGTGTCGGCGTCTTTCCCGAGCTTTTTGTTTTGGAACCAGTCCCAGTAAAGGTTCATTTCAATTGGATCTGGCTGTCGTGGGTAGTCTGGCGGAAGTATTTCATTCGGCACTTTGACCGCAGCAGCAATACGATTGAAGAAGAGGACGACGTTCCCATTAGGCAATTCTGCTGCCATCGGAACAATGGGAACGTCTGGGGGGACATCGAGAAAGATCAGCGGCTTGCCGTGACTGCTCGCCATTGCCCCAGTGATCCAACTAAAGTCCTTTAACCCGAATATGTTCCAAGTCCGCTCGTTAAGGTTTGCGGCGTAGTGGAGGGCTAGGTTTAGTAGTCGCCGCTCGGGAGAGTCGACGGGGACCAACTTGATGGTATCTGAGTTTTTTTCTGTCTTTGTGCTATCGCGCTTGGCCTCTAAACCGACCGTCCCTTTCAATGACGCAAGGAATGAAGCAATCCCACCAAAAGAGGCTTCAGCTTGAGCCTTACCGCCGACCGACCAGGTCTTCGTTTTGACCTTCTCTGTCGCAATGGTTACGGACTCTTCCTCATATTCAGGCAGTGCCACCGCGTAATACAGCGATCGAATCAAGTCATCGTCGACAAAAAGTGGCGCGTCAAGCAGCCAATCTGGCAACGAACCCTGGTCATACGTTGGCGTTTGTTCGCTCATTATCGCCTCTCTCAGTAGTGTCTTGTCAATTCAAGCGGTCTCTGTACGCCGACGTCTCTCTCGCAAACGGAAGTGAACGGACACAAATCGCAACTCGGTTGTCGGTCCTTGCAGATATTGCGGTTCATCCATAACTGATTGTCAATTACGTCACCCGGAAGGCCAGTGTTGGATTGCACCGCAAGAAGGGCTTCGAGAGCCGCGGATCGCAGTTCATACGCCTCGGTGCTGTCCAGGTAGCAACCCGCGCGAAGTTTGGCATCGAGCGCCGAATCGGCAGACAGCACATGCTGGCGCAATAGCTGCTTGAGTATCTGATAGTCGATCGCGGGCAACAACGGCTCTTGAAAAGCGGCTAGCGCGCTTCCACGGTGCATCAGTGCGTTAACCAAAGTTAGCTTAGCGATGGGATCGTCGAACGCACGGAAATTGCGGCTCAAATGCATAAATGAGGGTAGTGATCCATCAGCTTTAGCAACGACGTTATAGAATTGGCCGCCCCAACTGTGAAGTAAGACCTGCCCGAGATTCCTAAGATTCTGTAACCGCTCGGTGATTGCTTCTTCGAGTGGATTCACACCGCTGTCATCTTGAAACACCTGATGAAAGGCAGCCGTATCAATGGCCGACAAATACTTTGCCTCGTCGATCGGAATACCTGAATCGTAAGCGAGTCGAATGCAACGCCACATATACATCGAGCCCGTCAGGTATTCGCCCTTTAAGTATCCGCCGAGCGGGGTAATTTCTTCCGATTCTGACAGCCGCCAGAAGCGGAAGTTAATGCAGTTACCCACAGAAATTAGCTGGGATCGGGTTGGCGCATCGGCCTCAGTGGGCCAGAACTTTGGGTCGTCCCAGCCATATGCGGCCTTCTTGCTCGTTGTTCGCTTCGCAAACTCGTAGACAAGGCTGGTCAGCTTCTTTGAATCGATCTCAACCCGAGGGTGGTCGATGAGTCGGACGCCACAATGCTGAACAAGATCGAGCAGCGCGTCGTCTGGACGCTTGGGGGCGGCGGCCAGACTCGAACCACCAACCTTGCCATCAAAGGTTCCATACACACAGCGGACTTTACTGGGCGGGTCCGACGAGTTCCCGGCTTGACGATCGGGCATGTCGCATCCAAGAGATCTACGGCGATCCGTCGCCGATCAGCCTCTTGGCCAGTGCGTTAGTCAGCGTGCATCGATTCTTTGACGAGTGTCGGGTCACCCCAAGGCAGAGGCGGGCAACCTAACCACGAGGCTACGGCGAGAAGGATGCAGGTGCGTCGACGTCGTCGCCACTCCGGCTGCGTCGGATAGTGACACCGGACTACGCACCTATAGGTGCATTGGCGCTCCGGAAAATTGAGGTCCTCAAAAAAATTTCTGACTACCGCTACGGCAGTCAGTACAGGGGGCCCGAATATTTGGGAGCCCTTGCTGCTCCGATCGCAAAGGCGAGTAGCCCCGGTGGTGGGCCGGGGCTACTCTTGGTGTGTTGTGGTGCGCTGGTCCCCAAGATGTGCGCTGTCTTGAGTCATCTTGGGGTCAGCCCCTCCTGGTACTGTGCGCCACGCAGTTTCTCCTTCCTTAACGGTTGTAGTGATCCCTGAATAGAGCGCCCACGTGGTGACATTGCTGGCCGGTTGGGCCGATCGACTCGCGATCGGATTGTTGGGTTACACGGCCTCTTCGGCCTCTTCGGCTTCGAGGGCCTTCTGGATGATGCGGTCTGCCAGGTTCTGGATGGCCGGGCCGGTGTTGTTGACCCGGTAGGTGGGAACTCGGTTCCCGTCCTTGTCCTTGGTGCTGCCGTGGATGACGGCGTTGCCTTTCCATTCCTCAGCCTCCCGCTTCCAGTTGAACTTGGACACGGCGTTCTCGAGCAGTTCGTCCCATTCGTCGGGCTTCTGTTCGATGAGGGCGGCCGCTGCGCGGGCGAGCCCGCGCTGTCCGAGTCCGAATGCGAACAGGTAGTCCTCGCGGATTTCCCCTGGTGTTCGCTTCTTCTCGAGGATCTCGTCCCGCTGGGTGGGGAAGAGATCAGTAATGGTCTTCCAGACGTCGGCGAGGGCCTCGGCTGCTTCGTCGCGGTTCGCGATGAACTGCTTGACGGCAGCGGCCTTGGCTTCCTTGTCCCACTTGGAGGAACCACTGTTCTGCAGGTACGCCTCCTTGCTCAGAGCGGTCAGGATTTCGCCTGAACCCTCCACGAGCGTGCTCAACGTGATCACCGCGTCGCTGCTCTTAGGCAAGCTGTTGGAGCGGCGGTTGATCGGATTGCGCTTTTCGGTCTTTTTGAACAGCGGCACCATGTCCGCTGCTGCTTTGACCACCTGCACTTCGGGATCGCGGGACTCAAAGTCCAATCCGGTCGCCTTGGACACCGGCTTGGCGTTGAGGTTCAAGTCCGCGAACAGTTGACGCACTTGGTCGTAGTCGTGAAACGGGATCAAAACTACGGGGATCTCTTCCTTCGCGAAGCTCGGATCAGCTTTTATCTTCTGCTTGGCAGCACGACAACGGTGCTGACCATCTGCGGGGAAAAGCTGAACCTGCCCAGAAAGGTGGAGTTCGCCCAGTCGCTGTGAGGCGACTGGCACGCGTTCGGGATCAAACGGAATGAACTGATAGTCCCCGTCTTCCCGAACGTCCCCTTCCTCCGCGGGATGGCTCATGTCCCGCGGCAGGATCACCAAGGCGGGCGCAGAAAAGAAGTGGTCGGGTTCGCCGAGGTACTCGACGAGGTCACCGATCCGCTTCTTGGCGTACGCCCGCTGCATCTGCTGATCCTCGTCCAAGTCAACGAGGTCCTCGGGGAAGACCAGTTGCTTGTCGAGGTCACCCCACCGCATGGTTGCGGTGAAGTAGCTGTGGGCACCTTGGGTGCCCTTGGCGGCGATGATGGTCATCGCTGGCCTCCTATCTGGCCAGCAATGCCACCGCGTAGGTGCTCTATTCAAGATTCAATGTGCAGTGTACCGTCAAGAGGAGAAGTATTTCGGACCATGTCCGAGATGTTCCTGACCGCCTTGGCGATGTTTCCCACAATAAACACCGCACCCGCGCCGGCGCAAGGGCTGAGCGGAGATTTTTTCAAAAAACATCGCTGATTCGATGAAGAACATCGCTGCCGACAGGATACCCGCAGGTGAACGATGGCTCATACCCGGGCCTAGAAGCCTGCTGGGGCGTCGGTGTCTCCCGCGTGGGCGCCGATTGCACCATCTGGGCCGGCTTGGGCCGGTGATAGGCGGGTGCTTCCACGCCTGGGGTTACGACCGCGCCCCCGGGGCAGGTTGCATCGATGGTCAGTAGAACCAGGTGTTGCTGGCCTCGGCATCAGCGGGTTCGAGCGCGTGGCCAACTTCGGTCATCGGCACGGCGGTCTCGTTGGGCACCGAGGCGAGGACCTCAAGCATCTTCTCGTCGTGCGTAGCCAACGCGACCCAGTGCTCTTTACGCGCCACGGTGATCTTCCCGTTGGAGACGGCGTCGTCGACGGCGGCCTTGATCTTCTGCTGCCGGGCGGCGGCTTTGAGTGTGCGGGCCTCTTGAGCGTCCCGGCGCAACGCGGCGAGGCTGTGCGAGTCGACGACCTCCATGCCGTGTCGTTTGGCCGCGGCGGCGACGCTCGAAGGCTGCTCGGGCGTCATGCCGACCACCTGGGCAGCGAGGTCCTTGACGGTCGCGACCACGAGGTCAGGGTCAGCGGTTTCCGGCGGCAGGCCGAGCGCCTCGAGGTGCGCGGCGGCCTGGGCGTCGTCGAATGTGAGTGCCATCGGTCTATCTCCTTAGGAGAGAACGAGTTTCTTTGCGGCGTAGGGACGGTCGACTCCGAAGCTCGCAACCACGTAGCTTTGCACACGCTTACAGCGGCGCTCCCGAATGGCGATCACCTCGGTGGTCAGCGCCACTTCAAAGCCCACCAGGCCGACGTTCGCCTTTTCGACTACGTAGACGTTGTTGAGCGGCACGCGCGGGTGCGCGTAGAGCTCGAGCCCAGCTGACTTGAGCGCGGCGTCGGCTTCGGGTCCGTACGCCACCCGCAGCTCGTGCGCGTTTTGTGGATGACACATAACCAAATTGAGTCGTACACCGAGCTCGTCGAGGTCAGCCTCAAGTTGAGCCGAGCTCAGATGGGCCAGCGGCCGATCTGCACTTGGAGTAATGGCGTCGAGCGGGCCGTCGAATATGAGGTTGGACCAGTCGCCGAGGATGGTGATGCTTTCGACCTCGCTGGCCTCGACGGCCGCCATCGCGAGCGAGTCGAGGCGTTTTGCGAGGGTGTTGGCGAGTTGGGTGGTCTGCTGATCGAGGTAGTTGACGTCATTGCGGATGATCTGTTCATCGGTGATTTCAAAGAAACCGCCGTGGTCCTCGACGATGGCTAATCGCTGGTCGGGATCGACACCCTCGACCGCCTTGTATTCAGTGCCGGGGGCCCGCTTCTCGACGTCAGACGTGTAGAAATCCGATGCCTTGACGACTGAGTAAAGGAGGCCGCCGCCTTCAATCTTGGCGCCGAGCGGTCGGAAGAATCGCGGCAAGAGAAGCTGGTCGTCGGCTAACTTGGCGATGCGATCGCGGATGATCGTCGGCTGCTTGAGCGCGGCGTCTGCCGTGAGCCGACGCCCCTGTAGTTCGGGGATTAGTGGGTTAGGCATTAGTCGAGTCCTCTCAGTACAAGCTGATTTCGGCGTCGGTGCCGTCGGCGGCGCCGGTCACTGCGTAGCCGACCGCGACACCGGCGGCGAGGGTCGCGGCGGTGCCGTTGGCGCCGACCTGCACCTCGGCGCCGGCGGCGATCGGGCCGGCAGCGGTCACCTTCACGACGCGGGAGTTGCCACGCACCACGCGTACGAGTTCGCCCGCGGCGGCGTCGTTGCCGGCGACTCCGCACGGGCGTTCGCCGGCGCTGGCGGTACTCACGGCGATATTGCCGCCGGCGGTGCGGTTGCCCGCAATTTTCACCAGGCGTCGTGAGGTCACCGCGGCCGTGGCCTCGGCGGTGATATCGGCGCCGGGGTCATACACCGACGGGTTGGCGATGTTTGTCGACACGATCAGACTCCAATCGTTCGGTTGGTTCGCCGCCGACGAGCGGCGGCAACTTGGACAGCGCGCCCACGGCGCGCGTCGAGGTCCTCGGGATGGAACGCGGCGGCCGCCACAATCACACGCCGACCCAGGGCGCCGGCCGCGGCGACGTCGACGCCGTAGAGCTCGCCTAGTTGCTTGAGCGTGTGAACAGCCGGCGCCCGCTCCCCGAGTAAGGCGCAGGCCGTGACGATGAACCGCCAGTTGCGCCCGGTGCCGTCGCGGTAATCGAAAACACCCTCGATCGAGCGGTCGCGGTAGGCATGCAAAAGCAGCTTCGCCAGACCCGCAGGAACACTTACGAAATCGGCAAGCAGCGTGTCGCCGACGGCGCGGAGATTGTCGAGATGCCCGAGCGCGGGCCCTCCGTCGAACCGCGGATCGTCGTGGCCGATCTTCAACGGCGCCGGGCGCAGGACACCGGCGCGCGCGAACTCGACCGCCGACTCGAGGTCCTCGCGGGTGATGGTGAACGTACCGCTCGACCCGTCCCACGTGCCGACCTTGAGAATCTCGACATCGCGCACCGTCCGCACGTCAGCCACGGCGCACTCCGTCAGCCGGTGCGGCGGGCGGCCTTGCGCTGGGCGCGGGCCTCGACGATGCGAAGCGGGTAGAGCCAGCGGGTGCCGGTGTGGTGCGCCGCGAGGACGCCGCGCCGGCGAAGGTCGCGCACACCGTGGGCGCTGATGCCCAAGATTCGCGCCGCCTCACCGGACGTGACCAGGTCATACGGGCAGTGTTGCGCTGGATTTCCCTCAATACCAACAAATCTGACGGTTTTGCGGGTCAAACCGTCAGTGTTTGCAACAACTTTGCGCAGTTTCGTCACAATCGGACCGAGCCGGCCCGATGGTTGGCGGCCGGTACGGCGACACAAATCCTCAATCGCGGCGACGAGGACCTCGGCGTCCGACGGCTCGAGCACCACACCGCCGCGCATCATTGAACGTTCTCCAAATACAGCGTGAGCTTGGCTATCTCGTCTTGAAGCGTACGGGCCATGACTTCGCGGGTGTCGGCGTGCTTGGCCACTAGGTACACGACTTCGGTCAGCAATTCGCGGTCTGTGACGTCGATGGCGCGGCCGAGCGCGGTCGCGGCGTCGACCACAGTGGGCGGCTCGTTCGGTTCAGGCAGGATGGTGTTCACAACGATCTGCGCAGCGACGAGGCGCACGCGGATATGCCGGCGTGGGTCGTCGGTCATCGCCCGGCCTTCTTTGCGTCGCGGGTCGTGCGATGCTTCTCGATGGCATCTTCGATGCGGTTACACAATCGCAGTCCTTCGCTTTCTGTAAGGGTGAACTGCAAAGGGCCGAGACTCAATTGCAGCAGCGAGGCGCCTGCATGGTCGCGCGCCTTGACTGCGAAGTCCATGTTGCCAATGCCGTTGAGCCTCATCATGTCTCCTCATCCTGGGTGGTCGTCGGGTGGGTGTAGCGGCTCGCTGAATGACCGCGTCGGCGTGGCGGTCTTGTCGGCTGCGGGCAGGCCGGGTGGATACCGCCGGACGCAAGGGATACGCCGAACGCCGCGCACACCAGCGTCGTCCGTTCGTGTGCAATACGCGCCGACTGCGGCGCGGCATGTCGGACAAGGACGGTCGATCGCTTCCCGGTATGCGTCGGCCACAGGCCGCCCCATCACGCCACCTCTTCGGATAGCTCTTGGCAGCGGGTGCAGTCGGACGGCGGATGCTGTAGGTGGGCGTGGCGTCGGCAGCGCAGCCCGTATGGTCCGCGCACAAACGCCGGGGGTTTGCGGTTCACTGGTTGTGGTTGCCGATGTGTCGCCGGTTCGGTCGTGTGGTCGACGGATCGGTTGGGCGCTAGTGACGTACCCGACTTACTTAGCGCGCTCTCTTGGTGATTGTTGATTTGGTATGGATTGGTGGGCGGATCGAGGGATCCGGTGGAAACGTCGGTTTGATCCGCTAGAAAATCCGATCCGATCCGGTTGAAGGTCGGTTCTAGTGGATCGGCCGATCCGGTTGAAACCTCGTCAACCGGATCGAGAGGTCCGGTTGAAACGGGCTGCGGGAGTAAGCGATAGACCGCCGCGATCCGTCGTTTGGGGTTTGCTCGCGCAGTCTGCTCGATGAGCTCCAACCGCTCGCCGGCCTTGAGCGCAAATCGCACAGTGCGCTCGTCGAGGGCGCACATCACCGCCAGGTTGTTGATGCCCGGCCGTGCGTTGGTGCCGGCGGGGTAGTCGGCGAACGTCTCAAGCGCCAGTAGGACGACCTTCTGCGCCGGCCTCAGATCGGCCTTGGTGAATCCGAAGACCCGTCTGCGCCAAGCACGACGCTGTTCCGGTGTCAATGGCCGTGCGATCGCTGTTCGAGTCGACACTTCCGCGGCCCCTCTGTTGGGGGGCCGATTTGCATAACTCATGCGCCGTGGCGGGTGACCTGTTCGAGGCTCTCGATGAACTCGACGATCGCTGACTCGGGTACGAGCCGCCTGCGGCCGACTTTGCAACTCCGTAGCTCTCCGCTCGCCATCAGCGCGAACACGGTGGATCGGCCTACTCCGAGCCGCTCCATGACTGCCTCGACGGGGTGGAGCCTCACTGTACGTTCGGCGGTGTCCGCCATTTTTCCTCCGAATTTCTGGAATGCGACACGAAGACGGTCTATCGTGCTGGTATGAACCCTACTACGCGGATGTTCACAAACGCACGTGAACTAAGTTCAGAATGTCGCAATGCCGAAAATTAATGAGTCCGCGAAGGCATGGGAATTAACACTTGCGCAGCAGGTGGGCGATGCGGTTGCCAAACGGCGCAAGGCGCTCGGATGGACAGGTGTGCAGCTCGCAGAGCGGACCGCCGAGCTCGGTTATCCCATTACCAGAGTGGCGATTTCAAAGATTGAGGGCAACAGCCGGGCCGGAAAGCTCGACGTCGCTGAGCTACTCGTCCTTGCCGCCGCACTCGATATTCCGCCCGCGTTGCTACTGGCGTCCGAGTTCCCAGAGGGGCACGTGGAAACGCGGCCCGGTCATCGCGTCGAAAGCCGCGAGGCCGTCAAGTTGCTGTCGGGTCTGAACGCAGAATTGGTCAAGGCCGACGGCCTCGTCGAGGAGGGCGAGCGGCGGTTGTCCAACATGCGGGAGACGCTGGCCGCGCCAGACGCCACACCCGAACACCGCAACGTGCTGAGAAGCGATATCGCGCACACCGAGGCCCAGTTGGCGGGTCTGCGCGACCTCGTCGGGCGCAAGAGAGATGAGCTATGGGGCGTGCGTCGCGAGCACGCAGGTGAGGACCTCCGATGAGTAGGCGGCAGCTTCCCCCGCAGATAAAGAAGATTGAAGTAACCGACCGCAAGACAGGCAAAGGCGTTGTGCGATACCAGCTTACGGCTGATGTTGGGATCAATGCCGAGACGGGCAAACGTCAGCAGGTGCGCCGGCGCTATGGGACCGAACGCGAGGCTCGTGCTGCGCTCGCTGAGGTCACCGAGGCCGCGGTGCGCGGGACATTCGTGGCGCGTCGTGCCATCACCGTCCGCGAGGTGTGCGAGAACTACGTCGCGGGCCGGCACAAACTGCGAGCGACGTCAAAGGCGAAGTTGGTCTACGACCTGCAACCGTTGATCGAACGGCACGGCGACGAGCCCGTGCAGCGGTTGACCAAGGCTCATCTCGACGCGTTGGTCGCCGATCTGTTGGCCGGCGGCACCAACACGGGTAAGGGTCGGCTTCGTCGGCCGTGGGGCGCTGTCGCGGTGAACAAGTTCACGCAGACGGTGGCGATGGTGCTGGGCGACGCGCGGCTGCAAGGCCTCGTCCCGCGGAACGTCGCCGAACTTGTTGACCCGGTGTCCGTCGGGCATCGCAGCGTCGACACATACACCGAGGCCGAGGTCGGCACGCTGCTCGCTTCAATATCGAACGATCGGCTCGGGCACGCGTGGGAGCTCGCGTTGTGCGGTCTGCGGCGCGGCGAGGTTGCCGGTCTGCGGTGGACCGACGTCGACCTCGACGGCAAGACGCTGTCGGTGACGAACAACCGAGTGGATGCCGGCGGTAAGGCCGTCGAGAACGATCCAAAGTCAGCTATGTCGCGTCGGACGCTTCCGCTGCCGGATCGGCTGGTGTCGGTGCTGCGGGCCGCGAAGGCTCACCAGGCTGCCGAGCGACTGGCCCTCGGCGCCGACGGCGGCTCTTGGGACTACGTGGTGAGCAACGAGGCGGGCGAGCCGTATCACCCGCAAGTGCTCTCGCGGTATTGGCGCAATGCGGTGGAGTCAGCCGGGTTGCGGCCGATAAAGTTGCACGCGGCCCGCCATACGGCGGCGACTGCGATGCACCTCGCCGGCGTCCCCGTTGCGGTGATCGCGGCGTGGATCGGGCACAAGGATGCATCGCTGACCATGCGCCTCTATGCCCACTCTCAGGACGACGCTTTGAAGGCGGCGGGTGACACTTTTGACCGTGTTGTGACAACGTCGTGACACCGAGGCTGGCATTCGAACATTTCGAACGGCGTTGCTGCACTTCAAAGTGGAGCCGATGACGGGAATCGAACCCGCGTATTCAGCTTGGGAAGCTGATGTTCTGCCATTGAACTACATCGGCGCGGTCGCTGTGAGCTGCGCAGACCTTTACAGCGGTGACAGTCTAGCGGCTCGGTGACAGACCGCGGCAGAACCCGGCTCGAAAGCCGTCTGAGCGCGTCTGCCGCACCTGCGAAGGGCACGGCTCGCCGGATTCATCGCGCACGACGTACTGCTTTGGCAGTGGCCAAACGCAAGACGTTGGCTGATGCGCTTTGCTCAGCTAACCGGCGCGGACGCTGAGTTACGACTTGTGCTTTTCAGGGCAGTACTCCGCGGTGGCAGCGAGGACGAACAGTCTGGCTTGATTCTGGTCCATCCGTAGTTTCAGCTGGTCGACCTCGTCGTTCTGGGTGTAGCCGGCCGACAGATCCTGGCACATCGTGCGCCCCATATTCCCGGTCTGCGACGCGTCACCAAGGTGAATGCCGTTCGACGCCAGGTAGTTGGTAAATTCTGCGTCCTTGTTGTCGGCGCTGGCGGCGCCTGCGGGCGTCAGCATCAGGGCCATCGCGGCGCCGAGCACGCATCCGCACATCTTCTTGGTCATTTCCCACCACCTCCAAGGCTCCACATGATGCTTCGAGCTTCCCTAGGTCGTGTAGTTCCCGTTGCCGGGGGTTCCCGGGCCGCTAATTCCAAAGTTCAACCGAGCGTTCATCTTTCGTTTCGGCCGAGTTTGTCCGAGGTCGGACAGTCAAGCAGCAACAAGTCGGCCGCACCCGAGCCGCCGGCCGTGGGCGCCGGTCGGCCACACAAAGCATCGGGCGAATGGTGCTAATGGCGCTGACCTGCTCTATAGCCATTCGATGTTTATTATTTCGTGATCTACCCGTAATGTGCTCGGCGTGGGTCGGCATCGGTTAGCCAAGAAGCGACGCAAGTCACACGTGATGCTGGCTGCGCTACTCGCCCCGGCCGCCGTCTTCTTCGCCGCCGCCGGCGATGTCCGCCCATTAGCCGCCCGCCAAGAGGCCAAACCCGTTATCGGCGACATTGAGCCGTGCTGCCTACAAATCGTCACTGCGGCAGCGAATACGTCCGCTAAAGCGCCCGACACCCGCCTGGTCTCGGCGTCGAGGTACCACACCCGGTCCCGCTTCCTGCCCGTCGGGATCGCACCGGAACAGGGCCTGCAGGTCCGGACGATCTTGGTCGAGCGCGCCATCAGCGTGGCGTTCCCCCAGATCCACCAGATCGGCGGCGTGCGACCCGACCCGCTGCCCTGGCACCCCATGGGTCTGGCCATCGACGTGATGATTCCCGACCCCGGCAGCTCCGAGGGCATCGCGCTGGGGAACGCGATCGTCGCGTACGTGATGAAGAACGCGTCGCGCTTCGGCATCCAGGACGCGATCTGGCGTGGCGTCTACTACACGCCCGGCGGAGCGCAAGCCAGCAGGCTCGGTCACTATGACCACGTCCACGTCACGACCACCGGCGGCGGTTACCCCAAGGGTGGCGAAGAGTACCTCGCCGACTGAAGCTCGGACGACGGGCCGGTAGCAGCGGATAGGCTCAGCGGGTGCTGCTCTCCGATCGCGATCTCCGGGCCGAAATCACGTCCGGCCGCTTGGGCATCGACCCGTACGACGAAACCTTGGTGCAGCCGTCGAGCATCGACGTGCGCCTCGACTGCATGTTCCGGGTGTTCAACAACACCCGCTACACCCACATCGACCCGGCAAAGCAGCAGGACGAGCTGACCAGCCTGGTGGAGCCGGTCGACGGGGAGCCGTTCGTGCTGCATCCCGGGGAGTTCGTGCTCGGCTCGACGCTGGAGCTGTTCACCCTGCCCGACGACCTCGCCGGTCGCCTGGAGGGCAAGTCGTCGCTGGGCCGGCTGGGTCTGCTGACCCATTCGACCGCCGGCTTCATCGACCCCGGCTTCAGCGGGCACATCACCCTCGAGCTGTCCAACGTCGCGAACCTTCCGATCACCCTGTGGCCGGGCATGAAGATCGGTCAGCTGTGCATCCTGCGGCTGACGAGTCCGGCGGAACACCCGTACGGCAGCTCCCGCGTAGGGTCGAAGTATCAGGGTCAGCGGGGACCGACGCCGTCGCGCTCGTACCAGAACTTCATAAGGTCTACATAGCTTAGACAGCGTCCCGCCACAGCGTATTTACGCGAAGATGTAGTGGTCCGTGGTTACCGCCCCGCTCGGCCATGGCTTCGCCAGCGATACCTTTTGGAGGGGGTTGTATTGGACATCGTGCTCGGCGTGTCAATGGCACCGGCATCGATCCAGATGGTGGTCCTGGAAGGCGAAAACGCCGACGGCGCAACGGTAGAAGAGGACGAGTTCGACGTCACGGCTGCCGAAGACCCGGCCACCGCGAGCGCACCCGACCAGGTAGTCGCCGCCATTCTCGGCACCCGCGAAGGCGCGGCCGATGCCGGGCTGGAGCTGTCGGCGATCGGTGTGACGTGGACCGATCAGTTCGAGGCGGCCGCTTTGCGCGATGCGCTGGCCGCCCACAAGATCGAGAACGTCATGCTGGTGTCGGCGTTTCTGGCGGCGGCGGCGCTGGCCCAAAGTGTCGGCGGCGCAGTCGGTTACGAGCGCACCGCGGTGCTGTACGTGGAGCCCGACACCGCGACCCTGGCCGTCGTGGAGACCTCCGACGGTTCCATCGCCGACGTCTACAAGCAACCGATCTATGCCGAGTCCTACGGCGACGCGATCACGCAACTCAGCGGGATGGTCGCCGGGCTGGAAAAGACGGAGCTGGCGCCCGACGGGCTATTCCTGGTCGGCTCGGGAGTCGACATCGCGCCGATCAAGCCGGCGCTGGAGTCGGTGACGTCGCTTGACGTGAGCGCTCCGGAGGAGCCCGAGACCGCGCTGGCCCGCGGCGCCGCCCTGGCCTCGGCGAACGCGCCGTTGTTCGCGTCGTCGACCGCGGCGCTGGCCTACGCCCAAGACCCCGGCACCGGCGCCGTCGACCAGTACGCGTTTCCTGAATACCTCAGCGTCGGAACCGAACTCGGCGACGAGCTGGCGTACAGCGCGGTGCACGACGACGATGCCGATGCCCCGACCGTGCTCATCGAGAAGCTGTTCGTCCAAGAACAGGAGCAGCCGCGCCGCAGGCCCGTCCTGCTGGTCGGCAGCGGTTTGGCGGTGGTCGGCATCAGCGCGGTGCTGGCGCTGGAGATCGCGCTGGCTATCGGCATCCGCACCACGGGGACCGTGGCGTTGCGGCCCACCCCGGCCCAAAACCTCATCGTCCCAACGCAACAGGCGCCCGCGCCGGTCCAGGCGGCCCCCGCGATGCCGAAGATCAACCTGCCGCAGCCGATGGCGGCGCCTATGCCGTTGAACCCACCCGCGCCCGCACCGCTGCCCGCGGCTCCGGTTGCTCCGCCGCTTCCCGCGGCTCCGCCGATCGACCCGGTGATACCGGTGCCGGTCGTGGTCCCGCCGCCCGTGGCGCCGATTCCGGTGCCACCGGTCCACGTGCCGATTCCCAACCCTGTGATCAGCCCGCCGGTTATCCAGGCGCCGCGCCTGCCGCTACCCCAGCCCGTCGTGCCCCAATCTCCCGTGCACGTGCCGCAGCCGCAATGGCCGGTGCCCGGCAGCGGCGCGGTCCCCCATTCGCCGCCGCACCAGGCGCCCGGGGAAAACCCGCTCCCCATCCCGGGCGGCGGGCACCTTCCGGAGCCGGGCACCGGTCCCGGCGGCGGGCACTTGCCGATACCGGGCAATGGTCCCGGCGGCGGTGGTCCCTTTGGTGGTGGCGGCGGCCCGATCCACATCCCCGGCGGGGGCCCCGGCGGCGGTGAGCCCGCCGGGCCCGGGCCGTTCGGCGGCGGCGGTGGACCGTTCGGTGGCGGCGGGCCGTTCGGCGGTGGCGGTCACAGCGGCGGCGGCCCGATCGGAGGCGGCGGTCCGATCGGCGGCGGCCCGTTCGGCGGCGGCGGTGGACCGTTCGGTGGCGGTGGGCCCTTCGGGGGCGGAGGTCACGGCGGTGGCGGTCCGATCGGGGGCGGCGGTCCGATCGGCGGCGGGCCGTTCGGCGGCGGCGGTGGAGGTCCGTTCGGCGGTGGCGGCGGCTTTGGGGGTGGCGGCCACGGTGGCGGCGGCTTCGGTGGTGGCGGCGGCGGCTTTGGCGGCGGCCACAGCGGCGGTGGCGGTGGCGGGCACAGCGGCGGCGGGCACCACTAGCCGGTCGGACGTTACGCGCGGTTGCAAAAGGGTTAACGCATACCGACTTGCGCTTAACACCCCGCGCTGGTGCGGGTACCGTCGAAACATCGGGCAAGTCGAAAAACCGCGCTGCCCACGAACCAGAATTTTATAGCGCCCAGCTAATCCCGGATTCTCGAGCCCCGCGCGCTGCTGTGGCCGTAAGTCCGTGGTGACTATGCAGGTAATCGTGTCATCGACGCATTGTCGCGGTGGCACAGCAAACTAGTCGAGGAGATATCTAGCGTTGGTGGGCATCGTGCTTGGCGTCTCGATGGCGCCGACGAACGTCCGCATGGTGCTGGTGGAAGGTGAAGGCGCCGACGGGGCCACCGTCGACGAGGAGAAGTTCGACGTCGGCCTGGATGCGTTCGGCTCCGCGGGGCCGTCCACGGCGCCCACCCAAGTGGTGTCCGCCATCCTCGGGACCCGTGAGGGCGCGGCCGAGGGCGGCTACCAGCTGCTCTCGACGGGAGTGACGTGGACCGATCACGTCGAGGCCGCCATGCTGCGCGATGCGCTGGCCGCCCACAAGGTCGAGAACGTCATGCTGGTCTCGGCATTCATGGCCGCGGCCGCGCTCACCCAGGCTGTGGGCGACGCCACCAACTACGCGCGCACCGCGCTGCTCTTCGTCGAGCCGTATACCGCGACGCTGGCGGTGGTCGATAGCGCGGACGGATCGATCAGCGACGTGCATCGGCGGGTTCTCGCCGAGGACGAGGACCGGGCCGTTGCCGAGCTCGTCGAGCTGGTTTCCGATGCCGAGGCGCTGGAAACGCGCCCGGATGGCGTCGTCGTCGTCGGCTCCGGCGTCGACATCCCGCTGATCATGCCCGCGCTGGAGGCCGCGACATCCCTTCAGGTGTCGGTCCCCGACGAACCGGAGATGGCCCTGGCACGCGGTGCCGCGCTGGCGTCGGCGAACGCGCCGTTGTTCGCGTCGTCGACCGCCGCCTTGGCCTACGCGCTGGACCCCGGCACCGGCGAGGTCGACCCGTTGGCCCTGGCCGGCCAGTTTCTCGGATTGTTGCCGGCGTACCAGCCCGAATACCGTCCCGTTCCCGAGCCCTCCGACGCCAAAGGCAAGCCCAACGTCGCCTACAGCGCGGTGCCGGACGACGACGTCGAGGCGGGCACCGTCATCGGCCTGGACGACGGCACGCAGCGGCGCAAATCCATTGCGCTGGTCGGCAGCATGCTGGCGGTGGTCTTCATCAGCGCCGTTGTGGTTCTTGAGATTGCGCTCGCGATCAGCATCCGTCCGACGGTCGCGCTGCGACCCAGCCCGAACGAAAACATCGTCGCCCCGACGCAGCCACCCGCGCCCGCGCCGGTACCCCAGGCCCAGCCGAAGATTCCGGAGCCCGCGCCGGTGGCCGTGCCGCATCCCGTCGCCCCGCCCGCCGCCGTTCCGGCGCCCGCGGCGCCGCCGGTCCCGGTTCCCGCGCTGCCCCCGCCTGTGTTCGTTCCCGTGCCTCGCGTTCCGGTGCTCGCGCCTCCCGTGCCCCGGCTGGAGGGTGGTCGCGGCCCCTTCGGTGGGGGGCCGGCGCCGCGCGGTCCCTTCGGCGGCGGCCGCGGTCCGTTCGGCGGGCATGGTCCGTTCGGCGGGCATGGCCCCTTCGGTGGTTTCGGCGGTGGGCATGGCCCCTTCGGTGGTTTCGGCGGTGGGCACGGGTTCGGGGGTGGCCACGGGTTTGGTGGCTTCGGGCACAGGTAACGGTTCGCCGCCGCCACGCCTGTCCGGCTGCGCGAGCTAGGGTGGCGAACTAGGGGCGGGTCAATCAGATTGCCAGCGAATAAGTTTGGAGAATGGGGGAGCGTGGACGTCGTCCTTGGGGTGTCTTTGGCACCCGAGACGGTCCGCATGGTGCTCGTCGAGGGCGAAGGCGCCGGCGGCGTCACCGTCGATCAGGCCGACTTTCCGACGCCGGGTACCGCCGCGGTCGATCAGGTGATCGAGGCCATCCAGGGCACTCGGGAAAGCGCGGCCCAGAGCGGCTATCGGCTGAGGTCGAGCGGGGTGACGTGGACCGATCAGTCTGCCGCCGCCGCGCTGCGAAATGCGTTGGCGGCGCGCAAGGTCGAGAACGTCATGCTGGTCTCGGCGTTCGTGGCCGCGGCGGCGCTCGCCCAGGCGGTCGGCAGCGCGACCAACTGCGCGCGCACGGCGCTGCTGTTCGTCGAGCAGGCCACGGCGACGCTTGCCGTCGTCGACACGTCGGACGGGTCCATCGCCGACGTGCAGCGCAAGCCCCTGCCCCACGGCGACCGCGCGGCGCTGGCGGAGCTGGCCGCAATGGTCGCGGGTGCCGAATCGATGCGCGCCCGCCCCGACGGCGTATTCGTCGTCGGCTCCGGCGTCGACATCCCGCACATCAAGCCCGCGCTGGAAGCGGCGACGTCGCTGTCGGTGACGGCGCCCGAGGAACCCGAGATGGCCTTGGCGCGGGGCGCCGCACTGGCATCGGCGAACGAGCAATTGGGAGCGCCGAGCACGGTCGAGATGCCATACGTGCAGGAGCAGGTGCGAGAGCTGGCATACAGCGCCGAGGCGGACCCCATGCCCGCCGACCAGCCGGAGCACGGAGAGCGCGACAGCCGAAAGATGCTGGCAATCCTCGGTGCGGCCGCGATACTCGTCGTCGGCGCCGTGGCCCTGACGGTGGCGCTCGCCGTCGGCATTCGCCCGCACGTGGACGATCGACCCGACGTCGGCAGGAACGTCGTCGCTCCGGCGACCCAGGCGGCGCCGCCCCCGAAAGCCCCGCCGGCGGCGCCAGCCCCGCCGCCGGCCCCCGCGCCGGCCGCCCCGAATCCGGGCCCAAGCTCCAACCCCCTTCCGCAGTGGCTACCGCCGCTGCCCAGGGACGATGATCACGACGATCATTGGGGGTGGCTGCGGCGCCACTTGGGGCACGGAGTCCTGGGTCCTTAGCCCGGTCGCCGACTGGGCGAAACCGCGTAAAATCGGGGGGCCAGGGGAATACAGGGTGGGGACTCAAGGCGTTCAGCAGTTGTTAACGCGTGCGACGGCCAGGTCCCTGGCCCCCGATGGCTAGCAAACGACGATGGAGGAGCTTTGGACACCGTACTTGGCGTGTCAATGGCGCCGACGGCCGTCCGTATGGTGCTGGTCGAAGGCGAGAATGGCGACGGTGCCACCGTCGATGAGGACAACTTCGATGTTGCCGCCGACGACGATGCGGCAACCATCACCGCGGCCGACCAGGTAGTCTCGGCGATCCTGGGCACCCGGGAGGGCGCGGCCGAGGGCGGCTATCAACTGGCGTCGACGGGTGTCACGTTCACCGACCCGATCGAGGCCGCCGCGCTGCGTGATGCGCTGGCCGCCCACAAGGTCGAGAACGTGATGTTGGTCTCGGCGTTTCTGGCCGCGGCCGCGCTGGCCCAGACGGTCGGCAACCAGACGAACTACGCGCGCACGGCGCTGCTGTACATCGAGCCCGAAACCGCGACCCTGGCGGTCGTCGACAGTGCGGACGGCTCGGTCACCGACGTTTACCGCCAGGCCCTGCCCAGCGACGACGAGGCGGCGGTGACTCAGCTGGCCTCGATGGTCGCCGGTGCCGAGGCGCTGGAGGCGCGGCCCGACGCCGTGTTCGTCATGGGTTCCGGCATCGACATCCCGATGATCAAGCCGGCGCTGGAGGCGGCGACGACGCTGCCGCTGACGGCGCCCGAGGAGCCCGACACCGCGCTGGCCCGGGGGGCGGCGCTGGCGTCGGCCAACGCGCCGCTGTTCGCGTCGTCCACCGCGGCGCTGGCCTACGCGCAGGACCCGGGCACCGGCGCCATAAATCCGTTCGCGGTCGCCCCCGGCTACTTCGACACACCCGCCACCGCCGACGCAAACGCGCTGGCCTACAGCGCCGTCGCGGACGACTTCGACGAGACCTACACCGGCGAGCACGCGACGCAACTGGTCGGCGCGGGCGGACGCGAGCGCGGGTCGTTCCGCCTGCTGGGCAGCGCGCTGGCGGCGCTCTTCGTCGTCGGCGTGACGGCGCTGGTGGTGTCGCTGGCCGTGGCCATCCGCCCGACCGCGGGCGTGCAGCCAGCCCCCGGCCACAACGTCGTCGCCCCCACCCAGGCGGCCCCGGCGCCGGCGGCCCCCGCTCCGGCGCCCGCAGAACCGGCCCCGGCCCCCGCGGCTCCCGCCCCGGCGCCGGCACCCGAGGCGGCTCCGGCTCCGGCGCCCGCGCCGGCACCCGAGGCACCGGCACCGGCCCCCGCGCCGGTTCCGGTCGCTCCGGCGCCCGCCCCGATTCCTGAGGCTCCCGCGCCGGCGCCGGTCCCTGTGCCGGAGGCCCCGGTGCCCGCTCCCGCGCCGCCGCCGGCCGTCGCGCCCATTCCGGTGCCGATCCCGTTGCCCATACCGGGCATCGGCGGCCCGCCGGGAGGTGTGTTCGGCCCGCCCGGCGGTGGATACGGCCCGCACGGCGGCGGCGAGGGTCCGCATGGCGGCGGTGGGTTCCCCGGGTTCCCCGGCGGTGGCGGAGGCCACGGCGGCTTCGGCGGTGGCGGCGGCTTCGGCGGCGGTCACGGCGGGGGCCGCCACTAGGCCTTTCGGGCCACCTGTCATCTCCCGTTTGCCTCTCGATTAGCGGCCAGATGCAGTTAGCTCATCGCGGCCACCTACACACGGTGGTATGCGATGCACCGTATTTGGCACCGGTTACCTGGGCGCCACGCACGCAGCGGGGATGGCCGAACTGGGGCACGAGGTCGTCGGCGTGGACATCGACGCCGGCAAGGTGGCCAAGCTGGCGGGCGGTGACATCCCGTTCTACGAACCCGGCCTGCGAAAGCTGTTGACCGACAACCTCGCTGCCGGACGACTGCAGTTCACCACCGACTACGAGATGGCGGCCGATTTCGCCGACGTGCATTTCCTCGGCGTGGGTACGCCGCAGAAGAAGGGCGAATACGGCGCCGACCTCTGCCACGTCCATGCGGTCATCGACGCGCTGGTGCCCCGGCTCACCAGGCCGTCGGTGCTCATCGGCAAGTCGACGGTGCCGGTGGGGACGGCGGCCGACCTCAACGAGCGGGCGGCCACGCTGGCGCGCGGCGGGGTCGACGTCGAAATCGCCTGGAACCCCGAGTTTTTGCGCGAGGGCTACGCGGTGCACGACACCCTGCACCCGGATCGCATCGTGCTCGGCATCCAAGAGGGTTCCACGCGCGCCGAGGCGGCGGCCCGCGAGATGTACGGCCCGCTGCTGGACGCCGGGGTGCCCTTCCTGGTGACCGATCTGCAGACCGCCGAGCTGGTCAAGGTCTCCGCGAATGCCTTTCTGGCGACGAAGATTTCGTTCATCAACGCCATCTCCGAGGTGTGCGAGGCGGCGGGCGCCGACGTCAGCCTGCTGGCCGACGCGCTGGGCTACGACCCGCGGATCGGGCGCCAATTCCTCAATGCCGGTTTGGGTTTCGGCGGCGGCTGCCTGCCCAAGGACATCCGCGCGTTCATGGCTCGCGCCGGTGAGCTGGGAGCCGACCAGGCGCTGACGTTCCTGCGCGAGGTGGACGGCATCAACATGCGCCGGCGCACCCGGATGGTCGAGCTCGCCACCACCGCCTGTGGCGGCTCGCTGCTGGGCGCCAACATCGCCGTGCTGGGTGCGGCGTTCAAACCCGAATCCGACGACGTCCGCGACTCGCCCGCGCTCAACGTCGCCGGGCAGCTTCAGCTCAACGGCGCCGCGGTCAACGTGTACGACCCCAAGGCGTTGGACAATGCGCAGCGGCTCTTCCCGACGCTGAACTACGCGGTGTCGGTCGAAGAGGCCTGCGAGCGGGCGGACGCGGTGCTGGTGCTCACCGAGTGGCGGCAGTTCGTCGACCTCGACCCGCGCGACCTTGCCGACCGGGTGCGGGCCCGCGTCGTCGTCGACGGCCGCAACTGCCTGGACGCCGCCCGCTGGGAGCAGGCAGGGTGGCGGGTGTTCCGGCTAGGGGCGCGGCGGCCCTAGCTCTCAGCTAGGCCAGGCCGTTGTTCCCGGCCGAGCCGAACAGCCCGCCGGTGCCACCGGTGCCGACGTTGCCCTCCGGCGTGCCGATCCCGGCGTTCCCACCGGTGCCGCCATTGCCGACCAGCACGGCGGCGCCGCCGCTACCGCCGTCACCGCCGCGGCCCGTGACGCCCTGGCCGCCGGGGCCGCCGTCACCGCCGTAACCGACCAGTGCCGCGTTGCCGCCGGTGCCGCCGTTCCCGCCGGTGGTCTCGCCGACCCCGCCGGCCCCGCCCGCGCCGCCGCTGCCCGAGATCCCCGCGGCGCTGCCGCCGCTCCCGCCGGCGCCTCCGGCGCCGCCGCCCCCGACGCCGCCGTTCCCGCCGCGCCCGGCGGTGCCCTGCACGGGGCCGGAGTTGCCGCCGTTGCCCCCGGCGCCCCCGTGGCCCGTGATGCCGGTACCGCCGGCGCCGCCGTCACCGCCGTTGCCTGAGATGCCCCTGGTGTTGCCGCCATGGCCGCCGGCGCCGCCATTGGTCTGCCCGGTTCCGCCGGCGCCGCCGGCCCCGGCCGAGCCCTCGAACATGCCGCCGGCGCCGCCGGCGCCCCCGGAACCGCCATCGCCGGTGCTGCCCGTGCCGCCGGCACCCCCGGCGCCGCCGTTCCCCCACACCACCCCGGCCCCGCCGTCGCCGCCGTTACCACCGTTTCCGTGGAGGCCGGTCCCGCCGGCCCCGCCGACCCCGCCGGCGCCGAGCAGGCCACCGTTGCCGCCGGCCCCGCCGTTTCCGCCGCCGGTTACGCCGGTGCCGCCGGCCCCGCCGGCACCGCCGGTGGGCTGGGTGGGCCCGCCGATCCCGCCGTTGCTGGCCAGGCTGAACACCCCGCCATTCCCGCCGGCGCCGCCGTTTCCGCCGACGCCGCTGGCCGAGAGCCCGCCCGCGCCGCCGGCGCCGCCGGCGCCGAAGATCCCGCCCATCCCGCCGTTGCCGCCATTCCCGCCGGGGACACCGAGACCCGTCGAGAACCCGCCGGCACCGCCGGCGCCGCCGGCGCCGAACAGCGCGCCGGCCCCGCCGTTGCCGCCGTTGCCGCCGACCGCACCCGACCAGCCCGCGCCGCCCGCGCCGGCCGCGCCGAGCAGCCCGGCGGCCCCGCCGTTGCCGCCGTTGGGGTGGCTGGCCCCACCCGAGCCACCCGCCCCGCCGTTGCCGATCAGGATTCCGGCGTCGCCGCCGTTCTGCCCGGTTCCCGGGGCTCCGTTGGCGCCGTTGCCGACCAGCGGCCGCCCGAAGAGCGCCTCCGTGGGCGCGTTGATGGCGTCCAGCAGCGTCTGCTGGACGTTGGCGGCCTCGGCGCCGGCGTACGACGCCGCGCCCCCGGTCAAGGCCTGGACGAACTGGTCGTGAACGGCCGCCGCCCGAGCGGTCAGCGCATGAAAGTCCAACGCCTGGCCGGAAAACAGCGACGCGATGGCAGCCGACACCTCGTCGGCGCCCGCGGCCGCCACCCGCGTCGTCGAGGCCGCCGCGGCCGCGTTGGCCGCGCTGAGCGTTGCACCGATGCCAGCCAAGTCCGAAGCCGCCGCCCCCAGCGCCTCCGGTACCGCGATCACAAACGACATGCCCCCGCCCTTTCGTCAGACAGGACGGACGTTATCGCTATCGTCGGCCTGCCGCATTGGATCAAGCCGGTCGGGGCCGCCGAGTAGCCTGACCCCGTGGACTATGCCGCCGAGTTCCTCACCGAAAACCGGGCCTTCGCCGAACTTTTCCGCGGTGTCGACGAATCCACGCCCGTGCCCACGTGCCCCGGCTGGAGCGTCAGCCAGCTGTTGCGCCATGTCGGGCGCGGCGACCGGTGGGCGGCGCAGATCGTGCGTGACCGGCTCCAGGAATACCTCGATCCCCGCACCGTCGAGGGCGGCAAGCCGCCACCGGATCCGGCCGACGCGATCTCCTGGCTGCACGGCGGCGCGCAGCGGCTGGTGGACGCCGTCGAGTTGTCGGGCGTGGAAACACCGGTGTGGACCTTCCTCGGCACGCGCCCGGCGAACTGGTGGGTCCGGCGCCGGCTGCACGAGACGGCGGTGCACCGCGCCGACGCCGCCCTCGCGACCGGCAGCGAATTCACCCTGGGCGCCGAGATCGCGGCCGACGGGATAACGGAATGGCTTGAGCGCGTGGCCATTCAGGCCGGAAGCGACGGGTCGCCCCTGCCGCTGGAGGCCGGCAGCACCCTGCACCTGCACGCCACCGACCCTGGACTGGGCGACGCCGGTGAATGGACGATCGGTGTCGACTGCGGCGCGATCACCTGGTCGCACGAGCACGGCAAGGGCAGCGCGGCGCTGCGCGGCGGCGCCACCGAACTTTTGCTGGCGCTGGTTCGCCGGGTCTCGCTGGCCGACACCGGCATCGAGCTGTTCGGGGACGACGCCGTGTGGCAGAACTGGCTGGACCGTACGCCTTTGTAACTCGGGCGGACACGGTAGCTTGCTGACCATGACCACATCGGAGATCGCCACCGTTCTGGCGTGGCACGACGCCCTCAACGCCTCGGACCTGGAAACCCTGGAGGCCTTGTCCAGCGAGGACATCGAAATTGGCGACGCTCACGGGGCCGCGCAGGGTCATGAGGCGCTGCGCAGGTGGGCCGGTTCTCGCGAAGGCACGGCCGAACCCGGACGCATGTATGTGCACGACGGCGTCGTCGTCGTCGAAGAGAAGGTCAGCACCCCGGACGGGGAGGTCACGAACGCCGCGTCGGCATTCCGGGTGGTCCGCGATCACGTCACGTCGGTGTTCCGGCACGAGGATCTGGCAGCGGCTTTGGCCGCCACGGAACTCACCGAGTCCGACCTCGTAAATTAGGCCCGAACAGAGAGGCACCTATGCGTGGGATCATCCTGGCCGGCGGATCGGGCACCCGTCTGCACCCGATCACGATCGGCATCAGCAAGCAGTTGTTGCCCGTCTACGACAAGCCGATGGTGTACTACCCACTGTCCACGCTGATGATGGCGGGCATTCGCGACATCCTGGTGATCACCACCCCGCACGACGCGGCCGGCTTCGAGCGGCTCCTCGGCGACGGCTCGCAATTCGGCATCAGCCTCAGCTACGTCCAGCAGCACGAACCCGAAGGCCTGGCACAGGCTTTCGTGCTCGGCGCCGACCACCTCGGCAACGACTCGGCCGCGTTGGTGTTGGGCGACAACATCTTCTACGGCCCCGGCCTGGGCACCAGCCTGAGCCGCTTCCAAAACATCAGCGGCGGAGCGATTTTCGCGTACTGGGTGGCCAACCCGTCCGCCTACGGTGTCGTCGAGTTCAGCGACGACGGCATGGCGCTGTCGCTGGAGGAGAAGCCGGCCACCCCGAAGTCCCAATATGCGGTGCCGGGCCTGTACTTCTACGACAACGACGTGATCGAGATCGCCAAGAACCTGAAGAAATCGGCGCGCGGCGAGTACGAGATCACCGAGGTCAACCAGATCTACCTCAACCGTGGCCGGCTGTCGGTCGAGGTGATGGCGCGCGGGACGGCGTGGCTGGACACGGGCACCTTCGACTCGCTGCTGGACGCCAGCGACTACGTCCGCACGCTGGAACGGCGGCAGGGGCTGAAGGTCAGCGTGCCCGAGGAAATCGCCTGGCTGCAGGGCTGGATCAGCGACGAGCAGCTGGCCAAGCGGGCGCACACCCTGGTCAAGTCCGGTTATGGCGACTACCTGCTGGGGCTGCTGGAACAGCGGCGCTGACCGGGGCCGGCTCTGGGCCCGGTTTCGCCAGCACCGCCGCGATCGCCGTCGTCAACGGCACCGACAGCGCCAACGCGATGCCGCCGACCGCCGAGCGGGCGAGTTCGATGGCCACGCTCTCGCTGATCAGCACGTCACCCAGCGAGCGATTCGAGACGCTGAACAGCAGCAGCAACGGGAGCGACGTGCCGGCGTAGGCCAGCACCAGCGTGTAGACCGTGCTGGCGATGTGATCGCGGCCTACCCGGATGGCGCCGACGAAGATGGCCCGCCGGGAGCCGCCGAGGTGGGCGAGCTCGAACACCGTCGACGCCTGGGTCACGGTCACGTCGTTGAGCACACCGAGCGAGCCGATGATGAACCCGGCGAGCAGCAGCCCGCTGATCGACACGTTGCCCAGATATGCCGAGACCTGGCCGTTCTGGTCATCCGACAGGCCGGTGAGATGGGCCAGATCGACTGCGGCCCAAGATAATCCGGCGGCCAGCAGCAGCGCCGACAGGGTGCCCAGCAGGGCGGCGCTGGTCCGCAGGCTCACCCCGTGGGCAAGGTAGATCACCGCGTACAGGATGACCGCGGAGGCCACCAACGCGACGGGGACGGCGGGGGCGCCGTCGCGCAGCGCCGGCAGCAGGAACACCACCAGCACCAGGAACGCGACGACGATGCCGACCAGCGCGAGCAGCCCGCGCCAGCGGGCCACCGCGACGATCACCACCGCGAACGCGACGGCGAGCGCGACCAGCGGCCAGCCGCGTTCGAAGTCGTAGAAGGCGTAGCTGGTGGTGCCCTGCTCGTCGACCTGCCGGACGAGCCGGACGCGATCGCCGGCCCCGAAGTGGGCCTGGCCGGGGCCGGGGGAGGACTCCAGCAGTGTCTTGGCGCCCGCGTTCGGGCCGGAGTCGATGGCGATCAGCGTGAGGATGCATCGCCCGGCGCCGGGGGCCGCCTGTTGCGGCGCGGTGGTGAGCACCTGACCCGCCGACGGGCTGCCGCAGTCGCCCAGCGCGCTGGACAGCACGTGTCCCTTTTGGGTGCTCACGGCGCCGCCCGCCGCGTTCTGGAACGGCATCGGGATGTCGACGTGCTGGCGGCTCGGCCAGAGCAACGCCGCACCGGCCAGCACGGCGACGCCGATGGCGATCAGCAGCCCGACGACGATCCTGGCGGGCAGCGGATCCAGCCCGGATGGGGCCCCGGGCGAGCTGCGAAGGCTGTGCGAATGTGAGTGCGCCACCCGGTCGAGGGTAGAGGGCGGCGCCGAAACCCCGTTACTGCCGGTAGCTGGCCAGGAAGTTGCCCAGCCGCTCGATCGCGGCGGCGAGATCGCGGGACCACGGCAGGGTCACGATGCGCAGGTGATCCGGCGCCGGCCAGTTGAAACCGGTGCCCTGGGTGACGAGGATCTTCTCGGACAGCAGCAGCTCAAGGACGAGCTGCTCGTCGTCCTCGATGTCGTAGACCTCGGGATCCAGCCGGGGAAACGCGTACAAGGCGCCCTCCGGTTTGACGCAGGACACCCCGGGGATCTCGTTGAGCTTGGTCCAGGCGACGTCGCGCTGTTCGAGCAGCCGGCCGCCGGGAAGCACCAGGTCCTCGATGCTCTGGTGGCCGCCGAGGGCCACCTGGATCGCGTGCTGCGCCGGGACGTTGGGGCACAGCCGCATGTTGGCCAGCAGGCTGATCCCCTCGATGAAGCTGCTGGCGTGCTCCTTGGGCCCGGTGATAGCCAGCCAGCCGGCCCGGTAGCCGGCGACCCGGTAGGCCTTCGACAGGCCGTTGAAGGTCAGGCACAGCATGTCGGGCGCCAGCGTGGCGAGGCTGATGTGCTTGGCGTCGTCGTAGAGGATCTTGTCGTATATCTCGTCGGCCAGCAGCAGCAGCTGGTGCTTGCGCGCCAGGTCGACCATCTGGGTGAGGATCTCGCGGCTGTAGACGGCGCCGGTGGGGTTGTTCGGGTTGATCACGACCAGCGCCTTGGTGCGCTCGGTGATCTTGGATTCCAGGTCGGCGATGTCGGGCTGCCAGTTCTGGGTCTCGTCGCACAGGTAGTGCACGGGCGTGCCGCCGGCCAGCGAGGTCGACGCCGTCCACAGCGGGTAGTCCGGCGCCGGGATCAGGACCTGATCGCCGTTGTCGAGCAGGGCCTGCAGCGTCATCGTGATCAGCTCGGATACCCCGTTGCCCAGGTAGACGTCGTCGACGTCGAACCGCGGAAAGCCTTCGACCAGCTCGTAGCGGGTGACCACCGCGCGCCGGGCCGGCAGAATGCCCTGCGAGTCGGAGTAGCCCTGGGCGTACGGCAGGGCCTGGATCATGTCGCGCATGATCACGTCGGGCGCCTCGAAGCCGAACGGCGCCGGGTTGCCGATGTTGAGCTTGAGGATGCGGTGTCCCTCGGCCTCCAGCCGCGCGGCGTGCTGGTGCACCGGGCCGCGGATCTCGTACAGGACGTCCTGCAGTTTGGACGACTGCGCGAAGGACCGCTGCCGATGATGGCCGGTGATATGCGCGGGCAGCTGGTGAGTACTCACGTCCCTATGGTGCCATCGTTGTCCAATGAAATTTGCTGACGGACCTCAATCTGTGATCAACGCCTGCCCGGTGGGGCGGAATCTTCGCTATTCCCGATGCGAGTAAACACGCGTTACGCTTGTTTTCGACGAATCGGGCCACGTCGCCGAGCACGAGAACGTGACCGAAAGGAAGGCCCGCATGCGGGGCATCGAGAGTCGGCTCGGAGCTTTGGCAGGGTAGGCGTGGACTTCTGGGCTCCCCCCGAGATCACATCAGCACTGATTCATTCAGGGCCGGGGCCCGGATCGTGGCTCACCGCTGCCGACGCCTGGCGCCAGCTGGTGACCGAGCTGGGACAGACCGCCGCCGACTACGCCTCCACCGTGGCGAGCATTCCCTGGCAAGGACCATCGGCGACGGCGATGACTTTGTCGAGCCTTCCGTACATCGCCTGGCTACAAACCACCGCAGCCCAGGCCGCTCAGATGTCGATGGCGGCCACCACCATGGCCAGTTCGTTCGTCGCCACCAAGGCCGCTGTCGTGCATCCCAGCGTGGTCGCCGCGAACCGCACGCTGCTCGCCGATCTGATCGCGACGAACTTCTTCGGCATCAACTTCCCGGCCATCGCCGCCACCGAAATCCAGTACCTGCAGATGTGGGCGGATAACACGACCGCGATGCTGGGCTATCAAGCCACCAGCCTGCAGACCATGGCGATGCCGATGTTCAGTGCCCCATCCCCGATGACCACTCCGACGGCCGCCGCGGCTCAAACGGCCGCCGTGACCGCGGCGGCGGCACCCGCCCAGGGCATCCTCGACAATCCGTTCGTTCAGACCGTCAACGCCTACCTGGAAAGCCTGGTCAGCAGCGGCGTCTTTAACCCGCAGGCCGAGCTGGGCTTGATCATGAGCGGCCACGATTTCTTCCCCGGTCAGTACCCAGACGTCCTGGCCGCGACCCCCCGCAACCTGGCCATTGCCTACAACCTCACCGGTCCCGAGGCCGTGGGAGGGTCCCCCAACATCTACGCTGCCGCCGCCTATGCGCCCGCCGCCGAGACTTCGGCCACCGCTTCGATGGGCACGGGGATGTACGTCAGCAACCTGGTGGTCCCGCCTTCGGCCGTCACCTCCCCGATCCAGCTGTCGGCCTCGGAGGCGCCGCTGATGGCAACAACAGCCGACGGCGCTCCACTGGTCCCGATGTTCGTCCCGCCGATGCCACCGGGGGCGCGTAAGGCCCAGCAGGACAAGCCGGCAGAGAAAGGCTACGGACCGCCGATCTTCGGCACGATCATGCGGCGACCTCCAGCAGGCGGATGAGACGAACGCCCAGCCGGCCCCACTACAGGGTTACCGAGTCGCCGGCCCGCCCTCGATCTGGGGGCGCAGATTTGGGGACCCAGAGGTCCCGACAAACTTGCCCCAACTGTCCGTACAAGGGGCTGGCCTGGCAATCGTTTTGGTATCTCTGCAGCGGTTCCTCGGGCGGGGGTGTGTCGACGCAAGCCTGGTGGGCAGCGGGATCGTTGATGCCGGCACAGGGATCGTCGGCGCGTGCTTGTGGTGGTGGAATGCACAGGGATGCCAGTGCAATGGCTGCTGTCGCGCCCACTATTGCCCTCTTCACCACTTCGTCCCTTCGCGCCCGCGAAATGGCCCCTATTGTCGCCACTCCAGAATCGCGCAAAATCCCTGCCGTGGCACGCCTCTTTCTGAGGCGCATTCCGCTAAGACGGGCGAAAGGTTTCGGCGCTAGAGGCTAGCCGCAAACTTGGCCCACCTGTCCGTCTAGAGGGCTGGCCCCCTCGCAGTCACCCAGAAGGTGTCGGCGCTTGGGGTCATGGGGCATGAATCCGTTGATGCAAGCCTGGTGGGCACCGGGATCGGTGACGCTGACGCATGGATCGTCGGCGTGCGCTGGTGCTGGTGGAACGAAGAGGGGTGCCAGTGTCATCGCTGCTGCCGCCGAAACGCCGATTAACGCCCGCTTCATCAGTTCGTCCTCTCGTAACCCCCGATTGACCGCGTCGTTGTCGGCGTGGACGCAGTCTCGCACGTTGGGACGCCGCTCGCAGCGCGACACGGGCGACGCGGTCGTGGTGGCCGACCACGTCGAGATGAGGTGACGGAAAGGTCAGCAGACCCGAGCGGTGGCGGTATCCGCGATCAACGCTTGCCCGGCGGGCGAGCGCCACGCGCGATGCCCAGGCCCTTCACCGGGGTTTCGGGCTTCGCCGCGTCGCCGTCGGGCTGCGCCGACGGCTCCGGCTTGTGCTCGGGCTCGGCCTCGGGTTGCTCGGCCGGGGCCTCGGCGGGCTTGGCTGGGGCAGCGGCCTTCTTGGCGCCGGGCCGCTTGGCGCCGGCCGCGATGCCGAGCCCCTTCACCGGTGCGGCGGGCGCCGCGGGAGCCTTCGCCTCTTCGGCCGGTGCGGCCGGTGTGGCTGGCTCGGCAGGTGCCTCGGTTGCCTTTGCCGCCGGAGCCGCCGACTTCTTGGCGCCGGGTCGTTTCGCCCCGGCCGCCAGGCCGAGGCCCTTCGCCGGCGCGGCGGGTGCCGCGGGAGCCTTGGCCTCTTCGGCCGGTGCGGCGGGCTGAGCGGCCGGGGCCTCGGCCGCGGAAGGGGCCTTCGCGGCGGGTGCCGCCTTCTTTGCGCCGGGGCGCTTGGCGCCGCCGGCGATGCCCAGGCCCTTGGCCGGCGCCGGCGCCGCGGCCTTGGCCGGCTCCGGCTCGGCGGCCTTGTCCGGCGCGGCTTCCTCTGCCTTGGCCGGCGCCTCGGCGGGCGCGGCCGGCGCCGCGGCCTTGGGTGCGGCGGCCGCCCGCTTCTCGGCCTCCTTCGCGGCCGTGCCCTTCTCGGGCAGCGTCGCCTTGTCGTACTCGATCGACCCGAGCAGCACCTGCGCGACGTCGAGCACCTCGACGCCGCTGCGGCCGGCCTCCTCCTGCCGGTCGTTGACGCCGTCGGTGACCATCACCCGGCAGAACGGGCAGCCGGTCGCGATGGTGGCCGCGCCGGTCCCCAGCGCCTCGTCGACGCGTTCGTGGTTGATCCGCTTGCCGATGTGCTCTTCCATCCACATGCGCGCACCACCCGCGCCGCAGCAGAAGCTGCGCTCGGCGTGCCGCGGCATCTCGGTGAGGGTGGCGCCCGCCGCGCCGATCAGCTCGCGCGGCGCCTCGTACACCTTGTTGTGCCGGCCCAAATAACACGGGTCGTGGTACGTGATCTCCTGGGAGACGGACGTAACCGGCACCAGCTTCTTGTCCCGCACCAGCCTGTTGAGCAGCTGCGTGTGGTGCAGCACGGTGTAGTTGGAGCCCAGCTGCCGGTACTCCTTGCCCAGGGTGTTGAAGCAGTGCGGGCAGGTGACGACGATCTTGCGGTCGACGGTCTCCACGCCCTCGAACAGCCCGTCCAGGGTCTCGACGGCCTGGGCGGCCAGCTGCTGGAAGAGGAACTCATTGCCCGACCGGCGCGCGGAGTCGCCGTTGCACGTTTCGCCCGTGCCCAGCACCAGGTACTTCACGCCGGCGACGGCCAGCAGCTCGGCGACGGCCTTGGTGGTCTTCTTCGCCTTGTCGTCGTACGCGCCGGCGCAGCCCACCCAGAACAGGTACTCGTAGCCGTCGAAGCTGTCGACGTCCTCGCCGTACACCGGGACGTCGAAGTCGACCTCGTCGATCCAGTTGGTCCGGTCCGAGGCGTTCTGGCCCCACGGATTCGCTTTGGTCTCAAGGTTTTTGAACAGCACCGACAGCTCGGATGGGAACTCCGACTCCATCATCACCTGGTAGCGGCGCATGTCGACGATGTGGTCCACGTGCTCGATGTCCACCGGGCACTGCTCGACGCACGCGCCGCACGTCACGCAGGACCACAGCACGTCGGGGTCGATGACGCCGCCCTGCTCGGCGGTGCCGACAAGTGGGCGGGTCGCCTGCTCCGGACCCGAGCCCATCACGCGGCCGAAGCCCGACTCGGGGACGTGATGCTGCTCGGCGTGCTTCTCGCCGCTCAGGTTCTCGGCGACCCCGCCCTCCGGGGTGTTCTCGAGCGGAGTCTCCTTGTCCCCCAGGATGTATGGCGCCTTGGCCATCCAGTGGTCGCGCAGGTCCATGATGACGAGCTTGGGCGACAGCGGCTTTCCGGTGTTCCAGGCCGGACACTGCGACTGACAGCGCCCACACTCGGTGCAGGTGGCGAAGTCGAGCATGCCCTTCCAGGTGAAGTCCTCGATTTTGCCGCGGCCGAATTGCGCGTCGTCCGGCGGGTTTTCGAAGTCGATCGGCTTGCCTTCGGACTCGATCGGCAGCAGCGGGCCGAGCCCGTCGGGCAGGCGCTTGAAGATGACGTTGATGGGCGCCAGGAAGATATGTAAGTGCTTGGAGTGCAACACGATCAGCAGGAACGCCAGCATGACGCCGATGTGCAGCATCAGGGCGACGGTCTCGACGATCTCATTGGTGTTGTGCCCCAACGGCCGCAGCAGCGAGCCCATGAAGTGGCTGAAGAAAGCGCCGCGGCCGTAGGGGAATTCGTCGCCGAGCGAATTCACCGAGGCCCCGCGGAAGATGGCGTACGTCCAGATGACGTTGAAGATCATGAACAGGATCAGCCAGGCGCCACCGGTGTGTGAGCCGTAGAAGCGGGACTGGCGGCCGTACTCTTTCGGCTCGGTGCGCAGCCGGATGATCGCGAAGGTCACGATGCCGGTCAGCACGGCCAGCGCGAAGAAGTCCTGCAGGGCGCCCAGCGCGTCCCAGCGGCCGATGATCGGGAGGTGGAAGTTGGGCTGGAACAGCACGCCGTAGGCCTCGATGTAGACCGTCAGCAGGATGAAGAATCCCCACATGGTGAAGAAGTGCGCCAGACCGGGCAGCGACCACTTCAGCAGCTTGCGCTGCCCGAAAACCTCGGTGAGTTCCGTCCAGATGCGGTTGCCGACGTGGTCGGCGCGCCCGCTGGCCGGCTGGCCCGACATGACCAGCTTGTTCAGCCACAGGACGCGGCGCGCAGCGAAAGCGCCCACCACCACGGTCATGCCCAGTCCGAGTATCAGTCTGATGAGCGTTTGCGTGGTCACAGAAGGTCTCCCCAATTCCTAGTTTTTGCCTACCGAGGCTTGCTCATAGTGACATCTGGGTAGGTTTCGGTGCGAGATAGGCTGCCCTAAGTCGCCGCCCGGCGGCGCCCGTGGCCTGCGGCTAACGCCCGAACGGCGGTTGCGGCAGGGGCAGCGGCAGCGGCCTTTGCCGCGTGGTCGTCGGCGCCGCGGTGGTGGTCGCCTGCGACGTCGTGGTCGGCTGGGCACTCGTGGTGGTCGGCGCCGCCGTTGTGGTCGTGGGCGGCGGACTGCTGGTCGTGCTCGTCGACGGAGGCTCGGTCGACGACGACGGCGGTGGCGGCGGGGGCGGAAGCACCGTCACGGTGGTGCTGCCGTTCGGCTGTGTGATCGTTTCCGTCTGCGATGTTTGCGGCGGCGCTTGTTCGGTCGGCGGGGTGTTGTTGGTCGGGGTGGTTTTCGGGTGGCCCAGGGTCAGCGCCAACGCCACCGCGAGCAGCACGGCCGCGGCCGCGCCGACGACGCTCAACACCAGCGCGGTGCGCTTGTACCACGGCAGCGTCGCGCTCGCGGCGGCGAGGCGGCCGCTGTCGGTGTCACCCAATCTCGTTGGCTCCCGGCCGTATTCGCCGGTCATGTCGGGGCCGACGTAGGGCACCGGCTCGGCGGCGTCGTCGGCGTCGGCCGACCACGCCAGGGCGGGGCCGCCGTCGACGACCTTGGCGGTCTCGACCAATTCGGTCGGGTTCTCGACGACGGGGCTGGCGGCGGTCGCTACGCCCGCCGCGGCCTGCTGCTGGCCCAGCACCGCGGCGCCGACGGCGGCGGCGAGCGCGGGCTGCGGCGCGGTGTGGATCGGCACCCGCAGGCGCTCCGACAAACGCGCGGCGACCAACGGGATGCTGGCGCCCCCGCCGACGGCCGCCACCGCCGCCAGGTTGGATCGCTCAATCCCGTTGCGCTGCAACGTGTCTTCGACGGTGCCTATAAATCCGTCCAGCGGCTGCGAGATGAGCTGTTCGAGTTCGGCGCGGGTAAGCCGGACCTCGTCACCGGCAGTGGCGGTGCTGGACAGCTGCTCCTTGACGCGGCGGCATTGGGCGAGTTGGCGGGCCTGCGCGCCGATTCGGGCGGTGCTGGCCAGGTCGGTGCTGGTGGCGTCGGAGCCGCCCGCCCGCACGTAATCAAGGATGAGCTGGTCGATCCCGTCGCCGGAGAAGTCGGTGTAGCGCACCGAAGAACCGATCTGGGCGAGGGTCGGCCCGGCATTGATCAAGGTGACGCTGGTGCCGCTGGCGCCGAAATCGCACACCGCGACGACGCCGGCCGGTAACCCCGAGTGGGCGCGCAGCGTCGCGAGCGCGGCGGTGGCGTCGGAGATCAGGGCCGGCGCCACACCGCCGCGGGTCAGGTCCGGCTGGGCGAAAAATTCGTCGCGCAGCGCGGTGGTTTGCGCCTCCGACCAGTAGGCGGGAACCGCGACGGTGACGGGCGTGCCGTAGCCCACCGTGCGCGCCATGGCCTCGATCGCCTCGACCGTCAGCACCTCGCCGAGGTACTTCGTCCCGTCGGCCGCCACCAGCGGGGCGCGGTCCCCGACCCGCTCGACGAACCCGCGCAGCACCAGACCCGGTTCGGACAGGTTCGGGTTTTCCTCCGGCAAGCCGATTTCGGTGGGCCGGTGCTCGAACAGCGTCAACACCGAGCTGCGGACCACGGGACTACTGCCCGAACGGACCGCCACCAGGTTGGCCGCCCCGATCGACAGCCCGAGCGCCTCGCTCATAGCGCGGACTTCACTGCGTAAGGCCTGGCGGCAGCGTGACTACGGGCCCGTCGGGAATGGTGATCACCGACGGCAACTGGGGCATGTGGTGCCGATGCGTCGGCTGCTGCTGGGTCGGCTGGCGCGTGGGCTGCTGGGTCGGCTGCTGTGCCGGCGGCTCGACGGCGCTGCTGGTGGGCGGCGGCGCGGAGGATTCGGTCGTCGTGGGCGTCGTCGTCGTCGTGGTGGTCGTCGTCGGGGTGGTGCTGCTCGTGGTGCTCGGGCTGGGGCTGGTCCCGCGGCCGCCCTGAATCAGCTCCATCAGCCCGTAGACGATCAGCGCCAGCAGGATCAGGACGGCGACGATCCAGGCGATGATCCCGGCGGGTTTCCGGTACCAGGGGGTGGGCTCGGGTTCCCGGTCGAAGGGATCGAGCACCTCGGGTTGCTCCAACTGGTCGTGTTCGGCAGGAGGTTCGCCCGACGGCGGGGGCCCGCCCAGCGCGCCGTAGTTCGCATACTGCGTCCGCTGATTGTGGAAGTCGTCCGGTGGGCCGTTGGATGCCACGGAGCCGATGGTACTGGCACCCCCTTCGGGCCAGCTCAGGACGTCGAGCCGCGGTTAGGCGATTCCGAGTTCGTGATCGATCTGCGCCCAGTACTGGGGACCGTCCGGAGTCAGGATGATCCAGTCGTGGATTTCGCCGTTCCCCAGCACGAAGTTGAACGGGGCCGACGCCAGTGCGGCGTTGTGCTGCAGCACCAGCACGTCTGGGGACAGCGAATCCAGGTTGCCCGAGTAGACATACGTCGGCGGGAGTCCGGCGAGGTTGCCGTTCAGCGGACTCACCTGGTAGTTGTTGGTGGGAAGGCCGCCCGCCCATTCCTTGCCGATCTGTATTCCGGGCGCAACGGGCAGCAGCGGATCCTGGACGAACGCGATGTTCGGGTTGCTGAACGTGACATCCAGCCACGGAGACAGCAGGACCATGGACGACGGCTCGGTCTGACCGTGGAGCGCTAAGTATTCGGCGGCCGCCAGGGCGAGGTTGCCACCGGCGGAGTCGCCGGTCACGCTGACGTGCGAGGCCCCATGCGCGGCGATCTGCGAGGAGATGAAGCCGGCCATGTTGGGCACCACCGTGCCGGCCGTGCCGCCCTGCTGCAGCAGCGGGTAGATCGGCACCTCGATGGTCGCGCCGGTCTGATACGCCATGACCGTGTAATCGAGCCAATGGAAGATCGACGGCGCGAAAATGAACGCGCCACCGTGAATGGCCACCACATAGTTGCCGGTCGGATGAGCCGGCGTGATCTGCACTACGGGCATCCCGTTGTACGTGGTCTGCTGCACCGTTTCTCCGAGCAGCAACGGCAGCAACGCCGGCGGCCTGTTGGACAGGCCTATCCCGAGCAGCGGGTTGTCGCCGGTAAACAGCTGCAAGAACGGGGAACTGGGCGACGAAAGCTGAGCCTCGAGTCCCGGGAAGAAACCCAGGAGGGGCTTCACCGGGTACAGCGCGGCTTCTTCGAACCGGGTGGCCAGCGACGGTCCGCCGGTGTAGGTCCCCGCCTGCGTCGCCGAGAAGGGCGGAGCGGCCGGCGCCCCGAAGATGGTGCCGACGACCGTGTTGGCCACGTGGTGGAATTCGCTTTCGACAGCTTGGACGAATTCACCGGGCAGGCTTTGCAGCGCTTGCTCCCACGAGCCCAACTGCGCGACCGTTGCCGACGCGCTGGCGTGGTACCCGCCCATCGCGGCGACGTCCTGAGCCCACATCCGCTCGTAATCGGCCTCGGCGGCCGCGATCGCGGGGGCGTTCTGACCGAACAGGTTCGAGATCACCAGCGACACCAGCTGGCCGCGGTTGGCGTTGATCACTGCCGGATCCACGATCGTCGCCAGCGCGGACTCGTAGGCGGTGGCCGCCGCGCGAGCCTGGGCCGCCGATTGTTCGGCTTGGGCTGCCGCCCCGCCGAGCCACCTCACGTAGCGAGCGGCCGCGTCCGTCATCGATGCCGATGCGGGGCCTTGCCAGGCCTGGCCGGCCAGGTCCGAGGTCAACGAGTTGAACGCGGTGGCCGCCGAACTCAATTCGGAGCCGACGCCCTCCCAGGCAGCCGCCGCCTCCAACATCGGCCCCGGACCCGGTCCATCAAGCAGCAATACCGAATTGACCTCAGGCGGCCACACCGAAAAGCTCACCACTGCTCCCCTCGATCAGCGCTGATCGCATTCCCTTTCAGGAACGTACCGCATCGAGTTAGGCCGGAATCCTGGATTGCGGAGCTTTATCCTCGGTGACCCCGGACGCAGGTGGCTGCCTTGGGGGACGTGCGGTGGCCATTCAGACTGTGCCGCTTGGCCAATGACGACGGTCGTGGCCTCGTCACGGATTTCTTGGCCGAAAACTTGTCGTACCCCGCTGCGATCATGGGGTCATGTCTTCAACCGCACCTGTTGGCGCTTGGGTGGTGAATGAGCCCACGCGTCTTGACGTGCTGTTCGAGGAGCTGGCCGAGTTGTGCGGTCAACGCAATGCGATTGATGGGCGCATTGTGCAGATCGTCGCCGAGATCGATCGCGACGGATTGTGGGGTAACACCGGGGCGCGGTCGATCCCGGCGTTGGTGGCCTGGAAGACCGGCTGCTCGCCGGCCAACGCCCACACCATCGCCACGGTGGCCGGCCGGGCGCAGGAGTTTCCGCGGTGCACCCGGGCGCTGCGCCAGGGCCGGTTGTCACTGGATCAGGTCGGGGTGATCGCCACCCGCGCGGGCGCGGGCTCGGATAAGCATTACCTCCAGCTGGCGAAGGTGGCCACGGTCACCCAGCTGCGCACCGCGATCAAACTCGAACCGCGCCCCGCCCCCGAGGCCCGCCCGGAGCGGCAACCCTCGATCACCAAAACCTCGAGCGAGGACGGCAGCTGTTGGCGGATCAAGCTTCCGCATCCCGAGGCGGCGACGTTCGACGCCGCGTTGGCCTCGCACCGCGAGGCGCTGATCGCCCAGTGGAAGCGCGACCGCGACGATAGCGAGGCCGCCTCCGATGCGGCACCGCCGTTCCCGGACACCGCCGACGCTTTCCTGCGGCTGGTGGAGGCCGGCTGGGACGCCGAAGCGGCGCGCCGCCCGCACGCCCAACACACCACGGTGGTCGTGCACCTCGACGTCGAGCGGCGCGCCGCCGCGCTGCACCTGGGCCCACTGCTCTCCGACGCCGAGCGCCAATACCTGACCTGTGATGCCACCTGCGAGGTGTGGTTCGAACGCGACGGGCGGCCCCTGGGTGCCGGGCGCACAACTCGCACGGTCAACCGCCGGCTACGCCGCGCCCTCGAACACCGCCACCCCACCTGCGCGGTACCCGGCTGCGGGGCCACCCGCGGCCTGCACGCCCACCACATCGTGCACTGGGAAAACGGCGGCCCCACCGAGTTGACCAACCTGGTGCTGCTCTGCCCCTATCACCACCGGGCACACCACCGCGGCCTGATCACCATCACCGGACCCGCCGACCACCTCGTCGTCACCGACGACGACGGCCGACCACTGTCCGCGGGATCACTCGCGCGTCCACCGAAGCGCCCCCCGCCTGACGTCCCACCCTGCCGCGGACCCCTTGGCGAACGCGCCGACTGGTGGTGGTACACCCCCTTCGAACCCCAACCCCCACCGACTAACAATTGAGCCGCTCGCCGGCAACGCATCGACCCTGAAACAGGCTGAGGCGTCGGGGTTTCGCCTCGGATCTTGACAGCGGCCAGCCCGGGCCGCAACCGGGACTGCGCCGAGACCACCGCGCTGGCACGTGCCCCGAGAGGACGACATCGTTGACCCGCAGTGACACCATATTGGCGTGGACGACGCGCGTGGTGCGCCGAGCGCAACGGGACTGTCGTGTGCTTCGTGCGGCACACAGCTTCCGCCGACGTCCAAGTTCTGTTATCACTGCGGCGCACGGGTTACCGAGATCAGCCGATCGGCCGAGTACAAACAGGTCACGGTGCTCTTCGCCGACGTGGTCGACTCGATGGGCATCGCGGCGACTCTCGGGACGGAGCGGCTGCGCGAGATCATGATCGACCTGGCCAACCGCTGCGCGGCCGTCGTCCAGCGGTACGGCGGCACGGTGGACAAGTTCACCGGCGACGGGATCATGGCGGTCTTCGGTGCGCCGGTGGCAATGGAGGACCACGCCTTTCGTGCGTGCCTTTCGGCGTTGAGCATTCAGGCCGAAGCGAGGGCGCTGGCAGCCGAGGTCCAGCGGCGCGACGGCACGGAACTGCTCCTGCGGGTGGGGCTGAATTCCGGTCAGGTGATCGCCGGTGAAATCGGTTCGGGCTCTTTCGGTTACACCGCGATGGGTAAACAGGTCGGGCTGGCCCAACGAATGGAATCGGTCGCCCCGCCGGGTGGGGTGATGCTCAGCGTCTCCACCGCGCGATTGGTGGACGGCGCGGCGGCGCTCGGTCAACCGGAGCTGGTCCGGATCAAGGGCGTCACCGAACCCGTCACCGCGTACCGCCTGCTGGACACGCGAGACCGGCGTCGCGCCACCGAGCGCACTGAGTCGAACCTGGTCGGTCGCCGGTGGGAAGTCTCCACCGTCGAGGGCTTGTTGGACCGCGCGCTCGGTGGACACGGCGCCGTTGTCCAGGTGGTGGGTGAACCCGGTATCGGCAAGAGCCGGTTGGTGCGCGAGATCGCGGCAATGGCGTCGGCCCGGGATGTGGAGGTGTTCAGCACTTTCTGCGAGTCGCACACGAGCCAGGTCCCATTTCATGCCGTGGCGCGTCTGTTGCGGGCGGCCACCGGGGTCGAAGGCCTTGACGCCCAGGCTGCCCGCGCCCGAGTGCGAGAGCAGATGCCGGACGCAGATCGCGAGGACGCGCTGCTGCTCGACGACCTGCTCGGCATCGCCGACCCCGCCACAGCCGTTCCGGCGATCGATCCCGACGCGCGCCGGCGGCGGTTGGCCGCGCTGGTGACCGCCGCCAGGTTGTCCCGCTCGCGCCCTGCGGTCTACGTCATCGAGGACGCCCACTGGATCGATGAGGCCAGCGAGTCGATGCTGACCAATTTCCTGACGGTGATCCCGCACACGGCTTCACTGGTGCTGATCACGTACCGACCCGAGTATCGCGGCGGGTTGACTGGAGTGGCCAACGCGCACACAGTAGCCCTTGCGCCACTGAGTGATTCAGAAACCGCGACCCTCGTCGCACAGCTCCTCGGCCCACACGCCTCGGTGGGTGCACTGAGCCAACGAGTCGCCGAGAGGGCCGCCGGTAATCCGTTTTTCGCCGAGGAATTGGTCCGCGAGCTGGCCGAGCGCGGCGTGCTGGACGGGGAGCCCGGTGCCTACATCACGGCGGCGGAGGTTAGCGAGGTGACGGTGCCCGCCACGTTGCAGGCGACGATTGCCGCGCGCATCGACCGGCTCGATCGGAAAGCAAAGCGCACGCTGAGTGCCGCGGCCGTCATCGGCTCGCGATTCGGCGTGGACCTGCTCACGGTGCTAGGTGTCGAGCCGGTGCTTCCCGCATTGGTGGCAGCAGAGCTCATCGATCAGGTCCGGGTCAGTCCTGAACCGGAATTCGTCTTTCACCATCCGCTCATTCGTGCGGTGGCCTACGAAGCACAGCTCAAATCGGATCGCTCGGATCTGCACCGCCGGCTGGCCGCCGCGATCGAGGCCGGCGACCAAAACTCGGACGAAAGCGCCGCACTGATCGCCGAACACCTTGAGGCCGCCGGTGATTTGCAAGCCGCGTACGGCTGGCACATGCGCGCCGCGACCTGGGCGACCAACCGGGACATCAAGGCGGCGCGACTGAGCTGGCAGCGGGCGGCAGATATCGCCGATGCGCTACAAGCCGACCCCCCGCACCGGGCGGCCATGCGCATCGCCCCGCGCACCATGCTGTGCGGGACGGGCTGGCGCGTCCACGCCGACATCGCCGGTGACCGCTTCGATGAATTGCGGGACTTGTGCAACGCCGCGGGGGACAAGGCGTCATTGGGCATCGCGACGGCGGGTTCGGTGGTCGGCCATGCCCATCAGGACCGGCTGCGCGAGGCGTCGCAGCTGGCGTCGGAAGCCTGGGCCCTCGCCGAGGCGCTCGAAGACGCGAACCTGACGGTGGGGCTTTCGTTCCCGGTGATTTACGGTCAGATCGAATGCGGCCGGTGGTGTGACGTGCTGCGATGCTCGCAGACCGTGATCGACCTGGCCGACGGCGATCCGACGAAAGGCAACTTTCTGGTCGGGTCTCCGCTGGCGCTCGCGTTCGCATCGCGGGGCATGGCCCGGTATTTCCTGGGCCTTCCCGGATGGCCCGACGACCTGCGGCGCGGCATGCCGATGGCCCGAGGGATTGACCCGGCTTCCTACGCGGGCGTCGTCGGCTATGCCTACTTGCTCGGGATCCCGTTCGGCGTCCTGAGGCCGGATGATCGTGCGCTGGACGAGATCGAGGGTGCCCTACGGATTGCCGAGCGCTCCAGCGACGACGTCGTGGTGGGTTTCATCCGGGCGGCGTTGAGTCTTGCGCTGATGCACCGCCAAGAGGCTGCCGAGCGTGACCGCGGGCGGCAGCTCGCCGTCGGGGTCCGCGAGGTGTTCCTCAGCCAGGGCCACAACGTCTGCGACTTGCCGGTCATCGAGGCCTACTTGGCGCGTGAACAGGCGACGCGTGCAGACCGCGATGCGGCCATCCCGCTCCTGCGCGCCACGGGCGACCATGTGTTCCGCGACGGACGACTGCTGCTGTGGGGCATTCCCGTGACCGGTGTTCTGGTGGAAACGCTTCTTGACCGCGGGGCCGACGGTGACGTGGCAGAAGCCGAGGCCGCGATCGACCGGTTGGCGGCCGCGTCCGCCGATGAAGGCCTGGTGATGCGCGACATCTGGCTGCTGCGTCTGCGAGCCCTGTCGGCGCGAACTCGCGGTTACGAGGCCGCCTATCGCGACCGCCGGGACGGCTACCGCGTCATGGCGAAAACGCTTGGCTTCCAGGGCCATATCGGCTGGGCCGAGGCGATGCCGTGACCGCGGCTCCCGCCTTTACGCTGGTATAACTCCGCGAGCGGCGAGAATCGCGCGTATTTCCGAATTCCTCGTTTGGATTTCGTCGTACTCGTAGCCCTCGACAACCGCGACCCAGTCATCTCCTCGATGGATCGCGAACTCTGCAGCCGCGGCCAGCGCTTGGTAGAACGCCGCCGCGACGTCGTCCGACCACATGACCCATACTCCGTGTTCGGTTTCAGACAGGGCGCCGATTGACGCGTAGAAGCTGTCAAGCGCACCGCTCGTCCGATCTGGATTCAGGAAGTACAAGACGTGTGGGACCTCTGAATACAACTTCTGCAGGAAGGCAGCGATCGCCGGATTCAGGTAGGGGTAACCCTCCGGTACGTCGGCGAAGCTCAGGACGACTGATCCGCGCCACGCCAGGACCCGCGCCGGATCAGCGCCGACATTGGTCAGGACATTCCGTACCGCAGTGATGTCCGCATGGCGCCACTGACTTGCCGGGATATCGAGCCGCTGGACGGTCATTGTGTTTCGCTACTCATGAGCCATCAACCGCTGAGCACTTTTGGGCTCTGTGCATGTGGTCCCCAACATCGATCGAGCCTGCTGTACGGCCGCGGGTATCCGGCATCCTCCCATGTTCGACCTTCTTCGTCATCGGTGCGTCCATGGACTTGGTGTCTGAAAACAGTTTGACAAGACGATGCTTACGTCGTCGATTCGACGGATCCTCATGACCGGGCATTGATCTCGTGAAAGCTGGCTCACGATCGTGCAGGGGTTCCATGCGCCTCATCGCGGGGTCGGTTCCTCGGCCCGCAAAACTATGGTCCGGCTGATAGCTCAAAATGGACGATTTACTCGGGCTTGAAAATTCGTTTCGGCTGGCGGCGTTGACGTGGCTTATATGACATTCTGTGCAGGTGTCCCGACGGGACCCGCCTTTGGGCGTAGTGACGTTTCTGTTCACCGATATTGAGGGGTCGACCCGTCGGTGGGAGTCCGACGCGGACGCGATGCGGATCGCTTTAGCCGCCCATGACGAAGTGTTGTGTAAGGCGATCGAGTCGCACGGGGGCTGGTTGTTCAAACACACCGGGGACGGCGTGTGCGCTGCGTTCGCCTCACCCAAGTTGGCGGTCGATGCCGCTGTGGCGGCGCAGCGTGCGCTGGAGTTGCCGGTGCGGATGGGAATTGCAACCGGCGAAGCAGAACTCCGCGATGGTGACTACTTCGGTGCGGTGCTGAACCGTGCGGCACGCGTGATGGCAGCCGGGCATGGTGGTCAGATCCTGCTGGCCGAGTCGACGGCGGGTCTGCTCAGCGGAGTGGATCTGCTGGATCTGGGGCCGCGGCGGTTGCGGGATCTGCCCAATCCGGTCGGCGTGTATCAGGTACGAGCGGCGGGCCTGCAGACGGACTTTTCGCCGTTGCGGGCGCTGGATGTGAGTCCGGGGAACCTGCGCCCTGCGCCCACGAGCTTGATCGGGCGCGAGTCCGACGCTCTCGAGGTGCAAGCCGCGGTGAAGGCGCATCGGTTAGTGACTTTGACCGGGGTGGGCGGGGTCGGCAAGACCCGGCTAGCGCTGGAAGTGGCAGGGCGGCTGGTCGACGAATTCCCAGACGGGGCGTGGTTTTTCGAACTGGCTGAGGTCACTGATCCGGCTGCGGTGCCCGACGCGGTCGCGTCGGTGCTGGGCATCACCCAACAACCCGGCAAGACCGTGGCCGCGAGCGTCGCCGCAGCCCTGGAGGGCAGAGTGCGGCTGCTGGTGTTGGACAACTGCGAACACGTGCTGGACGCCGCCGCCGATCTGATCGAGGCCATCCTCGCGGTCTCGGCAACGACCAAGATCGTGGCCACCAGCCGCGAGGGCCTCGGCATCGCCGACGAACAGCTGTGGCCGGTGCCCTCGCTGGACGTGGGCGCGGGCATCGATTCTGCCGCAGTGTCGCTGTTCGTCGAACGCGCACGAAGCGTCGCCCCGCGCTTCTCGCTCACCGAGCCTGACGAGGCGAGCGCGGTGGTGGAGATCTGCCGCCGCCTCGACGGGATCCCGTTGGCCATCGAGCTGGCCGCCTCGCGGATGGCGGCTATGACCGCGGGCGAGGTGCGCGATCGGCTCGATCAACGGTTGCGGCTGCTGGTGGGCTCGCGGCTGACTCTGGAACGTCACCACACCCTGCGCCACGCCGTGGCGTGGTCCTACCAGCTGCTCGACGAGCCGGAAAAGGCGCTGCTGGATCGGTGTTCGGTGTTCGCCGGGGGCTTCGATCTGCAGAGCGCCTGCGCCGTAGCTGGATTCCCAGACACCTCAGATGATTTCGCCACCCTGGATCTGCTCGACGCGCTGGTGCGCAAGTCGCTGCTCGTCGCCACCCGCACAGCGGGCCGCACCCGGTATTCGATGTTGGAAACGATCCGCCAGTTCGCCGAGGAACAACTCGTCGCCCGCGGCGAAGCGTCGGAGATTCGGGCCGCACACTCACGGTACTTCGCCGGACGCGAAGCCGACATCATGGCCTGGTGGAACAGCCCTCGCCAGCGTGACGCCTACGACTGGTTCGTTCTCGAGCTGGCCAATCTGCGCACCGCGTTTCGGTGGGCCGCCGACCACGGCGATCTGGATGCCGCCGCCACCCTCGCCACCTACGCGGGGTTCCTCGGCTTTATGGTCCAAACCAATGAGCCGATCGCCTGGGCTGAAGAGCTGATAGAGCCCGCCCGCGCGGTCGACCATCCCCGGCTGGCGTTCCTGTACGTGATCGCGTCGCAGTGCTGGTTCGCGGGACGGTTCGAGGCGGCTGTCGGCTACAGCGACGCCGGCCAGATCGTTCTCGGCAGGAGCCGCGAGGCGCTGCCCCACGGCATCGAAGCCGCGATTGGACTTGTATACCTAGCCCTCCGACAGCCCGAGCGGTTGGCCGAGTTGTGCCGCGCCCAACTCGCGCGCCGCCGCGACACCCCGGTGTACGTCCGGGCATGGCTGATTGCCGCCCTTTCAGTGGCCGGTTCCGGTGACGAGGCGATGGATTGCGCGGATGGCCTCATCGGGGCTGCCGAGGCAACACGCAACCCGTACTTGCTCGCGTTGGCGCTCGATGCCTACGGTATGGCTTTCCGTGACGCGGATCCCGTCGGGGCGCTTAACGCCCTCGGCCGGGGTCTGGTGACCGCCCACGACAGCGGCAACCGCTCGCGCGCGTCAATGCTGGCGAACAGTCTGGCTCTACTCGAAGCCGAACAGGGCGACACCGTGTCCGCTTTCGATCACCTCACTCTGGCAATCCGCAACTACCACGATTCGGGCAATACCACCAACATCCGGGCCTCGCTGGCCATCCTCGCAGTTCTTTTCGACCGGCTCGGCCGCTACGAACCGGCGGCTACCATCGCCGGCTTCGCCCGCATTGCCGCGGCGATAGTCCCCGAAATCACCACCGCGATCACCCACCTGCGCGAAGTGCTCGGCGAAGCGATCTACAAGTCGCTCGCCCACAAAGGCGAAACGATGACCGCCTCCGCAATGGCGACCTACGCCTACGACCAAATCGACCAGGCGAGCGCAGAACTGAACGCAGTCTCTGAATAGACGACATATGACCGTCTCAAAAGTCGGAGTAGGGGTGTTCGCGGATACCGACGGCGATCACCTGCGGGGCATCAGCCAAACCGATCAGTCTCGTTTGTCTAAAGCGATACTTCCCGCCGTGCATCGGTCCTGGCTAAAATCTTGGCGTGGACGGGCCGTATCGGCAGTTGTTTGATATCGGTGACCGAGTGGTGTGTGTCCGCGTGCGGGGCAGTGGCCCAACGGTCGTGCTTGAGGCCGGAGGTGCGGGTATTGCCGGTGAAGGCACCACGGGTGCCTACGGCGACTTAGAAGAACGCCTGGCTTCGTTTGCGACGGTGCTGACGTATGACCGGGCCGGCAGTGGGTGTTCTGATGGTCCCGCACATCGTGACGTTGCCGGAATGGCGGATGATCTGGCCGCGCTGATCCAAGCCGCGGGGTGTGTCACACCGGTGGTCGTTGTCGGTTGGACGCTTGGGGGTTTGGTCGCAGAGATGTTCGCGGTGCGACACCCTGAGATGGTTGCGGGTTTGGTGTTGCTCGATCCCACGGAAGTGCCCTTCGAGTCGCGGCTTAGCCGGTATCGCTTGCTGGCCTATGGGTTCGTATATGTTCTGGTGTCGAACGTTGTTTTAAGGCTTGGGGTGTTTCGAACTCGCACCGGCCGAGAATTTCTTCAGCGCAGGGCCGTGTCAGCGGGTACTAGTACGGATGCGCTCGATTATGTCGAGCACTTCTTGTTGCATCCGCCGCGGGCGCGGTGGTCGTATGTGCCGGTGCTGCCGCAGCTTTTCGGCGGCTATGCACGTGAGACGGCCACGGCGTTGCGTGCGGCAGCGTCATTGCCGAATGTTCCTGTGCGGGTGCTGGTGCCGCAGAATCGCGGCAGCAGATCGCGGGCCTGGGTTGAGCGTCTTGATGCCGCGCATCGCGAACTGGCTCAACGGTTTCCACAAGGAGAACTCATCACCGTCGACCAGGCCGGTTACTATTTTCCGATCGACCGGCCCGACGTGGTCATCGAGACGGTACGCGATGTGCTTGGGCTGAATTCAGGCGCCCACAAGACCAGGACCTAGCAACCGACCGCGCTCGATCTGCAGAGCGTGAGCCGACACTGACGGGGACAGGTACACAACGGATAGGTCAGCGCGATACGCACCGAATTGGTGACGCCCTTGTCTCGGAATAGACGATATGTGAGAGTCTCATAACTTCGTCTCAACATCACCTGCTGTGAGGCCAACAGCGCCGTGTGAAGTGTCAGATCGCCTATTCTGTGAAAACCGGGGGCCGGAAGCAGCGGAGGGTCGGGTGACCGCAGCGACCGCGTGCCGCGCGTGTGGCACCGAGCCGCGTGAGGGTGCGCGATTCTGTGACTGCTGCGGTGCGCCGGTCACCGAACAGGACACCCGTCCGGAGTACAAGCAGGTGACCGTGCTGTTCGCCGATGTGGTGCATTCCATGGACATCGCGGTGGCGGTAGGTGCGGAGCGGCTGCGCGAGATCATGGTCGGGTTAGTGGATCGTGCAGCCCTGGTGGTGAAACGCTACGGCGGCACGCTGGACAAGTTCACTGGCGACGGGATTATGGCGGTGTTCGGTGCGCCGGTGGCGTTGGAGGACCACGCGCTGCGCGCGTGTCGGGCCGCATTGGAGATCCATAGCGGCATCAACGATCTGGCTGAGGAGGTTTCCCGCCGCGATGGCATCGACCTTCAGTTACGGATCGGATTGAACTCCGGGCAGGTGATCGCCGGAGCGATCGGCACGGCTGCAATGGGTTACACCGCCATCGGCGAACACGTCGGTATGGCGCAACGGATGGAGTCGGTGGCACCGCCGGGCGGGGTGATGCTCAGCGCGTCCACGGCGCGACTGGTTGAGGGCGCGGCGAGTCTGGGCGAGTTGGAGCCCGTTCAGATCAAGGGTGCCGGTGAGCCAGTTCCCGCTCGTCGGCTGCTGGCTATGGAGGAACGGCATCAGAGTGCCCGACGTGCTGAGACGAGTCTGGTCGGTCGGCGTTGGGAGATGTCCGCCGTCGAGGGCTTGTTAGAGCGTGCGATTGATGGCCATGGTGCGGTGGTCGGTGTCGTGGGGCCGCCTGGCATCGGCAAGAGCCGTCTGGTGCGCGAGGTGACGGCCATGGCAGCCACCCGCCGTGTAGAGGTATTCACTGCCTTTTGTGAATCGCACACTAGCCAGGTCCCCTTCCATGCCGTGGCACGGCTGCTGCGGGCGATCACCGGCATCACGGGCCTAAACCCGCTGGCTGCACGAGCGCGGATACGGGCTCGGTTTTCTGGGGCGGAGCCGGAGGACTTGGTGCTCTTTGACGACCTGCTTGGCGTCGCCGATGCCGAAGTGCAGCTGCCCAAGATCGACCCGGATGCGCGGCGACGGCGATTGACCGCGCTCGTCAACGCCGCCTCGCTGGCGCGCGAAACCCCGAGGGTCTACGTCGTCGAGGACGCCCACTGGATCGACGAGGTCAGCGAGTCCATGCTGGCCGAGTTCGTCAGGGTGATCCCCCAGACGCCATCACTGGTGCTCGTCAGCTACCGACCGGAGTACGAGGGCGCGTTGGCGCGGGTGCAGGGTGCTCCGACCATCGCTCTTGCGCCGCTTAGTGATTCAGAAACCACGGCGTTGGTCACCGAGATACTCGGGCCGGACCGCTCTGTTGAGGGACTGAGACCGAAGGTCGCTGAGCGGGCTGCCGGAAACCCGTTTTTCGCCGAGGAGATCGTTCGAGACCTGGCCGAGCGGGGCGTGCTGTCCGGCACCCGCAGCGACTACGTCGGTACGGTGGACGCTACCGAAGTCAGCGTGCCCGCAACGGTGCAGGCAACCATCGCCGCTCGCATCGACCGGCTGGACCCGAAAGCCAAGCGCACGCTGAGCGCGGCGGCGGTGATTGGCGCGCGGTTCAGTAGGGTGCTGCTGGAAGCGCTGGGCATTGAGCCCACCATGGAGGACCTCCTGCGCGGCGAGCTGATCGACCAGATCAGGTTCACCGGACACCCCGAGTATGTATTCCACCACCCCCTGATCCGCACGGTGGCCTACGAATCACAGCTCAGATCGGATCGCACCGAATTGCACCGGCGTGTCGCTGCGGCAATCGAGTCCCGTGACCCGGCAGCGGCGGAGGAGAATGCGGCGCTGATCGCTCAACATCTGGAGGCCGCCTGTGATCTGCACGCCGCCTACGGCTGGCACATGCGCGCGGCCACCTGGGCGACCAACCGCGACATCAACGCGGCGCGACTGAGCTGGGAACACGCTCAGAGGATCTCCGACGCAATACCTGCCGACGACCCCGACCGCGCAGCTATGCGGATTGCTCCGCGCACAATGTTGTGCGGAATCGCTTGGCGCGTCCATGCACAGGTTGCTGGGGACCGCTTTGAGGAACTGCGGCAGTTGTGCGCCGCTGTCGGCGACAAGGCGTCATTGGCTATTGGCATGGCGGGCCTGGTGATGGATCGCGCTTTCCAGGCCCGGATGCGTGAGGCGTCGCAGCTGGCATCCGAGGCCGTGGCCCTCTTCGAGTCGATCAGCGATCCGACCCTGACGGTGGGGCTGTCCTTTCCAGCCATCTACGCCAAAGGCGAAAGTGGTGAGTTTTGCAACGCGCTGCGGTGGTCACAGAGGGTCATTGACTTGGCAGACGGTGACCCCTCAATGGGCAACTTTATTTTCGGGTCTCCGTTAGCGCTCGCCTTTGCGCAGCGGGGTATTTCCCGTTACTGGTTGGGTGATCCGGGATGGCGCGACGACTTGCACCGCGCCCTGACCATGGCCCGCAGCGCCGACGCCACGTCCTATGCGATGGTTGTCACCTTCGTCTACTTCTCGGGCATACCGCTTGGTGTGCTGGCTGCTGATGATCGGGCGGTGGGCGAGAGCCGGGATGCTCTGCGGATTGCCGACCGATCTAGTGATGACTTCGCGGTGGCCATCGCACAGATGACGCTGGGCCTTGCGCTGGTGCACGTCCCCACGGATGCGGAGCGTGAGCACGGACAGAAACTGCTAGCCGAGGTCAGCGAGGTGTTCCTGCGCCAGGGGTATGCCCTGGGCGAGTTACCGCTGGTGAATGTCTACTTGGCGCATGAGCGGTCTCGGCGTGGAGATCGCGATGAGGCCATATCGCTCATGCGTGTCGCCGTCGACCAGCTGTTCTGCGAGGGACAGCTGCTGGAATGGGGCATTCCCGCGACAGGTGTACTGGTGGAGACACTAATTGAGCGCGACGCTGAGGGTGATCTAGTCGAAGCCGAAGCCGCAATCGAGCGTTTAACGTCAGCGCCAGCCGAAGCGGGTCTGGTGATGCGCGACATCTGGCTGTTGCGTTTGCAGGCACTCCTGGCGCGGGCTCAGGACAATGCCGAGGTGTACAACCACCTGCGGGACCGCTACCGCGATATGGCGAAAACCCTTGGCTTCGAAGGCCATATGAAGTGGGCCGAGGCGATGCCATGACCGCGCGGATGGCCTCATCGAGGCTGCGGAGGCAATAGGCAACCCGTTGTTGCTTGCGTGGGCGCTCGGCGCCTACGGTTTGGCTTACCGTGACGCGGATCCCGTCGTGCCCCGTGACGCCTTCGGCCGGGGTCTGGTGATCGCGCAAGACGGCGGCGACCGCAGCAGGGCGTTTCCCCTGGCGAACGCTCTGGCCGTACTTGAGGCCGAACACGGCGTCATCGTGTCCGCGTTCGATCACCTCGCTCTGGCGACCGGCAACTACCACAATTCGGGCAATACCACGACAATGGTGACCTACGCGTACGACCAAATCGACCAAGCGCGAACAGAACTGAACGGTCTCGGAATAGACGGCATATGAGACATCGCCCAAGGTGGCGCTGTCCGTCCAAGATCCCAGCCCAGGTCGTCTCAAATGTAGGTCTTAGAACGCCCAGTCTCGATTACGGGCCGACGTGCGCTTCTCGGCAGCTCAGAAAGTCGTGACCTTCTCGACGCTGACGAACATGCCGTGGTGAGTGTGGTCGTTGGTGAAGCGGGTGCCCTGTTCGGTGGCGACGATCGTCCAGCCCTGCGCCGCATAGGTCTTGTAGTCGATGGTGACCGTCGGGATGGCGCCCAGGTTGCCCAGCACCCACTGCACGTTGCCGGCGGAACTGATGCTGACGCCGTTGGCGTGCTCACCGTCCTGCAGTGGGGAATTGGTGAACGGCGCCTCGCAGCCGACGGTCTCCTTGTTGATCTGGCAGCGTGTCACGCCGGACTTGGTCTCGATGAAGACATAGCCGTTGTGGTCCGGCGGCAGCGGGATCACGCCGGCCGGCGGTGTGGTCGGGCTGGCCGGCCCGGTCGGGCTCGTCGACGGTGCCGGGCTGGTGCTGGTCGGTGCCGGCGTCGTCGTGGTCGGCCGCGGCGTGGGGAAGGTGGGCTCGGTCGGCCCGGTCCCGGGGGTGGCGACCGGCTTGCCGTCGATGAGCGAGCTGCAGCCCGAAACCAGTGCGGGACCGGCGAGGACAGCCGAGAGCAGCAGCGAGCCGCCGGCCAGCCTTCGCCGCGCCTTTTGCGATAACTGCACGCGCCGCTCCCCGAAAGTCTTCGATTTCAGCGCTTAGAGTACGCAAGGAGCGGCGAAATGCACTGTAACTACGCCGTTATCGATGCAGAGCCGATGGCGCAGGTTTACCGCTGCGTGACCGACCCCAGCTCGGCCGCCCGATGGGCCGCGGCGACGATGCCCTGGTAACCCGTGCAGCGGCAGAAGTTCCCCGACAGTCCCTCGCGTATCTCCTCGTCGGTGGGGTTGGGGTTGTCGCGCAGCAACGCGGTCAGCGTGGTGACGAAACCCGGCGTGCAGAAGCCACATTGCAGCCCGTGGCACTCGCGCAGCGCGGCCTGCACCGGCGACAGGGTGCCGTCGGGCGACGCGATGCCCTCGACCGTCGTCACCTCAGTGCCGTCCGCCTGGATCGCGAACATCAAGCAGGACCGCACGGCGTCGCCGTCCACCAGCACCGTGCAGGCGCCGCACGCGCCGTGTTCGCAGCCGAGATGGGTTCCGGTCAGCCCGCACCGCTCCCGCAGGAAGTCGGCCAGCGTCATGCGCGGTTCGACGCTGGCCGCGATCGGAGTCTCGTTGACCGACAACTGAACCGGCTGTTCATGCATGGCTTGTCTCCCCGAGTGCTTCCGCTGTGGCCTCATTCAAGGCCTGCGTCCAGGCGCGCGCGACCATGGTGGCCCCCACCTGGGTGCGGTAGGCCGCCGACCCCTGCAGGTCGGTCGGAACATCGTCGAGGCCGGTCATCGCGGCCCGGCCGATCTCCTCGGGGACCAGCTCGCCGACCGGCTTGCCGATCACCGCGGCCTCGGCCGCCGTGGCGCGCCCGACCGTGGGGCCCAGGCCCAGCAGCCCGATCCCGCAGCGGGACACCCGGTCGCCGTCGTCGAGCTGGACGGCGACCAGCGCGCCGGCGATCGCGAAATCGCCATGGCGGCGGGCGAATTCCTGCACGGAGAACCCGGACCTGCCGTCCCACACCGGGAACCGGACCCCGGTCAGCACCTCGTCGGGCTCCATGGTGGTCTCCCACAGGCCGGCGAAGAAGTCCGCGGCGGCGATCTCGCGCCGCCCGCGCGGGGAGAGGACCTCCATCACCGCGTCCAGCGCCAGCGCGGCCGCCGGGTATTCGCCCGCGGCGTCGGCGTGCGCGATCGACCCGCCGAGGGTGCCGCGGTTGCGGATCTGGAAGTGCCCGACGAACGGGGTCGCCCGCGTTAGCAGCGGAACCGCTTGGCGCACTTGGGTATCCGCGCCGACGGTGGACTCGGTGGTTCCGGCCCCGATCCACAGTTCCGAGCCCCGGCGCTCGATGTCCCGCAGCTCGGCCAGCCGGGAAATGTCGATGAGGTGGTCGAAGTAGGCCAGCCGCATCGCCAGCATCGGGACCAGGCTCTGGCCGCCGGCGATGATCTTGGCGTCGTCGCCGAGTTCGGCGAGCAGCGCGACGGCGTCCTCGACGGTGTCGGGGCGGTGGTAGTCGAACGAGGCGGGCTTCACCGGTTCGCCTCGCTCAGCAGCGACGCGATCGACGCGGGGCTGGCGGGCAGCCGGGTGACCGCGACGCCCAGGGGTGCGAGCGCGTCGTTGATTGCGTTGATCACCGCGGGCACCGAGCCGATCGCCCCGCCCTCGCCGGCGCCCTTGTAACCGCCGGGCCCCGGGCCGGGGATCTCCACGTGGCCGAACTCGATGGGCGGGACCTCGGTGGCCGTGGGCAGCAGGTAGTCGACGAACGTGGTCGCCAGCGGGTTGCCGTCGTCGTCGTAGGCGAGGTCCTCCATCAGCGCGCCGCCGATGCCCTGCACCGTCCCGCCGGCGATCTGGCCCTCCACGATGTTCGGGTTGATCATCGGCCCGACGTCCTCGCTGACGATGTAGCGCAGCAGCGTGACCTTGCCCGTGGCCACGTCCACCTCGCAGGTGCAGGCGTGCGTCGCGTTCGACCACAGGATGGGGGCCTTCGCGACGTAGCGGGCGGTGGCCTCCAGCTCGGGCGACATGCCCGGCGGCAGCGCCTGCGGCGAGTAGTACGACAGGTAGGCAAGCTCGCCGAACGTCACCTGCCTCGACGGGTCGCCGCGCACCACTGCGGTCGAATTCGCCAGCTCCACTTCGGATTCGGGCACCTTCAACTGGTGCGCCGCGAGCGCCACGATCTTCTCGCGCAGGATGGCGCCCGCCTCCTCGACGGCCCCGGCGGTCATCGGCCCGCTGCGGCTGCCCTGCGTCCCGGCCCCATACGGCGTGACCGCGGTGTCGCCCTGGATGGTGGCGACGTCGTCGATGTCGGCGCCCAGCGCGTCGGCGGTCAGCTGAATGACAGTGGTCTCCAAGCTGTTTCCGCTGGAGCCGCCGTTCACGTAGACGTTGATTTTGCCCGTCGGCTCCATCCGGATGGTGCAACCCTCGGTGGCCAGGTGGCCCGTCGCCGCCCCGGTCGGCTCGATGTAGGCCGAGAACCCCAGCCCCAGGTAGCGGCCCTGGGCCAGCGCCTCGCGCTGTTCCTTGCGAAACCCTTCGTGGTCAAGGAGTTTCACGGCCTGCTCGAACGTCTCGCTGGGGGCCACGTGGTCGTACGGCATGCCGTTGGGGTTGAAGTAGGGCATCTCGTCGCGGCGCAGCAGGTTGCGCCGGCGCAGCTCGACCGGGTCCATGCCCATCTTGCGGGCGGCGATGTCCAGCAGGATTTCGCGCGCCAGCGTCTCGTACTGCCACGGGCCGCGGTAGGCGGCCAGCCCGCTGGTGTTCGTGAACACCGTCTTGTAGTTGAAGCTGGCCTTGGGCACGCGGTAGGGCCCGGGGAAGAACATGCCGATGGCGGCCGTGGTCAGCACCGGGTAGGGCGTCGGGTAGGCGCCGACGTCCTGGACGAAGTCGATGTCGGCGGCCTGGATGTTGCCGTCTTCGTCGAACGCCATCCGGCCCGTGCCGTCGACGTGCCGGGCCTGGCCCGCCGACATCAGGTTTTCGCGACGGTCCTCGATCCACTTCAGCGCCGCCGGCACCTTGCGGGCGGCCAGCATGACGCACATGTCCTCGCGCATCGGGACCACCTTCTGGCCGAAACCGCCGCCGGTGTCGCGCATGATGACCCGAACCCGTTGCGCCGCAATCCCTAACAGGCGCGCGCAGAACGCGCGCAGCTCGTGCGGGGTCTGCGTGGATGCCCACAGGGTGAGCTCCTCCGACGCGGCCTCCCACTCGACCACCAGCCCGCGGGTCTCGATCGGCACGGGCGCGTAAATCTGTTGGTAGATGTGCTCTTTCACCACGCATGCCGCGGAGGCGAACACCTCTTCGTCCGGCGGCGCGCCGCCCATCCCGCCCGCGACGTTGTTCGCGTAGGCGTCGTGCACCAGCACGTCCGAGGACTGCGCGAGGGTGAGGTCGGTGATCGCGGGCAGCGGCTCGTAGTCGACGTCGACCAGCTCCAGCGCGTCCTCGGCGATGTAGCGGCTCTCGGCGACGATCAGCGCGACGGGGTCGCCCACGAACTTCGCCTCACCCTCGGCCAGCGGCGGGCGGGGCGTGTCCGGCACGTCCTTGCCGGCCACGGCGTGCCAGGCCTCCTTGACGTCGGGGTTGAGGTCGGCGGCAGTGAAGACCGCGCGCACGCCGGGCAGTGCCAGCGCCGCCGACGCGTCGATGCCGTTGATCCTGGCGCGGGCGAACGGGCTGCGCACGAAGCAGGCGTGCAGCATGCCGGGCCGCGAGATGTCGTCGACGAACCCGCCACGGCCGGTCAGCAGCCGAAGATCCTCCACCCGCTGCACGCGGGTGCCCGCGTATCGCGGGGTCGTGGCCGTGCCCCCGTGCGCGTCTTGAGTCATTGCGCTCCATCCGGTTGTCGCCTTACGAGAACCTCGATGCCATCATAGGAGAGTGGCGTTATCACAGTCGAGGCCCGTCGGTGTCCTGCTCGCCGCGGGCGAGGGACGCCGCTACGGGCGGCCGAAGGTGCTGGTGGAGGGCTGGCTGGACGCCGCGGTCGGGGCGCTGCGCGATGGTGGCTGCGACGACGTCGTGCTGGTCCTGGGCGCCGCGTTGCCGACGTGGGGTGCCGCGGCCCCGCCGGGCGTTACCCCCGTCTTGGCGCCGGACTGGCGCGACGGGCTGAGCGCCTCGGTGCGCGTCGGCCTGGCCGAGGCCGGCCGCATGGGCGCGGAGTACGCGGTGCTGCACGTCATCGACACTCCCGACGTCGGTCCCGCCGTGGTGGCGCGGGTCCTCGACCGGGCATGGGCGTCGGACAGTGGCCTGGCCCGTGCGTACTTCGGCGAGCGGCCGGGCCATCCGGTGGTCATCGCGCGCCGGCACTGGCCCGACGTACTCAAGCGGCTAAAGGGGGATCGGGGCGCGGGGGAGTACCTGCGCGACCGGTCCGACGTCGAGGCCGTCGACTGCGGCGACCTCGCCGGCGGTCAGGACATCGACGAACCCTGAGCGGGGGTGGCCGGGGTGACGGTGTCCTGCGCGGCGGTCACCCGATGGCGGACCAGGAACCAACCGCCGATGAGTGCGGGGACGCCGACGACGGTCGCGCCGATCAGGTAAGGGCCCTGCACCTTGTCGAAGAACATCAGGACCACCACGCCGAGCAGGAACGCGAGCGTGAGGTAGCCGCTGTACGGCGACAGCGGCATCCGGAACTTCGGGCGTTCCACCCTCCCTGCCTTTGCCAGCCGGTAGAACTGCAGCTGGCTCGCCACGATCGTCCCCCAGGCGAACACGATGCCGATGGCCGCGATGTGCAGCACGATCTCGAACGCCTGGCTGGGTTTGACGGCGTTGAGCACGATGCCCAACAGACCCACGGCGCTGGTGAGCAGGATGCCGCGGTACGGCACGCCCCGCTTCGACATCGGCGCGGTGAACTTGGGGCCGCTGCCGTTGATCGCCATCGACCGCAGGATGCGGCCGGTGGAATACAGTCCCGCGTTCAAACTCGACAGCGCGGCGGTCAACACCACCACGTTCATCACGCTGCCGGCGCCGTGGACCCCGGCCTTGGAGAAGAACGTCACGAACGGGCTGACGTTGGCCTTGTAGGCGGTGTAGGGCAGCAGCAGGCCCAGCAGCACGGTCGAGCCGATGTAGAAGACCGCGATGCGGAACACCACCGAGTTGATCGCGCGCGGCATGACCTTCTCCGGGTTGGCCGTTTCCCCGGCCGCGATGCCGACGAGTTCGATTGCGGCGTAGGCGAACACCACGCCCGAGGTGACGAGCACCAGGGGCAGCAGACCGGTGGGCACCAGCCCGCCATGGGTGTCCCACAGGCCGGTGCCGGTGTCGTGGCCGTCGATCTTGAAGCGCCCCACCAGGAAGATGGTGCCGACGACGAGGAACGTGACCAGCGCCAGCACCTTGATCAACGACGCCCAGAACTCCAGCTCGCCGAAGGCCTTGACCGAGATCAGGTTCATCGAGAGCACCACCAGCAGCGCGAACAGCGCGATCGCCCACTGCGGGATGGCGTGGAAAATCCCCCAGTAGTGGCAGTAGTGCGCGATCGCGGTGGTGTCCACGATGCCCGTCATCGACCAGTTGAGGACGTACATCCAGCCGGCGACGTAAGCCAGCTTTTCCCCGAAGAATTCGCGGGAGTACGACACGAACGATCCCGACGACGGGCGGTGCAGCACCAGCTCGCCGAGCGCGCGCAGGATCAGGAAGACGAAGATGCCGCAGACCCCGTAGACCAGGAAGAGCCCGGGCCCCGCCGAGGCCAGCCGTCCGCCGGCGCCGAGGAAAAGCCCGGTGCCGATGGCGCCACCGAGGGCGATCATCTGAATCTGGCGGTTTTTGAGGCTCTTGTGATAGCCCTCGTCCTCGCGGGCGAGCCGCTCGGCGGCACTGTCTGGTGGCATCGAGCTCCTGCCGTGGTGGCTCCGGGGAACGCTCAGGCTAACCCATGAGCGCGCCGCGTGCCCACCAACAATCGGCGAAGTTTTTACAGTCCCAGCAAACGCTCGGCGTTGCGGTGGCTGATCAGCGCCCGGTCGTCGTCACTCAGCGGCAGGCCGTCAAAAAAGTTCCGGGCTGCGCGCATCGAGCCGAACGGGTAGTCGGCCGAAAAGCACACCCGCCCGATGCCGACCTGCGCGACCAGGTTGGCGTAGGTGGCCTCGTCATTGAAGTTGGCGAAGGTGTAATTCAGGTTTCGCCTCAGGTAGGTGCTGACGGGATGCTGCAGGCCGGTGAGGTCGGGCTTCAGCGTCGCGTCGAACCGCGGCAGCATGAACGGGATCGCCTCGCCCATGTGCCCGATGATGACCTGCAGCTCGGGGTACCGGTCGAACACGCCGCCGAGGATCAGGCGCAGCACGTGGGTGCCCGTGTTGATGTGCCAGCCCCATCCGACGGTGGCCAGGGTGAACGTGACCTGGTCGGAGAATCCCGCGTAGCTGGACTTGATGACGCCGGCCGGCGGGATGGTCGGGTGCAGGTAGATCGGCACCCGCAGCGCGGCCGCCCGCGACAGAACGGGGTCGAAGAACGGATCGTCGAGGTAGCGACCCTGGCTGTGCCCGTTGATCACCGCGCCGACGAAGCGGTGGTCGCACACCGCGCGTTCGAGTTCGCCGGCGGCCTCCGCGGGCGCGCTGATCGGCAGGGCGGCGAAGCCTGCCAGCCGCCCCGGGTATCGCGCGACCGCCTTCGCGAGCTCGTCGTTGCATTCGCGGGCCAACCGAACGGCTTCCGGCCCGTCCAACTGTTCGACGCCCGGCGCGGCCAGCGACAGCACCGCCACGTCGACGCCGGCGTCGTCCATCGCCGCGATCCGGCCGTCACCCAGATCGCTGATCGGTTCGACGATGCCGGTGCGCGACGCCAGCCAGCGGCCCGGGCCGTTCAGGAATTCCGTTGTGGCGTAATGCTCTTCGAGTGCAATCGTTCTCATCAGCCGGCCAGCACCCGGGCGGCGGCGCTCCAGTACGTCAGCTCGTCGCGATCGGAGGCCAGCCGGATCGTCTTGGTGTAGCCGTACTCCGCCAGCGTCTCCTGGGCGTGTTCGCGGCCGAACCCGCTGTGGCCGACGCCGCCGAATCCGGTGCCGATGGAAATCCGCTGATAGTTGTTGACGAAGACGGCCCCGGCCCGGATCCGCCGGCTCACCCGCAGCGCCCGATCGCTGTCCTGGGTGAACACCGCCGCGACCAGTCCGAACGGCGTGGCGTTGGCGATGCGCACCGCCTCGTCCTCGTCGGTGAACGGCATGAGGGTGACGACGGGGCCGAAGATCTCGTCGCGAGCCACCCGCATGGCGGGGGTCACGCCGGTCAGGACCGTCGGCGCGACGTAGAAGCCGTCGGCCAAGCGGGGATCGTCGGGCAGCGGTGCCTGGGCGGCGATGTGGGCGCCTTCGGCCACGCCGATCCGCAGGTAATCGAGGACCTGATTCTGTTGCTTGCGGGTGACCAACGGCCCGACGTCGGTCGCCGGGTCGGCGCCGTCGCCCACCCGCAGCCGGCCCACCGCGGCGCACAACTTCGCCTCGAACTCCGCATAGACGTTGTCCTGCACCAGGATTCGCGACGCCGCGGTGCAGGCCTCGCCCTGGTTGAAGAAGCCGCCGTCGACCGCGGCCAGCAGCGCGTCGTGCAGGTTGGCGTCGTCGAACACGACCAGTGGGTTCTTTCCGCCGAGCTCCATCAGCGTCGGGGTGAGATTGCCGGCCGCGGTGCGCAGCACCGCCGCGCCCGTCCGCGGCGATCCGGTGAAGGACACCTTGCCGACCAGCCGATGCCCGGCCAGCGCGGCGCCCACCTCGCCCCTGCCGGGCACGGCCTGCACCACACCGTCCGGCAGCACGGACTGGATCAGCTCGACCATCCGCAACACCACCGAGGGCGTCTGCTCCGGCGGTTTGAGCACCACGGCGTTGCCGACCGCCAGCGCCGGCGCGACCTTCCCCGCGGTGTGGATCGGCGGCCAGTTGAACGGGACGATGCACGCGATCACGCCGTAGGGCTCCAGCGTGGTGACGTCCATGACGGGGCCGTAATCGCGGGCCTGGCTCGGCAGCGCCTCCACCATGGCGCCGAAGTACTCGAAGATGGCGATCGCGGCTTCCACGTCGAAGTTGCGCGCCTGCATGATCGGCTTGCCCATCTCCAGCGTCTCGAGCGCGGCGATCTCGTCGGCGTGGGCGCGGATCACCTCGGCGACCTGGCGCAGGTATCGGCCGCGCTCGCGCGCGGGGCGTTGCTTCCAGCGCAGGTGCGCGGCGTGCGCCCGGCGGACGGCCTGGTCCACCTCGTCCGGCCCGGCGCCCTGGACGACCGTGACCGTCTGGCCCGTCGCCGGGTTCTGCACGACGAACTGGTCGTCGGTGGACGCCGAGGACCACCGGGTCCGGGTTCTGGTCAGGGTGGGGCCCTGCAAACTCATAACGCGCACCGTCCAAATTGAGGGGGGTTGGGATCGACGCGACCCAATTGCGAACCGTAAATCGGCCGTACCGTCAGACGCCAACGAAAATTCCTGATGGGAGCCATCACCGACGGTGATAATGGGCTCCGTGGAGCTTCGCCAGTTGGAGTATTTCCTCGCTGTCGCGGACAACCTCAGCTTCACCCGGGCCGCCAAGAGATTGCACGTCGTCCAATCCGGGGTGTCCGCCACCATCAAGGCCCTCGAGCGTGAACTCGGCGCGGAGCTGTTCGTCCGGGGGCCGGCGGGCGTGACGCTCACGCCGGCGGGACGCGAGCTGGCGCCGCACGCCCGCGCCACCATCGACGCGGCCCGCGCGGCCAAGGATGCCGTCGCCGCCGCCGGCGGCTCCGTGGGGGGGACCGTCAGGCTGGGAACGCTGATGTCGATCAACAACATCGACATGCCGAGGCTGCTGGCCGAGCTGCGTGCCCGGCATCCCGGCGTGCTGGTCCAGATTCGCTTCGCCCGGGCCGGTTCGGCGGGCCTGGCGCAGCAGCTGCGCGACGACAGCCTCGACGTCGCCCTGCTTGTTTTCCCCGACGGGCCACCCACCGACCTGCACACCCGGCTGGTCGCGGCCTATCCGCTCTTACTGGTCGTTCCGGCGGATCACCCACTCGCCGGCCGCGAGTCGGTGTCGCTGGCCGAGCTGGCCGGGATGTCGTTCATCGACGGCCCGCCGGGCTACGGCAACCGGGCGGTGGCCGACCGGGCCTTCGCGACGGCCGGGGTGCAGCGCACGATCGCCCTCGAGGTCGCCGACATCGCCACCACCGCGACCCACGTCCGAAACGGCTTGGGCATCGGGTTCTTGAGCCGGTTCATCCTCGACGAGATCGGCGACGACGGCCTGGCGACGCTGCGGATCTCCGACTACGACCTGTGCTGGCGCCTGTACGTCGCAATATCGGCGCTGCGCCCACCCAGCGCCGCCACCCGCGCGGTGTTCTCGCTGATCGAGGAGATGATCCCGGAGCCCGGCGCGTCGAGTGTGAGCTGACGGCTTTCAGTGTGAGCTGAGGGCGGGATTCCGCGGCTGTCGTAGCCCTGGCGCACCACGCAAAGCCCTCAATACACACTCAATGGGCGCCCCGGGAACGAGCGACCTGTCGAATGAGCGGCGGCGGCATTGAGTGTGAGCTGACGGCTTTCAGTGTGTCGTGACGGCGGGAATCCGGGCGATTTTCCACCCTGGCGCACCACGCAAAGCCCCCAATTCACACGCAATGGGCACCCCGGGAACAAGACGCGCGCGCCCGCCGTTAGCATGGTCAACAAGTTGAGCGAAGCAGACTCAAGGCTGGGTTGACACCACGACGCCCGCGAGGGCAGGCTTGAGCGGGGTTCACTCAGCATAGTGGCACCAGAAAAGCTCTACGTAATCAGGAGGAATCACTATGGCTCGTGCGGTCGGTATCGACCTCGGGACCACCAACTCAGTCGTCGCGGTCCTCGAGGGCGGCGACCCCGTCGTCGTCGCGAACTCCGAGGGTTCCCGGACCACACCGTCGATCGTCGCGTTCGCCCGCAACGGCGAAGTGCTGGTCGGCCAGCCCGCCAAGAACCAGGCGGTGACCAACGTCGACCGCACCATCAGGTCGGTCAAGCGGCACATGGGCACCGACTGGTCCGTCGAGATCGACGGCAAGAAGTACACGGCGCAGGAGATCAGCGCCCGCGTGCTGATGAAGCTGAAGCGCGACGCGGAGGCCTACCTCGGTGAGGACATCACCGACGCGGTCATCACCGTGCCCGCCTACTTCAACGACGCCCAGCGTCAGGCGACCAAGGAGGCCGGCCAGATCGCCGGCCTGAACGTGCTGCGCATCGTCAACGAGCCGACCGCCGCGGCGCTGGCCTACGGGCTGGACAAGGGCGAGAAGGAGCAGACCATCCTGGTCTTCGACCTCGGTGGCGGCACCTTCGACGTCTCGCTGCTCGAGATTGGTGAGGGCGTGGTCGAGGTTCGCGCCACCAGCGGTGACAACCACCTCGGTGGCGACGACTGGGACGACCGCGTCGTCGAATGGCTCGTCGACAAGTTCAAGGGCACCAGCGGCATCGACCTGACCAAGGACAAGATGGCGATGCAGCGGCTGCGTGAGGCGGCCGAGAAGGCCAAGATCGAGCTCTCGAGCTCGCAGAGCACCTCGATCAACCTGCCCTACATCACCGTCGACGCGGACAAGAACCCGCTGTTCCTCGACGAGCAGCTGACTCGCGCCGAGTTCCAGCGCATCACCCAGGATCTGCTGGACCGCACCCGTCAGCCGTTCAAGTCGGTGATCTCCGACGCCGGCATCTCGGTGTCCGACATCGACCACGTCGTGCTGGTTGGCGGTTCCACCCGCATGCCTGCGGTGACCGAGCTGGTCAAGGAGCTCACCGGTGGCAAGGAGCCCAACAAGGGCGTCAACCCCGACGAGGTGGTTGCCGTGGGCGCCGCGCTGCAGGCCGGTGTGCTCAAGGGTGAGGTGAAAGACGTTCTGCTGCTTGACGTTACGCCGCTGAGCCTCGGTATCGAGACCAAGGGTGGCGTGATGACCAAGCTCATCGAGCGCAACACCACGATCCCGACGAAGCGCTCGGAGACCTTCACCACGGCCGACGACAACCAGCCGTCCGTGCAGATCCAGGTCTATCAGGGTGAGCGCGAAATCGCCTCGCACAACAAGCTGCTCGGCTCCTTCGAGCTGACCGGCATCCCGCCGGCCCCGCGCGGCGTCCCGCAGATCGAGGTCACCTTCGACATCGACGCCAATGGCATCGTGCACGTCACGGCCAAGGACAAGGGCACCGGCAAGGAGAACACGATCAAGATCCAGGAGGGCTCCGGCCTGTCCAAGGAGGAGATCGACCGGATGATCAAGGACGCCGAGGCGCACGCCGAGGAGGACCGTCAGCGCCGCGAGGAGGCCGACATCCGCAACCAGGCCGAGACGCTGGTCTACCAGACGGAGAAGTTCGTCAAAGAACAGCGTGAAGCCGAGGGTGGTTCCAAGGTCCCCGAGGACACGCTGAACAAGGTGGATGCCGCGGTGGCCGAGGCCAAGTCGGCGCTGGGCGGCACCGACATCTCCGCGATCAAGTCGGCGATGGAGAAGCTGGGCCAGGAGTCCCAGGCGCTCGGCCAGGCCATCTACGAGGCCACCCAGGCGGAGGCCGGCCAGGCCGGCGCGCCCGGCGGCGAGCCCGGCGGTGCGTCCGGCTCGGCCGATGACGTCGTGGACGCGGAGGTGGTCGACGACGACCGGGAGGCCAAGTGACCGACGCTAACCCCCAGGAACAGGTGACGGTCACCGACAAGCGGCGGATCGATCCCGAGACCGGCCAAGTACGGCACGGCGCTTCCGGCCCGGCCCCCAGCGGGTCGGCGCCGGGGGCGTTCGCCGGCGAAAGCCCGGAGGAGGCCGGCAAGGCGGCCGAACTGCTCGGCGATCTGCAACGGGTACAGGCCGACTTCGCCAACTACCGCAAGCGGGCGCTGCGCGATCAGCAGGCCGCCGCGGACCGGGCCAAAGCCGCCGTCGTCAGCCAATTGCTGCCCGTGCTGGACGATCTCGACCGGGCCCGCAAGCACGGCGACCTGGAAACCGGCCCGCTGAAGTCGGTCGCCGACAAGCTGGACAGCGCGCTGACCGGCCTCGGCCTCACCGCGTTCGGCGAGGAGGGCGAGGACTTCGACCCGGTGCTGCACGAGGCCGTGCAGCACGAGGGCGACGGCGCCGACGGCTCCAAGCCGGTGATCGGCACGGTCATGCGCCAGGGCTACAAGCTGGGCGACCAGGTGCTCCGCCACGCCCTCGTCGGCGTGGTCGACACCGTCGTGAGCGAAGAAACGGTCCCGGCCGAAACGCAACCGTCCGACACGGCCGATAACGCCGACGGCTCCGGTGACTAAGCACGACAATCACATAGGACAAATAGATAGAGAAAGGTGAGGGGGTGACGCGGCATGGCCCAGCGTGAATGGGTCGAAAAGGACTTCTACAAGGAGCTGGGCGTCTCCTCTGACGCCAGCCCGGAAGAGATCAAGCGCGCCTACCGCAAGCTGGCGCGCGACCTGCACCCGGATGCGAACCCCGACAACCCGGCCGCCGGCGAACGATTCAAGGCGGTGTCGGAGGCGCACAACGTGTTGTCGGATCCGGCCAAGCGCAAGGAGTACGACGAGACCCGCCGCCTGTTCGCGGGCGGCGGTTTCGGCGGCCGCAGGTTCGACGGTGGCAGCGGCTTCAGCTTCAACGTCGGCGGCGACGGCGCGGAGTTCAACCTCAGCGACCTGTTCGACGCCGCCGGCCGAAGCGGCGGCGCCAACATCGGCGACCTGTTCGGCGGCCTGTTCGGACGCGGCGCCAGTCCCCGGCCCAGCAGGCCGCGGCGCGGCAACGACCTGGAGACCGAGACCGAGCTCGATTTCGTCGAGGCCGCCAAGGGCGTCGCGATGCCGCTGCGGCTGACCAGCCCGGCGCCGTGCACCAATTGCCATGGCAGCGGCGCGCGCCCGGGCACCAGCCCGAAGGTGTGCCCCAGCTGCAACGGCTCGGGCGTGATCAACCGCAACCAGGGCGCGTTCGGCTTCTCCGAGCCCTGCACCGATTGCCGGGGCAGCGGCTCGATCATCGAGCACCCGTGCGACGAGTGCAAAGGCACCGGCGTGACGACCCGCACGCGCACCATCAACGTGCGGATCCCGCCCGGTGTCGAGGACGGACAACGGATCCGGCTGCCCGGGCAGGGCGAGGCCGGGCTGCGCGGCGCGCCGTCGGGCGACCTGTACGTGACCGTGCATGTGCGGCCGGACAAGGTGTTCGGCCGTGACGGTGATGACCTCACCGTGACCGTGCCGGTCAGCTTCAGCGAGTTGGCTTTGGGCTCAACGCTTTCGGTGCCCACGCTGGACGGCAAGGTCGGCGTGCGGGTGCCCAAGGGCACCGCCGACGGCCGGATCCTGCGGGTGCGCGGGCGCGGTGTGCCCAAGCGCGGCGGCGGCAACGGCGACCTGCTGGTCACCGTGAAGGTGTCCGTGCCGCCGAACTTGGAGGGCGCAGCCGAGGAGGCGCTGGAGGCCTACGCGGCCGCCGAGCGATCCAGCGGGTTCAACCCGCGCGCGGGATGGGCAGGTAACCGCTGATGGCCAGGGGCTCGCGCAATTCCAAGGAGGAGGCCCGGACCTTCCTGATCTCGGTGGCCGCCGAACTGGCCGGCATGCATGCCCAGACCCTGCGCACCTATGACCGCCTCGGGCTGGTCAGCCCGAGGCGCACTTCCGGTGGGGGACGCCGTTATTCGGAGCACGACGTGGACCTGCTGCGCGAGGTGCAGCGGCTGTCGCAGGACGAGGGCGTCAACCTGGCCGGCATCAAGCGCATCATCGAGCTGACCAACCAGGTGGAGGCGCTGCAGTCACGCGTGAAGGAGCTGACCGAGGAGCTGGCGCAGGTGCGCGCCGGCCAGCGCCGCGACATCGCGGTGGTGCCGAAGAGCACCGCGCTGGTGGTGTGGCAGCCGCGAAAGCCGCGCTAGCGTTCACATGGCTGGTCGCGGCATGGAAGTGATCACCGTTCACCCGATCGTCGAGACCCTGCTGCATCGATACCAACGCGAGCTCGGTGCGCAGCTGCGCACCTACCGCAATCACGTCTACCGCGGAATGAACTATTACCAACAGCTGCTCGGCGGCCCGGTCCCCGACTTCGCCGTTCTGGCCTGGGCCGCACACGATCTCGGCATCTGGACCGCGGGCACGTTCGACTACCTCGGGCCCTCGGCCGAGCTGGCCGCCGCGCACGCCGAAGAATTCGGCATCGACAACGTCGACGAGGTGCGCACGCTGATCGTCGAACACCACCGGCTGCGGCCGTCGCACGATCGCATGGCCGAGGCGTTTCGGATAGCCGACCGTATCGACGTGAGCCGCGGTCTGCTACGTAACGGGCTCGGGCGCTCCGAGATTCGATCCGTCGTCGCCGAGCTGCCGTATTGCGGATTCCACGCGTTCCTCGCGAAGGGTTTGAGCCGCTACGCCGCCGGGCACCCGCGTCGGCCCTTCCCCATGATGCGGTGGTGAAAGCTCACAGCCGAATCGAGAACTGCGTAACGGCCGGGGCGCCCGGGCGCGCGCGCGAGTAACCGCCACGGCGCAGCGCGTCCGTCGGCGCGGTCATCGGCTCGAAGCACACCACCTCTTCGGCGAGCGGAGCGAAGATCTGCGCCGCCGGATATCCCCGTTCGAAGTGCACCTCCAGCCGGCGGCCGCCACCGGACACCGCGAACACCGCGCCTTCGCCGACCTGGTCGTAGGCGTCGTCAAAAGCCTTGTCGCCCAGGGGTTCTTCGCGGGCCGGCTCGGGTTCGGACTCGCCGGTGGGCAGCCCCCGCTCGTCGAGCCCCAAGTGCCGCAGCGGCGGCGTCTCGATGACCCACTCGCGGCGCGCAACGTCCGGCAGGCGCAGGTAGGGATGGAAGCCGAAGCACAGCGGAACCGCCGTGTCGCCGCTCGCGGTGACGGTGGTGCGTACCGTGAGCGCCCGGTCGGCCAGCCGCACCGCCACCGAGAGCACGTGCGGGTACGGGAAGCTGGCCAGCAACCGCGGGTCGGCGCCGAAATCGACCTCGGCGGCCAGCTCGGTGTCCGACTCCGCCGTCACCCGCCAGCCCGGGTAGGCCGCCAGCGTGCCGTGGATGGGCAACCCGTTGGGATCGGCGCGCACCCCGTTTTCCCCGGGCGTCAGCGCCACCGTCACGTCCTCGGCCGTGTAGGTGTTGGCACCCAAGCGATTTGCCCACGGATACAGGATCGGGATGCCCATCGTCTTACCCGCCTCGACGTAGGCCTGCAGGCCGCGCCGTTGGCCGAGCAGTTCGGTGCCCGCGTCGGTCAGCGACGTGCCGATCATGCCCGCCTCCGGCACGAACTGCGCCGCCACCGGCGATGACGGGTCGGTCAGGGTGACGATGCGCATGGCTTACCTCGGTTCACCTGGACAGTGGGTCGTGCTGAATGCGTTCGGGCGGCGCGCCTTTGGCGATCAGGGCGGCCTTGGTCGCACGAACCATATCCGGTCCGCCGCAGATCAGGATCTGCCGGTCGCCCCAGCCGCCGTATTTGGTCACCACGTCGGGCAGGCGGCCGGTCTGGTGCACGTGCAGCCCGCGCGGCGGCGTGACGTCGGGATAGTCGGCCGCCCACGACGGGTCGCGGCTGTACTCCGAGACCGGCGAGACGGACAGCCACGGATTGTGCTGGGCCACCTGCCACAGCGTGGGCAGGTCGTAGAGCTCGCAGCGGTAGCGGGCGCCGAAGAAGAGGTGCACCCGCGGGTTCACCGCGTAGCGGGACAGGTCCATGATCAGCGCGCGCAGCGGCGCCAGCCCGGTGCTGCCGGCCACCATCAGCACGTCTTCGCCGTCCCGGTCGACCCGCAGGCCGCCGTGCGGACTGGACAGCCGCCACCGGTCGCCGGGCCGCGTTTCGTTGACCACCGCGGTGCTGACCAGGCCGCCGGGGACCTGTCGGACGTGGAACTCGATGCCGCCACCGGGGTCGGCCGGGATCGCGGGACTCAGGTAGCGCCACCGGCGCGGGCATTGGGGGACGTGGACGTCGACGTACTGGCCGGGGTAGTAGTCCAACGGGCGGTCGAGTTGCAGCCGCACGACGGCCAGGTCGCGCGAGACCCGAATGTGCTCGATGACCGTGCCGTCCATCCAGGCGGGTGCGTCGTCGGCGTCGGCGGCACCGCTCATCACCCCGGTGATCAGGTTGAGCGACTGATCGGCGGTCGCCGCGACGGAGTCGGTCCACGCGTCGCCGAGGTGGTCGCGAAGCGTCGCGTGCAGCGCGCGACGCAGCGTGCCGTAATGCGCCGGCAGCACGCCGAATTTGCGGTGATCCCGGCCGAGCTGGGCGAGGAAGGCCACCGGCTCGGTCGCGCGCTGCTCCACCAGCTCCCCGTACACCCAGTGCATGGCGTGGGCGAACGCGGCCCGCTGGACGTCCATCTCGGGCGGGAAAAGGTCGCGCACCGAGACGTCGAGGGCGAACCAGTGGGTATAGAACCTGCGGACGAGCTCATCCTCGAAGGCGTCGCGCAGCACCCGCAACGCGTCGCGGTCCTCCAGGCTCACGGGCCCCGATTCTAGGCGTCAAGGAAATTTTGTAGACTTGAGCGGAACACACTCAACCTTGACGGCGTTGAACATCACGACAAGCATTTTCATGCAGCCCTTTCTGACCTCAAACGGAGATAGTCGTGGACTCTTTTAACCCGACCACCAAGACGCAGGCGGCCCTGACCTCGGCCCTGCAAGCGGCCTCGGCCGCCGGCAACCCGGAGATCCGGCCCGCCCACCTGCTGTTGGCGCTGCTGACCCAGAACGACGGCATCGCCGCGCCCCTGCTGGAGGCCGTCGGCGTCGAGCCGGCCACCATCCGCGCCGAGGCGCAGCGGATCCTGGACCAGCTGCCCCAGGCCAGCGGCGCCAGCTCGCAGCCGCAGCTGTCGCGCGAATCGCTGGCCGCCATCACCACCGCCCAGCACCTCGCCACCGAGATGGACGACGAGTTCGTCTCGACCGAGCACCTGATGGTGGGGCTGGCCACCGGCGACTCCGACGTCGCCAAGCTGCTGACCGGCCACGGCGCGTCCCCGCAGGCGTTGCGGGAGGCGTTCGTCAAGGTCCGCGGCAGCGCGCGGGTCACCAGCGCCGACCCCGAGGCCACCTACCAGGCGCTGGAGAAGTACTCGACCGACCTGACCGCGCGGGCCCGCGAGGGCAAGCTCGACCCGGTCATCGGGCGCGACAACGAGATTCGCCGCGTCGTGCAGGTTTTGAGCCGTCGCACCAAGAACAACCCGGTGCTCATCGGCGAGCCCGGCGTCGGCAAGACCGCGATCGTCGAGGGCCTGGCCCAGCGCATCGTCGCCGGCGACGTGCCGGAGAGCCTGCGCGACAAGACCGTCATCGCCCTGGACCTCGGGTCGATGGTGGCCGGCGCCAAGTACCGCGGCGAGTTCGAGGAGCGGCTGAAGGCCGTGCTCGACGACATCAAGAACTCCGCCGGGCAGATCATCACGTTCATCGACGAGCTGCACACCATCGTGGGCGCCGGCGCGACCGGCGAGGGCGCGATGGACGCCGGCAACATGATCAAGCCGATGCTGGCCCGTGGCGAGCTGCGCCTGGTCGGCGCCACCACGCTCGACGAGTACCGCAAGTACATCGAGAAGGACGCCGCGCTGGAGCGCCGCTTCCAGCAGGTGTTCGTCGGCGAGCCGTCGGTGGAGGACACCGTCGGCATCCTGCGCGGCCTGAAGGACCGCTACGAGGTGCACCACGGGGTGCGCATCACCGACTCCGCGCTGGTGGCCGCGGCCACGTTGAGCGACCGCTACATCACCGCGCGGTTCCTGCCGGACAAGGCCATCGACCTCGTCGACGAGGCCGCCAGCCGGCTGAAGATGGAGATCGACTCGCGGCCCGTCGAGATCGACGAGGTCGAGCGCCTGGTGCGCCGCCTCGAGATCGAGGAGATGGCGCTGGAGAAAGAGGAAGACGAGGCGTCCAAGGAGCGGCTGGAGAAGCTGCGCGCCGAGCTGGCCGACCAGAAGGAGAAGCTGGCCGAGCTGACCACCCGGTGGCAGAACGAGAAGAACGCGATCGACGCCGTCCGCGAGCTGAAAGAACAGCTGGAGGCGTTGCGCGGGGAGTCCGAGCGCGCCGAGCGCGACGGCGACCTGGCCAAGGCCGCCGAGCTGCGCTACGGGCGCATCCCCGAGGTGGAGAAGAAGCTCGACGCCGCGCTGCCGCAGGCCGAGGCTCGCGAGAACGTGATGCTCAAGGAGGAGGTCGGCCCCGACGACATCGCCGACGTGGTGTCGGCGTGGACCGGCATTCCCGCCGGGCGGATGCTCGAGGGCGAGACCGCCAAGCTGCTGCGGATGGAAGACGAGCTGGGCAAGCGGGTCGTCGGGCAGCGCAAGGCCGTGCAGGCCGTGTCCGACGCGGTGCGGCGCAGCCGCGCCGGGGTCGCCGACCCCAACCGGCCCACCGGTTCGTTCATGTTCCTGGGCCCCACCGGCGTCGGCAAGACCGAGCTGGCCAAGGCGCTGGCCGACTTCCTGTTCGACGACGACCGGGCCATGGTCCGCATCGACATGAGCGAGTATGGCGAGAAGCATTCCGTCGCGCGGCTGGTCGGCGCGCCGCCCGGCTACATCGGTTACGACCAGGGCGGTCAGCTGACCGAGGCGGTGCGGCGGCGCCCCTACACCGTGGTGCTGTTCGACGAGATCGAAAAGGCGCACCCGGATGTGTTCGACGTGCTGCTGCAGGTCCTCGACGAGGGCCGGCTCACCGACGGGCAGGGCCGCACGGTCGACTTCCGCAACACCATCCTCATCCTGACGTCCAACCTCGGGTCGGGCGGCAGCGAGGAGCAGGTGATGGCCGCGGTGCGCTCGGCGTTCAAGCCGGAGTTCATCAACCGCCTCGACGACGTGCTGATCTTCGACGGGCTCAACCCCGAAGAGCTGGTGCAGATCGTCGACATCCAGCTCCAGCAGCTGGGCAAGCGGTTGGCGCAACGGCGGCTGCAGTTGGAGGTGTCGCTACCGGCCAAGCGCTGGCTGGCGCAGCGCGGGTTCGACCCGGTCTACGGGGCCCGGCCGTTGCGCCGGCTCGTCCAGCAGGCGATCGGCGACCAGCTGGCCAAGATGCTGCTGGCGGGCGATGTGCACGACGGCGACGTGGTGCCCGTCAACGTCAGCCCGGACGGCGACTCGCTGGTCCTGGGCTGAGCTTCGGGCTGGGCCGGGCCGGGCGTTTCGCCCGCCCGGCCCTTCGCGCGCTCGGCCCGGCGTTGAGTGTGAATCCTGGGCTTTGAGTGTTGGTGTAGGGCGGAGGAATCGCCCGAATCCCGCCGCCAGCGCACACCCAAAGCCGTCAGCTCACACTCAACGCCGACCCGCTTGGCGCGGCTTCGCATCGCTCGCGGGGCGCACAATAAGTGACTGGGTTGTGACCTGGCCGAATTCTGTACTCCTGGCCAACAGCAGATACCCTGTGTGGGATGGTCCCCCTTTGGTTCACGCTGTCCGCGCTGTGCTTTGTCGGCGCGGGCGTGCTGGTGTACGTCGACATCGATCGGCAACGGGGACGTAGCAGGCGCCGCAAATCGTGGGCGCGGTCGCACGGCTTCGACTACGAGCGCGAATCGACCGACATCCTCAAGCGCTGGAAGCGCGGGGTGATCTCCACGGTGGGCGACGTCCCCGCCCACAACGTCGTGCTCGGCCAGATCCGCGGTGAGGCCGTCTACATCTTCGACGTCGAGGAAGTCGCCACGGTGATCGCGCTGCACCGCAAGGTCGGCACCAACGTCGTCGTCGACCTGCGCCTCAAGGGCCTGAAAGAGCCTCGGGAGAGCGACATTTGGCTGCTGGGCGCGATCGGGCCGCGGATGGTGTACTCGACGAATCTGGACGCGGCCCGCCGGGCCTGCGACCGGCGCATGGTCACCTTCGCGCACACCGCCCCCGACTCCGCCGAGATCATGTGGAACGAGCAGAACTGGACGTTGGTCGCCATGCCGATCTCCAGCACGCGCGCGCAATGGGACGAGGGGCTGCGCACCGTGCGCCAGTTCAACGACCTGCTGCGCGTGTTGCCGCCGGTGCCGCAGGAGACTCCGCAGGAGGCCGGGGCGCCCGCGTTGCCGCGCAACGCCGCACCGAGCCGTCCCCTGGCGCCCGCCGGTCGCCTGGAGTTGCCGTCCAGGCGGCCGCAGCAGGACGTGTCCGGGTTGCTGGGCTCGGACGTTCAGGCGGGCCGACGCGCCACCGAGCCACTGCGCCGGGACCAGGGCCGCCAGCCGCCGACCGGGCGCAACGGCCACGGGGCCAGTAACTACCAGCGCTGAGGCCGGCCGGGCCCGCGTCATTACACTGTCGCTCATGCCTCGCCCCGTAGCCCTGATCACCGGGCCGACGTCCGGTATCGGCGGGGGCTACGCACGGCGCTACGCGCGCGACGGCTACGACCTGGTCCTGGTCGCCCGCGACGTCGACCGGCTGACCAAACTGGCGGCCGAGCTCGAGGGCCAGGGCGGCAACATCGAGATCCTGCCCGCGGATTTGGCCGATGCGGCCGGCCGCGACAAGGTGGCCGAGCGGCTTGCCGCGGGGGTGCGGGTCCTGGTCAACAACGCCGGATTCGGCACGTCCGGCGAATTCTGGACGACGGATCCCGCGCTGCTGCAGGCGCAGCTCGACGTCAACGTGACCGCCGTGCTGCAGCTCACCCGCGCCGCGGTGCCCGCCATGGTCGCCGCGGGTGCCGGGACCGTCATCAACGTCGCCAGCGTCGCCGGAATGGTGAACGGCCGGTCGTCGACCTATTCGGCGTCCAAGGCCTGGGTGATCTCGTTCAGCGAGGGCCTGGCCGGCGCACTGGACGGAACGGGAGTCGGCGTGCACGCCGTGTGCCCGGGCTTCGTACACACCGAATTTCACGCCCGGGCCGGGATGGACATGGCCAAGCTGCCGCCGTTCCTGTGGCTCGAGGTCGACGACGTGGTCGCCGCAAGCCTGGCCGACGTCGCCGCCGGCAAGGTGGTCAGCGTGCCGGGCCTGCAGTACAAGGCGATCGTCACCGCCGGGCGGCTGCTGCCCCGCGGCCTGGTGCGCAGCGCCGCGAAACGAGTGGGCGGTCGTGACCGCAGCTGACGCCCGCGAGGAGCTTTCCGATTTGGTTCGCCGGCTGTCGGTGGTGCACGGGCGGGTGACGCTGTCGTCGGGCAAGGAGGCCGACTACTACGTCGACCTGCGCCGGGCCACCCTGCACCATCGCGCCTCCGCGCTGATCGGAACGCTGATGCGCGAGCTCACCGCCGACTGGGACTACGCGGTCGTCGGTGGGCTGACGCTGGGCGCCGACCCCGTCGCGACCGCCATCATGCACGCGCCCGGGCGGCCCATCGACGCGTTCGTCGTGCGCAAGTCGGCGAAAACCCATGGGCTGCAACGCCTTATCGAGGGATCCGAGGTCTCTGGCCGGCGGGTTCTGGTGGTCGAGGACACCAGCACCACCGGCAACTCGGCGCTCACGGCGGTGCATGCCGTGCAGGACGCGGGCGGCCAGGTGATCGGGGTGGCCACCGTGGTGGACCGCGCCACCGGCGCCGCCGAGGCCATCGAAGCAGAAGGAATTCCCTACCGCAGCGTGCTGGGCCTGGCCGATCTGGGGCTGGGCTAGGCCGCGTTTCATGTATGCGCTGTCACGCTGGCCACAGCAGCCTCTCGTCCGGGCGACTCTCGTTGTGCCCGCCTTGCTGGGGGCACCTCCCGCTTGCGGGGGACGACAATGCACGGGTTGCCCAGCCGCCGCCGACTGTGAATGATGTCAACTAAATTCGAGCGCCTGGCCCGCCTCGCATGCGTCGTCGTCGCCACAGCGGCGTGTGCCCTGGGCTGTTCGGGCTCCAACGGCCCCGTGCGGCCGTTCGGCGCGCAGGGCGCCCGGCTCGGCGAATCGCTTGCGCTGCTGGGCTGGAACATGTCGGTGTCCAACCTGCGTTGGGACGGCGACTACGTGCTGGTCGACCTCGACGCGTCGCCCGCCGACCCGAAGGCCCCGCACGCCAAACCCGAGGAGCTTCGCTTCGGGCTGTACGGCGCCCTGGCCCACCCGATGGAGTCGGCCGCGCTGGGCAGCTGCGATGATGCGGCGACCACCGTGCACGACATCCAACACCCGCTGTCGGCGCCCCCCGGCCGGCTCACCGGCAGCATTTGCCTTGGGCCGCTTAAGGATCGGAGCCAGGTGCGCGGGGTGTACGCCTACTCGCCGCGCGACCGGATCCCCAACACCTCGGCGGCCTACCCGGCGGCGTTTCCGGTGGGGCTGCCGCCGACCAACGCCAACGACACCGGCCTGACCGTCAAGACCGTGAGCCTGTCGGCCTGGCGCGCCGACGGCGCCCCGGTGACCAAGGCCCAGCTCGGCGACCCCGCCGCGTTCGTCGGCAACGGCTACATGCTGCTGGGTCTGGAGGCCACCGCCCTCGCGGACCGGTACCGCGACGACTCCGCCAAGCGCGGCGGGCCGCTGATGCTGCTGGCGTCGCCCACCCTGCCCGGCCGGGGCCTGAACCCGGCGTGCGCGACGTACGGGTCGTCGGTGCTGATCCTGCCCGACGCGTCGCTGGACTCGGTGCGCGTCAACGCGTCGCTGTGCACCCAGGGCGAGATCAACGAGGCGCTGCTGTACGCGACGGTGGCGGTCGACGGCACCCACGCCGGGGTGTGGACGCAGCGATGAGCGATCCGGGGCCCACCGAATGGGGAACGACGGGCGGCGGCGTCGGGCCGTGGCCGGGCGAGCCGCCCGACGACCCGCGATACGACCCAAACCTGTTGCGCGACGGCGATACTCGCAACGTCGTCGACGCCTACCGGTACTGGACCCGCGAAGCGATCATCGCCGACATCGACCTGCGCCGTCACCCGCTGCACGTGGCGATCGAGAACTTCGGCTACGACGCCAACATCGGCTCGGTGGTGCGCACCGCCAATGCCTTCGCGGTCGACACCGTGCACATCGTCGGGCGGCGGCGCTGGAATCGCCGCGGCGCCATGGTGACCGACCGCTATCAGCGGCTGTGCCATCACGACAGCACCGCCGCGCTGCTCGAGTTCGCGGCGCGCGCGGGTCTTACGGTGGTGGCCGTCGACAACGTGCCGGGCGCGGCACGCTTGGAGGAGACGGCGCTGCCCCGGGCGTGCCTGATGGTGTTCGGCGAGGAAGGTCCCGGCATCACCGACGACATCCGGGGCGGCGCGTCGCTCACCGTGTCGATCGCCCAGTTCGGCTCGACGCGCAGCATCAACGCCGGCGTCGCCGCCGGGATCGCGATGCACGCGTGGGTTCGGCAGCACGCCGACCTGTCGCGCGCCTGGTAGCCGCCTTCAGTGTGAATCCCTGACTTTGAGTGTGAACCAGCGGCGAAGTTCGTCGGCGTGTCATCGCCGTGGGCGCGCACTCAACTCCACAGCGTCACATGCACTTTCGGGCGGAATCGCGTCACGCCGACGCCGCTGCCGCGGATCATCGCCTGGGTGCACCGCGGGGTGGTGATGAAGCGGACGAGCTCGGACACGGCCGGTTGCCGCACCGACGGCCCCAGCGTGGCCGCGCACCACTCGCCCGACCTTTCCAGGCCGGGGCCGCTCAGGCGGGTCAACCGCCCGGCCGCGAGGTCCTTGGCGACGGCGAAACCGATCGTCAGCGACACACCGCCGACCCGCTGCACCTCCTCCAGCGCGGCGGCGTCGCTCTGAAAAATCCGCTGGTTCGACTCCGGAATCGCCAAGTCCCGCAGAATCTTTGCGATCTCGCCGTCCACGCCTCCCGCGGCCGGGCCGAGCATCCAATGCTGTTGGCGTAGCAGCGCCGGCGTCGGAATGCCCGCCGCCAGTGGGCTGTTCGGCGGCACGACGGTGATGATCTGGTATTTCAGGAACGGTCGCACGAAGATCCCGTCGTCCGGACCAAGCGAACCCTCGCCGGAGGGACCGATCGCGATGTCGACGGCGCGCGAGCAGATCAAGTCGCGGAACCGGCTCGTCGGGTGCACGCTCAGCTCCACCGACAGGTCGTCGGCCCGCGACGAGAACAGCTCGATCAGCCCGGGGGCCGCGTGCTCGGCGAACGCGGTCGAAGCGGCGATCCGCAGCAGCCGGCGCCCGTGGGCGGCCTCGGTCACCTCGATCGCGGTTTGTTGCTGCAGCCCCAGGATTTCGACCGCGCGGCTGGCCAGCCGCAGCCCACCCGGCGTGAACGCCAGGCCCGCGCCAGTCCGGGTGAACAACGGGTCGTCGAGCTCCTTGCGCAGCGCCGCCACCAGCATCGACACCCCGGCGTCGGAGACGCCCAACTCGGCCGCGGCGGCGCGCACCGAACCCAACCGCACCACCGCCGAATAGGCCCGAAGTTGAGCCGGAGTCACGCCATGAGCTTACGTTTAAAGCGTGCGTGACGTCCTTGCCGAGCTGATGGCGATCTGGCGCGCCGGCGAAACCGCGGGATTGGGCACGGTGGTGCGCACCTTCCGGTCCGCGCCGCGCCCGCCGGGGGCCTCGATGATGGTGGCGCCGGACGGTTCGGTGACGGGGTCGGTGTCCGGCGGCTGCGTGGAGGGCGCGGTCTACGAACTCGCCAGCGAGGTCGCCAAGACCGGGACGCCGCGGCTGGAGCGCTACGGGGTCAGCGACGACGACGCGTTCGCGGTCGGGCTGACGTGCGGCGGCATCATCGACGTCTTCGTCGAGTCGATGTCGCGCTCGACGTTCCCCGACCTTGGCGCGGTGGCCGACGACATCGGCGAACACCGCCCGGTGGCGGTCGCGACCGTCATTGCGCACCCCGACGCGCGCTGGGTCGGGCGCCGCGTCGTCGTCCGGCCGGACGCGCTGGCCGGATCGCTGGGTTCGGCGCGCGCCGACGCCGCGGTGGCCGACGACGCCCGCGGCCTGCTGGCGGTGGGCCGCAGCGACGTCCTGAAGTACGGGCCCGACGGGCAACGCCTCGGCGAGGGTATGGAGGTGTTCGTCTCCTGCTTCGCGCCGCGTCCCCGGATGCTGGTGTTCGGGGCCATCGACTTCGCCGCGGCCCTGGCGCAGCAGGGATCGTTCCTCGGCTACCGGGTCACCGTCTGCGACGCCCGCGAGCTGTTCGCCACGCCGGTGCGCTTCCCCACCGCCGACCATGTCGTCGTCGATTGGCCCCACCGCTACCTCGCCGCCCAGGCGGAGGCGGGAGGCATCGACGCGAGCACGGTGGTCTGCGTGCTCACCCACGACCCGAAGTTCGACGTCCCGGTGCTCGAGGTGGCGCTGCGGCTGCCCCAAGTGGGCTACGTGGGGGCGATGGGGTCGCGGCGCACCCACGACGACCGGATGAACCGGCTGCGGGCCGCGGGGCTGACCGACGCCGAGCTGGGCCGGCTGTCCAGCCCGATCGGCCTCGACCTCGGCGCGCGCACGCCGGAGGAGACGGCGGTGTCGATCGCCGCCGACATCATCGCCAAGCGCTGGGGCGGGGGCGGCCGCCCGCTGAGCGAAACCGTCGGACGCATCCACCACGACGCGCCGGAGCCGCAGGTAGCGGGCGAGTTCAGCGATCACTTAACTCGCCATTGACGCCCAGTGTGACGCGGCCCACACTGCTCCCATGCAAGTACCTGGGCCCTTCGAATACGAACGTGCGACCAGCGTCGACCACGCCGTCGGCCTGCTGGACCGGCTGGGGGAGGGGGCGCGCGTAATCGCCGGCGGGCACAGCCTGCTGCCGATGATGAAGCTGCGCATCGCCAACCCCGAATACCTCGTCGACATCAACGACCTGGCGCCCGAGCTCGGGTACGTGATCACCGATCCCACCCTGGTGCGCGTGGGCGCCATGACCCGGCACCGCGAGATCCTGGAGTCCGACACCCTGGCCGCCGTGTGCCCGATCTTCCGTGACGCCGAACGGGTGATCGCCGACCCGGTGGTCCGCAACCGCGGCACCCTGGGCGGCTCGCTGTGCCAGGCGGATCCGGCCGAGGATCTCTCCACGGTGTGCACAGTGCTGGGCGCGGTGTGCCTGGTGCGTGGACCGTCGGGGGAACGCGAGATCGCGATGGACGACTTCATCGTCGGCCCGTACGAGACGGCGGTCGCCCCGAACGAGATCCTGATCGAGGTGCGAATCCCCGTGCGGCTCAACACGTCCAGTGCATACGCGAAAGTGGAACGGCGCGTGGGTGACTGGGCCGTCACCGCGGCGGGCGCGGCCGTCACCCTCGACGACGGCTCGATCGCCGCCGCCCGCGTAGGCCTGACCGCCGTCAACCCCGACCCGGGCGCGCTGGCCGAGATCTCGGCGGCGCTGGTCGGCCGGCCGGCCACCGACGAGACCTTCGCCGAGGCGGGTCGCCTGGCCGCCGCCGCCTGCGAGCCGGTGACCGACGTCCGCGGCACCGCCGACTACAAGCGCCACCTCGCCTCGGAACTCACTATCCGCACGTTGCGCACCGCGGCGCGGCGGGTTGGCGAACAAAGGAGCCAATAGCAATGCAAGTCAACATGACCGTCAACGGCGAGCAGGTCACCGCCGACGTCGAGCCGCGGATGCTGCTGGTGCACTTCCTGCGGGATGAGTTGCGGCTCACCGGAACCCACTGGGGATGCGACACCAGCAACTGCGGAACGTGCGTCGTCGACGTCGACGGCGTGCCGGTGAAGTCCTGCACCATGCTGGCCGTGATGGCGTCCGGCCACAGCGTGCGGACCGTCGAGGGGCTGGCCGTGGACGGCCGGCTCGACCCGGTCCAGGAAGGGTTCATGCGCTGCCACGGGCTGCAATGCGGCTTCTGCACACCGGGAATGATGATCACCGCCCGCGCCCTGCTCGACCGCGATCCCAACCCCGACGAGGACACCATCCGGGAGGCCATCTCTGGGCAGATCTGCCGTTGCACCGGATACACGACGATCGTGCGCTCCATCCAGTGGGCCGCGAACAATGCTGCGGCGGAGGCTCAGTCATGACGACCATCGAATCCCGCCCGCCAGTCCCCGAAGGCCCAGAAGACTTGGCCGACAACGACCAAAAGCCGTGCGGCCACGGCCGGATGCTGCGCAAGGAGGATCCGCGCTTCATCCGCGGGCGCGGCACCTACGTCGACGACGTCGCGCTGCCGGGCATGCTGCACCTGGCGATCCTGCGCTCGCCGTACGCGCACGCCCGCATCGTCGGCATCGACACCACCGCGGCGCAAGCACATCCGAAGGTCAAGGCGGTGGTGACGGGCGCCGACCTGGCCGAGAAGGGCCTGGCGTGGATGCCGACGCTGTCCAACGACACCCAGGCCGTCCTGGCCACCGACAAGGTGCGCTTCCAGGGCCAGGAGGTCGCGTTCGTCGTCGCCGAGGACCGCTACTCGGCCCGCGACGCGCTGGAGCTGATCGACGTCGACTACGACCCGCTGGATCCCGTCGTCGACGTGCGCACGGCGCTCGACTCGTCCGCCCCGGTGATCCGTACCGATCTCGACGGCAAGAACGACAACCACATCTTCGACTGGGAGACCGGCGACGCCGCCGCCACGGACGCGGCGTTCGCCAAGGCCGACGTCGTCGTCAAGCAGGAGATCGTGTACCCGCGGGTGCACCCCGCGCCGATGGAAACCTGCGGCGCAGTGGCCGATTTGGACCCGGTGACCGGCAAGCTGACGCTGTGGACCACCTCGCAGGCCCCGCACGCCCACCGCACGCTGTACGCGTTGGTCGCCGGCCTGCCCGAGCACAAGATCCGGGTGATCTCGCCCGACATCGGCGGCGGCTTCGGCAACAAGGTGCCGATCTACCCCGGCTACGTGTGCGCGATCGTCGGCTCGCTGCTGCTGGGCAAGCCAGTGAAGTGGATGGAGGACCGCAGCGAGAACCTGACGTCCACCAGCTTCGCCCGCGACTACATCATGGTCGGCGAGATCGCCGCCACCAACGACGGCAAGATCCTCGCGATCCGGTCCAACGTGCTGGCCGATCACGGGGCGTTCAACGGCCAGGCCGCGCCGACGAAATACCCGGCCGGCTTCTTCGGGGTGTTCACCGGCAGCTACGACCTCGAGGCGGCCTACTGCCACATGACCGCCGTCTACACCAACAAGGCGCCCGGCGGGGTCGCCTACGCGTGCTCGTTCCGCATCACCGAGGCCGTGTACTTCGTCGAACGGCTGGTGGACTGCCTGGCGTTCGAGCTGAAGATGGACCCGGCCGAGCTGCGGCTGCGAAACCTGCTGCGGCCGGACCAGTTTCCGTACCAGAGCAAGACCGGCTGGACGTACGACTCGGGCGACTACGAGGCCACCATGCGCAAGGCCATGGACATGATCGGCTACGACGCGCTGCGCGCCGAACAGCAGGAGCGGCGGGCGCGCGGCGAGCTGATGGGCATCGGGATGTCGTTCTTCACCGAGGCCGTCGGCGCCGGCCCGCGCAAGGACATGGACATCCTCGGCCTCGGCATGGCCGACGGGTGCGAGCTGCGCGTGCACCCGACCGGCAAAGCCGTTGTGCGGCTCTCGGTTCAGAGCCAGGGCCAGGGACACGAGACGACGTTCGCGCAGATCGTCGCCGAGGAACTCGGCATCCCGCCCGACGACATCGAGGTGGTGCACGGCGACACCGACCAGACGCCGTTCGGGCTCGGCACCTACGGCAGCCGCTCGACGCCGGTTTCCGGTGGGGCCGCGGCGCTGGTCGCGCGCAAGGTGCGTGACAAGGCGAAGATCATCGCCTCGGGCATGCTCGAGGTCTCGGTCGCCGACTTGGAGTGGGAGAAGGGCTCTTTCCGCGTCAAGGGCGACCCGTCGGCGTCGGTGACCATCCAGGACATCGCGATGCGCGCGCACGGCGCGGGCGACCTGCCCGACGGCATCGAGGGGGGCCTGGACGCCGAGGTCTGCTACAACCCGGAGAACCTGACGTACCCCTACGGCGCGTATTTCTGTGTGGTGGACGTCGATCCGGGCACCGCGGTGGTCAAGGTGCGCCGCTTCCTCGCCGTGGACGACTGCGGCACCCGCATCAATCCGATGATCATCGAGGGGCAGGTGCACGGCGGCATCGTGGACGGCATCGGCATGGCGTTGATGGAGATGATCGCGTTCGACGAGGAGGGCAACTGCCTCGGCGGATCGCTGATGGACTACCTGATCCCGACCGCGGCCGAGGTGCCGCACCTGGAGACCGGTTTCACGGTGACGCCGTCGCCGCACCACCCGATCGGCGCGAAGGGCATCGGCGAATCGGCCACCGTCGGATCGCCGCCGGCGGTGGTCAACGCCGTGGTGGATGCGTTGGCGCCGTACGGGGTTCGGCACGCCGACATGCCGCTGACGCCGTCGCGGGTGTGGGAGGCCATGCAGGGCAGAGCGAGGCCGCCGATCTAGCATGACGATGATCAGTGAGCGCGTTCAGGAGCTGTTGGCGGCACGGACACCGTTCGTGCACGCGACCGTCGTGCGCGCCCAGCCGCCCACCTCCTCCTACCCGGGTGACGAGGCAATCCTGTTGGCGGACGGCACAATCGAGGGCTTTGTCGGCGGCCAATGCGCCCAGAACTCGGTCCGCAAGGCGGCGATGGGCGCGCTGCAGGCCGGCGAAAGCGTGCTGCTGCGCGTGCTTCCCGACGGCGACGTGCACTTCCCCGAGGCCCCCGGCGCCTGCGTCGTCGTCAACCCGTGCCTGTCCGGCGGGTCGCTGGAGATCTTCCTGACGCCGCAGCTGCCGGCCCCGCTGATCCGGGTCTACGGGGCCACGCCGATCGCCGAGGCGCTGACCCGGGTGTGCGGCGTGCTCGGCTACGACGCCCGCAGCGACGGCGACCTCTCCGACGCGACCGCCGTCGTCATCGCCAGCCACGGCGGGCCGGAAGCCGAAACCATCCGCGCGGCACTGGATCACGGCGTCGGATACATCGGCCTGGTCGCCAGCAAGGTGCGCGGCGCCGCGATCCTGGACTCGCTCGACCTCTCGCCGGAGGAGCGGGCGCGGGTGCACACCCCGGTCGGCCTGGCCATCGGCGCCAAGACCCCCGCCGAGATCGCGGTCTCGATCGCGGCCGAACTGATCGCCGGCATCCGCGCCGGCCTGCGCCGCGCCGTCCCGCCGGAGGCCGTCGCGCGCGAGGCGGTCGATCCGGTGTGCGGCATGGCGGTGACGATCGGGCCCGCCACCGAACACCTGCGGGTGGGCGGCGCCGACCAGTGGTTCTGCGGCCCGGGATGCCGCGCCGCGTTCGCCAACCGGCCAGCCGGCGCATGACCGGGCCGCCCGTCACCGGCGTCGTGCTGGCGGCCGGCGGTTCGCGCAGGCTTGGCACGCCCAAACAGCTTCTGCCGTACCGGAATACGACCCTGCTCGGGGTCACTCTGGAGGCGGCCCGTGGCGCCGGGTTCGACCAGCTGATCGTCACCCTCGGCGGCGCCGCGGCGGCGGTGCGCGATGCGGTGCCGATGGACGGGGTCGACGTGGTGCAGGTCGACGACTTCGGGACCGGGTGTGCGGCGTCGCTGCGCGCCGCGCTCGAGCGGGTGGACCCCCGCGCCGCCGGCATCGTGCTGATGCTCGGCGATCAGCCCGGGATGGATCCGCTGACACCGCGGCGCGTCGCCGCGGAAGGCGCGACCGCCGACATCGCCGTGTGCCGCTACGACGACGGGATCGGGCATCCGTTCTGGCTCGGCCGTGCGCTATTCGGCGAACTCCGCGAACTGCACGGCGACAAGGGGGTGTGGAAGCTCATCGAGTCGGGCCGGTACCAGGTGCGCGAACTCGCGGTCGACGGTCCCATTCCGCTCGACGTCGACACCTGGGCCGACTACCTCCGGCTGGTGACGCCCTGATGTTTGACGGCGTGCAGGACGTGATCGCCCGATTCGATGCGCACGACTACCTGCTCGACACGGGAACGGCGTCGGCGATCTACCTGGCGGTCACGCTCGGCCGCCCGCTGCTGCTGGAAGGCGAACCGGGCGTCGGCAAGACCACGGCCGCGAAAACCCTTGCGGCCGTGCTGGATACCCCGCTGGTGCGGCTGCAGTGCTACGAGGGACTCACCGCCAGCGAAGCGCTCTACGACTGGAACTACCAGCGCCAGCTGCTATCCATCCGGCTGGCGGAGGCGCGCGGCGCCCATATCGACGAGGCCGACCTATACACCGAGAACTACCTCGTCGACCGGCCCATCCTGCGATGCGTGCGGCACCGCGGCCCTGAGCCCCCGGTGCTGCTGATCGACGAAATCGACCGCGCCGACGACGAATTCGAGGCGCTGCTGCTGGAGTTCCTCGGCGAATCCGCGGTCACCGTGCCCGAGCTGGGCACCTTCATCGCCGAGCGCCCGCCGATCGCGGTGCTGACCTCCAACCGCAGCCGCGACCTGCACGACGCGCTGCGCCGCCGCTGCCTGTACCACTGGATCGACTACCCGGAGCCGGCCCGCGCCGCCGCCATCGTCCGGCGGACGGTACCGGGGGCGACGGCGCCGTTGATCGAACACGCCACCCAATTCGTTGGCCGCACGCGCGATCTCGACCTGGACAAGCCGCCCGGGGTGGCCGAGACCATCGACTGGGTCTCCGCCTTGGTGACGCTCGGTGTCGCCGACCTGGTTGACGAGGTAACCGTGACCACCCTGGGGGCGCTGGCCAAGACGCCGGACGACCGTACTCTGATTCGCGACGAGTACCACACCTTCGCCGAGCACAGCCGCACCTGAGAGGACCAACAGCATGAAGATCGCCAACCAGTTCACCGTCAGCGCCCCCATCGAGCAGGCCTGGGACGTGCTGTGCGACCTGGAACAGGTGATCCCGCTGATGCCCGGCGCGCAGCTGACCGGCCACGAGGGCGACGACTACCTGGGCAAGGTCAAGGTCAAGGTCGGCCCGGTCACCAGCGAGTTCAGCGGCAAGGTGCGCTTCGTCGAGCTGGACCGCGAACAGCACCGCGCGGTCATCGACGGCAAGGGCAAGGAGGCGCGGGGCACCGGCAACGCCGCCGCCACGGTCACCGCCCAGTTGCACGAGGACGGGGACCGCACCAGCGTCACCGTCGACACCGATCTGAAGATCGTCGGCAAGCTGGCCCAGTTCGGCAGCGGCATGCTGCAGCAGGTTTCGGAGAAGCTGCTGGGCCAGTTCGTGGAGTCGCTGGAGGCCGAACTGGCCGCCAAGAACACCGGCGCCCCGGCGCCCGACTCGGCGCAGGAGGAGCCGATTCCGGCCTGGCCGGCGAACCCCGTCCCGGGAACACGCCAGCCCCCGGCACCCGAGCCCGAGCCCATCGACCTGCTCGAGCTCGCCGGCGGCGACCAGCTGAAGAAATACGCGCCCCTGGCGCTGGCGGTGCTCGCCGCGCTGGTGCTCGGGTGGCTGCTCGGCCGGAGGCAGTAGGGGTTCGTGAGCACCCCGTTGCTGTTGCGCGGCGTCGACCTGGCGGCGTTCGCGGCGGCCCTGGTGGCGCGCCTGCGCGGCGCGGGGGTGCTGGTGTCGGCCAACGGCCAGGCCGATTTCGTGCAGGCGCTTCGGCGGTTGGTGCCGGACACCACGTCGGCGCTCTATTGGGGGGCCAGGCTGACGCTGGTGAACCGGATGGAAGACCTGGTGGCCTTCGACGGCGTGTTCGCGACGGTGTTCGGGGCGGTCGGGGCGGCGCGCCCCGAGGGCGCAACCGAGCCCGTCCTGCCCCTGCCCGGCCCCAAGACACCCGCGGCCGGCACGGTGCGACCCGCCGGCGGTCCGTCGCAGGCCGGCGCGCACCAGCTGCCCTGGGCCACCCGCGCCACCGCCGATCGGGACGCGACCCCGACGAGCGTCGTGCTTCCGGATCCGCTGCCCAGCCGCATCGCCGCGCGCGCCGACGAACCGTTCGATCGCTTCGACGCGCAAGACCTTCGCCTGCTCGGCTCCTGGCTGGAGGCGACGGTCGCGCGCTGGCCGCGGCGCCGCAGCATGCGCTTCGAGCCCAGCGCGGACGGCAAGCGGATCGACCTGCGGGCCACCATGAACGCGTCGCGCGCCACCGGCTGGGAGTCCGTGATCCTGGCGCGAACGCGGCCCCGCCGGAGGCCCCGTCGGGTGGTCCTGGCCTGCGACGTGAGCCGCTCGATGCAGCCGTACGCCGCGGTCTATCTGCACCTGATGCGCGCCGCCGCGCTGCGCCAGGCCCGCGCCCGCCCCGAGGTGTTCGCGTTCTCCACGACGCTGACCCGGCTCACGCCGGTGCTGTCGCACCGCTCGGCCGAGGTGGCGCTGCAGAAGGCCAACGCGAAGGTCACCGACCGCTACGGCGGCACGTTCATCGGTCGCAGCCTCGGCGCCCTGCTCTCCCCGCCGCACGGAAACGCGCTGCGCGGCGCGGTGGTGATCATCGCCTCCGACGGCTGGGACGCCGACCCGCCCGACGTGCTCGCCCACGCGATGGCCCGGTTGCGCCGCCGCGCCGCGGTGCTGGTGTGGCTCAATCCCCGTGCGGCACAAGGTGATTTCCAGCCGCTGGCCGGTTCGATGGCCGCGGCCCTGCCCTACTGCGACCTGTTCCTGCCGGCGCACTCGCTGACCGGTCTGCGCGAGTTGCTCTCGGCGCTGGCGAGCCCGCGGCTATCAATCGCGCCGTAACGGGTACCAGAGAGTTCATGGGAGCCAGCACAGAACCTCGTGCACAGCGCCAATGGCTGATACTCGGGGTCATCGGGATTGCGCAGCTGATGGTGGTGCTCGACACCACGATCGTCAACATTGCGTTGCCGTCCGCGCAGGCGGCCCTGCACTTCGGCACCGAGAGCCGGCAATGGATCATCACCGCCTACTCGCTGGCCTTCGGCAGCCTGCTGTTGCTGGGCGGGCGACTGTCCGACCTCGTCGGGCGCCGGCGCACTTTGCTGATCGGCTTGGCGGGATTCGCCGCCTCGTCGGCGATCGGTGGTGCGGCGACGGGCTTCGCCATGCTGGTCGCCGCCCGGGCGGCCCAGGGTCTCTTCGCCGCGGTGCTCGCCCCGGCGGCGCTGTCGACCCTCAACGTCACGTTCACCGACGCCAAACAGCGCGGCAGGGCGTTCGGCGTGTACGGCGCGATCGCCGGCGGGGGCGCGGTAGTAGGGCTGCTGCTCGGCGGCGCGCTCACGGAATGGCTGTCGTGGCGATGGTGTCTGTACGTGAACTTGGCCTTCGCGGTCGTCGCCGCCGCGGGGGTGCTGGCGCTCGTCCCGTCCCGAGACGAGCGCGGCAGCGTAGCCCGGCTCGACTGGCCCGGCATCATCGCCGCCTCGGGCGGGCTGTTCTGCCTGGTTTATGGCCTGTCCAACGCCGAAACCGACCGCTGGGGCGCGCCGCTGACCGTATGGATGTTCGTCGCCAGCGGCCTGCTGCTCGTCGCGTTCGCGGTCATCGAGGCGCGGGCCGCCGCCCCGCTGCTGCCGCCGTGGATTGTCATGGACCGCAACCGCGTTGGCGCCTACCTGGCCATCATGGTGGCCTTTTGCAGCATGTTCAGCGCCTTTCTGTTTCTCACCTACTACGCCCAACAAAACCTGCACTACAGCCCCCTCAAGACGGGCGTCGCGTTCTTGCCGCTGACCGTCGGCATCGCGATCGCGGCCGGTGTGGCCAACGCTCGCTTGATTCCGCGGGTGGGCCCCCGCCGGGTGATCCCGCCCGGCATGCTGATCGCCGCCGGCGGCATGTTTTGGCTGGCGCAGCTGGATATTCATTCCACCTATGCGGGCGGTGTGCTGGGACCCCTTTTCCTTTTGGGTGTCGGCACGGGCCTGACGTTCGCGCCGGCGATCGCGACCGCCACCGCCGGCATCACCGGCAGGGACGCCGGCGTCGCCTCCGCGATGGTGAACACCACCCAGCAGATCGGCGGCGCCATCGGAACCGCCGCGCTGTCAACGATTTTCGCGTCGACCCTGACCCGCTACATGACCGGCCACCGGCCGCCGAGCCCGGCCCTGCGGCCCGCCGCCGCGATCCATGGCTATGACGTCGCGTTCGGCGTCAGCTGCGCGCTGTTCCTGACGGGCGCGGTGGTTACCGCGCTGCTGTTGCGTGGCGCGCCCGCCGACGATACCGAAAAGCGGTATCGCACAGCGCAATTGAATCTGCGCCGGCCGGCGCCTGGAACGTACGATGCCGCGCTGTTAGGGGCGTCGGTTGCCATCGCGCTGATTGCTGTCGTCTTGACGGCGACGGCATTGCATCGATCGGAATCGCGGGGCGAGGTCGTCCGCGGCTGCGTGGCCACCACCAAGCCGCAGGTCGAGCATTACCGACCCGGCGCCCTCAGCGAACTGGCCAACATGCGCGACTGCGAATCCGTCAACGCGCGTTAGCTTAATGGGTGTTTCGCGGGACATCGGTTCCGTCGATGACCGGAGCCACGAGCGGATGCGGACGCTTGGCCTCGGTCCCGCCGCTCCCGTATGGCCGGGTGAGGATTTCCAGGCGGTGTCCGTCGGGGTCATCGAAGTACACCCCGCGCCCGTCGTCCCAGGTGTTTATGGCGCCGGGATCGTCGTGCATGGGGTCGGACCAGTAGGGAATCCGGCGCTCCTTGATGCGTGAAAAGATCTCGTCGAATTCGGCTTCCGTGACCAGAAACGCGTAGTGCAGCCGGTCGAAATCCCCTTCGCTGTCGACGAAGTCCAGGGTCGTATCCGGGCTGACCTGCAACACCGCGAACTCGCCCAGTCGCACCGCCGGGCCGAGTCCGAGGATTTCGGTGAAATAGCGGACCGTCGCTTCTTTGTCGCGGGTGGCCACGATGTGATGGTTCAAAACGGGCATTCCCGTTGGCTACCCCGCCGGGGCCCCGTCTAACGCCCGTCGATCGCGGCGATGAGCTGTTCGGCGGTCAGCGGCAGCGAGCGCACCCGAACGCCGAGCGCGTCGTACACCGCGTTGGCGATCGCCGCAGCCGTTGGGCCCTGGGCGCACTCGCCGATCCCCAACGGTGGGTTCCCCTGTCCGGCAAGCAATTCCACGTCGACCGGGGGCACCTCGGAGAACCGCAGAATGGGGTAGGTCTCCCAGGTGTCGCTGGTGACGTTGAACTCGTCGAAGCGCACCCGCTCCTTCAGCGTCCAGCTGGCGGCCTGGATCGCGCCGCCCTCGATCTGATTGGCCGCGCCGTCGGGATTGATGACCAGGCCTGCGTCCACCGCGATGACCAGCCGGCGCACCCGGACCTCCTCCACCGCCTCGACCTCGGCCACCACCGCGCAGTACGCGGCGGCGTTCTTGTACCGCGCGTAGCCGATGCCGCGGCCGAGGGCCTCCCGCGGCGTCCACTCGTCCCACCCGGCCCGCGCCGCCGCCGCCCGCAGCACCGCCCGCCCACGCGGGTCCGACAGGTGCGCCAACCGGAACTCGACGGGATCGCGGCCCGCGGCCGCGGCCAGTTCGTCCATGAACGACTCCGCGGCAAAGACATTGACGAAGGCCCCCAGCGAACGCAGCGCCGATGTGCGCAGCGGCATCTCGGTCACTAGGTGGTTGATCACCCGGTAGGACGGAAAGTCATACCCCGGAACCGAATTGCGCCCGGTTCCGCCGCCCCACGCGACCGGCGGCTCCCCGCCGGCCTGGATCGGCTCGCCGCCGGCGCGTTCGCTGGCCGCCAGTAGCGCCGACGTCGGCGTCGTGCCCGGGCGGCCCATGTAGCTGCCGCTCCAAATCTCGTGGCGCCAGTCGACCACCCCGCCGTCGTCGCCGCACTCGGCGGCGATCTCCACGACGGCCGCGGGACCGAAAGGCGCCCAGGCCAATTCGTCGGCGCGCGACCACACCAGGTGCACCGGGCGCCCGGGGACGGCCCGGGCCAGCAGCGCGGCGTCCATCGCGGCGTCGTCGGCGCCGTTGTGCCCGTAGCACCCAGCCCCCTCGACGTGGCGCACCACCACCCGATCGACCGAGAGGCCGAGCGCGGCTCCCAATTCCCGCCGCAGCACGTGCACGCCCTGGCTGTGCGACCAGACCTCCAGGCGGCCGTCCGGGTGCGCGAGCGCCGCCGCGGCCGACGGGCCGATCGACCCGTGCGCCAGGTACGGCCGGTGATAGCGCGCCGAATGCGACCGCGTTGAATTCACCTGCGGCGGAGTCTCTTTGGATGCAATCACCGACGTCTCGGCCGCCGCCGACACCAGGAACGACGGCAGGTCGTCCTCGTCGGGCAGCGTCGGGCGCTCGTCCCACTCCGCATCGCCGCGCAGCCGCTCGGCGGCGCGCACCGCGACCTCCTCGAGTTCGGCCACCACGCCGAGGAACTCGCCGTCCCGCACGACGGTGATCACGCCCGGCAGCGCCAGGGTGGGCCCGGTGTCGAGATCACGCAACCGCGCTCCGCGTGACGGCGGGCGAACGACGCGGCCGTACAGCTGAGCGTCCAAAACGAGGTCGTGCAGGTAGCGCGGGCGCCCGGTCAGCTTGTCGGGCAGGTCGAGCCGCGCGACGTCGGTGCCGACGACGGCGTACGCCGACTCCGGCTTGGGCGTCGCCGCGCCAGTGGCCGCGCGATCCAGGAGCGAATCGTCGGCGAGCTCCCAGTAGCTGGTGAATACCCCTTCGGGGCCGGTGATCTCGCCGTCGTCGACGTCCAGCTCGTCGGGCGCCACGGCGAGCTTGGCCGCCGCGACGTCGAGGTAAATCGTCCGCGCCTCGGCGCACGCCTGGCGCAGCGCCGCGCCCGACTGCTGGATCGAGCGGCTGCCGGCGGTGAAGCCCTCGTCGGGGCTGCGATCGGTCGCCGCGGCGGTCATCCGCACGCGGGCGATGTCGACGTCGAGCTCCTCGGCGGCGATCTGCGCCAGCGCGGTCAACACGCCCTGACCCAGCTCGACCTTGCCGGAGCGCACCTCGACGACGCCGTCCGGTCCGATCCGAACCCACTCGCCCAGAACGGGATTGGCCGCCAGCGACTCCGGCAGGTCAGGCATCCACCGACCCCCGCATCTCGGCCGCGGCGCTCAGCACCGCCGCCACCACCCGGTTGTGCGAGCCGCAGCGACACAGGTTGGGGTCCAGCGCCGCGCGCACCTCGGCCTCCGTCGGGTCGGGGTTGTCGGCCAGCAGCGCCGCGGCCGCCACCACGATGCCCGACATGCAATACCCGCACTGCGCCGCCTGCCGCGCGATCAAGGCGCGCGAAACCGGGTGCGGCCCGCCGTCGTCGCCGAGCCCCTCCACGGTGCGGATCGACTTGTCGCCCACCGACCACAGCGGGGTGTCGCACGAGTAGATCGGGCGGCCGTCGGCCAGGACAAAGCAAGCGCCGCACAAGCCCACCCCGCACCCGAACCGCGTCCCCTTCAAACCCAGGTGGTTGCGCAACACGTACAGCAGCGGTGTGTCGTCGTCGGCGTCGACCTCGTGGCGCCGCCCATTAACCGTCAGTCTTCGCATGGACTCCAGCATCCTCCGCCGAGACGCTAGGGCAGGATCGACAGGTATGGATCAGCTCTGGGCCAACCGGGCGGCCAGCTCCGAAGCGGCTGTCGCGCAACGCCACCTGAAGCGGTTGTGGGCGCTGCCGGCGACGCAGCTGGGGGTGGTGGCGTGGCCGGCGGCCCGCAAAGACCGGCTGTTCGGCACCTGGCACTACTGGTGGCAGGCGCACCTGCTGGACTGCCTGGTCGACGCGCAGTCGCGCGACCCGCAACCGCACCGGCGCACCATGATCGAGCGGCAGGTCCGCTCGCACCGGTTGCGCAACAACCTCCGCTGGACCAACAGCTACTACGACGACATGGCCTGGCTGGCGCTGGCGCTAGAACGCGCCGCCCGGATCGCCGGCGTCACGCGCCGCCGTGCCCTGCCGAAGCTGGCCGACCAGTTCGTTGGGGCCTGGGCGCCCCAAGACGGCGGCGGCATCCCGTGGCGCAAGCAGGACAAGTTCTTCAACGGCCCGGCCAACGGCCCGGCCGGCATCTTCCTCGCCCGCTATGGCGACCACCTGCAGCGGGCCGACCAGATGAGCGACTGGATCGACCGCACGCTGATCGACCCCGACACGCACCTGGTGTTCGACGGCATCAAGGACGGTTCGCTGGTCCGCGCCCAGTACACGTACTGCCAGGGCGTGGTGCTGGGGCTGGAGACGGAGCTCGCCGCGCGCACCGGCGCGGAGGCCCGCGCGCGGCACCAGGCGCGGGTGCATCGGCTGGTCGCGGCGGTCGGCGAGCACATGGCGCCGTCCGGCGTGCTGCGGGGCGCCGGCGGCGGCGACGGCGGCCTGTTCGCCGGCATCACCGCCCGCTACCTCGCGCTGGTCGCCACCACGCTGCCCGGCGACTCGGCCGACGACGCGATGGCCCGCGACGCCGCGCGCACCATCGTGCTGTCGTCGGCGAAATCGGCCTGGGACTACCGGCAAACCGTGGACGGGCTGCCGCTGTTCGGCCCGTTCTGGGACCGCGACGCCGAGCTGCCGCCCGAACGGTCCGAGGCCGGCCAGGGCGCGGAGTTCGTCGCGGGCGCGGTCAACTCCTCGGAGGTCGCCGAGCGGGATCTGTCGGTTCAGCTATCGGGCTGGATGCTGATGGAGGCCGCAGGTAACGTCACCGCCGTGAGCACGACATGAGCAACCTCGATGGCGACTGGATCCCGGACGAGGCAACGCTTGCCGAGGCCAACCTGACGCGCTTCATGGCCTGGCTCGCCGAGACCGGGCGCGGCGAGTACGACGACTACCCCGAGCTCCTGCGCAAGTCGGTCGACGACATCGACTGGTTCTGGGACGCCGTCTGGCATTTCTTCGATATCCAGGCGGACAGCCCCCCGAGCGCCGTGCTGGGCAACCGGTCGATGCCGGGCGCCGAGTGGTTTCCCGGCGCCACGATCAACTACGCCACCGAGGTGTTCCGGCACGCCACCGACGCGCGTCCGGCCATGATCGTCGTCGGCGAGGACCGCTCGACCGAGTGGTCGTGGGCGCGGCTGCAGCGGGAGACGGCGGCGTTCGCCGCATACCTGCGCAACCTCGGTGTCCAGCCCGGCGACGCCGTCGTCGGCTACCTGCCCAACGTCGCCGAGGCCGTCGTCGCCGCCCTGGCCGCCGCCAGCGTCGGCGCGATCTGGGCGGTGTGCAACCAGGACGTGGCCGTCGACGGCGTGATCGCCCGGCTGGGCCAGGTCGAGCCCGCCGTGCTGGTGGCCACCGATGGGTCGGCGTACGGCGGCAAGCGCATCGACCGGCGCGCCGAGCTGGCCACGATCCGCGTCGCGATGCCGACGCTGCGGGCCACCGTGGTGGTGCCGCGCCTCGGGCTGCCGATCGACGACGACGCCGTGCCGTGGGCCGCGGCGGTCGAAGCGGATGCGCCCCTGGACATTACGCCGGTCCCGTTCGCCCACCCGCTGTGGGTGATGTTCTCGTCGGGGACGACGGGCAAGCCGAAGGGCATCGTGCACGGCCACGGCGGCGTGGTCCTCGAACACCTGAAATACCTGACCCTGCAACTGGATCTGCACCCGGACGACCGCTTCCTGTGGTACTCGTCGACCAGCTGGATGATGTGGAACTTGCTGGTGTCCGGGCTGCTGGTCGACACGACGATCGTGCTCTACGACGGCAGCCCGACGCATCCCGGCACCGACGGGCTCTGGAAGGTCGCCGCCGACGCCGGCGTCACGTTCCTCGGCGCGGGCGCGGGCTACCTATTGGCTTGCGCCAAGCAGGAATTGCGACCGGGCGAGGCGCATCCGCTGGACGCCGTGCGCGCGGTGGGATCCACCGGCTCCCCGTTGCCCGCGTCCGGATTCCGTTGGGTGCAGGAGGGGCTCGGCCGGCCCGTCCCGGTGGTCTCGATGAGCGGCGGCACCGACGTCTGCACCGCCTTCATCGGCGGCTGCCCGATCGTGCCGGTCAAGGCGGGCGAGCTGTCGTCGCTGTGCCTGGGCGCGGCCATCGAAGCGTGGAATGGCCAGGGAAACCCCGTCATCGGGGAAGAGGGCGAGCTGGTGGTGACCAAGCCGATGCCCTCGATGCCAGTGTCCTTCTGGAACGACGAGGACGGCAGTCGGTACCGCGCCGCCTACTTCGACAAGTATCCGGGCGTGTGGTGCCACGGCGACTGGATCACCATCAGCGAACGGGGATCCGTTGTGGTGCACGGCCGTTCGGACGCCACCCTGAACCGGATGGGCGTGCGGATGGGCAGCGCCGAGATCTACACGGCGGTCGAGCGCATGCCCGAGGTGCAGGACTGCCTGGTGGTCGGCGTCGAGCAGGACGACGGCGGCTACTGGATGCCGTTGTTCGTTGCCCTGGCCGACGGGGTCGAGCTCGACGAGGGGCTGCGCTCGCGGATCGTGGCGGAGATCCGTCAGCATGCCTCGCCGCGCCACGTGCCCGACGACATCCTGGACGTGCCGGGCATTCCGCGGACGCTGACCGGCAAGCGGCTGGAGATCCCGATCAAGCGGATCCTGCTCGGGACCGCGCCGGACCAGGCCGTGCAGCAGAGCTCGATCGACAGGCCCGAACTGCTAGAGGCTTTCGTTGCGTACCGCAGAAGTCGGGTGTCCTGAGTCGTCCGTCGCGGCCGTCCCGCGCCGCCGGCCCCGGTAGCCGCGCCAGGCGGCGATGAACGCGGGGATCAGCGACACGAACAGGATGCCCAGGATGATCTTTTCCAGGTTCTGGTGCACGAACGGCACGGTGCCCAGGAAGTAGCCCGCCAGGGTCACGCCGCCGCCCCACGCGATGCCGCCCACGATGTCGAATCCGAGGTACACCGGGTAGCGCATGTAGGACACGCCGGCGATCACCGGGACGAACGTGCGCACGAATGGCGCGAAGCGGGCGAGGATGACCGCCCACGGCCCGTACTTCTCGAAGAACGCGTGCGACTCCGTGACGTAGTGCTTCTTGAAGAACCGGGAATCTTCCTTCTTGAACAGCGCCGGCCCGATCCGGCGCCCGATGAAGTATCCGCATTGGTCGCCCAGGATCGCGACCAGCGCGACGGACGGCGCCAGCACCCAGATGCTCGTCGGTGGGTTCGGGTGCGCGGTCAGCAGCCCGCCGGTGAACAACAGCGATTCGCCCGGCAGCAGCGGAAACAGCAGCCCGGTCTCGATGAAGACGATGACCAGGATCCCGGGCAGCACCGCTTTCCCGAAGACGCCGTTGGCGCCCAGCCAGTACATCGGGTCGAGGATGTTCGGCAGGGCCGTCACCACGGTGCTCACGATGCTTCAACATACCGGTCTTGCGATACTGGACGGACCCAGCCGCCAGGAGGAGCCCATGCCCATCGCCACGCCCGAGGTGTATGCCGAGATGCTCGGACGCGCCAAGGAGAACTCCTACGCCTTCCCGGCCATCAACTGCACCTCGTCGGAGACCGTCAACGCCGCGCTCAAGGGCTTCGCGGACGCCGGCAGTGACGGCATCATCCAGTTCTCAACGGGCGGTGCGGAGTTCGCGTCCGGCCTGGGGGTCAAGGACATGGTGGCCGGCGCCGTCGCGCTGGCCGAATTCACCCGCAGCATCGCGGCCAGATACCCGATCAACGTCGCGCTGCACACCGATCACTGCCCCAAGGACAAGCTGGACAGCTACGTGCGGCCGCTGCTGGCGATCTCGGCCGAGCGGGTGGCCGCCGGCCAGGACCCGCTGTTCCAGTCGCACATGTGGGACGGTTCGGCGGTGCCGGTCGAGGAAAACCTCGCCATCGCGCAGGAACTGCTCAAGGAGGCCGCGGCCGCCAAGATCATCCTCGAGGTGGAGATCGGCGTGGTGGGCGGCGAGGAGGACGGCGTCGCCCACGAGATCAACGACAAGCTCTACTCCACTCCGGAGGATTTCGAGCGCACCGTCGATGCGCTGGGCCACGGCGAGCACGGCAAGTACCTGCTGGCCGCGACGTTCGGCAACGTGCACGGCGTCTACAAGCCCGGCAACGTCAAGCTGCGCCCCGACGTGCTGGCGCTGGGCCAGCAGGTCGCGGCGGCGAAATTGGGCCTGGCCGCCGACGCCAAGCCGTTCGACTTCGTGTTCCACGGCGGTTCGGGTTCGCTGAAGTCGGAGATCGAGGAGGCGCTGCGCTACGGCGTGGTGAAGATGAACGTCGACACCGACACCCAGTACGCGTTCACCCGCCCGATCGCCGGCCACATGTTCGCCAACTACGACGGCGTGCTCAAGGTCGACGGCGAGGTGGGCGTCAAGAAGGCCTACGACCCGCGCAGCTACCTCAAGAAGGCCGAGGCCGGCATGAGCGAGCGCGTCGTGGAGGCCTGCAACGACCTGCACTGCGCGGGGAAGTCGCTGAGCTCAAGCTAGCCGTCCCGCTCGAGCGTGCGGCTGGCCGCACACTCGATGCCCAACGTGCGGCTGCCCGCACGCTCGGCACCCGTTAGCCGCTCGGTGACTGGCAGATCTTCCACTGATCGTCGCGGTACTGCAGGTCGAGGCTGCGCGTCGAACGCAACGACGGGTCGTATGCCATGAACGTGGTGATGTTCGCCTCGGCGTGCTGGCCGTTGACGACGACCTGGTCGATGCTGGCGATCACCGGGTACTGCTTGGCCGCCGAGACCCGCTGATAGGTCTCCTGCCACGCGTGTTCGTCGTAATCCACGTATCCGTCGCGGACGGTCCCGCACGTGACGGTGCGCAACGCGGTCAGGTCGCCCCGCTGCACCGCGACGTCGTACTGCTGGATGGTGTGCCGAACCTGGTCTTCCTCAGACACTTTCGAGTGCTTGCCCCGGGTCAACAGCACGGTGCCCAGGATCGCGATCGCCGCCAGCGCCAGCACGACCACCACCAGCGCCAGCACCCAGCCCCAGTTGAACTGCCGAGTGGTGCGCAGCTTCGCCCCCAGTCGTGGCGGAATCGCTTGCGGCACAGCGGCTTTCGGGGGAACACCCAGCTGTGTCGTCGCGGCCTCGCCGGGCGGCGGCGACGCGATGACCTCGGTGGCGGGCTCCGCGGACGACGTCGCGATGACCTGGGTCTCCTTCGCGTCGAAGCCGGGGGCCGTGAAACGACGCTCGCGCTGCTGGCCTTCGGCGGCCTCGGCATCGCTGTCCTGATCGCCCTTGTTGATCACCACGGTCTCGGTCTCGGGGTCGACGGGGACCAGCGGCTGGTCCTCGGCTGCCCCTTCGGGTTCGGGTGGATTGGGCATAGAGGGAGCTTAGCGACCCGCCGCGGGGGAACGGCAAAATAGACGCCATGACATCGATGGGAGATCTCCTCGGACCCGATCCGGTTCTGCTGCCCGGCGATAGCGACGCCGAGGCGGAGCTGCTGGCCAACGAGAACCCGACCGCCGTCGCCGCCGCGCACCCGTCGGCGTCGGTGGCCTGGGCTGCGCTCGCGGAGGAGGCCCTCGCGGAGGACAAGGCCGTCACCGCCTACGCCTACGCGCGCACCGGCTACCACCGCGGCCTCGACCAGCTGCGGCGAAACGGCTGGAAGGGCTTCGGCCCGGTGCCGTACGCGCACGAGCCCAACCGCGGCTTCCTGCGTTGCGTGGCGGCGCTGGCCAAAGCTGCGGACGCCATCGGCGAGACCGACGAGAACCTGCGCTGCCTGGATCTGCTCGACGATTGCGACCCCGCGGCGCGCCAGGCTTTGGGTCTTTAGCGGGCCTCTAAAAGCCTTCCTCGCACTCGCCGTGCCGGTCCGGCGGCTCGATCTGCACGGTGGCGTGGTCCAGCCCGCGCGCGGACAGCACCGCGCGCGCGTCCTGCAGCACCCGCGCGGAGTCGCCGTCGCTGGTGAGGTGCGCGGTGCACATGTCCTTGCCGGGCGACAGCGTCCACACGTGTAGGTCGTGCACCTCGGTTACGCCGTCGACGGCACCGAGCGCGCCGCGCAGCTCCTCGACGTCGATGTGGGCCGGCGAGGCCTCGGACAGGATCCGCAGCGCGTCGCGGGCCAGCGAGACGGCCCGGGGCGCCACCCACAGCGCGACCAGCACCGCGACGACGACGTCGGCGAAGGGCCAGCGTGTCGTCACGGTGACGATGCCGGCGATCAGCACGCCCAGGCTGCCGACGCTGTCGGCGACCACCTCCATGTAGGCGCCCTTAACGGCCAGGCTGCTCTCCGAGTGCGACCGCAGCAGCAGCGCGACGACCAGGTTGGCCAGCAGGCCGAGCAGGGCGACGACGATCATCGGCACGCCCGGGACCGACGGGGTTTCCTTGAGTCGCTGGATCGCCTCCCACAGGATGAACAGGGCCACCCCGATCAGCAGCCCGGCGTTGGCGACGGCGGTGAACACCTCGGCGCGATGCCAGCCGTAGGTGCGCGCGGGCGACGAGCTGCCGCGCTTGGCCAGCATGACGGCGGCCAGGCCCATGAACACCGCGACGACGTCGGTGAGCATGTGTCCGGCGTCGGCCAGCAGCGCGATCGAGTTGATCAGCAGCGAGGTGGTCAGCTCCACGACGAAGAACACCGCGAGGATCGCCGCCGCGGCGATCATGCGGGGGATCATCCGCGACGAGTCGCCCTCGGCGGGGGTGTGGTTGTGGCCGGCGCCCATAGCCCGAAATATATGCGTAATTACGCATATATTGCAAGGGTTAAAGCCAGGCGCTCCAGAACCGGGTCAGCGAGTTGCCCGCGGCGACCAGCCAGTGCGGGATGCCGGAGAAATCGAACAGCCAGAGCACCACTCCGAAGAACCACTGGCTGGCCGCCAACAGCAGGAACAGCAGGATGAAAAAGCCCCACTGCTTGGCCGGGGCCAGCGCGCGCTGCGTCTCGGGGCTCAGGTGCGGCTCGAGGGCGTCGTACCCGTCCAGGCCCGGGACCGGCAGCAGGTTCAGCAACACCGCGGTGAGCTGGAGGAAGCCCAGGAAGGCCACGCCCGCCCACAGCACCGCGTGGCTCGGGTCGTAGAGAAATCGCGTCGCCACCAGCAGCAGCACCGCCAGCACGAGGTTGGCCGCCGGCCCCGCCAGGCTGACCATGGTCCGGCGGGCCGGCGTCATGAACCACGTCCGCACGTACACCGCCGCGCCGGGCAGGCCGATCCCGCCCAGTGCGACGACCACGATCGGCAGCAGCAGCGAGAGCGCGGGGTGGCTGTAGCGCCGCGGGTCCAGGGTCAGATAGCCGCGCACCGCGACGTCGTGGTCGCCGAATCGCCAGGCCGTCACCGCGTGCCCGAATTCGTGCAGGCACAGCGACACCAGCCAGCCGGCGATGACGAAGACGAACACCCCGGCGTAGGACAGCGGCCGCACGCTGGACCCGGCCAGCCACGCCAGCGCGCCGCCCGCCGCCGTCAACGCGACCAGGGCAAGGAAGAGCGGGCTGGGCCGCACCGATTCGTGTTGCCGGGCGGGAAAGCTCACCCGCTCGAAATTACCTTGGTATTCGCCGTCGTTGCGGCCGCAGCGCCCAGGAGGCGACGGTCAGGCCCACGAGGATCAGCGGACCGACCAGCGTCGTGCCGGCATCGCCGACCCAGAGATGCGACGCCGTCGCCCCGGCGTAGATAAACATCAGGCCCGCGTATGCCCACTCCTTGACCAGCGCCAGACGCGGTGCCAGAAGCACCACCCCGGCCGATACGTAGCAGACGCCAAGGATGGTCATGAAGTACAGCGGATACCCCAGGTGCGTCACCACGCCCGCGAACGGTTGCAGGCGCAGCGCGCCCATCACCCCGCCCACAAAACACTCGGCGGCTAGCAGGGCGGTCGTCGTCCAGTAGACCCAGTTAAGACGGGCGGAAGGTGTCATCGGCAAGGCCTCCTCACCACGTCGACACCCCGCGGGCCAAAAGTGTGACCGGTGGGAGCCGGTGCTACCGGACCAGGAGCCAGCCTTCGACGTGGCGGTAGAACGTCGACCGGCGCGCCGCCCGCGGAGCGGCGACCCCGTCGCGCACGACGGTGACGCCGGTGCTGCCCAGCTGGGCGGCGCGGCCGGACACCCAGCGGCCCCTGCGTGCCGACGCGCGCAGGCCCGGCATGGCCAGCGTCGGCTCGATCCGCACGGCGGCGACCTCGCCGTCGAACAGCCTGGTGTCGTCGACGACGGCCTCGCCGTGCAGCACCGGCTCGCCGTCGGGCGGCAGCCAGCGCCCGCGGCCGACGATCACCGAGCCGGTCTCGTCGCGGATCAGGGTCACCCGCCGGGCGGAGCCGCGCCGGGCGCGCCGCGCCGCACGCCGCCCGGCCGGGAGCCGGTACGCCCGGGTGGCGGGCGTGCGCCGGGCCGGCACGTAGGCCAGCTCGACGTCGAGCCGCTCGGCGCGCAGCAACCGGGTCAGCACCGCGGCCAGGTCGGAGTCGGCGCCGACGACCACCAGCCGCCGGTATAGCCCGATCGCGGCGTCGACATCGCCCATGTGGACCGGCAGGCCGGTCAGCGCACGCGGCACCCGCCGCTCGCCGAAGGCCAACACCCCCGCGGTTTCCATGCTCGGTCGCAACCTCCTGGGACAGGGCTGGGATAGGGTGTGTCACCGGCTGGACCACAATAAGCAGGGTTTGAACACGTGGGATTAGGCGGGAGCAAGTCATGCCGGCAATCGTCCTCATCGGCGCCCAATGGGGCGACGAGGGCAAAGGTAAGGCCACTGACCTGCTCGGCGGGCGCGTGCAGTGGGTGGTGCGCTATCAGGGTGGCAACAATGCCGGGCACACCGTCGTCCTGCCCACCGGCGAACACTTCGCCCTGCACCTGATCCCGTCCGGGGTGCTCACGCCCGGGGTCACCAACGTCATCGGCAACGGCGTGGTGGTCGACCCCGGTGTGCTGCTCGACGAGCTGAAAGGCCTCGAGGACCGCGGCGTCGACACCTCCAGGCTGCTGATCTCGGCCGACGCCCACCTGCTGCTGCCCTACCACGTCGCCATCGACAAGGTCACCGAGCGCTACATGGGCAACAAGAAGATCGGCACCACTGGCCGCGGCATCGGCCCGTGCTACCAGGACAAGATCGCCCGGCAGGGCATCCGGGTCGCCGACGTACTCGACCCCGATCAGCTGACCCACAAGGTCGAGGCCGCCCTCGAGCTCAAGAACCAGATCCTGGTCAAGATCTACAACCGCAAGGCGCTCGACCCGCACCAGGTGGTGGACGCCCTGCTGGCGCAGGCCGAGGGTTTCCGGCACCGCATCGCCGATACCCGGCGGCTGCTCAACACCGCGCTGGAGGAGGGCGAAACGGTCCTGCTGGAGGGCTCCCAGGGCACCCTGCTCGACGTCGACCACGGCACCTACCCCTACGTCACGTCGTCGAATCCGACCGCGGGCGGCGCGGCCGTCGGCTCCGGGATCGGGCCGACCCGGATCACCGCCGTGCTGGGGATCCTCAAGGCCTACACCACCCGCGTCGGCTCCGGCCCGTTCCCCACCGAGCTGTTCGACGAGAAGGGCGAATACCTGTCCAAGACCGGCGGGGAATTCGGTGTCACCACGGGGCGGCGCCGGCGCTGCGGCTGGTTCGACGCCGTGATCGCCCGCTACGCCACCCGCGTCAACGGCATCACCGACTTCTTCCTGACCAAGCTCGACGTGCTGTCCAGCCTGGAGACGGTGCCGGTGTGCGTCGGCTACCGGATCGACGGGGCGAGCATCAACGACATGCCGATGACCCAGAGCGACCTTGCCCGCGCCGAACCGATCTACGAGGAGTTGCCCGGCTGGTGGGAGGACATCTCGGACGCGCGGGAGTTCGACGACCTGCCGGCCAAGGCGCGCGACTACGTGTTGCGGCTGGAAGAGCTTGCAGGAGCACATGTTTCGTGCATCGGCGTCGGTCCCGGGCGCGAGCAGACCATCGTGCGTCGCGACGTCCTGGCGGCCCGCCCGTGACGGAGCCCGACCCCAAAGAACTCGACCCGGAATACGAACACCACGGCGGTTTCCCCGAATACGGCCCGGCCAGCCCCGGCCCCGGATTCGGTCGGTTCGTCGCGGCCATGCGCCAACTCCAGGACCTCGCGGTGTCCGCCGACCCCGGTGACGACGTCTGGGACGACGCCGCCGACCGCGCCGCCGCGCTGGTCGAGGTGCTGGGCACCTTCCAGGCCGAGGAGGGCAAGGCGCCGGCCGGGCGGACGCCAGACCTGCCCGGCATGGGCAGCCTGCTGCTGCCGCCCTGGACGTTGACCCGGTACGCGCCCGACGGCGTCGAAATGACCGGGTACTTCAGCCGATTTCACGTCGGCGGCAACCACGCCGTCCACGGCGGCGTGCTGCCGCTGCTGTTCGACCACATGTTCGGGATGATCTCGCACGCCGCCGGGCGCCCGATCAGCCGCACCGCCTTCCTGCACGTCGACTACCGCAAGGTCACGCCGATCGACACGCCGTTGCTGGTGCGCGGGCGCGTCACCAGCACCGAGGGCCGCAAGGCGTTCGTCGCCGCGGAGCTGGTCGACGGTGACGACGCCGTGCTGGCCGAGGCCAACGGCCTGATGGTGCGGCTGCTTCCCGGCCAGCCCTAGGGCTCTGAGAACCGACCTATCCTTGAGCGGTGACTGACGGCTTGACCCAAGGACAGGACGACAAGACGACCGCGCTGGCCGTGTCGCCCCACGCTGCCCCCCAACCGCCCGAAGACCGCAGGCCGACGGTCCTGCTGCTCGGCTCCGGCGAGCTGAGCCGGGAGCTGGCGGTCGCGCTGCGCCACCTGGGCGCGCGGGTGGTCGCGGCGGACGGGCAGCCAAACGCGCCCGCACACGGCGTGGCCGACCAGTCGCTGACGCTCCCGCTCACCGACGGCGGCGAGCTCGCCAGGGCGATCCGACAGCTCCACCCGGACTTCGTGGTGACCGCGACGGAGGCGGTCGCCGCCCAAGCTCTCGAGGCGCTGCCTGCGGACCGCACCCAGCTGGTCCCCAACGCCCGCACCGTGCGGCTCACCTCCGACCGCGAGGCCCTGCGCCGGATGGCCGCCGACGAGCTGGGGCTGCCCACCGCGCCGTTCTGGTTCGCCGGCTCGGTCGGCGAACTGCAGGCGGTGGCCGCCCACGCCGGCTACCCGCTGCTGGTGAAGCCCGTGTCGGGGCGGGGACACTCGGTGGTCTCCGGGCCCGACGACATCGAACCGGCCTGGCAGCGCGCGCAGGGGAGTCCGACCGGGCGGGTGCTGGCCGAGACGGTGGTCGAGGTCGACTTCGACGTCACCCTGCTCGTCGTGCGCAGCGAGGGCCCGAACGGTCCGCTGATCGAGTTCTGCTCACCCATCGGCCACCGCGACGTCGACGGCGCCGTACAGGAATCCTGGCAGCCCCAGCAGATGAACGAGGCCGCAGTGGACGCGGCCAAGTCGATCGCCGCGCGAATCGTCAAGGCACTCGGCGGGCGCGGCGTCTTCGGCGTCGAGTTGATGATCAAGGGCGACGAGGTGTACTTCTCCGACGTCAGCGCGCGCCCGCACCCCAGCGTCTGGGTGACCCTGCGCAGCCAGCGGCTTTCCGCGTTCGAACTGCAGGCCCGGACGATTCTGGGCCTGCCGGTGGACACCATGATGATGTCGCCGGCCGCCGCCCACGCGATCAATCCCGGCCCCGACGGCGGGCCGTCGGCCACCGACGCGCTGACCCGCGCGCTGCGGGTGCCGGAAAGCGATCTGCGCATCTTCGCGCGGGGCGCCGGGCCCGCCGGACGGGGCGTGGCGCTGGCCACGGCACCCGACGTGGCGGCTGCGCGCGACCGTGCCCGGCAGGCCGCGAACGCCCTGAATACGCGGGATTCACGCGGATGAGTTACGCGGACCAGTCAAGCTGAGGATCGCGTGGGCCACCTCGTCCGGGTGAGTCAGCATTCCGTTGTGCGTTCCCGGAACGACGATGGGTTTTACTCCGAGCCGGGCCGCGAATTCGGGCCCCGGTTGCGGCATCGCTTGATCGCTGTCGCCGGTGACGTAGGCGGCGGGAATACCGAGACTCGCCGCATCGACGTCGAGAGCGTCAAGGAAGTAACCGCCGGGCTGCGGGGTCACCAGATCGGCCACCAACCGCTGCAACTCCGGGGCAACGCCTTGCATCAGCAGCTGCTCGACGGTTCCAGGCTCGATGGAATGGCGTCGAAAGGCGATTCGTCGATCAACCGCAGTATCACCTCGCGGCTGTCTGGCGGGGTCTCGTCGACGAGGGCCCTTCCGCGAACCGGCACGAACGCGTTGTAGTAGACGATCTCGGTCACCCGGTCGCCGAGAAGGTCAGCGGCGCCGGTGGCGGGGTAGCCGCCCCAGCTGTGCGCGGCGAGTATCACGTCGTCGAGCTCGAGCCGGCACACCTCGTCGACGATGTAATCGACCGCGTCCCCGAGCTGGTAGCCCGACGGATCATCGCCGTCGCCCAGGCCGGGCAGCGTCAGGGTGATCGCCCGACGACTCGCGGCGCGAAGGCGCTTGGCAACCGGTTGCCAGGACCAGGCCCCATGCCAGGCGCCTGGGATCAGCACATATGTCGACCCTTGCGCGTCGAGAGTCATCTGGCAAATGCCTCGATCAGGCTGAATTCCGTTTCGGTGCCGACGATTTGGGTCATCTCGAAGCCGGCCTCGTCGAGGAGTCGCCGATACTCCTTCGCGGTGCGTTCACGCCCATCGTTGAACAACAACATTTCGATGTCGGCCAACTTGCCGGTGAATTCGCTGCTGTCTTCGGGGATTACCGTCTCGACGAGCAGCAAGGCCGCTCCCGTTGGCGCAGCCCATTTCACATTCCGCAGGATTTCCAGCGCGGCGGCATCGGACCAGTCGTGCAAAATGTGCTTGAGCACATAGGCGTCACCCCCCGCCGGTACACCGCTGAAGAAGGAGCCTTCGACCAGCCGAACCCGTTGTGCTACATCCAACTTCTGTAGTAGCGGCGTTGCTTCGGCCACCACATCGGGAAGGTCGAACAGCACACCCTGCGTCTTCGGGGCCGAGGCAAGGATGGCGGCGAGCAAGCGGCCGTGACCGCCCGCTACGTCGACGACGGTTCGGTATGGCGTGAAGTCGTACGCCGTTACGAGCGGCCCATCCACGTACGCCGACAAGCCCGTCATCGCGTCATTGAAAATCGCGCTGTATTCGGGTTCGTCGCGCAGATAGTCGAAGAAGGGCTTACCCCGCAACGCCCGGACCGGCGAAGTCCCAGTCCTGATGGCCTCGGTGAGCAGGCTCCAATGTTCGCGCTCCCGCGGTGCGCCCACCAGCCGCGCCAGCGCCGCCATGGATACCGGGGCGTCCGAGCGCAGCAGGTCTGCGCGCGGCGTCAGCTCATAGCGGCCATCGTCGCCTTGAGCGAATATGCCCTTACAGATCAGCGCACGCAAAGCCCTGCGCAGCGCATCGGGATCAGCTCCGACCTTGTCGGCGAGTTCATCAAGGTGCAGCGGCCGGTCGGCGAGCGCATCGGCCACTCCCAAGTCGGCGACCGCGGTGATCGTCTGGGCTACCCACCCGCCCAGTATTAATCCCTGCATCTCTTTCGCCGGGGAAGACACCTGTCGGTCCAATTGCGTTGTCTCCGAGTTGTTCACCTAACCTCCTCATGCTGTTGACAAAAAGTGGTCGCGCCGCCGTCATGCCGTTTGGTCGAATTCGGGCGGCAGTGTGGCCTACCAGCTCATCGCGACAGCGGCCGCCACCAACAAGACCGTGACGAGGCCGTGGAGAACAAGCTGTCGCAGGACGGTGGCGTGGGCAAACATGTCCAATTCGGTCGACTGCGAATAATCCGGGAGCACATATTGATTGCGCTTCGAGGCGAATCGCAGTCGCGCACTTCGCTGTGCGGTCACGCTTTGTTCACCTATCGAGCCGGTCGGCCGAACCCGCTGGCCCGAAGTCGAATTGCACGCAGCGTTGGGGAGGCTTGACAGACATCGGAGGTTCGCCGAAGGTAGCTGCCCACGCCATGGTGACCACAAAGACCAGCAGCACCGTGATCAAGCTATGAACACACACTTGGCGCACGGTGCTCGCCAGGGACGGCGTCAGTCGGTAATGCTCCGGAAAATGCGTCACGGGATGCCTTTCGGTGTCAAGGATCGGAAGGGTGTAAATCACTTCAGCGAGTAGCGGATCGGCAGGTGTTTGAGCCCACCGACGAACGTCGTCGCGGAAAGTTCGGGCTTGCCCGCTAGCTCGATCGATCCCAGCCTGGGGAGCAGTTCGCGGTAGAGACTGCCGATCTCCATCCGCGCCAGCGCGGCGCCGAGGCAGAAGTGCACGCCATAGCCGAAGGCCAGATGCTTGTTGGGATCGCGGCCGATGTCGAAGCGGAACGGATCGTCGAAGACCTCCTCATCGCGGTTTCCGGACACATACGCCAGATACACCGACTCTCCTTCAGCGATGTCCACCCCACGAACCGTGGTGTCGGCGGCTGCGGTGCGCATGAATTCCTTGACCGGCGTGGCCCACCGGATCATCTCCTCGATCGCCGTCGGCATCAGCGTGAGATCCTGCTTCAATCGCCATAATTCACTGGGGTTTTCGATGAGCGCGCGCAGCCCACCGGAGATGGCATCCTTGGTGGTGTCATGGCCGGCGGCGGCGATGATCACGTAGTAGGACGCGGTGTCCACGTCGGAGAGCGGTTCGCCGTCGATGCGCCCGTTCGCGATGGCCGAGGCGAGGTCGCCGGTGGGTTTTCGGCGGCGCGACGCGGTCAGCGTGGCGAAGTAGTTGAGGAACTCCTGCATCACCGCGAGCACGGTCTCGGGTTCTTGACCCCGCTGGTATTCGGCGTCATCGCGGCCGAACATCTCCTGTGTCAGCATGCGCATCCGAGGAAAGTCCGATTCGGGAAGACCCAGCAACGACAGAATGACGTAGAGCGGAAAGTCGACCGCGATGTCGGTGACGAAGTCGCACTCGGGTCCGATCTCGCGCATCTTGTCGACATAGCGCTTGGCCAGCTGGTCCACCTGCGCCTTCAGGTCGCGCATCGCCGCCGGGCGGAACCAGTTCGCGCCGATCGCGCGCACCTTGCGGTGGTATGGATCATCCATCTCGACCAGGGTGCGCAGGCCGGTCCCGGCGTCTTCCTGCGCCATGCGCAGATCGTCGGTATCGGCGGGCGAAAGCAACGGGCGGGGCGCGCTGATGAACAGCTCGTTGTCTCGTTCGATCGCCATGATGTCCGCGTGCTTGGTGATCGCCCAGAACGGCCGATACGGCGGATGGTCCACCCACGCAACCGGATTGGTCGCCCGCAGCTGTCGCAGCGCCGTATGCAGCCGCTCGTCGTCCGCGTACGCCGTCGGGTCGGCCAGGACTTTGGCGGTAGCAACCATCGCTGGTGTGTTCACGTCAATTCCTCAGAGCTTGATCGGCTCTAGGCGGCCGAGGATCTCCTCGCGCCGTACCTCGAACTGCTCCGGCAGCTGGAATCGCTTGCCCAGCTCCCGCGGCGACTCGTCGCAGTCCCAGCCGCCCTCGTTGTGTGTGACGGCCAGTTCGAAGAGTGCTCCGCCGGGCGACCGAACGTAGACAGACTTGAAGTACTTGCGGTCTCGGATTTCGGACATATCTGTGTAGCCCGCGCCCTCGATCTCGAGTTTCAGGTCATTCTGATTCTCAAGAGTGTCTGCGTTCCAGGCGAAGTGGTGGATGGTTCCGGCGCAGTAGGTCCACGTTCCCGGCGCATCTGCGCGATTGACAACGAGCTCGACCGCCCCGCCGAGGCCAAACTTGCCGGCCGCCAACGCAAATCGGTCGCCTTCGGTCAAGCCCTCGCGCGCACCCAGGTGATTGGCGGCGAACTCGACGGCGGTGTCCGGCCCCGTCACGTGTACACCGACGCCGTAAATGCCGTGGATGGCATACTCCTCGGGCACCCCGCTGCCGCTGTAACCACGACGAGGGTCGTTGTCGACCTCGACCAGTTGGTACTCGATGCCGCACGGATGCCGGAACAGCACGCGACGTCGATCGAACACAGTCGCGTCCCGGACGTCCGCGGCACGCGCGCGCAACCGGGAGGACCAGTAGTTCAGCGAACCCGCAGGAGCGGCGAGCAATACCTCCCGTGCCTGGTTGGTGCCACGCCGGCCGTGGATCCCGGCCTGGCCAAAAGGGAAGGTGGTGAGCACCGCGCTCGGGTCGCCGTCGGCGTTGCTGTAATACAGGTGGTAAATCGGGATCGACCCGTCAAACAGCACCGTCCGTTTGATCAGCCGCAGCCCGAGCACCTTGACGTGGAAAACGACATCCTCTTGGGCGCCGTTTACCGACATGGTGATGTGGTGACTATCGATGACGTACGACATTTCGCTCTCTCCTGTGTGTTCGCGACGGTGATCGCTATCCCGCTCTCTCGAGCGAGGCTGGCCCATTGGCGGCGAGATCTGCGTCCCGTCACAAGGTTCGACGTTAAGAAACAACAGACCCGGTAGCGAACCTGCGCCCACTGACTGGGCTTTACCGGGCAGCCACTTATTACATGGCGCGAAATAGTCTGGTGATAGCGGATATTCGACGGCAAGCGGGCTCGAGGAGCGTTCATGATGGGTGACTCTGGTAGGCGAATCGCCATCTGGTTGGCAACGATTCCGGTATTGGTCGCCGTGCTGGCGTTAACCACGGGGTGTGACTCGACGGCGACGACCTCATCGACGACCACGCCGGCGCCCGCCGGATTGCCACAAATTCTGCGGCGCCGCATGGTCCGTGTGTGCAGTACCGGCGACTACCGCCCATTCACCTATCGCGACCCACAGGGCACCTGGAGTGGGCTCGACATCGACATGGCCATCGACATGGCCACTCGGCTGGGAGTCCGATTGGACATCGTGCCGACCACGTGGGCAGGTGTTGTCGATGATCTGGGCAACAAATGTGATGTGGCGATGGGGGGAATCACCATCACGCTCAACCGTGCCGAGCGCGCCATCTACAGCGCTCCCTACCTACGTGACGGGAAAGCCGCCATCGTCCGTTGCGCCGACAGATCGAAGTTCCAGACGCTTAGCGACATCGACCGTCCGGACGTCCGTGTGGTCGTCAACCCAGGTGGTACCAATGCTGAATTCGACAAAGGCCATCTCCACAACGCGCGCATAGTGAACTATCCAGACAACAACACGATCTTCGGGCAGATCGCCAACAATGCCGCCGACGTCATGATCACCGACATCAGTGAGATCCGTTGGCAAGCAACTCAGAATCCGCAGCTCTGCGGTGAGAGTCTGGACCATCCGTTCACATTCGAGCAAAAGGCCTATCTCATCAGTGGAACCGCGACGGACGTGCAGCAGTGGATGAATCTGTGGCTCAACATGTCACAGAACGACGGAACCTATGCAGCGCTCAGCCAGAGGTACTTCGGTGCGGTAATCGGACCGTGACTTTAGGTGCCGCTGGGAAGTGGGATGGCGGTGAACACCGTATCGGGGTCGTAGTGATTTTTGGCGGCGATGAGTCGTGTGGCGTTGTCGCCGTACGCGTTTGCGATCTGCTCGTGGTCGTCGGGCCCGAGTAGATTGGCGTATCCGCCGGGAAACGCATGCGGCGCAAGCGCGTCCGACAACGCCTCTGCCCAGGCGCGGTGGGCGGCGCCGTCCCCTGCCTCCCAGCAGGCGACGATCTCGACGACGAAATGCGGGCGGCGGTTCGCGAATGCGGTCTGGTCCGGGGCGACGCGAGTCGATGCGCCGTGACAGTGGTGGATGGAGATGAGGCTGCGTGGCGAGGTCAGCGTCCGCGCGGCCTCCACCAGCGCATCGATGACTCCGGGCGTGTAGCCCGCAACCGTGCGGGTGCGAACCGCCCAGCACAATCCGCGGACACACCCCACGTCGAACAGGCGCAGTATTTCACCGTAGGCCACGGACGCCACTTTTGTGGTAAGCGGCGTTCCCAGCGTTGCGAGCAGATCGACGGCCGCCAGGCCGCAAAGGATCTCGCCGCTCCAGGTCGGCTGAAGGTAAACCACCGGGTCGCCGTCGGGGCCGGGCAGCACTCCGCTCTGGACGGTCAGCGCGTCAGGCGCCGTCGACAACAGCTCCTCCAGCCCACGCCACACCGTCGCGGCCTGCGACAAAGGAAACATGATCATCCCGCCGATCACGCGCTTTAGCGGATGCAACCGCACGCGCATCGACGTGACCACGCCGAAGTTGCCGCCGCCACCGCGCAGTGCCCAGAACAGGTCTGGCTCGTGAGACGCATCGGCTGTGACCATTCGGCCGTCCGCCAGGACGACCTCGGCGCCGACCAGGTTGTCCAAGGCAAGGCCGAACCGCCCGTTGAGCGGTCCGTAGCCCCCGCCGAGTGTCAGACCGGTCATGCCAACCGCACCGCAGTTGCCGGTGGCGGCAACCAACCCGTAGGGCGCGACCGCCTCGATCAACTCAGCCGCTGTGACGCCCGCACCCACCGTTGCGACCCGCGCCCCGGTATCGACTGTGACACTTCGCATCCCGGACATGTCGATCACCAGACCGCCGTCGCACACAGCGCGACCCGCCCAGTCGTGGCCGCCACCGAGCACCGAGAGCCGCAGCCCGCGGTCACGCGCCACACCGATCGCTTCCTGCACGTCGCGCGGTGTCTCGGCCCGCATGACCAATGCCGGACGATGTTGCACCGCCGCATTCCAGATCAACGGCGCACCGTCGGGCATACGCACCTGGGTCGCGTTGATGCGGCTGGCCAGGTCGTTGGCTGCAGCGGTTATCACGTCGGTTGTACTCATTTGTCTCCCATCAGTTGACGACCACGTCGAGCAAGAATGTCCGCGCCGAGGTGACGGCTCCTTCCGCGCGCGTTCACTTGTGCCGCCGTAGACCTTGAGATTCCAGCGGCGCCAGCGCCATTCACGGCTGCATTGCTTCCGTCACACTTGTGACGCTAAGGAGCGACGCGGCCAACGGCGAGTCGGCGCCCACTGATTGGGTGTTTCTCGCCCGCCACGCATGTCAGTCTTGAAAGGTGTTACCGTCCAACGGCAGATCAGCTTTTGCTCACCGAAGCGAAGGTGGGTGCGTCGGTCTGCCGGACGAAAGCGCGCAAGGCGTTACGAGTCGCAGCTGCCGGTGTGCGAAAACCATTGCGGCTTTGTTCCGTAACTGGTGAACTTGGCGAGGCGCAGCCGAAGCCCGCGACAACGGGCCAATCGATGCCCACTGAGTGGGTTTATCAACTCACGGTGTACGAAGGAGCCCGGTGATACGCGCGCCGGTGGCTCTGGTGGCGGCGAGCAGTCCGAGCGGCGGTCGCGGTGCCGCGATGATCGTCGACAGGGCTGCCACAGCGCCGTTGCCCAGCGGAATCGCCACCGCGACACAGCTCATATCCGCCCTCACCTCGCCTGCGTCCACTATCGGTGCGGTATAGCCCAACTCGGTGTAGGCCCGCGCAGCCGCGCATCTGGGTGGTACCGGGGTCCCGGGCTGGGCGGTCACTCCCAACGGAATCCGAGCGTCCACCGATTCCAGGTACACCGGCTCACCGCCGATCACCGCGGACAACTGCACGGCGGCACCGGTCGCGGTTGCGAGCTCGGCGATCGGCCGCCGGGCGGCCGCCCGCAGTCGCCGCTCCGAGCTCACTCGCGCACCCAGCCCCAGCAGGCTTGCACCGAGCCGATAGCGGGGGCCTTCGCGACTGACCGCCCCGACGGCGATCAACTGCTTCAGCAGCCGACGGACCGTCTCCCGAGGTATCCCGCTCGCATTCACCAAATCGATCAACCGCACCGGCTCCAACGCACCCACATGGTCCAACAGTTCAAATGCGCTCTCGATGACCGCCCGACCGTCGTTGTGAAACGCCCGGCCCGCACAATTACCGCTGGCTACACCACCGGTCAATCGATCCAACTCACATTGGTCCACCGTCGACCCCTTTATGCTCTGATGCGCGTACCACCGTCACGTCATCGCAGGGTTCAACGCGCGAACACAGCAAACTATGCCGAAGGTCTGAGAATAATAACTTTTGCCCGTCTGAAAGGCGTCAGCACCGCCCGACCGGCTGCTTGACGCCGGCGCGACGATCGACAGGCGTCGGCCCTGATTTTGTCAGAGCAGTCCGAGTAGTTGCAGGTCGCTGATGTATTTGGCGATGATCTGCGGGGTGACGTGTGGGATGTTTTTGTCCGGGCCGATTTTCGCGTCCTGAACCGCCGCACGGAATCGGTCGGTGGGTGCCATTGAGCCGTTGATCGGCTGCTGGGGTTTTTGGTAGTTGTGCAGCAGCGGCAGCAGCGAAGCGTTGCGCTGCTTTTCGGGCAGCCCGCGCAGGCTGGTTTCGAAGCGTTGCAGCCAGTCGCCGTAGTCGTCGACGCGCCGGATGGCGCAGCCGGCGTCGATCAGCCAGTCGACGAATTGGTCCATTCCGATGCCGTCGTGGTAGGGGTTCATCACGTGGAAGGTGCGGAAGCCCTCAGAAGCCTGGTCGCTTTGGGCACCGAGGGTGGAGATCGCCTCGGCGATGAACTCCACGGGCAGCCCGTCGTAGTGGGCGCGCTGGCGGTGGCCGTCGGCGTCGCGCTCGTAGAACGAGGCGGGCGCGATCCCGGTGGCGGCCAGGCTGAGCATCATCCGGGTGAACATGTCCGGGACGTTGAGTTGGCCGGCGTAGGTGGTGTCGGCCAGGATCATGTCGCAGCGGAACACCGCGACCGGCAGCCCGCACAGGTCGTGGGCGTCGCGCAGCAGCACCTCGCCGGCCCACTTGCTGTTGCCGTAGCCGTTGGCGTAGCTGTCGTTGATCGCCCGCGTCGCGCTGATCGCGCGGATGTCGGCGTCCTCGGTGAACGTGCCGGGCGCGATCTGGTCGCCCACCCCGATGGTGGAGACGTAGGTGTAGGGCTTGATCTTGGTGGTCAGCGCGAGGCGGATCAGTTCGGCGGTGCCCAGGGCGTTGGGGCCGAACAGTTCGCTGTAGGGCAGCACGTGGTTGACCAGGGCGGCGGGGTCGACGATCAGGTCGACGGTGTCGGCCAGCCGCTGCCAGGTCTGGGCGTCCAGGCCGAGGTCGGCTTCGCCCTTGTCACCGGCCAGCACCTGCAGGTGGTCGGCGGCCAGCGCCTGGTAGTGGGCCAGCAGCTGGGGGTCGCCGCTGTCGAAGGTCTTGTCCAGCCGGGCGCGGGCCTCTTCGTCGGAGCGGGCGCGCACCAGCGCGATCACGGTGCCGTCGACCAGGTCCATCCGCTCGAGCCATTCCAGGGCCAGGTAGCGACCCAGGAATCCGGTTGCGCCGGTGAGCAGGACGGTGCGCACCTCGGGAGCCGGCCCCGGCAGGTTCGGCGCGCCGGCCAGGGTGGCGGGCTCGAGGAACTTGTCCAGGGTCAGCTCGGCGGCGTGCACCTCGGTGGCGTCGCGCCCGTGCACCGTGGCGAAGCTGGGCCGGGTGCTACCGGTGCGCTGGGCTTCGATGTAGGTGGCGATCGCGGCCAGGTCGTTGGCCGGGCTGACGATCACCCCGACCGGCACGTCGACGTCGAAGATCTCGTGCAGCAGGTTGCCGAAGGTCAACGCCGACAACGAGTCTCCGCCCAGGTCGGCGAAGTGCGCGTCGGGGGACACCTCGCTGGTGGCGGTGCCCAGCAGGGCGGCCGCGGCGCGGCTGAGCGTCTGCAGCACCGGCGCGTCGGCGCCGCTGCGGCGCAGCTCGGCCAGCTCGTTGGCCTGGCCCTCGGCCAGCTCGGCGTAGAGCTGCTCGAGGCGCTCGCCGTAGTGCGCCTTCAGCTTGGGCCACGCCAGCTTGCCGGCATCGGTGAGCAGACCGTTCTCCAGGCTGAAAGGCGTTGTCTCGATGAGGAAGTCGCGCGGCACCTCATAAGACTGCAGCCCGGCCTCCCTGGCGACGTACTGCAGCGAGCCGGCGATCAGCGGCTTGAGCTCGTCGAGCGGGTAGCGCTCAAGGGCGTCCCCGGTGGGCACCACCACCGCCAGCAGGTAGGCCTGTGCGCTGTTGCCGTAGACGTAGATCTGGCGCACCAGCGCGCTGTTGCCGAACACCGCCTCCAGCTTGGCCAGGGTGACGAACTCGCCCTGCGCGAGCTTGAGCACGTTGTTGCGGCGATCGACATACGCCAACCGGTCGGGGGCGACCTCGGCGAACACGTCGCCGGTCCGGTAATAGCCGTCCTCGTCGAACACACCCGCGGTGGTCTCGGGCCGCTTGTAGTAGCCGGGAAACATGTTGTTGGTCTTGAGCAGCAGCTCACCACGCGGGTAGGGCCGATCGGTGGAGAAGTAGCCCAGCTCCGGCACGTCGACCAGCTTGTAGTCGATGATCGGCGGGCGCTGTACCTCGCCGTCGAACAGGACCATCCCGGCCTCGGTGGCGCCGTAGCCGTCCAGCAGGTGGATCTGCAGCAGGGACTCGACCCACTGGCGCAGCTCCGGGGAGATGGGCGCCGAGCCCGTTATCGCGAAGATGAACCGCCCGCCCAGCAGGTGGTTGCGCAGTTCGTCTAGCACCTCGGCCTCGTCGGCCCCGCGGTCGACCCGGCGCTGGTACTCCGCGTAGATGGTCTCCCAGATCCGCGGCACGAAGTTCAGCTCGGTGGGCCGGACCAGCTCGAGATCCTCCAGCAGCGTCGAGAGGTCGCTCTTGGCGGCGAAATACGCTGTGCCGCCGTTACCGAGCGTCTCGTACACCACGAAGCGAGCCATCCCGTGGCTCATCGGCATGAAGTTCAGCGTGATCGACGCGGCACTCGCCCCAACCAAATTGCGGGTCGACCATTGCCACATCGTGGCAACGGCGCTTTCCCGGTATATCGCGCCCTTGGGCGCGCCGGTGCTGCCGGAGGTGTAGAGCAACAACGCCAGCGGGTCCTCGTCGGACGGCGCCGGCAGTGGCGCGTCGGGCAGCGATTTGCCGCGCTCGAGAACGTCGGCCAGCGTCCGGACGGTGATGGGGGTCCCTGCCAGCCGTGCGCGGGCGGCGTCGACGGCCTCGCGCTCGTCGTCGACCTCAGGGTGGTAGTCGAAGACGATCAGGTGCGCGGGCGCGGGACCCGTGAGGATCAACTCGACGGCGTTGGGAAGGTAATCGATGCCGGCCGCGATAGCGGAGGGTTCGGTCTCGGTCACGATCGGCAGCAGTTGGTTGATCGTCGCGCTGGTCTGCAGCGGGACCGACACGGCACCGACCTGGCCCACCGCCACGTCGACAGTGAGGTAGTCGACGCTGGTGAAACCGAGAATGCAGACGCGATCGCCTGCAGACATCCCATCGTCGGCCCACGCGCGGGCGAGCGCGTCGATGCGCTCGCCCAGCTGCCGGTAGGTGATCGTGTCGAAGCGCTCCAGCAGCCGTACCGATGTGCGTCTGGTTGCGGGGTCGCTGACAAACTCGAACGCCCGCTGACCCGTTGCCGGTCGATCCGCGTAACCCTCCAAGGCCGTGCGAACGATCTGCGCAAGTCGGAGACCGGGCTGCCCGAGCGCCGCGGCGACCGTCTCGCTCGGAATGGCGGCAGCGAACTGCGGGTCGGTCGCAGACAATTTGGCGATGCGACGTCGCGGCCGCTCGCCACTGGTATCGGTTGGCATGGAACTCCCTGGGTCGATGGTCATCGCTCGACGCGCCGAGCAAAGCTGTCGCCGCCCAGCAGCAGATCAGCTGCGTGCTCGCCGATCATGATGGAGGGCGCGTTGGTGTTGCCGGTGGTGATGGTGGGCATGATCGAGGCATCTGCGACGCGCAGCCGGTCGACGCCGCGCACTCGAAGATCGGGCCGGACAACGGCATCCGGGTCATCTGCGGCCCCCATCTTGCAGGTGCCGACCTGATGGTGGTATGTGCCCACCGCCTGCCGGACGAAGGCGCGCAAGGCGTTTCGGGTTGTGGCTGCGGGTCCCGGAGCGACTTCGGCCTTGCGCCACGGCGTGAATGCGGCTGAGGCTCCGATGTCGCGGCAGATTTCGACCGCATCAACCATCGCTTCGAGATCGCCGGGGTCGGCGAAAACGTTGGGATCAGCCAGCGGCGGCTCGCTCGGGTCGGCGGAGGCCAGCCGCAGGGTGCCGCGTGCTTTCGGTGCCACCAGTCCCGCGGCGATCGTATACCCGTGCTCGGGCGCCGGGCCGCCGCCCGCGGCGTAGGGAATGTGGATGAACAGCGGCTGCAAATTCGGTGCTGATCCTTGCCACCCGGCGCTGCGCGCATAGAGCTGCGCCTCGAGCAGATTGTTGGTCCCGACCGTCAAAGGCTCCTTGGCCTCATAGATATTGCTGACCAACAGATGATCGTGCAGGTTCTCTCCGACTGCGGGCAGGTCCACCATGGTGGGAAGACCGACGGATTGCAGGTGTGCACTCGGTCCGATCCCGCTGAGCAGCAATAGTTTTGGTGAGCCCAGGACGCCTGCGCTGAGGACGACCTCCGCGAGGGCGTACGCGCGCCGAAGCGGTTGGGCTCCTTGTGAATACGTGACCCCCACGGCTCTGCCCTTCTCCAGGAGCACCCGGTGGACGAGGGCGTCGGTGGTCACCGTCAACCGGGGATGAGCTTGCATCGGCGCGACAAAGCTCTTCCATGCACTCATCCGTTGGCCGCGGAACGCGGTGATGTGGTTGTATCCGACGCCGACCATCTCTTCGGCGTTGAAATCGTCGATCCATTTGTGTCCGAGGTCCAATGCCGCCTCGATGAATGCTTCGGACAGTGGGTGCGGATCGGAGATCGTGGTCACCGGTAACGGTCCGCCGGCGCCGTGGTACTCGTCGCCGCCCAGTTCATGTGCCTCAGAGCGTTTGAACAACGGCAACACCTGATCCCAGCCCCAACTGGGGTCGCCGGTCACCTGCGCCCAATGCTCGTAGTCGCTGGCATGCCCCCGTATGTAGATCATTCCGTTCAACGAGCTGCTTCCGCCCAGGACTTTGCCCCGAGGCCAAAACAGCCTGCGATTGTTGGCATGCCGCTGTGGCGTGGTGAACACTCCCCAGTCCTGTTGGCCGCCCAGTAGCGTCGGCCAGCCCTGCAATGAGTGAATCGCGGGGTCGGTATCGGCCGGGCCGGCCTCGATGACGTGCACGCTGCGGCCAGCCTCGAGCAACCTTCGCACCACGACGCTGCCGGCCGATCCCGCACCTACCACGACATAGTCCGCCACCTCACGCGCGAAAACCATTGGAGCTTCCTCCCGTAGCGTTATCCCGGCGGGTGTTTCCCACGAACTTGGCGAGGCGCAGCCGACGCGCCGGCCGGATCGCCCTGATTGTGCGTGCGCTCACCACGAATTGCTTTGAACCTATGTTGATTTCGCACTCCAGCGGGGTCAGCGGCCTCTTCTTAGCCAGAAGGCTTTGTCGCCTTGAGATTCCGACTGCTCCCGGAGGATCTTCTGCTGAGCCATCTTTCGCCGGGGTCGTGTCTGTCACGGACTTGACGTTAAGAATCGACGCGACAAGAGGCCAATCGATGCCCGCTGAATGGGTTGATCACCGATTCACGGTGTATGAAGAAGGCTGGCGATGCGCAGACCCGTGGCTTTCGTCGCCGCCAGCAGTCCGAGCGGTGGGCGTCGTCCGGCGACGACCGTCGACACGACGGCCGCGGTGTTGTCGCCGAGAGGAATTGCGATGGCAACACAGCTGAGATCCGGCCGCACCTCGGCGGCGTCCACTATGGGTGCGGCTCGGCCTAATTCGGCATAGGCCCGCGCGGTCGCCGTGCCGGGCGGCACCCGGGCTCCGGGTTCGGCTGTGAATTCCACCGGAATCCGAGCGCTGATTTCGTCGAGGTATACCGCCTCGCCGCCGATCATCGCGGACAAGTGCACGGCAGCCCCGGTGGCGGACGCCAGTTCGGCGATCGGCCGCCGGGCGGCCACCCGTAACCGACGCTCCGAGCTCACCTGCGCGCCCAGCCCCAGCAGGCTCGCACCGAGCCGATAGTGGGGGCCGTCGCGACTGACCGCCCCAACGGCGATCAATTGCTGCAGCAGTCGGCGGACCGTTTCCCGGGGGATCCCGCTTGCGTTAGCCAAGTCCAGCAGCCGCACCGGTTCCAACGCAGCCAGGTGATCCAGCAACTCAAATGCGCTCTCGATGACCCCGCGAGATTGGTCCACCATCGGCCCCAGGCGCGACGACCTGCAGTGTCAGCCGGCCTTGTGCGCCGTCAGCAGGTAGGCCGGCAGCTTTATCCGGCCCTTCTCGTCGCGGTCGCGCTGGAGAAATTCGGGCGGCCCGTCCGCGGCCGGGGGAATGTTCGCGTGGATGTGGGCGGGCCGGATTTCGTCGATTTCCCAGTACTTGCTAACCGCGGCGCGCAGTTCGTCCTCGTCGACCTCGTTCGGCTTGGGCTCGAAGTCCGCGGGCAGGGCGCCCTTGGCGAACACCAGCACGAAATAGCCAGCGCCGGGCGCCGCCGCGCGGTGGATCGCGCTGAGGTAACCGTCGCGCTCCTCCACCGGTAGCGAGTGGAACAACGTCGAGTCCGCGATCGTCGAGAAGCGCTCTCCCGAATCGGGTGGGTAGCCGGTGAAGGACGTGATGTCGGCCTGCACGAAAGTGGCGGTGGTCAGGCCGCGTTCGGCGGCCGCCTTGGTAGCCGCCGCAATGGCGGTTGGCGCGAGGTCGATGCCGACAACGGTGTGGCCCCGCGCGGCCAGTGCCAGCGACAGTTCGGCGAACCCGCATCCTGCGTCCAGCACGTCGCTGCGAAACTTTCCGTCCGCGATCAGCGCCGCCAACTCCGGCTGCGGCTCGCCGATGTTCCACGGCGGCGGCCCCTCGAATTCCCCCTGCTCGCGGTAAGCACTGTCCCAGTCCGTGATTTGGGATGACATATTTCTCCTATGTGTGTCGCGACATCTCAGGCGACGCCTCGCGCCAATGGGATGCGGTACAGCGGTTGGCAGTCTTGCGAGACGCGCTTGGCCAGCTTTCGTGATTGTTTGGCGAGGTAGCCAATCAGCGCGGGCCGGCTCAGCAGACCATGGAAGTACAGGCCGTCGGCGGCAGGTAACGGCGACAACCTAACCGGTAAGCCATCGGGTGTCAGCACCCCCAAGTGTCCGACCAATGGCTGCAGCCCCGGCCGATACCCAGTCGCGCCGATCATCACGTCGGGCTGGATCCGTGCGCCGTCGGCCAGCGCCACCTTGGCGCCCTCCAGCGCGGTGACCGCCCCAACCACCTCGACGGACCCGTCGCGCACGGCGCCGACAACCTCGGGGTCGACGACCGTTGGCGCGGCGTGCAGCCGATGCGCTTTCGAGAAGGGCCCCTCATCGGGAACGGGCAGGCCGATTGCTCCGAGATCACCGAACGCGCGGCGGCGCGCGGTGGCGGCGATCCGGTCGGCAATCCGTGGGGGTAGGTGGAACAGTGGAATGGATACCACGTCGTTGGGCAGTCCCCCAGGCCCCTTGCGCGGCAGGATGTTTGGTGGAGTTCGCACTGAGAGCCACACCTTGCTCGTTGCGCCTGTGCTCAGGTCGTGGGCGATTTCCATGCCCGACGATCCGGAACCGACAACCAGCACGCGCTTGTGGGCGTACGGCGCCGGGTCTCTGTAACGATTTGAGTGCAGTAGCTCACCGGCGAAGATGCCCGGCCAGTCCGGGATGAAGGGCGTGTGCTCGTAACCCGTTGCGACCACGACGTATCGGGCTTCGATGTCCCCGTTCGACGTCGTCAACCGCCATCCCGGGAAACGTCGGTCGATGCGTTCAACCGTGGTTTCGAGGAGGAGATCGATGCCGTCCTCGCGCGCATGCCGGTCCAGGTGCGCGACGACTTGGTCGCGGGTCGGATAGAGGGGAGTGCCTTGCGGGTAGCGCCGCCCGGGCAGGTGGGAAAATTGTCGACCTGTGTTGAGTCTGAGCCGGTCATACCGACTACGCCAGGATGCCCCCACCGCGTCGGCTCGATCGACGAGCAATGACCGAATTCCCTTGTCCTTCAGGCACAGGGCGGCAGCAATCCCGGCCGGCCCGGCACCGATAATCACAACCTGCGCGAAATGCGGGGGTGGACTCACGCCTACGACCGTAAAAGCCACGCCATAGGCGGCGAACCCCACGCCCACTGAGTGGGCTTTGGATGGATGTCGGGGAGCCCGGATTCCCAGAAAAGCGGCTTTCACCTGCAAGGACTCTGCTGCGCGATACCTCGGCAGCTCGGCCGTTGTAGATTGAACTTGCTTCATGAGATGCCGTCGCCAAGCTCCGACTGGATGGCACGCCAACCCCACGCTCGTGGGTGGCTCGGATGACGAAGCGGCCGGCACCACCGGTGACGACAAGAGCGCCTCCCCTGGGCGCGGATATTGTGGCTCACAAAGTTGGCGAAGGACGAGGTAAACACCCATGAGCACCGGGCAAGCACGCGCATACGCAGGAGACATCACCCCGCTCGAGGCATGGAAGCTGCTCAGCGACAATCCCCACGCGGTGCTGGTCGACGTCCGCACCGACGCCGAATGGCGGTTCGTCGGCGTGCCCGACCTGTCGAGCCTGGGCCGCGACGTGGTGTACATCGAGTGGGTCACCGCCAACGGCGTCCCCAACGCGAACTTCGCCGACGAGCTGAAAAGTCACGTCCCACCCGCGGACGACGAGCGGCCCGTGATCTTCCTGTGCCGCTCGGGTAACCGTTCCATCGGCGCGGCCGAGGTGGCGACGCAGGTGGGCCTCACCCCGGCCTACAACGTGCTGGACGGCTTCGAGGGCCAGCTCGACGCCAGCGGGCATCGCGGTGGAAACGGCTGGCGCGCGCTCGGATTGCCCTGGAGGCAAGGATGACCGACGACCAGTCGGTCCGCACGCCCAAGGCGCTGCCCGACGGCGTCAGCCAGGGCACCATCGGCGTGCGCGGCGGCCTGCTGCGATCCGGTTTCGAAGAGACCGCCGAGGCGATGTTCCTGACCTCCGGCTACGTCTACGAGTCGGCGGCCGTGGCCGAGCGGTCGTTCACCGGCGAGCTGGACCATTTCGTCTACTCGCGCTACGGCAACCCGACCGTGACGATGTTCGAGGAGCGGTTGCGCCTGATCGAGGGGGCGCCCGCCGCGTTCGCCACCGCGAGCGGCATGGCCGCGGTGTTCACCTCACTGGGCGCGCTGCTGGCGGCCGGTGACCGGCTGGTCGCGGCGCGCAGCCTGTTCGGCTCGTGCTTCGTGGTGTGCAACGAGATCCTGCCGCGGTGGGGGGTCGAGACCGTTTTCGTCGACGGCGACGACCTCGCGCAGTGGGAGCGGGCGCTGTCGGTTCCCACGCAGGCGGTGTTCTTCGAGACCCCGTCCAACCCCATGCAGTCACTGGTCGACATCGCCGCGGTGACCGAGATGGCTCACGCCGCGGGCGCGAAAGTGGTGCTGGACAACGTCTTTGCCACACCGCTGCTGCAGCAGGGTTTCCCGCTCGGGGTGGACGTGGTGGTGTACTCCGGTACCAAGCACATCGACGGACAGGGCCGGGTGCTGGGCGGCGCCATCCTGGGCGACAAGGAGTACATCGACGGCCCGGTGCAGAAGCTCATGCGGCACACCGGCCCGGCGATGAGCGCGTTCAACGCCTGGGTGTTGCTGAAAGGCCTTGAGACGCTGGCGGTTCGGGTCGAGCACAGTAACGCGTCCGCGCACCGCATCGCGGAGTTCCTCGAGACCCATCCCGCGGTGAGCTGGGTGCGCTACCCCTACCTGACGTCGCACCCGCAATACGACCTGGCCAAGCGCCAGATGACCGGCGGCGGGACGGTGATCACCTTCGCGCTCGACTGCGCCGAAAGTGCCGCCAAGCAGCGGGCTTTCGAGGTGCTGGACAAGCTGCGGCTGATCGACATCTCCAACAACCTGGGCGACGCGAAATCCCTCATCACGCATCCGGCGACCACCACGCACCGCGCCATGGGCCCGGAGGGTCGTGCCGCGATCGGGCTGGGCGACAACGTGGTTCGCATCTCCGTCGGGCTGGAGGGCACCGACGACCTGATCGCCGATATCGATCAGGCCCTGGGCTAGCCGGCTTGCTTCTCGGCGGCCTCGATGCGTTCGGCCGCCGCCAGCGTCCCCTCTTGCGCCTGCCGCTCCACCCAGTCCACCACCGGCCGCGCATACATCATCTGGCTGGTGATCGCCATCTGGCCGCGGGTGCGGCCCAGGAACGAGATGCCCCAGGAAAACATGGCGGCAATGCGGTTGCGGAACCCGATCAGGTAATACAGGTGCAGCAGCAGCCACGCCAACCAGGCGATGAAGCCCCCGAACTCCAGCTTGCCGACCTGAGCCACGGCGCTGTACCGGGAGATGGTCGCCATGCTGCCCTTGTCGAAGTACTTGAACGGCTTGCGGGTGGCCGGGTCGTCGTGCCCCTTGAGGGACTGCTTGATGAGCGCGGTGGCGTAGTGCGCCCCCTGGATCGCGCCCTGCGCCATCCCGGGCACGCCGGGCACCGACATCAGGTCGCCGACGACGAAGACGTACGGGTGACCCTTGACCGAGAGGTCGGGTTCGACGATCACGCGTCCGGCACGGTCGGTTTCGGTGCCGTCGGACTGCTCGGCGATCATCTTGCCCAGCGGGCTGGCCTGCACGCCGGCCGCCCAGACCTTGCACGCACATTCGATCCGCCGCTCGCCGCCGTCCTTCTCCTTGATCGTGATGCCCATGTAATCGACGGCGGTCACCATCGCGTTGAGCTGGACCTCGACGCCCATTTTCTCCAGTCGCCGCTGGGCCACGAGACCCAGCTTTTTGCCCATCGGCGGCAACACCGCGGGCGCCGCGTCGAGCAGGATGACCCGGCAGTCGCTGGGCGTGATGGTCCGAAACGCCCCCGCCAGCGTGCGCTCGGCGAGTTCCACGATCTGCCCGGCCACCTCGACGCCCGTCGGCCCGGCGCCGACCACCACGAACGTCAGGCGCCGCTGCCGCTCGGCCGGATCGGTGGCGACCTCGGCGGCCTCGAAGGCGCCGAGGATGCGGGCGCGTAGCTCCAGAGCGTCGTCGATGGATTTCATGCCGGGCGCGAACGCGGCGTAGTCGTCGTTGCCGAAATAGGACTGCTGCGCGCCCGCGGCCACGATGAGGCTGTCGTAGTGCGTGACGGTCTGCATCCCCATCAGGTGCGACGTGACCGTCTGCGCCTTCAGGTCGATCGCCTCGACCTCACCCCACAACACCCGGATGTTCTTCTGCTTGCGCAGGATCAGCCTGGTGGTGGGGGCGATGTCGCCCTCGGACAGGATCCCGGTGGCCACCTGGTAGAGCAGCGGCTGGAAAAGGTGAGTGGTGGTCATCGAGATCAGGGTGACGTCCACATCGGCCCGCTTGAGCGACCGCGCCGCGTTCAGCCCCCCGAATCCGCTCCCGATGATGACGACGTGATGGCGCGACATGCCTACCCCTTCGTGTCGTGGTCCCCGCGGCCCGTCACCAGCCTATGTGGTCGGGGGGCCGGACCACGGCCAGCTACCAGTCTTGATCTTGCGCCGAGCAGACCACATGAGAACCGAGCCCGTACCGATCGCGAGGACGCCACCGGACATCCACAGATAGTTCGGCCTCGCCTCGCTCGCCGTATAGGCCACGTCGGTGCCCCCGCGACTGTGAAAAAGATGAACATCCACCTGCGATCCGACTCCATTACGTCGGTCGTAGTCTCCGACGATCGGGCCCGTGTGTGACTTTCGGCCGGCGCCCCACCTGCCGTAGCACCTTTCGTGGTCCCCGTGCAGCGAGGTGTGCGCCTCACAATGATCGATCGTCACCGTCGTAGGTGTGCCGAGCCGGTAGGCAACGGCGTGCATTGCACCCAATTCGATACCGAAGGCCAGCCCCGCGAACACACAAATACCGCCAAGCACCACGGTGACCCACGCCCCGATGCGCGCTGGCCTACCAGAACGTCCCCGGACCGCGTCCATCAGGAAATGCTCCCACCTAGAACGGCCACGCCGCGGCGTTGGTCTTGTACTTGCCGTTGAGTTGGTTGCAGAAGTCGTCGTTGGTGCCGGCCAGGAAGATGTAATAGGCCTCCGCGTTGCTGCGGCGGCTGTCGAAGGAATTGGGCGTCGTCCAGCCGCTGTTGCACGCCGCGGTGTCCGAACCCGTGGTGGGCTTGCGCCAATTGGTCTTGGCGCAGGCGTTCAGGGCGTCGACGTTGGGGGTGGCGCTCTTCGCGGCGACGAGCATCGCGCCGCCCCACAGCCCGTCGTTGCGCCGGTAGGCGCGCGCCCCGAATCCCGCGTTGTTGGTCTGGCAGGCCAGCGCCCGCTTGAGCAGCCCGAAGGGGGCGGCAAGCTGCGGATTGCTGACCGCGGCCGAAGCCGTGATGAATTGGGCCGCGTCCGAGCCGTCGACCTCCTGGACATTCGGGTTGCCGAGGCCGGTCAGCTGCTGCGCGATCCCGGAGTTGTTGCCCCCGCCGATGATCGGTCCGCCGCCGCCGGACGTCAGCGCGGGCAGCGTGACGGGATCGGCGGTTGCGACGGGAGCGGACAGGGCCACCCCGCACGCGGCGAACACAACGCCGAACCGGTACAGGACAGATGTCATAGCGGGACTCCTCTCAGCGGAACGCGTCGCTGCCGGTGAACGCCTGCCCGAGGACGAGCTGGTGCATCTCGGGTGTGCCCTCGTAGGTCAGCACCGATTCCAGGTTGACCATGTGCCGGATGACGGGGTACTCCAGCGATATCCCGTTGCCGCCCAATATGGTTCGGGCGGTGCGGCAGATCTTGATCGCCTCGCGGGTGTTGTTGAGCTTGCCGAAGCTGACCTGCTCCTGGCGCAGCCCGGCGCCGTCCTTGAGGCGGCCGAGGTGCAGCGACAGCAGCTGCCCCTTGTGCAGTTCGACCGCCATGTCGACGAGTTTGGCCTGCGTCAGCTGGAATCCGGCGATCGGGCGCCCGAACTGGGTGCGCTGCGTGGCGTAGTCGAGCGCGGCCTGCCAGGCCGACCGCGCCGCGCCCATCGATCCCCAGATGATCCCGTAGCGCGCCTCCGACAGGCACGACAGCGGCCCGCGCAACCCCGTCGCCGCGGGCAGCATCGCGTCGGCGGGCAGCCGCACGTCGTCGAGCACCAGCTCGCTGGTGATCGACGCGCGCAGCGACAGCTTGTGGTGGATGGTGTTGGCGGCGAAGCCCGGCGTCTTGGTCGGCACCACAAAGCCGCGGATCCCCTCGTCGGTGCCTGCCCACACAATCGCCACGTCGGCGACCGAGCCGTTGGTGATCCACAACTTTCGCCCGTTCAGAACCCAGTCCGAACCATCTTGGCGCGCACGGGTTTTCATCGCGGCCGGATCGCTTCCGACGTCGGGTTCGGTCAGCCCGAAGCAGCCGAGCAGTTCGCCGGTGGCCATGCCGGGCAGCCACTGCTGCTTCTGCTCCTCCGACCCGAACTTCCAGATCGCGAACATCGCCAGCGATCCCTGCACGGAGACCATCGACCGGATACCCGAGTCGGCGGCTTCCAGCTCGGTGCAGGCCAGGCCGTAGTGCACGGCCGAAGCGCCGCCGCAGCCGTAGCCGTGCAGATGCATGCCGAGCAGCCCGAGCTGGCCGAATTGCTTGGCCAGCTGGCGGACCGGAAGGTCGCCGATCTCGAACCACTCGGCGACATAGGGGAGGACGTGCTCGGCGCAGAACTTGCGCACCGTGTCGCGCACGGCGAGCTCGTCCTCGGACAGGGAGGCGTCCAGGCCCAGCGGGTCGTCCCGGTCGAACGCCGGAGGTGCGTCAGTGCTCATAGGACCCAGCCTGCCACCCGGTAGTCTCGCGGCATGCGGAGGCTCCGGTGGATGGCCTACCTGCTCGTCGATGTCGTCGCCGTGCTCGTGTTCTGCGCCGCCGGACGCCGCAGCCACGCCGAAGGGCTCACCCTGGGCGGCCTCGCGACCACGGCCTGGCCGTTTCTGGCCGGAACCGTCGTCGGGTGGCTGCTCTCCCGCGGTTGGCGGCGACCGACCGCCGTGGCCCCCACCGGCGTGATCGTCTGGCTGTCCACCGTCGCGATCGGCATGCTGCTGCGCAAGGCCAGCTCGGCGGGCGTGGCGACGAGCTTCGTGGTGGTCGCCGCGTCGGTCACCGCGGTCCTGTTGCTCGGCTGGCGGGCCGCCGTGAGCCTGGCCCTGCGCCGCCGCTCCAACGCCTGAGCGGATCATGGCACCCGCCAGCTGGAACCCGGCCTCCGGCGACGGCCTGACCACCACGTTCGACGCCGTCGTCCGGGCCGTGGCCACGAACAAGGGCCTCCTGGCGGACCCGTTCGCCGAGCCGCTGGTGCGCGCCACCGGCGTGCCGTACTTCACCCAGGTCATTGACGACGAGCGATACGCCGCCGACGACGGCGGTCACCCCATCACGACGGGGCTCATCCACGTCCAGGCCGCGTACGGACGGTTCCTCGACGAGTTTCTCGCCGACGCCGGCCGCTCCGGCATTCGCCAGGTGGTGATCGTGGGATCGGGGCTGGACACCCGGCCGTACCGACTGTGGTGGCCGCCGGGCACGACGGTGTACGAGATCGATCGCCCGGACGTCCTCGATTTCAAGGCCGGGGTGCTGCGGGGGCTGGACGCGCGGCCGGGCGCGCACCGCCGCGAGATCGGCGTCGACCTTCGCCAGGATTGGCTGGCGGCGCTGCGCCGGGCCGGTTTCGACGCCGCGACGCCCACGGTCTGGATCGCCGAGCAGCTGCTCGTCGGCTACCTGCCGCCGGACGCGCAGCACCGGTTGCTGCAGGGCGTCACCGAGGCGAGCGCGCCCGGCAGCCGCTTCTCCGCCGATCACATGGCGAGCTGGACACCGGAACGGCAGGCAGCGCGGCAGGCCTTCGTGGACGGCTGGCGACGGCGCGGCCTGGACGTCGACCTGGCCAGCCTGACCTACCCGGGCGAATACCGCTTTGTGCCCGAATATCTTGCGGCGCAAGGCTGGAAGACGGTCAAACGGAACGTCGTCGAGTTGTTCGCCGGCCTGGGGTTGGCCGAATTGTGGCGCGGCCGCCCGGAGCACGTGGAACTGCTCCCCGGGTACGTCACGGCATCGCGCGTCTAGCGCGTGCCGCGCCATTGAAATTCCATCCGTAACGGCCGTCGCTCCGAATGACTTGTGTTCAAGCCGAAGACGGCGCCCATGGGCGTCCGACGACAAAGGAGTCGAAACGCAATGATGAGCACTCGTGCGAAAACGCTTGCCGCGGCGGGTCTTGCGGCCATTGCCGTCGCTGCGGGGCCGACGGTTACGGCCACCGCTGACAACCCGAGTGACCTGATCGGGACCGGTTGCGCGGACTATGCCAAGCAGAATCCGAGCGGTCCGGGGTCCGTGATGGGAATGTCGCGCGACCCGGTGGCGACGGCAGCGTCGAACAACCCGATGTTGACGACCCTGGCCGCGGCGCTGTCCGGGAAGCTGAATCCGAATGTGAACCTGGTCTCGACCCTTAACAACGGCCAGTACACGGTGTTCGCGCCCACCAACGCCGCGTTCGACAAGCTGCCGGCGGGGACCGTCGACAGGCTGAAGACGGACTCGCAGCTGCTGACCAGCATCTTGACGTATCACGTCGTCCCGGGGCAGCTCAGCCCGGCGGTGATCGGCGGCGTCCACCCGACGGTGCAGGGCGCGCCCCTTACCGTGGCCGGTCAAGGCAACGACCTGAGGGTCAACAACGCGGGCCTGGTCTGCGGTGGGGTGCACACGTCGAACGCGACGGTCTACATGATCGACACGGTGCTGATGCCCCCCGGCCAATAGAGCGGACCCGCCGCCGGGTGGAATGGGCGCGCGTCGGAAACGTTAGATGGATACGTGACGCCCACCACCCGGCTCGAGTTCGTCGCGGCCACCCACGACGATCCCTTGGCGCGGCCGCTGCTGGCCGAGCTGGCCGTCGAGTACGCGGAGCGCTACGGAGGTACGCCGGACAGGCACCTGGCCTGGCTTCCGGTGCCGGCGGGTGAGCTGGCGCCGCCCGACGGCGGCTTGCTCATCGGTGTGGTGGGTGGCGTGGCGGTCACCGGCGGAGCGTTCCGGCGCTTCGACGCCGACACCGCCGAGCTCAAGCGGATCTGGACCGACAGCGCCCATCGGCGCCGCGGGTATGCGCGGGCGCTGCTGGCGGCGCTGGAGGCGGAGACCGCCGCGCGGGGTTACCGGCGGCTGTATCTGATCACCGGCAACCGCCAGCCCGAGGCCGAGGCGCTGTACGACGCGACGGGGTACACCCGCATCGCCCCCGCCGAGCCGCTGCCCGACTGGGGACCGTTCCGGCCGATCGCCTTCGAGAAGTGGCTGCCATGACGGGTCAATTTCACCTGGGCGTCGCGCTCGACGGATACGGCTGGGACCCGCACGCGTGGCGGGTCACCCTCGCCGCCGACCCGGAGACGCCGTCGGTGCTCGGCGGTCCTTACTGGGCCGGCTTGGCGGCCACGGCGGAGCGCGGGCTGCTGGACTTCCTCACCATCGACGACAGTTTGATGCCGCAGATCGGGCGAAGCTCCCGGATTCACCCGGACCGGCTGACCGGCCGCGCCGACGCCGTCCTGGTCGCTGCCCGCATCGCCCCCGCCACGCGGCACATCGGGCTGATCCCGGTGGCCACGGTCACCCATACCGAGCCTTTTCACGTCTCCAAATCCATTGCCACGCTTGACTTTGTGTCGCACGGGCGGGCCGGCTGGCAGCCGCGGGTGAGCGCCACCGCGCACGAGGCGGCGCTGTTCGGCCGCCGTGACGTGTCCGAGGTCCCCCTCTTCGAGGAGGCAGTCGAGTACGTCGACGTAGTCCGCCGGCTATGGGACAGCTGGGAGGACGACGCCATCATCCGCGACGTGCGCACCGGGCGCTACGTCGACGTGGATAAGCTGCACTACATCGACTTCACCGGAAAGTACTTCTCGGTCAAGGGGCCCTCGATCACGCCGCGCTCACCCCAGGGCCAGCCCGTGGTGGCCGCGCTGGCGCATGTCGGCCCCGCCTACGAGTTCGCCGCCTCCGGCGCCGACGTCGTCTTCGTCACCCCCACCGACGGCGCGTCGGTGCAACGCATCATCGCGGAGGTGCGCACGGCGGGCGGCACCCACCTGAAAGTCCTTGCCGACGTGGTGGTTTCGTTCAACCGCGCGGCCGACTTCCGCTCCGACGCGCTCGCGTTCACCGGGGGCGCAGTGGAATTGGTGGAGCTGCTGCAGGATTGGCGGCGGCTGGGCGTCGACGGCGCACGCCTGCGGCCGGCGGTCAACGCGACCGACCTACCGGTCATCGTCGACGAGGTGGTGCCGCTGCTGCAGCGGGCCGGGCTCTTCCGCACCGGCTATCGCGAGGGTGAAACCCTGCGCGCGCGCCTCGGCCTGCCCGTGGCGCCCAATCGCTATGCGGCGGTGCACCGATGACGCCGGTGCCGCTGTCGATCCTGGACCTCGCCCCGATCAGCGCGGGCAACGACGCCGCGACCGCCCTGCGCAACACCATCGACCTGGCCCAGCGCGCCGAGCGGTGGGGCTACCGCCGGTACTGGCTCGCCGAACACCACTTCGTCGGCGTGGCCAGCTCGGCGACGGCCGTGCTGATCGGCCAGATCGCGGCCGCCACCAACAGCATTCGGGTCGGATCGGCCGCCATTCAGCTCGGGTACACCACTCCGGTCGCGGTGGTCGAGAGCTTCGGGATGCTCGAGGCCTTCTATCCGGGCCGCATCGACCTGGGCGTCGGAAGGGGACAACGACGCGACACCGGGTACAAGCCGAAGTCGCCGTCGGCCAAGTCCCGCCCGCCGCGGCAGTGGCACGAGGTCGACGGCGTGGTGGTCCCGCTGCCGTTCGACCTCCGCGGGCTCCTCGACAAGGAACGGGTGCAGGCGACCATGGGCATCCTGCAACAGCCCGGGGCGGTGGCGCCCGGCTTTGCCGAGCAACTCGCCGACATCATCGCGATGCTCGACGGCACCTACGAGGTCGAGGGTTTCGACGTGCACGCGGTGCCGGGTGAGCGATCCGGGTTGACCCCGTGGGTCTTTGGCAGCACCCGGGGTGAAAGCGCCAAGCTTGCCGGTGCGCGGGGTTTGCCGTTCGTCGCCAGCTACCACATCACCCCGGCGACGGCGCTAGAGGCGATCGAGGCCTACCGGGCCGCCTTCGTCCCGTCGGCCGCCTTCGAGCGGCCCTACGTCGTGGTGTCCGCCGACATCGTGGTGGCCGACGACACCGCCACCGCAAGGCATCTGGCGTCCAGCTACGGGCATTGGGTCTATTCCATCCGGACGGGGGTCGGCGCGGTGCCCTACCCCGATCCCGACGACTGTCCCCCGATCACCGAGGAGCAGCTGCCGGTGGTGAAAGACCGGCTGGAAACGCAGTTCGTCGGCAATCCGGACGAGGTCGCCGAGCGGCTGTCCGCGCTGCAACGCGTCACCGGCGCGGACGAACTCGTCGTCACCTCCGTCACCCACCGGCACTCCGACCGGCTGCGCTCGCACGAACTGATCGCCAAACGGTGGGGGATCAGCGGATGAGCGTGCGGGAGGGCAAGCAGCGCAAGCCGATTCACCTGGCCGCCCACTTCCCTGGCGTCAACAACACCACGGTGTGGACGGACCCGAGTTCGGGCAGCCAGATCGAGTTCGAGTCGTTCGTGCACCTGGCCCGCACCGCCGAACGCGGGTTGTTCGACTTCTTCTTCCTCGCCGAGGGGCTGCGGCTGCGGGAGCACCGCGGCCGCATCTACGACCTGGACGTGGTGGGGCGCCCGGACACCTTCACCGTGCTGGCCGCGCTCGCGGGCGTCACCGACCGGATCGGGCTGACCGGAACCATCAACACCACCTTCAACGAACCCTTCGAGGTGGCAAGGCAATTCGCGTCGCTCGACCACCTCTCCGGCGGCCGCGCCGGCTGGAACATGGTGACCTCGTCAGACGCCTTCACCGGCGCCAACTTCCGCCGCGGCGGTTTCCTGGACCACGCCGATCGGTACTCGCGGGCCGAGGAGTTCCTCGCCGTGGCCCGCCAGTTCTGGGACAGCTGGCAAACCGACGCGGTGCTGGCCGACGTCGGGGCGGGGGCGTATGCCGATCCTGACCGGATCCGAAGCGTCGAACACCGCGGCCCCCACTTCGACGTGCGCGGGTTCGCCACGCTGCCGGCGGGGCCGCAGGGGCATCCGATATTGCTGCAGGCCGGCGACTCCGCCGATGGCCGAGCGTTCGGCGCCCGCAACGCCGACGCCCTGTTCACGCTGCACTCGTCGCTGCAGGACGGGCAGCGCTACTACGCCGACGTCAAGGGTCGCGCCGCGTCCTACGGCCGGGATCCTGACCGGCTCAAGGTCTTTCCCGCCGCGACGTTCGTCCTCGGCGACACCGATGCCGAGGCGCGGGACCGGGCGCGGCACATCCGCTACCAACAGGTCAGCGGCGCGACGGCGATCGCGATGCTCGAGCAGGTGTGGGGCCGCGAGTTATCCGACCACGACCCGGACGGCCCGGTGCCCGATTTCGACCCGGTCGTCGACAGCGCCATCACGCAGGGCCGGGTGCGGCACGGTGACCCCATCGCCGTCGCCCGCGGTTGGCGCGAACGCGCTTTAGCCGAGAACCTCTCGATCCGCGAGCTGGTCATCGCGGTCACCAGCCGCCAGCAGTTCGTCGGCACGCCAACGCGGATCGCCGACGAGATCGACACCTACATCCAGGCCGACGCGTGCGACGGCTTCATCCTGGTGCCGCACCTGACGCCGCACGGCCTGGACGAGTTCGTCGACCGGGTGGTGCCGGTGCTGCAGGAGCGCGGCGCGTTCCGCACCGAGTACTCCGGCGAGACGCTGCGCGAGCATCTGGGGCTGTAGCGCGCTACTTGTGGTACGCGTCGTCCTGGATGACCTTCACGCCGCGCCAGCCCCAATAGACGCAATGGCGCTGGATCAGCCCGTCGGCGATCTCCATGACCTCGACGAAATCCATTTGCTCCCCGTCGGGCGTTTCGCGCGGGTATTCGAAGATCATCGTTCGCGCGCCGTCGGTGAGATAGCCGCTGCGGTAGTAGGTCCGCAGCGGCGGCTTGCGCGCGGCCACGCGCTCGAGCAGGGGCCGTAACTCGCTGTGCCCGCGGACTATTCCGGTCTCGGTGCCCAAGGTCAGCGGCACCGCCGGGCTCTCCAGCACGGCGTCGGGGGCATAGAGCGCCAGCAGCGCGTCGACGTCGTCCTCACTGAGCGCCTTGTCCCAATCGTGGTAAATGCGTTCGGCCGCATTCTGGAAACTCTCGTTGTCTGCCATGTCCCTCGGGTACCCGATCGGCCCGCAACTCATTGCGACTCGACCTGGGCGGCCAGCTTGGCTGCGGCAAGTTTGACGAGGCTCCCGATCGTGGCGCCCACGCCACCGATGTATGCCTTGGCCATGTCTTGCGTGGACGCGCCGGCGCCGGCCTGCAGCGAGGTCAGCCACGCGACCGCGTCATCGCGTTCGTTGTCCGCGTACACCCGCAGCGGGCAGGGCATCCACGCGCCGATGCTGCTGGCCGGCGCCCGAACCCAGCCAAGGTCGCTCACGACCGCGCAGCCATCGAGCAGCCGCGTGTAGCTCACCCCAAGTCGTGCGTCGGCCCACAGCGCACCCGGTGTGATGCGTTGGAAGGCAGGGCCGAACTGGTACAGCAGCCGCAGGCGACCACCCGTTCTCCGCGCCCGATCCACCATCGGCGCGAAGACCCGGTCGTAATCCACAGCCGTCACGATGCCGACCGCTTCCAGGGCCTGAATCCCGGCAGGCATGCCCGTGAGTTCTTTCAGCACAACGCCCCTTGCTCCGCGATCGCGTACTTGCCGAGTGCAACTGTTGCACTATGCTATAGTAGTCGCGATGCGCAGGAGAGGGGTGTGCGCATGAAGGTCGCCATCGTCGGTGCCGGCATCGCCGGCCCGACGCTCGCGTACTGGGTCTGGCGCCATGGCCACGAGCCGACCCTGATTGAAAAGGCGCCGCGGCTGCGCACGGGCGGCTACGTGGTGGATTTCTGGGGTGGCGGGTATGCCGTCGCCGAGCGTATGGGGTTGGCCCCCCAATTGCACGCCGCCGGATACGACGTCGAAGAGTTGCGACTGGTGGACCGCAATTCGCGGAAGGTCGGGGGCTTTTCGGCGGAGTCCTTCCGGCGGAATCTCAATGGCCGCTTCGTCACCGTACCGCGCGGTGACCTGGCCGCCATGATCTACCGCTCGGCCGGTGAGCACGTCGAAACCCTGTTCGGTGAAAGCGTTTCCGCCATCACGCAGTACGACGCCGGGGCCCGGGTCACGTTCGAGAGCGGCCAATCACGCTTGTTCGACTTGGTCGTCGGCGCCGGCGGCATCCATTCGCCCGTGCGCGGCTTGGTGTTCGGGCCCGCCTCTGAATTCGAGGCCGACCTCGGCTACCGGGTGGCCGCCTTCGAAGTCGATGGCTACCAGCCGCGTGACGAACTCGTCTACCTCGCCTACACCACACCCGGACGGATGGTTGCGCGATTCGCGTTGCGCGGCGACAAGACGCAGTTCCTTTTTGTTTTCACCGCCGACCAGATGCGCGGTCCCGAGCCACAGAACTCGTCGGACGTCAAGAACACCCTGCGTCAAGTCTTCGGCGACGCCGGGTGGGAATGCCCTCGGATCCTCGGCGAACTCGACGGTGCCGACGAGGTGTACTTCGACCGCGTGAGCCAGATCGTCATGGACCACTGGTCGCGGGGGCGGGTGGGGCTGATCGGCGACGCCGCGGCCGCCGTGTCGCTGTTGGCGGGCGAGGGGACCGGTCTGGCCATGGTGCAGGCCTACGTGCTGGCCGGCGAACTCGGCCGCGACGGTGGCGGTCACCGCGCGGCGTTTCTCCGCTATGAACGCCGCCTGCGTCCGATCGTCGAGGCCAGGCAGCGGTCGGCGCGCGCGTTCGCCTCGATGTTCGCGCCGAAGACGTCGGTTGGGTTGTGGACTCGAAATCAGGCAACCAAATTGCTGGACGTCCCGTGGGTGGCCGAGCGGCTCATCGGCCGCGAATTCCGCGACGATATCGCCTTGCCCGAGTACGTCGCCGCGCGCTAGCCAGTGGGTTCCGCGTCATTGCGCCCGCTTGAGCGCAGCTTCCGTCGCCTCGCGGATGGGGCCGCGCCACACGTCGCCGTGACCGGGCAGCAGCGCCTCGGTGTTCAACAGGGCCAGCGCATTCAGGCTGCGCAGGCAGTTCGCCTGGCTGTGGCTGAACACGGCCGGCAGCAGCTGCGGGCCGCGGTGCCGCAGCAGCGGGTGGCCGGTGATCAGCGCGTCACCGCTGGCCAGCACGCCGTCGACGACGTACGAGCAATGCCCGCTGGTGTGCCCCGGCGTGGCCACGGCCGTCGGGTGGCCCGGCAGTGTGGCGGCCACCTCCGCGGTCAGCGGCTGCGTCGAGGGGATGCCGTCGCGGATCAGACCGCCGCTGCGCACCACGTGTAGACCCCACACCGCCCAGCGGGGCCGCCAAATGCGCAGCGCCACATCGAAAACCGAGACCTGTTCCAAGTACTCCCGCTTGGCGTGACCGACCTCGTCGGCGTGGCAGTACACCGGGGTGCCGTGCTCGGCGGCGAACCGGATCGCCGAGCCCAGGTGGTCGATGTGCGCGTGCGTCAGCAGGATTGCGCGCACGTCTTCCGGGCCGTAGCCCAGCTGGCGCAGCGACGCCAGCACGTCCTCGCGGTCCCCGGGGTAACCGGCGTCGATCAACATCACGCCCGTCCCGTCGACCACCAGCGTCCAGTTAACCGCCGGGCCCTGGGCGAGGTACACGGTGTCGGTGACTTGGACGAGGGTCGGCGCCTTGGACTGGTCGGCCATGCAGGCGAGTCTAGGAGTCCCGGGAGGAGTAGAAATAACCCGTGGCTGAACTCAAACTTGGATACAAGGCGTCCGCCGAACAATTCGCACCCCGTGAGCTCGTCGAACTCGCTGTCGCCGCCGAAGGTCACGGCATGGACAGCGCAACCGTCAGTGACCACTTCCAGCCGTGGCGGCACGAGGGCGGGCACGCCCCGTTCTCGCTGGCCTGGATGACCGCCGTCGGCGAACGCACCAAGCGGATCGTCCTGGGCACCTCGGTGCTCACCCCGACCTTCCGCTACAACCCCGCCGTCATCGCTCAGGCCTTCGCCACCATGGCCTGCCTGTACCCCAACCGCGTCTTCCTCGGGGTCGGCACCGGCGAGGCGCTGAACGAGATCGCCACCGGATACGAGGGCGACTGGCCGGAGTTCAAGGAGCGCTTCGCCCGGCTGCGCGAGTCGGTGCGGTTGATGCGGGAGCTGTGGCGCGGCGACCGCGTCGACTTCGACGGCGACTACTACCGGCTCAAGGGCGCCTCGATCTACGACGTGCCCGAGGGCGGCGTCCCCATCTACGTCGCCGCCGGCGGCCCGGCGGTGGCCAAGTACGCGGGACGGGCCGGCGACGGGTTCATCTGCACCTCTGGCAAGGGCGAGGAGCTCTACAAGGACAAGCTGATCCCGGCCGTGCAGGAGGGTGCCGCGGCCGCCGACCGCAACGTCGACGACATCGACAAGATGATCGAGATCAAGATTTCCTACGACCCGGACCCCGACCTGGCGCTGGAGAACACCCGGTTTTGGGCGCCGCTGTCGCTGACGGCCGAGCAGAAGCACAGCATCGACGACCCGATCGAGATGGAGAAGGCCGCCGACGCGCTACCGATCGAGCAGGTTGCCAAGCGCTGGATCGTGGCGTCGGACCCCGACGAGGCGGTCGAAAAGGTCGGGCAATACGTGACGTGGGGCCTCAACCACCTGGTATTCCACGCACCGGGCCACGACCAACGCCGGTTCCTGGACCTCTTCGAAAAGGACCTGGCCCCCAGGCTGCGCCGACTTGGCTAAAAGCTCGGCGATTTACATCGCCGCGCCCGAGCCGGAGACCGGCAAGTCGACGATCGCGCTGGGGCTGCTGCACCGGCTGACCGCGACCGTCGCCAGGGTCGGCGTGTTCCGCCCCATCACCCGCCTCGGCGAGGACCGCGACTACATCCTCGAGCTGCTGCTCGAGCACACCACCGCCGGCCTGTCCTACGAGCAGTGCGTCGGCGTGACCTACCAGCAGCTGCACGCCGACAGCGACGCCGCGATCGCCGGCATCGTCGACTCCTATCACGCGATGGCCCAGTCCTGCGATGTGGTGGTGATCGTCGGCAGCGACTACACCGACGTGACCCGGCCCGCCGAGCTCTCGGTCAACGCGCGCATCGCGGCCAACCTCGGCGCGCCGGTGCTGCTGACGGTCAGCGGCAAGGGCCGCAACCCGGCCGAGGTCGCCGGCGTCGTCGAGGTGTGCCTGGCCGAGCTGATGGCCCAGCACGCCCACACCGCGGCGGTGGTGGCCAACCGGTGCGACCCGGCGCGGCTGGAGGAGGTCAGGGAAGCACTGCGCGCCTTCAGCCAGCGCAGCTACGTGCTGCCCGAGGCGCCGCTGCTGTGCGCGCCGACGGTGGCCGAGCTGGAGCGGGCGGTCGGTGGGACGCCGGTCAGCGGCGAGGCGTCGCTGCGCGAGCGCGAGGTCACCGACGTGCTGGTCGCCGGGATGACCGCCGATCACGTGCTGGAACGGCTGCGCGACGGCATGGCGGTGATCACCCCGGGCGACCGCTCCGACGTGGTGCTCGCCGTGGCCAGTGCCCATGCGGCGGAAGGGTTTCCGTCGCTGTCGTGCCTGGTGCTCAACGGCGGGTTCGAGCTGCACCCGTCCATCGCGGCGCTGGTCTCCGGCCTGCGGCTGCGGCTGCCGATCATCGCGACCGGGCTGGGCACCTACGACACGGCCAGCGCGGCCGCGTCGGCCCGCGGCCGGGTCACCGCGATGTCGCAACGCAAGATCGACACCGCGCTCGAGCTGATGGACCGCCACGTCGACATCGCGGATCTGCTTACGCAGCTGACGATTTCGGTGCCGACCGTGATCACCCCGCAGATGTTCACCTACCAATTGCGGCTGCGGGCCCGGGCCGACCGCAGGCACATCGTGCTGCCCGAGGGCGACGACGACCGCATCCTCCGCTCCGCCGGCCGCCTGCTGCAGCGCGGCGTCGCCGACCTGACCATCCTGGGCGACGAGGCCCAAATCCGGCTGCGCTCGGCCGAACTCGGGGTGAACCTCGACGGCGCGCAGGTGATCGACCCGCTGGCGAGCGAGCTGCTTGGTCAGTTCGCGGACCAGTATGCGGAGCTGCGCAAGGCGAAGGGTATCACCGCCGAGCACGCCCGCGAGATCATGCGCGACGCCACGTATTTCGGCACCATGCTGGTACATAACGGCGCCGTCGACGGCATGGTGTCGGGCGCCGCCCACACCACCGCGCACACCGTCCGGCCGGCATTCGAGATCATCAAGACGGTTCCCGATGTATCCACCGTCTCCAGCGTCTTCTTCATGTGCCTGCCCGACCGTGTCCTGGTGTACGGCGACTGCGCGATCATCCCGAACCCGACCTCCGAGCAGCTCGCCGACATCGCGATCAGCTCCGCCCGCACCGCCGCGCAGTTCGGCATCGAGCCGAGGGTGGCCATGCTGTCCTACTCGACCGGCGACTCCGGCGCCGGCGCGGATGTCGACAAGGTCAGGGCTGCAACGGATTTGGTGCGCCAGCGTGATCCGAAGCTGCTGGTCGAGGGGCCCATCCAGTACGACGCCGCGATCGAGCCGTCGGTCGCGGCCACCAAGCTGCGGGATTCGCCGGTGGCGGGGCGCGCCACGGTGCTGATCTTTCCGGACCTCAACACCGGCAACAACACCTACAAGGCGGTGCAGCGCAGCGCCGGGGCCATCGCGATCGGCCCGGTGCTGCAGGGGCTGCGCAAGCCCGTCAACGACCTGTCCCGCGGTGCGCTGGTCGAAGACATCGTGAACACCGTGGCGATCACCGCGATCCAGGCGCAGGCCGTCCATGGCTGACACCGGCCGCCTCGTGCTGGTGATCAACTCCGGCTCGTCGTCCCTGAAATACCAACTGGTGGACCCGGATTCGGGCACGGCGCGGGCGTCGGGCCACATCGAGCGGATCGGCGAGGACCGCTCCGGGGTTCCCGACCACGAGGCCGCGCTGCAGCGCGCCTTCGACACCCTGGCCGGGGACGGCATCGACCTGCGAACCTGCGGGCTGCTGGCGGTCGGGCACCGGGTGGTGCATGGTGGCAACGAGTTCTACCGGCCGACGCTGATGGACGACGCGCGGATCGCCGCGCTGGGCAAGCTGTCCGAACTGGCCCCGCTGCACAATCCGCCCGCGCTCAAAGGAATAGAAGTGGCGCGCAAGCTGCTGCCCGACTTTCCCCACGTGGCGGTGTTCGACACGGCGTTCTTCCACGACATGCCTCCGGCCGCGGCGACCTACGCCATCGACCGCGACGTGGCCGAGCGGTGGCAGATCCGCCGCTACGGGTTTCACGGCACGTCGCACCGCTACGTCAGCGAACAGGCCGCGGCCTTCCTGGACCGGCCGCTCGGTGGCCTGAAACAGATTGTGCTGCACCTGGGTAACGGTTCCTCGGCGTCGGCCATCGCCGGCACCCGGCCGATCGACACCTCGATGGGCCTGACCCCACTGGAGGGCCTCGTGATGGGCACCCGCAGCGGCGACATCGACCCCAGCATCGTCAGCTACCTGTGGCACCGGGCCCAGATGGGCGTCGACGACGTCGAGGCCATGCTCAACGAGCGGTCCGGGGTTCTCGGGTTGGCCGGCGAGCGGGACTTCCGGCGGCTGCGATCCATGATCGAATCCGGCGACGGCGCAGCGCAATTGGCCTACAGCGTGTTCATTCACCGGTTGCGCAAGTACATCGGCGCGTACCTGGCGGTGCTGGGGCACACCGATGTCATCAGCTTCACCGCCGGCATCGGCGAGAACGACCCGGCGGTGCGTCGCGATGCCGTGGCGGGCCTGGAGGAGCTGGGCGTCGTGCTGGACGAGCGCCGCAACCTCAGCGGGGGCCGGGGCGCCCGTCAGATCTCCGCGGAATCGTCGCCGATCGCCGTGCTGATGATACCGACCAACGAAGAACTGGCTATCGCCCGCGACTGCGTGCGCGCGCTAAGCGGTTAGGAACCCCAGGCTTTTTCGTCCGGGACCGACCGAGGGTGTGGGATCGGTCCCGACGGTTCGGTCCAGCAGTTCGTGGTAGACGTCGCGAAAGTCCGTGGTGTACTTCAGGTCCCCGTTGTCGAGGTCGGTGAGGCTGGGCTCTTCACCGTAGAACCCGCCCTTAACGCGCGCCCCCGCGACGAAGACTGGACCGGCGGTGCCGTGATCGGTGCCCTGCGAGGCGTTGGCGTGGACGCGGCGGCCGAACTCGGAGTACGCCATCACGACCACGTTCGGATCGCCCACCTGCTGTAGGAAGGGCGCGACCGCCTCGTCGAAGGTCTGCAAGAGGCGCTGCTGGGTTTCGCGTTCGTCGGCGTGGGTGTCGAAGCCGCCCAGTTGCACCGTGTAGACCCGCGTCGGGACGCGGGCCTTCACCGCGCCGGCGACCACGCCCAGCTGCGTTGCTAGCGAATTGCGGCCCTTGGCAGCGGGTTTGACCGATTCGAACGCACCGTTGGCGGTCCGCGCGGCGCGGTACGCCTTGCGCACGGCGGCCATTGCCGGCGTATCGTCGGGGTCGTCGGCGCCGAGCGCGGCCATGATGCCGTCGAATTGCTGGGCCTTTCCGGCCGCCCCACCCGGGGAAAGCGCTGCCGCCGTGCACTTTTCGCCGACCGCCAGCGGCGGCAGGACGGGCCCCACGTTGACCGCGCGCAGCGGGTCGTCGCCGGTGGCGTCGAGCCAGCGGCCGATCCAGCCGGTCGACACGGGCTCGGCCGGCGACGCCGTCTGCCAGATGTCCATGGACCGGAAGTGGCTGTGGTCGGGCTTGGGGTAGCCGACGCCGCGCACGATGGCGAGCCGGCGTTGGCCCCACAGTTGGGCCAGCCCCTTCATCGCCGGGTTGAGCCCGAGCCGCTCGTCGAGGTGGATCACGTCACCCGGGGCGTAGGCGAGCTCCGGGCGCGCGTCGTGATACGCGTTGTCGCGGTACGGGATCAGGGTGTTGATGCCGTCGTTGCCCCCGTACAGGGTGACGAGCACCAGCACGCCGGCCCCCTCGGGCAGCGGCCGGTCCCGGGCTGCGCGCGTCAGGTCGGGCCATTCGACGGCCACCGCCGTCGAGAGCAGGCCGGCCGCGCCGACGCCCGCGCTGGCGATCAGGAATTTGCGGCGATTGATCTCGGGCATGCGCGGTCTCACTCAGGACGTCAGGTATTCGGGCGTGTTGACCGCGGCGGCGACCAACTGGGGCGGCGTGCGCACCAGCGGCGCTAGCGCGTCGGCGGTCCGGTCCGACCAATCGCCGACGCCGATCAGGTAGCCGACCGCGTCGATGCGGTCGCGCGGGGCGGCGTCTTCGACGCTCGAGAGGTCGCCCGCCTGCGCCAACTGCGTCGCGGCGCGCAGGCGTGCCCCGGCGCTGGCGGTGGACAGCCATACCCGCCCGCGGGGCCAGCCGCCGACGCTCGGCGGGTAGAACGGGCGCTGCCCCAGCGCCCGCAGGGTGGCGTCGGCGAGCTTGCGCTGCGCGGGGTTGTCGACGGGCACGCGCAGCGCCCGCATCACGCCGATGAGCCATTCGACCGGGGTGTTGACTCGCGTCGCTCGCCCGCCGGTGAACTCGCCGTCGGTCAGGATCGCCCGGGTCAGTGCCCGCAGGTCGCGTCCAGGGCCGTAGGCGGCGACGAGGCGGTCGAGCGCCTGCGGTGACGGCGGGTCGTCGGAGGCCAGTTGCTGCCACAGGCGCCCCGCGACGTATTCGGCCGATTTGGGCTGGGCCAGCACGGCGTCGCAGAACGCCGCGGCGTCGAAGTCGCGGGTGGACCCGAACAGCGTCTTGGCCGTCGGGTCGTGGCGTTTGGGGAGCACCGCGGTTTGGCCGTCGGCGCCGATCACCCATCCCGTCAGCGCCCGCGCGCCGGCCCGCACGTCGTCCTCGGTGTAGCCGTTGCCGTGGCCGAGCGCGAACAGCTCCATGAATTCGCGGGCCAGGTTCTCGTTGGGGGCCTTGGCCGTGTTGGTCTGCCCGTCGAGCCAGCGCAGCATCGCGGCGTCGGTCAGCATCGCGTAGGCCATTTTGCGGAAATCGCCCAGCGCCCCGGTGCGCAGCTTCTGGTTTTGCGCGGCCATGTATGCGGCCACCCGGACCTTCTGCGCGGACGTGGCGAAGTGGTTGTGCCACAACAGGGTTAGCTTCTCGTGGATCGGCTGCCCGACGCCGACCATGCGGCTCAGCCACCACTCCGAGAGCGCCCGCTGCTGCTCGGACAACGCGGCGTTGTACTGCTTGCGAGCCGCCTGCGGCGCGCCCTTGCCGGGCGCGCGGGGCGCCTCCATGGTGGGCATCGGGGTGGCGACGGCGCCCGGATCCGTGTCGGGGTTGGTGGCCAGGATGGCGTCGACGTAGTCCGGCCAGTCCCGGCCGGCGACCGCGTCGACCTCGGGCCCGGTCACCCCGAACCCGGCCCGACGCAGCGCGCGGGCCGTCGCGATCCACCGCGTGGACTGCCCCGGCATGTCCATAACTGTGCGATACGAACCTATGTCTGCGCTGTGTGTGTGCCTGTGGCTTTTTCCCGCCCTGTACGCACACGAAAAGCCACCAGTTCACACTCAGCCGCCCTGTGGATAGCTGTAAACGCCGTCAGCCGTCGGCGTGCGACCGTTCCGACATGGAATTGGGAAAACCGTTCATCGGCAGCGAGGCATGGGCTTCCGGGGCGTTGAACCGGCATCATCTGCGCACGCGTTATAGCGCGGTCTTTCCGAACGTCTACCTACCGAACGGCACCGAGCCGTCCCTCGAACAGCGGATCGCCGCGGCGTGGCTGTGGTCGAAGAGGTCGGCGACCATCGTGGGCGCGGCCGCCGCGGCGCTGCACGGATCCAAGTGGATTCCCGACAATGTTCCGATCGAGCTCAATCACGCCAACACCCGTCCGCCCCTCGGCGTGCTGACCCGGCGCGACGCGTTGGCAGACGGCGAGACGCAGGTGATGGACGGGCGCGTCGTCACCACACCCGAGCGCACCGCCTTCGACATCGGTCGCCGCGGCGCCATCCGCTCGGCGGTCGTCCGGCTCGACGCGCTCGCGCGCGCAACGGGTTTCAAGACCGAGGACGTGCTGCGCATCGCGAAGTGCCATCCCCACACGCCCGGGTTGCGGCGGCTAGAGGCCGCGCTGGAGCTGGTCGACCCCGGGTCGCAGTCGCCGCGCGAAAGCTACCTGCGGCTGCTGCTCATCGATGCCGGATTGCCACGGCCGCAGACCCAGATACCGGTGCTCGGCGTGGACGGCCTGCCAGTCGCCCACATCGATGTGGGTTGGGACGAGTACATGGTCGGCGTTGAACATGACGGTGATCAACACCAGACCGATCGTCGCCGGTACGTCTACGACATTCAGCGCTTGGAGACGCTCGAGCGAATGGGCTGGATCATCGTCCGGGTCGTCGCTGAGGATCACCGCGCAAATATTGTGCGCCGAGTCCGCACGGCGATGATCGAACGAGGTTGGGCTGCATGCTGACTCGTTGAGTGTGAGCTCTTGGTTTTGAGTGTGAGCCGGTGGCGGGATTCGGGCGATTCTGCCGCCCAGGATTCACACCGAAAGCCCACGATTCACACTCGAACTCATCGGCGAATCGAGTGTGAACGCAAGGCTTTTCGGTGTGAGCCCATGGCGAAGTTCGTCGGCGTGTCGCCGCCCACGATTCACACTCGCGGTCCGGGGCCCAAACCCAACCCAAACCCAAACTAGAACGTGCTCGTCGGACGCACCTTGTTCGCCATGTCCACCAGCGTGTACCGGTGTCGCTGCGTGGGCGCGACGCGGGCCAGGCTGCGCAGCGACGCCTCGACGCCCAGTCGCAGGCCGTGTTCGGTGAACGGGAAGCCGAGGATGTGATTGGTGCTCGCCTCGTTGTCCTGCAGCCAGTCCATCGCGCCGCCCAGCACCAGGGCGCGGATCTGCAGCACCCGCGGCTCGGTGGGCGGCAGCGCCTCCACGCGGCGGGCCGCGTCGCGGATCTGCGCCTCGGTGATCTCGCTGGTGGAGCGGCCCGACATCAGCGTCACCGCGCTGGTCAGCCGCGCGGTCGTGAAATGCCTTGAGGTGGGCGGGACCTCGTCCAGCGTGTTGACCGCCTCCTCGCGATTGCCCTCGGCCGAAAGGGCTCTGGCCAGACCGAAGGCGGCGGAGATCACGCCGTCGTTGGTCTTCCACACCGTCTCGTAGAACTTGTGCTCGTCGGGATTACCGGCCAGCTCGGCGGTGGCGGCCAGCGCCAGCTTGGGCGCCAGCTCGCCCGGGAAGGTGTCCAGCACCTCGGTGAAATGCTTTGTGGCCGACTCGTAGTCGCCGGTCAGCAGTTCGGAGACGGCCCGATACCACACCAGCCGCCACCGCCAGCCGACGCGCTCGGCCAGGTCGTCGAGCTTGCGGGTGGCCTTGGCCACGTCGCCGAGATCGAGTAGCGCGCGGACCTCCATCAGCGGCAGCTCGATCGACTCGGCCACCTCGATGCCGTCGGCGTCCAGCGAACCGTGCCGCGCGGCGCGCAACGAGTCCAGCGTCTGGACCGGCTGGGAGAGCACCGTCGCCTGCAGCACCGGGGCGGCGACGTCGGTCGGATCGACCAGCGGCACCGGCAGCGCGGTCACGATTTCCCGGGCCGTGAGCTTCTCGGAATGCACCTGGCCGTCCAAATACACGTCGGTGTGCGCGACCAGCAGGTCGACCCCGAACGTCGACCGGCTGGGGGAAAAGATCGTCGACAGGCCGGGCCGCGGGATCCGGGTGTCTTGGGCGACCACCTCCCGCAGCACGCCCATCAACTGCGCCGACATCTCCTCGGCGGTGGAAAACCGGCGCCTCGGGTCGGGGTCGGTGGCGCGGCGCAGCAGCCGGCCGTACGAGTCGTAGGTCTTCAGCACGGGATCGTCGTCCGGCAGCCCGTCGACGTAGCGGCCGTTGCGGGTGCGCAGGTTCAGCGTCAGCGCCGCCAGCGTGCGTCCCACCGTGTAGATGTCGGTGGCCACCGTCGGGCCGGTGCGCACGATCTCCGGCGCCTGGAAACCTGGTGTGCCGTAAAGATATCCGAACGAATTGATCCGCGACACCGCGCCCAGGTCGATCAGCTTGAGCTGCTCCTCGGTGAGCATGATGTTCTCCGGCTTCAGGTCGTTGTAGACCAGGCCGATGGAATGCAGGTAGCTCAGCGCGGGCATGATCTCGAGCAGGTAGGCGATGGCCTCGGAAACGGGCAGCTTCTCGGACTTGCCGTCCTTGAGGTTGCGCCGCAGCGACTGCCCGCCGATGTACTCCATGACGATGTAGCCGACCGGCTCCCCGTGCCGGTCGGTGTGCTCGACGAAGTTGAAGATCTGCACGATCTGCGGGTGCACCACCTCGGCCAGGAACTGGCGCTCGGCCATCGCGATCGCCTGCGCCTCGGCGTCACCGGAATGCACCAGGCCCTTGAGCACCACCGGCCGGTCGTTGACGTTGTGGTCGACCGCCAGGTAGACCCAGCCCAGCCCGCCGTGCGCGATGCAGCCCTTCACCTCGTATTGGCCCGCGACGATGTCGCCCGGATTCAGTTGTGGCAGAAACGAATACGGGCTCCCACAGGCGGGGCACCAGCCCTCCGACGCGCCCTTGCCCTCGGAGCCCGACCGGCCGACCGGCTTTCCGCAGTTCCAGCAGAAGCGCTTGGACTCCGGCACCACCGGGTTCGTCATCAGCGCCTCGAGCGGATCGATGTCGCGCACGCGCGGGATCTCGACCAGCCCACCGCCCAGCTGCCGGGTGGGCGGCAGCACCCGGGTGGCCACCGTCATCCGCTCCGGCGCCTCGATGTCTATGCCCGGGATGAGGAAGTCGTCGTCGTCATCGTCGTCGAAGTCGGGGCGGAACAAGGCCTGGGTGGCCTGCGGCCGCGACTCCGCCGCCGCACCGGTCTGCACGTCGGGCGCCTGGGTGCCGACGTCCTCGGAATCCATCGGCTCGCCCATCAGTCCACGTACCTCGGCGTGGGCGGGGCGGGCGCCGGTCCCAGAACCGTCAACCACTTGCGGTACAACGTGTTCCACGTCCCGTCGCGACGGATGCGCTCCAGCGTGCCGTTGACGAACCGGACCAGCCCGGGATTGTTCAGGTTGACGCCGATGCCGTACGGCTGGGTCGCCATATTCGGCCCGACGATGTGCAGGTACGGGTCCTCCTCCACCAGCCCGGCCAGGATCGAGTCGTCGGTGCTGACGGCGTCGATCTCGCGCTGCTGCATGGCCACCAGGCAGTCGGCCCAGTTCACCACCGACACGATGACCGGCGCCGGGTCGATCTGCTGTATCCGGTGCAGCGAGGTGGTGCCCCGGGCCACGCAGACCCGCTTGCCGGACAGGTCGGCCGCCCTGGCGATCGGCGAGTCGCGCGGGGCCAGGATGCGCTGGTTGGCGTCGAGGTAGACGGTCGAGAAGTTCACCAGCTTGCGCCGCTCACAGGTGATGGTCATGGTCTTGACGACGACGTCGACCTCGTTGCGCTGCAGCGCGGTGACCCGCTCTTCCGACGACAGGATGCGGTACTCGACGTGCGAGGGGGCGCCGAAGATGTCGCGTGCGATCTCGCCGGCGATGTCGACGTCGAAGCCGGTGATCTCGCCGGTGATCGGGTCGCGGAAGCTGAACAGGTTGCTGCCGATGTCGAGCCCGACGATCAGCCGGCCGCGGGCTCGGATGTCGGCGACGGCGGCGTCGGCCTCGGCCTTGTTGGGGAAGGGGCGCAGGCTCGCGGTCAGGTCGCAGCCCTGGCTCGGGTCGTCCGGCGGCAGCGGCGGCTCCGGGGGCAACTGCTGCATGCCGACCGGCGTGGGCGGCGGCAGCGTCGGCACGGTGGCCACGGTCAGCGTCTCGGTGTGGCCGCAGCCCGCGAGTAGGCCGACCGCCGCGAGCGCCCCCAGGCAGCGCCTGATCACCGGTACTCCCTGAGCCGCGGCCACAGGCCGAGCGCGACGGCGATGGCCGCGCCGAGGGACAGCACGACGCCGCCGACCTGGGCGCCGGACAACCCGCTGCGCGCGCTGAGCACGTCGTTGCGCAGGTGGGTGCGGCTCTGGTCCATGGCCTTGCCGAGCTCGTCCTCGAGCTTGTCGAACGCCGGGGTGGAGTCGTCCTCGCCGCTGCCGAGCGCGACCTGGGTGGCGGCGCGGTAATTGCCCACCGAGATGTAGGAGTTGATCCGGTCGTTGGCCTGCCGCCAGCGCAGCAGGAGCTGATCCGCCCCCTGCAGGTCCGGCTTGTCGACGGCGTCGCTGCGCGACATGTACTGGTCGAGCTGGGAGTGCATGGAGTCGATGCGCTGGTAGAACGACTGCTTGCGCATCTCCTCGTCACCGCGGCGGATCAGCGAGAGCGTCTCGTCGGCCCGCGCCTGCTGGGCGGTGATAGCGACGTTGGTGACGGTCCGCAGCGACTCCGCGGCGGTGTCCTTGGCGCTGCGACTCGCGGTCGTCGAAATGGTCAGCGCGGTTCCGACCCATACCACCATGACGAGAATACCGAGAGCGCCGACGACCAGCCCCGGGTTGATTCGGCGCCGGGTGCGGCGGGCCAGCCAGCGATGCGAGAACGCGCCGAAGACCACCGTGCTGGCGACGACCAGGATCACCGGGGCGGGGAAGTGAGTGGACGCGGTGGTTTCGCTGTCCACCCGATCGGAGGTCGCCTGGTACAGCTGCGCCGCGTCGGGCAGGATCTGCGACTGCATCAGCCCGGAGGCCTCCGACAGGTACGACGACCCGACGGGATTGCCTTCCCGGTTGTTGGTCCGCGCGATCTCGATCAGCCCGGTGTAGACGGCCAACTCGGCGTTGAGCCGGCCCAGTAACTGCACCAGGGGCTCGTCGGTCAGCCCGCTCGACGCCCTCGTCACGGCTACCGCGGCGTCGGTGATGGCCTGCTCGTAGCGCTGCCGAACCGGCCGTGGCTCGGCCTGCGCGATGAACGCGGTGGCCGCCGCGGCGTCGGCCACCGACAGCGTGGTGTAGAGCCGCCCGGCGGCGAACGACAGCGGCTCGGTGTGGTTGAGCACCGTGGACAGCACCTGCTGCCGGTGGTTGATGGTCGTCGACGTGGCGAACGCGCTGGAGACGCCGAGGGCCGCCAGCACGATCCCGATGGTCAGGATGCGGCCCGGCGTCGTGGAGATGAACCACCAGCGCGGGTGTGCCGGTTCGGCCGGCGACCGCGACCCCTTCGGTTCGGTCGACGGGTGCGCCAGCTCAACCGTCACGTCTACTCAGCCCTCATAACTTTCGGCCCACGAACCTGGATAAGCGAATTCTAAGAGAATGTTCGTGCGGATGGGGGGAGGCGAGTCAATTGACCGGCGGGGTCGCCTGCATATCCTGATCTCGTGCAGGGCGACGGCGACGGATGGGTGGTATCCGACAGCGGCGCCCACTACTGGGGCCGCTACGGCGCGGCCGGGTTGCTGTTGCGCGCGCCGCGCCCCGACGGCACGCCCGCGGTCCTGCTGCAGCATCGGGCGGTGTGGAGTCACCAGGGCGGGACGTGGGGCCTGCCGGGCGGCGCGCGGGACAGCCACGAGACGCCGGAGCAAACCGCCGTCCGCGAGGCGCACGAGGAGGCCGGCCTGCGGGCCGAGCGGCTCGCCGTGCGCGCCGCGGTCGTCACCGCCGAGGTGACCGGGCTCGGTGGCACCAGCTGGACCTATACCACCGTCGTCGCCGACGCGGCCGAGTTGCTCGACACGGTCCCCAACCGGGAAAGCGCCGAGATGCGCTGGGTCGCCGAGAGCGAGGTGGCCGACTTGCCGCTGCATCCCGGCTTCGCGGCCAGCTGGCAGCGGCTGCGCACTTCGCCGGCGCTGTTGCCGCTGGACCACGGCGACGAACGGCGCCATCACCTGCCGCGCACACTCGAGGTCGAGGCCGGGGTCTTCGTGTGGTGCATGCCGGGTGACGCCGACGAGGAGCCGTCGCAGCTGAGTCGCCTGATCAGCTCGCTGCTGCAAGCGCAGACCTGAGCGCTTCGGCCGCGGCCCGCGGGTCCTCGGCCGCGGTGATCGCCCGCACCACCACGATCCGGCGGGCGCCGGCGTCGAGCACCTCGGGCAGCCGCCGGCCGTCGATGCCGCCGATCGCGAACCACGGCTTGTCCCCGCCGAGCTGGGCGGCCTCACGCACCAGGCCCAGCCCCGGCGCCGCGCGGCCGGGCTTGGTCGGGGTGGGCCAGCAGGGCCCGACGCAGAAGTAGTCGGCCTCGCCGGCGGCGGCGGTCATCTGGCAAGTGTCGTGGCTGGACAGGCCGATCAGCACCTCCGGCCCGACGATGTCGCGGGCCACGGCCGGCGGCAGGTCCCCCTGGCCCAGGTGCAGCACGTCGGCGCCGGCCGCGCGGGCGATGTCGGCTCGGTCGTTGACCGCGAACAGGGCGCCTTGCCGGCGGGCCGCGTCGGCGAGGACCTCGAGGGCGGCCAGCTCGGCGCGGGCCTCGAGCGGACCGAACCGCTGCTCACCCGCCGACCCCTTGTCGCGCAGCTGGACGATGTCGACCCCGCCGGCCAGCGCGGCGTCGACGAACTCGGCCAGGTCGCCGCGCTCGCGGCGCGCGTCGGTACACAGATACAGCCTGGCCGCCGCGAGGCGGGTGGACGGTTGGTGCACACCGAGACGCTAGCGCGCTAGCGTGGAACCCGAAGAGCACGGGAGTCCCAGCGACCGGGGACTGAGAGTGGGCGCGCACGCCCTTACCGTCACACCTGATCCGGGTCATGCCGGCGAAGGGAGCAAAGGATGCAAGACTCACTGGCCGTCATCGGCGGCGGTGTCATCGGGCTGTCGGTGGCGCGCCGCGCCGCGCGGGCCGGATGGTCGGTCGTCGTGCACCACACCGGCGAACCGGGTGCGTCGTGGGTGGCGGGCGGGATGCTCGCCCCGCACAGCGAGGGTTGGCCCGGCGAAGAGCGGTTGCTGCGGCTGGGCCTGGAGTCGCTGCGGCTGTGGCGCGAGGGCGGCTTCACCGACGGCTGGCCGCCGGGGGTGATCACCGCCCGCGAGTCGCTGGTGGTGGCCGTCGACCGCGCCGACGTCGCCGACCTGCGCACCGTCGCCGACTGGTTGTCCGAGCAGGGCCATCCGGTGGTGTGGGAGCCGGCCGCCCGCGACGTGGAACCGCTGCTGGCGCAAGGCATCCGGCACGGCTTCCGCGCGCCCACCGAGCTGGCGGTGGACAACCGCGCCGTGCTCGACGCGCTGGGCCGGGACTGCGAGAGCCTCGGGGTGCGGTGGGCCGGTCCGGTGAGCGACCTCAAGCGGGTCGACGCGGACGCGGTGGTGATCGCCAACGGCATCGACGCGCCCGCGCTGTGGCCGGGGCTGCCGGTGCGGCCGGTGAAGGGCGAGGTGCTGCGCTTGCGCTGGCGCAAGGGCTGTATGCCGTTGCTGCAGCGGGTCATTCGCGCCCGCGTGCACGGGCGGCAGGTGTACCTGGTGCCGCGCGGGGACGGGGTGGTCGTCGGCGCCACCCAATACGAGCACGGCCGCGATACGGCCCCGGTGGTGTCGGGGGTGCGGGACCTGCTCGACGACGCGTGCGCGGTGCTGCCGGCGCTCGGCGAGTACGAGCTGGCCGAGTGCGCGGCCGGGCTGCGCCCGATGACACCCGATAACCTGCCCCTCGTGCAGCGCGTGGACGAGCGAACCCTGGTCGCGGCGGGCCACGGCCGGTCCGGGTTCCTGCTGGCGCCGTGGACCGCCCAACAGGTTGTCGCCGAGCTGGTCCCGGTCGGGGCGCGGTCATGATCGTCACGGTCAACGAGAAAACGGTCGAGGTCGACGAGCAGACCACCGTCGCCGCGCTGCTGGAGTCGCTGGGGTTCCCCGGCCGCGGCATCGCGGTGGCGATCGACGACGCCGTGCTCCCGCGATCCGACTGGACGGCAAGGCTTTTCGATGGTGCCCGACTCGAGGTGGTGACGGCGGTGCAAGGTGGCTAGAGCCGACACGGAAACCAAACTGACGATCGCGGATCGCAGCTTCGCCTCGCGGCTCATCATGGGCACCGGGGGAGCGACGAACCTGGCGGTGCTCGAAGAGGCGCTGATCGCGTCGGGCACCGAGCTGACCACCGTGGCGATCCGCCGCGTCGACGCCGAGGGCGGGACCGGGCTGCTGGACCTGCTCAACCGGCTGGGCATCACGCCGCTGCCGAACACGGCGGGCTGCCGCGGCGCGGCCGAGGCGGTGCTCACCGCGCAGCTGGCCCGCGAGGCGCTGGACACCAACTGGGTCAAGCTCGAGGTGATCGCCGACGAACGCACGCTGCTGCCGGACGCCGTCGAATTGGTCCGCGCGGCAGAGCAATTGGTGGACGACGGGTTCGTCGTGCTGCCGTACACCAACGATGACCCGGCGCTCGCCCGCCGGCTCGAAGACGCCGGCTGCGCGGCGGTGATGCCGCTCGGCGCCCCCATCGGCACCGGCCTTGGCATCACGAACCCGCACAACATCGAGATGATCGTCGCGCGGGCCGGCGTCCCGGTGGTGCTCGACGCCGGCATCGGCACCGCGAGCGACGCCGCGCTGGCAATGGAATTGGGTTGCGACGCCGTGCTGTTGGCGACCGCGGTGACCCGCGCCGCGGACCCGCCCGCGATGGCGGCCGCCATGGCCGCGGCCGTCACCGCCGGATACCTGGCGCGGCGCGCCGGGCGGATCCCCAAACGGTTCTGGGCGCAGGCGTCGTCCCCCGAACTATGAAACGTTATGTCGCGCTGGGTAGTTCGATGGCCGCCGGCCCCGGCATCCGGCCCCGCGCCGAGGGCGCCCCGCTCTGGTCGGGCCGATCCGCCCGCAACTACCCGCACCTGGTCGCCGAACGGCTGAGCCTCAAGCTGGTCGACGTCACCTTCTCCGGCGCAACCACCGCCCATGTGCTCGCCGATCACCAGCGCGGCTGGCCGCCGCAGATCACCGCGCTGGACGGCTCGGAGGCCGTGGTCACCGTGACCATCGGCGGCAACGACGTCGGCTACGTTCCGCTGTTGATGGCCGCGTCGCTGCCGCCCGCCGCGCGGCGCCTGCCGCTGCTGGGCGGGCTCATATCCGAACTGCTAGAACGTGACACGCGCGATCGGGCGCTGGCCGACGTGTTCGATTCGTTGTGCGCGGTCGGGGCGGCGGTGCGGCAGCGCTCCCCGAAGGCCCGGATCGTCTTCGTCGACTACCTGACCATCCTGCCGCCCGCCGACGCTCCGGCCCCGCCGCTGCGGCAGGCGGACGCCGACCTCGGGCGGCACGTGGCCGCGACCCTCGAACGCCGCACCGCCGACGCTGCCGCGGCGACCGGGTGTGAGATCGTCGGCGCCGCTGCGGCCAGCCGGGATCACCACGCCTGGTCGGCCGAGCCGTGGACGACCACCCCGGCGCGCTACGGCATGTCCCTGCCCGGGCGGCCCGCCCCGCTGCACCCCAATGACGCCGGGATGCGCGCGGTCGCGGATTTACTTGCCGCGCAACTGTAGAAGCTCAGCCGTTGGTGCGCCACCACTGGTAGAGCGCGTTCACGTCGGTGTTGGACGAGCGGATGTGGCTCAACACGTTCTTGGCGTCGGTGGTCCAGGTGATGACCGCGGCGTTCTTATAGGTCCCGCACGCCACCTGGCCCGCCGTCGCGCCGGTGCTGCCCGTGTGCCAGGTGCCCGGTGACTGGCCGTTGTCCCCGCACGGGCTCAGCGATACGCCGTTGATGCCGCCGGTGAACGCGGCGGCCAGGTCGCTGCCGTTGCTGTAGAGCTGGTAGACGCCGGCGGCCGGGCCGTTGGGGTCGGGGCTCTGCCCGCAGTCGAGCTCGGCCAGGATCGGGCCCGACAGCGGGGCCGGCTGGCAAGTGTTGAGGCCGTAGCCCTTCGACAGATTGGCGGCCAGCGTGTTGATGTCCGCCGAGCTACCCGTGCCGGGATCCGCGGTCGCCGCGGCGGTGCCGACGATGACCGAAGCGCCCATGAGCGCCGCGGCCGACGCCGCCCGCAACGCCTTGGTGAGAGGGGACATTCTGAACTCCTTTGTTGTGTTGGAAAACCAAGCAACCGAGCGTCTTTCGGGCCTCAGCCGTTCGCACGCCACCACTGGTAGAGCGCGGGGACGTCGTTATTCGACCCACGGATAAGGCTCAAGATGTTCTTGGCGTCCGTGGTCCAGATGATCTCCGCGGCGTTCTGGTATGTCCCGCACGCCACCGATCCGGAGTTGGCGTTGTTGCTGCCCTGGTGCCAGGTGGTGGGCGACTGGCCGGCGTCCCCGCACGCGGTTAGCACGTCGTCCTTGATGCTGGTCTTGAACGAACCGGTCAGATTGTCGGCGTTGTTGAACAGGATGTACCTGGCCTGAATCGGGCCGCTCGGGTCGGGGCTCTGCCCGCAGGTGAGCACGGCGAGTTCACCGGCGTCGAGGTTTCCGGCCGTGCAGTTGTTGAGCCCGTAGCCTTTCGACAGATTGGCGGCTAGCGTGTTGATGTCCGCCGAGCTACCGGTATTGGTGGGGTCCGCGGCCGCCGTGGCGGCACCGGCGAACGCGCAACTGCCCGCGGCCACGGTGGCCGCCGCGGCGCGCAGCGCCTTGCTGAGTTGAGGCATCATCGGCTCCTAACAGTGCGTCGCTCACCGGAAATAGTGCATCCGCTAAAGGGATCGTAGGGCTATGTCCTGTCCATGCAACACATTCCGCTGGAAATTATCTGTCTGGGCATCATTGTTGCCACCGGCGGCCGAAGCCATCCGGTAGGCAAAGTGGTTGACGGTCAGGGACTTTCGCGCCAGTCCGCGGCTCGTGCCCAGGGCGCGCGGCAACGCAAGCGCCGGCGGCGGAACGGTCGCGCGGCCGGCGGAAACGGCGAATTTCGCCGAGATAGTGCCCTCGCGGGCCCGCTCCGGTATGGTAAGCACCGCTCGACGCCAGCTAACTCGCCTCGACTGGAGAATCCATGACACAGCCGCCCCCTCCGCCCGGATACCCGCCACAGCAACCTGCCGGGCCAGCGCCAGGTAACCATTTAGTGCTGGCCATTATCGGGCTCCTGTTCTGCCTTCCCTTCGGCATCGTGGCGGTCGTCAAATCCAGTCAGGTCAACGGGTTGTGGGCCCAGGGCCAATATGCCGAGGCGCAGGCGTCCGCCGACAGCGCCAAGAAATGGGGTATGTGGTCGATTATCCTTGGCGTTGTCGTATCGGTCATCTACGTGATCTTGGCGGTGGTCGGTGGCTTGGCTGCCCAGAATTCCAGCATGGCGATGCTATCCGCGATGTTCTAAGCCGGAGGCGCGATCATGGTGACCCGCCTCGGGTCGGCGCGCCTCGGTCTGGGCGCGCCGCTCCTGGTGGCGGCGTCCACCACCCTGGTCTGCGCCGCCACCTGGGTGGGTGATCCGACGACCCCGGGTGGGCCCCTGCCGGTCTGCCCCACCAAGGCCCTGTTGGGCATCGACTGCCCGGGGTGTGGCAGCGCCCGGATGTTGTATTCGCTGATGCACGGCAACGTTTTGGCGGCCGCCAGGTTCAACGCGCTGGGCCTGGTGGCGCTGGCGTTGCTGGTGTGGGCGTACGGGGCGTGGACCTACGGCCGGGTGACGGGCCGGCCGGTCCGGGGCTGGCAGCACCAGCGCTGGGCCGCCGCGGTGACGCTGGTCCTGGTGGCGGCCTGGTTCGTGGTGCGCAATCTGCCATTTGCACCATTCACCTCGCTGTATGTCTAGCCTGAGGGCCCTGCTCGCCGTGGTCGCCCTGGCCGCGTTTCTGGCCGGCTGCTCGCATGGCCGCAAGAACTCGCAGCCGGCCACCGGTGACGCCGCCGCGTTCGCGACCTCGGTGCACGACAAGGTCACGACCGACGCCATGATGGCGCACCTGTCGAAACTCCAGGACATCGCCAACGCCAACAACGGCACCCGCGCGGTGGGCACCCCCGGCTACGAAGCCAGCGTCGACTACGTGGTGAACACGTTGCGCAACAGCGGCTTTGACGTCCAGACCCCCGAATTCTCGGCCCGGGTTTTTCACGGCGACAAGCCGACGGTAACGGTAGGCGGGATGGCCGTGGAGGCGCGCCCGCTGGACTTCAGTCTCGGCACCCCGCCCGACGGGGTGAGCGGGCCGCTGGTGGCGGTGCCCCCGGCGATCAGCCCGGGCTGCAAGCCCGCCGACTTCGACGGTCTTCACGCGCAGGGCGCGGTGGTCCTGGTGGACCGCGGCACTTGCCCGTTCGCCCAGAAGGAGGACGCGGCGGTGCAGCGCGGCGCCGTGGCGATGATCATCGCCGACAACGTCGACGAGCAGCAGATGGGCGGCACCCTCGGGCCCGACACCGACGTGAAGATCCCGGTGGTGAGCGTCACCAAGTCCACCGGGCTGCAACTACGCGGGCAGCCGGGACCGACCACGATCAAGCTCAACGCCAGCGTCCAAACCTTCAAGGCCCGCAACGTCATCGCGCAGACCAAGACCGGGTCGACTACCGACGTGGTGATGGCGGGCGCCCACCTGGACAGCGTCCCCGAGGGACCGGGCATCAACGACAACGGGTCCGGCGTGGCCGCCGTCCTGGAAACCGCGGTGCAGCTGGGGAATTCGCCGCCGGTGCACAACGCGGTGCGGTTCGGCTTCTGGGGCGCGGAGGAGCTCGGGCTGATCGGCTCGCGTAACTATGTCGAGTCGCTGAACATCGACGCGCTCAAAGACATTGCGCTGTACCTGAACTTCGACATGCTCGCATCGCCCAACCCCGGCTACTTCACCTATGACGGGGACCAATCGCTGCCCGCGGACACCCGTGGCCAGCCGGTGGTGCCGGAAGGCTCGGCCGGCATCGAGCGCACCCTGGTCGCCTATCTGAAGTCGGCGGGCAAGACCGCGCAGGACACCTCGTTCGACGGGCGTTCGGACTACGACGGATTCACGCTGGCCGGCATCCCGGCGGGTGGCCTGTTCTCGGGCGCCGAGACCAAGATGTCCGCCGATCAGGCCAAGCTCTGGGGCGGCACCGCCGACGCGCCCTTCGATCCCAACTATCACCAGAAGACCGACACGCTCGACCACATCGACCGCACCTCACTGGGCATCAATGGCGGCGGCGTGGCCTACGCGGTGGCCCTCTACGCGCAGGACCTCGGCGGCCGAAATGGCGTGCCCGTGTTGGCCGATCGCACGCGGCACGTGCTCAACAAGCCATGATCCGCCGGCTGGCCGCGGCGCTGGCGCTGATCGGGTTGGTGGCGGGGTGCTCGTCACCGCGGCCGGCGCCCCCGTCGTCGACGGCGCCGGATCTGGCCCGGGGACTGGCGGCGAAGGTGACCGCCGACCGGATGGTCGCACACCTGCGCGCGCTACAGGGCATCGCCAACGCCAACCGCGGCAGCCGCGCCGACGGCACGCCCGGCTACGACGCCAGCGTCGACTACGTGGCGAAGGCGTTGCGCGACAGGGGCTTTAAGGTCTCGACCCCGCAGTTCGACCGGCTCTACAACGTCTCGCCCGGTAAACCCGCGCTGACGGTGGCCGGCCGCACGTATCAGGTCGACCAGGCGTCGATGCTGGTTCGAACGCCGCCCGGCGGCCTGACCGGACCGGCCGTCCACCCCGCGCGGCCGTCGGGCTGCACCGCCGGCGATTACCCGGCCGCCCTGCCCGCCGGCGCGATCGCTGTCGTCGACGACACGGGCTGCTCGGTCGTCGACAAGCAGAACAGCGCCGTGGCCCGGGGTGCCGCGGGGCTGATCGTGCTCAGCGCACCCAACGGGCAGGGCGCCCCGCCAACGCTGTTCGGCCCCGGCTATTTCAAGCAGCTGACCGTGCCGGTCGCCGTCGTCGGCGCCAACGGCGCCGCGGCGCTCGCGCACGACACCGCGCCGGTGCGTCTGGTGCTGGACGCCGAGAACCACACGATCTCGTCACGAAACGTGTTGGCGCAGACCGAAACCGGCTCCCCGCACGAGGCGATTGTGGTCGGCGCGCATCTGGACAGTCCGCGCGACGGTCCGGGCATCAACGACGACGGCACCGGCGTGGCGGCGGTGCTGGAAACGGCGCTGCAGCTGGGACCGCTGGCGGCGGTGAACAACGCGGTGCGGTTCGCGTTCTGGGGCGCCGACGAGGACGGCATCAACGGCGTGATGGATTACGTCTTCGGCATGGACCGCGATCAGCTCAACGACATCGCGATGTACCTCGACTTCACCATGCTCGGTTCGCGGAACGCCGGCTTCTTCACCGACGACGGTGACCAGTCCGGTCCGCCCACGCCGGGAATCGCATTCGGCGACGTGCCCGAGGGTTCGGCGGGCATCGAGCGCACCCTCGGCGGATACCTGAACCTGGCCGGCAAGCGGCCCGCCGACATGCCGTTGGCCACCATGGCCGACTACCACCCGTTCATGGTCGCGGGCGTGCCGGTCGGGGGTCTGACCGCCGGTGCTTCGCAGCTCAAGACCACGGTGCAGGCTCGACTGTGGGGCGGTCAGGCGGGCGTCCCGTTCGACCCCAACTTCCAGAGCCCGCGCGACACCGTCGACACCGTCAACCGAGACGCGTTGGCGGTCATGGGTTCTGGCGCGGCGTTCGCGGTGGGCACCTACGCGGAGTCGATCGGCGGCGTCAACGGCGTCCCGCCGCACGACAAGCGGCATCGCACCCGGGTGCCGTAGCTGTACGACCATCTGGCCGGGGTGCCCCAGGTCACCGACGGTACCGGGCAACTGAGCGGGCCTTAGTCCGGCGATACGAAGTTAAGTACTCGGCCTGTCCGCCAGTTGCCGAAAGCACGTAGTCCCCTACTCATACCAATCCCCGAAAACGAGCGCATCCTGGGTGGGCGGCCAGGGAGGTGGCGAGATGTCCTATGTGATTGCGAACCCAGAGATGATGACGGCGGCGGCAGGGGACTTGGCAGCCATCGGCTTGAACGTCAACGCGGCCCAGATGGTGGCGGCGGCTCCAACCGTCGCGGTGATACCCGCCGCCGCCGATGAGGTGTCGACAGGTATCGCGCACCTGTTCTCCCAGCACGCTGCGAACTATCAGGCGCTGGCCGGTGAGGCGGCGGCCTTCAACGACCAGTTTGTGCAGACACTCAACAGCGGCTTGGCCGCCTTAACTTATACCGAGGCCAACAGCGCCAAGGGACTGTTGTTGCTGTTTTCGCTGCTGCCGCCCTGGATTCAGAACTCGCTGCAAACGGGGGCGTTACACGACCTCGTATCGTTGCCAGAGCTTCTCATCCTCGGGATCCTCGTCGGCGCTATCGTGTCCGCCTTCCTGCTCCTCATCATGGTCGGCATCCTGGCGACGAGCGGGCCGGCCATCCTGATGCATCCGCTGCAGTTCCTGCAGGCGTTTGGGCTGTGACCGGCCAGCATTCAAAAGCCCGCGCAGGGCAAATGAGAGCCGAATGACGGCCCAGGAAATAGGCCGACACTTCGCACGGCTAATACTTGCCGCATCGCCCGCCATCTCGGCATAACAGACTTCGGGTATCAACGGCGATACCCACCCGGGCGCATCCGCCGAGCGCCGCGGCGAGCGCACCGCCAAGATGCCGTTGCGCGCCGCGACCCGCGCCCAAAACCGGGCCCACTACGTGGCCGCCGAACGCCGACAGAATCGCGCCGCCCGCGGCGCCGAAACCTGGAGCTACACCGGACCCGCCCTGCCCAATGACGACGACGAACCGCCGCCCTTTTAAGGGATCGTCGGGGCACCGGCAATTTACCCGGTGAATACCGCCCGGCCCGAAGAAATTTGGGCTGTCAGAGTTAGCCAGGGCATCTAGAATGAGATCCCTTTGATGCTGCCTTGCAGCCCGGTCGGGATGAGGTTTGTCATGAATGTGCGCGGGCGGAGACGACGTCTGGAGGCGGCAATCGCCTGCGCAGCCCTCGTGCTCGTGGTGGCGGGCTGCACCACGATGGTCGACGGGCGGGCGCTGTCCATGCTCAACGACCCCTTCCGGGTGGGCGGCCTGCCCGCGACCAGCGGTCCCAGCGGGATCCGCGCGAACGCACCGGACCCCACCGGCACGGTGATCAACACCGACAACGGGCCGATCGACAAGCTGTCCCTGCTGTCCATCAACGACATCGAGGACTACTGGAAGTCGGTATACAGCGAATCGCTGAAAGGGACTTTCATCCCGGTCGCCAAGATGGTGTCCTACGACTCCGACAATCCGAACAGCCCGATCGTTTGCCATAGCGAAACCTATAAGCTCGTCAATGCCTTTTTCACGTCCCGCTGCAACCTCATCGCCTGGGACCGCGGGGTGTTCATGGCCGTCGCGCAACGCTATTTCGGTGACATGTCCGTGAACGGTGTGCTGGCGCACGAATTCGGGCACGCATTACAGCAGATGGCGAAATTGGTGACCCGAACGGACCCGACCATCGTCCGCGAACAGCAGGCCGATTGCTTCGCCGGCGTCTACATGTACTGGGTGGCCGACGGCAAGTCGCCGCGCTTCACGCTGAGCACCGCCGACGGGCTGGACCACGTGCTGGCCGGAATCATCACCACCCGCGATCCGGTCCTGGACGCCGACACCACCAACGACGACGAACACGGGTCGGCGCTGGACCGGATCAGCGCCTTCCAGATGGGCTTCATCAACGGCGCCTCGGCGTGCGCGGCGATCAACAAGCAGGAAATCGCCCAGCGCCGCGGCGACCTGCCGACCGCTCTTCGGACCGACTCCAGCGGGGATCCCGAGACCGGTGAGGTCCCGATCAACGAAGACACGTTGTCGACGTTGATGGAACTCATGGGGAAGATCTTCTCCCCCAAGACTCCACCGACCCTGTCCTACAAGCCGGCCGACTGCCCCGACGCGAAGCCCAGCCCGCCCGCGTCTTACTGCCCGGCCACCAACACCATCGTCGTCGACCTGCCCGGGCTGGCGAAGGCCGGCAAGGTGGCCGCCGAGAGCGAGCGCACGCTGCCGCAGGGCGACGACACCGCGCTGTCGATGGTGATGTCCAGGTACGCCCTGGCGGTGCAGCACGAACGCGGCCTGGCGATGCAGAGCCCCTGGACCGCGTTGCGCACTGCCTGCCTGACCGGTGTCGTGCATCGCAAGATGGCCGAACCGATCGAGCTGCCGTCCCAGAAGCAACTCGTGCTGACGGCGGGCGATCTCGACGAAGCCGTCTCAGGCCTGCTGATCAACCACCTGGTGGCCAGCGACGCCGACGGCACCAGCGTGCCGGCCGGGTTCACCCGGATCGCGGCCTTCCGTGGCGGCGTGGCCGGCAACATGGACGCCTGCTACTCGCGCTATCCCGGCTAGCCTCAGGCGATTTCGGCGATCCTGGGCACCACCTCGTCGCCGAGCCGGCGGATGAACCCGACCGGGTCGGGGTTGCCGGGCACGGGGCCCGTGTTGATCATTTCGAAGCCGAGCTCGGCGTACCGCTCGACCGTCTTCAGGTACGCGTCGGTGTCCGCGAAGGGGTCATCGAAAAATCCGACTGTCTTGCGGATCTCGCCCGGATCCCTGCCCGCCGCGTCGCAGTGGCGGTTCAGCACGTCAACCTTGTGCTTGAGTGCGTCGACGTCGCTCGTCGTGCTGTTCCAGACGTCGGCGTATTGCGCCACCAGCCGCAGCGTCTTCTTCTCACCGTCGCCGCCGATCAGGATCGGGGGCCGCCGAATCGGTTGCGGCACACAGATTGTCTCGGCCAGCTGGTAGTGGGTGCCGTCGTACGGGCCGTCGTTGTCGCTCCACATTTGCAGGCAGATCTGCAAAGTCTCTTCCAGCATCTCGAACCGCGTGCTCAGCGGCGGATACGGGACGCCGAGGGCGATGTGTTCGCGGTCGTACCATGCCGCGCCCAGGCCCAGCATCGACCGGCCCTGCGACAGCACATCCAGTGTCGCCACCGTCTTGGCCAGCACGCCCGGGTAGCGATAGGTCACCCCGGTCACCAGCAGGGCCAGGTCGATGGTCGTGGTCCGCCCGGCCAGGAACCCCAGCGACGTGTAGCCCTCGAGGAACGGATCCTCAGCTCGCCCAACGGTTTCCATCTGAAAGAAATGGTCGGCCAGGGTGAACAGCGTGGCGCCGCCCTGCTCGGCGGCATTGGCGGCGTCGGCCAGCGTCGGGCCCAGCTTCGCCGGATCTCCCGGCAGAAAGTCGATGAAGTGAATCCCCAATTCCATCGCAAATATCCCCTTTTCGTTACTCGGTCAGACGCTCGAGCAACGCCAGCGCATCGAGGATGACCCGGCGTTCCCGTTCCGAATACCGCTCCTGGATGGCGCGCGCCAGCCACTCCTCCCGCACCCGACGGTCGCTCTCGGCGCGCCGCCGGCCCGCTATGGTCAATGAAATCACCTGGCGGCGGCCGTCTTCGGGGTCGGGCGTGCGTTCGATGAGCCCCCGTTGCTCGAGCGCGGCCACGATCGTGGCCATCGACTGCGGTCTCACCCCTTCGGCGCCGGCCAGCGCGCTGGCCGACGACGCGCCCTCTTTCCAGAGCCGGGTGAGGACCGCGGTCTGGGACGGCGTGAGGTCCTCGTCGACCCGCAGACTCCGCAGCCGGCGCCGCAGCCGGCTGAACAGCACCCGCAGATCGCGGGCGGCCGCCACGGCCGAGTCACCGATGCCGTCCATCACTCCACCCTAAATTAGTCAGTCAAAACTGTCCAGTCTTAACTGACTAAAGTGATCACGTCATGCAGACGTTGGCGAAGAGCAGGACCGGCCACGACACGATCGACCCCAGGAACGACACCGCCAGGTCGACGCCGTGCATCTGATGCAGATGCTCGGTGTGGGTCGTCGACCAGATGGTTCCCACCAGCAGGTAGGGGGTGCCGAGGATGAGCGCGATGGCCATCAGCTGGGCGATGCTCAGCCGGTATTCGAGCACTCGGCGAAGTTTTTCCAACATTGTTGGGGATTATGGTAATCGAACCAGCCGCAGCGCGGCCTCGATCCCGAGCGCGGGCACGTCGAGGGTCTTGGAGCGCAGGTCGTGGCGCGCGCCGGTGATCTCGACGACCTCGGTCGGCGCGGCGATCAGCGCGGCGGCGGCGCGCAGTTCGTCGGGCGTGCCGAAGGGATCGGACGTCCCGTGGGTGAACACGGTGGGCACCCGGATGTCGGGAAGGTGCTCGGTGCGGGGACGCTCCGGCTTGCCCGGGGGGTGGACCGGATACGAGAACAGCGTCAGCACGTCCACCGCGACGTCGCCGGACGCCACGACCATGGACGTCTGCCGCCCGCCGTAGGAGTGACCGCCGGCGATCAGCGGGCCGCCGGAAAGGCTGCGGCACAACGTGATCGCCTCGACGATCCCTTCGCGGTCGCCGGCCGCGGAACCGGACGGCGGCCCCTTGGGCCGGCGCCGGCGATAGGGCAGGTTGTAGCGCACCGCGAGCCAGCCGCGCCGGGCCCACTCGTTGCAAACCTGTTGCAGCAGACGCGATTCCCGGTCGCCGCCGGCGCCGTGGGTCAACACCACGACACCGGCCGGTGCTCCGTCGGGTTCGTGTGCGACGCCGGCAATCGGGTCTAGGTTCACGACAACCTGAACAGGGGCGAGACGGGTCCGTGGCCGGCGCCCAACGGGTAGGCGGCGCGCAGGGATTCGGTGACCCAGCGCTTTCCGAACCCGACCGCGTCGGGCACGGTGAAGCCGTGCGTCAGCGCGCACGCGACCGCGGTCGCCAGCGTGTCACCGCCGCCGTGGTCGTTGCCGGTGGGCAGCCGCTGCGAGTCGAACTCGTGGAACTCGGCGCCGTCATAGAGCAAGTCGCAGCTGCGGTCCGAGGAGCGCAGGTGGCCGCCCTTGACCAGCACCCAGCGCGGGCCCAGCGCGTGCAGCGCCTTGGCCGCCTCCCGCTGCGACCCCGCATCCACGACGTCGACGTCCACCAGCAGCCGCACTTCGTCCAGGTTCGGCGTCACCAGCGTGGCAAGCGGAAACAGCTGGCCGCGCAGTGAATCCAGGGCCGACGCCGCCAGCAGCGCGTCGCCGTGCATGGACGCGCACACCGGGTCGACGACGAGTGGCACCGTCAGCCCCAGCCGCCGCCAGGTGGCGGCCACGGCGGCGATGATGGCCGAGGACGCCAGCATCCCGGTCTTGGCAGCCTGGATGCCGATGTCGGTGACCACGGCCTCGATCTGATCGGCGACGACGTCGCCGGGCACCTCGTGAAAGCTCTTGACTCCCAACGTGTTCTGCACGGTGACCGCGGTGACCGCCACGCAGGCGTGCACGCCCAACAGCGCCATGGTGCGCATGTCGGCCTGGATGCCCGCGCCGCCCCCCGAGTCCGAGCCGGCGATGGTCAGCACGCGCAACGGCGTGGCGCCGGGCGCGGCTAACGGCAGGAAATTCACTGCGTGATCGGCAGATACACCCGATTGCCGTGCTCGGCGAACTCCTGCGACTTCTCGGCCATCGCGGCCTCGATCGCCTCCTCGCTGTCGAGGCCGTGCGCGGCGGCGTAGTCCCGGACGTCCTGCGTGATGCGCATCGAGCAGAACTTCGGCCCGCACATCGAGCAGAAGTGCGCGGTCTTGGCGGGTTCCGCGGGCAGGGTCTCGTCGTGGTATTCCCGCGCGGTGTCGGGATCCAGCGACAGCGCGAACTGGTCGTGCCAGCGGAACTCGAAGCGCGCCTTGGACAGCTCGTCGTCGCGCTCCTGCGCGCGCGGGTGCCCCTTGGCCAGGTCGGCGGAGTGGGCGGCGATCTTGTAGGCGATCACGCCGTCCTTGACATCCTTGCGGTCCGGCAGCCCCAGGTGCTCCTTGGGCGTCACGTAGCACAGCATCGCGGTGCCGGCCTGGGCGATGATCGCCGCGCCGATCGCCGACGTGATGTGATCGTAGGCTGGCGCGATGTCGGTCGCCAGGGGCCCCAGCGTGTAGAACGGGGCCTCCTCGCACAGCTCCTCTTCCAGCCGCACGTTCTCTACGATCTTGTGCATCGGGATGTGCCCGGGGCCTTCGATCATCACCTGTGCGCCATGGGCTTTCGCGATCTTGGTCAGCTCGCCCAGGGTGCGCAGCTCGGCGAACTGGGCGGCGTCGTTGGCGTCGGCGATCGAACCCGGCCGCAACCCGTCGCCGAGGGAGAAGGTGACGTCGTAGCGCGCGAAGATCTCACACAATTCGGCAAAGTTCGTGTACAGGAACGACTCCTGGTGGTGGGCCAGGCACCAGGCCGCCATGATCGACCCGCCGCGAGACACGATCCCGGTGACCCGCTTGGCGGTCAGCGGCACGTACCGCAGCAACACGCCGGCGTGCACGGTCATGTAGTCCACGCCCTGCTCGCACTGCTCGATCACGGTGTCGCGGTAGATCTCCCAAGTCAATCGGGTCGGATCGCCGTTGACCTTCTCCAGCGCCTGATAGATCGGCACGGTGCCCACCGGCACCGGCGAATTGCGCAGGATCCACTCGCGGGTCTCGTGAATGTTCTTGCCCGTGGACAGGTCCATGATGGTGTCGGCACCCCAGCGGGTGGCCCACACCATCTTGTCGACCTCTTCGGCGATCGACGACGTCACCGCCGAATTGCCGATGTTGGCATTGACCTTGACCGCGAACGCCTTGCCGATGATCATCGGCTCGCTCTCGGGGTGGTTGTGGTTGGCCGGGATCACCGCGCGGCCGCGGGCGACCTCGTCGCGCACCAGTTCGGCGGGCATGCCCTCGCGGGCGGCGATGAACGCCATCTCGGCCGTGATCTCACCGGCCCGGGCTCGCTGCAGCTGGGTGCCGCGGTCGCGGACCACGCCGGGCCGCGCCGGCAGCCCGGTCGTCAGATCGATCACCGCGTCCGGGTCGGTGTAGGGCCCGGAGGTGTCGTAGAGGTCGAAGTGGTCTCCGGTGGAGAGGTTGACCCGCCGGAAAGGCACGCGCGCGCCGGGCACCCCCTCCAGCTCGCGATAGGCCTTGCTGCTGCCCGCGATGGGTCCGGTGGTGACGGACGGTTCGATAGTCACGGTCATTCTGTGCTCCCTACGCCGGCATTACCCGGTCAGGTTCGTACGGTCGACGGCCCCGAGCCGTCCTCTCAGCGCACTCGGCGTGCGCTCCCGCGTGTTGTGGATGGGTCCGCCCGCGACGTTACCCCCTATGCGGTAGCCGCGAGTACCCACCGGGTGGGAGGATGCAAACGTGCAACCCGCCGAGAGCTCGACGCAGCCGGTCGGAGCGGCCGCGGCCGCGAGCAGGTACCTGAACGTCGGGGCCTTCCGCTTCTGGTTCGTCGGCCAGCGCTGGGAATGGTCCGACGAGGTGGCCAGGATGCACGGGTACGAACCCGGGGAAGTGGAGCCGACGACCAAACTGCTGCTGTCGCACAAGCATCCCGATGACCGTGCTCACGTCCAGGACCTGCTCGACTACGCGCTGCAGTCCGAGGAGTCGTTTTCGAGCCGCCACCGGTTCCTCGACACCGCGGGCAATGTGCACGACGCGATCGTGGTGGCCGACCGCATGCTGGACGACTCCGGCGCGGTGGTGGGCACGGCCGGGTATTACATCGACCTTGCCAACACCTTCGACGAGGCGCGGCAGGAAGTGCTCGACGAGGCGCTGCCGGACCTGTTCGAGAATCGCGCGGCCATCGAGCAGGCCAAAGGCGTGCTGATGTATGTCTACCGGGTCAGCGCCGAGCAGGCCTTCCGCGTGCTGCAGTGGCGCTCGCAGGAGACGAATGTGAAGCTGCGCTCCCTGGCGAAGCAATTGCTCGCCGAGGTCGTGACGCTGCCGGCCCCGACCATCGCAGCCCAAAGTCAGTTCGACCATTTGCTGCTGACGGTGCACGAACGCATTCCCGCGGAGCCGTCCGGATAATCGCTAGGCTTCGAAACATTCTTTCCTGGGCATGCTGCATGTTCGGGGCGCCGCAGTGACGCCCAGGGAAGGGATTCGGCGTGTTCGAGGCGGTGAAAGGCATGGAATTGTTGGCGGTTGACCACGAGGCCCGGGAGGACGCTGTACTCGTTCGGGTCAAAGGCGATGTCGATTCCAGCACCGTCGACCAGCTCACGCCCCACCTGGTCGCCGCGTTGCAGGTGGCCGCGAAGCACCCGGCCCGGTTGGTGATCGTCGACCTGCAACCGGTGACCTTCTTCGGCAGCGCGGCCTTGAACGCGGTTCTCGACTGCCACGAGGGTGGCAAGGAAACCGGCACGTCGGTGCGGCTGGTCGCGGACAACGACCAGGTTCTTCGACCGATCCAGGTGACCGAGCTCGATCGCATCCTCGAGGTGTACCCGACGCTTTCCGACGCCCTGCAACGCGACCGCCGGCAATGAACCCGCTGCCGGCCGACCTCGCGGCCGCGGTCGCCCTGGGCGGCGAGATGGGCCGCCGGTTCGCCGAGTTCGACTGGGAAGCGCACCCTTTGGGGCCGCCGCAGCGGTGGCCGGCCGAGTTCCGCGCGGCGGCGGTGACGGCGCTGACGTCGCGATTCCCGATCGTGCTGTGGCTGGGGGCGCAGGAGTTGTTCCTGGTCTACAACGACGCCTACATATCGGCGCTGGCCGACAAGCACCCGTCCGCGCTCGGCCGGCCCGGCCGGGAAGTGTGGTGGGACATCTGGGAATCGATCTCACCCATGCTGGCGAGTGTCATCGCGACGGGCGAGGCCACCTGGTCCGACGACCTGCTCTTGACGATGGTGGTGGAGGGCCGGCCGCAGGATCGTTTTTTCACGTTCACCTACGGCCCGCTGATCGGCGACCGCGGCGACGTCTCCGGGATTTTCTGCGCGGTGAACGAAACGACCCAGCGGGTAATGGGGGAGCGGCGCCTGCGCCTGCTCAACGACCTGGCCGCCGCCGTCATCGGAACGCAGAGCATCGATGACGCCGTCGGCGCGGCCGTCACGGTGTGTGCGGCCCAGCCCGCGGACCTGCCGTTCATCGCCGTCTACGGCGCCGACGCCGACCGCGACGTCGTGCTGCGCGGCGCGACGGCGTCGGTGCTGCCGGTCCTGCCGCGATCGCTTCGGACGTTCACCGATGACGTCGGCGCGGCGCTGTCGGGGCTCGAGGAGATCCTCGGTGCGGACTGTCCGCAGCGGGCGCTGGTGTTGCCGCTGGGCGAGGGCTCCGCCGCCGGGGCGCTGGTCGTCGGTGTCAACCCGCGCTGCCCGCTCGACGACCAGTACCGCGGCTTCTGTCAGCTGCTGGCCGACCAGCTGTCGTCGACGTTCGCGCGGATAGCGTCCTACGAACAGCAGCGGCTGCGGGCCGACGCGCTCGCCGAGCTGGACCGCGCCAAGACGGCGTTTCTGACCAACGTCAGCCACGAATTCCGCACGCCGCTAACCCTTTTGCTCGGACCGCTCCAGGACGCGCTGTCCGAGGCGCCGCCCGAAAGCGTGCTGGCGGATCGCCTGACCACCGCGGAACGCAACGCGCGGCGCCTGCAGCGCCTGGTGGACTCATTGCTCGATTTCTCCCGCATCGAGGCGGGCCGGGCGAACGCGAACCTGGTCTGCACCGACGTCGGCGCGCTCACCGAGCACATCGCGTCGTCGTTCACCGAGCTGTGCCAGCGCGCGGGCCTGGAGCTCGTGTTGGACTGCGGCCCGGTGCTCGTCGACGTCGACCCGGGCATGTGGGAAACCATCGTGCTCAACCTGCTCTCCAACGCCGTCAAGTACACGCTGCGCGGCTCGATCACGGTCGAGGTGCGGGCCGAGTCGACGGATTGCCGAATCACATTGCGGGACACCGGGGTTGGCATCCGCCCCGAGGATTTGGACCGCCTGTTCGAACGCTTCTACCGGGCCGACAACACCCGCGGCCGCAGCGTGGAGGGCGCCGGCATCGGGCTGTCGCTGGTGCGCGGGCTCGTCGAGCTGCAACGCGGCACGGTGGAGATCGAGAGCGAACCGGATCGCGGAACAACGGTCACCATCCGGCTGCCGCGGTCGGTCGCCGACGCACCGGTCGAGCAGATCCCCGCGGGCACGCCGGACGTGAGCAACCCGTACGTGGCCGAGGCGCAGCAGTGGCTGACGGCCGTCGCGGATCCGGCCGCCGCCGCCCAGGACCGGCCGCGCCAATTGGTGTTGGTGGCCGACGACAACGCCGACATGCGAGCCCACCTGGAGCGCGTGCTATCGCCCCATTGGCAAACGGTTTTGGTGGCCGACGGGGAGTCGGCACTGGCCGCGACGAGGGAGCTGCGCCCGGACGCGATCGTGACCGACGTCATGATGCCGGGCCTCAGCGGCTTCGACCTGGTCGCGGCGATTCGCGCGGACCCTGCGCTGGCTGCGACGCCGGTGCTGATGCTGTCGGCGCGGGCCGGCGCCGAGGCCGTCGACGAGGGCTTCGCCGGCGGGGCCGACGACTACCTGCCGAAACCCTTCCGGTCGCAGGAGCTGGTCGACCGGGTGGCGTCCCGGTTGTCCGCGGTCGGCCGCGAGCGCGACCGCCAGCTCCGCGAGGCGCAGCTCGACCTGGTGCAGCTCGATTCCGCCCTGCAGGCCACCGGCTCGGTGGCCGGAATACTGCGCGCGCTGATCGACACCTGCTCGGGCCCGGGGGATGCCGCCGCCGTGACGATGGGGTTGTTCGACGGCGAGCGCCACCTCCGGTTCGAGTACGCCGGCGACGTGCCCGCGGAGGTGCGCGACCGCTACCACGTCGCCGCGCTCGACGCCCCGCTGGTCGGGGTCGACGTCGTGAACAGCGGCGAGCCGATGGTCGTCGGCGACACCTTCGACCTGCCCCCGCGCTACGAGCACGCGGTGCGCGACACCGCGGCGAGCGTACGCGCCTGTGTCGCTCATCCGTTGCGGGACAACGGTGGTCGCGTCGTCGGCGTGCTGGCGCTGCTGTGGCCCACGCCGCGCCGGTTCGGCGCCGCCGAACTCGACAGGTTCCGCCGGATGGCGGCCCTCACTCAGTCGGCGGTGGACCGGGTGCGCGTCATGGCGCGCGAGCACCGGATCGCCGTCGACTTCCAGGAGCACCTGCTCGACTTGGATCGCGGCTCGACCGCGGCCGTCGTGGCGGCCGTGTACCAGCCCGCCGGGGAGGCGATGCGCGTCGGCGGCGACTGGTACTCGGTCACCCCGCTGGGGCGCGCCGGCCAGATCGGCATTTCGGTCGGCGACGTCGTCGGGCACGGCCTGGCCGCCGCGATCGTGATGAGCAGGCTGCGCGCCGCGGTGGCCGCCTCGGCACTCAGCGCGGCCGAGCCGGCCGCGGTGCTGGGCGCGTTGGACCGGTACGCCGCCAGCGTCATGGGCGCCCGCTGCGCGACGGTGGCTTATGCCCTCATCGACATCGGGGCCACGCACTCCGGCGGCGCCACGGTCAGCTACAGCTGCGCCGGGCATCCCTACCCACTGGTCATTCCCGCCGACGGTGATCCGGTCTACCTCGAGTCTGGTAGGCGGCCCCCGGTGGCGGTCCGGGAGAGCGGCCCGGATGAAGGCCCGGACAACGTCACCGCGACGGCCGAGCTGGCACCGGGAAGCCTGCTCCTGCTCTATACCGACGGACTGATCGAGCGGGCCGGGGAGACGCTCGACCAGGGGTTCGCCCGCCTGAAGGCCGCGGCCGCGGATTGCGCCGGCTTGCCGGTCGAATCGGTGTGTGCCGAGCTGCTGGCGTGCATGACCCCGCCGGGGGGCTACCGCGACGACGTCGTGGTGCTCGCCCTGCGCCCGAGCCACGCGGCCGCGCGCAGCTTCGCCACCGTGCTGCCGGCGGTGCCGGCGCAGATCCCCGTCGCCCGCCGCCAGCTGCGGGGCTGGCTGGACAGCATCGCGGCGGCGCCGCACCGCGAGGAGGACATCCTGCTGGCGACGGGCGAGGCGGTGACCAACGCCATCGAACACGGCAGCCGCTGCGAGCGGCGCCGGACCGTCTCCGTCGAGGCCTTCCTGCACGGGGAGACCGTCGCGGTCACCGTCAGCGACACCGGGAGCTGGGCTGGCGATTCGTCCGCCAGCCTGCGCAGCCGCCGGCGCGGGCGCGGGCTCACCCTGATCGGTGGGCTGGCCGACCGCGTCGCCACCGTGCGCACCCCGGGCGGCACCCGGGTCACGCTGGAGTTCGATAACGCGGTGAGCGGCTAGACCTCTTCCATCGCCTCGCCGAGCTCCTCGAGGAGCCGGTTGTGGTGGTTGCTCGCGAGCACGTGGCCGGCGGCGATGACCAGGGCGACGGGCCAGTCGATGAGTTCGAACGCCGCCAGGGCCGCGAGGCCGCCGTAGTAGGCCAGCTGCTCGGGCCGCGGGATCTCCACCTGACCCACCACCGGCACGTTCACCACGAACGTTTCGGCCTCGCGGATCTTCTGCACGGCTTCGCTCTGCGAGGTCCCCTTGCGCGATTTCTTTTCGGCCATGATTCGCCTTTCGGTAACGAAGGGTTTGCCGCCCCGCCGAGTACTCCGACCACCGTCGGACTTATGTCGACGACCGACTCCGTGTCCGATCCGCTGGTTTCGTCGATCGCTTTGGTGCTGAAGGTGCCTCTGGTGCAACTCTATGCGCTGCTTTGGCGGGCCGGGTTGGTCGAGATTCGCCATTCCGATCGGACGGCGCACCAGTCGTCGCGTCAGGTCCTGGTGGCAGCGTGTGCGGGCTGCCCCAACCGTCCGAAAACCGGTTCAGAACCGCTATCGCGACGGTCGCCCCGGCGGCGGCGCCCAGAGCTTGTCCCCAGCCGACCGGACCAAGCGGTGTGCAGCCGAGCAACTGGCTGACCACCGGGATGCTGATCAGCGTCCCCATCGCGCCGAGCGAACCCACCGCCGTGAGCACCACCAGCGGGGCGTGAGAGTCCAGCAGCGTCTGGCCCAGCTCGGCGCCCACCAGCGCCACCAGCGCCACGGTGGAGGCCCGCTGCGGGCGTCCCGTGGCGCTCGCCATCGCCCACGCCACCGTCGTCGCGGCGGCCGTGGTGACGCCGCGGATGGCCACCGCGCGCCACAGCGCGGGCTGGTCGGGGCCCCGAATGCCCGGGTCCATCGGGGTGCTGGGCTCGCTGACCGCCAGGGCGGCGGCCGGCAGCGCGTCGGTCATCATGTTCACCAGCAGCAGCTGCCGGGTGTTCAGCGGCGACGTGCCGGTGATCGCGCTGCCGATGACGGCGAACAGCACCTCGCCGGCGTTGCCGCCGAGCAGCACCGACACCGCCGCCTGCACCCGCTGCCACAGCTGGCGCCCCTCCTCGATGGCCTGCACCAGCGCCTCGATGCGGGCGTCCACCAGCACCACGTCGGCCGCCATGTGGGCCGGGTCGCTGCCGCCCGCGACCACGCCGATGCCGACGGTGGCGGCCCGGATGGCGGCGGCGTCGTTGGACCCGTCGCCGACCATCGCGCACAGCACCCCGGCGCCCTCCAGCGTCTGGACCACCTGCACCTTGTTCTCCGGCGTCATCCGCGCGAAGATCACCCGCTCGGTCACGACGCGCTCTTGGTCCTTGCGCGACAACGCGTCCCACTCCGAACCGCTGATCACCTGCTCGTCGGTGACCGATAGGCCCAGCTCCCGGGCGATGGCCAGCGCGGTGATGGGGTGGTCGCCGGTGATCAGCTTGATGCCCACGCCCCGCTGGCGCAGGTTCGCCAGCAGGTCGACCGCCTCGGGGCGCGGCGTGTCGGACAGGCCGAGGAACCCGGTCAGGGTCAGGCCGTCGCGGCAGAAGTCCGCGATGTCGTCCGGGTCGTCCCGGATCGTCTCGGCCTGTTGCGCCGTCAGCCGGCGCTGCGCCACCGCGATCACCCGCAGGCCGCCGGCGGCCAGTTCGCCGACCGCTTTCTGGATCTTCGGGCCGGTGTTCTCGCAGGCGGCCAGCACCACTTCGGGCGCGCCCTTGACGGTCAGCTCCGTGCCGGTGACCGAGGCGGAGAACGACCGCCCGGAGCGGAAGGGCAGGTGCGCGTCCGCTTCCCCGGTCGGCGCCGAGCCGTCGAGCGAACGCTGCGCCGCCTCGACGATGGCGGCGTCGGTGGCGTGCGCCTGGGGGCTGCCGTTGGCGGCGGGGGCGGCGTGCGCCGCGTGGCGCAGCACCTCCTCGGCCGAGTGCCCCGGCGCCGGACGGACCTCCGCCACCCGCAGGCGGTTCTCGCTCAGCGTGCCCGTCTTGTCGAAGCAGACCACGTCGATGCGGCCGAGCGCCTCCACGGAGCGCGGAACGCGGACCAGCGCGCCGAACTTGGTCAGCCGTCGCGCGGACGCCGACTGCGCCAGCGTCGCCACCAGGGGCATCCCTTCGGGGACCGCGGCGACGGCGATGGCGATGCCGCTGGCCACCGCCTGGCGCAGGCCCGTTCCGCGCAACATCCCCAGCCCGCCGACCAGCGCGCCACCGGTGACGCTGACGGGGAAGGCCCGGTTGGTCAGCTGGCTGAGCTGGTGCTGCAGGCCGATGTCGGACGCGGTGTCGCCGGAGACGAGCTCTGCGGCGCGGCGTTCCTGGGTGTCGGCGCCGACCGCGGTCACCACGGCGACCGCGGTGCCCGCCACGACGGTGGTCCCGGCGTACAGCATGCAGCGGCGCTCGGCGAGGTCGGCGCCCGGCGTGGCGTCGACCTGCTTCTCCACCGACAGCGACTCGCCGGTCAGCGTCGACTCGTCGACCTCGACGTCGACCTCCTCGAGGATCCGCGCGTCGGCGGGCACCACCTCGTGGGTCCGGATCTCGATGACGTCGCCGGGCCGCAGCTGCGCCGCGATGACGTCGGTGTAGCTGCGCTCGCCGTCCGGACCGGTGTCGACCCTGCGGGCCGGCGGGATCTGCTGTGCCAGCAGGCGATCGAGGCGGTTCTCGGCGCGCAGCCGCTGGCTGGCCGCCAGGATCGAGTTGCCGGTCAAGACCGAGAACACCAGGACGGCATCGACGGGGGAACCGAGCACCGCGCTTGCCGCCGACCCGAGCGCCAGCACCGGGGTCAGCGGGTCGGTCAGCTCGGCACGCACGGCCTTGAGGAGTTGCCACACGGCGTTCGGGGGCGCTTCGACCCGCCCCTCCGGCTCGGCCTGCGCGTCCGGCTCGGGCGGCGGCAGGGCCTTGCGCACCTGCTCGACGGACATCGCGTGCCATTCGTGAACGGCCGCCGGCCGCGGCGCGTCCGCCGTCATGATCCCGCGGGCCAGCAGGTAGCCGGACAGCGCGCCCGCCGCGGCGCCGGTGGTCACCGGTCCGGGGCCCAGGCCGCGCACGTCCGGGATCATCAGCAGCGATCCCATGGCCGTCGCGCCGGCCGATATCCCGACCCCGCGCTGGGTGGCGGCCTTGGCCGCGGGAAGCGCGTGCAGCACCCGCCATGCGGCCGCGAGGTCGGGCAGCAGCAGGTCCGCGCACCAGGGCGGCGGGCCGGCGCCGGGCTGCGGCAGCACGCCCAGCGCCACGTCGGCCGACGAAAGCGCTTGTGCGCCAGACGATGACAGCACGGCGACGGTTCGGCCCTGTCGTTGCAGGTCCGCGACGGCTCGCGCGAGCGCGTCGTCCATCGAGCCGTTGGCGAGCGGGGTGATCTCGTCGAACGCGGGCCGCAGCTCGCCCAGGGAATCGACGTCGACCGACACCAGCTCCGCTCCCGTGCGGTGCGCCTCGGCGACCACGGCCGACGCCAGCGGGTCGTGGGAGGGGCGGAACAGCGCCTCGACCGCGGCGTGCGGCTCGCTGGCGGACATCCCGGGCACCCGGTGCCAGCCCGGCCGTTGGCCGTTGTTCTGCAGCACCAGCTGGGCGCGGTTCCACGCGGCGGACAGCTCACGCTCGTCGGCGCCGCGGATGCGCGCCACCCGCATGCCGGTGGTGCACAGCACCCGTGGGTCGATGACGATCGCGTCGACGCGGTCCAGGCGGCGCAGCGCGTCGGGCCGCAGCGACAGGACGGCGTGCCGGTCGGCCAACCCGCGTCCCAGGGCGGCGGCGAACGCCTCCGGCGTGGTCCGGCTGGCCTTGGGGGCGGTCACCAGCACCGCGGTGGCGGCCATGTTCGGGTTGCGGGTGGCGGCGCCGACCAGGCCCGCGCCGAGCGCCTGGATCAGCGCGAACCGCCCGGCGCTACGTTCCACGACCCGGGCCCGCGGCGGCCTCGGCGACGGCGCGTCGCTGGGCGGCTGGTCGGCGTGGCGGGCCAGCTCGTGTTCGTGCCGTCGCCAGGCGCGGGCCTCGGCGCGGCATTCGGCGGCCTTCAGCGACTGCATCAGCAGGCCCACCGACAGCGACGCCGGCGCGAGCGTGACGGTTTCGGCGGCGGTCATGGCCAGGGTCAGCACGGTGTCGGTCGCGGGCCCGCCGATGCGGTCCTCGAGCAGGCGTCGCAGCCAGGGCTGGTAGTCGATAGCCACGACGGGCGCCTGGATCCCGATCGGCAGTCGCGGCCAGTGCAGCGCGCGCCCGGCCAGCGCGATGCCCAGCCCGGCCGCGTTGGCGGCCACGGTCACGGCCCGGGTCGCCGCCACCACGCCGTCGCCCGGCAATGCCGTCGCGGGAGCCGTTTTGGTTGAGCGGCAACGTCTTTCGGCGTCATCGACTACGCGGCACAGGTCACGCAGCGAAATGCTCGGATCGCCGAGGGTGACGACGACGCGCGACAGGGGATGGTTCAGGCTGGCCGAGGTGACGCCGGGGTGGTTGCCCAGGCCGTCGAGCACCGCCCGGCCCAATCCGCCGTCATTCGCGTCTTCGAGGCCCCGCACCTCGATCCAGGCGCGCTGCTGGCCGTGCCAACAGCGCCGGCTCAGCGTTTCGGCGGGGAGGTCGCCGGTGAGCGCCCTGGCCCCTTCGCGCAGCGGAATCGCCGCGATGTGAAGGGCCTCTTGTGCCAGTCCGGTGAGAGCCCGCAGCGGCGTCGATCGTGGTAGCGACGTGACAATGCTCAAGGGCTCCCCGGCCGATTCCTAGTTGGTGCTGCGCAGTTCGGCGGCACCGGCGCGGCGCCCGGCCGCCTTCTTGGCCGCCGGCTTGCTGGCGGCCTTCTGCGGCGCCGCCTTCTTCGACGGCTCGGAGGGCACCGGCTTGAGGTTCGCCTTCGGGGCGGCGCCGTTCTGGGGCTTGCGATTCAGCCTGTGCAACAGGAGCGCTCCGCCCCCGACGGCCAGCAGCACCGGCCACTCGACCAAGCCGGCGACGCCGATCGCGCCGAGCGCCAGCGCGGCCGCGGGCGTCGAGTGACTGCCGCTGTTGAGCCCGCGCTTGATGCCTTCGGCGGCTCCCGTGACACCGCCAACGACTCCGTTGACGGCGGCCCCGCCCACGGCTCCCGCCGCCGCCGTGGTCGCGTCCGCGGCGCGTCCCACCGTCTTGCCTACGTTGCGTACTGCCCCGCCGACGACACCCATGATCACTCCCTGGTAGCTCATCGCTCTCACTGGGAACCGCGTGGCAACCCGTATACCCGTTGAACGCGAGGTTAACAGCAACAACGAAATAGTTCTCTGCATCTATAAGGCGAAAGCCTGCCACGTTACAAACGCGCGTACAACGAGCAACTTCTTAAACCGGGCTCACATGGAGCTTAAAGCTGGCTCACATCGACCAGCACCGGCGCGTGATCGCTCGGGGCCTTGCCCTTCCGCTCGTCGCGGGCGATCTGGGCGCCGGTGACACGGCCGGCCAACGCCGGTGACGCGAGGATGAAATCGATGCGCATGCCCCGGTTTTTCGGGAACCGCAGCTGGGTGTAGTCCCAGTAGGTGTAGACGCCGGGCCCGGGGGTGAAAGGCCTTACCACATCGGTGAATTGGGTGGCGACGATGGCGTCGAACGCGCGGCGCTCGGGCTCGGAGACGTGTGTGGCGCCGGCGTAGTATTCGGTGCTCCACACGTCGTCGTCCGTCGGGGCGATGTTCCAGTCGCCGACCAGCGCGATTGGCGCCGCGGGATCGTCGCGCAGCCAACCCGCCGCCGTATCCCGCAGCGCGGCAAGCCAATTCAACTTGTAGGTGTAGTGCGGGTCGCCGACGGCGCGGCCGTTGGGCACGTACAGGCTCCACACCCGCACCCCGGCGCAGGTGGCGCCCAGCGCGCGGGCCTCCGCCGTGGCGGCAACCTCCGGCTTGGACGTCCAGGTGGGCTGGCCCTCGAAGCCGATCGCGACGTCGTCGAGGCCGACGCGCGACGCGATGGCCACGCCGTTCCACTGGTTGAAGCCGACGTGCGCGACCTCGTAGCCGAGTTCGAAGAACGGCAGGGTGGGGAACTGGCCGTCGGCGCACTTGGTCTCCTGCATGGCGAGCACGTCGACGTCGGCGCGGGTCAGCCAGTCGAGGACGCGGTCGAGGCGCGTGCGAATCGAATTCACGTTCCAGGTGGCCAAGCGAATCGCGCCGTCGGGCATGGCTAGACGGTATCGATCGCCCGGATGTAGCGGCGGCGGTGGTGCAGCCGGAAGCCGAGTGCCGCGGCCAGGGCGAGGTTGTCGGCGCCGTCGTCGCCGACTTGCAAGTAACCGCGGGTCGCCCCTTGGCCGGCGCCCCAGGCCAACAGCGTCTCGCACCCGGGAGGCGCCGGGCCGTCGGCCGCCAGGCAAAGCCAGCGGGCGCCGTCGGGCGCTTCGGTCACCGCCGCGCGCCAGCCCCCGTCGCGCCGTTGTCCCGGCGTGACGCCCGAGAGGTCGCGCACCAGGATCTGTTCGGTGCGTTCGCTCGGTACGCCGGGCGGGATCGGGAGCAAGCGGTCGGGGAGGGCCAGCCGCGGTGTCAGGCCGCGTCGTCGATACCAGTCGACGATCGCCGGGACGGCGGTCATTTGAGCCGAGATATCAAGTGGTACAGCCGAATCCGCGAAGGCGCCGGAACCGGCGCGCAGCAGCCAGCCGTCGACCCAAGCCTGTTCGGCGCCGGGCCAGGCCGCGGCGGCGACGTGCTCGACCGCCCGGATGTCGGAGGTGCGCACCGGCGCGTCGGTGAGCGCCCGGAGTGCGACGACGTCGGCGGGCGCGAACTGCACCACCGCGCCCGTTTTCGTCCGCACCCGCACCAGCGGATCGACCGCCAGCAGGTGTCCGACCGCGTCGGTCAGCGGCGGAACGGACCCGGCGGGGAGCCGGTAGCGAACCGTCACCCGCGTACCCAGGTCCGGCCACGAGACCATCAGTGACCGAACGGGTCCGGCCCCTCGCCCGGCAGCCACGACAGTCCCGGGACGCCCCAACCGTGTGACTTCACGGCGCGTTTCGCGGCACGCGCGTGCCGGCCGATGAGGCGATCCAGGTACAGGAAGCCGTCCAGGTGCCCGGTTTCGTGCTGCAGCATGCGCGCGAACAGGCCGGTGCCCTCGATGGCGATCGGGCTGCCGTCGGCGTCGAGCCCGGTCACCCGCGCCCACTTCGCCCGGCCGGTGGGGAACGATTCGCCCGGAACCGACAGGCAGCCCTCGTCGTCGTCGCCCGGGTCGGGCATGGTCTCGGGAATCTCGGAGGTCTCCAGGACCGGGTTGATGACGACGCCGCGCCGGCGGTCGGTCAGCCCGCGGTCCTCGGAGCAGTCGTAGACGAAGAGCCGCAGACCGTATCCGATCTGGTTGGCGGCGAGCCCGACGCCGTGCGCGGCGTCCATGGTGTCGTACATCGTGGCGATCAGCTCGGGCAGCTCGGGCGGCAGCGAACCGTCGGCGGCGACGGCCACCGGCGTCGTCGGGGCGTGCAGGACCGGGTCTCCGACGATGCGTATGGGTACGACTGCCATGATCGGTCAGCTTATTCAAGGGCCACTGCGGCGTTGAGTGGAGCCGGGCAATCACAGCGAATCGGCCGACTCGCGGGTCTGGATTACGGCTTGAGGGTTCGCGGCGTGGTTCAATATTCGCGCGAAACATGCCCTTGAAACGCCTACGTAAGTCAAGTCATTCGAGCACGTTGAGAATCGCCGGAAGGGTCCAGGGGAAGCGGATATGGACAGCGCCATGGCGCGGGCAAATCGATCGGGGGACGACGCTGAAATCGCCGATGGCCTCACCCGTCGCGAGCACGACATCCTGGCGTTCGAGCGCCAGTGGTGGAAGTACGCCGGGGTGAAAGAGGACGCCATCAAGGAGCTGTTCTCGATGTCGGCGACGCGTTACTACCAGGTGCTCAACGCGCTGGTCGATCGGCCCGAGGCGCTCGCCGCCGACCCGATGCTGGTGAAGCGCCTGCGGCGGCTGCGCGCGAGCCGGCAGAAGGCGCGGGCCGCGCGCCGCCTCGGCTTCGAGGTGACCTAACTCGCTACAGTGGGGCACGATGAAAGAGCGCGTGCCCGACTCCACGGGCCTTCCCCTTCGGGCCATGGTGATGGTGCTGTTGTTCCTGGGCGTCATCTTTTTGCTGCTCGGGTGGCAGGCGCTCAGTTCCTCCGGGAAGTCCGATGACGAGTCGGCCTCGGCGGCATCCAGCGTCACCAGCACCACCACCTCGTCGGCCGCCACCAGCAGCGCCCCCGCGAACCAGGCCGAGGTGCACGTCTACAACATCTCGTCCAAAGAGGGTGTCGCCGCAAAGACCAAGGATCAGCTCACGTCCGCCGGGTTCAAGGTGACCGACGTCGGAAACCTGACGATCCCCGACGTCACGGTGACGACGGTGTACTACACCGATGCCGAGGGCGAGCACGCCACCGCGGACGCGGTGGGCCAGAAGCTGGGAGCGCCCGTCCAGCCGCGGATTCCGGCGCTGAAGGACCAGCCGCCCGGCGTCATCGTCCTGGTGACGGGCTGAGGGTCGCTGCTCGGAAATTCGGGGGTGCTCGGGATAGGCTCTCGCTATGCCTAAGCACCGCAACGCCGCCGCCATACCCGCCCTATTCGCGGTGGGTTGCGTCGCCTTTGTGGGCGCGTGCGCATCGCCCCAGCACGCCTCGTCGGTCCCCGGCACCACGCCGGCGGTGTGGACCGGGTCGAGCGCGCCGACGGCCAGCGCGGGCGCCGAGGGCGATCAGCAACAGCAGCCCGCGGGGCGCAGCATCACCACCCGGCTGAAGGGACCCGACGGGGTCGAGGTGGCGACCGCGAAGTTTGATTTCAGCAACGGCTACGCCACCATCACGATCGCGACGAGCGGTGCCGGCCACCTGGCGCCGGGGTTCCACGGCGTACACATCCACAAGGTCGGCAAGTGCGAGGCCAATTCGACGGCCCCGACCGGCGGTGCGCCCGGCGACTTCTTGTCCGCCGGCGGGCATTTCCAGGCGCCCGGGCATTCCGGGTCACCGGAGAGCGGCGACCTGACCTCGCTGCAGGTCCGCAAGGACGGGGTCGGGATGTTGGTGACGACCACCGACGCCTTCGCCATGGAGGACCTGCTGACCGGCGAGAAGACCGCGATCGTCATCCACGCCGGCGCCGACAATTTCGCCAACATCCCACCCGATCGCTACAACCAGACCAACGGAACGCCGGGCCCCGACCAGATGACGATGACGACCGGTGACGCCGGCAAGCGGGTGGCGTGCGGTGTCATCGGTGCCGGCTAGCAGGTCCCGCGCCCACATCGATTTCGCCCGCTCACCGCGGCCGACCATCGGCGTGGAATGGGAGTTCGCGCTCATCGACGCGCAGACCCGTGACCTGAGCAACGAAGCCCCGGCCGTGATCGCCGAGATCGGCCAAAACCCGCGCGTGCACAAGGAATTGCTGCGCAACACCGTCGAGGTGGTCAGCGGCATCTGTGAATGTGCCGCCGAGGCGATGCAGGACCTGCGCGACACCTTGGGCCCGGCCCGCAAGATCGTCCGCGACCGCGGCATGGAGCTGTTCTGCGCGGGCACCCACCCGTTCGCCAAGTGGTCCGCGCAGAAGCTCACCGACGCGCCGCGCTACGCCGAGCTGATCAAGCGCACCCAGTGGTGGGGTCGGCAGATGCTGATCTGGGGAGTGCATGTGCACGTGGGGATCTCGTCGGCCAACAAGGTGATGCCGATCATGACGTCGCTGCTCAACTACTACCCGCACCTGCTGGCGCTGTCGGCGTCGTCGCCGTGGTGGGCCGGGGAGGACACCGGGTACGCGAGCAATCGCGCGATGATGTTCCAGCAGCTGCCGACGGCCGGTTTGCCGTTCCACTTTCAGACCTGGGCCGAGTTCGAAGGCTTCGTCTATGACCAGAAGAAGACCGGCATCATCGACCACATGGACGAAATTCGTTGGGACATCAGGCCTTCGCCGCACCTGGGCACGCTCGAGGTGCGGGTGTGCGACGGCGTGCCCAACCTGCGTGAGCTCGCTGCGCTCGTCGCGTTGACGCACTGCCTGGTGGTGGACCTGGACCGCCGGCTGGACGCCGGCGACTCGTTGCCGATCATGCCGCCGTGGCACGTCCAGGAGAACAAGTGGCGCGCGGCGCGATACGGCCTGGACGCGGTGATCATCCTGGACGCCGAGAGCAACGAGCGGCTGGTCACCGAGGACCTCGACGACGTGCTGACCCGGCTGGAACCGATTGCGAAGTCGCTGCATTGCGCCGACGAGCTGGCCGCGGTCTCCGACATTTGCCAAGGCGGGGCGTCATACCAGCGGCAGCGGCGGGTGGCCGAGGAGCACGACGGCGACCTGCGCGCGGTCGTCGACGCGCTGGTGGCCGAGCTGGACATTTGACATCATGGCGGATCCCGAAACCCTTGAGCTGGCGATGTTTCCGCTGGAGTCGGCGATGCTGCCCGACCAGGAGTTGCCGTTGCGCATCTTCGAACCCCGTTACGGCGCGTTGGTGCGGCACTGCCTCGCCGACGACGAGCCGTTCGGCGTCGTGCTGATCGCGCAGGGCCGCGAGGTGGGCGGCGGCGACGCGCGCTGTGACGTCGGGGTCCTGTCGCGCATCGACGAACACGCCGACCTCGGCGCCGGCCGCTACGCGCTGCGCTGCCGGACCGGTGAGCGGATCCGGGTGCGCCAGTGGCTGCCCGACGACCCATATCCGCGCGCGACCGTGACGCGCTGGCCCGACGAACCGGGCGACCCGGTGTCCGGCGCACAGCTGCGCGAGCTCGAGGATCGGGTGATCGCCCTGTTCGAACGGATCGCGGAGGCCCGCGACGCCCGGCTGCCGGGCCGTGAGGTGCTGCTGGGCTACCGGGAGGGCGACGTCGCCGACGCCGGACAACGCCTGTTCGCGTTGGCATCTCGCATCCCGGTCGGCGCCGCCGACCGCTATGCCGTGCTGTCGGCGCCGTCGGCCGCCGATCGCTTCACCGCGCTCAGCGAGGCCGTGGACGCGCTTGCCGACATGGTGGAGTTCCAGCTGTCCGAGTAGGGGGCAAGGCGATGAGCGCCGACATGACGATCGACATCGACCAGGGCGTGGCGGTGCTGACGCTGAACCGCCCCGAACATCTCAACGCCTACACCGCCGAGATGGGCGCGCTGCTGAGCCGGGCCTACCGCGACTGCGACGCCGATGACGACGTCCGCGCCATCGTGGTGACCGGTGCGGGCAGGGCGTTTTGCGTTGGTGCGGATTTCTCGGGCAACATCTCGCCGTTCGACGCCCCGTCGGACCGCGACGCGTTCTCGGCGTCGCCGATCGACCCGGCCGCGTTCGAGTTGCGCAAGCCGGTGATCGCCGCGCTCAACGGTCACGCGATCGGGATCGGCCTGACGATCGCGCTGCAGGCCGACATCCGCGTGGTTGCCGAGGACGCCAAATACGGTGTGGTGCAGGTGCGCCGGGGCGTGATACCCGACTGCATGTCGCACTGGACGCTGGCGCATCTGGCCACCCTGGGGGTGGCCGCCGAGGTGCTGCTCACCGGGCGCACCTTCACGGGCGCCGAGGCGGTGACGCTGGGCGTCGCGAACCGGGCGCTGCCGTCGGAGCGGGTGCTCGAGTCCGCGGTGGAGATGGCCCGCGACATCGCGGCCCACGTGGCGCCGATGTCCGCGGCGTTGTGCAAGCGGCTGCTGTGGGACAGCGCCATCCACAACTACAGCCCGCGGCAGGTTGCGTCGCTGGAAACCCAGCTGCACCACCGCGTGATGGGCACCGCCGACGCCCGCGAGGGGGTCACCGCGTTCCTGGATCGGCGGCCGCCGCGGTTCAGCTCGCGGCTGTCGGCCGACTGGGCGTCGCTGCCGGAGCCGTGAGCGCGTCAGACGCTCAGCAATTCGGCCAGCGCGACACCGAGGTTGTGTAGGTTGGTCTCCAACGAATAAGTCCGGTCAACCGTCCAGTTGAGGATGCCCCCGCACAGCGCGCCAACGAGTATGTCGGCCAACGTTTCTGCGTCGTGTCGCGGATTGACCTCCCCGCGCGCGACGCCCTCCTTGATCAGCTCGACGAAGGTGTCGTGCAGGTTGAAACCACGCTGGATGCCGTAGCCGCTGGTCGCCATCATCTCCCCGATCAGCTCGCGGTAGGTGTCGCCCGATCCGACCAGCGTGGTGGCGATGTCGTCGAACACGCCGGCCAGGCGCGCCGGGATGGGTTGATCGCCGCGGTCGAACACAACGTCGTGCAGGTTGAGCAGCCGCCGCTCCGCCAGCGCCCGGACCATGTCCTGACGGGTCGCGAAGTGGTTGAAGAACGTTCGATTGGCGACGTCGGCGCTCTCGCAGATTTCCTCGATGGTCGTGGCCGCAACGCCCTTCCGCAGGAACAGCTCGAAGGCGGCCGAGAGGATTTTGTCCCGCACCTCGAGCTTTCGCCGCTGGTGTCTGTTCACGTTCTGTCACACAACTTCTCGGAGAGGATCCACCAGTCCGCCGCCCGCTGTTCGTCGCGCGCGTGGGGCGCGACCGCGTCGCTGACCCCGCAGTCTTCCAGGTACAGCGCCCCCTTGTCCGCCAGGTCCGGGCTGACCGCGGCCCACACCTGGGTGGCCGCGCCCTGTTCGGGCGTGGCGAGCTGAAGCGAGCCGTCGCTCGGTTCGCCGCGGGCGGCGGCGCGCGCGGCGACCATCGTTCGCAACTCGGAGAAGTCTGCGCGGGACATGTACCGCGCCAGGGAGGTGGCCACGGTGCCGGGGTGGACGGCGTAGGTGCGGACGCCCGAGCCCCGCAGCCGCCGGTCCGCTTCGATCGCATGAAGAATGTTCGCCGTCTTCGACGCGCCGTAGGCGACGAACTTGTCGTACTGCCTGCTCTCCCAGTTGGGGTCGTCGAAGTCGACGTCGCCCATGACGTGGCCGCCGGAGGACAGGATGACGATTCGCGCGCCCTCTGCGGCGGCCAGTTGCGGCACCAGCAGCCGGGTGAGTTCGAAATGCCCGAAATGGTTTGTGCCGATCTGCGTTTCGAATCCGTCGCGCGTGCGGCCGAACGGCGTGAACATGACCCCGGCGTTGTTCATCAAGACGTCTATGGCCGGCGCGATATCGCGGATGGCGCTCGCCGCCGCGCGGACACTGGCCAGCGACGTGAGGTCGAGCTCCACCGCCGGGGTCCGGGCGTCGGGCACCTGGTCCGCTATCCACTGGGAAGTCTGCGCCAAGGCATCGCGGTTGCGGGCGGCCAGGACGACGTGCGCGCCGGCGGCGGCCAGCGCGCGCGCCGACTCGCGGCCCAACCCCGAGGACGCGCCGGTGACGACGCACGTCTTGCCCGACAGGTCGATTCCGTCGACGACCTGCAGGGCCGTCGGGCGTTCCGTCATGCGGGCGCCAACCGCCACAGCGGAATGACCACGTCCGGGTCGCATTCCTCGTCGACGATCCATTTGCACATTCGCCGGATCGGCTCGAGGGCGTCCTGCGGCGCGGCGACCGCAACGCTGCAGGCGTAGCCCAGGCTGGTCAGCCGCTGGGCGCCGAACAGCGGCAACGTGTTTCGCAGCCGACGCTTGAGGGACTCCGGGTAAATGCCGATCGTCTGCGTATAGGAGTTCACCGCCGCCGTGACCTGGTCGATGTTGTCCACCGGGACGATGTTAGCCACCCGTCCGGACAGCATCGGCGAGTAGTCCACGGGCTGATCGAACTGCGAGACGACGATGGCGCCCTCGCGCCGCTCGCCGCCGATGACGCGGTAGAAATCGTCGGCCATGCGCGAGGACTCCAAGTGATCCAGCAGCTCGCGGCTCGGATACCGCGGCGGGGTGCTGACAACCGCGGGCAACGCCACCAGCTCCCGGTAGACCAATTCGCCGAACCGGTTGGCGTTGGCCAGCCCCTCGGCATCCGTCCCGCTGAGCACGTAGATGACCCGGGCGTTGGCGCAGCCTTCCTGGTTGGCGACGCCGATGTCTGTCGCGGCGCGGCGGGCCACCTCGCGCATGGTGTGTTCGTCGGCGAACGCCTCGCGTCCGATGATGGTGGCGCTGCGCTTCGGGTCGAGAGCGATGAGCTCCAAACCGGGCTGAATGTAACGGGTTACGTGCTTGACCGACGCCAACCCTCCCCACGCCACGATCTTTTCGATGTGATGCGGTTGGTAGAGCGCCTCTTCGACGGCCACGTCGCCGCCCTTCCAATACCCCACCGCCAGGTGCCGGGTGATCGGGTGATTCGGCGCGACGTCGGCCAGGGTGCGCGCGATCGCGATCGCGGTCAGCGGATCGTTGGACGGCGCCTTGACGATCACGTCGGACCGGGTGATCACCGAACGCAGGATCGTCACGGCCGAGACCAGCCCGCCGTTGCCCGCCGGGATGTGCAGAACGCGGGAACCGAAGGCCCGCACGCGCAGTTCGCGGCCATCGCGGAGTTTGTGCGGGACCCATCCGTTGAGGTAGTCCAGCCCGACCTGGCTGTCGGCGATTTCGGTGACGTTATCGCGGGAAAAGAGTGGCCGCAGAACGCGATAGCTGTTCTGCAGCATGTCGGCCGGCAACACGTTGGCCACCAGCGACGCTTCGTACGCCTCCTGCAGGTGGGCATTGGACTCGAAGTCAAGGGCGTCGCCCAGCGCCTGGAGCACGTCGAGGATCTCGTCAAAGCCGACCCCGTAGAGGTCGGTCATTTCCGCGGGGCTGCTGAGCGGGAGCTGCTCGACGTACTTGCGCATGTCCGGTGCCTGAAACTGCGCGGCACCGCGGCGGGTGTCGAACCCGACGAGGTCGTCGGTGATGACCCGTCCGCGCAAGAACAGCGGGACGGTGTAGGCGATCACAGGTCCACGCCCTTCATGAAGTTCACCGCCTCGTCGTGCACCTCTTGTGTTGCGGCGCAGGTGATCCGGTCGTCTTCGATCTCATTCTTCTCGCTGTAACGCATGATGTCCTTCTCGAACGCGAGGCTGGCCTGCCCGCAGGGGCACCGCAGGTCCCAGTCGATCGTCACCTCGTCGCCGGAGATGACGCCGCCCCAGTGCGCGCGCAGCAGGAGGTCGTAAACGGCCGCGCGGCCGGTCTGCACCCCGGTGCGGGGGAGCGGTTCGCTGGTGTCTGGATCGAGGACGAACGGGACGACCCAGGGTGCGACGTGGTAGCGGCCCTCGCGGCAACCCCAGTGAAACGTGCTCGACTCGGAGAAGCCGTAACCCATCTGGATCCGGTCGACCCCGAGGAAGTCCTTGATGACTTCCATGAAATCGTCAGGCAGCGCAACGCCTTTCATGCCCCCGCCCGTGAGAATCGCCGAGTCGGGCGCGAAAACATCGCGTACCCCACGCTCCAGACCGGCCCTGGCGATGTCGTACATCACGTGGAAGGTACTGGTCATGAACACCCGCTTGCCGTGCAGCTGTTCGGTGATGCGGGCGAAGAACGCCTCCATGTCCTGCGCCTGGCGCGCCTGCATGGCGATGAACTCGTCCTTGCGGGCGGCAAGTGCGGGGTCGATCTCGAGCCGGTCGAGCTCGCCGCGGGACGCGGCCGCCCGCATCTTGGACGCGAGGAACATCAGGTCGGTGTCCACCGCGAAGGGATACAGGGCGTGGAATCTGCTTTCGTCGCCGCCGGTGAAGCCGCGCTTGATCATGTTGGCGATGCGCAGATGACCGAGCTTGCCGTTGGCGAAGTTAGGCCACACCACGTCCACCACCGGGTTCAGTTCTGTTTCGGTGGGTTCTCGGCCGAAGGTTTGGAACAGGCAGATCTTCCACAGCGCCATGCCCTCCCGGGCGCCGCGCTTGTCCTTGGGCAGGATCGAGATGGTGCCGGTGGTGCCGCTGGAGGTGATGACCTCCAGCGGGGTCTGCACGTCGAGTCGGTCGATCCAGTCGTCGATGCCGGTGCAGCCCGCGGTGTCCACGCCAGACAGGTCGTAGCTGGTCAGCTTGTCCAGCCACTTGGTCATCAGGTCGAACCGCTTCTTGTCGATCAGCGCGGCCGGGTAGGACTTGAAGACCGTATGCGAAAAGAACAGCGGCACAACATCATTGAATTCATTTAGCGCCGTGATGCCGAGTCGGTCGGCCAGTTTGCGCACCATCTCGATGGAGTCGTAGTGCTCCCGGAAGCGGACCCCCATCGCCTGGCGTTGCAGCTCTTCAAGCTCGGGGCGCCCAATGCTGTGCATTCGGGTGTAGGACTGGCCGAAGAACCCGATCGGGTCGTTCATGAATTGGTCGACCGCCTGGGCGGTGGTTCCGGTGGCTGTCACCCGATCACGTTAACGCGCTGATGCAGTTATAAGCAAGATTGCAGATTACTGCAAATTAACTCGATGCCAGCTGCGGCTGGCCGGCGGGGGCGGCGCCCCGCGGCTCGGCGGCGGACTCGGCCGCTGCGTGCCCGTTCCGGATGGCGAGGCCGCCGACGGCGGCGCCGACGAAGAACAGCCCCGCGCTGACGACCATGAGCCGGGCGAAGCTGGCGTCGGTGAGCCTGTTGGCCGTGATCACTCCCACGCAGGCCACCGCGATCAGCGCGGAGGTACGCCCCGTCGCGTTCTGAATCGCGGCGGCGATTCCGCTGTGCGCGGACTTGACGGCGGACAAATTGACCACGGTCAGCGGGGTGACGGCAAGGACCATGCCGACGGCCAGCACGATCCGCCCCGGCAACACGTCGGTAAGGGCGTGCAATCCGTGCGAGGTGGGGCGAATGAGCAGCAGCCCGAGCCCGGCCAGCGCGGGACCCGCCATCAGGAAGATGCGCGGTCCGATCCAGGCGGCCATGCCGCCCACGCCGCGGGCAAACAGCAGCGACATGATCGGGCTGGGCAGCGTGATCAGGCCCGAGGCGGTGGCCGAATAGCCCGCGACCTCCTGCAGGTACAGCGCGATCGCCAACGAACCCATCGTGATGCCGCCGTAGACGAAAGCGGTGACCAGGTTGGCCCCGGCGAAGTTGCGGGCGGCGAACAGGCTCAGCGGCACCATCGGGTGGGGCGCGCGGCGCTGCCACGCCACGAACGCCAGCAGTGCGGCGATGCCCACCGCCAACGCCGCGCTGACCCGGGCGTCGCCCCAGCCCCGCCGGCCCTGTTCGATCAGCGCGTACACGGTGGCGGCCAGCCCCACCGCCGACAGCGCGGCGCCGACGATATCGAGGCGCGCGCATCCGGACGGGCCGGGAATCCCGCGCAGCCAGTACGTCAACGCAAAGCCGACGGCCACGGGGACCGCCGACAAGACGTAGATCCAGCGCCAGCCCAGAAAGTCCACGGCCAGCCCGCCGAGCAGCGGCCCCACCGCGAAGGCGGTTCCGGTCCAGGCCGTCCACGATCCGATCGCGGCGGGCCGGTCGGCCGGCTCGAACGTCGAGTTGATCAGGGCCAGCGAGCCGGGCACCAGAAACGCGCCGCCCAGTCCCTGGACGAGGCGCCCGGCGATCAGCATCGACGGGGTGCCCGCGGTCGCCGCCATCACCGAGCCGATCCCGAAGGCCGCGAGCGCGAAGCGCATCACCCGTATCCGCCCGAACAGGTCGGAGACGGCACCGCCGGGCAGGACCACGGCCGCCACGGCCAGCAGGTAGCCGTCCACCACCCACTGTTGGGTGCACATGCCCCCGCCGACGTCGCGCCCCATGGCCGGCAGGGCCAGGTTCACGACGGTGCCGTCGAGGAACACGACCGCCGAGACCATGATCGCCACCGTCATGACCCGCGTCGTCGGGGCGACATCAGGGAACTTCACGAAACCGGTCCTGCTCTTCTCGGTGAGGTTGTCGGATGCCTGTTTGTAGGCGTCCGGGTTACACCAAGTCGGACGAACGAACGGGCCAAACGGTTCAGGCGTGCGCCGCAACGCGTTTCACGAGCCCCGGCGCCACGGCCCGATGCAGCGGGCCGACCGCGGCCCACACCGCTCGGGCCGCGAGGCGGTTGTAATGCACGCGGGTGATGAGCATCACCCGGCCATCCCGGCGTCGCAGCGTCAACCGGCCGCGGATGAGCGGCCCGCCCGACGTCAGCACGATCTCCTCGCGATCCGAACGCGTGATCGGCCAGCCAATGATGTGATCCGGCGAGGAGTACGGGCCCAGGCGAAGCCTCAGCACGTGGCGGTGGATCCACAGCACGAGGTTCCCGCCCGCTCCCGGCCTGCGCCCCACCGCGTCACGGAGCGCCTGTTCGGCGGTGCGTGAATCGCCCTGCGGGATAGGGGCTTCGAAGACGTCGGCATAGTCGGCCTCGCTCCCGCCGAGCGCCGCCGCCGCAATGCGTTTCAGCACCCTGCGCACCACGATTCGGTGTGCGCCGGTTCCGATGACGAGCGCGCGATAGGCCTTGCCGTGGATGCCGGGAAAGGCCGCCCAGGTGGCGGAGCGCACCCGGGTGCCGGGCGCCACGTCGTCCAACTCGAAGACCCACCGGTAGATCGCGAACGGGTGGCGGCCCTTGAGCGCGAACAGCTCCGGGCGCCGCGCCTCGTCCAAAACGAAGCCCGTCGGCACGGTCGACGGGTCGAGCGGGTCGCGGCATATCACCCGCAGCAGCGCCGACCACGTGTCGTCGCGATTCGCGGGCACGGTTATGGCATGCTCATCGATATAGGGTAATCGTTCCATATAGAAGGAATGTACTAGATCATGGCGCCTCCGCGGAAGCACGAAACCGATGTGATCCTCGACGCAGCCCGCGCGCTGGTGCTTGACGGCGGACCGCGGGCGGCGAGCGTCGCGGCGATCTCCGAGGCGAGCGGCGCGCCCGCCGGCACGCTGTATCACCGGTTCGGCAACCGCGACGGCATCCTGACGGCGGCGTGGCTGCGGGCGCTCGAACGTTTCCAGGCGCGGGCGCTGGCCGCCGAGGGCGACACGCCCATCGACACGGCGGTGGCGATCGCCGTGGCCGCCGTCGGCTTCGCCCGCGAGCTCCCCGAGGACGCCCGGCTGTTGTTGACGATCCGGCCCACCGACCTGCTCGACGACGAGCCCGACGCGGCGTTCCGGGAGACGCTCTCCGCGATGAATGCGCCCCTGACCGAACGGCTTTCGGCCCTGGCGAAGCAACTGTACGGAAGACGCGACCGGCGATCGGTCGACGCCGTCGCGCGCGCGGTGGCCGACCTGCCGTATGCCGTCGTCCGCCGCCACGCGCACGACGAGCCGATGCCGCCCTGGCTGGAGGCCGACGTCGCGGCGTCGGCCCGCGCGGTGTTAGAGCGTTTTGCCGAACGCGCGTAGGGACTCCACCTGCGCGGGGTCCAGCGACGGGCGGACGGTCTTGCGCGCGGCATCGAGGTCGGCGGCCGTCACGTCGGACGCGTCCAGGGAGCGTCGCATGGCGGTCAGCGCGGCCTCCCGCAGCAGCGCGACGCAGTCGGCGGCGCTGTAGCCGTCGAGCGAGGCGGCCACCGCGTCGAGGTCGACGTCGTCGCTCAGCGGGATGGATTTGCCTGCGGTGCGCAGGATTTCGCCGCGGGCGGCGGCATCGGGCGGTTCGACGAACACCAGCCGCTCCAGCCGGCCCGGGCGCAGTAGCGCAGGATCTATCAGGTCGGGCCGGTTGGTGGCGCCCAGCACGACGACGTCGCGCAGCGGGTCGATGCCGTCGAGCTCGGTCAGCAGCGCGGCCACCACCCGGTCGGTGACGCCGGAGTCGAAGCTCTGCCCGCGCCGCGGCGCCAGCGCGTCCACCTCGTCGAGGAACACCAGTGACGGCGCCGAATCGCGTGCCCTCCGAAACAGTTCCCGCACCGCCTTTTCCGAGCTACCCACCCACTTGTCCATCAGCTCGGAGCCCTTGACCGCGTGCACGGACAGCTGTCCCGTGCTGGCCAGGGCGCGGACGATGAACGTCTTGCCGCAGCCGGGCGGGCCGTACAGCAGCACGCCGCGCGGAGGATCGACGCCCAGCCGGGCGAAGGTGTCGGGATGCTGCAGCGGCCACAACACCGCCTCGGTCAGGGCTTGGCGGGCCTCGGCCATGTCGCCGACGTCGTCGAGCGTGACGTTACCGACGGTCAATTCCTCGGTGGCCGAGCGGGACAGCGGCCGGATGACGGTCAGCGCGCCGACGAGGTCGTCCTGATTCAGCTTGGGCGGTTGCCCGTCGGCGCTGGCCCGCGACGCCGCCCGCAGCGCGGCCTCACGCACCAGGGCGGCGAGGTCGGCGACGACGAAACCCGGTGTCCGCCCGGCGATCTCGTCGAGATCGAGATCGCCGGTGGGCACCGGTTTGAGCAGCGCCTCCAGCAGCGCCTTGCGGGTGGCGGCGTCGGGCAGCGGCAGGCCCAGCTCCCGGTCGCACAGGTCGGGGGCGCGCAGCCGGGCGTCGAGCTGGTCCGGGTGGGCGGAGGTGGCGATCAGCGCGACGCCCCCGGTGGCGACGGCGGCGCGCAGCTCGCCGAGGATGAGGGCGGCCACCGGCTCGGCGGTGGCCGGCAGCAGCGCGTCGACGTCGGCGATCAGCAGCACGCCGCCGCCGTCGCGAACATTCTTCACCGCCGCGGCAACGGTTTTCAGCCGGTCGTCGGCGGCCAGCGCGCCCACCTCCGGGCCGTCGAGCTCGACCAGCCGGCGGCCGTCGCACACCGCCCGCACCAGCGTCACCTTGCCCACGCCGGCCGGGCCCGACACCAGCACACCGAGGTTGGTGCCCGCACCCAAACTCTTGAGCAGGTGCGGCTCGTCGAGCGAGAGCTTGAGCCACTCGGCGAGTTTGGCGGCCTGCGGCTGCGAGCCCTTGAGCTCCTCGACGAGGATGTCCGGGGTGCCGGTGGGAAGCTGCTCGTGCGGACCCCAGACGGCCGGGACCCCGGTTCCCCAGCTGACCAACGAGTTCGGCTGCACGCTGACCGGCCCCTCCGGGTCGACCTCGGTGACGGTCAACAGCTCCGAGGTCCAGCTGATCCCGACGGCCGAGGCCAGCGCCCGGGTGGCGGCCGACGTCGACGTCCCGGGACCCAGGTCGCGCGGCAGCAGCGACACGGCGTCGCCGACGGTCATCACCTTGCCCAGCAACGCCTGTCGCAGCGTGACCGGCGTGATCGAGGTGGTGGCCATCGACGAGCCGGACAGCGTCACCGACCGCGCACCGTAGACGGTGACCGCGCTGACGATCACCGCGGTGCCCTCGCGCAGCCCGGCGTTGGACAGCGTCACGTCGTCGAGCAGCACGATGCCGACCGGGGTGTCCGGGCCGGCCAGCCCGACGACCGCCGCCGTCGTCCGTGATCCGGTCAGCGACACCGCGTCCCACTCCCGAATGCCAAGGGCGGCAACGGCATTGGGGTGGATGCGGACGACGCCGCGGCGGGAGTCGACGGCGGAGGTGTTCAGCCTGGCGGTGAGCGTGAGCTGACTGCCGGAGGCCGGGATCATCGCAGGCGCCCGCCCGGCTTCCGCAGCCCCAGCCGCGTCATCGACCGGCGGCTCGGCTGCGCCCGGCGGTCGGCGCGCCGCACCGCGCGGCGTTCCTTGGGCTTGTCGTCCCACACCTCGGGGTGTTTGGCCAGCCAGCTCTTGGTGCGCACCGCGAACGGCACGTGGCACAGGTAGGCGATGATGATCACCCAGATCAGGATGTAGGGCTGCAGCACAGCGGCCGCCGCGACGGCCGCCAGCACCGCCAGCAGGGGAACCGCCCAGTTCGGCGGAATCGCCACGGTGTGCAGCTTCTTCATCGGGATCGCGCTAACCATCAGCATCGACGTCCCGGTGATCCAAATCGCGAGGAACCACACCGACGTCCACCAGCCCTCGCCGAACTGCAACTTGAGGGCGATCGTGCCGATCATGGAGACCGCTCCCGCGGGGGCGGGCATCCCGACGAAGAATTCATGCTGGTAGGCGTGCTGGGTGTCGTCGTCCTGCTGCGCGTTGTACCGGGCCAGGCGTAGCACGACGCACACCGCGTACAGCAGCACCACCGCCCAGCCGACCGGCCACTTCGACAGCAGCATCACATAGACCACCAGGGCGGGTGTCACCCCGAAGTTCACCGCGTCGGCCAGGGAGTCGATCTCGGCGCCGAGCCGCGACTGGGCGCCCAGGATGCGGGCGACCCGTCCGTCCAGCGCGTCCAGGATCGCCGCCGCGGCGATCAGCGCCATCGCGGGAATCGGCTTGCCGTCGAGGGCGAACTTGATCGACGTCATGCCCGCGCAGATGGACAGCACGGTCATCGCGCTGGGCAACAGTTGCAGGCTCGCGGTTCGCCTGTCCCGGCGCTTGTCCGTCATCGCAGTTCGGCCAGGACGGTCTCGCCGGCCACCGCCCGCTGGCCCACCTTCACCAGCGGCTCCGTCCCGGGCGGGAGGTAGGTGTCCAGCCGGGAGCCGAATCGGATCAGGCCGTAGGTGTCGCCGATCGACAGCTTGTCCCCGGCGCGGGCCTCGCAGACGATGCGGCGCGCCAGCAGCCCCGCGACCTGCACGGCCACCACGTCGGCGCCGGTGTCGGTGCGGATGCGCAGGCTGGTGCGCTCGTTCTCGGTGCTCGCCGCGGGCAGGTCGGCCGACCCGAAGCGGCCCGGCCGGTGCTGCACGTCGATCACCTCGCCGCTCACCGGGGCCCGCTGCACGTGGGCGTCCAGCAGCGACAGGAAGATGCTGACCCGCGGCAGCGGCGCCTGGCCCATGCCTAGCTCGGCGGGCGGGGCCGCTGCGTCGATCACGCAGACCTCGCCGTCGGCGGGGGCGACGACGGCGCCGGGCCGCGAGGGCGGCACCCGTGGCGGGTGGCGGAAGAATCCGGCGCAGGCGCCGGCGGCCAGCAGGCCCGCCCGGCGCAGCCAGCGGTGGTTGCGCCCGACCAGCGCCACGCCCAGGCCGGCGGCGATGAACGGCCGCCCGGCCGGGTGCACCGGCGGAATGGCGGAACGCACCAACTCGAAGGCGTGCTGGGGGCTGAAGGCCGGGTCCTCGGCGGTCGGGCCGACGGTTTGGGGGCGTCTTGCCACGGCGGCCATCTTACGGACTACGTCAGGTCCCAGACCGCCAGCTCGGTCCCCTCGGACACCTCGACGACGTCCTCCGGGATGTCCAGTAGCCCGTTCGCCGACGCCAGCCACCGCAAATGGTGAGAGGCCGGCGGCCCGTAGCTGGTGACGGTCCCCGCTTCGGGGTCGAGGATCGCCCGCCGGAACTGACGTTTGCCGCGCGGCGAGGTCAGCGATTCGGCGAGGACCGCGGGCCGGTGCGGCCGCTCGGGGTCGGGCAGGCCCATCGCCCGGCGCAGCGCGGGGCGGATGAACACCTCGAAGGACACCAGCGCGCTGACCGGGTTGCCCGGCAGCGTGACGATCGTCGTGCCGGCCACCCGCCCGATGCCCTGCGGCATGCCCGGCTGCATCGCCACCTTGACGAACTCCACCCCCTGATCACCGTCCCGCCCGAACGCGTCCTTGACCACCTCGTAGGCGCCGGCGCTGACGCCGCCGCTGGTGATGATCAGGTCGCAGTCGCCCGCGTAGCGGTCGAGGATCGAACTGAATTGTGCGACATCGTCTTCGGCGGTCGCGACGGCGATCACCTCGGCCCCGGCCTCGCGCACCGCCCCGGCCAGCATGATCGAGTTGGACTCGTAGATCTGCCCCGGCCGCAGCGGTGCGCCGGGCGCCACCAGCTCCGACCCGGTCGACATCACCAGAACCCGTTGGCGCGGAACCACTTTCAGCTCCGCCATGCCCAGCGCCGACGCCAGCCCGAGCATCGCCGGCGTGACCACCTGGCCCTTGCGCAGCACGGTGGTGCCGGGCGCGACGTCCTCGCCGGCCCGCCGGATGTGCGCGCCCTCCGGGCGCGGCGCCCGGATCGCCACCGCCTGCACGCCGCCGTCGGTGTCCTCGACCGGCACCACGGCCGTCGCCCCGGCCGGCACCGGCGCGCCCGTCATGATGCGGTGCGCGGTCTTCGGTTGCAGCGTCAGCTCGTCGATGCGCCCGGCCGGAATGTCCTCGGCGACTTCCAACACAACCGGCTGCTCGGGCGTGGCGCCCGCGACGTCCTCGGCGCGCACCGCGTATCCGTCCATCGCGGAGTTGTCGAAGACCGGCAGCGCCAGCGACGCGACCACGTCGTCGGCCAGCACCAGCCCCTGGGCCTCGGCCAGCGCGACCGCGGCCGCCGGGCGGGCGCGGATCATCTCCGCTACGACTCGCTGATGTTCCTCGACAGACCGCACCCGGCCATTATCCAAGGCGCAAAAAAGCGGCTCGCGGACGTAAGGTTGAGAACGTGATTACCGGGTTGGCCCACACCGGGGTGTGCGTGCCCGACTGCGAGGCCGCAGTGGCCTTCTACCGAGACGTATTGGGCCTGCGTGTGCTCTCGCCGCCGTACGTCATGAGTGGTAACGCCATTCGCGAGGACATGGGCGAGCTGGTCGGTGACCCGAGCATGAAGGCGGCCATCGTCGGCTTTCCCGACGGCGGCGACCGGGTGCTCGAGGTCATCGAATACCTCAACGTCGACGGTGCGGACGCCGAACGGGCCCTGACCGATCACGGGCTCTCGCACGTGGGGCTGATCTGCGAGGACCTCGACGCCACCCGCGCCGAGCTGGAGCGCAAGGGGGTGCGCTTCCTGGTCAGCGGGATCGCCGACGTCGCCCGGGTGCGCACCACCTGGTTCGTCGACCCCTGGGGCGTGGTGTTCATCCTGGTGGAAAAGAGCCGGCCCGAACGACCGTACTTCGCGCAATGGGGCTGAAGCCGCGCGTCGGGATCATCGGCGCGGGTGCCGGCGGCATCGCGATGGGCATCCAGCTGGCCGACGGCGGCTATGACTTCACCATCTTCGACCGCGCCGACGGGTTCGGCGGGACCTGGCGGCACAACACTTTTCCGGGCGCGGCCTGCGACGTGCCCTCGCACCTGTATTCGTATTCGTTCGCGCCCAACCCGCGGTGGAGCAAGACCTACGCCAACCAGCCCGAGATCCTGGCCTACCTGGAGAAGGTCGCCGCCGACCACGGGCTGGCCCCGCATTTGCGCCCGCACACCGAGATCACCACGGTGCGCTGGTCCGACCGGGAGCGGCGCTGGACGCTCGGCACCGGGGACGGCGCCCAACACCACTTCGACGTCGTGGTCAGCGCCGTCGGGATGCTCGACGTGCCCAACATCCCCGACATCCCCGGCGCGCGACGCTTCCGCGGGCGTCAATTCCATTCGGCGCGTTGGGATCACAGCAAGCCGACGGCCGGGGAGCGGGTCGCGTCCATCGGAACGGGCGCCAGCGCCATCCAGTACGTGCCCGCGATCGCGCGAGACACCGCGCACCTCACCGTGTTTCAGCGGACACCGATCTGGATCGCGCCGCGGTTCGACTTCCCGTTCACCGCCGAGCAGCACGCGGAGTTCGAGCGCCACCCCGAGACTGCGCTCAAGCTGCGCGACGAGGCCTTCGACGCCTACGAGTCATCCGACTTCGGCGTCGACGCGGCGCAGACGCGCGAGGCGACCGAGCTGGCCCGCAGCTATCTGATGCGCAAGGTCGCCGACCCCGAGCTGCGGGCGAAGCTGACGCCCGACTACCCCGTCGGCTGCAAGCGGCCGCTGATGTCGCGCGATTGGTACCCGACGTTCGCCCTGCCCAACGTGAGCCTGGAGACGACCGCGATCGCCGAGCTGACCGAGCGCGGGGTGCGCACCGTCGACGGCGCCGAGCACCGTGTCGACACGGTCATCTATGGCACCGGGTTCAAGGCCGCCGACTACCTGGCGAGCATCGACGTATACGGGTCCGGCGGCCGCCACCTGCGCGACGAGTGGAGCGGGGGCGCGGAGGCCTACCTCGGCACGCTGATCGCCGGGTATCCGAACTTCTTCACGCTGTACGGCCCGAATACCAACGGCGTCAACTCGATCCTGTACATCCACGAGGCGCAGACGACGTTCGTCCGCCACATCCTCGATGTCATGGGTGATCGCGGCGCGCGCACGATCGAGGTCACGCCCGCGGCGCAGCGGCGCTACAACGACGAGATCCAGGCCGCCATGGTCGGCAAGGTCTGGCTCGCCTGCACGAACTACTTCCGGCACCCCAGCGGCAAGGTCGTCACCCAGTTGCCCTACAGCGGGCGGACGTTCTTCGAGCGGACCCGCGAGCTGGTCGACGGCGATTACCGATTCGCCTGCTAGCGGCCGGCGCGTCCCGATGGCGGTGCACCCTGCGCACCCCGCGCTCACCCCGGTGCCGGGCCGGGGCTCCAATTCCGGCCTGCCGCAAGGCGCTTGGCGCCGGCGATGCCGGCCGGCTGCCCTGCCTTAGCCGCTTGACCCGCTCCGCGGCCCTGATCGGGGCGCTGCGCGCCATCTCGATCTTGGCCCGCGCCCACGCCGCTTCCCGCTTCGACTGCGGCTTCTTAGCCTGCACGGCCAAACCCTACGTCGCAGCCGGGGCCCCCATCGCGGCCCGGCACCGAATGTTCGCCCACCATTAACCCGGCTAATGCACCCAGTAGTTGTCGTGGCGGATGAACCACTCCCGGCGTTCGTCGTCGGTCATGTCGGCCAGCGCCGCGAAGCCCTCGAAGTAGGCCTCGCGCGGCGCGCCGGGCGCGAACAACATCAGGACCGAGGCCGGCGCGTCCGCCTCGTTGCGGAAACCGTGGACGCCGCCGGGCGGGACGTAGAGGAAGTCGCCCTGGTGGCCGTCGACCCACTCGTTGCCGTCGAAGAGCTTCATCGTCCCGGACAGGACGAAGAACGCCTCTGACATGGCGCGGTGATAGTGCGCCGGGGGCCCACCGCCGGCCGGCGCGATGTCGACCCGGTACAGCCCGTAGTCGCCGTCGGTGGCCTGCTGATTGGCCAGGTAGTGGTACTTGGTCCCGAAGGTCTCGTAGTCCGGCGGCGAGTCGGCTCGCCTGAGCCAGGCACTGATCTCCGGTTCGTCCTTGGTGTAGCGCGGCGGCGGATACGGGGGCACGACGAGGGACACGTTTTCCAGCTTGCCAGTTAGCATCGCCGGTGTGGAGGGGCGGACCGACGACGAACAACGGCGCGTGGAACGGCTTCTCGACGCCCAGACGAAGGCATCGCAACTGTTCGACGAGATCGAACGCCGCACGATGATCCGCCCCGGCGTCGGCGAACAGGAGTTGTCCGACGACATCGCCCGCCTCGCCGAGGACATGCTCGGCGTGACCCGGCACTGGCATCGCCGGATCGTGCGGGCCGGCGCGAACACGTTGCAGCCCTTCAAGGCGCACCCGCCGGACCGCGTGATCGCCGAGGACGACATCGTCTTCCTCGATCTGGGACCGATCTTCGAGGAGTGGGAGGCCGACTTCGGGCGCACGTTCGTGTTGGGCGACGATCCGCACAAGGTCGCGGTCCGCGATGCGCTGCCCCGGGTGTGGGACGCCGGGCGTCGCTATTTCGACGACCACCCGGACGTCACCGGTGCCCAGTTGTTCGACTACGTCGTCGGGGCGGCCCACGCGGAGGGCTTCGAGTGGGGCAGCCACATCGCGGGCCATCTGCTGGGGGAGTTCCCGCACAAGAAGATCGCCGGCGACGGGGTCGAGTGGTATATCAAGCCCGGATCGGACAAGCCGATGCGGCGCACGGACCCGACCGGTCGCCGTTGCCACTGGATCCTCGAAATCCATCTGGTCGATCGGGCCCGCGGCTTCGGCGGTTTCTACGAGCAGCTGCTCGATCTGCCCTGAACCGGCCGGGCCGGCCCGTCAGTCCAACGGATAGACCACCCCGGTGAGCTCCTCGGAGACGGCCCACAGCCGCCGCTGTCGGTCGACGTCGTGCGACTTCGCGCTGGAGCCAACGATTTTCGGGTAGCCGCGCGTCTCGCCGAAGCCGTCGGGCCCGTAGTACTGGCCGCCGAGCACGCCCGGGTCGGTAGCGGCGCGCAGCGTCGGAAGCGCGCCCATGGCCGCGTCCTGCGCAATCACGTTGAAGAACACGTTGACGAGCGGCCGGAACGCCGTGGGCGTGTAGCGGCCCAGCTCGGTGTTCGACCCTCCGGGGTGGGCGGCGGCGGCGATCGTCGTGCCATGCGGGGCGAGCCGGCGCTGCAACTCGTAGGTGAACAGCAGGTTGGCCAGCTTGGCCTGTCCGTACGCCGCCACGCGGTTGTACCGGCGCTCCCACTGCAGGTCGTCGAAGTGGATGTCGGCGAGGATGCGATGGCCCATGCTGCTGACGGTCACGACCCGGGAGCCGGCGACGGGCAGCAACCGGTCCAGCAACAGGCCGGTGAGCGCAAAGTGGCCGAGGTGGTTGGTGCCGAACTGCATCTCGAAGCCGTCCCGGGTGGTTTCCTTCGGCGTGTACATGACGCCGGCGTTGTTGATCAGCAGGTCGATGCGGTCGTGTGCGGAACGCAGCTGCTCGGCCGCGGCGCGGACCGATTCCAGGGACGTCAGGTCGAGCTCTTGCAGCGCGACGTCGGCGTGCGGGCTCTTCGCGGTGATCCGGGCCGCGGCGTCCTTGCCCTTGTCGAGGTTGCGCACGGCCAGCACCACGTGGGCGCCGTGATCGGCGAGGGCCAGGGCGGTCTCGTAGCCCAGCCCGGTGTTCGCTCCCGTGATGACGGCGACGCGGCCGGTCTGGTCGGGAATGTCCGCGGCGGTCCACTTGGCCTCAGAAAGGGGCATGAAAAGCTCCTAAACTAGTAAGGTAAACGGGGCGAGCGCTCCGGTTGTTCTTCACTATACGGAACGCGCGCCCCGCTTTGTCAACCGACTTGAGGTGAACTTATGGCGCAACCCACCCGGCCGCTGCGCGCCGACGCAGCGCGTAACCGGGCGCGCGTGCTGGAGGTCGCCTACGACACCTTCGCGGCCGAGGGGCTGTCGGTGCCGATCGACGAGATCGCCCGGCGCGCCGGGGTCGGGGCCGGCACGGTCTACCGGCACTTCCCGACCAAGGAGGCGCTGTTTCTGGCCGTGATCGAAAACCGGATGCAGCGCCTCGTCGACGACGGGCGCGCCCTGCTGGAGTCCGAGGGGCCGGGGAAAGCGCTCTTCACCTTCCTGCGCTCCATGGTGTTGCAGTGGGGCGCGGCGGACCGCGGCCTCGCGGACGCGCTGGCCGGCTACGGAATTGACATCGCCTGCGCCGCCCCCGAGGCCGAGGACGCGTTCAAGGCCATGCTCGGCGAGCTGCTGCGTGCCGCGCAGGAAGCGGGCACCGCGCGGCGCGACGTCGACATGCGGGATCTGAAGGCGATCCTGGTCGGCTGCCAGGCGATGGAGGCGTACGACTCGGCGCTGGCCGGGCGGGTGACCGACGTCGTCGTCGACGGTTTACGCGCGCAGCGATAACGCCGGGGCCGTTCTTGCACTCGGCATAGGCGAGTGCTAAGAATGACGTTGGCACTCGCCACCGGTGAGTGCTAGGTCGGGACGGTGAGACCAGCTTGGTCGTCCGTCGCGGGCACTGCACCCGGCCAGGACGTGTCATCCCCTATCCGGAGGAATCACTTCGCAATGGCCAAGACAATTGCGTACGACGAAGAGGCCCGTCGCGGCCTCGAGCGAGGCCTGAACAGCCTCGCCGACGCGGTAAAGGTGACGTTGGGGCCCAAGGGCCGCAACGTCGTCCTGGAGAAGAAGTGGGGTGCCCCCACGATCACCAACGATGGTGTGTCCATCGCCAAGGAGATCGAGCTGGAGGACCCGTACGAGAAGATCGGCGCCGAGCTGGTCAAGGAAGTTGCCAAGAAGACCGACGACGTCGCCGGTGACGGCACGACGACGGCCACGGTGCTGGCCCAGGCCCTGGTGAAAGAGGGCCTGCGCAACGTCGCGGCGGGCGCCAACCCGCTCGGCCTCAAACGCGGCATCGAGAAGGCCGTCGAGAAGATCACCGAGACCCTGCTGAAGTCGGCCAAGGACGTCGAGACCAAGGAGCAGATCGCGGCCACCGCGGCCATCTCCGCGGGCGACCAGTCGATCGGCGACCTGATCGCCGAGGCGATGGACAAGGTCGGCAACGAGGGCGTCATCACCGTCGAGGAGTCCAACACCTTCGGCCTGCAGCTCGAGCTCACCGAGGGCATGCGGTTCGACAAGGGCTACATCTCGGGCTACTTCGTCACCGACGCCGAGCGTCAGGAAGCGGTCCTGGAGGACCCCTACATCCTGCTGGTCAGCTCCAAGGTGTCGACCGTCAAGGACCTGCTGCCGCTGCTGGAGAAGGTCATCCAGGGCGGTAAGCCGCTGCTGATCATCGCCGAGGACGTCGAGGGCGAGGCTCTGTCCACCCTGGTCGTCAACAAGATCCGCGGCACCTTCAAGTCGGTGGCCGTCAAGGCGCCCGGCTTCGGTGACCGGCGCAAGGCGATGCTGCAGGACATGGCCATCCTCACCGGTGGTCAGGTCATCAGCGAAGAGGTCGGCCTGTCCCTCGAGACCGCCGACATCTCGCTGCTGGGCAAGGCCCGCAAGGTGGTCATCACCAAGGACGAGACCACCATCGTCGAGGGCGCCGGTGACCCGGACGCCATCGCCGGCCGGGTGGCCCAGATCCGCACCGAGATCGAGAACAGCGACTCCGACTACGACCGCGAGAAGCTGCAGGAGCGCCTGGCCAAGCTGGCCGGCGGTGTTGCGGTGATCAAGGCCGGCGCCGCCACCGAGGTGGAGCTCAAGGAGCGCAAGCACCGCATCGAGGACGCGGTCCGCAACGCCAAGGCGGCCGTCGAGGAGGGCATCGTCGCCGGTGGCGGCGTGGCCCTGCTGCAGGCGGCACCGGCCCTGGACGAGCTCAAGCTCAAGGGTGACGAGGCGACCGGTGCCAACATCGTCAAGGTGGCGTTGGAGGCTCCGCTGAAGCAGATCGCCTTCAACTCCGGGCTGGAGCCCGGCGTTGTCGCCGAGAAGGTCCGCAACTCGAAGGCCGGCACCGGCTTGAACGCCGCCACCGGCGAGTACGAGGACCTGCTCAAGGCCGGCGTTGCCGACCCGGTGAAGGTGACCCGTTCGGCGCTGCAGAACGCGGCGTCCATCGCGGGGCTGTTCCTGACGACCGAGGCCGTCGTGGCCGACAAGCCGGAGAAGGCGGCCGCTCCCGCGGGCGACCCGACCGGCGGCATGGGCGGCATGGACTTCTAGTAAGTCAACGAAAAAGCCCGGTCCCTCGAAAACCCGAGTGGGCCGGGCTTTTTCGTGTCCGGGAGTGTGTGTGAACCTACGGCTTTCGGTGTGAAGCCACGGCGGGATTCCGGCGATTTTTTCGCCGTGGTTTCACCCGCAACGCCCTGAGCTCACACTCGATGCCTCGGCGCACGAATCAGGCCGGCAGCGAGAACACCACGCAGTCGTGCAGGCAGCCTTTGGCGACGCTGGGGGAGTCGGCCTCGCGGTGCAGCAGCGCGCGCTCCGGCACGACGCCCAGGCGGACCGTCTCGTCGTCCGACTCGGTCACCTCGGCGCTGCCGTCGACGATCAGCGAGTAGCCGCCGGGCTCGCGCGGGGGCCAGAGCAGGGTGACGTCGCGGCGGTGGGCCAGGTTGGTGCGCGTGCGGCCGCCGATCAGCCCGACGTCGAGGACCGCGCCGTCACGCAGCCGCGGCTCGACCGTCACGGTGTGCACGCGATAGTCCTCGCCGACGGTGATCAGATAGGCGAACGGGAAGTCCGGGAGCGCTGCGGCCAGCCGCTTGACGTCGACCTTTTTCTTCGTGCGCATGGCTTCGAGAATAGGCCGCTAGTCGGTTAGGAGCGGTTCCCTGGTCCCGGGGTCGGGGGCGTCGGGGCCGCGCTCGCCCTTGTTGAAGAACCCGGAGCTGGGGATGTTGGACTCTCGGCCGGTCAGGGTCCGCACACCGGGGTCGCCGTTGCCGGCGGCGAAGAAGCCCGACGGGGCGGTCCCCCCCGTCGTGGTCCGCAGGGCCGGCGGGGTGGGGGTGGGGCCACCCGCCGCACTGACCGAGGAATTCGCATGGCCGGCTTCGAGGCCGCTGGCGAGGGCGCTGGCGTCGGCCGGCGCCGCGAAGCTCGCGTTGCTGAGCAGGCTCGATCCGGCGGCCGGGGCCAGGCTGCCGGTCGACGCGCTGACCGAGTTGAGCAGGCCCGAGCTGAGGTTGGCCGCGCTGACGCCGCCCGTCATGTAGTGGCTGGAATTGACCGCCTCCGCGCTGCCCAGCCCGTTCTCCTGGAAGAAACCGGTGTTGGCGGTGCCGGTGTTCAAAACGCCGGCATTGACCGACCCGGAATTCAGGAAGCCGGTATTCGAGACGCCCGAATTCCCGATGCCGAAGTTGCCGCTGCCGGAGTTGAAAAAGCCGATGTTGCCGGTGCCCGAGTTGAACAACCCGATGTTGCCGCTGCCCGAGTTGAAGCCGCCGAAGCCGATCTGATTGCTCCCGGTCAGCCCGATCCCGAAGTCGTTGGTGCCGCTGTTGCCGAAGCCGAAGTTGTTATTTCCGAGGTTGCCCAAGCCGAAGTTGTTGTTACCCGAATTTCCGGAACCGACATTCAGGCTGCCGCTGTTTCCGAAACCGATGTTCGAATTGCCCATCGTTATGGGGCCGAAACTCATTCGGCCGTTGGCGAAGCTGAAACCGAGCTTCTGCAGGACCTGCTGCCAGGGCGCCAATTGCGCGACGGCCGAGGACGCGTCGGCGTGGTAGCCGAACATCGCGGCGACGTCGGTTGCCCACATCGCCTCGTAGGCCGCCTCGGTGTCCATGATCGCCGGAATGTTGAATCCGAACCAGTCCGTGGCCGCCAAGGCCTGCACCAGGGCGCGGTTGGCCGCCACCACCGCGGGCTGCACCGTGGCCGCCACTGCCGTCTCGAACGCGGCCGCAATGGCCGCGGCCTGGCTCGATGCCGCCTCGGCCTGCGCGGCCGCCGCGCTGAGCCAGCTCACATACTGCGTCGCCACCGTCATCATCGCGGCCGCCGACGCGCCCTGCCACGAACCGTTGGCCAGATCGTTTGTCACCGAGAAAAATGACGAAGCCGAAGACGCCAGATCCTCGGCCAACCCATCCCATGCGGCGGCCGCAGCAAGCAGCGGCGCCGCCCCGGGACCGGCGAAGATAAGTGCCGAGTTGATTTCTGGCGGCAACCACGCAAAATGCGGGCTTGTCACTAACCCAACTTAACCGGGAAGGGCCGCCCTTCGTGGCGTTATCGACCAGGTACCGGAATAGGCTTTCGGCCCCGGACCAACTTCCCTGGCCGCGCGGCGGTCGGAACGCCATTTTCGGCAATTATTTCACCGGAAACCACCGTTGTCACATATCCTTCAGCGGTCTGGTCCAGTCTCCGGCCCCCGGCGGGTAGGTCGTGCCGGATCACCGGTTTGTGCAGCCGCAGGGCGGCGTGATCGATGACGTTGAGATCGGCCTTGTAGCCGACGGCAATTCGCCCGCGGTCGCCCAGCCCGGCGACGCGGGCCGGCACGGAGGTCAGCTCGCGCACGGCCTCCGGCACCGTGAACCGCCCGGACTTGCGATCGCGGGCCCAGTGCGCCAGGAAGTACGTCGTGTAGCTCGCGTCGCAGATCATCCCGTAGTGCGCGCCGCCGTCGCCGAGCCCGAGCACGACGTCGTCGCGGTGCAGCAGCTCGCCGACGGTGTCCAGCGAGTTGCCCTGCAGGTTGCTGGTCGCGACCAGCAGCATGGCGCGGCCGTCGTCGTCGAGCAGCCGGTCGTAGGCCTCCTCCATCGGGTCCACCCCGCGGGCCCGCGCGCGGGCCCCGACGCTGGTCGACGGGTCGGGCTCGTAGTCGGGGTTGTCGCCCAGCGGGAAGATCCAGTCCCACATCTGGGTCACGTACAGGATGGGGTGGCCGACGCCGGGCTTGTCGGCCAGGATGCGGGCGCGGACTTCCGGCTTGCGCATCTCGGCGACCCGCTCGGCCAGCGGCAGGTGCGCGATCTCGCGGTAGCTGGGGTAGAGCACGAACGGGTTGGCGGACAGTTGCAGCCCGATGATCAACCCGATCGGGCGCGGCAGCAGCTGCGCGGTGACCTGCGGCTCGTCCCCGACCGTTCTCGAGTTGGCCTTCTCGATCATGGTGATGGCGTCCGGCCACGTCGGGTCGCCCGCGTTGGCGACGACCAGGGTGAACGTGACCGGCAGCCCCACGTCCTCGGCCACGTCGAACACCGTCTGCAGGACGGGCTGATAGCCGCCGGCCGGGATGTCCGGCACGAACTGGAGCAGGCCCCCGCCGCCGTCGACCACACCCCGGGCGATCTCTTCGATCTCCTCGCGGGCGGCGTCGTAACTCGGTATGGGCGAACCGCTTTCGGTCTTGTGGATCGTCAGCCGCGACGACGCGAAGCCCAGCGCGCCGACCTCGATCGCCTCTTTGGCCAGCGCCCGCATCTTGGCCAGGTCTTCGGCGGTGGCCGGCTCGCGGTCGGCGCCGCGCTGGCCCATCACGTACACCCGCAGCGGCGAGTGCGGCAGATAGGCGGCCACGTCGATGTCGCGCTTGCCCGCGTCCAGCGCGTCCATGTATTCGGGGAAGGTCTCCCAGTTCCACGGCAGGCCGTCGGTCATGACGACGCCCGGAATGTCCTCGACCCCGGCCATCACGTCGACGAGCACGTCGTGGTCCTCGCGGCGGCACGGCGCGAACCCGACCCCGCAGTTGCCCATCACCACCGTGGTCACCCCGTGCGCGGACGACGGCGTCAGCCGCTCCGACCAGATGGACTGGCCGTCGTAGTGGGTGTGCAGGTCGACGAAGCCGGGCGTGACCAGCAGGCCGGTGGCGTCGATCTCCCGCGTGGCGCCATCCCCGTTCACGGACCCGACGGCCGCTATGACGCCGTCTTTCACCGCCACGTCGCCGACGTACGGCTCACCGCCCAGCCCGTCGACGATGCTGCCGTTGCGGATGATCAGGTCGTAGGTCATCTAAATAATCTACGACCGCGCCGGTGGGTCGTGCCAGGATCTCTTCCGTGATCGATCACGTCGGAATCAATTGCGCCGATTATCCGAAATCGCAGGATTTTTACGACAACGTGCTGGGAGTGCTCGGGTTCTCGCGGCAACTGGATTTCGGCCGGGCCATCGGGTACGGCCGCGACGGCAAGCCCACGTTCTGGATCTCCGACGGGGCGGGGATGGGTCCGGCTCGGGAGGTGCACCTGGCCTTCGCGGCCGCCGACGAGGACGCGGTGCGCGCCTTTCACCGGGCGGCCGTGGAACGGGGCGCCGAGTCGTTGAACGAGCCGCGGCTGTGGCCCGAATACCACCCCGGCTATTTCGGCGCTTTCGTGCGCGATCCCGACGGCAACAACGTCGAGGCGGTCTGGCACGGCGCGTAGTGTCGGCCGTATGGGAGCTGAAAGTGACGCCGCCACACAGGAACTGCTACGCGACGCGTTCACCCGGTTGATCGAGCACGTCGACGAGCTCGTCGACGGGCTGACCGACGAGGTCTCCGACTACCGCCCGACGCCGAACGCCAACAGCATCGCCTGGCTGATCTGGCACAGCGCGCGGGTGCAGGACATTCAGCTGGCCCACGTGGCCGGCGTCGAGCAGGTGTGGACCCGCGACGGCTGGGTGGACCGCTTCGGGCTGGACCTGCCGCGCAACGACACCGGCTACGGGCACGGCCCCGACGAGGTGGCGAAGGTCAAGGCGCCGGCGGACCTGCTGGCCGGCTACTACCACGCGGTGCACAAGCTGACCCTCGAATACATCGCCAGCGTGACCGCCGGCGAGCTGTCCCGCGTCGTCGACACCAACTGGGACCCGCCGGTGACGGCCAGCGCCCGGCTGGTGAGCATCATCGACGACTGTGCCCAGCACCTCGGGCAGGCCGCCTATGTGCGGGGCATTCAGTAGGTTCTAGGGCGTGCGATTCGCCGCGACCGTGTTGCTGTGGCTGGCCGCCACGCTCGCCCTGGCCGTAGCGATCCCGGCGTCGTGGGCGCAGCGCAACCTCGTCAGCGAGGACGGCTACGCCGCGCTGGCGCAGCGCGCCGCCGGCGATCCCGCGCTGCAGTCGGCGATGGCGGCCGAGCTCACCACCCGGGCCATGGCGCTGATCGCGGCGCACGGTGGGGGGCGTTACCCGGTGGACGGCTCGGAGGTGCACGACGTCGCCGCCGCCTTCACGGCCGGGCCGGGGTTCCCGCCGCTGTTCGCCCGTGCCAACCGGGCGGCACACCGCTACCTGTTCACCGCCGACGGGTCCGCGGAATGGGCGGTCGACGTGGCCCCGATGCTCAACGACGCCGCTATGCAGCAGGTGCTGGCCCGGCACCACGTGACGGTGCCGGCAAACCTGACGGTGCCGCTCACGGCGTCGATGCCGTCGGTGCGGCCGGGGCAGCTGAGCACACTGGCCAGGTGGGGGCCCTGGATCAGCGCCGGCGCGGCGGCCCTGAGCGGTCTGTGCGCGCTCCTGACGCTGGCCGCCGCGCGCGGCCGCGGCAAGGTGCTGACCAGCCTGGGCGTCTCGGCGCTGCTCGTCGGAGGGGCGGGCTGGGCCGGCATCGAGGCCAGCGGCCGCTACGTCAACGACGCGCTCAACCGCACCACCGGTAACGTCCGCCAGATCGCCGAGGTGATGGTCGCCCATGCCGAGGCCGGCCTGCGCGGCTGGCTCGACCTGACCCTGGTCGCCGGGGTAGCGCTGGTCGCCGCTGGGGTGCTCGCGGCGGTCTTGGGCGGGCTGAGGAAAAGCCCTAGCTGAGCGGCAGCTCGGCCAGGATCGGGGTGGTCGGCTGCGGCGATCCCTTGCCGGGCTCGACGGTGAACGCGAGCTCGGTGGAGGCGCCGATGTTGGTGAGCGTGTCTTTGGTCGACGGCGACACCGCGGCCGCGTCCATCGTGCCGGCCGAGGTCGGGCCGTTGGCCCCGATCAGCCACATCTGATAGACGGTGCCGGGGGACGGGGGCGGCACGTTGTTCATCACCAGCAGCGCCGCGTTGCGGTCACGGGAGAACATCACCGTCGCGGTCCCGTTGGCCAGGGGACGCGAGACCGTTTGGACGTCCGGGGCTGACATGATCTGTTCGGCGACCGTGGGCTTCGCCGGGGGTCGCATCAGCACGCCGGCGCCGAACGCCGCGGCGCCCACCACGACCGCCGCCGCGGCGGAAGCCAATACGGCTCTGCGCCAAGGTATTTGGCGGACATTGTGCGGCTTTACGGCCGACAGCGTGGCGTCCCGCAGCTGCGCCGGCGGTTCGCTCGCGGTGGCCGCCGACACGACCGCCATCGTCTCGCGGACGGCACGGACCTCGTCATCGAAGGCCGCCGCCACCGACGACGGCGCCGCGGCGCGCAGGCGCTCGATCTCGGCGCGCTCCGCGTCCGACACCGCGTGCAGGGCATACGGCGTGGCCAGCTCGAGCAGTTCGAATTCGGTCGGTTCGGTCATCATGGCACGTCCAGGCAGTTACGCAGGCTGCGCAGCGCGTCGCGGATGCGCGATTTGATCGTCGACAAGTTGGCGGCCAGCCGCTGCGACACCTCGCTGTACGTCAGCCCCTGGTAGTAGGCCAGCTCGATGCACTGTCGCTGCGCGTCGCTCAACGCGTCGAGGCATTGGGCCACCCGGCGACGCTCGTCGCCGGAAATCGCCGAGTCGGCTACCACATCACCCGCGCTTTCGACATTGGCCGCGCCGTAGCGGGATTCGCGCCTGCTGCCGGCCTGTTCGGCGCGCACCCGGTCCACGGCCCGCCGGTGCGCCATGGTCAGCAGCCACGCCAGGGCCGAACCTTTGGCCGGGTCGTACTGCGACGCCGAGCGCCACACCTCGAGATAGACCTCCTGGGTGGTTTCTTCGCTGTAGCCGGGATCACGCACCACCCGCGTCACCAGTCCATACACCCGAGCCTTGGTGAGGTCGTAGATCGTGGCGAAGGCGGCGCTGTCCCCGCGCGCGACCTGGCGCAGCAAGGTGTCGAGCTCGTTGCTCATCGATCGGTAGCCTAGCGCCCGTCATCGGTGCGCCTATGCCGGTGGCGGGGAAAGAAATACGCCGTCCGTTCCCGGTATTACGGAAGCACGTGCACCAGGCTGATCCACACCGGTGATTCGGAGCCGCCGCCGGAATGGACGGGCTCAACCGAATGTGAACGAAAACACTTGCAGGCCTTTGCCGACCTGCATGTCGAGCTGGTCGCGGTGCGCGGTGTCGTCGGAGGCGATCTGGTGCAGGGTGGGCGGCCCGCCGATCGTTGTAACGGTGGTCTTGCCGCCCCTGGTCACCGTGATCGTGCCGGTGCCGCCGACGACGACGTAGACGCTTTTGCCGGTGTAGTTCAGCCGGATTGCGGCGTCATCGCCCGCCGCGGTGGCGCCCTGATCGTCCAGTGTCCAGCGCCCGCGCAGCGCGAACCGGTCGTCGGGCAGGGCCGCCGGGTAGGCGAACGTGGCGGTGCCCGCCTTGTATTCGCCGGCACCGCCATAGTTGACGGCCTTGCCGGCGCCCAGATAGGTCTCCGGCGTGAGCCTGCCGTGCGGGGTATCGTCCACCGCGTTCGTCGCGGCGGGCAACTTGACGTCCGGCTTGGCGGCGACCAGCAAGTCGCGGATCAGCTTTTCGGTGGTGTCGTAGTCGCCCTCGCCGAACTTGGTGTGGCGGATCGCGCCGTTGGCGTCGATGAGGTACTCGGCCGGCCAATACAGGTTCTGGTAGCCGTTCCAGGTCGCGTAGTCGTTGTCCAGCGCAACGGGATAGGTGATGTGCAACGCGGCGGCGCCGCTGGCCACGTTGGCGGGAACCCGTTCGAACGCGTACTCGGGGGTGTGCACCCCGATGACGACCAAACCGTCGTCGCGGTAGCGGTTGTACCAGCCCACCGCGTGCGGGATGGCGCGCTGGCAGTTGATGCAGGAGTAGGCCCAGAAGTCGATCAGGACCACCTTGCCGCGCAGGGAGGCCAGGTCGATCGGCGCGCCGCCCGGGGTGTTGAGCCACCCGGTGATCCCGGTAAGGGCGGGGGCCGGGCCGCACTGCTGCAGTTGGTTGGAACCATCAACGCAGTCGGCGAGTTGGCCCGACACCGCGCCGCCCAGCTGGTGGCGAATCTGGTTGGCCCCGATGCCTTTTTGCATCGCGGTGGTGTAGTCGGGGACGGCGCGCTGCAGCGTGGCGGGCAGGTTGAAGACCAGCGCCGCGGCCAGCACGATCATCGTGATTCCGCCGGCGAACCGGATCACGTGTTGCCGGCGGCGGAATGCGGAGACACGCTCGGCGAGGCGCTGCCCGGCCAGCGCGAAAACCAGCAGCGGCAGCGCGGTGCCGATCGCGAACGCCGCCGTCAACACCAGCACCGGCGGGCCGATGGAGGCGGTGCCGCCCGCGACGACGATCGCGGCCAGCACCGGGCCCGCGCACGGCACATACAGCGCGCCCAACGTCAGCCCCAGCCCGAAACCGTTGCCGCTCAGGCGCTTCGGGCCGAGCTGGGGCAGCGGGATGCGGGCGAACGGACGCTCGATCAGGTGCGCCAGCGGCGGGAAGATCAAGCCCAGGCCGATGAGCGTCAGCGTCACCAGCGCGGCCCAGCGGATCGCGTCCTGCGGCAGGTGCAGCGCCGACAGCAGGGCCGAGCCGGCCAGGGTGACCGCGCTGAAGCTGCAGACCAGCCCCGCGATCACCAGGTACGGCCGGGCGGCCGGACTGGCGTCGCGCGAGCTGCCGGCCCCGGAGAAGAACACCACCGGAAGCACCGGCAGGATGCACGGCGATACGCCGGTGATCAGTCCGCCGAGGAATCCGATCAACGCGACTGTGGGCATGGCTGTTATTCGGAGCCGCGGCAGTTACGGATTAGTCGCTGTAGGCCAGGGAGCGGTCCGGCGGATGGGGCTGCACCGGCTGCGACGGAACCCGCAGGGGCCGCGAGCGCACCCGCATCGGCCACCAGAACCAGCGGCCCAGCAGCGCGGCGATGGACGGGGTCATGAACGCGCGGATGATCAGCGTGTCGAACATCAGGCCCAGCCCGATGGTGGTGCCGACCTGCCCGACGATCCGCACGTCGCTGACGACCATGGACGCCATCGTGAATGCGAACACCAGGCCCGCGTTGGTCACCACCTTGCCGGTGCCGCCCATCGACCGGATGATGCCGGTGTTCAGGCCGGCATGAATTTCCTGCTTGAACCGGGAGACCAGCAACAGGTTGTAGTCGGAGCCCACGGCCAACAAGACGATCACCGACATGGCCAGCACCATCCAGTGCAAATCGATGCCGAGGATGTGCTGCCAGACGAGCACCGACAGCCCAAACGAAGCGCCCAGCGAAACCGCCACCGTGCCAACGATGACCGCGGCGGCGACCAGCGCGCGGGTCAGGATCAACATGATGATGAAAATCAGGCACAGCGAGGAGACTCCCGCGATCACCAGGTCCCACTTGGCGCCCTCGGCGATGTCCTTGAAGACGGCCCCCGTTCCGGCAACGTAGATCTTCGCGTCCTCCAGCGGGGTGCCCTTGAGCGACTCCTCGGCCGCGGTGCGGATCTTGTCAATGCTGGCGATGCCCTCGGCCGACGCGGGATCGCCGCGATGCAGGATGATCATGCGTGCCGCTTGCCCGTCGGGGGACAGGAAGTTCTTCATGGCGCGCTGAAAGTCTTTGTTCTTGAACACTTCCGGCGGCAGATAGAACGAGTCGTCGTTCTTGGAGGCGTCGAAGGCGTGGCCCATCGCCGTCGCGTTGTCGCTCATCTCGTTCATTTGGTCGAAGATCCCGGACATGGTGCTGTGCATGTCCAGCATCATGGTCCGCATGTTCACCATGGTCTGGATCATCGGCGGGAACTGGGCGACCATCTGCGGCATCAGCCGATCCAGATCCTTGATGTCACCGACCAACGTGTTGAGTTTCTCGTCGATCTGGTCCAGGCCGTCCAGCGCGTCGAATATCGAGCGAATCGACCAGCAGATCGGAATGTCGAAACAGTGCCTCTCCCAATAGAAGTAGCTGCGGATCGGCCGCCAGAAGTCGTCGAAGTCCGAGATGCGGTCTCGGAGCTCGTTGGTGATCTGCTGCATCTGTTCGGTGTCGCCGACCATGCGGTGGGTGGTGCCGACGAGCTGCGTCATCAAGGCGTACATCTGCTGCATGTTGGCGATCGTCTTGGTCATCTCGTCGGCCTGCTTGACCATGTTGTCCATCTGATCGCGCTGGTATTTCATGGTCTGTGTCTGAGCGGCGTTCTGCATGCTCATCTGGAACGGGATCGACGTGTGGTCCATCGTGGTCCCGTCCGGCCGGGTGATCGCCTGGACGCGGGAGATTCCCGGGACCCGAAAGATGCCCTTTGCCAACCTGTCCAGGACCAGGAAGTCGGTGGGGTTACGCATGTCGTGATTGGCCTGGATCATCAAGATCTCCGGCTTCATCCGCGCCTGGGAGAAGTGGCGGTCCGCCGCAGTCAGCCCCGCGTTGGCGGGGATGGTGCTGGGCAGGTACTCGCGGTCGTTGTAGTTGGCCCGGTAGCCGGGCAGCGTCAGCAGGCCGACCAGGGCGACCGCACACGTGACGGCGAGGATCGGGAGCGGCCAGCGGACCACCGCGGTGCCGACCCGGCGCCAGCCGCGGACCCCGAGCTTGCGCTTGGGGTCGAAGACGCCGAACCGGCTGCCGACGGTGAGGATCGCGGGGCCCAGCGTGAGCGCGACCAGCACCGCGAGCAGCATCCCCACCGCGCACGGAATACCGAGGGTCTGGAAGTACGGCATCCGCGCGAAGCTGAGGCAGAACATCGCGCCGGCGATCGTCAGGCCGGAGCCCAGGATGACGTGGGCCGTCCCGCGGTACATGGTGTAGAAGGCCGATTCCTTGTCTTCGCCGGCGTGGCGGGCCTCCTGATAGCGGCCGACGATGAAGATGCCGTAGTCCGTCCCGGCCGCGATCGCCAGCGAGGTGAGCAGGCTGACCGCGAAGGTGGAAAGCCCGATGAGCCCGAAGTGCCCTATCACGGCGACGGCTCCGCGCGCGGCGGTCAATTCGAAGCCCACCGTGATCAGCAACAGGATCACGGTGAGGATCGACCGGTAGACGAACAGCAACACGATGAGGATCACCGCGACGGTCGTCAGCGTGATCCTGACCATGGACTTGTCGCCGCTGTGGTGCAGGTCCGCGGCCATCGCCGAGACCCCGGTGACGTACGCCTTGACCCCGGGCGGCGCGGGCACACTGTTCACGATGTTGCGGACGGACTCGACGGATTCGTTGGCCAACGGCTCGCCCTGATTACCGGCGAGGTTGACCTGCACGGTCACGGCCTTGCCGTCGTTGCTCTGCGCGCCCGCCGCCGTGAGCGGATCGCCCCAGAAGTCCTGGATGCTCAGCACGTGCGCCTTGTCCTCGCGCAGCTTGCGGATCACGGTGTCGTAGTACCGATGGGCGTCGTCGCCGAGGGGCTGGTTGCCCTCCAGCACGATCATCGCCGAGCTGTCGGTCTCGCCCTCGTTGAACGCATGGCCGATCTGCTTCATCGCCACGAATGACGGTGCGTCCTTTGGGCTCAACGACACCGACCGCTCCTGCCCGACCACTTCCAGCGACGGGACGAACAGGCTGAGGACGATGGCCACGCCCACCCAGAACAGGATGATCGGGACCGCGAGGGTGTGAATCATCCGCGCGATGAACGGCCTCTCGGGGTGTGCGTCGCGCGCGAATTCGGCGAATCGACTCCTCACGCGGACTTCACCACGCAGAAGGTGAAGGCGTGGACGCCGTTGGAGATTCGCTCGGCCTTGACCACGTCGTCCACCGTGATGCGGCAGCCGATGCTGTCGCTATCGCCCCGCGCCGTGAGGTTTCCCATCATGGCCGCCTTGTCGGTGGTGACGCGCAGCGTCCACGGCAACGGTGCACCGTCGATGCGTTGCGGGTCGGCGTTCACGTCGAAATAGCTGATGTCAGCGACGGTTCCGGGCGGCCCGAAGACCTCGTAGACAATTCGTTTCGGGTTGAACGGCTTGGGATTCTGCAGGTTGCTGTCGGCATACGATTCGCGTTTTTCCGAGCCGAAGTAGCCGTGGACCCGATACACGATGAAGCCACCGACCATGACGACCGCCAGGATGATCAGTGGAATCCACGTTCGGGACAGCACCTTTAAAATCGGAATCCCTTTCAGCGGTCGGTAGTTCTGCGTGCGGTCCGTCGCCGCCGAACGTGGTCAACTACGGATCGCCGCGCTGCGCCCGTCCGCCGATCCCGGTAGGAAAACAGCCAAGGCTTACCTAAGTAAATCACGGCCAGGTGTGTCGCCCGCCCTGGGACCGTTGACTCCTTCCCCTCGCGCCCTGGAGTGTAACGCATATCACGTGCGTAACCGGAAATCGTCTGCGAGCTGTGACCTGGCACAGGATCTAGCCGGCCGGCACCGCCGCGGTCACAATCGTTGGCACGGTGCCGATTTCGCGCTCAGGCGTAGGTGCGCAGCTGCACCATCTTGCGCATGACGTCGCTCAGCTTGTGCACCGGCGCGCCGCACGTCAGGCAGTAGCCGCCCGGGCAGCGGTTGATCCGGTCGACCTGCGCCAACACCTGGGTCTTGAGCCGGCGCAGGCAGCCGATGCACAGGATCTCGACGACATTGCCGGACGGGTCGAGGTTCGGCCGGTTGCATTGGTCGACGGCGTGGCGGTAGACGATGTGCGTCGCGCGGTTGGTGCAGCCGCCCTCGGATTGGCACGTGATGTCCTGCCAGTCGAGAGTCGCCAACGCGTCCGACTGGGGATCTACCGCGCTCATCGCGTCCCCACGGGGCCGCGGCATCCCGGCATGAGCATCATGTCAGTCCTGTAGAAGGTGGTCGAGCGGACCGGTATCCCCAATTGCACGGAATGCCAGTCAAGAACTATTGATTTGTCCCCTAAAGCGGGGAAATAAACGATTCCCGACAGTCGCCGATCTTAAACCGGCTCGTGAATAAAGACCAGAGTGGATCTACGACCAGTTCCAGACCGACATGTCGCCGGGCGGGTATTGGTTGCACACGTCGGTGGCCTTGGCGACGACGCCCTTGTTGTTGAAGAAGATCTTCATGTGATTGACCCAGGCGAAGGTCAGCGGATCGCCGTTGTAGAAGTTTTCGGAATAAGTCCTGCGGTCCGCCGGCGACAGCGAGTAAAACCAATGCGCCTTATCGATCGTCGCCTGCTGAAGGTTGGCGTGGTTGTTGAAGTCGATCATGTACCGCTGGTAATACACCGGGCTGGTGTCCCGGACGGCGGCCAGGTACTGCTCGGCGTCGCAGGTGGTCTCGATCTGCCTGCGCGGGACGGGGAAGTCTTCCGTGGAGTCGGCCGCGGCCGTCTTCGGGAAGGTCGCAGCCGCGATGCTCATGGCTACCAGGAAAGCAACAAAAACGACGCCTGCGCGCAGGCCGGAACTCAGCCGAGACATAGTCGTTACGGTAGCACTTTCTCCGGCCGCAATGGGGCGCCCGCTGCAAATTCGTAGTTGATCTCACTATCCATCGCGATCAGGCACGATGACGTGACGGGGATCGGGCCGCAGCTCCGGCGGGGCCTGGCTGTAATCGCCGAACGGGCCGTCGCGGCGCTCGACCGCCGCGCGCACGCCCTGGGTCTGGGCCGTCTCGATGAAGTCGAGCGCTTCGGGGGTGTTGCGCATCAGGCCGTCGAGGATGCCGCCCAGCATCTGGGTGGAGGCCAGGCCCATGTTCTCGTAGGCCTGGTTGACGACCAGCTTCTGCGCCCGCAACTGCGACAACGGGATTCGCGCCAGCTCGGCGGCGATCTCGGCGACGCGCGCCTCGAGCCGCTCGAACGGCACCGCCTCGTTGATCAACTCGACCTCGGCGGCCTGAACGCCCGTCAAGGGCCGGCCGGTCAGCGCGTGCCACTTGACCTTGGCCAGGCTCAGCCGGTAGAGCCACATGCCGGTCAGATACGCGCCCCACATCCGGCTGTACGGAGTGCCGATCACGGCGTCCTCGCTGGCGATCACGAGGTCGGCGCACAGCGCGTAATCGCTGCCCCCGCCGACGCACCAGCCGTGCACCTGCGCGATCACCGGTTTGGTTGCCCGCCAGATGGCCATGAACTTCTGATGCGGTCCGGTCTCGCGGGCCGTGATCACCGCGAAGTCCTTGCCGGGATCCCACTTGCCGTCGGTCATCATGGCGTCCTCCCAACGCTGGAAGCCGCCGCCGAAGTCGTAGCCAGCGCAGAACGCGCGGCCGGCGCCCCGCAACACGATGACCTTGACGCCCTGGTCCCGCTCGGCCAGCCCGATGGCGGCCTCGATCTCGTCGGGCATGGGCGGAACGATGGTGTTGAGGTGGTCGGGGCGGTTCAGCGTGATGGTGGCGACCGGGCCGGCCGTCGCGTACAGCAGGGTCTCGAAGGCGGGCATGGCTTCCTTTAGGGGTCGGGCTGCCGGTTTTCCGGCGACGACGCGTAGATGCGGCCGCCGATCTTCAGATAGGGCGTCGTCAGGTAGGCCGAGAAGGCGACGACGGCGGAGAAGATGGCCGCCACGACGACGGCGTTGGGCCAGAGCTTGCCCACCCCGGCCGCGAACGAGACGATCCCGATAATCGAGGTGGCCCAGTAGAACCGCCGGCCCGGGCGGCGTTCTTTGATGAACCGGTAGCGCGCTTGCGCCGCCCCGGCCACGACGAAGATCAAACCGGTAGCCAGCAGGGTGAGTTCGATGCGTTCGGTGGCTGCCACGCGACGATCCTATGGCCGCTAGCATGTCCACCAGGTGGGGGTATCGGAAGGTCTGCCGAGGCTGATCGGGCAGTGCGCAATGGGCAAGGTTATCCCGGCGGTGGCCGCGGCCGTGATAGCGCTGGCCCCGCTCGGCGTCCCGGCCGCCACAACCGGTGTGGCACAGGCGGCGCCGTGCGCCGGCGATGGGTCGAACCCGGTGTCCTGCCAGAACTGCCTGTCTTACGTGGAGATGTACCACACCGCGAACGTCTGCTACAGCGCCGCGCCGCCCCGCACCGCCCAGCCGCCCCCGACCCGGGTGCCGGTGCCCGAGCCGGAGCCGGTTCCGCTGGAGCCGGCGCCGCCGGTGCAGCCGCCCCGCGCCGTTCCGCCGAGCCCGACGTCCCCCACCCCGATTCCGGTGCAGACCTCGAAACTGCCGCCCAGTACGCGAGGAAGCGCTCCGGTGGTGGCACCGCCGAAGGCACTGGATGTGCCGCCGAACGAGGTCGCGGACGCCAAGGCCGCTCCCGCGACGCGCATCAACCCCGCCAGGCCACTCGAGCCGCCGAGCCAGGTGTACGACTTCAATCAGCAGGTGCGCAATGTGGTCGACGCCCATAACGGCAACGTCGACGTGGTGAAGGCGGACAACCAGGAACTGGTGCGCCCCCGGCACTGGGACTACGTCGACTACGACGACAACCACCGCCCGGTCCTGTTCAACCCGCTGGGCGAGGCGATGACGTTCCGCTACTTTTACGACGGCGCCTATCGGGAGGCGTTCGTGCCGGCCGGGGGCCGCATCGTGCTCGACGCCGCCGCCGCCGGCGTGTTCCCGTTCACCGGGGTCGGTTACAGCCACGTGGTGGCGGGCAGCTTCTACGGCGGGGCGTGGATACCGCCGCCGGACTCGAGCGGCCCGCCGCCGCCGAACTACAACCCACCGGCGCCCCCGGAGGTGTACGAACACGTCGCCGCCGATATCGCCGCGGACAACCAGACCGTCGAAGTCGGCCAGGTCGTGGTCCTCGGGCACGACGCCGGACAACCCGCGGGCAGCCAGGACACCTTCCTGCTCGACGACTCCACCCTGGCCTGGGGTCAGGTGAACGATCCCAGCAACCCCGCCCAGATCAGGGTCACCAGGACCCAGTCGCTACCGGCCGCGGGGCCGACCGACAACGGCAGCTATCTCGCGGCGCTGGCCGCCCTCAAGCAGCCCGCCCCGCACTCCGAACCCTGGTGGCCTTCGGCGCTGCGCTACGGCGGGCTCGCGATCGCCGTGGTCGGGGTCGCGTGGCTGATCGGGCGCCGCAACCGGAGCGAGGATCAGGCCTAGTGCCGACCGCAAGCGCGGCGCCTGCGCCGGGCGCCGCGGGTCGGCACCATCAGGGCTTTACGGGTGATTGACGCAGAACGCCACACACATGGCGTCGACCGGAATGGACACCCAGTGCGCCTGCCCGTCGGCCTGTGGCTCGCAGTAGATCGGGCCGGGAACCCCCCAGACCTTCGCTCCCACCGGCGAGCACGGCTTTCCGAGGTCGGTGTCGGCGTGCGCGGGGCCGGCTCCGAGGACGATCGCGATCGGGGCGATCGCCGTCACTGTCGCCAAGCCGATGAACCTCAGTGCTCCCATGATCCACGCCTTCCTCGACAACATTAGTTAGATCGCCTTCGAGCTTAACCGTTGCTCAGCATCCGCCACAGAAAGGAGAAGCTGAGCGCGGACTTGAAGGCGACCTGCTCGTTGTCGGCCGCGCCGGCATGCCCGCCCTCGATGTTCTCGTAGTAGGCGACCTGGTGGCCGGCGGCCTCGAGCGCGGCCGTCATCTTGCGGGCGTGGCCCGGATGCACCCGGTCGTCGCGGGTGGACGTGGTCATCAGCACCGGCGGGTAGTCGCGGGTGTCCGAAATGTTCTGGTAGGGGGAGTACTCGGAGATGAAGTCCCAGTCGTCGGGATTGTCCGGGTCGCCGTATTCGGCCATCCACGACGCCCCGGCCAACAGCAGGTGGTAGCGCTTCATGTCCAGCAGCGGCACGTCGCACACCAGCGCGCCGAACTTCTCCGGGTACTGGGTCAGCATGATGCCCATCAGCAGGCCGCCGTTGCTGCCGCCCCGCGCACCCAGCTGCCCGACCGTGGTGACGCCGCGGTCCACCAAATCGGTTGCCACCGCGGCGAAGTCCTCGGCGACCTTGTGCCGGTTCTCGCGCATCGCCTGGGTGTGCCAGCCAGGCCCGTACTCGCCGCCGCCGCGGATGTTGGCCAACGCGTAGGTGCCCCCGCGGGCCAGCCACAGCCGGCCCAGCACGCCGCTGTAGGCAGGGGTGTTGGCGGTTTCGAATCCGCCGTATCCACTCAGCAGCGTGGGCCCGGGGCCGTCTGAGCCGGCGCGCCGTACGACGAAGTACGGGATCGACGTGCCGTCCTTGGACGCGACGAAATGCTGTGACACCGAGAGGTTTTCGGCGTCGAAGAACGACGGGGCGGATTTGATCGGCTCGAGTGGCGAGTCGGCGGTACCCCGCATCAGGCGCGACGGCGTGACGAAACCGCTGGAATCGAGGAAGAACTCGTCGCCCTTGTCGTCGGCGGCGACGACGACGGTATTGGTCGCGGGCGGGATGCCCGCGACCGGCTCGCGGCGCCACTCGCCCCGTGACGAGGGCGGCGTGACGATCTCCACCCGGCTGGCCACGTCGGCCAGCGTGACCATGAGCAGGTGGTCCTTCGTCCACGCGTAGTGGTTCAGGGCGGTGTGCTCGTCGGGCTCGAACACGACGCGCAATTCCGCTGTGCCCGTGAGGAATTCGTCATAGTTGGCGGCCAATAGCGAACCCGCGGCGTATGTGGCGTCGCCGAGGTACCAGTCGGTGCGCAGCTCGATCAGGATCCACTCGCGGTGCATCGACAGGCCCGCGTCGGTGGGCGCGTCGATGCGGATCAACTCCGTGCCGCGCAGCTCGTAGACCTCTTCGTTCCAGAAGTCGAGCGCCCGCCCCAGGAAGGTGCGCTCGAAGCCCGGGGTCCGATCCACCGAGGCGGAGACCCGGACGTCGGAACGGGCTCCCTCGAAGACGGTCTCCGCGTCTTCCAGCGGGGTGCCGCGCCGCCATCGCTTGATCACGCGCGGGTAGCCGGACTCGGTGAGCGAATCGGCGCTGAAGTCGGTGCCGACCAGCACCGTGTCCGGGTCGGCCCAGGCGATCTGCGACTTCGCCTCGGCAAGCTCGAACCCGCCGGGGACGAATTGGCGTGTGAGCATGTCGAATTCGCGCACGATCGACGCGTCCGAGCCGCCGCGGGACAGGCCGACCAGCGCCCGGCTGTGGTCGGGTTCGAGGACACCGGCGCCCGCCCACACCCACTTCGTGTCGTCGAGGCGGCCCAACTCGTCGACATCGATGAGCACGTCCCACTCCGGGGCGGTGGTGCGGTAGCTGTCCAGCGTGGTGCGGCGCCACAGCCCGCGCGGGTTGGCGGCGTCGCGCCAGAAGTTGTAGAGGTATTCGCCGCGGCGGACCACGTACGGGATGCGGGCATCGGTGTCGAGCACCTCGAGGGCCTCGGCGCGCATCCGCTCGAACTCTTCGTCGCAGAACTCGGCCAGGGTGGGCTCGTTGCGCGCGCGCACCCAGGCCAGCGCGTCCTCGCCGGTGACGTCCTCGAGCCAGAGGTAGGGGTCGTCGGTCATGACCGCCATTCTGACGGCCGGACGTCGGGCGCCTACGACGCCCTTGTGACGACCGCGGTCCAGGGCAGCTGCAGTGAGCCGTCGTGTTCGTAGGGCGCCAGGGACTGGACGAGTGTCGCCCGGACGGCCTGTAGTTGGCCGGGGTCCATCGAGCCGACCAGTTCCGCCAGCGGCCCGGCGATGGCGGAGATGTATGTCCAGTGGTCCTCCACGCTGTCGAATCGCATGACGCCGGTGAGCTCTTCGACCGCGACGTCCGGGAAGCCCGCCGCGCCCACGAGCTTGTGGTTCTGCTCGCGCGTGGAGAGCGAGAAGATGCCGCCGGGCGCAAAGGGGTCCCCGGGCGGCGCGACCCCGTTCTGCAGCAGCGCCGCGACGACCTGGAAGATCCACGGGTTGCGCTCCGGCGGCCCCCAGGTCGCGTAGGCGCAGCGGCCGCCCTGCCGCAGCACGCGTCGGATCTCCGCGACCGCCCGCTCCTGCTGGGGGATCAACATCAGCCCGAACCGCGAAAGCACCCCGTCGACGCTGTCGTCGGGCAGGTCGATCTGCTGCGCGTCGATGACGCGGCACTCGACGTTGGCCAAGCCCAGTTGGTCGGCCCTGCGGCGAGCCGCCGACACCATCGCCGGCACGAAATCACTGGAGATGAGGCGCCCCGTCGAACCGAGCCGAGTGGCGGCGAGGAAGCCGGTTTCCCCGGGGCCGGCGGTCAGTTCCAACACCGTCTGTCCCGGCTGCGGATCGACCTGTTCGACGAGCCACTCCGACACCGGCCGCGCGTCGGCGAAAAGGCGGTCTCGATGCTTGTCCCATGCCGGTGCGACCGCGCTCCAGTGGCGCATGGCCGCCTCGGGCGAATTGATTTCGGACATGCCAACCCCCAACGTCCGACCCCGACTCTACTGGGTGGCCGCGGCGTACTGTGAGCATTGTCACGCGAATGAACAAGGAGCTGAACCGATGACTGTTTTCGCACGTCCGGGCGCTGCCGGGGCGTTGATGTCGTACGAATCCCGGTACGAGAACTTCATCGGGGGCCAGTGGGTGGCTCCCGCGGGCGGACGCTATTTCGAAAACCCGTCGCCGGTCACCGGCCAGACCTTCTGCGAGGTCGCGCGCTCCGACGAGGCCGACATCGACAAGGCGCTGGACGCCGCGCACGGCGCGGCCCCGGCGTGGGGCAAGACCGCGCCCGCCGAGCGGGCAGCGATCCTGAACAAGATCGCCGACCGCATCGAGGAGAACACCCCGGCGCTGGCGGTGGCCGAAGTCTGGGACAACGGCAAACCGGTCCGCGAGGCGCTGGCCGCCGACATCCCGCTGGCGGCCGACCATTTCCGGTATTTCGCGGCGGCCCTGCGCGCGCAGGAGGGTTCGCTGTCGCAGATCGATGACGACACCGTGGCCTACCACTTCCACGAGCCGCTCGGGGTGGTGGGACAGATCATTCCGTGGAACTTCCCCATCCTGATGGCCGCCTGGAAGATGGCGCCGGCGCTGGCGGCCGGCAACGCGGTGGTGCTCAAACCCGCTGAGCAGACACCCGTTTCGGTGCTCTACCTGATGTCGCTGATCGGCGACCTGTTGCCGGCGGGGGTGCTCAACGTGGTCAACGGCTTCGGCGCCGAGGCCGGCAAGCCGCTGGCGTCGAGCAACCGGATCGCCAAGGTCGCGTTCACCGGCGAAACCACCACCGGGCGGCTGATCATGCAGTACGCCAGCCAGAACCTGATCCCGGTCACCCTGGAGCTCGGCGGCAAGAGCCCCAACATCTTCTTCAACGATGTCATGGCCCAAGGTGACGACTTCCAGGACAAGGCGCTGGAGGGCTTCACGATGTTCGCCCTCAACCAGGGCGAGGTGTGCACCTGCCCGTCGCGCAGCCTGATCCAGGCCGACATCTACGACGAGTTCCTCGAGCTCGCCGCGATCCGCACCAAGGCGGTCCGGCAGGGCGACCCGCTGGACAGCGAGACAATGTTGGGTTCGCAGGCGTCGAACGACCAGATGGAAAAGATCCTGTCCTACATCGAAATCGGCAAAAACGAAGGCGCGCGGGTCATTTGCGGCGGCGAGCGCGCCGAGCTGGGCGGCGACCTGGCCGGCGGCTACTACATGCAGCCGACGATCTTCGCCGGCGACAACAAGATGCGGATCTTCCAGGAGGAGATCTTCGGGCCGGTGGTGGCGGTGACGTCGTTCACCGACTACGACGACGCGATCTCGATCGCCAACGACACCCTCTACGGCCTGGGCGCCGGCGTGTGGAGCCGCGACGGCAACACCGCCTACCGGGCCGGGCGCGACATCCAGGCGGGCCGGGTGTGGGTCAACTGCTACCACGCCTACCCGGCGCACGCCGCGTTCGGCGGCTACAAGCAGTCCGGCATCGGCCGGGAGAACCACAAGATGATGCTCGACCACTACCAGCAGACGAAGAACATGCTGGTGTCGTACTCGGAGAAGGCGCAGGGATTCTTCTGATGCGCGCCGGCGACGATGCAGAGCGCAGCGATGAGGAGAAGCGGCGCCATGATGCCGTGGGTGCCGTGATCACCGCCGCGGCCGCGGACCTGCTGGCAAGGCTGCAGGAGCGGCATGGCCCGGTGATGTTCCACCAGTCCGGCGGCTGCTGCGATGGGTCGTCGCCGATGTGCTACCCGCGCGGGGATTTCCTGGTCGGCGACCGCGACGTGCTGCTTGGCGTGCTCGACGTCGGCGACGGAGTGCCGGTGTGGATCTCGGGCCCGCAGTACCAAACCTGGAAGCACACCCAACTGGTCATCGACGTCGTTCCGGGACGCGGCGGCGGGTTCAGCCTCGAGGCGCCCGAGGGCGTGCGGTTCTTGTCGCGCGGGCGCGTCCTCTCCGACGAGGAGCAGGCCGAGCTGGCGGCCGAATCCGTCATCACTGGCGCCGCCTACGAGCGTGGCGAACGCCCGTCGGCGCGCGGCCCGGTGGTGACGCCCCGCGCCGGATGACGGCGCTACCCTCGTCAGCGTGATCCCGCTCCCGCGTCCCTGGCAGCTGGCCGGCGCCATGCTGATCGGCTGTGCCGTCGGGTTTTTGGCCGGGGTCGCGCTCACCGTGCTGGTGCAGGCGAGGATCCGGCCCGACGTCGTCATCGCGCTGGTGGTCGGGGTCCCCGCCGTGTTCGGGTTGCTGACGGTCCTGTTCTCCGGGCGCCGCTGGGTCACCGCGCTCGGCGCGTTCATCCTGTCGCTCGGGCCGGGTTGGTTCGGCGTGCTCGTCGCCCTGCGGGTGGCCGGCGGTGGCTGACGAGGAGGACACGGGCACCCAGTCATGGGTCCCGGACTTTTCCGACGACGACGACAGCGGGCCGCAGCCGGCGGCCGAGTCAGCCCCGGAGGAAAAGGGCCGCGCCACCGACGAGGGCGCCACCGACGAGGGCGCCACCAACGAGGGCGAGGCCGAAGCCGGCGGGCTGCCGGTGCAACCGGTCGCCGTGCCCGGTCGCTACCAGCACCTGCGGTGGTGGCACCTGGTTCTGGTCCTCCTCGGCGGGTGGATCGTGGCGGGCGTGGTCGGGCTCGGGCTCTTCTACTGGTGGTATCACTCGATCGACAAGACGCCCGCGGTGTTCACGGTCCTGGTGTACGTCGTGGCGTGCGCGGTGGGTGGCGTGCTGCTGGCGATGGCTGAGGGCAGGGCGTTGATCTCCGCGCTGTCGCTCGCGGTGATGTCGGGGCCGTTTGCATCCGTCGCCGCCGCGGCGCCCCTGTACGGCTACTACTACTGCGCCCACACGGGCCACTGCCTGATCGGCGTCATCCCGTAGTAGGCCATTAGGGTGGGGCTCGTGACTTCTCACGGCGTTGTCGAGTGAGAAGTCACCGCCCACTAATGTGGGCTCGTGACTTCTCACTATGACGTCGTCGTCCTCGGAGCCGGTCCCGGCGGGTATGTCGCGGCCATTCGCGCCGCGCAGCTCGGTTTCAACACCGCCATCGTCGAGCCGAAGTACTGGGGCGGTGTCTGCCTCAACGTCGGCTGCATCCCGTCCAAGGCGTTGCTGCGCAACGCCGAGCTGGCGCACATCTTCACCAAAGAGGCCCAGGCCTTCGGCATCAGCGGCGACGCGACCTTCGACTACGGCGTCGCCTTCGACCGCAGCCGCAAGGTGGCCGAGGGCCGCGTCGCCGGCGTGCACTTTTTGATGAAGAAGAACAAGATCACCGAGATCCACGGGTACGGCCGCTTCACCGACCCGCACACGCTGTCGGTCGACCTCAACGAGGGTGGGACCGAGACCGTCACGTTCGACAACGTCATCATCGCCACCGGCAGCAGTACCCGGCTGGTGCCCGGCACCTCGCTGTCGGAAAACGTGGTCACGTACGAGGAACTGATCATGACGCGGGAGCTGCCCGAGTCGATCGTCATCGCCGGGGCCGGGGCCATCGGCATGGAGTTCGGCTACGTGCTGAAGAACTACGGCGTCGAGGTCACCATCGTCGAGTTCCTGCCGCGCGCGCTGCCCAACGAGGACGCCGAGGTGTCCAAGGAGATCGAGAAGCAGTTCAAGAAGCTGGGCGTCAAGGTCTTGACCGGGACCAAGGTGGAGGCCATCAACGACGACGGTTCGGTGGTCACCGTCAGCGTCAGCAAGGACGGCAACTCCGAGGACCTCAAGGCCCAAAAGGTGTTGCAGGCCATCGGTTTCGCGCCCAACGTCGAGGGCTACGGCCTGGAGGCGGCCGGCGTCGCGCTGACCGACCGCAAGGCGATCGGCATCACCGACTACATGCGCACCAACGTCGAGCACATCTACGCCATCGGCGACGTCACGGGGAAGCTGATGCTGGCCCACGTCGCCGAGGCCATGGGTGTGGTCGCGGCCGAAACCATCGCCGGCGCCGAGACTTTGGCCCTAGGCGACTACCGCATGCTGCCGCGCGCGACCTTCTGTCAGCCGAACGTCGCCAGCTTCGGGCTCACCGAACAGCAGGCCCGCGACGAAGGCTACGACGTCGTAGTGGCGAAGTTCCCGTTCACCGCCAACGCCAAGGCGCACGGGGTGGGCGACCCCAGCGGCTTCGTGAAGCTGGTCGCCGACAGCAAGTACGGCGAGCTGCTGGGCGGGCACCTGATCGGTCACGACGTGTCCGAGCTGCTGCCCGAGCTGACGCTGGCCCAGAAGTGGGACCTGACCGCCACCGAGCTGGCCCGCAACGTGCACACCCACCCGACCATGTCCGAGGCGCTGCAGGAATGCTTCCACGGCTTGACCGGCCACATGATCAACTTCTGAGCTCGTCGTGACGGGCAGCGACACCACCGCCACGACCGTGGGCGCCATCGGCGGGGTCGCCGCGGGTTACGTCCTGTGGTTGGTGGCCTTTTCGATCGCCGACGACAACGCGGCGGTGGGTAATTGGGCCCCGACGGTGTTGCTCGGCTCCGCGGTGCTCGCGGTATGCGCCGTGCTGTGGGCTTTGGTGCAACGCCGACGCGGGAAGTACGCGTGGGCGGGGTTCGGCTTTGGCCTGCCCGTCGCGCCCCTGGCGCTGACGCTGGCCGTGCTGGCCGACGTCTACTTCTAGCGCGGCTTGTCCAACGGGATGGCCAGCGCCGACATCGTCGCGGCCAGGCCGTCGTATTGGCTTGCCAGCAAGCAGAATTCGATGAGCTGGCGCCGATCCAGGTGAGTGGCCAGCTCCCGCCAGGTCGCGTCGCTGACCGTGCGGTCCTTGACGAACTCGTCGGTGGCCGTCAGCAGCGCCTGCTGGCGCACGGTCAGGCGAGCCTCGACCCGGTCCAACGTCTCGGGCCACGCGAAAATCGCGGCCTGCAGGTCGTCGTCCAGGCCCTGATGGCGCGCCATCCCGCGGTGGTGCTGCAGCTCGTATTCGCAACCGCGCACGTGCGCGACCCGCAGGATCACCAACTCGGTGTCGATCGCCGGCAGCCGGCCCCGCAGCAGCCGTCCGCTGTACATCGACCAGGTCCAGAACAAGGCCCGGCGCTGCCCCAGGGTGGTGAACAGGTGCATCTCCGGCACCCCCATCCGGCGCGCGGCCGCCTTCGCCATTACCCAGTTGATCGGCCCCAGCTCGCGGAAGCGCCCCGACGGGATCCGGCCGGCTTGCGCGGTCACGGTTGCTTCACCAGATACGGGGACACGGTGCTGCGGTGCTCGTCGAGGTCCAGCGCGCGGCCAAGCGCCGGGAACGCCCGCTGCGGGCAGTTGTCGCGTTCGCAGACGCGGCAGCCCGCGCCGATCGGTGTGGCCACTGTTCCAGGTCCTCCCGAGACGTCGAGCCCTTCCGAGTAGACGAGCCGGTGCGCGTGCCGGAGCTCGCAGCCGAGCCCGATCGCGAAGGTTTTACCGGGCTGACCATACCGCGCGGCGCGGCGCTCCACGGTGCGGGCCACCCACATGTAGTTGCGGCCGTCGGGCATCTGGGCGATCTGCACCAGGATCTTGCCCGGGTTGGCGAACGTCTCGTAGACGTTCCACAGCGGGCAGGTCCCGCCGCTGGACGAGAAGTGAAAACCCGTGGCGGACTGGCGTTTTGACATGTTGCCGGCGCGATCCACCCGGACGAACGAAAACGGCACCCCGCGCATCGTCGGCCGTTGCAGCGTCGAAAGCCGGTGTGCGATGGTCTCGTAACTCACCGAGTAGAACGACGACAGCCGCTCGACGTCGTAGCGGAAGTTCTCGGCGACGTCGTGGAATTGGCGGTAGGGCAGCACCGCGGCCGCCGCGAAGTAGTTGGCCAGCCCCAGCCGCGCCAGCGTGTGCGACTCCTCGCTGGTGAACTTGCCCTCGGCCACCAGGCTGTCGATCAGGTCGCCGAACTCGAGGTAGGCCAATTCGGCGGCCAACTTGAACACCTGCTGACCCGAGGACAGGTGGTTGCTGATCTCCAGCGTCCGGGTGCCGGGGTCGAAGCGGTGCAGCACGGTGTCGCCCAGGTCGATGCGCCGGGTGATGTGCACCCCGTGCACCTCGGTGAGCCGGCGGGTCAGCTCGCGGGCCAGGTCGCCGTGGTGCAACCGCATCGTGACGGTGAGGTCCTCGGCCGCGGTGTCCAGCTCGTGCAGATAGTTCTGGCGTTGGTAGAAGTAATCGCGCACCTCTTCGTGGGGCATGGTGATCGACCCAGTGCCGCTGCCGTCGGTATAGCGCTCCTCGGTGGCGGCGGCCAGCTGCGCGGTGGTGATCCGGTAGCGCCGGTGCAGGTTGACCACGGCGCGGGCCAGGACCGGATGGGCGTTGACCATTTCGGCGACCTCGGTCGGCTCGACGTCGATGTCCAGGTCGCGGTCCATGGTGACCTCGCGCAGCTCGGCGACCAGCCGGGTGTCGTCCTGGGAGGCGAAGAAGGTCGCGTCCACCCCGAACACCTCGGTGATGCGGAGCAGCACCGCGACGGTCAGCGGGCGAACGTCGTGCTCGATCTGGTTGAGGTAGCTCGGCGAGATCTCCAGCATCTGGGCCAGCGCGGCCTGGGAAAATCCGCGTTCGTTGCGTAGTTGCCGAACGCGGGAGCCGACGAAGGTTTTTGCCATTTAACGAAGAATACCGGCCGGTGTGAAGGTGCCGTTAGCAGAGTTGGCACGGCGTCGCTTTCGCGTCGCGATTGGTGTTTTGAAGTTGCGCTTTGGCAGTATTCGCATCGCGGGCCGGGGTTAACCTGGGATACCGATGCGGAGGGAACGGGGAGCACAGCCGTGAGCCTGGACAAGACACTGATGCCGGTGCCGGACGGGCACCCGGATGTATTTGGTCGCGAGTGGCCGCTCCGGGTCGCCGACATCGACCGCACCGGCCGGCTGCGGCTCGACGCCGCCGCCCGGCACATCCAGGACATCGGCCAGGACCAGCTGCGCGAGATGGGTTTCGAGGAGACCCACCCCCTGTGGATCGTCCGGCGCACCATGGTCGACCTGATCCGCCCGATCGAGTTCCAGGACATGTTGCGGTGCCGGCGCTGGTGTTCGGGCACCTCGAACCGGTGGTGCGAGATGCGGGTCCGCATCGACGGTCGCAAGGGCGGCCTGATCGAGTCCGAGGCCTTCTGGATCAATATCAACCGGGAAACGCAGATGCCGTCGCGCATCGCCGACGACTTCCTGGCGGGCCTGCACAAGACCACCTCGGTGACCCGCCTGAAGTGGAAGGGCTACCTCAAGCCGGGCAGCCGCGACGACGCGACCGAGATCCACGAGTTCCCGGTCCGGGTGACCGACATCGATTTGTTCGACCACATGAACAACTCGGTGTATTGGAGCGTGATCGAGGATTACCTGGCTTCGCATCCCGAGCTGCTGCGGTGGCCGCTGCGCACCACGATCGAGCACGAAGCACCGGTCGCGCTGGGCGACAAACTCGAGATCATCTCGCATGTCCACCCCGCCGGTTCGACCGATCAATTCGGTCCGAACCTGGCCGACCGGGCTGTTACAACGCTCACATATGCGGTCGGCGACGAGACAAAAGCCGTCGCCGCGATCTTCGCTTTATAGCGGTACCGCCGGTCCCCCCAATTTGCGTCCTGACCTGCGAAAATACGGTTACTGACCGGTAGCTTCTGAAACGGTTAAGTTTGCGTTCATCTTCGCAAAGTTTGCAAAATGGGGCCTTCGTGTTGCCGAAATTGGCAAATGAAACGGGTGGACCTGCAGGAACAAGCTGTGCCATCTTCGAGTTAGCACGCCAGTGAAGTTGAGCCCTAGCTACCGCCGCAAGGCGGGTGGCGTGGACCGTTCAGCGTCAGTTCAGCAATTGAAGACCGTTTAAGGAGTAAGCCCAATGTCTGTCGTTGGCACGCCCAAGAGCGCCGAGCAGATCCAGCACGACTGGGACACCAACCCGCGGTGGAAGGGTGTCACGCGCACCTACTCCGCCGAGGACGTCGTCGCGCTGCAAGGCACCGTTGTCGAGGAGCACACCCTGGCCCGCCGTGGCGCGGAGGTGTTGTGGGAAGAGCTGCACGACCTGGAGTGGGTCAACGCGCTGGGCGCGCTGACGGGCAACCAGGCCGTGCAGCAGGTTCGCGCCGGCCTCAAGGCCATCTACCTGTCGGGGTGGCAGGTCGCCGGTGACGCCAACCTGTCCGGCCACACCTACCCCGACCAGAGCCTGTACCCGGCCAACTCGGTGCCCCAGGTGGTCCGCCGGATCAACAACGCGCTGCAGCGCGCCGACCAGATCGCCAAGGTCGAGGGCGACAAGTCGGTGGAGAACTGGCTGGCGCCGATCGTCGCGGACGGCGAGGCCGGCTTCGGCGGCGCGCTCAACGTCTACGAGCTGCAGAAGGCCCTGATCGCCGCCGGCGTCGCCGGTTCGCACTGGGAGGACCAGCTGGCCTCGGAGAAGAAGTGCGGCCACCTCGGCGGCAAGGTGCTGATCCCGACCCAGCAGCACATCCGCACCCTGACCTCGGCCCGGCTGGCCGCCGACGTGTGCGGCGTGCCGACCGTCGTGATCGCCCGCACCGACGCCGAGGCGGCGACGCTGATCACGTCCGACGTCGACGAGCGTGACCAGCCGTTCATCACCGGCGAGCGCACCAAGGAAGGCTTCTACCGGACCAAGAACGGCATCGAGCCCTGCATCGCGCGGGCGAAGGCCTACGCGCCGTTCGCCGACCTGATCTGGATGGAGACCGGCACCCCCGACCTGGAGGTCGCGCGGAAGTTCTCCGAGGCGGTCAAGGACGAGTACCCGGACCAGATGCTGGCGTACAACTGCTCGCCGTCGTTCAACTGGCGCAAGCACCTGGATGACGGCACCATCGCGAAGTTCCAAAAGGAGCTTGCCGCAATGGGATTCAAGTTCCAGTTCATCACGCTGGCCGGCTTCCACGCGCTGAACTACTCGATGTTCGATCTGGCCTACGGCTACGCCCGCAACCAGATGAGCGCCTACGTCGAGCTGCAGGAGCGCGAGTTCGCCGCCGAGGAGCGTGGCTACACCGCCACCAAGCACCAGCGCGAGGTCGGTGCCGGTTACTTCGACCGGATCGCCACCACCGTGGACCCCAGCTCGTCGACCACGGCGTTGACCGGTTCCACTGAAGAGGGTCAGTTTCACTGAGGATGAGCGGGCTTGCCCGCGAAGACGAAGTGAAACCGAAGGCGTAAGTCACTAGGACGAGTGCCAACTCGCGGCTGAAGTAGCATAGGCCCCGCCCGGCCAAGCTGGGCGGGGCCTATTGCGGTGCACGACAACACGACTGGAGAGAACGACAAGTGAGTGACGCAGAGATCCAGCGGGTCGGGGTTGTCGGTGCCGGGCAGATGGGCTCCGGCATCGCCGAGGTCTCCGTCCGCGCGGGAGTCGACGTAACGGTGTACGAGCCGACCGAGGCACTGATCGCGGCGGGACGCAACCGCATCGTCAAGTCGCTGGAGCGGGGCGTCAGCGCCGGCAAGGTGACCGAGCGGGAGCGGGACAGCGCGCTCGGCAAGCTGACCTTCACCACCGACCTGAAGGACCTGGCCGACCGCCAGTTGGTGATCGAGGCCATCGTCGAGGACGAGGCCGTCAAGGCCGAGCTGTTCGCCGAACTGGACCGGGTCGTCACCGATCCCGACGCCGTGCTGGCGTCGAACACCTCCAGCATCCCGATCATGAAGGTCGCGGCGGCCACCAAGAATCCCCAGCGCGTGCTGGGCCTGCACTTCTTCAACCCGGTCCCGGTGCTGCCGTTGGTCGAGTTGGTGTGCACGCTGGTCACCGACGAAGCCGCCGCCGCGCGCACCGAGCAGTTCGCCGGCGCGGTGCTGGGCAAGCAGGTGGTGCGCTGCTCGGACCGGTCCGGCTTCGTGGTCAACGCGCTGCTGGTGCCCTACCTGCTCTCGGCGATCCGGATGGTGGAGGCCGGCTTTGCCAGCGTCGAGGACGTCGACAAGGCCGTCGTCGCCGGGTTGTCGCACCCGATGGGACCGCTGCGGCTGTCCGACCTTGTCGGCCTCGACACCCTCAAACTCATCGCGGATAAAATGTTCGAGGAATTCAAAGAACCGCAATACGGTCCACCGCCGCTGCTGTTGCGCATGGTCGAGGCGGGTCGGCTGGGCAAAAAATCCGGTCAGGGTTTCTATACTTACTGACGCGGCCGGTGTCCCTGTAGCAACCGATCTGCGCATCCGATATCATCCTCCCGGTCAACAAACGAGAGGTGTATCGGGCAACCATGACTTCGTTGGAGCCGTATTACGAAGAGTCGCAATCTATCTATGATGTATCGGACGAGTTTTTTGCCCTATTCCTAGACCCGACAATGGGCTACACCTGCGCTTACTTCGAGCGAGACGATATGACCCTCGAGGAAGCGCAGAATGCGAAGTTCGACCTGGCGCTGGGAAAACTGAACCTCGAGCCCGGGATGACGCTGCTCGATGTCGGCTGCGGTTGGGGCGGGGCGCTGCAACGGGCGGTCGAGAAGTTCGACGTGAACGTGATCGGAATTACCCTCAGCCGCAACCAGTTCGAATACAGCAAAACCAGGCTGGCGGGGATCCCGACCGAGCGCAACGTCGAAGTGCGGTTGCAGGGCTGGGAAGAGTTCGACGACAAGGTCGACCGGATCGTCAGCGTCGGAGCATTTGAAGCGTTCAAGGCCGAGCGTTGGCCCGCGTTTTTCGAGCGCGCCCATGACATCCTCCCCGACGACGGCAGGATGCTCCTGCACACAATTTTGGCGCATTCACAGAAGCAGATGCACGAGCGCGGCATCGCTTTGACGATGAGCGACGTGCGGTTCACGCGATTTATCTACACCGAAATCTTCCCGGGCGGCCAGTTGCCGGCGCAGGAAGATATTTTTCCGCTGGCGCACGCTGCCGGATTCAGTGTCGAAAAAGTGCAATTGCTGCGCGAGCATTATGAACGGACGCTGAATATCTGGGCGGCCAACCTGGCGGCGAACAAAGAAAAGGCGATAGCCATCCAGTCCGAGGAAGTCTACGAGCGCTATATGCACTATTTGACGGGGTGCGAGGACTTCTTCCGCAAGGGCATCAGCAACGTCGGCCAGTTCACCCTGGCCAAGTAACGTTTCGGGGGCCGGCGCCGCCGGTCACTTCTCACACGTGAACTGGTTGACGTCCGTGTAGCCCTGGCGGAACAACTTGGCGCAGCCGGTGAGGTACTTCATGTACCGGTCGTAGACCTTCTCCGACTGGATCGCGATGGCCTGGTCCTTGTTGGACTCGAGTGCGGCGGCCCATATTTCCAGCGTCCTGGCGTAGTGCAGCTGAAGTGACTGGATTCGGGTCACGTTGAAACCGGCGTCGCCGGCGTGCTCTTCGACCGACGGGATCGTCGGCAGCCATCCGCCGGGGAAGATCTCGGCCAGGATGAACTGGGTGAAGTGAACGACCTCGTGGGTCAACGGGGTGCCCTGGGCCCTGGCCTCTTTGAAGGTCGGACGCGAGATGGTGTGCAGCAGCATGACTCCGTCGGCCGGCAGCACCCGGTAGGCCATCTTGAAGAAGTGGCCCCACCGTTGGCGGCCGAAGTGCTCGAAGGCGCCGATGGAGACGATGCGGTCGACGGGCTCGTCGAACTTCTCCCAGCCCTCCAGCAGTACCTGCGCCGAGCGGTTCGTGTTCAGCCCGTCGAACATCTGCTGGACGTGCTCGGCCTGGTTCTCCGACAGCGTCAGGCCCACGACGTTGACGTCGTACTTCTCGATGGCGCGCCGCAGCGTGGCGCCCCAGCCGCAGCCGATGTCGAGCAGCGTCATGCCCGGCTGCAATCCGAGCTTGCCCAGCGACAGGTCGATCTTGGCGATCTGCGCCTCCTCGAGCGTCATGTCGTCGCGCTCGAAGTAGGCGCAGCTGTAGGTCTGGGTCGGGTCCAGGAACAGTCGGAAGAAGTCGTCGGACAGATCGTAGTGCGCCTGCACGTTCCCGAAATGCGGCGTGAGCTGCACGGACATGAGTAGTAGAGCCTTTCTGTATCTCGGGGTTTCCGGGCGGGCTGGCGACCATGCGCCGCGGTTCACCCCCGATGCATCCCCTGCATGCTAGCCGTTAAGGCTGCACAAGTCGCATTCCAAAGTCGGCTTTGCGTCACACGTACGTCACACAGCCGTGCGCAACACGGCGCCGATTGCGAGCCCCAGGACCAGCAGCGCGCCCGCCTGGCGCACGTGCACCCAGGCCAACGCCGCGTACCACAGCGGCCACACCGGGAAGTTCGGTGGCGGTTCGTCGGGCCTCGGCCGACGGAAATACGGCCACACCTTCGCCAGCCGCGGCAGCGCCAACACGACGATCAGTGCGGGCCAGGGCATCGCCCCCACGGCGACGGCGATGGCCACCAGCGCGTAGAAGCCGACCATCATGCCCAGCGTGACGGCCCGGGCGCGCGCCTCGCCGAGCAGCACGGGCAGGGTCCGGATGCCAAGCGGCTCGTCGTAGGGGATCTTGTCGATGTGCTTGCCCATCAGCACCGTCGTGCACAGCAGGCCGTACGGCAGCGATGCGACGACGACGTCCCACCCGACCGCGCCGACCGCGGAGTAGTAGGTGCCGCACACCATCAGCGGTCCCCACACCACGAAGACGTCCGGCTCGCCGAGGCCGCGCTTCTTCAGCCGCAGCGGTGGCGCCGTGTAGGCGACGCTGAGCGCGAACCCACCGAGCGCGAACGCCACCACCGGCCATCCCCGCGCCCACGCCAGCGTCACCAGGATGGCCAGATCCGCGACGTTGACCGCCAGGATCGCCAGCCCGAGCGTGCGCCGGCTGATCAGCCCCGACAGCACCGGATGCGGGGCGTACAAGGCGCGCGGGTAGGTGGCGCTGTCGGTGCCGACCTGGGTGTCGTAGAGGTCGTTCATCAGGTTGTTGGCGGTGTGCGCAAGCGTGATGCCCAGCACCGCCAGGACCAGCCAGCGCCAGTCCAGCCCGGGTTTGCCGACCGCCAGCAGGGCCGCCACCAGCCCGGAGACCAGGGTCATCGGCAGCACCGCCGCCCGGGTGACCACGAGCCACCGCGTGACGGCGTCGACCGGCCCGTCCGGGGGCGGGTTGGTGGTGCGAAGCGCGTAGGCCCACGACCGGAGGCGCGAGCCGGCGCTCACGTCAGCCATCGGGGCCCGATGTCATGGCGCCCGCGGCGGCACGATCGGCGACGGGTGCGGCTGCTCGCGGAACTTCTCCAGCGAGCCGCCCGCCTCGACGATGCCGCAGATCGCGCTCCAGCTCAGCATGGTCAGGTAGTCGATCAGCTCGTCGGCGGTCATCCGCGGGTCGGAAATCCACGAGTGGGTCGCGAGCTGCACGCCACCGACGATCATGTAGGCCCACGGCTCCACGCCGCCGGTGTCCATCCCGGCCTCCTGCATGCGGCGGCGCAGCATCATTGCCAGCATGCGGGCGATGATTCGCTCGGAGTCGGCGATCACCTTGCTCTTGGTCGGCGAGCTGTTGGCCATCACGAACCGGTAAGGCTCCGGTTCGTCGGCAACCGTCTCGACATACACCCGGATGATCTCGCGGGTCAGGTCGAAGCCGTCCAGGTTGGAGGTCAGCGCGCCCGCCATGTTGGGAATCAGCGTGGACTGCGCGAAGCGCATCAGCACCGCGGTGGTCAGGTCGTTCTTGTCGACGAAGTAGCGGTACAGCACGGTCTTGGAGACCCCGATCTCCGCCGCGATCTCGTCCATGCTCAGGAAGCGGCCGCGCTGCCGGATCGCCACGATCGTGCCGTCCACCAGCTCATTGCGGCGCTCCACCTTGTGTTGGTGCCAGCGCCGCTTGCGACCATCCGTCTTTACGGTCACAGCCCGGATCCGCTCTGCCACTGCCGCCGCTTCTCACTCATCAGACGCCCCTGATACTACGGCTTGCCGGGGGTCTTTTGGCGGACGGGCCGCGCGAGCGGGGGCTGTCCAAGCAGGGCGGTAACACTAACCGGCCGCGGCGAGACATGATGGTGTGGTGACACACCGAGCCTCCCCTGGAGGCCGAGCAGCGGGCCCGCCCGCAGCGAGGCCGACGTCCCTGGCGGAATCGTTCGCCGGGGCGGATCCGGAGGCCGACGCCGAGCGGCGGGTGGCGCTGCGCCGGATGAAGCTGGTGGCGCTGAGCTTCCTGGTCGGCGCCACGGGCCTGTTCTTGGCCTGCCGGTGGGCGCAGGCCCACGCCGTCACGGCAACCTGGGTGGGCTACGTCGGTGCGGCCGCGGAGGCCGGGATGGTGGGCGCGCTGGCCGACTGGTTCGCGGTCACCGCGCTATTCAAACACCCGCTGGGCATACCGATTCCGCACACCGCGATCATCAAGCGCAAGAAGGACCAGCTCGGCGAGGGCCTGGGGACCTTCGTGCGGGAGAACTTCCTGTCGCCACCCGTCGTCGAGACCAAGTTGCGCGACGCCCAGGTGCCCAGCCGGCTCGGTAAGTGGCTGTCGGAGGCCGCGCACGCCGAGCGGGTGGCCGGCGAGACGGCGACGGTGCTGCGGGTGCTGGTGGAGCTGTTGCGCGACGAGGACGTGCAGCAGGTGATCGACCGGATGATCGTGCGCCGCATCGCCGAACCGCAGTGGGGCCCGCCGGTGGGCCGGGTGCTGGCGACCCTGCTGGCCGAGAACCGCCAGGAGGCCCTGATCCAGCTGCTGGCCGACCGGGCGTTCCAGTGGTCGCTGAACGCCGGGGAGGTGATCCAGCGCGTCGTCGAGCGTGACTCGCCGAGCTGGTCGCCCCGGTTCATCGACCACCTCGTCGGCGACCGGATCCACCGCGAGTTGATGGACTTCACCGACAAGGTGCGCCGCAACCCCGACCACGAGTTGCGCCGTTCGGCGACGCGTTTCCTGTTCGAGTTCGCCGACGACCTGCAGCACGATCCGGAGACCATCGCGCGCGCGGATGCGGTCAAGGAGCAGCTGATGGCGCGCGACGAGATCGCCACCGCGGCCGCGACGGCGTGGAAGACCCTGAAGCGGCTGGTGCTCGAGGGCGTCGATGACCCGTCCAGCGCGTTGCGAACCCGCATCGCCGACACCGTGGTCCGGATCGGGGAGTCGCTGCGCGACGATGCCGACCTGCGCGACAAGGTCGACAGCTGGATCGTGCGGGCGGCCCAGCACCTGGTTTCCGAGTACGGGGTGGAAATCACCGCGATCATCACCGACACGATCGAGCGCTGGGACGCGGAGGAGGCCAGCCGGCGCATCGAGCTGCACGTGGGTCGCGACCTGCAATTCATCCGGATCAACGGCACGGTCGTCGGGTCCCTGGCGGGGCTGATCATCTACGCCGTCGCCCAGCTGCTTTTCTAGGGGTGCTAACAAGTGCTTGCAAAAGCAAGCACTGGGTCGTAGTCTGGGGCCGTAAGCCAGGCCACCCGACCCGAGGAGTACTCGATGCCGCAGGAGGAGAAGCTCTCCGCCAAGGTTTCGACGGCCGCCTCCGATATGGCCTCCGACCTCGGCAGCTTCATCCGCGACCTGCGTGAGAACGCACAGGTCTCGGTGCGACAGCTCGCCGAGCGGTCCGGCGTCAGCAACCCGTACCTGAGCCAGGTGGAGCGTGGACTGCGCAAGCCGTCGGCCGACGTCCTGAGCCAGATCGCGAAGGCGCTGCGGATCTCCGCCGAGGTGCTCTATGTGCGGGCCGGGATCCTCGAGCCCAGCGACAAGAACCAGGTGCGCGACGCCATCATCACCGACACGGCGATCACCGAGCGCCAGAAGCAGATCCTGCTCGACATCTACGCGTCATTCGCCGAGCAGAACGAATCCAATTTCGAGGAGAGTCCGAGCGAACCTGACAGCGACGAGTGACGCGTTCGCAGTCGCTCCGATGACACCAATGAGTTGGTGACGCATAGATGCCAGTGCGCTTGGTTACCCGAAGGGAAGGGGTTTGACGCCAGGCCCATCGAAGTCGCAGTAACACCGATAAGAAACAAATTATGAAAGGAAACACCATGGCTGAAAACCCGAACGTCGACGACTTGCGGGCTCCGTTGCTGGCGGCGCTCGGCGCGGCCGACCTGGCGCTCGCCACCGTCAATGACCTGATCACCAACCTGCGCGAGCGGGCCGAAGAGACCCGCACCGAGACCCGCAGCCGGGTCGAGGAGCGCCGCGCTCGCCTGTCCAAGCTGCAAGAGGACCTGCCCGAGCAGTTCACCGAGCTGCGCGAGCGCTTCACCTCCGAGGAGCTGCGCAAGGCCGCCGAGGGTTACCTGGAGGCCGCGACCAGCCGCTACAACGAGCTGGTCGACCGCGGCGAGGCCGCCCTGGAGCGCCTGCGCAGCCAGCGGCCCTTCGAGGACGCGTCGGCGCGTGCCGAGGGCTACGTCGACCAGGCCGTCGAGCTGACCCAGGAGGCGCTCGGCACCGTCGCGTCGCAGACCCGCGCGGTCGGCGAGCGCGCCGCCAAGCTGGTCGGCATCGACCTGCCCAAGAAGGCCGAGTCGGCCAAGAAGGCCACGGCCAAGAAGGCGCCCGCCAAGAAGGCTCCGGCCAAGAAGGCCCCGGCCAAGAAGGCGTCGGCCAAGAAGGTCACCCAGAAGTAACCTCCACGCGCGACTCCGAGTTGTCCCCGGGCAACTCGGAGTCGACGTTTTGGACGGTGCCCGCATACCCTTGATGCGTGACCCACGCCGTGAGCATCGTCATGTTCGTCCTGCAGATCGCCGTCGCGCTGACGGCCGTGTACGCGTTTGTGCACGCAGCGCTGCAGCGAACCGACGCCTATACCGCCGCAGACAAGCTGACCAAGCCGGTGTGGTTGGTGATCCTCGGCGTGGCCGTGGCGCTCTCCTCCGTGCTGAGCTTCGTGTTCGGCGTGCTGGGCATGGCGATCGCCGCCTGCGCCGCCGGGGTGTATCTGGTCGACGTGCGGCCGAAACTGCTTGAGATTCAGGGCAAGTCGCGCTAGCCGGATGAAGGCCCTACTGGCCGCGCCGGCGGTGGTGTTGGTCGCGCTGCTGGGCCCGCCGGCCCCGGCGCCCGTCGCCCGTGCCGACGCCACCCCCGCACCGCCGTTCGTCGACCACACCCAGTGGTCCCGTTGGCAGGGCCTGCCCAGCCTGCGGGTCTTTCCCACACCCTCCGGGCGGGTGGCCGCCAGACAGCCGGGCACCGCGTCACAGGCCGACGAGGCGTGGGCCGAGGTGCTCGCGCTGGCGCCGGACGCCGACACCCCCGGCATGCGCGCGCAGTTCGTCTGCCACTGGCAGCTCGCCGAGTTCGTGCAGCCGGGCAAGACCAGCTGGAACCTCGAGCCCTGGCGCCCGGTGGTCGATGACGCCGAAATGTTCGCCACCGGCTGCAACCCCGGCGGTCCGGAAGAAGGGTTCTAGTTGGCGAGCCAACCCACGCGGGCCCAGCTGGCGGCCCTGATCGACCACACCCTGCTCAAGCCCGAGGCCACCCGCGCCGACGTGGCCGCGCTCGTCGCCGAGGCGGCCGACCTCGGTGTCTACGCCGTGTGCGTCTCGCCGTCGATGGTCCCGGCCGCGTCGCATGCCGCCGGCTCCGGCGTCCGGGTGGCGGCGGTGGCGGGCTTTCCGTCGGGCAAGCACGTGCCGGAGGTCAAGGCGCGCGAGGCCGCGCTGGCCGTGCAGGCCGGCGCCAACGAGATCGACATGGTCATCGACGTCGGCGCCGCGCTGTCCGGCGACATCGACGCCGTGCGACGCGACATCGAGGCGGTGCGCGCCTCGGTGCCCCGGGCCGTGCTCAAGGTCATCGTGGAATCGGCGGTGCTGCTGGCCCGGGCGGGCGGGGACACGCTGGCGGACGTGTGCCGCGCCGCCGAGGACGCCGGCGCCGACTTCGTCAAGACCTCGACCGGCTTTCACCCGGCGGGCGGGGCGTCGGTGGACGCCGTCGCCCTGATGGCCGAGACGGTCGGGGGGCGGCTGGGCGTCAAGGCCAGCGGCGGCATCCGCACGGCCACCGACGCGCTAGCGATGCTGGATGCCGGCGCGACCCGGCTCGGGCTGTCGGGCAGCCGGGCGGTGCTCGACGGGCTCGGTGGCGATTCTTAGAGGTTGGCGAAGCAGGGGTCGGTGGTGTTGTCGTTCGGGATGGTGGCGTTCTGCGTCGAAAAGTGGCTTGTCACACCGGTATCGGTGACCTGCACGCTGTCGGCGTGGATGCCCAGCGGGTAGTTCTTGGTGAAGTTGGCGGTGAAGTCGTCCAGCGTCGACTGCACCGATTCCTTCGGCATGGTGAAGCCCAGCGCGTTGAAGCTGACGATCTGCAGCTGCAGCCCGGTGCCGGACACCACCGGCTTGGCGGTGATGTTGTCCAACATGCCCTTCAACTCGACGGTGCCGTCGGCCGGGTGAGTCGTCACGCTGTTGGTGACGAACGGACCCAGGACCGGGATCGCGTTCTGCACCGACTGCTTGATCCCGTCACTGGTCCAGGTGATGGTGGCGTCCAGCGAGCCGATGGTGCCTTTCGAGTTGGCGGTCGATTGGAGCCGCACGTCGCGGATGTTGAGGTTGAGCTTCATGCCCTTGGCATCGCGGATGTTGTTGCCGGCCGTCTGCACCGAGATGTTGGTGTAGTGCTTCGTGGCCTGTTGCCACAGCATCAGCGGCGTCACGCCGAAGGACGCAGTGGCCTGGTCCTTGACCTCGCACGCCACGGCCTGGGCGACCTTGGAGTTCGCCTCGTGGCGGACGTACAGCTCGCCCCCGATCAGCGCGGCGATCAGGAGCGCGAAAACGATGATGAGGATCAGGGCGATGGACAGCGGGTCGCGAAGGAAGCGTCGTTTCTTCTTCACCGGTGCCGGCTCTTCGTCGGGGGTGGCCAGCTTCTCCGTCGGGCCCGCGGGCGGGGCTGGGGGCGGCGGGTAGGGCGGCCGCGGCGGGTTCTGATGCGGGACGCTCAGCTGCTCGGTCTGCTGACCGGAAGCGGCCGGCGGCGGGGCCTGTTGCGCTGGGCCGCCGGTGCTGATGCGTTCGGTCGGACGCTCAGTCGGGGGCTGGCCGAAGGGGCCTTGGTTGCCGGGCCGCGCCCATGTCGACGGGCCCTCGTTCGGTGGTCCTGGTGGGCCCTGTGGGTTCGTCACCCAACCGATTCTGCCCTATCCACCTGAGCAAAGTCGGAGCGGTTGCGCAGCACCGCGATGCTGTCCCGGGCCGCGGCGACCCGGTCGACGTCGATGTCGGCGACCACGAGCTGCGGCCCGTCGCCGGCCGAGGCGACCACCTCGCCCAGCGGTGAGGCGACGAGGCTGCCGCCCACCCCCAGCGGCGCGCCCGACCCGGAATCGGTCAGGGCCGCGCCGGGATCGGCCTGACCGACCGCGGCCACATAGCTCATCGAGTCCAGCGCGCGGGCCCGGGCCAGCAGCGTCCACTGCTCGAGCTTGCCCGGGCCCGAGCCCCACGACGCGCAGGCGACGATCAGCTGGGCGCCGCGGCGGGCCAGCTCGGTGTAGAGCGCCGGGAAGCGGATGTCGTAGCAAACGCTCAATCCCACCCGGACGTCGTCGACGTCGACCACCACCGGTTCGTGGCCCGGTGCGACGGTGCGCGACTCGGTGAAGCCGAACGCGTCGTACAGGTGGATCTTGTCGTAGTGGGCGTCGGGCCGGTTGGGGGTGCCCGGCCCGGCCACGATCAGCGTGTTCTTCACCCTGCCGTCGCCGGACGGGGTGAACATGCCCGCGATGACCGTGATCCCCGACTCGGACGCGATCGCGCGCACCCCGTTCGCCCAGGGCCCGTCGACGGGCTCGGCGATCGGAGCCAGCGGGACGCCGAACCGGCACATGGTCGCCTCCGGGAAGGCCACCAGCGTGGCGCCCGCGTCGGCGGCCCGGCGGGTGTTCTCGCGGACCAGCTCGAGGTTCGCCGCCGGATCGCTGCCACTTTGGATCTGCGCCAGCGCGATTCGCATGGGCGCCAGCTTAGGCCCGGTGACGATGCGCGCCGCGTGCGGCGCGAGGAGGAAGCGGGCGATTCGGCTTAGGCGCGGCCCGCCTCAGGCGCTCTGGGCGATCCACTCCGCGGTCAGCCGTTGTTCGCGGCTCACCAGCTCGTCCAGCTGGGCGCCGATGAGCCGCTCCACCTTGCCGCCGATGATCGGGATCCGCACCTGGACGGTGATACGTGAGGTGAGCCGGGCGCCCCCGGTGCCGGCTATCGGCGCCAGTTCCCCAGTCCCGGACACGTTCGCCGGGGTGTCCAGAATGGTGACCGCGATCGAGCCCGTGGCGGTGCCGTCGACGAGCGGACCCCAGGTTTCCTTGCGCCTGATGCAGATGTCGCCCCGGTGCAGCTGCTTGACGACGGCGTGCAGGTTGTGGCTGCGCACCACCTGCAGCGTGACCACCTCGACGGTGCCGTCCTGTCCGGACTCGCCGCCGACCCGCATCGACTCCAGCCTCGCCTCGTCGACGGGGATGTCGGCCAGCCTGGCCCGCCAGTACCCCTCCTCCTGGAAAGCGCGGTGGACCTCTTCGACGCTCTCCTCGTACTCGGCCGACAACTCGAATGAATGCGGCATAGCTGGCCAGGCTACCGTTACGGGCCATGAATTCGAGCGGTGCCGGTTCGCTCTTCGCCGGCGCGCGTATCGATGAGGCGGTGCCGCTGGCGCCGTTCACCACCTTGCGGGTCGGCCCGGTCGCGCGACGCCTGATCACCTGCGCCAGCACCGATCAGGTGGTCGCCGTGCTGCGTCAGCTTGACTCGGAAGCCCGGGCGACGCCGGTGCTGGTGTTTGCTGGCGGGTCCAACCTGGTGATTGCCGACACGTTGACCGACCTGACCGCGGTGCGCCTGGCGAACGACGGCATCGCGGTGGACGGCAACGTGGTCCGCGCCGAGGCGGGCGCGGTCTGGGACGACGTGGTGGTCGAGTCCATCGAGCACGGCCTGGGCGGGCTGGAGTGCCTGTCGGGCATCCCCGGGTCGGCCGGCGCCACGCCCGTGCAGAACGTCGGAGCGTACGGGGCGGAGGTGTCCGACACCATCACCCGGGTGCGGGTGCTGGACCGCGAGAGCGGCGAGGTGCGCTGGGTGCCGGGCGACGAGCTCGGCTTCGGCTACCGCACCAGCGTCTTCAAGCAGGCGTCCCATGCGGGGCGCGAAATCCCTTGGGCGGTAATGGAAGTGGAGTTCGTGCTGGACCCGTCGGGCCGCAGCGCGCCGCTGCGCTACGGCGAGCTGACGGCCGCGTTGAACGCCGCCGCCGGCGAGCGCGCCGACCCGCAAGCCGTGCGCGAGGCGGTGCTGATGCTGCGGGCGCGCAAGGGCATGGTGCTCGACGCGAACGACCACGACACCTGGAGCGTGGGTTCGTTCTTCACCAACCCCGTGGTGGCTCCGGAGGCCTACGAACGGCTGGCCCGCGACGTCGAGGGGCCGGTTCCGCACTACCCGGCGCCGGACGGGGTCAAGCTGGCGGCGGGCTGGTTGGTCGAGCGTGCCGGCTTCGGCAAGGGCTATCCGCACGATGAAGCGGCACGTTGCCGACTTTCGACCAAGCACGCGCTTGCCCTGACCAACCGCGGCGGGGCCACCGCAAACGACGTCATCGCGCTGGCCCGCACGGTGCGTGACGGAGTCCATGCTGTGTTTGGCATCACACTGGAACCGGAGCCTGTCCTGCTCGGCTGCAGGCTGTAGCGGCAAATCCCCAGTGATTGCGCGTCGGCGCCGAATTGTCGTGGCGCCGTTGGGGTCTATTCTCCCGGTATCTTTAGATGTCGTGAGCACATCCAGTACCCCGCCGCCGGTTAACCGGCGCTTGGCCTTGGCGGCCCTGGGGCTCGGCGTGTTCGCCCCCAGCGTGTTGGCTGCCTGCGCGGGCACCGCGGCCAAGCAAGCCGAGACCAAGAAGGAGCCGCCGGCGCCCCAGCTGAAGTTCCAGCCGGCGGACGCCGCCTCCGACGTGGTTCCGATCTCGCCGATCAGCGTCCAGGTCAGCGACGGCTGGTTCCAGAAGGTGGCGTTGACGAACTCGTCGGGCAAGGTGGTCGCCGGATCCTTCAACGCCGACCGCACCGTCTACACGACCACCGAGCCGCTGGGCTACGACGCGACCTACACCTGGAGCGGTTCGGCCGTCGGCCACAACGGCAAGGCGGTCCCGGTGACCGGCAAGTTCACCACCGTGAGCCCGAGCAAGAAGATCGGCGGCGCCTTCCAGTTGGCCGACGGTCAGACCGTCGGGGTCGCCGCGCCGATCATCATCCAGTTCGACGCGCCGATCAGCGACAAGGCCTCCGTCGAGAAGGCACTCACCGTCACCACCACGCCCCCCGTCGAGGGCAGCTGGGCGTGGCTGCCCGACGAGGCGCAGGGGGCGCGTGTGCACTGGCGCCCGCGCGAGTACTACCCGGCGGGCACCACGGTCAACGTCGACGCCAAGCTGTACGGGCGGCCGTTCGGTGACGGCGCGTTCGGCGCCGACGACATCTCGCTGCACTTCCAGATCGGCCGCAAGCAGGTCGTCAAGGCCGAGGTCTCCTCGCACCGCATCCAGGTCGTCACCGACGCCGGCGTCATCATGGACTTCCCCTGCAGCTACGGCGAGGCCGACAAGGCGCGCAACGTCACCCGCAACGGCATCCACGTGGTGACCGAGAAGTACGCCGACTTCTACATGTCCAACCCGGCCGCGGGCTACTCCAACGCTCACGAACGCTGGGCGGTGCGGATCTCCAACAACGGCGAGTTCATCCACGCAAACCCCATGAGCGCGGGCGCGCAGGGCAACAGCAACGTCACCAACGGCTGCATCAACCTGTCGACCTCCGACGCCGAGCAGTACTACCGCACCGCGATCTACGGCGACCCCGTCGAGGTGACCGGCAGCTCGATCCAGCTGTCCTACTCCGACGGCGACATCTGGGACTGGGCCGTCGACTGGGACACCTGGGTGGCGATGTCGGCGCTGCCGCCCCCGACGGCGCACCCGCCGGCCACTCAGATCCCGGTGACCGCGCCGGTCACCCCGTCGAACGCCCCGACGCTGTCGGGCACGCCCACTTCTACGCCGACGACCACCACGCCTTCGCCTAGCCCTGGCGGTTAAACCGCGTCGCGCTGGCCTGGTCGCGCGGCTTCATGACGATCAGGTCGAGGTCGACGTGGGACGGCCGCGAGGCGACGAACCCGACCACCTCGGCGACGTCGGCGGCCGTCAACGGCGTCAGCCCGGCGTACACCGCGTCCGCGCGTTCTTGGTCGCCGTCGAAACGGACGAGCGAGAACTCGGTTTCGACCGCGCCCGGCGCAATCTCGGTGAGCCGCACCGGTTTTCCGAGTAGCTCACCGCGCAGCGTTCGGTGCAGCGCGCCCTGGGCGTGTTTGGCCGCGGTGTAGCCGGCGCCGCCGTCGTAGGTCTCCAGCGCCGCGACCGAGGTGACGGTGACGATCAGGCCGTCGCCGGAGTCCACCAGCTTGGGCAGCAGCGCGCGGGTGACGCGCAGCGTGCCCATCACATTGGTCTCCCACATCCACCGCCAGTGCTCCAGATCGGCCTCGGCGACGGGTTCGAGTCCCCAAGCGCCACCGGCGTTGTTGACCAACACGTCGACGCGTCCGAGCTGGTCCGCCAGCGCCTGCACCGCGGCATCGTCTGTGACGTCGGCCACAACGCCGGTCCCGCCGATTTCGTCGGCCAGCGCGTGGATCCGATCCGCGCGGCGCGCCACGGCGACCACGTGAAAGCCAAGGGCCGCAAGGGCTTTGGCGGTCGCCTCGCCGATCCCGGAGCTGGCGCCGGTGACCACCGCGACCCGCTGTTGCCCCCCTACTGCGTTCATCGGAATAACTCTAATAAACGTGCTAAATTCTCGGGGTGCACCTCAGCGCCCTGTTCGACAACACCGCCGCGTGTCTTTGCGCGGCGAGTGCGTGTTGTTGCCGCGCACTTTGCCGCTCCTGACCTTTCAGGCGTGGCCGAAGCGGCCATTCGAACTCGGACAAAGGAATCTCGTGCGCACGACGACTCTCACCCACACCCATTCCCCCAGCCGCAAGGCCCCCTTCCGGTTGCACCGCCAGATCCTGCCCCCGGCGCTGCACATCTCCGACTCGGCCGCGGCTTCGGTCTTCCGGGCCGTCCGGTTGCGTGGCCCGGTCGGCCGTGACGTCATCGCCGGCGTCACGTCGCTGAGCATCGCCACCGTCAACCGCCAGGTGATCGCCCTGCTCGACGCCGGGCTGCTGCGCGAGCGCGCCGACCTGGCCGTATCCGGGGCCATCGGGCGCCCACGCGTGCCGGTGGAGCTGAACCACGAACCGTTCGTGACGCTCGGCATCCACATCGGCGCGCGCACCACCAGCATCGTGGCGACCGACCTGTTCGGCCGCACGTTGGACACCGTCGAGACCCCGACGCCGCTCAGCGCCGCCGGGCCCGCGCTGGCGTCGCTGGCCGAGAGCGCCAGCCGGTACCTGAGGCGCTGGCACCGGCGCCGCCCGCTCTGGGTCGGCGTGGCGATCGGTGGCACCGTCGACAGCGCCACCGGACACGTCGACCACCCGAGGTTGGGCTGGCGGCAGGCGCCGGTGGGCCCAGTGCTGGCTGATGCGCTCGGACTGCCCGTCTCGGTGGCCTCGCACGTCGACGCCATGGCCGGCGCCGAGCTGCTGCTCGGCCTGCGGCGATTCGCGCCGAGCTCGCCGACCAGCCTGTACGTCTACGCCCGCGAGACCGTCGGCTATGCGCTGGTGATCGGCGGACGGGTGCACTGCCCGACCAGCGGCCCCGGCACCATCGCCACGCTGCCCGCCCACTCCGAGTTGCTTGGCGGTGCCGGACAGCTGGAGTCCACCGTCAGCGACGAAGCGGTCCTGGCCGCCGCGCGCCGGCTCAAGATCCTTCCCGGCGTCGCGCCGGCGACCCGCATCAACGGGTCCGCGACCGCGATGGCCGACCTGCTGCGGGTGGCTCGGGCCGGCAATCAGCAGGCCAGGGAGCTGCTGGCGGAGCGGGCCCGGGTCCTCGGCGAGGCGGTCGCCCTGCTGCGCGACATGCTCAACCCCGACGAGCTGGTGGTCGGTGGGCAGGCGTTCACCGAATACCCCGAGGCGATGGAGCAGGTGGAGGCCGCGTTCGCCGCAAACTCGGTCCTGGCGCCGCGCGATATCCGCGTCACCGCGTTCGGCAACCGGGTGCAGGAGGCCGGGGCCGGGACGGTGTCGCTGGGCGGGTTGTACGCCGACCCGCTCGGCGCGATGCGCCGCGCCGGGGCGCTGGACGCCCGGCTGCGGGACGTCGCCGCCGACGAGACGTCCGCTTAGCGCGAACGGCGCGCTTGGGCCGCGGAGCGGCCCGTCCTGTAAAGATGAAGGGGTGCGGCACGACGACGTCCCCCGGCTGAACGGCCCGCGCCGGGTCGCAGTGTTGGCGGTGCACACCTCACCGCTGGCCCAGCCGGGGACCGGCGACGCCGGCGGCATGAACGTCTACGTGCTGCAAACCGCGCTGCACCTCGCCCGCCGCGGCATCGAGGTCGAGATCTTCACCCGGGCCACCGCGTCGGCCGATCCGCCGATGGCCCACGTGGCGCCCGGCGTGCTGGTCCGCAACGTCGTGGCGGGGCCGTTCGAGGGCCTGGACAAGTACGACCTGCCGACCCAGCTGTGCGCGTTCGCGGCCGGGGTGCTGCGCGCCGAGGCGTCGCACGAGCCGGGCCACTACGACATCGTGCACTCCCACTACTGGCTGTCCGGGCAGGTCGGCTGGCTGGCCCGGGACCGCTGGGCGGTGCCGCTGGTGCACACCGCGCACACGCTCGCCGCGGTGAAGAACGCGGCCCTGGCCGACGGGGATGCGCCCGAGCCGCCGCTGCGCACGGTGGGGGAGCAGCAGGTCGTCGACGAGGCGGACCGGCTGATCGTCAACACCGAAGACGAAGCGCGGCAATTGATTTCGATTCATGGCGCCGACCCGGCCCGCATCGACGTGGTCCATCCCGGAGTGGATTTGGACGTGTTCCGTCCGGGTGATCGCCGCGCGGCGCGGGCCGCGCTCGGCCTCCCGCCCGACGAGGACGTGGTGGCCTTCGTCGGCCGGATCCAGCCGCTGAAGGCGCCGGACATCGTCTTGCGCGCCGCCGCGAAATTGCCCGGGGTGCGCATCGTGGTGGCCGGCGGACCGTCGGGCAGCGGTCTGGCTTCGCCGGACGGGCTGGTTCGGCTGGCGGGCGAACTCGGCATCACCGACCGGGTCACGTTCCTGCCGCCGCAGTCCCGCGCGGACCTCGCGACCTTGTTCCAGGCCGCGAATCTTGTTGCGGTGCCTAGCTATTCGGAGTCGTTCGGGCTCGTTGCCGTCGAGGCGCAGGCGTGCGGCACCCCGGTGGCGGCCGCCGCGGTCGGCGGCCTTCCGGTCGCGGTGCGCGACGGGATCTCCGGCGCGCTGGTGGCCGGGCACGACGTCGGCGACTGGGCGGACGCCCTGGATCGGCTGCTGCGCCTGCCCGCGCCGCAGGCCGACGCGATGGGCCGCGCGGCCGCCGCGCACGCGGCCACCTTCTCCTGGGACAACACCACCGACGCGCTGCTGGCCAGCTATCGGCGCGCGATCGGCGACTTCACCGCCTTGCGCCAGCGCCGGTCTCGCGACCGGGCCTCGATGCGCAAGCCCCGCCGCTGGACGACGCGTCGCGGGGTGGACGCGTGAACACGACCGTCCAGGCCGTCATCGAGCACACGCTGCGGGCGAGCGGGCTGACCTACTCGGAATTCCCCGGCGCGCACGGCGGCCTGCCGGGCCTGGTGGTGGAGTTGCCGGGCGAACGCAAGCTCAAGACCAACACCATCCTGAGCGTCGGCGAGCATTCGGTGCGCGTGGAGGCGTTCGTGTGCCGCAAGCCCGACGAGAACCACGAGGGCGTGTACCGGTTCCTGCTCAGGCGCAATCGCCGGCTGTACGGGGTCGCCTACACGCTGGACAACGTCGGCGACATCTACCTGGTGGGCCGCATGTCGCTGGCGTCGGTCGACGCCGACGAGATCGACCGGGTGCTCGGCCAAGTGCTCGAGGCGGTGGACTCGGACTTTAACACGTTGCTGGAGTTGGGTTTTCGCTCTTCGATCCAGAAAGAGTGGGAGTGGCGGGTGTCGCGCGGGGAGTCGCTGAAGAACCTGCAGGCGTTCGCCCATCTGATTGACGACGACGACTCCGACGACTAACAGCGCCGCGTGAGAGACTTTCCGGCATGGGAGACACTGCCACGCTGGTGCTGCTCCGCCACGGCGAGAGCGACTGGAATGCCCTCAACCTGTTCACGGGCTGGGTCGACGTCGGGCTGACCGAGAAGGGCCGGGCAGAGGCGGTCCGAAGCGGCGAGCTGATGACCGAACACGGCCTGCTGCCCGACGTGCTCTACACCTCGCTGCTGCGCCGCGCGATCACCACCGCGCACCTGGCGCTGGACACCGCCGACCGGCTGTGGATCCCGGTGCGGCGCAGCTGGCGGCTCAACGAACGCCACTACGGCGCGCTGCAGGGCCTGAACAAGGCCGAGACCAAGGAGCGCTACGGCGAGGAGCAGTTCATGACGTGGCGGCGCAGCTACGACACGCCGCCGCCGCCGATCGAGCGGGGCAGCAAGTTCAGCCAGGACACCGACCCCCGCTACGCCAACATCGGCGGCGGCCCGCTGACCGAATGCCTCGCCGACGTGGTGGCCCGTTTCCTGCCGTACTTCACCGACGTCATCGTCCCCGACCTGCGGACCGGCAAGACGGTGCTGATCGTCGCGCACGGCAACTCGCTGCGCGCCCTGGTCAAATACCTCGACGAGATGTCCGACGAAGAGATCGTCGGGCTGAACATCCCGACCGGGATTCCGCTGCGCTACGACCTGGACGCCGACATGCGCCCGGTGCTGCCGGGCGGGACCTACCTGGACCCGGAGGCGGCCGCGGCCGGCGCCGCCGCCGTTGCCAGCCAGGGGCGCGGCTGAGCTTCTCCGCGCCCACCAGCAGCTTTTAAAGGCCCCTTTGCCAAACATCGCGTAAACGGCAGCGGAACACCTGTTGCGTAGGGTGTGACTTGTCCGATTTTGGCCGCGCTCCGCTAGGGCGGCGTTCACCAAATTTGTAGGATTTTGTTGTGACTGTGTTCTCGGCGCTGTTGCTGGCCGGGGTCTTGTCAGTGCTGGCACTGGCCGTGGGTGTTGCGGCCGGGGTCCGGCTGGCGCCGCGGGCGGTCGAGCGCCGTCAGCAATCCACCACCGAATGGACGGGCATCACCGTCGCGCAGATGCTGCAACGCATCGTGGCGCTGATGCCGCTGGGAGCCGCGGTGGTGGATTCGCATCGCGACGTCGTCTATCTCAACGACCGGGCCAGGGAATTGGGCCTGGTTCGTGATCGGCAGCTCGACGACCAGGCCTGGCAGGCCGCCCAGCAGGCGCTCACCGGCGTCGACGTCGAGTTCGACCTGCGGCCGCCCAAACGCGCCGCGGGCCGCTCGGGGCTTTCGGTGCACGGGCAGGCGCGGTTACTCAGCGAAGAGGACCGCCGGTTCGCGGTGGTGTTCGTCCACGACCAGTCCGACTACGCCCGGATGGAAGCCACCAGGCGCGACTTCGTGGCGAACGTCAGCCACGAGCTCAAGACCCCGGTGGGCGCCATGGCCCTGCTCGCCGAGGCTCTGCTGGCCTCCGCGGACGACTCCGAAACCGTTCGCCGCTTCGCCGAAAAGGTGCTCGTGGAAGCCAACCGGCTGGGGGACATGGTCGCCGAGCTGATCGAGCTGTCCCGGCTGCAAGGCGCCGACCCGTTGCCCAACGTCACCGACGTCGAGGTGGATACCGTTGTCTCCGAGGCGATTTCACGCCACAAGGTGGCCGCCGAGAACGCCGACATCGAGATTCGCACCGACGCGCCCAGCGGCCTGCGGGTGCTGGGCGACGAAACGCTGCTGGTGACCGCGCTGGCCAACCTGGTGTCCAACGCGATCGCCTATTCGCCCCCGGGCTCGCCGGTTTCGATCAGCCGTCGGCGCCGGGGCGACAACATCGAGATCGCCGTGACCGACCGCGGAATCGGGATCGCGCTGGAAGATCAGGAACGCGTCTTCGAGCGGTTCTTCCGGGGCGACAAGGCCCGTTCGCGGGCCACCGGCGGCAGCGGCCTGGGACTCGCGATCGTCAAACACGTTGCGGCCAACCACAACGGCAGCATCGGCGTGTGGAGCAAGCCGGGAACCGGATCGACGTTCACGCTGTCGATTCCGGCCTACCAGGACGGCGACGAGGAACCCGAGCAACCGCGGGGTCGTGAGGTGCGGCCCAACCGGTCACAACGAGAGGAAGAATTGAGTAGATGACGAGCGTGCTGATCGTGGAGGACGAGGAGTCGCTGGCCGATCCTCTGGCATTCCTCCTGCGCAAGGAGGGCTTTGAGGCCACGGTCGTGACCGATGGACCCGCAGCACTCGCCGAGTTCGATCGCGGCGGCGCCGACATTGTGCTGCTCGACCTGATGCTGCCGGGCATGTCCGGCACCGACGTGTGCAAGCAACTGCGCGCCCGTTCCAGCGTGCCGGTGATCATGGTGACCGCCCGCGACAGCGAGATCGACAAGGTCGTCGGCCTCGAGCTGGGCGCCGATGACTATGTCACTAAACCCTATTCGGCGCGCGAACTGATCGCCCGGATCCGCGCGGTGCTGCGCCGCGGCGGCGACGACGACTCCGAGATCAGCGACGGCGTGCTGGAGTCAGGGCCGGTCCGGATGGACGTCGAGCGCCACGTCGTCTCGGTCAACGGTGACACGATCACGTTGCCGTTGAAGGAATTCGACCTGCTCGAATACCTGATGCGCAACAGCGGACGGGTCCTGACCCGCGGCCAGCTGATCGATCGGGTGTGGGGTGCGGATTACGTCGGTGACACCAAGACGCTCGACGTGCACGTCAAGCGCCTGCGCTCGAAGATCGAGGCCGACCCGGCCAACCCGGTGCACCTGGTCACGGTGCGCGGGTTGGGTTACAAGCTCGAGGGCTGACCGCTCGCGTCGCCGCCCACCGCCACGAGTGCGTATTCAGGGCGGTCGAGTGTGTACTGACGGCGGGGATTGTGCGTTCAGGGCGCCCAGGATTCACATCGAATCATCGTGCGGCGCCGACGATTTCGTCGGCCACCCCCAGCGCCAGCGCCATGATTGACAGTTGCGGGTTCACCTCCGGGCAGCTGGGCAGGATCGACGCGTCGGCCACCCACACGCCGTCCACTCCACGCAGCCGCCCGGTTTCGTCGACCGGGCACAGCTGCGCGTCGGCGCCCGCGGCCGCGGTTCCCGTGGGATGGAAGGCCGCCAGGTGCAGGCTTCGGGCATCGCTTCGGGCCAGCGCGTCGCGCAGCGCGGGCAGCGACGCCACGGTCGGCGCGCCGGGCAGGCCGGTGAGCACCTCGACCGCGCCCGCGGTGAATAGCAGCCGGCCCATGGCCTCGAGCGCAACCATCAGCTTGGCGGCGTCGGTCCGGGTGAGGTTGTAGCGCACCAGCGTCTCGCCGCGCACCGAGGCCACCGAGCCGACGCCCTGATCGGCCACCATCGCCCCGAACGTCGCGACCTGGGGCGCGCGGTCCAGCCAGCCGAGCAGCTCGGCGCCGTAGCCGGGATAAACCATCGAGCCCATCCCCGGCGGCGTGGAGGTCGCTTCGATCAGCACGCAGTGGGACTCGTGGAACTCGTGGACGGCCGCGCTCTGCAGCACCCCGTGCCAGGCGACGACGTCGTCGTCGAACCGCCCGGCCAGCATGATTGCCGGGTGCAGCGCGAGGTTTCGGCCGAGGCGGGGGTGCACGCCAAAACCGCTGCGCCGCAACAGGCCCGGAGTCTCGGTGGCCCCGGCGGCGACGACGACGGTGTCCGCGAGGATATCCAGCGCGGTGCCGTCGGGCCGGCGGGCTCGCACGCCGCGGGCGCGTCCGTGCCGGTGCAGCACCCGCTCGACGCGGGCGTGCGAGATGATTCGCGCCCCCGCGGCACACGCCTGCGGCAACGCGTTGAGGTGCACGCCGAACTTGGCGTTTCGCGGGCAGCCGATCGCGCACTGGCAACAGCCTTCGCAGCCCGGGGCGTTGCGCGGGATCGGCGCCGCGCGCCAGCCCAGCGTCGTCGCGGCGTCCAGCAGCAGCCGCCCGTTGCGGCCCATGATCTCCAGCGGCACCGGCGACACCCGCAGCGTGCGCTCGACGTCGTCGAGGCGCTCGGCCAGCCGCTCCGGATCGGCCAGGTGCAGGCCGAAGCCCTCGCTCCAGCGCCGCACCACGCCGGGCGGCGGCCGGTAACAGGTGCCGGAGTTCACCACGGTGGTGCCACCGACCGCCCGACCGATGGGCAGCACCACCGACGGGCGTCCCAGCGCGACGGTGGCCCCCGCGCCGCGGTACAGGCCGGCGTAGCGGTCGATCGGGTGGGTGCTGCGGAACTCCTCGACCGTCCAGCGGCGTCCTTCCTCGAGCACGACGGTGTCGAGGCCGGCCCGCGCCAGAGTGCGGGCCGCCATCGCGCCGCCGGCGCCGGACCCCACGATGACGGCGTCGGCGGCGACGATGGAGGGGCTCTCGGGCGAGGGGGTGATGGTCAGCGGCGCATCGGGACGTGCGATGTCATGTCGCTGGGCGCGCGAAAGCAGTTCCGGCGCATACGTTTCCGCGCCGTTGGCAAGCAACACGACCGCCTTCATCGCCTCGACCGCCGCGCCGGCGTCGGGGCCGAGCGCCGCCACCCGCCGCAGCACCCGGTCCCGTTGGCCGGCGTCGAGCCGCGACAGTGAGCGGCCGCTGGTGAGGTAGCTGGCCGCGGCGACCGAGAGCAGTCCGGCCCGCACGGCCCACCGCGAGGTCGCGGGCAGCCGGTTCAGGTAGCGGTCGACGCGCTCGACCAGCTGGGCCGGTGCCGGGCCGCCGCACTCCTCGGGGAGCAGCGCGGCGCCGAACGACGCGGCGAGACGGCTCATAGGATGCGCCCGAGCCGGCGCCCCAACTTGATGAAGAACGGATAGGTGGCGAAGATGGCGCCCGCCGCCGCGTGCAGCGCCCAGCCCGCCCGCGCCGTGTCGACGCCGAAAACGCCGCTGTTCCACATGAAGTCGCGCCCGTTGCGGGCGCGGAAGGGCCGCCACAGCACTCCGAGGCCGGGCACGTTGTTGTAGAGACCGAACGAGCCGCCGAAGAAGACCCCGAGGGTGGCGGCCTCGGCCAGATCGCGGCGGTCGGAGGGAAGTTGCCGCTCGATGAGCACTCCGGCGGCAAAGAGCAGGGGCGGGTCGAGAGCAAAACTCACGTGGGGATCCTTTCGTTGATCTCCGGTGCGTCGGCGCCGCGCAGCCCGACCTCGGCATGCCCGGTTCCCAGCACCAACCAGTGCCGATCGTCGACCTCGATGTGGATGTCGGCCTGCTCGGTGTTCGTGCACACCGCGCGGCCGCCGTCGGGGTCCGTGTAGCCCAGGCTCACGCACCTCTCGGGGGGTTGGTCGACCCGGATGAGCACCCGGCGACCGCCGATGCGCCCCTCCAGTTGCCAGTGCCGCACGCCCAGCGTCGAGCGCATCCGCAGCGACGGCAAAGGGCTTGTGGGCCAATCTTTTCCGTCGATGCGGAAGCGGACGAACGCCATCGGCGCGAGCCTGCGCAGCCCCGGTTTGTGGGAGACGGCCGTAACCGCTTCCATGACGTCGCCGTTGCCGAGGTCGGCGTGAATCCATCCCCAGCGCCGGGCGTTGCCGTGCCCGTAGATGTGGGCGACGCCGCCGCGCCAACCGTCGACCTGCACCGCGGCGTCGGCGACCGTCAATGACCCGGCGAACTCGGCGGTCGGCGCCAGGACCACCTGTGCGCCCGGCAACAGCTCGCGATCCCAGGCCGCGCGCGGGAACGTCCACAGCGGCGTGCCGGCGTCCTTCCACGACAGCTGCCACGCCAGCGATCCGGCGCTGCCGGCCAGCCTTTCGTGGGACGCGCGCACTCCGGCCGCGTCGAACCAGGCGGCTCCCGCCGCGGGCGACGTGGGTTCGGGGCCGAACCGCTCGGTGCGCGGCGGCCCGTCGGGCGCGAACCAGGTCGCCCAGCCGTGCGCGTAGGGGGCGTCCGCCGCGTGCCGCGGGGCCACCGTCTCGCAGTGGATCCACAGCCCGGCGTGGGTCGCCGGGTCCGACAGGGTGGCGTACCAGACTTCCAGGCGGCCGGCCTTGCCCCGCCAGCGCGGGGCCGTGGCCGATCGCATCTCGTCGTCCATGTGCTCACCTCCGATCGGGACGCGTGGGCGAGCTTGATGCCCCGCACCCGGTTCGTCCACTATATTGGTTGAGCCAATGAACCAGTCAAGTGCGCTGCAGCCGCCGGATCGACAGCGGGTCGACGAACAGATCGCCGCGTCGATCGCCGATGCCATCCTCGACGGCGCCTTTCCGCCCGGATCTACGCTGCCGCCCGAGCGGGAGCTGGCCGAGCAGCTCAACGTGAACCGCACCTCGCTGCGGTTGGGCCTGGCCCGTTTGCAGCAGATGGGGCTCATCGAGGCGCGGCACGGCAGCGGCAACGTGGTGCGCGACCCCGAGGCGCTCACCCACCCCGCGGTGGTGGAGGCGCTGGTCCGCAGGCTCGGACCGGAGTTCCTGGCCGAACTGCTGGAGATCCGGGCGGCGCTGGGCCCGCTGATCGGCCGGCTGGCCGCGCAGCGGGGGGCGCCGGAGGATGCCGAGGCGCTGCGCGCCGCGCTGGCGGCGGTGGCCGACGCCGACGGTCCCGCGGCCCTGCAGGCCGCCGATGTCGCCTATTTCCGGGTGCTCATCCACGGCAGCCGCAACCGCGCGCTGGGTTTGATGTATCGCTGGGTCGAGCACGCGTTCGGCGGCCGCGAACACGAACTCACCGCCGCCTATGAGGACGCGGCCCCGGTCGTGGCCGACCTGAGGGCGATCACCGACGCGGTGCTGGCGCGCGACGCCGAGGCGGCCGCCGCGGCGGTCGAGGGCTACTTAAACGCGAGTGCGCTGCGAATGGTGTTGGCGTACAGGAAAACTCATGAGGCCTGAGCCGGGGCCTCGGGCTATTCGGCGACCCGGGTGGCCGGGTGCACCGCGATGAGCCCTAACTTGCTGCGGCGCTTGCACATTGCCGCCAGCTCGGCGTAGGCCTTGTCTCCGAGCAGCTCCCTGAGCTCGTCGGCCATGCTTTCCCAGACCTGCTTGGCGCCGACGTGGGCGCCCGGATCGCCGGTGCAATACCAGTGCAGGTCCGCGCCGCCGGAGCCCCAGCCGCGGCGATCGTATTCGGTGACCCAGGTTTTGAGGATTTCGGTGCCGTCGGGCAGGGTCACCCACTCCTGGCTGCGCCGGATGGGCAGCTGCCAGCAGACGTCGGGCTTCATGGTCAGCGGCGCCACGCCCAGCTTGAGGGCCTTGGTGTGCAGCGCGCATCCCGCGCCGCCGGCGAAGCCCGGCCGGTTCAGGAAGATGCAGGCGTCCTTGTGCTTGCGGGTGCGGTACTGGGGCTGGCCGTCGTGCTCGTCGAGCTCCAGATAACCCTTGCGCCCCAAGCCCTTTTCGCGGAACTGCCAATCGTCGTCGGTCAGCGTCTTGACCGCATCGTCGAGCCGCGCGCGGTCGTCGTCGTCGGACAAGAACGCGCCGTGCGAGCAGCACCCGTCGTCGGGGCGGCCCTCGACCGTGCCGCGGCAGGCCGGGGTGCCGAACACACACGTCCAGCGCGACAGCAGCCAGGTCAGGTCGGCCGCGATCAGGTGCTCGGGATTGTCCGGGTCGTAGAACTCCACCCATTCACGGGCGAAGTCCAATTCGACCTCTTGACCCGGTTGCGGGTGCGAATTCGTCATTTGGTCAACGTTAGTCCACGATTCCGCCTGGTGACGCCGCTGACACACGGCTGCCGCTGCGCGGCGTGCATCGTCGCCCACTGTGCTGAATTGTCGGCCTCCTCCTCGCGCCGCTGCGCGGCGCGCATCGTCGCCCACTGTGCTGAATTGTCGGCCTCCTCCTCGCGCCGCTGCGCGGCGTGCATCGTCGCCCGCTGTGCTGAATTGTCGGCCTCCTCCTCGCGCCGCTGCGCGGCGTGCATCGTCGCCCGACTAGGTTGTTTCTGTGCGGTTAGGTGTGCTCGACGTGGGCAGCAACACAGTCCATCTGTTGGTGGTTGACGCCCACCGCGGTGGGCATCCGACACCCATGAGTTCGACGAAGGCCACCCTGCGGCTCTCCGAGTCCATCGACAGCTCGGGAAAGATCACCAAGCGCGGCGCCGACAAGTTGGTCTCGACGATCGAGGAGTTCGCCAAGATCGCGGACAGTTCCGGCTGCGAGGAGCTGATGGCCTTCGCCACATCGGCGGTCCGCGACGCCGAGAATTCCGACGACGTGCTGTCCCGGGTGCGCAAGGAGGCCGGCGTCGAGCTGGAGGTGCTGCGCGGCGTCGACGAGTCGCGGCTGACGTTCCTGGCGGTGCGCCGCTGGTACGGCTGGAGCGCCGGGCGAATCATCAACCTCGACATCGGCGGGGGCTCGCTGGAGTTGTCCAGCGGTGTCGACGAGGAGCCCGAGGTCGCGCTGTCGTTGCCGCTGGGCGCGGGGCGGTTGACCCGCGAATGGCTGCCCGACGACCCGCCCGGGCGGCGCCGCGTGGCGATGCTGCGCGACTGGCTGGACGCCGAGCTCGCGGAAGCCTGCGAGACGGTGCTGGACGCCGGCGCTCCCGATCTCGCGGTCGCCACGTCGAAGACGTTTCGTTCGCTGGCACGCCTCACCGGGGCGGCGCCGTCGGCGGCCGGGCCGCGGGTGAAGCGGACGCTGACAGCAAACGGCCTCAGACAACTCATATCTTTCATCTCTAGGATGACGACCGCTGACCGGGCTGAATTGGAAGGAGTGAGCGCCGAGCGGGCGCCCCAGATCGTGGCGGGCGCCCTGGTGGCCGAGGCGAGTATGCGAGTGCTGTCGATCGACGAGGTGGACATTTGCCCGTGGGCGTTGCGGGAGGGTCTCATCTTGCGAAAACTCGACAGCGAGGCCGACGGAACTGCACTCGTCGAGACTTCGGTGCGCGATGCTGGAGGTCAGAAAGCTGATCGGAACGCCAACCGATCGAAGGGCGACAAATCATGAGCGGACCACACTCCGAGACCGAGAGCCCTGGCACTCGGCCGATCTCGGTGGCCGAACTCCTGGCCAGGAATGGAACGATCGGCGAACCGTCGGTCACCCGGCGGCGCCGCCGTCGGCGCGGCGACAGTGACGCGGTCACCGTCGCCGAACTGACCGGCGAGATCCCCGTCATCCGTGACGACCACCTCGAACCTCCGGCCAACGCAACGGTCCAGACCGCCGAGCCGGTCACCGAGGAGCAGCCCAAAGCCCCGTACTGGTCCGAACCCGAGCCGCGGTGGCCCAAGTCGCCGCCGCAGCCGCAACGGCTGACGGGGCCCGAGCGCAGCGAATACCCCCGACCCCTGCGGCACGCCGACGTGCCCGCCGACCGGACCGGCCAGTCCGGCGCCGAGGGCATGAGCCCCGACCCGGTCGACCATTACCCCGACATCCCGGTGGACGTGATGGACTCCGAGGTGCGCGAGGCCGAGCCTGCGTCCGAGGATTCCGCCTACGTGCGCTCCTACCTGCAGTCGGATTCCACGCTGTTCGGCGGGCAGACGCTGGCCGACGAGGTCGCCCGGCGCCGCGGCGCCGAGCGGGGCGCGGACGCGCACGCCGAAGAAGAACGCGACGACGACCACCTGGGCATCGAGGCCGAGCGCGCGCACGAGGCGCCCGGCAGGCTGCAGGCGTTGTGGCGCGGAACGCTGATCGTGTTGCAGTCGATGTTGGCCGTCGCGTTCGGCGCCGGGCTGTTCGTCGCGTTCGACGAGCTGTGGCGCTGGAACAGCATCGTGGCTTTGGTACTGACGGTCCTGGTCATTCTCGGCCTGGTGGTGGGGGTCCGGGTGGTCCGCAAGACGGAGGACATCGCCAGCAGCCTGATCGCCATCGCGGTCGGGGTGCTGATCACCCTGGGACCGTTGGCGCTGTCGTTGCAGTCGGGCTAGGCGCCACCCACCGACAGTGCGCCCAGCCATCAAAGTCGGCCTATCGACGGCCTCGGTCTATCCGTTGCGGGCCGAGGCCGCCTTCGAATACGCGGACAGGCTGGGGTACGACGGCGTCGAGCTGATGGTCTGGAGCGAATCGGTCAGCCAGGACATCGCCGCGGTCAAGAAGCTGTCCCAGCGCTACCGCGTGCCGGTGCTGTCCGTGCACGCGCCCTGCCTGCTGATCTCGCAGCGGGTGTGGGGCGCCAACCCGATCCCCAAGCTGGACCGGAGTGTGCGGGCCGCCGAACAGCTCGGCGCCCAGACCGTCGTCGTGCATCCGCCGTTCCGCTGGCAGCGGCGTTACGCCGAGGGGTTCAGCGACCAGGTCGCGTCGCTGGAGGCGTCCAGCGACGTCAAGGTCGCCGTGGAGAACATGTTCCCGTTCCGGGCCGACCGGTTCTTCGGCGCCGGCCAGTCGCTGGAACGGATGCGCCGGCGGGGCGGCGGACCCGGCCCGGCGATCTCGGCGTTCGCGCCGTCCTACGACCCGCTGGACGGCAACCACGCGAATTACACGCTCGACCTGTCCCACACGGCGACCGCGGGCACCGATTCGCTGGACATGGCCCAGCGGATGGGCGAGGGCCTGACCCACCTGCACCTGTGCGACGGCAGCGGCCTGCCCGCCGACGAGCACCTGGTGCCCGGGCACGGCACGCAACCCACCGCCGAGGTGTGCCAGATGCTGGCCGGCGGCCACTTCGCCGGCCACGTGATCCTGGAGGTGTCGACGTCCAGCGCGCGTTCGGCGCACGAGCGGGAAGCGATGCTTCTCGAGTCGCTGCAGTTCGCGCGCACCCACCTGATGCGGTGATCCGCGACAGACCACCCAGGAGAACATGACCGCCTTATTCACCACCGCGATGACGTTGCGGGAGGCCGGCCCCGGCGTGTACGAGGGCGAGCTCGACAAGCACTGGACCATCGGGCCCAAGGTGCACGGCGGCGCGATGCTGGCGCTGTGCGCCAACGCCGCGCGGACCGCGTGGGGCCGGGACCCCGACGGCCCTGAACGGGCCATGCAACCCGTGGCCGTGTCCGCGAGCTTCCTGCGGGCGCCGGACCCGGGGCCCATGCGGCTGCTGACCTCCTTCCGCAAGCGCGGCCGGCGGATCAGCGTCGTCGACGTCGAGCTCATGCAGGGCGAGCGCACCGCGGTGCACGCCGTGGTCAACCTCGGCCAGCCCGAGCACTATCCCCCCGACGGGTCGCACGCGCCGCTGCTGTCGGCCAACCCGGTGCTGGACCTGATGGCACCCGAGCCGCCCGACGACGCCGAGCCGATCGGCCCCGGCCACCCGCTGGCCGGCCTGGTGCACCTGGGCGAGGGCTGCGACGTGCGGCCGCTGCTCTCGACGATGCGCCCCCGCGACGGCCACCCGCCGGTGATCCAGATGTGGGCGCGCCCCCGCGACGTCGCCCCGGACGCGCTGTTCGCGCTGATGTGCGGGGATCTGTCGGCGCCGGTGACGTTCGCCGTGGACCGCACCGGCTGGGCGCCCACCATCCAGCTGACCGCCTTCCTGCGCGCCCTGCCCGCCGACGGCTGGCTGCGAATCATCGCCACCTGCGTGGAGATCGGGCACGACTGGTTCGACGAGGACCACATCGTCGTCGACCAGCTTGGCCGCCTGGTGGTGCAGGCGCGCCAGCTGGCGTTGGTCCCTGCCGCTCGCTAGCGCTTGCTGTCTGGAATGCTTTCTCCCATGGCGAGAATCGCGATCATCGGCGGCGGCAGCATCGGCGAGGCGCTGCTGTCGGGCCTGCTGCGGGCCGGCCGGCAGGTCAAGGACCTGGTGGTGGCCGAGCGAGTGCCCGAGCGCGCCAAGTACCTGGCGGACACCTATTCGGTGCGGCTGGCGTCGGTCGCGGAGGCGGTGGACTACGCGACCTTCGTCGTCGTCGCGGTCAAGCCGGCCGACGTCGAGACGGTGCTCGAGGAGCTGGTCCGGGCGGCTGGCGCGGCCGAGACGGACAGTGCCGAGCAGGTGTTCGTCACCGTCGCCGCCGGCATCACGATCACCTACTTCGAATCCAAGCTGCCGGCCGGGACGCCGGTGGTCCGCGCGATGCCGAACGCCGCGGCGTTGGTGGGCGCGGGGGTGACGGCGCTGGCCAGGGGCCGCTTCGTCACCGAACCCCAGCTCGAGGAGGTGTCGGCGCTGTTCGACTCCGTCGGCGGGGTGCTGACCGTTCCGGAGTCCCAGATGGACGCCGTGACGGCGCTGTCCGGCTCCGGTCCGGCGTACTTCTTCCTGATGGTCGAGGCCCTGGTGGACGCGGGCGTCGCGGCGGGCCTGAGCCGCCAGGTCGCCACCGACCTGACCGCGCAGACGATGGCCGGCTCGGCGGCGATGCTGCTCGAGCGGATGGATGCCGAGCGCGCCATCGAGGGCGAGCCGCCGGGCATGCGGGCGGACGCGTCGGCGGCGCAGTTGCGCGCGACGGTCACCTCGCCCGGCGGCACGACCGCCGCTGCGCTGCGCGAACTGGAGCGAGGCGGATTGCGGGTGGCCGTCGACGCCGCCGTCCAGGCCGCGAAAAGGCGCTCTGAGCAGCTAAGAATTACATCGGAATAATTTGAGATTTCCGGATTGATTGTCCCTCACCAGTACCATTAACCCCACTAGTCCCGCTATTCTCCTCTTTGTATGCACGTGTGGGTGCCAGCGGAGGGGAAGCCGCTGGCATTGCGCGAGCCTGACACGATTGGGTTGCGATGACGTCTACGAACGGGCCATCGGCGCGAGATTCCGCTGCTAAGGGGCGGGACTCCGGTTCCGCTGATGGCCAGCAGGCCAGGACACAGTTCCTTACCGTCGCCGAGGTGGCAGCGCTGATGCGCGTCTCCAAGATGACGGTCTACCGCCTGGTGCACAACGGCGAGTTGCCGGCGGTCCGGGTGGGCCGGTCCTTCCGCGTGCACGCCAAGGCCGTCCACGACATGCTGGAGACTTCGTACTTCGACGCGGGCTGAGCTGGGACTGCCGCGCGGGCCGTCGAGACGTCACGCGGTCGCCGGTTTGGTGTTCGGTGCTGCGGGCCGGGTAAAGTGGCGGGGTCTTTTGGTCATGTGAGCAGTCCCCGGTCAGATAGCGGAGTTCATGGGTTCAGTAATCAAGAAGCGGCGCAAGCGAATGTCGAAGAAGAAGCACCGCAAGCTGCTGCGTCGCACCCGGGTGCAGCGCAGAAAACTCGGCAAGTAAGCGCCAGCCGGCCCAGGTCACCGTCACGCCGCCTTAACGCCGTCGTCTCGCCAGCCCGTTAGGCTGTTTGAGTGGATCAGTCGAGCGGGGAAGGTGCCGGCACCAGCGGCACCGTGCACTACCCCAAAGTTGTGCTGGTTACCGGTGCGTGCCGGTTTCTGGGCGGCTACCTGACCGCGCGGCTCGCCCAGAACCCGTTGATCAAAGGGGTCATCGCGGTGGACGCGATCGCCCCCAGCAAGGACATGCTGCGCCGCATGGGGCGCGCCGAATTCGTCCGTGCCGACATTCGCAATCCCTTCATTGCCAAGGTGATTCGCAACGGCGACGTCGACACGGTGGTGCACGCCGCGGCGGCGTCCTACGCACCCCGAGCCGGCGGCAGCGCGGCGCTGAAGGAAATCAACGTGATGGGCGCGATGCAACTTTTCGCGGCCTGCCAGAAGGCGCCCTCGGTGCGCCGCGTGGTGCTGAAGTCGACCTCCGAGGTGTACGGGTCCACGGCGCACGACCCGGTGATGTTCACCGAGGACAGCAGCAGCCGCCGGCCCTTCCGCGACGGATTCGCCAAGGACAGCCTCGACATCGAGGGCTACGTGCGCGGGCTGGGCCGGCGCCGGCCCGACATCGCGGTGACGATTCTGCGGCTGGCCAACATGATCGGCCCCGCGATGGACACGACGCTGTCGCGGTATCTGGCCGGCCCGTTGGTCCCGACGATGTTCGGCCGGGACGCGCGGTTGCAGCTGCTGCACGAGCAGGACGCGCTGGGCGCGCTGGAGCGCGCCGCGATGGCGGGCAAGGCCGGCACGTTCAACATCGGCGCGGACGGCATCATCATGCTGTCGCAGGCCATCCGCCGGGCCGGCCGAATCCCGGTGCCAGTCCCCGGTTTTGGGGTATGGGCGCTGGATTCGCTGAGACGGGCTAATCGCTATACCGAAATCACTCGGGATCAATTCAATTATCTGAGTTACGGCCGCGTCATGGACACCACGCGAATGCGCACGGAGCTCGGCTTCCACCCGAAATGGACGACGGCCGAGGCGTTTGACGACTACGTCCGCGGCCGTGGCTTGACTCCCATAATCGACCCCGATCGGGTACGCTCCCTGGAGGGTCGCGCCATAGCGTTAGCGCAGCGCTGGGGAAGCCGAAATGCAATTCCATGGGGTGGGGGCAGGTAGGTATCGTGGCGGGCGAAACCAGAGCGAACGTCATTCCACTGCATACGAATAGGGGTCGGGTAGCGGCTCGCCGGAGAGCCGATCAGCGGGCGGACTCGTCCCGTCAACACCCGTCAATGCTCGCCGACCCGCGGGGCCGCGCATCTGCCGAACAAATCGCCGCGGTCGTCCGCGAAATCGACGAACATCGCCGCGCGGCGAGCGCGACGTCAACCGCAGAGGCGCCGCTCAACGATCTTGCGCAACGGGTCGCCGCGGTCGCCGGCTTCCTGCGGCAGCGGCTCACCGGTGACTACACCGTCGACGAGTTCGGCTTCGATCCGCACTTCAACAGCGCCATCGTTCGGCCTTTGCTGAGGTTCTTCTTCCGGTCCTGGTTCCGGGTCGAGGTCAGCGGCATCGAGAACCTGCCGAGCGAGGGCGCCGCGCTGGTGGTGGCCAATCACGCCGGGGTGTTGCCGTTCGACGGGCTGATGCTGTCGGTGGCGGTGCACGACGAACACCCCGCGCAGCGGGACCTGCGGCTGCTGGCCGCCGACATGGTGTTCGACCTGCCCGTGGTCGGCGAAGCCGCCCGCAAGGCGGGCCACACCATGGCCTGCACGACGGACGCGCACCGCCTGCTGGCCGCGGGAGAGCTGACCGCCGTGTTCCCGGAGGGTTACAAGGGGCTGGGCAAGCGCTTCGAGGACCGTTACCGCCTGCAGCGGTTCGGCCGCGGCGGCTTCGTGACCGCGGCGCTGCGCACCAAGGCCCCGATCATCCCGTGCTCGATCGTCGGGTCCGAAGAGATCTACCCGATGCTCACCGACGTCAAGCTGCTGGCGCGGCTGTTCGGGCTGCCCTATTTCCCGATCACCCCGCTGTTCCCGTTGGCCGGACCCGCGGGCCTGGTGCCCCTGCCGTCGAAGTGGCGCATCGCGTTCGGCGAACCGATCTACACGAACGACTACGCCGCCTCCGACGCCGAGGACCCGATGGTCACCTTCGAGCTGACCGACCAGGTGCGCGAGACGATCCAGCAGACGCTGTACCGCCTACTCGCCGGCCGCCGCAACATCTTCTTCGGCTAGCGCCCGTCGCCGCCTACTTGACCAGGGTGAACTGGCAGACGTCCGTGTAGTGGTCGCGGAACAGGTCCGAGCAGCCCCTCAGGTAGTGCATGTAGATGTCGTAGGTCTCCTGCCCCTTCAGGGCAATGGCCTCTTCTTTGTGTGCCTCGAGCGCATCGGCCCAGGTGTTCAGGGTGGGCACGTAGTTCTTGCCGATCCGGTGGTAGCGCTCGACCTTCCAGCCCGCGTTGGACGAGTAGTGGTCGATCTGCGGGATCTGCGGCAGCCGGCCACCCGGGAAGATCTCGGTCAGGATGAACCTGATGAAGCGCAGCAGGCTCATCGGCGCCGTCAGCCCGAGCTCCTTGGCCTCCTCGGGGCTGGGCACGATGATCGTGTGCAGCAGCATCCGGCCGTCGTCGGGCGTCAGGCTGTAGAACTTCTTGAAAAACGTGTCGTAGCGCTCGAATCCGGCGTCACCGGCGCCGTCGGCGAAGTGCTCGAAGGCGCCCAGTGACACGATGCGGTCCACCGGCTCGTCGAATTCCTCCCAGCCCTGGATGCGCACCTCCTTGCGGCGCGGGCTGTCCATCTCCTCGAACTTGGCCTTGTCGTGGGCGTACTGGTTTTCGCTGAGCGTCAACCCGATCACGTTGACGTCGTACTCGGCGACCGCGTGGCGCATGGTGGATCCCCAGCCGCAGCCGATGTCGAGCAGCGTCATGCCGGGCTCGAGGTTGAGCTTGTCCAGCGCGAGCTTGCGCTTGGCGTACTGCGCCTCTTCGAGCGTCTTGGTCAGGTTCTTGGGGTCAGGGTTCTCGTCGAAGTAGGCGCAGCTGTAGGTCATCGACGGGTCAAGCCAAAGCTTGAAGAACTCGTTGGATTTGTCGTAGTGGGATCGGACTGCTTCGACCGGCGGCTTCAGCTGTGTGCCACGCGATTCATCCTGTGACATGGGAATCGACCCTACTTTCCGGCTGATATGGATGCGACCGCGGCGACGGTTTCTTCAGCGCGCGCGTCTTCGTGTGAGGCTTCCCCCAGCATCGTAACGATGCTAGTGACGACGGGATCACCGTTGGCGTCTGTGACTTCGCTGCGGATCTCGACGACGACGGCGCCGTGGGATTCGATCACCGAGTCCAAATAGGTGTCGAAATACAGCCTGTCGTTCGCAAGGATCGGGCGGTGAAACCGAAACTTCTGGTCGCGGTGCATGACCCGGGCGATGTTGATCGGGATGTCGAACTTGGTGAAGATCTCCAGCTGCACACGGCGCCCCGCAACGGCCAGGAAGGTCAGGGGAGCCACCAGCGCGTCGTAACCGGCGTTCGCCGCGTCCGTCTCGCTGAAGTGCGTCGGGTGGTCGTCCTTCACCGCGGCCGCGAACTCGCGGACCTTCTCGCGTCCGACCTCGAAGTAGTCCGGTGCCCGGTAATGGCTACCGATGAGGTCTTGGGTGCCTTGGGGGAGTACTGACATGCCGCTTGCTCTCCGCTCGATTACATCTAGCGGCGCAGCCTATCAGCGCGATTGGCGCCGGGATGCCACTGCCGCCAGCGCGCCGCCGGCCGCGCCCAGGGCCAGCGCCGACGGCACCCCGATCCGGGCCGCCTTGCGAGCGGTCCGGAAGTCGCGGATCTCCCAGCCCCGTTCACGGGCCAGGGCCCGCAGCCGCGCATCGGGATTGATCGCCACCGCAGTGCCCACCAGCGACAACATCGGCACGTCGTTGTAGCTGTCCGAATACGCGGTGCAGCGCTTGAGGTTGAGGCCCTCGCGGATCGCCAGCGAACGCACGGCGTGGGCCTTGCCGGGACCGTGCAGGATTTCGCCGACCAGCCGGCCGGTGAAGACGCCGTCGACCGATTCGGCGACGGTCCCCAGCGCGCCGGTCAGGCCGAGCCGGCGGGCGATGGTCGCCGCGAGCTCGTACGGCGTGGCGGTGATCAGCCACACCTGCTGGCCGGCGTCGAGGTGCATCTGGGTGAGCTCGCGGGTGCCCGGCCAGATCTTGTCGGCGATGATCTCGTCGTAGATCTCCTCGCCGAGAGCGACCAGCTGCTCGACGGAGCGGCCCTCGATGAAGGTGAGCGCCTTGCGCCGGCCGGCGGCGACGTCGTTGCTGTTCTCCTTGCCCAGCCACTGAAACTTGGCCTGCGCGTAGATGAATCCGAGCACATCGCGGTAGGTGAAGTAGTTGCGGGCGGCCAACCCGCGGCCGAAATGTACGGCCGACGAGCCCTGGACCAGGGTGTTGTCCACGTCGAAGAACGCGGCCGCGGTCAGGTCGATCGGCGGCTGCGGGCGGCCCTCGTCGGCTTCGCTCGCGGCCTGCAGGTCCTCGAGCGCGCGTTCGGCGCTCGCGTTGTCGACCAGCGAATCCAGGTCGGGGCGCCCGGTGTGCTCGGCGCCGCCCGACTCAGAGGAAGTCATCGCCAAACCTCCTAGATCGCCGTGCCGCCCGCTGTCCGCGGGGCGACCGCTATCAACCCTATCCGGCGGATGTTAGGGACGGTTTTCTGCGCCTGAGCTGGATGGGGGCGCGGTCAGGTCAGGGCCACATGCCCAAATTCGTTGACATGGCGCCGGTGTAGTTGCGGTGCGCGGTCGCGCCCGCGGCGCGCAGCTGGGCCAGCGCCTCGCGCATCATCTCCTCGCCGCGAGCCCAGTGCCGATGCGCCTCGGCGTGCGCCTCGGCGCCGCGTCCCGTCCAAGTCGAATGCAAATTGCTTACCAGAGCATCGATTTCGCCGAGCGTGTGTTCGGCATAGCGCTGAAACTCCGTCATTCGTTGCACCGCGTCGGCCAACCCCTGCGGGTCGACCCGAAACGCCTCAGCCACGGCCCACCTCGCGCATCTCGTGCGCGGAGGCGGCCTCGTTGGCCTGGTAGAGCCCGCCGGCCTGGGCCACCAACCGCGCCAGCATCGACAAGCCCACCTCCACCTCGCCCGCGCCGCGGTGCCACAGCTCCCACGCCGAGGCGTACGCGCTGCCCGACGCTCCGCGCCAGCCGCCCAGCATCTCGCCCACCTGATTGTCGAGGTCGGCCAGCTGGCTTTTGAGATCCTCGGCGCGGCTCGCCAACGCTTCGGCGAACCCCCGCATCGCCTGCGGGTCGGCGCTCAGCGTCTCGTCAGCGGCCACAGCGGCAACGTAACCGCTGCGTCGCGGCCCCACAATTCACTAGGCACACTGGTCACCATGAGCGGGCGACGTGTGGAGCTGCTGACCCGCGACGGCTGCACCATCTGTGAGCGGGTGCACGCGCGGCTGCAGGAACTGGCGGGCGAGCTCGGCTTCGAGCTGGCGGCGACCGACGTCGACGCCGCCGCGGCGGCGGGCAACCCGGCGTTGCGCGCGGAGTTCGGCGACCGCCTGCCGGTGATCCTGCTGGACGGGCGCGAGCACAGCTATTGGGAGGTCGACGAGCCCCGGCTGCGGGCCGATCTGGCTGGGTAGCCCGGCGACCATTCATTTGGTAGCCCAGCTGATTAACGTTTACCGTGGACACCAGTTCAGTTACTGGAGGAAGCAAGGGAGCTGGCCAGGTGATGCTGCCGTGAGCGTCTTGCTCTTCGGGGTTTCGCACCGCAGTGCGCCGGTCTCCGTCCTGGAACAACTCAGCATCGACGAGGCCGATCAGGTCAAGATCGTCGATCGGGTGTTGCAGTCGCCGCTGGTGACCGAGGCGATGGTGCTCTCGACGTGCAACCGCGTCGAGGTGTACGCCGTCGTCGACGCGTTCCACGGCGGGTTGGCGGTGGTCGGGCAGGTGCTGTCGGAACACTCCGGCATGTCGATGGGTGATCTGACCAAGTACGCCTACGTGCGCTACAGCGAGGCAGCCGTCGAACACCTCTTTGCCGTCGCGAGCGGCCTGGATTCGGCGGTGATCGGCGAGCAGCAGGTGCTGGGCCAGGTGCGTCGCGCCTACGCCGCCGCCGAGGCCAACCGCACCGTCGGCCGGGTGCTGCACGAGCTGGCCCAGCGGGCGCTGTCGGTGGGCAAGCGGGTGCATTCCGAAACCGCCATCGACGCCGCCGGCGCCTCGGTGGTGTCGGTCGCGCTCGCGATGGCCGAACGCAGGCTGGGCGGGCTGGCGGGCAAGACCGCCGCGGTCATCGGCGCCGGGGCGATGGGCGCGCTGTCGTCCGCCCACCTCACCCGGGCCGGCATCGACCATGTTCTGGTGCTCAACCGGTCGGCCTCCCGCGGGCAGCGGCTGGCCCGCAAGATCCGCGAGTCCGGGGTGCGCGCCGAGGCGCTGACCCTCGACCGGCTGGCCGACGCGCTGGCGAACGCCGACGTGGTGGTCAGCTGCACGGGCGCGGTCAGCCCCGTGGTGTCGCTGGCCGACGTGCACCACGCGCTGGCCACCGCCCGCCGGGACGAGACCACCCATCCCCTGGTGATCTGTGACCTGGGCATGCCGCGCGACGTCGATCCGGCGGTGGCCGGACTGCCCGGCGTCTGGGTCGTCGACGTGGAACGCGTGCAGCACGAGCCGTCGGCGCATGCCGCGGCCTCCGACGTCGACGCCGCGCGCCACATCGTGGCGGCCGAAGTCGCCACCTACCTGGCCGGACAGCGGATGGCCGAGGTCACCCCGACGGTTACGGCGCTGCGTCAGCGCGCCGCCGACGTCGTCGAAGCCGAACTGCTGCGCCTCGACAACCGGCTGCCCGGCCTGGAGAGCGCCCATCGCGAGGAGGTGGCCCGCACCGTGCGGCGGGTGGTGGACAAGCTGCTGCACGCCCCGACCGTGCGGATCAAGCAGCTCGCCAGCGCCCCCGGCGGCGACAGCTACGCCGAGGCCCTGCGCGAACTCTTCGAACTCGACCAGACCGCCGTGGACGCTGTTGCCGCGGGCGAATTGCCCGCTGTATCAAGCGGTTTCGACGGCGGCATGCCGACACAGTCCGCCGAGTAGCCGATTGGCGCACGTGATCCGGATAGGCACGCGGGGTAGCCTGTTGGCTACCACCCAGGCCGGCGTCGTCAGGGACGCCTTGATCGCCAACGGCCACCCCGCGGAACTGGTCACCATCGCGACCGCGGGCGACCGGTCGTCGGCGCCCATCCAGAGCCTCGGCGTGGGGGCGTTCACCACCGCGCTGCGGGAGGCCATCGACGACGGCCGCGTCGACGCCGCGGTGCATTCGCACAAGGATTTGCCCACCGCCGACGACCCGAGGTTCACCATCGCGGCGATCCCGCCGCGCAACGACCCCCGCGACGCGCTCGTCGCCCGGGACGGGTTGGTGCTGGGGGAGTTGCCGGCGGGTTCGCTGGTGGGCACCTCTTCGCCGCGGCGGGCCGCACAGCTTAGAGCATTGGGTCTCGGTTTGGAAATCCGCCCCCTACGAGGCAACCTAGATACCAGGTTGAACAGGGTAAGCAGTGGTGATCTTGACGCGATCGTGGTGGCCCGGGCCGGTCTCGCCCGGCTGGGCCGCCTCGACGATGTCACCGAGACGCTAGAGCCGGTGCAGATGTTGCCAGCACCGGCTCAGGGCGCGCTCGCCGTCGAGTGCCGCGCCGGTGACGAGTTGGCGGCGGTGCTGGCGGAGCTGGACGACGCCGACACGCGCGCGGCGGTCACCGCGGAGCGAGCCCTGCTGGCCGAACTGGAGGCGGGTTGCTCCGCACCGGTGGGCGCGATCGCCGAGGTGGTCGAGTCCATCGATGAGGACGGCCGGGTCTTCGAAGAGCTGTCGTTGCGTGGCTGTGTGGCGGCGCTGGACGGGTCGGATGTGATCCGAGCGTCCGGAGTCGGCACTCCCGGCCGGGCACGAGAGCTGGGGCTTTCGGTCGCCGCGGAGCTGTTCGAGCTGGGCGCGCGGGAGCTGATTGGGGGGGCGCGGCAAGACCCCGCGCAAGGAAACTGAAGAGAGTCACTTGGGAGCGACAATGACGACGCGAGGGCGTAAGCCGAGACCGGGCCACATCACGTTCGTGGGCTCCGGCCCCGGCGACCCGGGACTGTTGACGACGCGGGCCGCCGCGGTGCTGGCCAACGCCGCCCTGGTGTTCACCGACCCGGACGTGCCCGAACCCGTGCTCGCGCTGATCGGCAAGGACCTGCCGCCGGTCTCCGGGCCGGCGCCGGCCGGCCCGGCCGTCCCGACCGCCGAAGGCGACAGCCAAGGATCCCCGGACGATCAGAGCCAGGCGGCGCCCGCGGTGATCTCCGCCGGGCCCGATGTGCGGCCGGCGTTGGGCGAACCGGCGGAGGTGGCCAAGACGCTGGTCGCCGAGGCCCGTGCCGGCGTCGACGTGGTGCGGCTGGTGGCCGGCGACCCGCTGACGCTCGACGCCGTCATCACCGAGGTGAACGCCGTCGCGCGCAGCCACCTGCACATCGAGATCGTGCCCGGCCTGGCCGCCACCAGCGCCGTCCCGACCTACGCCGGCCTGCCGCTGGGCTCGTCGCACACCGTCGCCGACGTGCGCGGTGACGTGGACTGGGATGCGCTGGCCGCGGCGCCCGGCCCGCTGATCCTGCAGGCCACCGCGTCGCACCTGGCCGACGCGGCCCGCGCGCTGATCGAGCACGAGCTGGCCGAGGCCACCCCCTGCGTGGTGACCGCGCAGGGCACCACCTGCCAGCAGCGTTCGGTCGAGACCACGCTGAGCGGCCTGACCGATCCGGCCGTCCTGGGCGGCAGCGACCCGGCGGGCCCGCTGACCGGCCCGCTCGTGGTGACCATCGGCAAGACCGTGGCCAGCCGGGCGAAGCTGAACTGGTGGGAAAGCCGCGCGCTGTACGGCTGGACCGTGCTGGTGCCCCGCACCAAGGACCAGGCCGGCGAGATGAGCGAGCGGCTGACCTCCTACGGCGCGCTGCCGGTCGAGGTGCCGACCATCGCCGTCGAGCCACCGCGCAGCCCCGCCCAGATGGAACGGGCGGTCAAGGGCCTGGTCGACGGCCGCTTCCAGTGGGTGGTGTTCACCTCCACCAACGCGGTGCGCGCGGTGTGGGAGAAGTTCGGTGAGTTCGGCCTGGACGCCCGCGCGTTCTCCGGCGTGAAGATCGCCTGCGTCGGCGAGTCGACGGCCGACCGGGTGCGCGCCTTCGGGATCAGCCCCGAGCTGGTGCCGGCCGGCGAGCAGTCCTCGCTCGGTTTGCTCGACGACTTCCCGCCCTATGACAGCATTTTCGACCCGGTGAACCGTGTCCTGCTGCCGCGGGCCGACATCGCCACCGAGACGCTGGCCGAGGGCCTGCGCGAGCGCGGCTGGGAGATCGAGGACGTGACGGCCTACCGGACGGTGCGCGCCGCGCCGCCGCCGGCGGCCACCCGCGAAATGATCAAGACCGGCGGGTTCGACGCGGTGTGCTTCACGTCCAGCTCGACGGTGCGCAACCTGGTCGGCATCGCCGGCAAGCCGCACGCCCGGACGATCATCGCCTGCATCGGGCCCAAGACGGCCGAGACCGCCGCCGAGTTCGGCCTGCGGGTCGACGTCCAACCCGACACCGCCGCCGTCGGCCCCCTGGTCGACGCCCTGGCCGAACACGCCGCGCGGTTGCGCGCCGAGGGCGCGCTGCCACCGCCGCGCAAGAAGAGCCGCAGGCGCTAGTGGCGATCGCCGCCGGACGCGCGAGAGTCCGTGTTTGTACGCCGACACGCCGTCGGGGCCGGCATTTTGCGGACCCTCGCGGCTGCGTAACCGCGCCGCGAGGATGAGCGCCTACCCGCGGCAGCGCCCGCGCCGGCTCCGCTCGACCCCCGCGTTGCGCCGCCTGGTGGCGCAAACGTCGCTGGAGCCAAGGCATTTGGTGCTGCCTATGTTCGTCGCCGACGGGATCGACGAACCGCGGCCCATCGCGTCGATGCCGAACGTGGTTCAGCACGACCGGGATTCGCTGCGTGCGGCCGCGGAAGCCGCCGTCGCCGCGGGGGTGGGCGGGCTGATGCTGTTCGGCGTGCCCCGCGAGCAGGACAAGGACCCGACCGGCTCGGCCGGCACCGACCCCGACGGCATCCTCAACGTCGCGCTGCGCGACCTGGCCAAGGACCTCGGCGACGCCACCGTGCTGATGGCCGACACCTGCCTGGACGAGTTCACCGATCACGGCCACTGCGGGGTGCTGGACGCGCGCGGCCGGGTGGACAACGACGCCACCCTGGCTCGCTACGTCAAACTGGCTGTGGCACAAGCGGAATCGGGCGCCCACGTGGTCGGGCCGAGCGGGATGATGGACGGCCAGGTGGCCGCGATCCGCGACGGCCTGGACGCCGCCGGCTACGCCGACGTGGTGATCCTGGCCTACGCGGCGAAGTTCGCCTCGGCCTTCTACGGCCCCTTCCGCGAGGCGGTGAGCTCCAGCCTGTCCGGGGACCGGCGCACCTACCAGCAGGAGTCGGGCAACTTCCGCGAGGCGCTGCGCGAGATCCGGCTGGACCTCGACGAGGGCGCCGACATCCTGATGGTCAAGCCCGCGATGGGCTACCTGGATGTGGTGTCCGCGGCGGCCTCGATCTCACCGGTGCCGGTGGCCGCCTACCAGGTGTCGGGGGAATACGCGATGATCTGCGCGGCGGCCGCCAACGGCTGGATCGACGAACGCGCCGCCGCGCTGGAGTCGCTGACGAGCATCCGGCGCGCCGGGGCCGACATCGTGCTCACCTACTGGGCCGCGGACGCGGCGGAATGGCTTTCGTGAGACGGGGCGCGCTTTGACATCGGAGACCAGGGCGGGCGGCGGCGAGCCACAGCCGCTGTTCTACGAGCCCGGCGCGAGCTGGTGGTGGGTGGCGCTGGGCCCGGCGTCCGCCGGCGCGATGGTCCTGATCGAAATCTGGAGCGGCGCCAAGGTGTCGCTGGTCGTCCCGGCGATCTTTTTGGTGCTGGTGTCGGCGTTCGTGGGGCTGCAAGTGAAGGCGGCGCGGATCCACGTCTCCGTCGAGCTCACCGAGGACGCGCTGCGGCAGGGCACCGAGACCATCCTGGTGCGGGAGATCCTCAAGGTTTACCCTTCGCCCGAGCATCACCAGGCCTCCGGCAAGGAGCTGGCGAGGTGGCAGTCCGCGCGGGCGCTCGGCGAATTGGTGGGGGTGCCGCGCGGCCGGATCGGGATCGGCCTCAAGCTCACCAACGATCGCACCGCCCAGGCGTGGGCGCGCCGCCACCGTCACCTTCGGGCGGCGCTGACCCCGCTGGTCCAGGAGCGGGTGGAGCCCGCCGGATCCGATGTCGCCGACGACGATTTCGAAGGCGGGCCGACGTCGTGACCGCCCGCTACGGCAGCTTGCGGGCCCTGCTCTTGCTGGCCCTGGCCTGCGCGGCGCTGGCGGGCGCGGGGGTGAGCTGGGTGCACGCGCGCCACACGGTCCGCGTCGCGCCCATCGCGGACGGCCAGCCGTTCACCACGTCGCTGGTGTACAACCCCCAGCTGCTGTTGCTGGCCCTGGTGCTGGTGACGACCGCGGGTGTGCTGGCGGTGCTGGGCATCGCGCGGCTGCGGCGGCGCTAAGGGTCAGGGGGATCGTCGGCCGCGCGTGCCCGTCACGGCCGACCGCGGCAGCCGACCGGCCCGCGAATAGCCGGCGAGCGAGTCGCCGTCGACGACGACGTCGAAAGTCAGATTCAGCCGCATCGGCTTGGTCACCGACTGCCGCCAGGTCACTCGGTCCCCATTGATCGAAATGTCCTGCAGCGCAACGGTGTCGCCCTTGTAGGTCGCCGTACCGACAGGGCCATCGACGGCCTGCTCGAAGGTGTAGGACACCGCCAGAGAGCCGATCGGCGTCTTGATGGTGACGTCCCAATCACCGAACACGCTCATTCACACCTCCATCGGTTCGCGCCCGGCCGGCGTCCACACCGTGCCGCGGCGCTCGTACTCGAACATCTCCTCGACCGCCCGCGCGATGCGCGGCCCGTAGGAGCGCTCCAGCAGATACAGCGCCAGATCCAGGCCGGAGGTGACTCCCCCGGCGCTGATCAGGTCGCCGTCGTCGACGACCCGCGCCCGCACCGGATGCACCCCCGCCGCTTCGAGCAGGTCCATGCCAAGGTGATGGGTGACGGCGTAGCGGCCCTCGATCAGCCCGCTCATCGCCAACACGATCGACCCGCCGCAGACGGTCGCCACGGTGACCGCGGGATTGTCGAACGCCTCGCGCATCAGGGGTGTCAGTGCGGTCTCGGTCGCCCGGGCCAGCAGCACCGGGATCGTCTCGACCCCGTCGTCCGGGTCGCCGGCTATCGGCCCATTCGCGCCCGGAACCACGACGTATCCGGGCTTGCCCGGATCCAGCGGGCCGCCCGCCGTCAGCGCCAGGCGTCGGGTGCCGCTGACGACCTGCCGCGCGCCCTCGGCCGAAACGAGCTCCACGACGAGGTCTCCGCCCACCGCGTCGCCGCCGGCGGCAAGCACCTCGAACGGGGCGATGACGTCGAGCGGGTCGAACCCGTCGAACAACACGATCTGCGCATACACCCGTACGAGGTTCGCCGACGCGGGCGCCGTCGGCCAGTGGCCAAACAGCCACGTTTCGCCGGTATATTGCCAACGTGCACCGCGTTGTGGTCGTGGCGCTGCCGGACACCGTCGCCTTCGACCTGGCCACCCCCGTCGAGGTCTTCGGCCGGATCCGCCTGCCCGACGGCTCGCCCGGATACGACGTCCGCGTGTGCGGCGCCGAGCCCGTGGTGACCGCGGGGCCGATGCGTATCGCGACCGAGCTGGGCATCGACGCGCTCGCCGAGGCGGATACCGTCGTCGTGCCCGGCCGCAATGACGTCACGACGCCGGTCCCGGACGACGTCACGGCCGCGCTGAAAGCCGCGTACGCCAAGGGGATTCGGATCGCCTCCATCTGCAGCGGGGCCTTCACGCTCGCCGCGGCGGGGCTGCTCGACGGCAAGCGGGCGACCACGCATTGGGTGGCCGCGGAGCAGTTTCGGGCCGCCTTTCCGGCCGTCACGCTCGATGCCGACGTGCTCTACGTCGACGAGGGGCAGGTGCTCACGTCCGCCGGCGCGTCGGCGGGCCTGGACCTGTGCCTGCACATGGTCGCCCGCGACTACGGGTCCGCGGTTGCCGCCGAGGCGGCGAGGCTGGCGGTGGCGCCGCTGCATCGCAGCGGCGGTCAAGCGCAGTTCATCGTCCGCAACCGGCGCCCTGGCAATACCGAACTCGGCCCGCTGCTGGCATGGATCGAGGAACACGCTCGCGAGGAGCTCAGTCTCGTCGACGTCGCGGCCAAAGCGTCCAGCAGCATCCGCACCCTCAACCGTCGATTCCAGGCCGAGACGGGTCAAACTCCCATGCAGTGGGTCACCGGCGTGCGGATCCGCCACGCGCAGGAACTGTTGGAGCGGACGCCCGACAGCATCGAACTCATCGCCCGCCAGGTCGGCTTTCGGTCAGCGTCCAGCTTTCGGGAACAATTCAGGCGAGTCGCCGGGGTGTCGCCACAGGGTTATCGGAACACGTTCCGGGAGCGGGCCCTCGAGAAGAACTAGGCCGTCTTCTTGATGAGCGGCAGCACGAGCTGGCGGCGGCTGACGATGGCCTCGGCGAGGCTGCGCAGCGCCTCGTGCACCGACCGCGCGATCGGAAAGTCGCCCCGGTCGCCCAGCAGTCCGGTGATCGCGGGGCTGGCGACCAAGGTCCACTCGACGCCGGCGGCGCGGCAGTCCTCGTCGAACCGGTGCACCAGTGCGACGCCGGCCGCAGCAAAATGGCTCACGTCGCTCAGATCGAGCACCACGGGGTTGCTCCCGAGGGTGAATCGCCAAAGGTATTCGCTGACCCGGTCGACGTTGGCGGGGTCGATGCCGCCGCGGACGGTCACCACGGTCGCCAGGTGACGGCAGTGGGCGCGAATCTGGGCGGCGCCGCAATCGAAGGTGCCGTAACCATGCCGAGTCGCGACATTGGTGATCGTCATGAGCGCCCCATTCCTTCGAACCTGTCCTCCTAACCGTGCCCGTTAAATCTAAGGAGACCGAAAGCCGGTCCTAACTCTTTGCTAAGAAGCCACTTTCGGGGGTTCTGGCCTGGGCCGAAGCAACGCGGGCGGCTTGCGCGGGCCGACGTGGGCCGCGCCCCGAAACCCGTGCCACGCCACGGCCCATCACGCGATCGGCGCGCTCGCGCTGTTACGCTTCGAGGGCTGCCGGTTGCCGGTCGGGGGGCTTGACATCGCCCGGTCAGCCGGTACGCAACGGATACGAAACAGCGAGAGTCCAGGCGGAAAGAACAACGTGCGCGGCGCAGAGATCCGGGGAGAGATCAAGGCCCTGACGGGACTCCGCATCGTCGCCGCGGTGTGGGTGGTGCTGTTTCACTTCCGCCCGATGCTGGGCGACGCGTCGCCCGGCCTGCGCGACGCCCTCGCGCCCGTGCTCAATTGCGGGGCCCAGGGCGTCGACCTCTTCTTCATCCTCAGCGGGTTCGTGCTGACCTGGAACTACCTCGACCGCATGGGCCGCTCGTGGTCGACGCGGGCCACCCTGCACTTCCTGTGGCTGCGGCTGGCCCGGGTGTGGCCGGTGTACCTGGTCACGATGCACCTGGCCGCGCTGTGGGTGATTTTCACGCTGCACGTCGGGCATGTGCCGTCGCCCGACGCCGCCCAGCTCACCGCGATCAGCTATGTGCGCCAGATCCTGCTCGTGCAGCTGTGGTTCCAGCCGTTCTTCGACGACTCCAGCTGGGATGGTCCGGCCTGGTCGATCAGCGCGGAGTGGCTGGCCTACCTGCTCTTCGGCGTGCTGGTGCTGGTGATCCTGCGGATGAAGCAGGCGACCAGGGCGCGCAGCCTGATGGTGCTGGCGTTCGCGGCGTCGTTGCCGCCGGTGGTGATGCTGCTGGCCAGTGGCCATTTCTACACGCCGTGGAGCTGGCTGCCGCGGATCGTGACCCAGTTCGTCGCGGGCGCCCTGGCCTGTGCCGCCGTGCGCAGGTTGCGGTTGACCAGTCGCGGCCGCCGCGTCGCCGGGTACGTGTCCCTGCTTCTGCTGGCGGCCATGGTGGGCGTTCTGTATTGGTTCAGCGCGCACCCGATCAACGGCGTGGTGGAGAACGACAGCGGCGGGGTGGTCGACGTGCTGTTCGTTCCGCTGGTGATCGCGCTGGCGATCGGCGTGGGGGGCCTGCCGAGGATCCTGTCCACCCGGGTCATGGTGTACGGCGGACAGATCTCGTTCTGCCTGTACATGGTCCACGAGCTGGTGCACACCGCCTGGGGATGGGTGGTCGAGGAGTTCGAGCTCACGCCGCAGGACAACCCGTGGAAATGGAACGTCGTCGGCCTGCTCGCGATCGCCGTCGGCATGTCAATCCTGCTGTATCACTTCGTCGAAGAGCCCGCGCGCCGCTGGATGCGCAGGATGGTCTCCGTCCGGCCCGCGACCGCGAAAACCGAGGCTAGCGAACCGGTTAGCGCCAAGGTTCGACCGATCGAGGATGCGCGGGAAGCGATTTCGGCGCGCGCGGTGTGAGATTTACCTCGGCGCGCGGATCCGGTCTCGCCCGGAACCCGTCGATACCATGGCGACAGCGGTCAGCCGCCATTCGGCGGATTGACGCCCGGCCCGCGCCGATTCCTCGTACGATTCCGTTGATTCGGATGCGGCGCACGACGATACAGCTTTCGGGGGGAGGTAGCCATGAGTCGCCTGGCCACGCTCATGCTCGGCCTCGCCCTGGTGGCGGGCGTCGTTCTCGCGGGCCCGGCACCGGTTCGGGCCTACCAACCTCTGACCCTGGATTCCCGACTGAACCACGTGGCCGTCGTCGGCGACTCCTACACCACCGGAACCGACGAGGGCGGCCTCGGGCCGAATTCGTGGACCGCGCTGGCCTGGCACACGCTGGCCCAGCGCGGCGTGCGGATCGTGTCCGACGTGGCGGCCGAGGGTAGGGCCGGCTACGGCGTGCCGGGTGACCACGGCAGCATCTTCGAGGACCTGACCGGGAGGGCGGTCAAGCCCGAGGATGCCCTCGTGGTGTTCTTCGGCTCCCGCAACGACCAGGGCTTCCATCCCGAGGACCCCGAGCTGCTGGCCGGAAAGGTGCGGGACACCTTCGCTCTCGCGCGGCGCCTGTCGCCGTCCGCCAGGCTGCTGGTGATCGGGCCGCCGTGGCCGACCGCCGACGTGCCGGATTCCGTCCTCGAGATTCGCGACGTGCTCAACGGCGCGGCGCGGGCCGCCGGCGCGACGTTCGTCGATCCGATCGGTGATCGCTGGTTCGTCGACAGGCCCGACCTGATCGGCCCGGACGGTGTGCACCCCAACGACGCGGGGCATCAGTATCTGGCGGACAAGATCGCGCCGCTGATCGGCATGCAGCTGTCTCGATGACGTCGCGGTGAGCAGCCAAAGCCTTAGGCGCGCAAGGCTTTAGGCTAATCTTCCGCGTGGCGCTCGTAGTCCCATTGCTCCAGGCGCGTTTGCAACTGCATCAGCCCGACGCCCGCGACGGGCGCGATGGCCGCAATGCAGATCAGCAGCAGCGGAGTCATCTTGAAAACCTCCAAACACCTTTCACTGATATGACGTTCGTGCATGGCGAGAAGTTCATTACGCGTCAGCCGTCCGCCAGGGCGCGGTCCGCGAGCGCACCGATCACCGGTGTCAGCAGTTGCGCGTATTCGGTCGTGATGTGGTTGTCGTCCCGGAAAACCAGGGTGTTGCCGACGATCACGGGGCAGCGGTCGACGGCGCAGAACAGGTCGGTCAGGTCGGCGTACTGCCCGCCGGCCACGGTGGTCGCCGCCCGCTCGGCGCCCATGCCGTCCTCGTCGAGCGCGTCCGATCGGGTCGGCGCGCACGCGGCGGCGTTGTCCAGGTGACCCGACAGGCAGGCCGGCACCTGCCCGTGCGGATCCGGGGCGGGCCCAAGAACCAGGACGCTCGCGCCGGTGCTCCGCAACTGTTCGACCGTGCGCCCCAGGGTGTCGATCCAGGCGGGGTCGTATGAGGTGAAACCGAAATCCGCCCCGTAGCGCCGGCTCATGTCCAGCACGATCAGCCGCGGGCGCTCGGCCTTCAGCCGGTCCATGATCTGGCCGCGCCACTGGACGCATTCGGTGTACTCGCGGCCCAGGTACGGGCTGGTGATGCGAAGTTCCTGCAGCGGGCACGTCACCTTGGCCAGCGCCTCCAGCCGCCAGTGCCGCTGCTCGGCCACCCGCTGGAAGGCCGGCTCCCACATGGCGGCGTGCGAGTCGCCGACCAGGGCCACCCTCGTCGGCGACGCCAAATCACCTGTCGCGCAGTCGCTTTGGCCCACGTCGCGCCACGATCGCACGCACCCGTTCACGAAGACGGGGGCCTTGTCGGCCGGCGCCTTGGCGAGCGGCGGGTCGAGGTTGGACGGGACGGCGCGCAGCGCCGCGGACGCCGCGACGGCATCGCGCACCTGCGCGAAGGCCTGGCGCAGCGCCGCTTCGGTCGCGCTGACGGCGGCGACGCCGGGTGGGGGCACCGCGACGATGTTGGCCTTCGGCGCCGCCACCCCGTGACCCGCCGGCACCGGCGTCAACGTCAGCAACAGCACGCACGCGCAGGCCGCCGCCGCGCTGGCGGCGCCGGCCACCGCGAGGCTGGCCTTCGCCGATTGGCGCAGGGCGGCGGCGAACCGGCCGGGGTCCTCGACCAGATGCAGTGTGATCACGGCCAGGCCCGCCGACACGGCGGTCGCGGTCAGCCGGGCCGGCAGCCCGGCGGGCTCGCCCAGCAACGGCGGCATGAGCAACAGCACCGGCCAGTGCCACAGGTACCAGGAGTAGGAGACCCGGCCGATCGCCCGCATCGGCGGCTTGCACAGCAGGCGCCCGGCGCCCAACCCGCCCGTCACGCAACCCGCGCCGATCACCAGCGCGGTGCCCAGCACGGGCAGCAGCGCGGCGGTGCCGGGGTAGGGGGTGCCCGGACCCAGCTGGGTGCAGGTGAGCGCGATCAGCCCCAGGCCGCCCCACCCCGCGATGGACGCGGGCAGCAGGGGCAGCCTGCGCCACACCGGGATCGACAGGGCCACCAGGCCGCCCGCCGCCAGCTCCCAGGCGCGGGTCGGCAGCGAGAAGAACGCGAAGGCGGGCGACGTGCGGGTCCACACCACGCCCGCCGCGAGCGACGCGGCACCCACCACCGCGAGCACCACCACATAGGGCGTCGCCCCCTTGCCGGCACCGCCCTTCGCGCGGCGGACCAGCCACGCGGTGCCGATGATGAGCACCGGCCACACCAGATAGAACTGCTCCTCGACGCCCAGCGACCAATAGTGCTGGAACGGCGAGGGGGCGTCGGAGGACAGGTAGTCGGTGCCCTGGCGGGCGAACCGGTAATTGCCGACGTACAGGGCGCTGGCGATGCCGTCGAGGAAGACGCTGCGCGCCTGCAGGGGCGGGAGCACCGCGGCGGCCGCCGCGGTGGTGACGACGCCGACGGTGGCGGCCGCGGGCAGCAGGCGCCGGGCGCGCGCGCCGTAGAAGCGGCCCAGCCGGACGGTGCCGGTGGTGGTGACCTCGCGCCACAGCAGGCCGGTGATGAGGAAGCCGGAGATGACGAAGAAGACGTCCACACCGATGTAGCCGCCGGCGACGCCCGGGATGCCCGCGTGGTAGAGCACGACCGCGATGACCGCGACGGCGCGCAATCCCTCGATGTCGGGCCGGAATCCGTTCCGGGAGGTCCGCCGCTCCACTCGACGTGGGCCGCTGGGGAGCACTTCCTGCCGGACTGTCATCTGCGTGGGCTAGGTCGCCATCCAGGCCAGTTCACCTGGCAGTTGCGTGCGCCAGTAACCAACGTCGTGTCCCCCCAGCGAGAAGCTGCCCGCCGGCGGGGTCTTCAGTTGGCCGACGAATTGTCTTGTGGCGAAATAGAAGCGGTCGAAGGTGCCGCAGTCGACGCGCAGGGGAATCGAGTTCAGCGCGGGCACACCAAGGACGCTGTTCTGCACCCAGTCGTCGTAGCTGTCGAACGCTCCCGGAGCGCTGCCGGCGAACGAGGTGTACAGCGCCGGGCTGACCGCGCAGATCCCGGCCGTCCGCGACGGCCCCAGCTTGGCGCCCAGGTGCAGCGCCCCGTAGCCGCCCATCGACCACCCCATGAAACCGACCCGTGAGGTGTCCATGCCCATCGACGACAGCATGGGCAGCAGCTCCTCGAGCACCATCGCGCCCGAGTCCTCGCCGGAAGCCCGTTTGTGCCAATAGGTGTTGCCCCCGTCGACGCTCACGACGGCGAACGCGGGCTTGCCCTCCTTCACCAGCCGGGCCAGCCCCTCCGGGACCCCCATCTCCAGCATCTGGTTGGCGTCGCCGTCCACGCCGTGCAGCGCGATCACCGGGCGCAGCATCCCGGTCTGGCCCGGCGGCACGGCGATCACGTAGTTGGTCTTGACGCCCCCGCGCGCCGCCGACACGAACGACCCGGTGATCTTGCTCGGCAGCGCGGCGCCCGCGGTCGGGGGTTCGTACGGCGCCGGCGCCGCTTGCGGCTTGATCGGATCCAGCAGGCCGCTCAAGGCGAACACGCCGGCGGCGCCGAGGCTGGCGCCGGCACCCATCCGGAGCACCGCCCGGCGTGTCAGGTCAGGCATGATCGCAATGATGCCGCGCCGAGCCGACATTCCCGGCCGAGCCACGCCGTATTGGAAGCATTGCGTGATCTGGCGTGATCTGTTGGTCACGAAGAGGAGATCTTTGAATGGTCCGTACGCCTGGTGTTGAGGCGCCGTTCACCCGATGGGCCCCGGCTGAAGACCTGGAGCCGGTACGCCTCGGCGGCATGGGATTGCAGCGTTTCGCCGCGGTGCTGGCGGTACTCGTCCTCGTCGCCGCGTGCGGGCATCGACCCACGAGCCCGAGCGCGGAGCCGGCGACCGCCACGCCGATCCACCACCTGGTGGTGATCTTCGAAGAGAACGTCTCGTTCGACCACTACTTCGGCACGTATCCCCACGCCGCGGGCGTCGACGGCCAACCGTTCACTGCCAAGCCGGGCACCCCCGCGGTGGACGGCCTGACCCCAGAGTTGTTGACGCACAATCCCAATTCGGTGCAGCCGATGCGGTTGGGCGGACCGGGTCAGATCGTGACCTGCGACCAGGACCACGAATACCAGGCCGAACAACTGGCCTTCAACGGCGGCGCGATGGATCGGTTCGTCGAGCACACCGAGGGCGACCCGTGCCCGGCGCCGTCCTTCAACGCACCCGGCCTGGTGATGGGCTACTACGACGGCAACACGGTGACCGCGCTGTGGAACTACGCGCAGCACTACTCGATGAGCGACAACTTCTACAACACCACCTTCGGCCCGTCGTCGCCCGGCCACATCAACCTGGTCTCGGGCCAAACGCACGGTGTGACAAAGAAATTCATGCCCGGCGGCCAGCCGTTCCCGCCGCACATGGTGATCGACGACACCGGCAACGGCCAGGGCACCCTGATCAACGACTCGCAACCCTACGGCGACGACTGCTCGTCACGCGACCAGGTGCAGTTCAGCGCCGACAACAAGAACATCGGTGACCTGCTGACCGCGAAGGGCGTCACCTGGGGCTGGTTCCAGGGCGGCTTCCGGCCCACCAACCGCAGGCCCGACGGCACCGCCGAGTGCGGCGCCACCCACAACATCGGCGAAACCCTCGGCGGGACCGGCAAAATCGGGCCGCTGCCGTTCGGCACCAAGCCCGACTACGTCCCGCACCACGAGCCGTTCCAGTACTACCCGTCCACCGCCAACCCGCACCACCTGCCGCCGAGCGCGACCGACCAGATCGGGCGCGGTGACCAGGCCAACCATCAATACGACCTGTCCGATTTCTGGGCCGCCGCCGACGGCGGTCACCTGCCGGCGGTGAGCTTCCTCAAACCGCCCGCCTACCAAAACGGGCACGCCGGCTACTCCGATCCGCTCGACGAGCAGCGGTTCCTCGTCGAGACGGTCAACCGCCTGCAGCGGCTCCCGCAATGGCGCGATACCGCGATCGTCGTCGCCTATGACGACTCCGACGGCTGGTACGATCACAAACCCTCGCCGATCGTGACCTCCTCGGCCACGCCCGAGGACGCGCTGAGCGGTCCCGGCCGATGCGGTGATCCCGCCGCCGCGCCCGCCGCGTATCAGGGCCGCTGCGGGTACGGCCCGCGCCTGCCGCTGCTGGTGATATCCCCTTACGCCAGAACGAATTTCGTCGACCACGCGTTGACCGACCAGACGTCGATCCTGCGGTTCATCGAGGACAACTGGAGCACCGGCCGCATCGGCGACCACTCCTTCGACGAGCGCGCCGGCGCGCTCACCGGGATGCTGGATTTCACCGGTCCCACCCAACCGGCGCTGGCCCTCGACCCCCGTACCGGCAACCCGCAATAGCGTCGGCCCGGAATCCAATCTCGCAGTTTTCAACCCTCGCGCGTCCCGCCGATGTCCCGCACGATCGGGGGTTGGACACGAGGGAGGGTGAATGAGCCTGGCGTTTCATTGGTTCCTGCCGACGTACGGGGATTCGCGAAACCTGGTCGCCGGCGGGCACGGCACCGCGATGCACGGTGACCGGCCCGCGACGTTGCGGTATCTGCACCAGATCTGCGCGGCCGCCGAGGACAACGGCTTCGAGGCCGTGCTCACGCCGACCGGATTATGGTGCGAGGACGCGTGGTTGACGACGGCGATGCTGATCGAGGGCACCGAGACGCTGAAGTTCCTGGTCGCGTTCCGCCCCGGGCTGCTCAGCCCCACCCTGGCTGCGCAGATGGCCGGGACGTTCCAGCGGCACTCGGGCGGTCGGCTGCTGCTCAACGTCGTCACCGGCGGCGAACCGCACGAGCAGCGCGCCTACGGGGATTTCCTGGACAAGGAATCGCGCTATGCCCGCACCGCCGAGTTCCTGCACGTGGTGCGGCAACTGTGGACCTCGCGGGAGCCGGTCACCTTCGCCGGTGACCACATCCGCATCGACGGCGCGCAGCTGAACAACCCGCCCGACCCGATCCCCGCGGTGTTCTTCGGCGGGTCGTCGGCCGCAGCGGGGCCGGTCGCGGCCAAATACTCCGACGTCTACCTCACCTGGGGCGAGCCGCGGGCGGCCGTCGCCAAGAAGCTCGACTGGATCCGGGGGCGGGCGGCCGATGCGGGGCGAATCCTGCAGTACGGCTTGCGGATTCACGTGATCAGCCGCGACACCTCCGAGCAGGCGTGGGCCGAGGCCGACCGGCTGCTCGCCGCGGTCGACCCGGCCGACGTCGAGCGGGTGCAGGCCAGCCTGGCGCGCAGCGAGTCCGAGGGCCAGCGCCGCATGCTGGACCTGCACGGCGGCGACAGCGGCCGCCTCGTGGTCGGCCCCAACCTGTGGGCCGGGGTGGGCCTGGTGCGCGGCGGCGCGGGCACCGCGCTGGTCGGGTCGCACGCCGAGGTGGCCGAACGGCTGGCCGAATACTCGCGACTGGGCATCAGCCACTTCATCCTGTCGGGCTACCCCCACCTGGAGGAGGCGTACTGGTTCGGTGAGGGTGTGCTGCCGCTGCTCGAACGAAAGGGCTTGTGGCAGCACCCCAACCGCCAATCACACCCGGCGCCGTCGACGCCGTTCGCGATCGCGTCCGCGCAGTAGGCCATGGCAACCACGCTGCCCGACGCGGGCGTCGCCGCGCCGCAAGGTCACGAGGAATCCGACGTCGAACGCCGCCGCCGGCTGCGCATCGTGGTCGCCGCCAGCCTGCTGGGCACAACGGTGGAGTGGTACGACTTCTTCCTGTACGCCACCGCGGCGGGCCTGGTGTTCAGCAAGGTGTTCTTCCCCAACGAAACCTCGTTGGTGGGAACGCTTTTGGCGTTCGCGACGTTCGCGGTCGGGTTCGTCATGCGGCCGATCGGTGGCCTGGTGTTCGGGCACATCGGGGACCGGATCGGCCGCAAGCGCAGCCTGGCGCTGACGATGCTGATCATGGGCGTCGCCACGGCGCTGATCGGGGTGCTGCCGACCGCCGCCCAGATCGGGGCCTGGGCGCCGGTGCTGCTGCTGACCCTGCGCATCCTGCAGGGGTTCGCGCTCGGCGGCGAGTGGGCCGGCGCGGTGCTGCTCGCCGTCGAGCACAGCCCCGCGGACCGCCGCGGCCGCTTCGGCGCAATTCCGCAGGTCGGCCTGGCGCTCGGATTGGCCTTGGGCACCGGCATTTTCGCGTTTCTACAGATCGCGTTGGGCCCCAGCCGGTTCCTGGCCTACGGCTGGCGGATCGGGTTCCTGCTGAGCCTGCTGCTGGTGGCGATCGGCATCGTGGTCCGGTTGCGGGTGGAGGAGACGCCGGCGTTTCGCGAGCTGGCCGACCTCGAGGCCACGTCCACCGTGCCCATCCGCGAGGTCGTCCGCGAACCCCGATCCCGGCGCAACACCGTGCTGGGGCTGCTGTCGCGGTGGGCCGAGGGCTCGGCCTTCAACACCTGGGGTGTCTTCGCGATCAGCTACGCCACCGGCGCGTTGGGGTTCAACAAGGTGTCAGTCCTGGTCGTCGTGACCGTCGCCGCCCTGCTGATGGCGGTGCTGCTGCCGGTGTCGGGCATCCTGACCGACCGGTTCGGGCCGCGGCGGGTGTATCTGGTCGGCGTGGCGTGCTACGGCCTGTTGGCGTTCCCCGCGTTCGCGCTGTTCGGCACCAGGAACCTGCTGCTGTTCGGGCTGGCGATGGTCGTCGTATTCGGTGTCGTGCACGCGCTGTTCTACGGCGCGCAGGGCACGCTGTATTCGGCGCTGTATCCCACCGCCACCCGCTACACCGGGCTGTCGTTCGTCTACCAGTTCTCCGGCGTGTACGCCTCCGGCGTCACCCCGATGATCCTGACCGCGCTGATCGCCGCCGACAGGAAGGCGCCGTGGCTGGCGTGCGGGTATTTGGTGGCCACGGCCGTCATCAGCGTGATCGCCACGTCCAGGATCCGCGAGCGGGATCTGTACCTGTGAGCTGACCGGCTCGGGGCGCCTAAACACCGCCATCGAGACTGCGGTGAGCGCGTGATTTTCGCGAAATTCGCGATCCGTGCGCAGTCTCGGCGCCGCAACCGGTCGCGGCCCGTCCGCCGATGTGATGTGGTTAACCGTGGCCGGCACCACCCAACTGCGCCAAGGGCTATCGCAGCGGCAGCTCAGCATGATCGCCCTGGGCGGCGTGATCGGCGCCGGGTTGTTCGTCGGTTCGGGCGTGGTGATCAAGGACACCGGGCCCGCCGCGTTCCTGACCTACGCGCTGTGCGGCCTGCTGATCGTGCTGGTGATGCGGATGCTGGGCGAGATGGCCGCCGCCAACCCGTCGACGGGGTCGTTCGCCGACTACGCGGCGCAGGCCCTGGGCGGCTGGGCGGGGTTCTCGGTGGCCTGGCTGTACTGGTACTTCTGGGTGATCGTGGTCGGGTTCGAGGCGGTCGCCGGCGGCAAGGTCCTGGGCTACTGGTTCCACGCGCCGCTGTGGCTGCTCTCGCTGTGCCTGATGGTGCTGATGACCGCGACCAACCTGTTCTCGGTGTCGTCGTTCGGTGAATTCGAATTCTGGTTCGCCGGAATCAAAGTCGCCACGATCGCGATCTTTCTCGCCGTCGGAACGGTGTTCGTGCTGGGCCTGCTGCCCGGCCATCACCACCCCGATTTCTCCAACCTCACGGCGCACGGCGGGTTCTTCCCGAAGGGCGTCGCGGCGGTCTTCGCGGCCATCGTGGTGGTGATCTTCTCCATGGTCGGCGCCGAGATCGTCACCGTCGCCGCCGCCGAGAGCCGCGACCCCGAGCTGGCGGTGCAGCGGGCGACGAGGTCGGTGGTGGCGCGCATCGGGATCTTCTTCGTCGGCTCGGTCTTCCTGCTCGTGGTGATCCTGCCGTGGAATTCGGTGGAGCTGGGCGCCTCCCCGTACGTCGCGGCGCTCAAACACATGGGCCTGCGCGGCGCGGATCAGGTGATGAACGCCGTCGTGCTCACCGCGGTGCTGTCCTGCCTGAACTCGGGCCTGTACACGGCGTCACGGATGCTGTTCGTGCTCGCCGACCGGCGCGAGGCCCCGGCCCGGCTGGTCAGGCTCAGCCGGCGCGGCGTGCCCCACATCGCGATCCTGTGCTCGTCGGCGATCGGCTTCGGCTGCGTCCTGATGGCCTGGATCGCGCCCGGCACGGTGTTCCTCTTCCTGCTCAACTCGTCGGGCGCCGTCATCCTGTTCGTCTACTGGTTGATCGCGCTGTCGCAGATCGTCCTGCGGCGCCGGACGCCCGAGGAAAAGCTGCGCATCAAGATGTGGTTCTTCCCGGTGCTGTCGATCCTCACGCTCGCCGGGATCACCGCCGTGCTGGTGCAAATGGCGTTCGACCGCTCGACGCGCAGCCAGCTCTGGCTCAGCCTGCTGTCGTGGGCGGTGGTGATCGCGCTGTACTTCGCGGCCCGGGCGCGCGGCCGGGTCAGTCAGTCTTCGTGAACAACACCGCTTCCTCGAACGGTATACGGGAGAAGATCGGCCGCGCCCTGCTCGTCACGTGCGTGGCGGCCTCGGCCTTGGTCACCACCTGCGGGTCGGCGATACCGAAGGTTTTGCCGTGGCGGCGCATCCGCCCGCCCCCCGCGGCTTTGAGGTTCTTCAACCAGTCGCGGTCGGGGCCGTAGCTCAGCAGGACCGCCACGCCGGGTTTGCCATCGACGGTGGCATTGAACGCGTTCACCGGTGTGCGATAAGGCTTTCCGGAGCGGCGGCCGACGTGCTCGATGATGGCGAAGGAAGGCGCCCAGCCGGCCCACAGCCGCTGAATTGGGTTGGTGACGTGCCGGTTGAAGCGGGCGAGCCCCTGTGGAAGTTGCATGCTTTCCATCCAACCCGCCCACCCCGCCCGGCATCAAGGCATGCGGCGTGTCGCGGGCAGCAGCGCGCGCGCCAGCCGGGCCGGGCGGGACGGGGGCGGCCGCCAGGGCTGCTGATCGTGTGCCGGCCATGCGTAACAAGGGGTTTGGCCGTCCAGCAGCCGGCGCAGGCCGGGGATGGCCAGCTCGCGTGCGGACCAGTCGTAGAGCAGTTCGAGTCGCGGTTGGATGACCCCGACATCGAGCAGGTGCCCTACTCCGTGCTCGGCCCGCAGGTACGGCGCGAGGTCCTCGCCGAGCGGGTAGCGATCCGGCAGCACCCGGGAAAGCGACAGGAATATCCCGGTCATGCCCAGGCGCGGGTCACCGAGCGGCCGGCCGGCGACGGCCAGCCAGCCGAGCGCGAGGCGCGGGGAGGCGACCAGGGCGTGGGCGTAGAGGACCCGCATCAGCACGAGGTTGATGAAGAAACGCTCGACGCGGGACTCGCGCGCGGCGAGGTGCAGGTTCTCCAGGTACGCGCTCACGACGCTGACATTGTGCGCCCGGTACCAGCGCTGGGCGGAGGGCCGCCGGATGAACTCGAGCGTCGCGGCGACGGCCGGAGAGCTCGGCGCGCCGGGATGGCCGAAGGCCAGGGCGCGCGCCTCCCATCCGTCACGGAGTAGGCGCTCGTTGATCGCGCGCCACCACGGGCTCCCCGGGGACGGCCCCTCGGCCGGGTTGAGCAGCCCGCGCCGCAGCTGCCACCCCATGAAGGCCGACGCCGCCTGCCGATACGGCAGGTGTCCGCGGTCCACGCGCGCCGGGACTTCGTAGAGCTCTCGCATCAGCGCGAGGCGAGCGTGCGGATCGTCGCGGACGCCTTCCACCCGGGCCCGGGCGACCTCGACGGCCGTGTGCCGTGTCACCAGCGCAAGCGTAGTGTCGCGTCATGGCCGACTCCCCGGGTGACGAGGCCGCCGAGCGCGCCCAGGAGCTGCTGCGCAGGGAGGCCGAACTCGCCGCCCGCAAGGCCGTCACCGAAGACGACGCGAAGCGCGCCGCCGAGCGCGCCGACCGTGCCCACGAGCGGGACCAGGCGGCCCGTGAACGCGCGGTGTCGCGCCACTACGAGGCCGGCGCCGCCCACGAACGCGCCGCCGCGGTCGAGGAACTCGCGGTCGAGGAGGGCCTCGGCGACGTGGCTGCCCACCGGCGCGCGGCGGAAAAGGAACGCGAAGCCGCCCTCCGCGAGCTGCGGGCCGCACAGCAGGCCGACCAGCAGGACGCCTGATAACGGCGCTCTGCTACACCCTGTAGTTGAACGATCGGCCGAGGCTGGGACACTGGTCGGCATGGGTACCAGTGACCAGGCGACCGCCCATGCCGCGACCTCGGGAAGCGGCGTGGCGGCGTCGGCGCGGCTGTTCGAGGATGCCTGCGCCGTCATCCCCGGCGGGGTGAACTCCCCGGTGCGCGCGTTCACCGCGGTGGGCGGCACGCCGCGCTTCATCACCGAGGCCAAGGGATACTGGCTCACCGACGCCGACGGCAACCGCTACGTCGACCTGGTGTGTTCCTGGGGCCCGATGATCCTCGGCCACGCCCACCCCGCCGTCGTCGACGCCGTCGCCACGGCCGCCGCCTCGGGCCTGTCGTTCGGGGCGCCGACGCCGGCCGAGAGCCAGCTGGCCGCCGAGATCATCGGGCGGGTGGCGCCGGTCGAGCGGATCCGGCTGGTGAACTCCGGCACCGAGGCCACGATGAGCGCCGTCCGGCTGGCCCGCGGGTTCACCGGCCGGGCCAAGATCGTCAAGTTCTCCGGCTGCTACCACGGCCACGTCGACGCGTTGCTCGCCGACGCGGGCTCCGGCGTCGCGACGCTGGGTTTGCCGTCCTCGCCCGGGGTGACGGGCGCGGCCGCGGCCGACACAATCGTGTTGCCCTACAACGACATCGACGCCGTCACGGAGACGTTCGCCCGGTTCGGCGACCAGATCGCCGCCGTGATCACCGAGGCCAGCCCGGGCAACATGGGTGTCGTCCCGCCGGCGCCGGGCTACAACGCGGCGCTGCGCACGATCACCGCCGAGCACGGGGCGCTGCTGATCGTCGACGAGGTGATGACGGGGTTCCGGGTCAGTCGAAGCGGTTGGTACGGAATCGATCCCGTCGCCGCCGACCTGTTCACCTTCGGCAAGGTGATGAGCGGCGGGCTGCCGGCCGCCGTGTTCGGCGGGCGGGCCGAGGTGATGGAGCGGCTGGCGCCGCTGGGGCCGGTGTATCAGGCCGGCACCCTGTCGGGGAACCCGGTGGCGGTGGCCGCCGGGCTGGCCACGCTGCGCGCCGCCGACGACGCGGCCTACGCCGCGCTGGACGCCAACGCCGACCGGCTGGCTGGGCTGCTGTCCGAGGCGCTGACGAAAGCCGGTGTGCCGCACCAGATTCCGCGAGCCGGCAACATGCTCAGTGTGTTCTTCTCCGAAACGCCGGTGACCGACTTCGCCGCCGCGCGGGCCAGCGACACCTGGCGTTACCCGCCGTTCTTCCACGCCCTGCTGGACGCGGGTGTCTACCCGCCGTGCAGCGCCTTCGAGGCGTGGTTCGTCTCGACGGCCCTGGACGACGACGCATTCGACCGGATCTCGGCCGGGCTGGCCCTCGCGGCCCGCGCGGCCGCACAGGAGGACAGGCCCTGATGGCCGAACAGACCAAAGTCCACGTGGTGCGCCACGGCGAGGTGCACAACCCCACCGGCGTCCTCTACGGCCGGCTGCCCGGATTCCACCTGTCCGAGAGGGGACGGGCGCAGGCCGACGCGGTCGCCGAGGCGCTGGCCGACCGCGACGTCGTCGCCGTCATCGCCTCCCCGCTGCAGCGGGCCCAGGAGACCGCCGCGCCCATCGCCGCCAAGCACGGCCTGGCCGTCGACACCGACCCCGACCTGATCGAATCGCTCAACTTCTTCGAGGGCCGCCGCGTCGGCCCGGGCGACGGCGCCTGGCGCGACCCGCGGTTCTGGTGGCGGCTGCGCAACCCGTTCACCCCGTCGTGGGGCGAGCCGTACACCGAGATTGCGGCCCGCATGACGACCGCCGTGGACAAGGCGCGCGCCCGCGCCACCGGGCAGGAGGTGGTGTGCGTCAGCCACCAGCTGCCGGTGTGGACGCTGCGGCTGCGCCTGAGCGGCCGGCGGCTCTGGCACGACCCGCGGCGACGCGAATGCGGGCTCGCCTCGGTGACGACCCTGGTCTACGACGGCGATCGCCTGGTCGACATCGAGTACTTCCAGCCCGCGGCGCCATGAGTGTGCGGCGGCTGGCGATGGCCGGGGCGGCGGTGGCCATTTTGCTGGCCGGCTGCTCCGGTCGCGACGCCGTGGCGCAGGGCGGCACCTTCGAATTCGTCTCGCCCGGCGGCAAGACCGACATCTACTACGACCCGCCGTCCAGCCGCGGCCGCCCGGGGCCGCTGTCCGGGCCGGACCTGGCCGACCCGGCGCACACCCTGTCGCTGGACGACGCGACGTTCGCCGGCCGCGTCGTCGTCGTCAACATCTGGGGGCAGTGGTGCGGGCCGTGCCGGGCCGAGGTTGCCCAGCTGCAGCAGGTGTATGAAGCCACCCGGGACACCGGGGTCTCCTTTCTCGGCATCGACGTCCGGGACAACAACCGGCAGGCGGCCCTGGACTTCGTCGACGATCACCACGTCAGCTACCCCTCCATCTACGATCCGGCGATGCGCACCCTGATCGCGTTCGGCGGCCGGTACCCGACCACCGTCATCCCGTCCACGCTGGTGCTGGACCGCGAGCACCGGGTCGCCGCCGTCTTTCTGCGGGAGCTGCTGGCCCATGATCTGCAGCCCGTGGTGCAGCGGGTGGACGGGCAGTGACCGGCTTCGCCCAGATCGCCGCCGCCGGGCCGCTGCTCCTGGCGCTCGGCGTGTGCCTGCTGGCCGGGCTGGTGTCGTTCGCCTCGCCGTGCGTGGTCCCGCTGGTCCCCGGCTACCTGTCCTACCTGGCCGCGGTCGTCGGGGTCGACGAGCAACCGCCGCCCGGCGCCAACTACGCCTCTGGGCGCCTGGCGACTTCCGCCCGGTGGCGGGTCGCGGGCTCCGCCGCGTTGTTCGTCGCCGGGTTCACCACGGTGTTCGTGCTCGGGACCGTCGCCGTCCTCGGCATGACCACTGCGCTGATCACCAACCAGCTGTTGCTGCAGCGCGTCGGCGGCGTGCTGACCATCGTGATGGGCCTGGTGTTCGTGGGCCTGATCCCGGCGCTGCAGCGCCAGGCCCGGTTCAGCCCGCGGCAGCTGACCACGGTCGCCGGGGCGCCGGTGCTCGGCGCGGTGTTCGCGCTCGGCTGGACGCCATGCCTGGGACCCACGCTGACCGGGGTGATCACGGTCGCGTCGGCCACCGACGGCGCCAACGTCGCACGCGGGGTCGCGCTCGTGATCGCCTACTGCCTGGGGCTGGGCATCCCGTTCGTGCTGCTGGCGTTCGGCTCGGCGGGGGCCGTCGGGGCGCTGGGCTGGCTGCGACGGCACACCCGGGCCATCCAGATCTTCGGCGGCGCGCTGCTGATTGCCGTCGGCGCCCTGCTGGTCACCGGCGTGTGGAACGACTTCGTCTCCTGGCTGCGCGACGCGTTCGTCTCCGACGTGAGGCTGCCGATTTGAGGCAACTCATCGCCTGGACCCGCAACACATGGCGCGCGCTGACCTCGATGGGCACCGCGCTGGTGCTGCTGTTCCTGCTCGCACTGGGCGCGATACCCGGCGCGCTTTTGCCGCAGCGCAGCCTCAACGCGGGCAAGGTCGACGAGTACCTGGCCACCCACCGCGTGATCGGGCCCTGGCTGAACCGGCTGCAGGCCTTCGACGTGTTCTCCAGCTTCTGGTTCACCGCCATCTACGTGCTGCTGTTCGTGTCCCTGGTCGGTTGCCTGACCCCACGGATGATCGAGCACGCCCGCAGCCTGCGCGCCACCCCGGTGGCCGCCCCGCGCAACCTGGCCCGGCTGCCCAAGCACGCCGGCGCCGAAATCGCCGGCGACGCGGCGGACCTCAACGCCCTGGCGAACACGATCGCCGGCCGACTGCGCGGCTGGCGCACGGCGATCCGCCACGAGGGCGAGGTCGTCGAGGTGTCCGCGGAGAAGGGCTACCTGCGCGAGTTCGGCAACATCGTCTTTCACTTCTCGTTGCTGGGCCTGTTGGTCGCGGTGGCCGTCGGCAAGCTGTTCGGCTACGAGGGCAACGTCATCGTCATCGCCGACGGCGGCCCCGGCTTCTGCTCGGCCTCGCCGGCGGCGTTCGATTCGTTCCGCGCCGGCAACACCGTCGACGGCACGTCGCTGCACCCAATCTGCATCCGGGTCAACGACTTTCAGGCGCACTACCTGCCGTCGGGGCAGGCCACCTCGTTCGCCGCGGACATCGACTACCAGAACGGCCGCGACCTGGCCGCCAACAGCTGGCGGCACTACCTGCTGGAGGTCAACCACCCGCTGCGGGTCGGCGGCGACCGGGTGTACCTGCAGGGCCACGGCTACGCGCCCACCTTCACCGTGACCTTCCCGGACGGGCGGACGCGCACGTCGACCGTGCAATGGCGACCCGACAACCCGCAGACCCTGCTGTCGTCGGGGGTGGCGCGCATCGACCCGCCCGCCGGCAGCTATCCCAACGCGACCGAGCGCCGCCAGCACGAGATCGCCATCCAGGGCCTGCTGGCGCCGACCGAGCAGCTCGAGGGCGCCCTGTTGTCGTCGCGGTTCCCGGCGCTGAACGCCCCGGCCGTCGCTGTCGACATCTACCGCGGCGACACCGGCCTGGACACCGGGCGGCCGCAGTCGTTGTTCACGCTGGATCCCCGGCTGATCGAGCAGGGCCGGCTGACCAAGGAGAAGCGGGTCAACCTGCGCGCCGGCCAGGAGGTCCGGCTTGACGCGGGCCCGGCGGCCGGCACCGTCGTCCGCTTCGACGGCGCCGTGCCGTTCGTCAACCTGCAGGTCTCCCACGACCCCGGCCAGGCCTGGGTGCTCGTCTTCGCGGTCACGATGATGGGCGGGCTGGTGGTGTCGCTGCTGGTGCGCCGCCGCAGGGTGTGGGTCAGGCTCAGCCCGGCGGCCGGTACGGTGAACGTCGAAATGGGCGGGCTGGCGCGCACCGACAACTCCGGGTGGGGAGACGAGTTCGAGCGCTTGACCGAGCGGTTGCTGCACGGGCTGGGCGAGCCCGACACCGCCGCGTCCAGAAGGAGTTCTCAGGTGGACGTCAAATGAACACGCTGCACGTCAACGTCACGCTGGCGCGCTACTCCGACTGGGCGTTCACCTCGGCGATCGTGGCCCTGGTCGTCGCGCTGCTGCTGCTGGCCGTGGAGCTGGCCTACGTCGGCGCCCGGCGCGCCGATCAGCGCGCGTCGGTACTGGCCGGCTCGGTCGCCGCCGACAGCTCGGTCCCCGGCATCGTGGAGGACGCCGAGGGGCGGCCGTTCGACGAACGCGTCGGGCGGGCCGGGCTGGCCGTGGTCTACCTCGGCATCGGGCTGTTGCTGGCCTGCATCGTGCTGCGCGGCCTGGCCACCGTGCGGGTGCCGTGGGGCAACATGTACGAGTTCATCAACCTGACGTGCTTCTGCGGCCTGGTCGCCGGGGCGGTCGTGTTGCGCCGGCCGCAGTATCGCCCGCTGTGGGTCTTCCTGCTGCTGCCGATCCTGATCCTGCTGACCGTGTCCGGGCGCTGGCTCTACACCAACGCCGCGCCGGTGATGCCCGCGCTGCAGTCCTACTGGTTGCCCATCCACGTGTCGGTGGTCAGCCTGGGCTCCGGGGTGTTCATGGTCGCGGGCATCGCCAGCATCCTGTTCCTGCTGCGCACGTCGCGGCTCGGTGATCCCGAAAACGAACGGGCCGACGGCGCGCTGGCCCGCATGGTTCGGCGGCTCCCCGACGCCCAGACCCTGGACCGCGTCGCCTACCGCACCACGATCTTCGCGTTCCCGGTGTTCGGTTTCGGGGTCATCTTCGGCGCCATCTGGGCGGAAGAGGCCTGGGGAAGGTATTGGGGCTGGGACCCCAAGGAGACGGTTTCGTTCGTCGCGTGGGTGGTATATGCGGCCTATCTGCATGCACGGTCGACGGCCGGATGGCGGGACAGGAAGGCGGCCTGGATCAACGTCGCGGGTTTCGTCGCCATGATCTTCAATCTGTTCTTCGTTAACCTGGTGACCGTGGGCCTGCATTCGTATGCGGGCGTGGGATGACAGTCAGCAACCGACCCGAGTAACACGCAACAGGGGGAGTGCACGTGTCCGACCATCCAACCACCGGCGTGGGTGCGCCCGAGCCGCCGACCACGCAGCAGCCCCCCGAAGCGCCGCCGCAGCAGGCGGGACCGGGCGACGAGGCGCCCACCCGCGCCTTCGCCGGATTCCGCACCGAGCGGCGGGTCCCCGGACCCGAGCGGCGGCAAGCTGCGGCCCCCACCGCGCCCGGCCCGGCGCCCGGCGGGATGCCGCCCTGGGATCCGACACCGGTGACCGGGATCCCGCGCGTCGACCCGACCGCGTTCGGGGCCTATTACAACGGGCCATCTGAGGCGCCCCCGGCCGAGGCGCAGGCGCCCCCGTACCGGCCCGAGCACCTGCCGCACACGCCGTATCCGGAGCTGTCCACCGGCATGCTGTTGCGCCCGGTCAAACCGCCGCCATCCGAGGGTTGGCGCCGGGTGATCTACGACCTGTCCGGTCACCTGATCAACCTGGGCGAGAGCCCCCGGGCCCAGCGCCACAACAACCTGGTGGCGCAGGTCAACCGGCCCCTGCGGGGTTGCTACCGGATCGCGCTGCTGTCGCTGAAGGGCGGCGTCGGCAAGACCACGATCACCGCGACGCTGGGGTCGACGTTCGCGACCATCCGCGGGGACCGCGTGGTGGCCGTCGACGCCAACCCCGACCGGGGCACGCTGAGCCAGAAGATCCCGCTGGAGACGGCGGCGACGGTGCGCCAGCTGCTGCACGACGCCGGAGCGATCGAGCGCTACAGCGACGTCCGCCGGTACACCTCGAAGGGCCCGAGCGGCCTGGAGGTGCTGGCGTCGGAAACCGACCCCGCGATCTCCGACGCCTTCGGCGCCGAGGACTACAGCCGGGTGCTCGAGATCCTGGAGCGGTTCTACGGCCTGGTGCTCACCGACTGCGGCCCCGGGCTGCTCCACTCGGTGATGTCCTCGGTGCTGGAGAAGGCCGACGTGTTGCTGGTCGTCGCGTCGGGGTCCATCGACGGCGCGCGCAGCGCCTCGGCGACGCTGGACTGGCTGGACGCCCACGGGCACGAGGAGCTGGTCCGCAATTCGATCGCGGTCATCAACGCGGTGCGCCCGCGCACCGGCAAGGTCGACATGAACAAGGTGGTCGACCACTTCTCGCGCCGCTGCCGGGCGGTGCGGCTGATCCCGTTCGACCCGCACCTCGAGGAGGGCGCCGAGATCGAGCTGGACCGGCTGCGGCGCGGCACCCGCGAAGCGCTCACCGAGCTGGCCGCCGTCGTGGCCGACGGGTTCCCCGGTGACCAGCGCAACCCGGGTCTGGTTTAGGAGGGACTAGCGGGGGTTATCCCCGTGGCCTAACCGCCGCAAAAAGTCAGGATCGTCGTCGGGCCCGATGACACGGGTCTTCGGCCGGGCCTGTGACCGCGCCGCGCGCCAGCCGACGTAGATCAGCGTTCCCAGGATCACAACGAGTAGCAGGTAGAGCACTCAACACCTCCTCCGAGCGAATATACGCGGGCCGTAGGCTCGGGGTGTGTCAGAACGGCCCGGCGACAGCAGCACCGGGGAGCGCCCGCGCAATCGGGTCGTCGTCGACGTGTTGCTCTATGCCGCGGCGCGGCTGGCGCTGGTCGCCGCGCTGAGCGGCGCGATCTACGGGCTCGCGCGATTGCTGGGGATCGCCCAGTTCCCGGTCGTGGTCGCGGTGTTGTTCGCTCTGATCATCGCGATGCCATTGGGCATCTGGGTGTTCGGCCCGCTGCGCCGCCGCGCTACCGCGTCGCTCGCGATAGCCGGCGAACGCCGGCGCCGCGAACGCGAACAGCTGCAGGCCCGGCTGCGCGGCGAAGAGGCACCGCGTCCGGAGCCGGACGCTTAGCCTCCCCTGGTTTGCGTGTGCATCGACGGCGTTGCGCGTGCATCCAGGGCGAAAAAATCGCCCGGATCCCGCCGCCAGCTCACACTCAAAACCCTGAATACACACTCAGTGCGCGAGGGCCAACGCGCCCGCCACCGCGAAGGCCCAGACCACCATCGCCAGCCCGGTGTCCCGCAGCACCGGAATCAGCTCGCGCCCGCCGCGGCCGGAGCGCACCGGGGCGAGCGCGCGCAGCGCGAGCGGCGTGGCGACCAATCCCACGGCGCACCACGGCGTCGCCGCCATGAGCACCAGCGTTCCGACCCCCGCGGTCGCCATCAGCGCCTGGTAGAGGATCCGGGTGCGGGCATCGCCCAGGCGCACCGCCAGGGTGATCTTGCCGGACTGTGCGTCGGTGGGGATGTCGCGCAGGTTGTTGGCCACCAGCACCGACGACGACATCGCCCCGATCGACACCGCCAGCACCGCCCCGACCCAGTCCACCCGCAACGCCTGGGTGTACTCGGTGCCCAGCACGGCAACCAGGCCGAAGAACACGAACACCGCGACCTCGCCAAAACCGGCGTAGCCGTACGGCTTTGAGCCGCCGGTGTACAGCCACGCGCCGGCGATGCAGGCCGCGCCGACCGCGATCAGCCACGGCGCGCTCAGCAGCGCCAGCACGAGCCCGGCGACCGCGCCCAGCGACAGGCTCGTCACCGCCGCGGTCAGCACCGCGCGCGGGGCGGCCAGCCGCGAGCCCACCAACCGGACCGGGCCGGCCCGCTCGTCGTCGGTGCCGCGGATGCCGTCGGAGTAGTCGTTGGCGTAGTTGACACCGACGATCAGCGCCAGCGCGACGGCCAGCGCCAGCAGCGCCTTCCACCACACCGCGGATCCCAGCCACGCCGCGGCGCCCGTGCCCGCCGCCACCGGCGCCACCGCGTTGGGCAGCGTGCGGGGCCGGGCACCCGAGACCCACTGCGCGAGACTGGCCACCAAGCCATCCTGCCTCATGCACCACAATGGGCGGATGCTCGGAGTCATCGGCGGCAGCGGCTTCTACACGTTCTTCGACTCCGACACCCGCAACATCGACGTCGACACCCCCTACGGCCCGCCCAGCGCCCCGGTCACGGTGGGCGCCGTCGGCGACCACGAGGTCGCCTTCCTGCCCCGGCACGGTGCGACCCACCAGTTCTCGGCGCACACCGTGCCGTATCGCGCCAACATGTGGGCGCTGCGCAAGCTCGGCGTGCGGCGGGTTTTCGGCCCCTGCGCGGTCGGCAGCCTGAACCCCGACAACGGCCCGGGCGCGGTGGTGGTGCCCGACCAGCTGGTGGACCGCACCACCGGCCGCCCCGACACCTACTTCGACTCCGGCGCCGTCCACGTCGACTTCGCCGACCCGTACTGCCCGACGCTGCGGGCCGCGGCCACGGGCCTGCCCGACGTCGTCGACGGCGGCACCATGGTGGTGATCCAGGGGCCGCGGTTTTCCACCCGGGCGGAGAGCCGCTGGTTCGCCTCGGCCGGCTTCAGCCTGGTCAACATGACCGGCTATCCGGAGGCGGTGCTGGCGCGCGAACTCGAAATATGTTATGCGGCAATCGCGTTGGTGACCGACCTGGATGCCGGCGTCCGGGCGGGTGAGGGCGTGAAGGCCGTCGAGGTGTTCGCCCAGTTCGAGAAGAACATCGGGCCGTTCAAGGAGCTGGTGCGCGCCGCGATCGGCCGGGTCGCCGTCGAGCGCGACTGCACGCACTGCCAGCCGCACGCCGGCGTGACCCTGCCGGTGGAGTTGCCGTGAGGGTGCTGCTGACCGGGGCGGCCGGATTCATCGGGTCGCGGGTGGACGCGGCGCTGCGGGCGGCCGGTCACGAGGTGATCGGCGTCGACGCGATGCTGCCCGCGGCGCACGGCCCGAATCCCGTGCTGCCGCAAGGCTGTCGACGCGTCGACGTGCGCGACGGCGACGCGCTGGCCCCGCTGCTGGACGGCGTGGACCTCGTGTGTCATCAGGCCGCGATGGTCGGTGCGGGCGTGGACGCGGCCGACGCGCCGGCCTACGGCGGCCACAACGATTTCGCCACCACGGTGTTGCTGGCGAGGATGTTCGCCGCGGGCGTGCGCCGCCTGGTGCTGGCCTCGTCGATGGTGGTCTACGGGCAGGGCCACTACGCCTGCCCCGAGCACGGGCTCGTCGACCCGCCGCCGCGCCGGCGCGCCGACCTCGACGCCGGGATCTTCGAAAACCATTGCCCGGCATGCGGGCTCGAGGTGACGTGGCGACTGGTCGACGAGGACGCCGCGTTGCGTCCGCGCAGCCTGTACGCGGCCAGCAAGACCGCGCAGGAGCATTACGCGCTGGCGTGGTCGGAGGCGACGGGCGGCTCGGTGGTGGCGCTGCGCTACCACAACGTCTACGGGCCGGGCATGCCGCGCGACACCCCGTACTCCGGGGTGGCGGCGATCTTCCGCTCGTCGCTGGAAAAGGGCGAGCCGCCAAGGGTTTTCGAGGACGGCAGGCAGATGCGGGATTTCGTCCACGTCGACGACGTCGCCGCCGCGAACGTGGCCGCCGCGGAGGCCGACCGCGACGGCTTCACCGCCGTCAACGTCTGCTCTGGGCGGCCCATCTCGATCCTTGATGTCGCCACCGCGCTGTGCGAGGCGCGGGACGGTTCGGTCTCCCCGGTGGTCACGGGGCAGTACCGCAGCGGCGACGTGCGCCACATCGTCGCCGATCCCTCGCGGGCGGCCGAGGTGTTGGGGTTCCGCGCGGCCATCGACCCGCGCGAGGGCTTGCGCGAATTCGCTTTCGCGCCTTTGCGTTAACCCTCTGGCGGGCGGAAGATCCGGGGCTTTTGGACGGGGATCTGCCGGGTGGCCGAGTCGTCGCCCCGGAAGATCCGCGGCGAACCGGCGAGCTGGCGCGTCGCGCCGCCGGCCGGGATGCGCGTCGTCGCCGCGGCCGACGGGGCCGCGTGGCCCACGGGGATGCGCGTCGTCGGCGCACCGGGGCCGGGGTGGGTGCCGGCCGGGCCGCCACGCGTGTGCGCGGGGCGGCGGCGCTGGCGTCGCGCGCGCCGCGCGGCGAGCTGACCGGTGATGATGGCCGCCGCGAGGATGCACAGCGCCAGCACGCACAGGACGACGTCGAAGGTGCTGGTGATCTGTTGGGCGAGGTTGTTGCCGTACACCGGATTCGGCGCGGGCGCGTTGGGCGCCTCCTCGAACCGCGGCGCCAGCGCGACGCCCAGCACGACGCGGGAAATGCCCAGTGTCGCAACGAGTCCGCACAGCGACGAGATCAGCCTGGGGGAGACGGCGTCGTTGCCCAGGTTGATGCGCAGCCAGATCGCCAGCACCGCGGTCGCCAGGTCGAAGGCCGCCAGCACCATGCTGTCGTAGCGCGAGAACGGGTAGTTCAGAGTCACCGCGACGGCCAGGTCGGTGATGCGCATGACCATCGACCCCAGGCACCAAACGATGATGAGCAGCAACCCGTTTCGGGCCGCCGCGCGCCACGCGTTCTCCTCCGTCGCCGACGCGTCACGGCGGGCCGCCAACGCCGCGGGCGCGAAAATGGCCGCGGCCGCCGCCCACGCCAAATACCCCTCGAAGCCCACCCCCGCCGTCGAGGTGTTCTGCGCTATGCCGTGGAACGCGTCGATGTCGCGGCCGACCGGAAGAATCCACACCAGAACCCCGGCGACCAGCGTCGAGACCCCCAGGGCCACGGTCGCCAGCCGGGAGGCCCTGGTGCTGCGCAGCACCCACCTCGATCCGACCAGCACGGCGAGCAGCGCCACCGTGCCGTACACCAGCGCCGTCGCGATCACCGCGATGTTCTGCTTGCCGAAGCCGGACGAGCCGCTCGCGTCGTGCAGCGCGTATTTCAGCCGCCAGAACAGGTTGAAGCAAAAGCTCAGTGCCGCGCCCACCATCGACGCGTAACCGATGATCCGCACCGGCCTGGGGTTGTCATTTGAGTCGGCCGCGACCGGCCGCGCGCTCAGCAGCGAGCCGGCGATGCCCAGCCACGCTCCCGGCCCGACACCGCCGGGCACGTTCACGCTGCCACCGAACCGCACGGTCTCGAACACGTCGAACGCGACGAAGCCGATGACCAGCAACACGTAGGGAACGTTGAGCGCCAGCCGAAGGCGGCCCGCCCGCGCGGGATTGAACTTTGGATTTGCCGATCGCCAGGAACCGGCCAGCACGATCGATGCCAGCGACAGCAGCGTCGCGACGAACAGCACCGCCAACAGCGGCTTGTTGCTGCCGTCGATTCCCAAGCCGAAATACAAATTCCACGGCAACAGCAGCGCCACGACGAGCATGGCGGCCGCGGTCAGATCGACCGCGACGTCCGAACGCCGGCGAGGCTGCGCGCCCGGCGGTGCCGGCCGCGTCTGCTGCGTCCGCCCGCGGATCGGCCCGGTAGGGGCGTCGTCGCTGCTCTGACTCACGGTTCCCCCCGGGTGTCGAGGACGGCTTTTGGCGGCGCAACTTTGGCGGCGCGGCGGGGGAACCCCCTGCCGCATCGACTGCGTTGCTTACTTGGAAACATAATCTCCGTTCGGGCGACGCGGCAGTGGTGAGGACGTGTGCGTTTCCGGGGTGGCCGCCACGCGGTTACGCTGCGCTCACAGGCGAACACCGAAACCTCGTCGCCCGAATGACTGTTACCGCCGACGGTATCGCAGTGTAATGATGCCGGGACATGCTGGCTGTGGGGTAGCCGCCGAAGGAGAGTCGGGATGGACGTCGTGCTGGGGGTCGCGGTCACAGGTCCTCGTGCCCGGTTGGCCCTTGTCGGTTCGGGCGCCGGCCTGATCGACGAGTCCGTCGTAGACCTCGCCGATCGCCCGATCGAGAAACTGACCGAGACGGTCGTCGGGACGAATCGGTTGCTGGCCGAGGAAAACCACCGGCTGCTCGCCACCCGGCTGTGCTGGTCGGATCGCCAGTGGGCCGAGCGGCTGCGGCGGGCGTTGGAGGACTCCGGCGTCCACAACGTCGCCGTGCTGTCGGAAGCGCAGGCGCTGTCCGGGGCGGGCGCGCAGCCGCGGCCCGACGAGGACCCCACCGTCGCGCTGGCCCGCGGCGCGGCCATGGCGGCTGGGCCCGCCGGGGACGCGACGGCGATGGCCCCCGCGGTCGGGTCGGCCGGGGACGCGACGGCGATGGCCCCCGTTGTCGGGTCGGCCGGGGACGCGACGGCGATGGCGCCCGCGGTCGGGGGAATGCCCCCGGCCGGCCAGGTGGGAGCCGACCTGGCGTACTCGATGGCCGGGGAATCCGACCTGCTCCCGATGGAATGGCTGACCGAGCCCGAGGACGACGACGCCCAAACCGGCCCGGTGGGCCTTACCTCGCGACGGCTGGGGGCGATGGACGCGGTGCTCGGCGTCGCAGTGGCCGGTTCCATCGCCCGGTTGGCGCTCGTCGGGCCCGTCGGGGGCGGCTACGCGGCGATCAAGCACCTGGTGGTCGAGCTGCCCATCGAGCCGTTCGAAACGTTGATCCAGACGGTGACCGGCGCGCAGCAGGCGCTGGCCGCCGAGGGCCGCCATCTGGTCGCGACTCGGCTGTATTCGCCGGATCCCGCGCAGGCGGAGGCGTTTCGCCAGGCGCTGGCCGACTCCGGGATTCCCGACGTCGGGGTGGTTTCGCAGCCCGACTCGGTGGCGGCGCTGCTGCGCACGGTTTTCCGGGGCGTCACGCTGCCCGGCGCCGTCGCACTCGTGGTCACCGCCGAGGCGGCGACGTTGGTCGCGCTGGGCGCCGCCGGTGCGGCCGAGATCCTGGCCACCGCGGCCCTGCAGGGCGTTGACGCCGTCGCCGCGGCGGCGGACATGCTGCTGGACTGGCTGCAGACCGCGCCGTTCGCCGTGAGCGCCGCGTACGTGCTGGGCACTTTGGAAAACCTGACCAGCCTCGCCGAACGGATTCGCGCCCGATCGGCCCTGCGGGTGGAGGTGCTCGAGCGGCCCGAGTTCGCGTTTGCGCGCGGTGCGGCGCTCGCCGCCGGGTTGGCGCCCACCACGCCCCAGCCGCCGGTCACCGCGGGCGCGGCGACCGCGATGGCGCCCGCGCTCGGGGTGCTCGGGGACGCGACGGCGATGGCCCCCGCGACCGCGGTCGCCCCGACTTCCGAGCTGGCGGGCTCCGGCGGAGAGGAACCGCAGCTGGCGTACTCGCAGGCCGAGGACGCCGACCCGTTCGCCGGCGAGTTAGACGAGTACGGCGGCTTCGACGAAGACGCCGCGGATCCGGAACAGACCGGTCGGATGCCGCTGAGCCGACGGTCGCTGGTGCTCGGCAACGCCGTCATCGCCTTCGCCGTGGTCGGATTCGCGACACTGGCCGCCGCCGTGGCCATCGCGATCCGGCCGACCGCGAGCGCGCAGCCGGTGATCGGCCACCAGAATGCCGCCCCGGGCAAGTTCATGCCGCTGTTGCCGACTCAGCAGCAGGCGCCGGTGCCGCCGCCGCCGATCGATCAGCCCAACGCGGGGTTCCAGGGCGGCGTTATCCCCGACGCCAACGGCTACATCCCGCCGCAGCTGGCGTCCCCCGGTTCGGCCCCGGTTGCCCCGGCGCCCGTTCCCGGTTTGATGCCCAACCCGGACGGACCGATCCCGTACCCGGTCATCGTTCCGTATCCGGGCTGGCGCCCCCCGTACAACCCGTACCCGCCCTACACGCCCCCGACGTACACGCCCCCGACGACGACCACGACG